>JAGRES010000019.1 GCA_020446425.1 Sphingobium sp. | reverse complement strand
CTAAAAGATGGCAGCGATATGACTGGCGGCGCGGGCAATGACGTAATTGACGCTACAGGGACTGTGGGGCCGCTTGGCGCTATTGTTCGTTTCGCCGCTGGAGATGGTCATGATACGATCAAAGCTAATTCGCATATCAACTATATCGATCTATCCTCTCTCTCGGCTTCCGATATTTCCGTTGTATGGGATGTCGATAGTCTTACGCTTCTTCATCATGATTCCGACGGAAGCTTTTACAATGTGGTAGCTGATCTCGCCGTCGTAATAAATTCTACTGGTGATTCGATCGTAATTCGCGGATTTGAGGGTGAAATATTGGTCCAAGGCTGGCCCGTTGTTTCTAATATATCAAGTGTTCCGCCTGAAAATGTAAATAGTATAAGATTCTTTGGTCATGACATTCTGTTGAGCGATGGACTCTTAGAAGATGTAAATAGTTCTCAGAATTTCTATCAAAATGGAAATTTTCAATTTGGCCCTGTTACGCCATATGATCTTGCCGAGTCTGAAATCAGTCTGACGTCAACACCGGGTGCGGTAGGTCACCAGAATATGGGGGATCAGAACGGCACCTCCGGTGACGATAATCAGAGCGCCGAGGATGTCAGCAGCACTGGTGGGGATGTTACGGTCGACGGCGGTGCTGGAAATGATACAGTGTCGATCGCTGGCGGTGCCAGTTCCTATTATGTGACTTCGACGGGGGCGGGCATTCTGCTTACTGCGAATTCCGGATTGCCTGGGACGATAACACTCCAGAATGTGGAGACCGTTCGGTTCCGCACGTCAGTCAAGTCCATCGCCACAGCGGATCTGGTTGCTACTGTCGGGGACAACTCCGCCAATATTCTGGCTGGCACGGGTGGCAATGACACTATCATCGCCTATGATGGAGATGACAATCTGACCGGCGGCGCTGGTGACGATCAGATTGACGGCGGAGCAGGCGTCGATACCGTCTATTATAGCGGCCAGTCTACTGACTATCGTGTTGGTTATGATCTCATTACCGACGCAATAGTAGTTGAGGATCTTCGTAGCGGCAGTGTGACCTTCGCACTAGCGGCGCAAACATTATCGACACAAACATTATCGGCGGGCAGTCCCGATGGCACCGACCTGCTAAGCAATGTTGAGCAAATCCAGTTTGCCGGCGATTCCATCATGTTCGATATCGCTGCCGATATTCCTGTCTTTACAGCCGCATCGCAGAGCGGCTTTGATATGCAATATACCGGCACAGACCGCGCAGATTATGTCGTTCTTACGCCTCAAGTTGACTGGGTGGACACAGGCGCGGGGGATGATGTCATCCTCTCTTATGTATTTAATGATTATGCCCCTTCGATCGATTTGGTCGATGGCGGCCAGGGTAACGACCTGCTCAAGATAATAGGCTATTCCTATGATTACAGCTTCACCCATACTGCTAACGGCATCGCCGTTTTCTCTAAATCAGCAGGGCAGCAATTTGCGGAGCTGGCCGGTGTCGAATCCATATATTTCTCGGGCGATGACCTGACCGTGCAGGCTGCTCAACTTGTACAGTCTGGGACAGCTGCAGCAGATATTCTTGGTGGTACAAGGGCGGGTGACGCTCTGAGCGGCCTTGACGGCAACGATTATCTCAATGGCGGCGCTGGAGATGATTATTTGGTGGGAGGCACAGGCGATGACGTGATGTCTGGCGGTGCCGGTTCAGACAGCTTTATCCTTGGCGCCAATGACGCTGGAGATGATGTCATAGAAGATTTTGGACCAGTAACAGATTTCGATACCCTGGTACTGGAGGGCACGACTGAAGCTGACGTTACCGTTCGCAAGTTGGGGAATGATCTGCTTATCGAACGGCTGGATTCTACAGGTGCGCCACTTGGTACGGTTACGGTCACCAACCAGTTTGATGGGACGGGCAGCGGTCTCGAAGACATCTCCTTCGATTATTCAGCTGACTGGGACCGTCAGACGATCGATTCCATGACATCGTCCTATGTACTAACTCCACAGGATGATCAGATATCCGGGGCTGTTGAAGACACAGCTTTCATTATTGATCCGACGACTCTCCTGGCCAACGACCAGATCGTCGGTGCTACCGGTGTTGCTCTCACCTCTGTACAGTCGGTTTCCGGTGGCATTGCAACTTTGCTCGGCGATGGGTCCATATCATTTGACGGCGACCCGGATTTCAGTGGAAACGCCTATTTTGACTATACGCTCACGGATAGTCTCGGATACTCGGCAACGGCACGCGTCGAAGTGCAGATTCAGCCGGTCAATGACACTCCGGTCTCATTGGGTGCAATTGCAGACCAGCAGGTTGACGTAGGGCTGGACTTGCTGTTGGTTCTGCCATTCGATCAGTTCGTTGATCCTGATGCCGATGACAGCCTGACTATAACGGCTACATTGGCAGATGGGTCGGCCCTTCCTTCCTGGCTAGGCTTTTACGCCGAAAGCGGGGTGTTTTTCGGAACACCGACCACATCAGATACCGGTAATTGGGACATCCGTTTGTCTGCGGTCGATGGCTCAGGTGCCTCTGTCAGCGAGGTGTTTACTGTGACGGTTGCAGGAAGCAACACGCCTCCAACGGTCAGTGGATCGGTTTCAGATCAATCGACCGCCGAAGATGCGGCCTATTCTTTCACTCTGCCTGCAGGCTTGTTCTCTGATGTTGATGCTGGCGACAGTCTGACGCTGGCCATCACACAAGCTGACGGCAGCGCACTGCCCACATGGCTGAGCTACGATCCGGCCACGCAGACATTGTCAGGCACGCCGCTTAATGGCGATGTGGGCGCATTGGCGCTGCTCGTTACGGCGACCGATCTTGCCGGAGCGAGCGTTTCGACTGGTTTCAACCTCACAGTCACCAATGTGAACGATGCCCCGGTCGTTTCGGCAGGCATGGCAGATGCCGCGTTCGACGAAGATACGCCGGTCGATCTGCTCGTGCCGCAGAATGCCTTTGCCGATGAGGATGGCGATGCGCTTACGCTGAGTGCAACATTATCCGATGGTACGGCTTTGCCGTCATGGCTCAGCTTTGATGGCCAGCGCTTCACGGGCACGCCACCCACCGATTTCAGCGGCAGCTATGATATCCAACTGACGGCAAGCGACGGGGCGGCCAATGTCAGCACCAACTTCATGCTGACGATCAATCCCGTCAATGATGCGCCGGTCGTTGCTTCTCTTCTGCCCGATGTTGCGAGTCCGGAAGACACGGTGATAAGCTTCACGCTGCCGGCGGGTAGCTTTACCGATGTCGATAATGGAACGCTGACCTATGCAGCAGCATTGATTGATGGGTCCGCGCTACCATCATGGCTCAGCTTCGATGCGGCGGCACAGCAATTCACCGGCACGCCACCGGCCGACTATAACGGCTTCGTGGATGTGCGGGTGACGGCGAGCGATGGCAGCCTGAGCGCCTTCGATGATTTCCGCCTGACCATTATGCCGGTGAACGACGCTCCGGTCACCAGCGACATCAGCGATACTGTTCAGGCCGGATCGACCGCGACAGGCAGCGTCACGGCCAGCGATGTGGACGGTGATACCCTGTCCTATGCGATTGGCACCGGTCCGGCGCATGGAACGGCCAGCGTCGATGCCGCCACGGGCGCTTACAGTTATACGCCGACCGCGACCTATGCCGGTGCCGACAGCTTCACCGTTCAAGTCTCTGACGGAAACGGTGGCCTGGTGAGTTCAACGGTCAGCTTCTCGGTCACGGCGAGCGGGAATGTCATCAATGGTACCCCTGGTAATGACTCCATCAATGGTACGCCCGGCAATGACATCATCTATGGCTATGCCGGTAGCGATGGCATTTACGGTAATAGCGGCGATGATGTGATCGACGCGGGCGATGGCAATGACCAGGTCACCGGCGATGCGGGCAATGACACGATCTTCGGTGGCGCGGGTAGCGATGGGCTATATGGCGGTTCCGGAGACGACACCATCGACGGCGGCGATGGTAATGATCTCATTACTGGTGACGATGGTAATGACGTCCTCATCGGCGGTTTGGGCAGTGATCAGCTCTATGCCGGTGCAGGCAATGACAGCCTTGATGGAGGAGATGGTAATGACGTCCTGACGGGCGATGCTGGCGACGATACCATGATGGGTGGCGCTGGCAGCGATCAGCTTTATGGCGGCGCTGGCAATGATAGCATCGACGGTGGAGACGGTGATGATTTTATCACCGGAGACGCGGGTGCCGACATACTCACCGGCGGCAATGGTAATGATCAAGTCTATGGTGGAAACGACAATGATGTGATCGATGGCGGTGCGGGTAACGATACACTGACCGGTGATGGAGGTGACGACATCATCGCGCCCGGATCGGGTAACGATAACGTCTATGCAGGGTCCGGCATCGATACCCTGTCCTATGCCGCCATGACATCGGCATGGACCATCAACCTGTCCACCAATTCGGCAACCTCGGGAGCGGAGACGGACGGCGTCTACGACTTCGAAAATGCTATTGGCGGATCAGGTAATGACGTGATCACGGGTACGTCAGCCAGCAATATCCTGGACGGCGGAGCCGGTGACGACCGCCTGAAGGGTGGTGCGGGCAATGACACGATCATTGGCGGCGCGGGCACCAACGACGTTGCCGTGTTCGCGGGTCTGCAGTCGAGCTATACCATTGCCACCAATAACGGCGTTGTCACCATCACCGACAATCAGTCATCAACCGACGGCAATGACGGTGTCGATACGGTAAGCGGCATTGAAATCGCCGAATTCAAGGGCGGTGTGCAGGTCGGGATTTCATCACCCATCGTGCTTGACCTCGATGGTGATGGAGTTGACCTTATCGACCGTGATCGCAGCTCGGTTCGTTTTGACTGGGATGGTGACGGCACGGCCAATCGCACTGGCTGGGTCGGTAGGAATGACGGGTTCCTCGTCTATGACCGCAATCATGACGGCAAGGTCAGCAGCACGAATGAGCTGAGTTTCCTTGACGACAAACCTGCAGCCAAATCTGACCTCGATGGCCTGACAGCCTTCGACAGCAATGGCGACGGTTTCTTCTCTGCGGAAGACGAGGCCTTTGAGGACTTCCGTATCTGGAAGGATGCAAACGGTAACGGCAAATCCGATAGGGGTGAGCTAATGTCGCTCGAAGATGCTGGCATCGCGTCGCTTACTCTTGCGGGAACGGCGGTCAACAGGGAGTGGGACTGGTCCGACAACATCACGATCAATACCGGCTCGTTCACGCGGACGGACGGTAGCGCTGGTGCGTTCAGTGACGTCGCGCTCAACTATGAGAGTGAAGAGAGGGGATCGTCACGCAGCCGCTTTGGTTTTGACGATGACGATTTCGCCAAGAAGCGCTTCTCGCGTTTCAGCGATACGGCCCGATCCGCTGGCCAACTGGCCGAGGCCATTGCCGCCTTTGGCGCCGAGGGCGGCGGTGATATCATCAAGCTGCACGATATGGAAGAACGTAGGGAGCTTCTGATGACGTCATCGCATGCGTCGGACACACGGATGTTCGCATAACTGATAATCGGCACATCTAATATCGGCCAAATTGGAAAGGTGGTGGCGTACACAAGGTGCGTCACCACTTTGCATCAATGAACCTGCCAGAGCGCCATGATGTCACAGTGATCACCCATAAGGAGGAATATGTGAGGAGGCTGCTATATAAGTATTTAGCTGTGTGCGAATATACCAGTACACTGCTGGACGGGGGAGATGGTGCCCAGGGGCGGGATCGAACCACCGACACTGCGATTTTCAGTCGCATGCTCTACCAACTGAGCTACCTGGGCATATCGGCAACGGGCAGGAACGTGCGCCGTCGCGAATTGGAGAGGGCCCTATAATCACCCGTCGCCGGTGCTGTCCAGCCCATAATCGCTGCTTTGTCGCAGTTCGTCCTCATTGCTGGACCGGCCGGCAATGCGGTAATTTTCCCCGAACCATCCCAAAAGGTCGTGGTCACGGCATCCACGGCTGCAAAAAGGCCGGAATTCGGCGCTTTGCGGAGCCTTGCACAAGGGGCAGGCGGCCGCTTTCCTTTTATCCGGCATGGAAGCTCTCCATACTGAGCGACGCGTCGGCGGCAAGAGTTACAACACCGCCCCTGCGTTTTTCAAGCATCTCGACCCAATGCCTGTTGCGGTGAATCAGGCCGGTCACCGATGGATTCGCGCTCAGTGTCACCGGGCCGCCTCCTGCGGCATTTCCACTCCGCCAGCGCTCGCCTTGACGTAGCAGGGCCATGGCAGCGGCGCGCACAGGGTCTTCGCGCAGCAGCTCGATCAGCGAGGCGCGTTCGCGCTTGCGGATGATCTGGACGAAGCCGAAACCGTTGACGGCTGTGCGCTCAAACGGTTGCGGAAGTATCTTGTCAATCTGGGCGGCGGCGATGGCGCGCTCGTCCTTGTTGTTCATCGTTGGCAGGTCGATGCCGATGGACCCCGTCAGGTTCATCGCGCGGATGGCCTGCGCCGCCAGCTTCGCACCTTTGGGGCCGAGTTGCGCGGGCGGCAGGCTGCCGTCCACGTCGATCAGCACCATGGCCGGCGTCGGAAAAATGCGCAGCGCAGCTGCCTCCGTGCCTACTTCGCCGCGCATCGCGCTCTCCAGAAGCTCGGACCAGCCATGCGCCTCCAGCCGGTCCTCCTCATGCGCGGGGCATGGTGTGATCGGAAGCCCGGTGGCGCGTATGCGTTGCAGCAGGCTGGGGCCGGGATGCGGTTTCATGCCTGGTTGCGCAGCGCGCGCCAGCGCCAGCTTGTCACGCCGCTCGCCGTCCAGCCCCGGCTCGCCAATCGCCTCGCGGCGGATCTCGACCAATACGGTGCCACCCTCGGAAAGACGTGGTGGAATGGGCTCCAGCAGAACTTCTTCGCCCGAAAGCAGCTTCACGATGCCGCGCTTTTTGGGAATGAGCAGCTTGACCAGCCGCCCCTGTGCGACGGCTCCGGCCAGCACATTTTCGCTTTCCCGCTCGATGTGCGCCTCGATAATGCGCCCTGCATCGACCAGCGCGGCGCGGCATTCGCCAATGCCTTCCTCGTAGAGCCATTCCATCAGAGCGGATATCCTGCCGCGACCAGCAATGTGCGTGTTTCATGGAGCGGCAGGCCGACCACCCCAGAATGGCTACCGGACAGAGCGCGGATGAGGCCCGCCGCGCGGCCCTGTATCGCGTAACCGCCCGCCTTGCCATGCCACTCGGCGCTGTCGATATAAGCGTCGATTTCCAAAGCGTGCAATCGCTTGAAGGTGACGATGCTGTCGCTGAGCTTGTGGCGCGCTTTGCCTTCGGCATCGACCAGCGTAACGGCGGAGAGCACATGATGCCGCCGCCCGGACAGTAGCTCCAAGCATTGCCGCGCCGTCGCCTCGTCTTCGGCCTTGGGCAATATGCGCCGCCCGCAGGCAACGACCGTATCGCCCGCCAGTACCAGCGCGTCATCATGACGCGTAGCGACTGCCGCCGCCTTTTCGGCGGCCATGCGCGCCGCATAAGCCTTGGGCAATTCGCCCTTATGCGGTGTTTCGTTGATATCTGCCGGATCGACAGCATCCGGCGTCACGTCGATCTGCGCCAGCAGGTCCAGCCTACGCGGGGATGCGGATGCAAGGATCAGCCGCATGACCGCGGCACGATCGCTCAGCTATTATACCCGGCGGGGCCGCCGCGACCGGGCATGAAACGATAGGTGATACGGCCCTTGGTGAGGTCGTAGGGAGTCAGTTCGACAAGGACCTCGTCGCCCACCAGCACGCGAATGCGGTTCTTGCGCATCTTGCCTGCTGTGTGGCCCAGTATTTCGTGGTCGTTTTCCAGCTTCACGCGGAACATCGCATTGGGCAGCAATTCCACCACCGTACCGCGCATTTCGAGAAGTTCTTCTTTCGCCATAATATCCTTGAAAATCGCAAATTCGCGCCGCCATAGCGTCAATTACAGAAAAAGGGAAGCTTATCTGGCGTATTGATCGGCGGCGGTGCCAATGGCGTCGAATATCCTGTCCATCTGTTCATGGGAAATACAATAAGGCGGCATCGCATATATCGTATTACCCAATGGGCGCAGTAAAAGGCCCTCGTCGAGAAAGAAAGCACGCAGGGCGGGCGCGACATCGGAGAGATAACCTGCGCCCTGTGGCACCTTCAGGTCGATAGCGGCAATCGCGCCGACATGGCGCGGATTTTCAAGCGTGGGATGATCCGACAATGCGTCCAGCCGCTCCGCCATATGCGCGGATATGGCGGCTATACGTGCGGGCACGTCTTCGCTTTCCCATATCGCGATATTGGCCGCTGCCGCTGCGCAGGCAATCGGGTTGGCGGTGAAGCTGGACGAATGAAAGAACATCTTCGCCCGGTCCTGCGACACATGCGCATCAAATATCCGGCTACGGGATAATGTTGCCGCCAGCGGCACAGCGCCGCCCGTCAGCCCCTTGGCCATGCATAATATGTCGGGCGTGATGCCCGCCTGGGTGCAGGCGAACGCCGTGCCGGTGCGGCCCCACCCGGTCATTACCTCATCGGCGATCAGCAAGACATCGTGGATACCGCATATCTCTGCCATGGTACGCAGCAGCGCGGCGTCATAGGTCAGCATGCCTCCCGCGCCGAGGATAAGCGGCTCTACTATGAATGCGGCGGGCGTATCGGGATCGCCACACGCGGCCTCCAGCGCATCGAGTGTTTCCTGCTCCGCGCCTGCCACGGGAAAGGGGATTTTCACCACATCGAACAGCAGCGGCGTATAGGCCTGGTTGAACACGCCGCGCTCGCCCACCGACATCGCGCCGATGGTATCGCCATGATAGCTGTGCTCCATCACTATGATGCGATGGCGCGGCTGGCCGATATTGTGCCAGTAGCCCAGCGCCATCTTCAACCCGACCTCGACCGCCGTCGATCCGCTGTCGGAGAAAAAGACATGGGCGAGCGGGTCGGGTGAGCGTAGCTCCTTGCCGGTCAGGCGGATGAGGCCTTGGGCCACCTGTTCCGCTGGGCCGTGCGTATACCCGGCTAGGATCACCTGATCGAGCAGCGCGGCCTGTTCCTGTATCGCGGTCACAATACGCGGTTCGCAGTGACCGTGGGTGATAACCCACCAACTGGAAATGCCGTCGATCAGCGTGTTGCCGTTTGCGCAATGAAGCAGCGCGCCGCGCGCCTGCTCGATCTTCGGGATCGGCTCGCCAAGGCCGTGTTGCGTGAACGGGTGCCAGATCGGCGATCGGTTATCCGCCACGCAGCAGGGCCTCTATCGCCGCCATGTCGAGATGCGCCTGTATCGCCAGATGGAGACCAGCGGGGTCGAGCTTTTCCAGCCGGGGAAGCCGACCCAGTGAGGGTACGCCGGAAATCCCGGGAATGATCCGCTCATTTTCCTCATGCGCCTCGCCGGAGAAAATGATGCCCGCAATCGGCACTTCACGGGATCGCAGCGCAGCAATCGAGAGCAGGCTGTGATTGATCGTTCCCAGCCCGGTGCGCGCGACCAGAATGACCGGCACGCTCCACTGGGCGAACAGGTCGAGCGCCAGATAATCCTCATTGAGCGGCACCATGACGCCACCCGCGCCCTCAACGATCAACGGTGCGTTATTGTCCGGCAGGCGCAGCATGGACGGGTTGATCGTGATTCCCTCTTCGCGCGCCGCAAGATGGGGCGAGGCCGCCATCTTCAGCTTGTACAGCTCCGGCAGGAAACGTTCCGGCGGCAGGTCGGACAGGGCCTTGACCAGTTCGGTATCGGTGATGGGTTCGATCCCCGCCTGGATCGGCTTCCAATAGAGCGCTTCGGGAATGGAGCGCATCAGACCGGCGCACACTACAGTCTTGCCGACATCGGTATCCGTGCCGGTTATGACTACTATGTTCTTGTTCATTCTGCGGCCTCCACAATGCCTGCACGAACGATAGGCACAAGATGTTGTGCCAATCTGGTTATGTGTTCAACCTCTATATTACGTGTCAGGGAAAGGCGAATGCGGCTTTTACCAACCGGTACGGTGGGCGGGCGCACACCGCGTACATCGAAACCCGCAGACTGACAGACACGTGCGACGTCCATTGTCAGGCGGTCGTCGCCCAGGATGATGGGGAGGATCTGGCTCTGCGGCGGCGGCAGG
Source organism: Sphingobium sp. (assembly GCA_020446425.1). Lineage (GTDB taxonomy): Bacteria > Pseudomonadota > Alphaproteobacteria > Sphingomonadales > Sphingomonadaceae > Sphingobium. The sequence goes on along the minus strand of JAGRES010000019.1, from coordinate 71,047 downwards.
CCAAGGGGGTCGCCAATATGGACGCGCGCCGCTTCGATCCGCTCACGCAATTCGGCGCGCAAGTCATCGCCGCTCGCGCCGCTGATGCGCTCGATCGCCGCGCCGACGCCGATCGCCATCAGCGGGGAAGGTGCTGTCGAGAAAATGAACGGACGTGCCTTGTTGACCAGTGTGTCGATCAGAACGCGCTCACCACATACCAGCGCGCCTTCAACGCCCAGCCCCTTGCCGCAAGTATGCAGCGTGATGAGATTTTCCGCACCTTCCAGATGCGCGGCGATGCCGCGCCCGTCCGTGCCGAATACGCCGGTCGCATGCGCCTCGTCGAGCATCAGCATCGCATCGTGACGGCGCGCGATGGCCGCGAGCGCATCGACAGGCGCGATGTCGCCATCCATCGAATAGAGCGTTTCCGCGACGATCCACGGCGTGTCCGTGCCACCTTCGCTGCGCCATTTGGTTATCGCATCGTCAAACGCCTGCGCGTCATTATGGGCGACAAAGCATGTGGTAGCCCTCGATTGGCGGATGCCATCATGCATACTGGCGTGGCACAGTTCGTCCGCAACGATCAGGTCACCTGGACGCGGCAGTGTGGAAAGCAGCGACAGGTTGGCGACAAAACCGTTGGCGAGATACAGCGCCGCCTCGCTGCCGAAAAAGCGCGCGGCCTGTGCCTCCAGCGCTTCATGCTCGGGCGCGTTGCCGCGCAGCAGGCGCGATCCGCCTGACCCAACCGGCACGCCTTCGGCGATAGCGCGGGTGATCGCCGACGCTATCGCCGGGTCATGGCTGAGGCCCAGATAGTCGTTGGAGGAAAAGTCGATGCCTGCGCGCGGCTGCAATTGCCGGTTGCGCGCGCGCGCCACCAATGCCTTCAACTGACGGACATAGGGGGCAAGCAGGGACATGGCGCGCTTATAGGCGCGCCCATGCCCGTTCGCAAATAAGCAGCTCCGTTCTTTACTCTTTGAATGATGGAAGTTTACATAAAAATCCGCCGGATCTCGCTAATGAAACCCGGCGGAGGTGCGACCCGAATGCTCATGGCCTTCGGAAAAGCCGTTAAACCTGCCGTCGATATTTTGCCTCACTTGGCCGCAAGTAGATTGCAGCATTTTGCAAAACATAAGGCGGTTAATTAAAGTAAAATACTATAAAAATCCGTATCGTTGAAAGCTATTGGCGCACCATATCAATGCGCCAACGCCGCCAACAATAGTAAAGCAACAATATTGGTTATTTTTATCATAGGATTGACTGCCGGTCCAGCCGTGTCTTTATACGGGTCACCGACAGTATCGCCCGTTACAGCGGCTTTATGCGCTTCCGAGCCTTTTCCGCCATGGTTGCCATCTTCGATATATTTTTTGGCGTTATCCCATGCGCCGCCGCCTGATGTCATCGACAGGGCAACGAAAAGGCCGGAAACGATCACGCCGAGCAACAATGCCCCCAGCGAGGCGAAGCCGTTGGCGTTGCCCGCTATCGCGCTGATGGCGAAATAGACGACGATCGGCGCCAGCACCGGCAGCAACGAGGGGATGATCATCTCCTTGATCGCCGCCTTAGTGACCAGGTCGACCGTGCGGGCATAATCCGGTTTGGACGTGCCAGCCATGATGCCGGGATTGTCGCGGAACTGACCGCGTACCTCTTCGACGACGGCCCCACCAGCCCGCCCCACAGCGGTCATACCCATCGCGCCAAAGAGATAGGGCAGCAGCGCACCGAGCAGCAGCCCGACGATGACATAGGGATTGGACAGACTGAAATCCGGTGCGTCGGTCAGGCCGAGCGCGGTGTTGTAGAATTTCAGGTCCTCCGTATAGCTGCCAAACAGCACCAGCGCGGCGAGGCCCGCCGAGCCGATAGCATAGCCCTTGGTCACCGCCTTGGTGGTGTTGCCAACCGCATCGAGTGCGTCGGTACGGGTGCGGACGTCATCCTCCAGCCCCGCCATTTCAGCGATGCCACCGGCGTTATCCGTCACCGGGCCATAGGCGTCGAGCGCCACGACCATGCCTGCCAGCGCCAGCATGCTGGTCGCCGCGAAGGCGATGCCGATCAGGCCCGCGAGCTGATATGCGATGATGATGCCCACGCAGATCACGACCGTGGGCATGGCGGTGGCTTCGAGCGAAACCGCCAGTCCCTGAATTACGTTGGTGCCATGGCCGGTTTCCGACGCCTTGGCGATGGACTGTACCGGGCGATAGTTGGTGCCGGTATAATATTCCGTGATCCAGACGATCAGACCGGTTACGCCCAGGCCGACCATCATCGACCAGAACAGCGCCATGCCGGTATAACCGCCATTGCCTTCCAGATCCGCACCATAGGCCATGTTCATGTCGCCCAAGGTGCGCCATGTGACATAGTAGATCGCGGGGATGGACAATATGGCTGTGGTCCAGAAGCCCTTGTAGAGCGCACCCATGATCGAGTTGGAGCTGCCGAGGCGCACCATATAGGTGCCGATGATCGAGGTGATGATGCACACGCCGCCGACGATCAGCGGCAGGGACATAAGCTGCATGAGCTCAGCCGATGCCATGCCCTTCACCAGTAGCGCGATCAGCACCATGGTCGCTCCGACGGTCACCACATAGGTTTCGAACAGGTCAGCCGCCATGCCCGCGCAGTCGCCGACATTGTCGCCGACATTATCCGCGATCACCGCCGGGTTGCGTGGGTCATCCTCCGGGATGCCCGCCTCGACCTTGCCGACAAGGTCCGCGCCGACGTCTGCACCCTTGGTGAAGATGCCGCCGCCCAGACGCGCGAAGATGGAGATGAGCGATGCGCCAAAGGCCAGCGCCACAAGACTGTCGACCACCAGCCGGTCTTCGGGCGCATGCCCGGCCGGGCCGGTCAGGTACCAGAAGAAGCAGGCGATGGCGAGCAGGGCGAGGCCCGCAACGAGCATGCCGGTGATAGCGCCCGCACGGAACGCGACCGTCAGGCCCGATTGCAGCGAGTTGCGCGCGGCTTCGGCGGTACGCACATTGGCACGCACCGAGATATTCATGCCGATATAGCCCGCAACACCCGACAGCACTGCGCCGATCGCAAAGCCGATTGCGGAGGTAAGGCCGAGAAAGATGAATACCAGAACGGCCACCGCCACGCCGACTATGGCGATGGTGGTATATTGCCGCCCGAGATAGGCCTGCGCGCCCTCCTGAATAGCGGCGGCGATGCTCTGCATTTGCTCATTGCCCGCCGAGCTGGCCAATACCTGCCTGCTGGTGAACAGGCCATAGAGCACGGCCAACAGCCCGCATCCTATGGCAATCAATACGACTGTCATATGGTTTTCCTCTCCCCCATCTGGATTGTCATACGGGCCACCTCGCCGGGGTGTGACGGGCGGCTGTTTGCGTTTGAATGTTGCGGAATGTTCCGGCGCGCAGAAGGGCGGGCGCAAAAGCACCGGGCCATGTCTCTCCTGCATTCAGCATCTTATCGGTCATCAGGCATTGCTCCTGACCCAGGCTGATTTTTCCTGGGCGAGAACCTATAGGCGCAGCCGCGCGCGTCAAGATGTTATCTTGGGGCCCTGTTTAGGGGTCTTATTCGCCGTGCTGATAGCCCAGGCGAGGGGGCAGGGGGATGGTGTCGCCTTGCCATGTCAGCGTAAGTCCGCTGCCTTCACTTGCGTAGCCGACCCGCGTTACCGGGATGCCGGCCTTGTTCGCTGCCGCCATGATTGCCGCTTCCGATTGCGGGGGCGCTGCAAGCAATAGTTGATAGTCGTCGCCATACGTAGCTACTGACAACACGGCTTCGCGTGTCGCGCCGCATGTCGCGATATAGGCTGGCGATAGTGCTACTTTGTCCATATCGAGGTGAATCGCGCATGTGCTGGCGTTCGCCATGCGCTGCGCGTCGATCAGCAACCCGTCCGATATGTCCGACATCGCATGCACATGGGGCGCGAGCGCCTGCCCCAGTGCGAGGCTGGGCATCGGATTACGATAGGCTGCGATCAGGGCGTCGCGCGTCGTGCCATCCGCTTCTAGCTGCCCCCGCAATATCGCCAGACCCGCTCCTGCATCGCCGACGCTGCCGCTCATGAATATTGCGTCTCCGGGCTGAGCGCCCGCGCGGTCAGGCGCGCCTGTCGCTGGGGCAAGACCAATGGCGGTCAGCCCCAAGGTGCGCGGCGCATCCGTGGGCAGGGAAACAGTATCGCCGCCCAGCAGCGACGCACCGAAGCGCGTAAGTGCTTTTTTCAGACCAGTGGCGAAAGCGGTATCCCACGCATCATCCCCGCCCAGCGTAAACCCCAGCAGCACGCCCAACGGCATTGCGCCCTTGGCTGCGAGGTCGGACATGTTGACTGCCACCAGTTTCCACGCGACGGTTTCCGGCGGGTCATCCGCCAGATAATGAACGCCTTCGACCAGCATATCGTGGGTCAACACAATCTGCTCGCCGCCCACCTTCAGCACAGCCGCATCGTCCGTCAGGCCACGCGCAGCGGGGCCGGTCGCGATAGCGCGCATATGCTCTATGAAACTATTTTCTGCGGACATATCGGGGCGGCGCTCGTCAATCTGAAACGGAAGTTCCGGCTCTTTTGTGGGCCTTTATGTCCATAAGAGAGACGGCCCCAAACGTCCATGAAAAGCATTGCGGCTTGGCAATGGCGGGTTTTTGTCTCTATCAAGGGCCAGATGCAGGTTCGTAAACACCACGCCCGCCGGTCCAATCTGTTCAAAGTGGCCAATCGAACACTCCCTCTTCTCTGGCGGAGCAATTTGCTGCCCCGCCCCGAATTGCTTGAAGAAGAACTGGTCGAGCGCGCGATGCGTGATACGGGGCTGCGGGACTTTGGTGATCCATGGTTTCGCAAGCCGCTGCGCACCCTGATGGAGGCGGTACGGCAGGAGGCCAATCTCAACCCCGTGGGCCGCATGGTTGCCTACGTGCATATGCTGAAATTGCTCAAGGAGCGGCTAAAGGCGGAGCATTGGTTCGCCGCCTTTCCCGAGATCAGGGAGCGGCCCCTGCCACCGCCCATCGTGGTCGTCGGGCCTATGCGTTCGGGCACCACGCGTCTGCACCGTCTGCTGGCCGCCGACACGCGCTTTTCGCATTTGCGGCTGTTCGAGGCGATGTGCCCGGTGCCGCCCGGACCATCCCGGCCAAAGCCCTATATCAGACGGCACAAGGACAAGCGGCACAAGTTTGCGGCGCGCACGCTCAAGACATTGCATCTCGCCAACCCCGACACCGCAGCCATACACCCGACCGATCCGTTCGCGCCGGAGGAAGAGCTTGGGCTGCTGGTGCCGACGGCCTGGGGCATGAAGCATGAGGCGCAATGGCGCATTCCCGGCTATGGTCGCTGGTGCGAGCAGCAGGATGCGACGCCCGCCTATCAGATGATGGCAGACCTACTGCGCCTGACCGGCTGGTTCCGTGGCGATCCGCCCGGCAGGCCCTGGATATTGAAGACGCCCCAGCACACGCTCGACCTGAAGGCGCTGCTTGCGGTGTTTCCCGATGCCAAGCTGATCTTCATTCATCGCGATCCCGCCGCTGTGGTTGGCAGCAGTTGCTCGCTGGTATGGAACCAGATGCTGGTGCAGAGCGATGAGGTGGATCCGCGATGGATCGGCCGCGAATGGTTGCGCAAGACTAGCGTGAAGCTGGAGCGGATGGACAATGTGCGCGCGACCATGCCTGAGGCGCAGATGCTGAATGTATCATTTGAAGAGATGGATCGTGACTGGGTGAGCGAAATGCGGCGCATCTATGCATTTCTGGGTATGGACATGGCCCCCGCGCAGCAGGCGATGCATGATTATCTGGATTCATATGAACAGGAAAGCAGCCTTCAGCCGCATCGGTACCGTCTAGCTGATTTCGGCTTGGAAGCCGACGCCGTGCGCGAGCAACTAGTGGACGATCCGGCCCTGTTCGCTGACGATACGGAAACGCAATTTGCGTTTGTACCGCCTCAGCCGCTTCAGCCTCTCACATCCTTGGCGACGGCATCGAGCAGCCCGTTGACGAAACCGCTCTCCCGCTTGTCATAGAAGGCCTTGGCGACATCGACATATTCGCTGATGACACTGCCGGTCGGTACGTCGATACGCGCCAGCAGCTCATAGGTGCCTGCACGCAATATCTGGCGCATCGGCTTGTCGAGCCGCTCCAGCGACCAGCCGGAAGCGAGCTTGCCCGCGATCAGCGCGTCGATCTCGTCCGTACGCGCATCCACGCCTTTGACGATATCGTCGAAGAAGCTGACCTCGGCCTGCGCATAGGTGACATCCTCAATGGTTGCGCCCAGGCGATGCTCATGAAATTCGTGCAGCAGCACGGGTAGGGGCGTGGCCTCCATCTCTTTCTGATAGAGGGCCTGTACCGCCGCCAGCCGCGCCGCCGAGCGGGATTTTGCGCGTTCGTTCATCTTGGCGTTCGTCTTTGCGGTCATGCGGTTGCGGGTACCTTCAGCCGGGGCGTGCCGAGGAAATCGAGTTTGCCGATCACAACGCCCTGATGGCGTAGCAGGTCATAGGCTGTTGTCGCATGAAACATGAAATTGGGCAGCGAGAGGGACATCAGGAAATGCTCGGCGAGAAAATCCATGCGCAACTTGTTGCCGATGGTGAAGACCATATCCTGCCCGACAAAGCCTTCCATTTCCTCAGGTGTGATCTCTTTGAGCGCTGCGATGCTGCTGCCGATTTGCGCGCGAAAGCCTGCCAGATTCTCTGTCGGCGGCTCCCTGTCTGGCGAAAAGCCGCCCTTGCGCACGCTTTCGATCGCGCCGATGCTGTGCGTCGATACCCATTTCAGCTGCCAGGACAGCGGCAGCATGTCCTCACCGAAATGCGCATTGAGCAGATCGGTTTCGCTCACGCCTTTCTCAGCGCAGTGCGCTTCTGCCTTGTCGATCAGGCCGCATGTCGCGCCCAATATCTGGATGAAGGTCGGGATGGTCGCGTCATAGAGCGAGAAAGCCATCGTCATTCTCCTTTCGAAGCCGCCGGGGCATTTACGAGCCGGTTCGCTACCGAGGCAGCGTGCGCGGGCAGCCCCTCGGCATTGGCGAGTGCGACCGCCGCCGGGCCGATAGTATCAAGCGCTGCGCGATCAAGCGAAAGAAAACTGGTCCGCTTCATGAAGTCCAGCACCGAAAGGCCGGAAGAGAAACGCGCGCGGCGGCCCGTGGGCAGCACGTGGTTTGGCCCGGCGACATAGTCGCCCACGGCCTCGGGCGTCATCCGGCCCATGAATACGGAACCCGCGTGGCGCATCATGGCGAACAGGCTGTCCGGATCGTCAACGGCGAGCTCAAGATGCTCAGGCGCTAGCCGGTCGACGAGCGGCATTGCGGCTTCGAGCGACGGCACAGTGATGATCGCGCCATTATCCTGCCAGCTTTCACGGGCGACCTTGGCGGTGCTGAGTTCCGGGATCTGGCGTTCGATGGCTGTCGCGACCGTACCGGAAAAACAATCGTCGTCGGTGAACAGGATCGACTGGCTGGTCGGATCATGTTCGGCCTGGCTCAGCAGGTCGGCGGCGATCCATTCGGGGTCGTTCTTGCCATCCGCCACCACCACGATTTCCGAGGGGCCTGCTACCATGTCGATGCCGACCACGCCATAAAGCTGGCGCTTGGCCTCGGCTACCCAAGCATTGCCGGGGCCGACGATGACATCAACCGGTTTGATCTTCCCGGTGCCATAGGCGAGGGCGGCTACGGCCTGCGCACCGCCAACGCGCCATATCTCGGTGACGCCGGCAATTTTGGCAGCGGCCAGCACCAGCGGATTAATCTCTCCGCCCGGTGTCGGCGTAACGATGACGATGCGCTCGACGCCCGCAACCTTGGCAGGAATGGCGTTCATCAGCACGGAAGACGGGTAAGCCGCGCGACCGCCCGGCACATAAAGTCCGGCTGCGTCAACCGCGTTCCAGCGTGCGCCCAGACGCACGCCTGCGCTGTCCGTCTCGTCGCGGTCTTCGGGGCGTTGCTTCTCATGATAGGTGGCGATGCGTTCCGCCGCCAGCTCCAGCGCGCCGCGCAGTTCGCCTGGCAGGCCGTCCAGCGCCGCATCAATTTCTGCCGTTTTGACCTGCCAGCCTGTTGCGTCGAGATCATGCTGGTCGAAGCGTTTTGTCAGCTCCGCGAGCGCGATATCGCCTTCATCGCGCACCATGGCGATGATTTCGCGCACGGCGTCGGCCACGTCCTTGTCCGCTTCGCGCCGCGCATTGACGAGCGCGTCAAAGCGTTCGGCAAAGTCGGCCGCTTCGGCGTCAAGCCGCTGCATTGCGCGTCTCCACCGCTTTGCGGAATGCCTCGACCATCGGCACCAGCTCGCCCGCGCGCATCTTGAAGGCGGCGCGATTGACGATCAGGCGTGCGCTGATCTGCATGATGACGCTGGTCTCCACCAGGCCATTGGCCTTCAGCGTCGCGCCTGAAGACACCAGATCGACGATGCGTCGCGACAGGCCCAGAGAAGGCGCCAGCTCCATCGCGCCATTGAGCTTCACGCACTCGGCCTGAATGCCGCGCGCCTCATAATGGCGGCGGGTGAGATGCGGATATTTGGTGGCCACGCGCACATGGCTCATGCCTGTTTCGTCGTCCTGCGCATCGTCTTTCGGCTGGGCGACCGATAGGCGGCAATGGCCGATATCAAGGTCAACCGGCGCGTAAAGCTGCGAATAGTCGAATTCCTCGATCACGTCCGATCCGACAATGCCGATCTGAGCCGCGCCATGGGCGACAAAGGTGGCGACGTCGAAGGCACGCACGCGGATGATCGACACGCCCTCGCGGTTGGTGGCGAATTGCAGCGCGCGGCTCTTCTTGTCGTGAAATTCCGCATCCGGCTCAATGCCCGCGCGCGCAAGCAGCGGCAGGGCCTCGTCCAATATGCGCCCCTTGGGCACGGCGATGATGAGCGGTGCGGTCATGATGAGCTGCGCTTAGCTCGCGGCTGGATAAAGGGCAAGGCCAGTGGAGGGATAGGAGAGTCGCATTCTCTTCGACCGGCGTTATATTGGCGCCAGCTTGAGGAGGCACATATGCGTAAATGGGTCAAATGGAGTATTGCCGGTATAGCGGCGCTTGGCGGGCTGGCGCTGTTCGTTGTGCCCAAGGCGGCTACCAGCGCGCTGCCCGTAGGCGCAGAAGCTCCGGATTTCACGACTCGCGGTGCGATAGCGGGCAAGGTTTTCACGCTCACCCTGTCTGACCAGCTCAAAAAAGGCCCTGTCGTGCTGTATTTCTTTCCCGCCGCCTTCACGGCCGGCTGCACCGCAGAGGCGCATGAATTCGCCGAGGCGACAGACGAATTCAAAGCCGCCGGGGCGACCGTGATCGGTATGTCGGCGGACCCGGTCGACAAGCTTGCGCGCTTCTCGACCGAGGAGTGCCGCGATAAATTCGCCGTGGCGTCGGCAGGTCCGTCCATCGTTAAAGGCTATGATGTGGGCCTTCCGGTAGGCGGCATGACCAACCGCACTTCCTATGTCATCGCGCCGACCGGGCGGATAGCCTATGTCTACAGCGCGATGAGCTATAAGGATCATGTGAAGAATACGCTGGCCGCCGTGAAATCCATTGGCGGCCAGTAAGCGCGTTCATTTCGCCGACATTGACGCCATTTCCGTGTGAACCATAGTCTGCCCGGTGCGGATGGCGGCAAAACGTTCCATCAGCATGCGGCGGCAGGCGCGCACGGTATTAGCCGTGGCCAGATCATAGCCTGAAGCCTCACCGCATACATCCTCTGCTGCATGGCGGAGGCGCCGGTTAAATGTTTTGCGGTCATCTTCCTTGCTGAGATCAAGGTCGGCGTAGCTGACGGACAGCTGGTTGCTGACAGTATACCCGTCTGCATGTTGGGTCTGGGCAAAGGCAGGTGCAGTGGACAGCGCACCGGCCATCGCCAAAAGGACGATTGTGCGTTTCATGGATAGCTCCATTTTTTTGATGTAGGTCGCATGCACCAGCGCCGGTACAAGGTGGTGATACGCGATGCCGGTCACCTTGCCTAACAACGATGTTGCTTTTTCATTCTGCAAAAGTGCAGAATGGCCCAATGTTCGACTGGAACGATATGCGGTATTTCCTGGCGGTGGCGGACGCCGGGAGCACATTGGCGGCCAGCCATCGCCTCAAGGTCAGCCAAACGACGGTAGCGCGCCGGATTTCCGCACTTGAACAGGCGCTTTCGCTGCAATTGTTCGACCGTCAGCAGTCGGGATATATGCTCACACCCGAAGGCGAGGCGCTCGTCGAACAGGCGAGGGCGATGAACGGCGTGGCGGAAAGCCTTGCCGACTCTGCCGCCGGCCTTGCGCGCGAGGTCAGCGGTACGGTGCGCCTGACAACGATAGAGATTTATGCGGTTACGCTATTGCCTGATATATTGCGGGACTTTCGGGTGGCCTATCCGTCCATAGTGATCGAGGTGGACGCGAGCGAAGCCTTGCGCGACCTTGGGTCCGGAGGCGCCGAAGTCGCCCTGCGTCATAATAGCGGACCGAGCGATGCCGGTCTTGTCGGACGCCGCATCGCCGCCAATCCATGGACGCTCTATTGCAGCCGCGGCTATGCCGAGGCGCATGGCGCGCCGCGCGCCGCGCGGGAGCTGGTGCATCACCCGTTCATCGGCGGTGGCGGGTCCTATGTCTGGCCGGAATATAGCGCCTGGCTTAAGCGTTTCAGGCTGGAGAAGCAGGTCACCATGCATTATGGCTCTGTGACCGGGCTGCTCTCGGCGATCCGCTCCGGCCTCGGGCTGGCGGTATTGCCCAGCTTTGTTGCCGACCGCGACCCGGAGCTTGTCCAATGCCTGCCTCCGTCTCGCGGTGATGATAGCGCAATCTGGCTGCTTACCCATGAGCGTTTGCGCCATACGCCGCGTGTGCGGGCTGTCATGGATTTCCTGGCTGAGCGGCTGACTGCTAAACGTTGAGCCAATCGCCGCCGGGGATGCCGGGCAGCTCATCTGCCGGACGATTGTAGAGATAGGTCCAGGCCCTCAGCATACCCTCCGGCGTATCGGCAGATACTATTTCCCGGCGATATTCCCATGGTTGCGGAAAATCGGAGGTGCACTCCTCATAGGCGTCGAGCAGAGCAAGAGCAGCCTGCGGGTCGTGCAGGCGGAAGATATCGCCTGTCACGGTGCCTTGCCCTTGCGTCAGAGCCGGATACCAGTCGACCTTCAGCAGGCGCCCGCTGACCTGCGCGGTGCAGAGCCATTCTGCCATTTCCGTCAGCGCGCGCGCCTGCGCATTATCGCACCCTTGGCGGAGGGTGCCGTACACAAATAGGAGGTCGCAATCGCCGGTCATGCAGCTCGGACCCTAAGGCCTTTTCGGGCAAAAATCATCTGCGACGCGAGGGCGGGCAAAACCGGTATGGCGCTTTTCTTTCTATAATTGAGAAGAGTCCTTGGAAAATCAGGAGAACAGCATGCACTCTCTTTTGGTAATGGCTTCGGCCGCCTCCGTCGCACTGGCCGCTGCTGCTGCCGGTAACGCCCCGCATTGGAGCTATGAAGGCGAAGGCGCGCCCGACCACTGGATGAAGCTCTCATCCGATTTCGTCACCTGTGGCGCTGGCAAGATGCAATCTCCGATAGATCTGCAAGCGGTGAACGCGCGTGGGGCTACGGTGGTGGCGACCAACTATCAGACCAGCCCGCTCACGGTCCTGAACAACGGTCATACCGTGCAGGCCAATTTCGCCGCCGGGTCGAAGCTGATAAGCGGCGGGCGCGAATTCGGCCTGGTACAGGTGCATTTCCATACCCTGTCCGAACATGCGGTGTCTGGGAAGCGCTATCCGCTGGAGGCGCATTTCGTGCATGCCGATAGCGCGGGGAAGCTCGCCGTACTGGGCATCTTCTTTGAAGAGGGCGCGGCCAATGCAGAGCTTTCCAAGCTGATCGCCGCTGCGCCGAAACACAAGCAGGATGCAACACCGGTTGCTGGCGTTCAGTTTGACCCCAACGGGCTTCTCCCACCCAGTCTGAACGTCTACCGTTATATGGGATCGCTCACCACGCCGCCGTGTACCGAGGGCGTGAACTGGCATGTTGCCGACAAGGCCATCACTGCCAGTAAAGAACAGATTGCGGCGCTGCATGTGATCATGGGGGATAATGCCCGCCCTCTGCAACCCGCGAACAACCGCCTGATCGTAGGGCGATAAGCCACGGGAGTGCCGCCGGAAACCTGACTGGCGGCGCTCCTTCTTTATAAGAACAAAAGAAGAACATATAATGGCGGACGAATCGTGCAACCGAGTTCGCCCATGATGCCTGTCACCTATCCGCCTTCGCCGCTCAAATGGCTCTATGTCGACTTCAACAGCTATTTTGCGAGCGTCGAACAACAGGAACAGTCACGCTTGCGCGGCAAGCCGGTGGCGGTGGTGCCGGTGGAAACGGATAGCACCTGTGCCATCGCCGCCAGCTATGAGGCTAAGGCATTCGGCATCCGCACTGGCACACCGATCTGGGAAGCCAAGCGCCTGTGCCGTGATCTGATCTGCGTGCTGGCCCGGCATGAGCTCTATGTCGACTATCACCATCGCGCCATCGAGGAGATTAACCGCCATATCCCGGTTACGGAGATATGCTCGATCGACGAGATGGCATCCCGGCTGCTCCGCAATGAGGCTCAGCCTGACGTCGCGCGGCATATTGGCATGGCGATCAAGGCGGGGTTGAGCGCCAGCCTGGGGCCATGGGTGCGCTGTTCCATCGGAATCGCCTCCAACAAATATCTCGCCAAGGTCGCGACCGATCTGCAAAAGCCCGATGGCCTGACCGTCCTGATGCCCGGAGAGGTGGAACGGCGGCTGATTATGGACCTGAAACCCATCGACCTGCCCGGTATCGGTCGCAATATGGAGCGGCGGCTGCGGCATCAGGGGGTCATGAGCGTCGCCGACATCATGGTGCTGGACCGGCGGCGCATGCGTCATGTGTGGGGCAATATCTGGGGCGAGCGCATGTGGTATCTGCTGCGTGGTTATGACTTGCCTGAGCCGGAGACGCAGCGGCGCAGTATCGGCCACAGCCATGTGCTCGGCCCCGCGCTGCGCCCCCCGCATGAAGCGATCAATGTTGCGCGCCGCCTGACTCTGAAAGCCGCCGCCCGTCTGCGCCGCATGGGTTATACTGCCACCTTTTTTGGCTTTTCCGCGCGGCTGGAGGATGGCCGCCGTGTGCGCGGCGAGATGCGCTGCCGCCCGGCGCAGGACAGCCTGACTTTCCTGTCGCTGATGCTGCATATCTGGAACCGCGTCGTTCCGCAGGAGCCGGATGTGCCGGTCAAGAAGGTTTCGGTCGTGCTGTTGGGGCTGGAACTGGCGGATGATCGCCAGCCCGACCTGTTCGACGCGCTTGTCGTGCCGGAAGCAGAAGAGGGCGAACCCGCGCAGGCCGATATCTCTGTGCCGGTGGCGCGGCCCATGGCCCTGTCACGCGCGCTGGACCGGCTCAATCACCGCTTCGGGCGTGATACCGTGCTGATCGGCATGCTGCCTTCGGCGGGTGCGGGCTTTTCCGGCAGCAAGATCGCCTTCACACGCATCCCCGACCGGGAGGAATTTCTGGAATAGAGGAATATAATATCGGCTTCTTTCGCATGAGCCGCATATGGAATATGGCCTCTGCAATGCCTCATGATCCTGTTTCGCTGATCCTGATATTTTGCAGCCTCCTCTCCATCGGCCTCGCCAAGGGCGGGCTTGCGGGTGTGGGCATGATCGCCATGCCGCTGATGGCGATGGTATTTCCGCCGGTGGAGGCTGGCGCGATCCTGATGCCGCTGCTTATCGTACAGGATGCGCTGAGCGTATGGGCGTTCCGGCACAGTTGGAACAAGACAATCATAATGTGGATGATGCCGGGTGCGATAATTGGGGTCGCCGCAGCAGCCGGATTTGCCTATCTGATGCCTACGGCGGTGATCGTGGCGCTGTTGGGGCTGATCTCGATAATATTCGGCCTGTGGCGACTGTGGCTCAGCTATCATAAATTGCCGGACAAGCCACTTTCCCCTCATGAATGGCCGGGCACCCTATTTGGTTTTCTATCTGGTTTCACAAGCCAGATTGCGCATGCAGGCGCGCCGCCATTTCAGATGTGGGTGGTGCCGAAACGCCTCCCTCATGTCGAGTTTGTGGGAACGTCAGCTGTCCTTTTTGCGCTGGTGAATTGGGTCAAGGTTCCCGCCTTCATTTCCCTGAGCGCGTTCACGCGAGAATCGCTGATATTCGCCCTGTTGTTTCTCCCCTTGACGACGGCCTTCACTTTCTGCGGCATCTGGCTGGTCAAGCGGATAAAAGGCGATCTTTTCTATACATTCGTCAATGTCATGCTGGTGGCCGTGGGCATCAAGCTGGTATGGGACGCGTTCTTCTGAATATATGAATCAATAAGGGGCGCGACCCTTCCGGTGTCCCGCCCCTCTGATTGGGTGGTTTGAGGAAGGCTTACGCCGCCTCGCTCACGCGCTTCGCCTTCTTGCGCTCATGCGGATCGAGATAGCGTTTGCGCAGGCGGATGGTCATGGGCGTCACCTCCACCATCTCATCGTCGTCGATATAGGCGATGGCCTGTTCCAGCGTCATCTTGCGCGGCGGCGTGAGGCGGATGGCGTCATCCTTGCCGGTCGAACGGAAGTTGGTGAGCTGCTTGCTCTTCATCGGGTTGACCTCAAGGTCGTCCGACTTGGCGTTCTCGCCGATGATCATGCCCTCATAAATTTTTTCCTGGGGGCTGACGAACAGTACACCGCGCTCTTCCAGCGCGTTGAGCGCATAGCCGACCGCTTCGCCCGTACCATTGGAGATCAGCACACCATTGGGACGGCCTTCGATGACGCCCTTATAGGGGCCATATTTCTCGAACAACCGGTTCATGATGCCGGTGCCACGCGTGTCGGACAGGAATTCACCGTGATAGCCGATCAGGCCGCGCGACGGCGCGCTGAAGGTGATGCGGGTCTTGCCGCCGCCCGAGGGGCGCATGTCGGTCATCTCGCCTTTGCGGGTCGCCATTTTCTCGACGACAGTGCCGGAAAACTCATCATCCACATCAATGACGACGGTTTCATAGGGCTCCTCGCGGCCATTGCCTTCATCGCGGAACAGTACGCGCGGGCGGGAAATGCCGAGCTCAAAACCTTCACGGCGCATCGTCTCGATCAGCACGCCGAGTTGCAGTTCGCCGCGCCCGGCCACCTCAAAGCTGTCCTTGTCGGCGGCTTCGGTGATGCGGATGGCGACATTGCTCTCGGCCTCACGGAACAGGCGGTCGCGGATCATGCGGCTGGTTACCTTGTCGCCTTCACGGCCTGCCATTGGCGAGTCATTGACGGCGAAACGCATGGAAAGCGTCGGCGGGTCGATCGGTTGCGCCTCGATCGGCGTCGTGACCGAAAGGTCGGCGATAGTATTGGCAACCGTCGCGGTGGTGAGGCCCGCAAGACTGATAATATCACCGGCATGCGCCTCATTGACCGGCACGCGCTCCAGTCCGCGGAACGCCATGATCTTTGTGGCGCGACCCTGTTCGATCACCTTGCCGCTGGCATCGAGCGCATGGATCGGCTGGTTGAGCTTGAGCACGCCGGTCTGCACGCGGCCGGTCAGGATACGGCCCAGGAAATTGTCGCGGTCGAGCAGCGTTGCGAGGAAGGTAAAGGGTGCGTTCTCTTCCACCTCATGCGGTGGCGGCACATGCTCGACGATCTTCTCGAACAGTGGGGTCAGATCGCCCGAGCGCGCGTCGATATCGTCGCTGGCATAGCCGTTGCGTCCCGAAGCATAGAGCACGGGAAAGTCGAGCTGCTCGTCATTGGCTTCGAGCGAAACGAACAGGTCGAACACTTCGTCCAGCACTTCGCTGGCGCGGCCATCGGGCCGGTCGATCTTGTTGACGACGACGATGGGCTTCAGGCCCAGCGCCAGTGCCTTGCCGGTGACGAATTTTGTCTGCGGCATTGCGCCTTCGCTGCTGTCGACCAGCAGGATGACGCCATCGACCATCGAGAGGATACGCTCCACCTCGCCGCCGAAATCGGCGTGACCGGGCGTGTCGACAATGTTGATGCGCGTGCCGTTCCACTCGACGCTGGTGCACTTCGCCAGAATCGTGATGCCGCGCTCTTTTTCCAGATCGTTGGAATCCATCGCGCGTTCTTCCACGCGCTGGTTGTCGCGGAACGTGCCGGACTGCCGGAAAAGCTGGTCAACCAGAGTGGTTTTGCCATGATCGACGTGCGCGATGATGGCCACATTACGGAGGCTCATAACTTATTGCTCGTTTTTGGAAGGGTTGTGTTGGCGGCGGCCCTTATCTCATTTTGCAGTGCAGCGCAATCGAAACCGGCGTGTCATTTGCAATATGAAGGCCACTGCTTGGATTAGCCGCAAATGGCTCAAAAACGGACAGTGCTTTTTTGGGATGCCGTCGATTTGGACGAAAAAAAGCTTTACTTTTAAGTATTTATTCTATGTTCTCGCATTCGGCAAGGGGAAGGGAAGCAACGATATGCGGAGGGGCAGGTGCAGGCCATTGCACAACAATTCGGTCTTTTGGGGCAAATCTATCAGCAATTTGTAGACATAAGCGAACGCGATGATCCGCGTCGCAAACAGGATTTGGTAACAGCGCGTCGCGTGTTGCAGGAGGGGCTGCAACAATTGGAGATAATCGTCAAAGAAGCACTGGAAGATATGCCAAATGCCGAACTGATGCGGGATTTCAGCACGAGGCTGACACAATTGCGCAGCAGTCTGGCCTATCATCAAGGATCATGGCCTGCGGTTCTGATCGACGAAGACAAGGAAGGCTATCGCGCTTCGCTCGATGAAGTTCAGCAAGTATTTGCCGATTTTCTAATGTGGGGGAAAAAGAGTTTTCAGTAGCGGGCGTTGGCGGAGAGCCGAATTTAGCGCGGTCTCTGCCACAATTCCGCTGAACGGGGGAGGCTGCGGGGCGCGGTTTGCGTTCTGCCGAGGCTTTGAAACAGGGCTTTTGCAACCCAGCCGAGCTTGGCCGCTTTCCCGATGATTATACGCCGGTCCCAAGCCGCTTCGCCGCGCCGCCTGACCTGCCGGGCGATGTCTCCATATATGCCGGCAGCGGCCAATACTGCCCAGGCGGAGCGAAGAGGCAGCGCGGTTGCACCGATGCGCGCGCTGCACTCATAGTCTTCAGCCAGGGTGGCCAGCCGGGAGCCGATTGCGGCCAGCCGGTTCCGGTTTTCGGGGGTGAGCATCGTTTCCCTGTTCATGCCAGCCTCGGCCAACCATTCGGCTGGAATATAGCATCGTCCGGCTTCTCCATCTTCGCGGATGTCCCGGGCGATATTGGCTAGCTGGAAGGCGAGGCCCAGGTCACATGCGCGGTCCAGCGTCGCCTCATCGTCGGGCGATACGCCCATCACTACGGCCATCATCAGGCCGACGGCCCCCGCCACATGATAGCAATAGCGCAGCAGGTCATCCGTTGTCTGAGGCCGCCATCCGGCAGCGTCCAGCGCGAAGCCCTCGATCAGGTCGTGGGCAAAAGGATGGGGTATGCCGGTTTCCGCCGCGACCACGCCCAGCCCATCGAAAGCGGGATCGCCGGTCTCGATCCCATCAAGCGCCGATTGCGTTTTTGCCCGTATGTCATTCAGGCACGCTTGCGGATCGGCGACAGGCGACAGAACGCCGCCATGATCCTGTCCGTCAGCCATGTCGTCACATTTGCGGCACCAAGCATAGAGCAGCCATGCCCGCTCCCGCGTTTCATGGTCGAACAGGCGGGACGCCATAGCAAAGCTCTTGCTGCCCCTGGCGATACTGTCGCGCGCATGGAGGACCAGCGCGTCGCGGTGCATCAGTCTTTCCTGGTCATCATCGACACAAGCGTCTCGTGCCGCTCATATTTCTCCATCGCATCGACGAGCATGGCTAGATTGTCCCGTGCGATGAGGATGCTCGCATGGGCGCGGCGGATGAAACCGGTCGATATCATATTCTGGTTGAACTGGATCAGCGGGTCGTAAAAGCCGTTTACGTTGAGCAGCCCGACGGGCTTGTCATGATAGCCGAGCTGCGCCCAGCTTACCGCTTCCCACAGCTCGTCCATCGTGCCCACACCGCCGGGCAGGGTGAGGAACCCGTCGGCCAGCGAGGTGAACAGGGCTTTGCGGCTGTGCATGTCCGGCACGATATGCAGCTCGGTCAGCTCCTGGTGCGCGGCTTCAGCCTGGACCAGCGCCTCGGGAATGACGCCGATAACCTTGCCGCCAGCAGCCAGCGCCGCATCGGCAACCGCACCCATCAGGCCCAGCCGCCCGCCGCCATAAACAATGTCTATGCCCCAGCGCGCCAACTCTGTGCCAACCTCGCGCGCGCATTCCATGAAATCGGCTTCCAGCGGTATGGCCGAACCGCAATATACCGCCAGACTGCCCAGCTTTCTCATCCAAGGTCCTCCATCATCAGCCGTGCCGTCGCCTTGGCGCTGCCCACCACGCCGGGAATGCCCGCACCGGGGTGGGTGCCCGCGCCGACCAGATAAAGATTGGGGATCACATCGTCGCGATTGTGCGCGCGGAACCATGCGCTCTGCGTGAGAAGCGGCTCCAGACTGAACGCGCTGCCCATATGAGCGGCAAGATCGCTCGCGAAATCGGGGGGCGCATAATGGAATTGCGTGACGATACGTGAACGTATGTCGGGGATCAGGCGGCGCTCGATCTCGTCCAATATACGCTCGGCATAGCGTGGCCCTTCCGCCTCCCAGTCGATCGGCAGCTTGCCCATGTGCGGCACCGGAGCCAGCGCATAGAAAGTCGAGCAGCCTTCCGGGGCCATCGAGGGGTCGGTGACGGTCGGGTGGTGGAGATAGAGCGAGAAATCCGCGGAGAGCAGGCCGTGCTGGTATATATCGGTAAGCAGACCCTCATAACGCGGGCCGAACAGGATCATATGGTGCGGTATCCCCGGCCAGGTTCCCTTGATACCGAAATGCAGTACGAACAGGCTGGGCGACCAGCGCTTGCGGCTCAGCTTGTCCGCCTGCCGTATGCCACGGGGATGCGCACCCAGCAGGTCGCGATAACTATGCATCAGGTCGGCATTGCTCGCGACCGCATCGGCTTCGCCACGCCATCCGCTTTTGGTGATAACAGCCGTGGCCTTGTCGCCGATGGTTTCTATCTTTTCCACGGGATCGCCTAGTCGCAAAGTACCGCCGATGCGCTCGAACTGTGCCACCATGGCCGCGACCAGCCGGTTGGTGCCACCGCGCGCGAACCACACGCCGCCATCCTTTTCCAGCTTGTGGATCAGCGCGTAGATGGCGCTGGTTGTCATCGGGTTGCCGCCGACCAGCAATGTGTGAAAGCTGAGCGCCTGCAGCAGCTTCTCATTCTTCACATAGCTCGACACCATCGAATGGACCGAACGCCATGCCTGATGCTGAGCGAGGGCAGGAGCGGCCTTTATCATGGAAGCGAAGTCGAGAAAGGCGACATGGCCGAGCTTTTCATAGCCTTCGCGATAGACAGCGGCGCTATAGTCGAGAAAGCGCTCATACCCCGCCAGATCGCCCGCATCGAGCTTGGCGATTTCCTGCCTCAGGCTGGCTTCGTCGTTGCTGTAATCGAAATTGGTGCCGTCGCTCCAGTTCAGCCGGTAGAAGGGCGAAACGGGTTCCAGCGTGACATCTTGCGCCATGTCGTGGCCGGTAAGCCGCCATAGCTCGGAGAGGCAATTGGGATCGGTGATGACGGTCGGCCCGGCATCGAAGGTGAAACCATCCTTCTGCCAATAATAGGCCCGGCCGCCCGGCTTGTCGCGCGCCTCCAGCACAGTAGTCGATATGCCCGCCGACTGCAGCCTTATGGCGAGCGCCAGCCCGCCGAAGCCCGCCCCGATGACGATTGCCTTCCTGCCCTGCGAACCCGATGGCGACCCGGATGCCGGTGTTTGCGTCATGCGCGCGTTCGTCTCATTATTGCCTGCATCGCCCTCCTTATGCGCACGGGAGGCTTTCCGCACAAGATGCGGATTTTGTCGAAGACAGTCGATTGCCCGGAATAAAAGCGTGAAATCAGGGGTGAAGGCAGGCGGTAGAAGCGCTCGAAGATGCGATATCGCGCATTTGGTGGTGCTGCGTCAAACAACATGGTGGAGAGCAGCCGGTAATAGCGCGCACCGCGCCAGTGGCGCTCGGCCCATCCGCGCGCCCATGCCTGCAACGCCTGATAATCCTGGTCAATATGATCGGCCAGCGTCAGGGCATATTCGGTCGCCATGGGCAGGGAATAGCCGGTGGTGGGATGGAATAACCCTGCGCGCACGCCCGCGCGAACCAGTGCATCCTGTTGGGGCCAGACGGTTTCGAAAGCGCCCTGCTTCACCACGGGCAGGACACCGGTTTCCTCGTGCACAACGCGGTCGATCGACCAGCCCTGCTCCGTCGCATAGGCGGTTATGCGGTCGCGGATCGCTGGCAGCTCCAGTTCCGGCCCATCGGTGTAATAGGTGTCCTCAATGAAAATCCGGCGTGTATCCAGCGGCAGGACATACACGAAGCGATAGCCATCGCTCTGGTCGACGGTGGCGTCCATGACGATGGGGCAATTAAGACCATGCGGTGCGGCCAGTTGCAGCACATTACCTACAAATTTCTGCCAGCCGCATTGTATCCGGCCGGATGCCTTGTTCAAAAAAAGCCCGGCACCATCGGATGCCGGGCTATGGGCAATATATCCCCCAGCCGGAGAATATGCTGCCGGGTCGCACTGGTCATAATTCGGAAAGGCGGATTTGGTTCCACTCGGTTCGTCGCAAAGTTGCGGTGCAAAGCCACGCGCATCAATGACGGCTCCACAGCTGATTGTCGCGCCGCTGGTGAGGCGGACTTCCGATGGCGCAATATTCTCGACGGCATCCCCCAGCCACAGATTTTCGCCCAGTACCGAACGTAAATACGCGTCGAATTGGCAGGATTCGATACTGTTATAAGACGTGCCGACATGACGGCGATAGGCGGGAAAGCGGACGTCATATCCTGCATCCCACCGGTGACTGATCAGCGGCGCAAGCAGGGCGCGGCCCGCCGTGCTCACATCGCTGCCAAAAAAACTCCAGACATGATTGCCGCCCGCATGATCTGCCCCGTCGATCAGAAGCACATCAAGTTCGGGGTGTTTCCCGGCCAGCGCCAGCGTGATCAGCCCACCCGCCAGCCCCGCGCCGACAATCGCGACATCGCATGATTTTGAAGGTGAAGCCTGACCAGTCACGGAGCTTTCATATCGGGCATATCGGCGAAACGATAGCCCGTCATTGACGCCGGGGGCCGCGACCGCTTAGTCACCGCATATGGCCGAACCGGACTATGAACATAGCCATTATTTCGATCACAGCTTCCTGCCGGACACGCAGGATAGCAATGCCCGGCGCACGCATTGGGTAATCGCGCTGACCGCGCTCACCATGGTCGCAGAGATTGTCGCGGGGTGGATGACCGGCTCGATGGCCTTGCTGGCCGATGGGTTTCACATGGCGACGCATGCGGGCGCGCTGCTGATTGCCGCCTTCGCTTATTCCTTTGCGCGCAAGCACGCCAATAACGCGCATTTCACCTTCGGTACCGGCAAGGTGGGGGATCTGGCGGGTTTCGCATCGGCGGTGATGCTCGCGCTGGCGTCGCTCGGTATTGCGGCTGAATCGACGCAGCGGCTCTGGAGCCCGCACCCGGTCGATTTCGCCGATGCCACGCTGGTCGCGGTGATCGGTTTGATCGTCAACCTGCTCAGCGCTTGGCTGCTGATGGAGCGTGGGCACGATCATCATCACGGCCATCACCATGGCCACAGTCATGACCATGGGCATGCGCATCAGCACGGCGACAATAATCTGCGCGCGGCCTATCTGCATGTGCTGGCGGATGCCCTGACGTCGGTAGCGGCCATCGCTGCGCTGCTGGCGGGGCGCTATCTCGGCTGGGTCTGGCTCGACCCCGTCATCGGCGTGGTGGGTGCGCTGATCATTGCCCGCTGGTCCTGGGCTCTGATGAAGGATACGGCTTCGGTATTGCTCGATACTGCCGAGCCGGAGCTGGCGGCGCGCATCAAGGAAGTGTCGGCACAGTCCGGTGCGACCATTGCTGACCTTCACGTATGGCGCATCGGGCCGCATGCCCATGCCGCCATCGTCAGCCTGTCCGGCAAGGGCGGCGATACGGTACAACTGCGCAAGTCATTACACGCGCTGCCCAATGTCGTGCATGTGACGGTGGAGCGGTGGGCGGATTGACCTCCCCGGCGGTGGCGGCGCTGCTGTCCGCACTTGCCATGACTCTCATTGTCGGGGTGCGCTATCTCGTCACCAGTGGAGCATTCGCCTGGGCCACGCATCTGGTGCGCCCCGGCCTATATGCGGGGCAGGACAGGCAGATTCGCCGCGAGATTGGCTGGAGCCTTGCTTCCGCAGCCATATACGGTGCTCCTGCCGGCATCGTTGCCTGGGGCTGGAACGCCCATGGCTGGACGCGCATCTATACCGATGAGGCCGATTATCCGCTCTGGTATCTGCCCTTATCAGTGCTGGCCTATCTGGCGATGCATGACACATGGTTTTACTGGACGCACCGGCTGATGCACCGGCCCTGGTGGTTTCGCGCCATGCATGCGGTCCATCATGACAGTCGCCCGCCGACCGCCTGGGCGGCGATGAGCTTTCATCCGTGGGAGGCCATAACCGGCGCGGTTGTCATCCCGGCGCTGGTTCTCGTCATCCCCATTCATGTTGCGGCTTTGGGCACCGTTCTAGCGATCATGACCGTCATGGGCATCGGCAATCATATGGGGTGGGAAATGTTCCCGCGTGTCATTGTGCATGGACCGGCTGGCCGATGGCTGATAACAGCGACCCATCACCAGAAACATCATCAGGCATATCAGGGAAATTATGGCCTCTATTTTCGCTTCTGGGACAAAATATGCGGCACGGATATCGGCCTTGGCGATTTTCCCGCTGCTGATCGCAGCAGACAGCCCGGATAAGTCGGCAGCGATATCGGTACGAGCGCCGGCATCGGTTGCAGCAGAGGCGGCAGGTGGGGTGGACGTCCATTTTGAGGGGCTGCGCTCGGATAAAGGCATGATCCGCATCTGCCTGACGCGGGACGAGCATTATTTCCCCAAATGCGAAGATGATCCGCTGGCCTACAAGGCGAGTATTTCGGCCTCCGACAAGACCGGGCTGCATATCGAGGGAGTGGCGCCCGGCGATTATGCGCTGCTGGTGCTGCATGATGAAAATGGTAATGCGCGTCTCGACAAGATGCTGGGCATTCCACGCGAAGGTGTGGGGTTTTCCGGTAACCCGCGCCTGCTCGTTGGACCGCCTTCGTTTGAGAAAGTCCGCTTCAGGGTCGAACACAGGCGTGTGAGCCAGGACATACGCCTCAAATATTTTCTTTGAGCTTGCCGTGTCAGGTTGCATGCTTGGTTTCCGGTTAACTGGAACCGGTGCGCCCTCGTAAACGTTGTCGGAGTAAAGGGATATCAGGACTGTGATCAAACTCATGACCGACATCATGCGCAGAAACCGGCCATTATGCGTCTGCAGCGCCGTCATATTGACGATAGGCAGCATGCCAGCGCCCGTTTTTGCGCAGCGCGAGGGTGGCGATGAGGTGACTGTGGCCATCGGCGGCGCGTTCCTGCCCAGCTACGAAGGGTCCGACGATTATAATCTGACGCCTGGCGTTTTGGTCCGCGGCAAGGTGGCAGGCATGCCTTTCTTCTCGCGCGGCACCAATCTGCATCTCGATGTCGTGCATAATAATGGCAAGGACGGCTGGGATATCGGCTTTGGCCCTGTCCTCAATGTGCGTTTCAATCGCACCGGCCGCATCAAGGATGACCGGGTGAAGGCGCTCGGCAAACTCGACACAGCTGTTGAGGTCGGTGCGTGGGGCGGCATCGCCAAGACCGGCGTTATCACCAGCGCCTATGACAATCTTTCGTTTCGGGTGTCCTATATGAAGGACGTCGCGGGCGCACACAAAAGCTATATCCTCACGCCTGCCATCGAATATGCGACGCCGCTATCGGAAACGACATTGTTCGGCCTGTCCCTGTCCGCCGATTATGTCGGAAAGGGCTATGGCCGCTATTATTACGACATTGATCTGGCGGGCAGCCAGGCCAGCGGACTAGGCGTATATGGCGCGGCGGGAGACGAGGCCGGTTTCGCCAAGCTGAACGTCGGCGTGGTCGGCGCGAAGTCCCTGTCGGGCGATTTGCGCAAGGGTTGGGCCCTGTTCGCCGTGGGCGGCTATGGCCGGATATTGGGCGATTATAGCGACTCGCCCATTGTCGAGGATGCAGGTGACAGGGACCAGTGGCTTGGCGGGTTGGGTGTAGCCTACACCTTCTGATTTCCAGTTTCTGAACTGCGTTATCCGTTGATGGTCTCTTCCAGCAGCGCTTTTGCCTCGTCGCTTTCCCAATCGAGCGCGCCGCTTATGCGCGCCACTTCCTTGCCATCGGCGGTGTAAAGCACGCTGGCGGGCAGCACACCGCCGCCATAATGAAAGCCGAACTGGTTTTCCGGGTCCAGCCATGGCTTGATATGCTGGAAATCATTCGCGTCGAAGAAGGGCAGCACCTTGTCCGCGCCCATGCTGTCCTGCGAGATGGTGAGCACCTGCAGTTCGTCCTCGGCATAATCGCCTGCGATCCTGTCGAGCTGCGGCATTTCCGCGACGCACGGGCCGCACCATGTCGCCCACAGGTTGATGAGTATGGGTTTGCCTGTGAAATCCTCCAGCGTGACGTCCGTGCCCTTGGCGTCGGTAAAGACAAAATCGGGCATGCCGCTGCCTGCCTTGCTGCGGTCGATGACATATTTCTTGCCACCGGCGTCGACGGAAGGTGCGACTTCACCGCTGGTCACTTCACCTGAAGTTGCGGCATTTTCTTGCTCCTTTGGCGCGGATTGCCTATCGCATGCGCCAAGAGCGACCCCCATCAGGAGCAGAGCGATTAGCGAGCGGGACGAACAAGGCATGACAGAAAACTCCAACAGCATGTGGGGCGGCCGTTTCGCGGAAGGGCCAGCCGCAGTCATGCGCGAGATAAACGCGTCCATCCCCTTCGACAAGCGCCTGTGGCAGCAGGACATCGCGGGGTCGAAGGCGCATGTCGCGATGCTGGCGGTCAAAGGGATCGTGACCGGCGAGGATGCGCAGGCGATCACCGAGGGGCTGAGCCGCGTGGCCGAGGAATATGAGCAGCATGGCGTGCCGGTGAATATGGAGCTGGAAGACATCCATATGGTAACCGAGTCGCGCCTGGCCGAGCTGATCGGTCCGGCGGCTGGGCGTTTGCACACCGCGCGCAGTCGCAACGATCAGGTGGCGACCGACTTCAGGCTCTGGGTGCGCGATGCGATGGACGAGGTCGATGCCGCGCTCAAGGCGTTGCAGCAGGCGCTGATTGCGCGGGCCGAGGAACATGCGGCCAGCGTGATGCCGGGTTTCACCCATTTGCAGAGCGCGCAGCCCGTCACGCTGGGCCATCATCTGATGGCTTATTATGAGATGCTGCGGCGGGATCGCTCGCGCTTTGCCGATGCGCGGGCGCGCATGAACCAGTGCCCGCTGGGCAGCGCGGCGCTGGCTGGAACCGGCTTTCCCATCGACCGGCATATGACGGCGCAGGCTCTCGGTTTCGACGGGCCGACCGGCAACAGCCTCGATAGCGTATCGGATCGCGATTTTGCGCTCGACTATCTGATGTCCGCGACGCAGCTCAGCCTGCATCTTTCGCGTCTGGCCGAAGAGTTTATCATTTGGGCGAGCCAGCCCTTTGGTTTCGTCTCGCTGCCCGACGCCTATTCGACCGGCAGCTCGATCATGCCGCAAAAGCGCAACCCGGATGCCGCAGAGCTGGTGCGCGGCCATGCGGGCCGCATCATGGGGTGCATGAATGCGCTCGCCGTGACGATGAAGGGGCTACCGCTCGCCTATTCCAAGGATATGCAGGATGACAAGCCGCCAGTGTTTGAGGCGCATGACCTGCTCGGCCTGTGCATCGCGGCGATGACCGGCATGGTCGAGAAGGTGGATTTCCGCACCGAGCGGATGCGCGCGCTTGCGATGAGCGGTTTTTCCACCGCGACCGATCTGGCCGACTGGCTGGTGCGCGAGGGCGATGTGCCTTTCCGCGAGGCGCATCATATCACAGGGCGCGTGGTCAAGCTGGCCGAGGAACGCGGCGTGCAACTCGCGGACCTGCCGCTTGCCGATTTGCAGGCGATTGACGCGCGCATCACCGAAAGCCTCTATGATGTGCTGACCGTCGATGCATCTGTCGCCAGCCGCATGAGCCATGGCGGTACCGCGCCTGAACAGGTGCGCGCGCGCATCGCCGAAGCACGCAAGGCATTGGCGGGAGAAGGCGCGTGAGGCGGGTAGGATCAACGCTCCTGATCGCGGCGCTATGCACGTCGGTTGCGGCCTGCGGTTCGCGCAAGGCACTCAAGCCTGTGGAAGGCGCGCCGCCGGTTCCGGTGGCTGTTGGCGCGGAGGCTCCGGAAACATCCGATGAGTTGATGGAGGCGAGCACGCAGGCCCGCCCGGACCGCAGCGCCGAGCCGCTCAAACGATCGCAGGAGCGGGAAGAAGACCCGTTCGACCTGCCACCGCAATGATTTTTCCGACCGGATTGCACCATGGACCATTTTGACTATCGTGACGGCGTTCTCCACGCCGAAAATGTGCCGATGACGGCAATTGCCGAAGCCGTTGGCACGCCTGTCTATATCTATTCGCGTGCCACGCTGGAGCGGCATGCGCAGGTCTTTGCCGATGCGCTTTCCACATTGCCGGACAAGCACATTGCCTTCGCGATCAAGGCCAATCCGAACATCGCGGTGCTCAAGGTGCTGGCCCGTCAGGGCTTCGGCGCGGATGTGGTTTCCGGCGGCGAGATTGCCCGTGCGCTGGCGGCGGGTATGAAGGCTGAGGACATCGTGTTTTCCGGTGTCGGCAAGACGCGCGCCGAGTTGCAATATGCGCTCGACGCCGGGATCGGCCAGTTCAATCTGGAGCTGGAGGAAGAGGGCGCAGTGCTTGCCGAACTGGCGCGGGCGATGGGCAAGACCGCTTCGGCTGTGTTGCGCGTCAACCCCGATGTTGATGCCGGGACGCATGCGAAAATCTCGACCGGCAAGTCGGAGAACAAGTTCGGCGTGCCGATCAGCGACGCAGCGGGCATATTCGCGCGCCTTTCCGGCTTGGCCGGTTTGAACCTGCGCGGGATCGCCTGCCATATCGGCAGCCAGCTCTTCGACTTGAAGCCGTTGGAAGCCGCCTATGCGCGTATCGGCGAACTGGTGGCGGAATTGCGCGCGGCAGGCCATGTCATCGACCGTGTCGATCTGGGCGGAGGCCTTGGCGTGCCCTATGAGCGCGGCAAGGTACCACCCGCGCCCGCTGAATATGGTGCGATGGTCGCGCGCGTGACGCGCGGCTGGGATGTGAAGCTGATGTTCGAGCCGGGGCGTGTGATCGTCGGCAATGCCGGCGTGTTGCTTACCCGTGTCATCTGGGTGAAGCCGGGTGTCGCGCGGCCTTATGTCATCGTCGATGCGGCGATGAACGATCTTGCGCGTCCCGCCATGTATGATGCCTGGCATGATTTCGAGGCGGTTGTTCCCAATGGCGAGCGCATGGTTGCCAATATCGCGGGGCCGGTGTGTGAAACCGGCGACACCTTCGCGATGGGGCGGGATATAGATGCCGTGCAATCCGGCGATCTTGCCGTGTTCCGCACCGCCGGTGCCTATGGCGCGACGATGGCGAGCACCTATAACAGCCGTCCCTTGGTGCCCGAAGTGATGGTCGATGGGAATCAATTCGCCGTGGTCGCGGACCGTATCCTGCCGGAAACGATCATCGCCGCCGAGTGCGTGCCGGATTTTCTGAAATAGTCTTGTACTCCACCCTGGTCATCCCCGCGAAGGCGGGGATCCATTCCCCGATGCTTGATTATTGGGCATGCTCAGGAGATGGATTCCCGCTTTCGCGGAAATGACGTTAGAGTATTGGTCATGCATAGCCTGCCTCTCTTTGTGAAACTGCAAGACCGCCCGGTCATCCTGCTGGGTGAGGGAGACGCGGCGGATGCCAAGCGCCGCTTGCTTGAACGCGCTGGCGCGCAAGTCACTACCGATGAAAATGCACAGGCGGCGCTCGCCATTGTCGCGATAGAGGATGAGGCAGAAGCACAAGCCGCTGTGGCGCGGCTGAAAGCGCGGGGCGTGCTGGTCAATGCCGTCGACCGCCCCTCGCTGTGCGATTTTACGCTGCCTGCCATCATCGACCGCGACCCGGTATTGATCGCAATCGGTACAGGCGGCGCTTCGGCGGGGCTTGCCAAGGCTGTGCGTCAGCGGCTGGAGACATTGCTGCCGCAGTCGCTTGGGATGCTGGCGGCATCGCTGGGCAAGGCGCGGGCGGCCATGCGCGGACGCTGGAGCGATGCCTCGGACCGCCGCCGGGCGATTGATGCGGCGCTGGCAGAGGGTGGAGCGCTCGATCCCCTCACCGAGACGGAATCGCAAGCGGTGAAGCGCTGGCTGGACGAGGCTGGTGAGGCCCGGAAACCGTCGCGGATAGAGCATATCCATATCGCTTCCGATGATCCCGACGATCTGACGTTGCGCACCGCGCGCCTGCTGGGGCAGGCCGACACAGTCTTCCATTCGGCGGATGTCAGTGCCTCGATATTGGACCGCGCCCGGGCTGACGCCACGCGGATATGCTGCGATGCTCCTCCTGAGTGGAACTCACCGGGGCTCGCGCTCTGGCTGTTTCGCGGCTGACTACCTCTGTTTCGGGCGAGTTCAACATTTTTTCGATTCGACTCAGCGCAAAAACGACTCAGATCGCCGTTCGTTCATTGCCGTTTCATCTTGCCCCAAGGATATGCCATATATGATTTTTCGGGTCGGGGAACGGACATGATTTCTCAGTATAAGCAGGCGCTTGGCCGCCTCGGCAAATGGATGATGCTCGTCGCCGTTTCGGGCGGGCTTGCTGTTGCGCCTGTTCACGCCCAGGTCGCGACTGTCGATCCCAACGAAGCGATTGACGCCGACCTTGCCCCTCCGGGTGGCACAACGGAAGTTCCGTCTGATCCGGCTTATCCCGCGAACCCGGCCTATCCGGCAGCACCCGCGCAAGAGCCGGTGGCTCCGGCAACAGCGGATGGCACGCCGACCGCGACTGCTACGCCGGACCCCAGCACTTCTTACCAGAAAGACGATCTGGTAGGCGCGGCTGAGGGCGTATTCGGCCGCGGGGCCGAAGGCCTCGCCAGCATGATCGAGAAGATATTGAAGGATCAGGGTGAGCCCAATGCCTATATCGCCGGGCGCGAGGCGTCGGGAGCGATTGTGTTCGGTCTGCGCTATGGGTCCGGCACGCTCAACCACAAGGTCGAGGGTCAGCGCGATGTGTACTGGACTGGCCCTTCGGTTGGTTTTGATGTTGGCGGCAACGCGTCCAAGGTATTCGTGCTGGTCTACAACCTCTACGACAGCGAAGACCTCTACAAGCGCTATCCTGCGGGTGAAGGCGCGCTCTATGTCGTGGGCGGTTTTACCGCCACCTATTTGCGACGCGGGCAGGTGGTACTGATCCCGATCCGCTTGGGCGTCGGCTGGCGCGCGGGCGTGAACGCCGGATATATGAAGTTCACCAAGAAGTCGCGCATCATACCTTTTTGATAGTTTGCCGCACCGGCCCTCTCCCCCACCCGGCCTCCCAAATATTTTACCTTATGGGAGGCCGGGTGGGGGAGAGGGCCGGTGCCGTATCTTTCGGCGCAGCTGAAATATAGCTAAAGCGCCAGCGCAAGCTGTTCCGGGTCGGCGGTCTCTTCGCCGGCCTTTTCTTTTTCGCTGTCGAGATTATGCACGCCCAGCCCCAGCAGGCGCACACCCTTTTCCACCGGGCACAGTTTCGTCAGCAAATCGCGTCCGCTTTGTGCCAGCAAGTCGCAATCCATAATGGACGATGTCAGGCTTGATGACCGGGTGATGATCGTGAAATCATTATATTTCACCTTCAGCGTGACGGTGCGGCCATAACCGTTCGCCTTTTCGATGCGCGGCCACAGGCGCTCGATGATATGATCGAGCGCGGCAAGCAGGTCCGCCTCTGAATAGAGGTCCTTCTCGAACGTGTCCTCGACACTGATCGACTTGCGGATGCGGCGCTCGTCGACAGGGCGATGGTCGATCCCGCGCGCGGCATCATGATAAAAGCGTGCCGCCTTGCCGAAATGCTGCTGCAGAAAGGGGAGCGCATGTTTGCGCAGGTCCGCGCCTGTTTCGATACCCATCGCGTGCATCTTGCGCGCTGTCACCGGGCCGATGCCGTGAATGCGCGAGACCGGCATAGCGGCGATGAATTCCGCGCCCATCTCAGGCGTGACGACGCACAGTCCATCGGGCTTGTTCTGGTCCGATGCCAGCTTCGCGATCAGCTTGTTGTAGGAAACCCCCGCTGACGCAGTGAGACCGGTTTCCTCGCGGATCATGCGGCGGATTTCCTGCGCGACATAGGTGGCCGATGCGATGCCCGGTTTGTTGCGGGTGACATCCAGATAGGCTTCGTCCAGCGACAGCGGCTGTATGATATCGGTGAAGCGCTCGAAAATCTGCCGTATCTGGCCCGATACTTCGCGATAGACATCAAAGCGCGGGCGCACGAAAATCAGGTCCGGGCACAGCTTTTTGGCCCTGGTGCTGGGCATGGCGGAGCGGACGCCGAAGGGGCGCGCTTCATAACTGGCGGCGGCCACGACGCTGCGCGGGCCGTCCCCACCCACAGCCACCGGCTTGTTGCGCAGCTCAGGATTATCCCGCTGTTCCACCGATGCGTAAAAGGCATCCATGTCGATATGGATGATCTTGCGCTGTTTGAATGCGACGGAGTCCATGGACTGTCTATAACGCGCGCTCGGTCTGAACAAAAGGAGAACGATGCATCTGGCAACGATTCTCGTCATGATGCGTTGGGTTAGGGAGAGTTCAATCAACAGGAGACATATGATGGCCAAGCATGG
Organism: Sphingobium sp.; assembly: GCA_020446425.1. Lineage (GTDB taxonomy): Bacteria > Pseudomonadota > Alphaproteobacteria > Sphingomonadales > Sphingomonadaceae > Sphingobium. The sequence continues at coordinate 39,886 of JAGRES010000019.1, read as the reverse complement.
CGATATTTTTTCAATCCTCAAACAGGACCATGATCTCCACCGCGACATCCTCGACAAGCTGGAGGACACGCATGGGGAATCGGACGACCGGATACGCCTGTTTCGCCAGTTTACGCTGGAGGTAAAGGCCCACGCCGCCGCCGAGGAGCAGGCGCTTTATTCTACCGTGATGCGCAAGCCCGACCTGACGTCGGAAGTGCGCCATTCGGTAGCCGAGCATCATGAGATAGAGGAAATGCTCAACGATCTGGCCGCGACGGACATGGCGACGGGCGCATGGCTGACCAAATTCAAGGAGATGAAGCATCGCTATCTTCACCATATTGATGAGGAGGAGGAAGACCATTTCCCTGATTTCGACAAGCAGCTCACCGCCGAGGACGAAGAGTATATGGGCGGCGTTTTCGCCAGGCGGAAACCTGCGGAAAAAGACGATGCGGATGTGACGCCCGAGAAAATGGCAGACGCGAAGGAATAGGAAACTGCCGGGCGCGGCCTATTATTGGCCGGTTTTGCCCTTCAGCGCGGCCAGTGCCGCAAATGGGCCGGCTTGCTCCTCCGTGAGCACGCCGGCTTCGCGTAAGTAAACCTCGGCCCCTTCGCTACGCGGATAGGGATTGACCGCCAGAGCCAGTGTTTCGGCAATGGCCTCGCCGATATTGATGCGATTGCCGCTATAGGTCAGGATATCGCATTCCTCCGCGTCCAGCTCGATTTCCTCGTCATCAGCACCGGATTGCTGCTCGGTTTCCGGGATGAAACGGATCAGAAATTCCTCGGATATGGTTTCAGCGACGGGTTCGCCGGTTGCGATACACGGCTGGGTCAGCGCGGCGCGCACTCGCCCCGTTGCGACAATGTCTTTTCCTTCGCGCTCGATGCTGTACTCGGCCTCCAGCTGATTGAGCGACGCAAAGCTGAAACGGCTCGCGATTGCGGCGCGTTCGGCATCATCGGCGGTAATGGTGGCGGGCCATTCCAGCCGCGCAATTTCATCGAGCCGCACGATGCGCGAAAATTCGGGCGGCGATGCTGTCATGACGGCAATTCCCCAGCCATGAGCGCTTTGATATATGTGGACTCCAGCGCATCGGCAAAGTGCCGCAGGTGCGTTTCGACATCCGCCAGCGCTGTGTCGCTCACAGCTTCGCCGCGATAGAGATTGCGGCGCAATGCATCGGCAAAATCGTCGCCTTCCGCCAGCGCCTTGCGATAGGCGGAAAGCCGTCCGCCCAGTGCGCTCATCATCCGGCCGATATGTTTGCCAACGACGACATCGCCTATGCCCATCTGGCGTAATTGCCCGTCCATGTCGTCGACGAACAGCTCGGTCAGCCACACGCTCTCGCTGCGCTTGTCAGCCTGCTCGAGCCGGATTAGCACCAGGCTGAGCACCGCTGCGATCATATCGAACCGTCCGTCCAGTGTATCGGGCACTTCCCCTTCCACATACCAGTGCACAGCCCGCCCGCGCGCGACAATGGCATGATAGAGCGGGAGCATGACCTCCTTCGGGTCCGCACTGCGCTTGAAGAGGCGATCGAAGATGGACATTTCTGAGCGGCGACCTGATGATGGAGTGAACATAATGGTGCGCCGGTCTTCTATGGCTTGTGCGGCGCGATGCAATCCCATATTGGAGGCACAGGGGCGGATATGCAATGGCGATGCCCGCGGTGTCGCCGCCGATTGGCCCATGTGGAGAAAAAGATGCGATTGAAGACGATTTCCCTGATAGCCGTGCTGGCATGTACCACGCTTGCGGTATCCGGCTGTGCACGCGTGCGTACGCATCAGGGCTATCTGGTCGATAATCTGCTGGTCGACTCCATTCAGCCCGGTATCGACAATCGCGATTCGGTGGAAGGCACACTGGGTCGCCCGACCTTCGTCAGCCAGTTCGGCAATCAGGACTGGTATTATGTCGCGCGCGACATGAAGCAGCTCGCTTTCGCCAATCCCAAGCCGAAAGATCAGACGGTTGTTCGGGTGCGTTTCGACGCTACCGGCAACGTTACTGGTATCGACAAGCGCGGGCTGGAGCAGGTTGCCAAGATCTCGCCCAAGGACGGCAAGACGCCGACACTGGGCCGCGACCGCTCGCTGTTCGACGAAATCTTTGGCAATATCGGTGCGGTTGGCGCAGGGGGCGCGGGCGGCGGACCTGGTGGCCCCGGCCCCAACGGCAGCTAATTCAGGCTCGCGCTCATTATTTGTCCGCGCGCGCCTTTGCTATGGCTTCCTTCAGCGCGTCATAGCCTACGGCGCCATTGAGAACCTGATCGCCCACCACGAAAGTCGGTGTACCGCTGGCACCCAGTGCCTGAGCCAGACGGATATTGTTTTCGATCTCTGAGGTATATGACTCATCCGTCATCGCCGCCAGAACGTCCTTGCGGTCCAGTCCTGTCTTTGCGGCGGCGGCCAATATCGTATTGCGCGAGACCGTGCCCTCATCATAGAGTGCCTTGTGAAACACCGGATATTTGCCGTTCTTGGCCGCGAGCAGAGACACTCTGGCCGCTTGCCCGCTTTCTTCGGAAAGGATCGGCAGTTCGCGATAGACGACCTTGAGCTTTTTATCCTCGCCCAGAAGTTTGATGATATCGGGCATCGAAGCGCGGCAATAGCCGCAGGCATAATCGAAAAATTCGGTCAGTACGACATCGCCATTTTCCGCACCTTCCCATGCGCCATGATAGGGCGTTTCAATGCTGGAGCGCTTTTCCTGAATGACGGCCGATACCTGCTTTTCCTTCAAGCGCGCCATTGCCTGCGGCAGGATTTCGGGATGTTCCAATATGTAGTCGCGCACGATCTGTTCAATTTGCGCGCGATTGGCGGGGCTGACTGTATCGGTGGAGCTTTGTACGGCAACGGCGGTTGCGCCGGCGGCGGAAAGGGCGACGAGACCGCCGATCAATAATTGCATTTTCCGGTTCCTGAGTGCTGTCTTGAAGCTGGGAGTGGTGTCTTGTGGTTGAGGCATGCGACCTATTTCTTCTTCTTGCCGCTTTGTTCGATCATCGCGCGCGACGCCATGGCGATATCCTGCGCACGCAAATAATCGGGCGAATCCTTGTCGATGCCCTGCATGGCCGCTTGCGCGCTGCGCAGCGCCAGTTCGTGCTGCCTCTGCATCGAATAGCGTTCCGCCGATGCAAGGGCGGCGCGCGCATGATCTCCGCGCCGTTCATAGACCACGCCGAGCTGATACCAGGCAAAGGGGTTTTCCCTGTCCTTGCCTACGGCGGCGCGCAGCACCTGCTCGGCTTCGGCGAAATTCTTTTCGTCCTCGGTCGCGATTAGCGCATGGCCGAGCAAGGTGGAGATGAGCGGCTGGCTTCCGGTCAGCCGTACAGCCTCGCGCAGCGGAGGGATGGCATCGGCGGGGCGACCACTTTCGAGCAGAACCTGACCCTTCAGCTCAAGGAAATAGGGATCGTGCGGTTCCGCTTTCAGCAACGCATCGCTTTCGTCCAGCGCCTTTTGCGGATAGGCGCTTTTGTGCCAGGCATAGGCGCGCGCATAATGGGCGGGGATCGACTGGTCGCTTGCCGGATAGTCGCGCATTGTTTGCGTGGGGTCGGCGACAAAGCCCGACAGCTTGGCCTTGATGCGCTTGAATTTCGCTTCCAGTGCCGGCGGAGTCTTGGTGCTCCACGCTGGATCGGGCTCATAGACCTCGCGCAGCACAGCAATGCGCTCGCCGGACAGCGGGTGGGTACGGCCATAGCTGTCGTCCTGCGGAATGGCGTAGCGATATTCCTGATTTTGCAGCTTCTTGAAGAACTCCAGGCTGCCTTTTCCGCTGATCCCGGCCTTGCTGAGGTAGCGTGCGCCCGCCAGATCGGCACTGGATTCCTGCGTCCGGGTGAAGGCGAGGAACTTGCCCATTGCCGCCTGCTGGCCTGCGGCCATGATACCCATACCCGCTTCGCCGCCGCCCGCTGCCATTGCGGCAACACCCAGCAGCATGGAAAGCAGGGTGATGCCGGTGGCGGTTTTCATTCCTTCTGAAAAGCGGATGATATGCCCGCCCTCGATATGGCCAAGCTCATGCGCGATCACGCCTTGCACCTGGTTCACATTGTCGGCGGAGGTAATGAGGCCGCTGTGAATCCACACGATCTGCCCGCCCGCCACAAAGGCGTTGATGCTGGGGTCGTTGATCAGCAGCACCTGGACATTGGCCGGGCTGAGCCCAGCCGCCTCGATCAGCGGTTCGGAAATTTCATGGAGGAATGCTTCGGTTTCAGCGTCGCGCAGGATCTGCTGCGCCATAGCCGGGCGCACAGTGAGCGCCAATATCAGCATGATGGCGACCAGATAACGAGCCAATTGCCGGCATGGATTGGGCATGAACCCGGATATGGAAAAGGACGGGGTGCGCATGCCGCCTTCCATGCGCGAGTTATGCTGAATGCAGGATGACGCATAGGCAAAATCGGCCCGCCGCAAACACAAGATTTGGGCGAGCCGATGAAGCATCATGATACAGTCTGATGGCGATTATGCGCCGAAGGTACGCTGCCACCAGCCACGGCGCGGCGATCCTGAATCATCGTCGTCCGGTTCCGATGACGAGCCGCCTGCCGTAACGGTTTCTTCCTTCGCTGGTTCTGCGCTGCCTGAAGGTTCAGGAGTGGAGGGCGTTTCCTCTGCATTGACGTCCGCTGGTTTGGCCTCTGCGGTCTCGGTATCCGCTTTCCTGCGGCGCGTCCGTTTCGGTTTGGCCGGAGCCTCCTCCGCCTTGGCGTCCGCTGGCTCGGCCTCTGCGGTTTCTGCATCGGCTTTCTTGCGGCGGGTGCGCTTGGGCTTGGCCGGAGCTTCCGCTGCCGGTTCTTCCGTCGCAGGCGATGTTTCCGCAGTTTCGGCGGAAACAGCTTCTTCCTGCGTTTCAGCGGCCTTGGTCTTGCGCGCGCGGGTGCGGCGCTTTGGCTTTGGCGCTTCCTCGGTTTCGGTGGCTACCGCCTCTGCTTCTACAGGCTCAGCCTGTTCCGCAGCCTCGGGTGCTTCCTCCGCTTCAGCTGTTTCACTAGCCTCCTGCGTGGCGTCTTCTTCGCCAGATTCCGATGCGGCTCCGCCACGACGGCGGCGTCCGCCACGGCGCCCACGGCGACTGCGACGGCGGCCTTCACCACCCTCGTCATCGGCCCTGGCCTCTGCGGGCTCGGTGCTTTCGTCATTGTCTTCCACACTGTCATCGGAGGCAGACTCTTCGCCAGCAGCGTCAGTAGATGCATCTCCCTCTTCACGGCGTCCGCCACGACGACGACGACGGCGGCGGCGGCGACGTCCACCTTCGCGTTCTTCGCTTTCGCTCGCGATGGCTTCTTCGTCTTCCTCCTCGTCCATGTCTTCGGGAAGGTCGGCGTCATCTTCATCGACGATGGGCGTATATTCGACAACGCGTGTCGGTCTGGGGCCGCTCGCCTCGACCGACATACGTGCGCCTTCGATCTCGCCGTCGGGCAGGATGACAATCGTAACGCCATAGCGCTGCTCGATTTCGTCCAGCTCGCGGCGTTTGTTATTGAGAACATAGAAGGCCGCTTCTTGGCTGGCGCGCAGCGTAACGACGCTGCCGCGTCCGCGTGCCGCCTCTTCCTCCAGCATGCGCAGCGCGGACAGTCCGGCAGAGCTGGCGGTGCGCACCAGGCCGGTGCCTTCGCAATGCGGGCAGGCGCGCGTCGAGGCTTCCAGCACGCCGGTGCGCAAACGCTGGCGGCTCATTTCCATCAGGCCGAAGCCGGAGATGCGACCGACCTGAATGCGCGCGCGGTCGTCCTTCAGCGCTTCCTTCATCGCCTTCTCGACCTTGCGGACGTTGGAGCCATGCTCCATGTCGATAAAGTCGATGACGACAAGGCCCGCCATATCGCGCAGGCGCAGCTGGCGCGCGATTTCACGCGCGGCCTCAAGGTTGGTCGACAGCGCCGTCTGTTCGATGTTGTGCTCGCGCGTCGAGCGACCGGAGTTGATGTCGATCGACACCAGTGCCTCGGTCGGGTTGATGACCAGATAGCCGCCCGATTTCAGCTGAACCACCGGATGATACATGGCCGCGAGCTGATCCTCGACGCCATAGCGCTGGAACAGGGACACGGCATCGGCATATTGCTGTACCCGGCGCGCATGGCTGGGCATCAGCAGCTTCATGAAATCCTTGGCTGCGCGATAGCCTTCCTCACCCTCGACCACGACTTCCTCGATATCGCGGTTATAGATATCGCGGATGGCGCGCTTGATGAGGTCGCTGTCGTTGTGGATCAGCGCTGGTGCCGCGCTGCTCAGCGTTTTCTCGCGAATTTCATCCCACAGGCGCGCGAGATAGTCGAAATCGCGTTTGATCTCGGTCTTGGTGCGCGACAAGCCGGCGGTGCGGACGATGCAGCCCATGGTGGAGGGCAGGTTCATGTCCGCGATGATGGATTTCAGGCGCTTGCGATCCGCAGCATTGCTGATCTTGCGCGAAATGCCGCCGCCATGGCTGGTGTTGGGCATCAGCACACAATAGCGCCCGGCAAGGCTCAGATAGGTGGTTAGCGCGGCACCCTTGTTACCGCGTTCTTCCTTCACGACCTGGATCAGCAGCACCTGACGGCGCTTGATGACATCCTGAATCTTGTAGCGGCGGCGCAGCGCCATGCGCTTGCGGCGCAATTCGTCCGCGCCTTCGTCATTCTGCGATGCCTTGCCGCGACGACGGCGGCCTGAATTGGCGGGTTCGTTTTCCGGCTCGTCACCGGCGACAGGCGTTACTTCTTCCAGAATGCCGTCGGCCTCGTCATGAGGTTCATCGTCGCCTTCATGCGCGTCAAGGTCTGCGCCGTCGCGCAGGGCGGCTTCCTCGGCGGCATGTTCCGCCTCTTCGCGCAGCAGGGCTTCACGGTCTTCTTTCGGAATCTGGTAATAGTCCGGATGGATTTCCGAAAAGGCGAGAAAGCCGTGCCGGTTGCCGCCATAATCGACGAAGGCAGCCTGCAGCGACGGTTCGACGCGGGTAACTTTTGCTAGATAGATATTGCCTTTGAGCTGTTTGTGCTCGGCGGATTCGAAATCAAATTCCTCGATTCGGTTTCCCTTGACGACTGCGACACGGGTTTCTTCCCGGTGGCGCGCATCGATCAACATACGCTTGGTCATTCAATATACTCCGGGCATCAGACGGCCGTAGCTTTACCGCTCGGCGGTCTGTGCGATTGTAAAGGGGCGCCGCCTGCCGCCGCATGGAAAATGCAAAGCGGGGGTGCGTCCGGTTTAGGTGGAAAAGGGTGAAAACGGGGTCGTTAAACGTGTCTGCTGCATGGGCATGGCCGGTCATTTCGCCGGTACCCGAATACGCCAATCGCGCGCCAAGACCGGCGATGCGGTCTTGATGGGATTGGGAAAAATGCCTCATGTAGCGTCAACCTGTTGAAATCGTGCCGGGTTCCATAATTGGAGCCCTAACGAAAAGAAGCGATCTGCGCCATTTCCATATAAGAAGGCTGCGCCGCTATCGCCATGGCTAGCATCAGTAACGGTACTGAGCAACATCCATGCGCAATTTTGTTTACTGGAACAGACTTGTCGGGGGTTATGGTTAAAATTTGGTTAATTTCACTAGACGGCTGAGTCTTGTGAGGCCAAGACAATGATATGAGCTGTGTGTTTATGCTGCTTCCGGCATTATTTGCGACTGCGCATACCATAGAGCTGCAGCCAATACCCCAGGCTGGCGGGGCACCGGCGGTGGTCGGCGGAGGTCTGACGCAAGGTTTCACCAAGCCACCCAAGCGGCAGCACAGCATCACCGTTTCCATTCCCACCCGCGCCGATGGCATCAAGCTACCTCCAATATCCGGGCCGAAAGACCCGGCGCGCCCGCTGATCGTCATTGACCCCGGCCATGGTGGCCATGATCCGGGCGCGGTCAATACCGCAAAAGGCTATAGCGAGAAGGATATCACGCTGGCTTTGGCGAAAGCCTTGCGGGACAGGTTGACCAAGGACGGGCGGCTGCGTGTCGCGCTGACCCGTGATGATGATCGCTATCTGGTATTGCAGGAGCGTTCGGATATCGCGCGCCGCATGGGCGCCGACCTGTTCATATCGCTCCATGCCGATGCTGCGGAGAGTGACGCCGCGCATGGAGCGACCATATACACTTTGTCCGAGACGGCATCGGACCGCGAGGCCGCGCGTCTGGCGGCGCGGGAAAACAAGGCGGATATTCTCAACGGCATCAACCTGGGAGAGCAGAGCGGCTCGGTATCGTCGATCCTGATCGACCTGTCACAACGGGAGTCGATGGCCCATTCCACCGACTTTGCCAAACTGCTTTACCGGGAGGCAGCGCCCTATGTGCGGTTCAGGCCGACCTATCATCGCTTTGCGTCGCTCGTCGTGCTCAAATCGCCCGATACGCCGTCAGTACTGTTCGAGGCGGGTTATATCACCAGCGCTACGGATGCCGCGAAGCTGGGTTCGGCGGCAGGCCGCGATAAAATTGCCCAAGGGGTCGCAAAGGCGATAGAAGTGTATTTCGCCAAGCAAATGGCGCGGAACTGACCGAAAAGCATGGTAGAATCTGTCATTCGTTCATTCCGTACGGCTTTCCTGTCGCAATGGGCGTTTACGCCCCTCTCGAAAATGGTCTAGAGGCGGGGCGGTATGGAAACGAGTGAATCCGGGTCGGCAGTCGCAAGCCAGTTCAGCTATCGCGCCACGCGTGCGGCGGGCGCGCTGCGGTCAGCCGTCGCGCGGCTATGGCATAAGCGCCTGTTTCGTTTTCTTTTGCTGGGCATCGGCGCTTTGCTCATTGCCATTCTGGCTTTCTGGCTGATTTTCGCGCGCGACCTTCCCGACGCTTCGGCACTGGCCGATTATGAACCGGCCCTGCCCAGCGTAGTGCGCGATATGAACGGCGAACCGATATACAGCTATGCGCGCGAACGGCGGGTTCAGCTTCAGTATGACGATTATCCGCCGCAGCTGATCCGCGCCTATCTGGCGGCGGAGGATAAAACCTTCTTCTCGCATCACGGCATTGATTTTACCGGTCTGGTCGGCGCGGTCATTGATTATGCCAGCAAGATCGGATCGGGCCAGCGCGCCAAGGGGGGCTCCACGATCACGCAGCAGGTGGCAAAGAACCTGCTGATCGGCGATGAATATTCGCCGACGCGCAAGATCAAGGAGATGATCCTTGCCTATCGCATCGAAAATGCACTGAGCAAGCAGCAGATACTGGAACTCTATCTCAACCAGATATTTCTCGGTCGCAACGCCTATGGCGTACAGGCGGCGGCGCGCGCCTATTATGGCCGCGATGTCGGCGACCTGAAACTGCATGAATATGCGTTTCTGGCGATATTGCCCAAGGGGCCGTCCAATTATCGGCCCGAGACCGAGAAAGGCTACGCCCGCGCCATTGAGCGGCGCAATTGGGTGCTCGGTGAAATGCGCGACAATGGCTGGATCAAGGATGCGCAATATCGCGAGGCCGTGGCGCAGCCGATTGGTGCATCGCGGAACCAGGGTGCCGCGCTGTTTGACGCCAAGGATGTCGATGCTGGCGGCTATTATCTGGAGGAGGTGCGCCGCCGCCTGATGGAGCGTTTTGGCGAGACGGAAGAGGACGGCCCGAACAGCGTCTATTCGGGCGGTCTCTGGATTCGCACACCCTATGACGTGTCGATGCAGAACCAGGTGCGCGACGCCTTGCGCGCGGGCCTTATTCGTTATGACACGGGCAAGGGCTGGTCCGGTCCGGTCGCCACGATCGAGATTGACGACAAATGGCGCAGCAGGCTGGCCAGCACGTTCAAAAGCATCGACTATAAGAATTGGCGGGTGGCCGTCATTATCTCCAAGCAGGGAAATAACGCGCAGATCGGTTTCGCCAATGGAGATACAGGCGTCCTGCCCGCATCGTCGGCGCAGCTCGGATACCGCAAGATGGGCGTTCCCGCCTTTACCGCGATGAAGCCGGGCGACATGATCGTCGTGGAACAGTCAAGCGGCGACAATTATGTCCTGCGCAACGTTCCGGAGGTTTCCGGCGGCATGGTGCTGGAAAGCGTTCAGACAGGTCGTATTCATGCGATGCAGGGCGGGTTCGATGCGCGCCTGTCGTCCTATAACCGCGCAACACAGGCACAGCGTCAGCCGGGATCGACGATCAAGCCGTTCGTTTATGCCGCCGCGTTGGACAATGGCATGACGCCAGCCTCGATCATTGTCGATGGGCCGTTTTGCGTCTGGCAGTCGGCCAAGCTCGGGCAAAAATGCTTCAAGAATTTCAGCGGCAGCGGCGCGGGGCCGCAGACGATGCGCTGGGGCGTGGAGCAATCGCGCAACCTGATGACGGTGCGCGCGGCGTCGCAGACCGGTATGGAACGGGTGGTGCGCACCATCAAGTCGATGGGCATCGGCGATTATCAGCCCTATCTCGCCTTCGCGCTGGGCGCGGGGGAAACCACGGTTGAAAAAATGGTCAACGCTTATGCGGCGCTCGCCAATCATGGCCGCCTGATGCCGTCCAAGGTGATGGATTACGTACAGGATCGCCACGGCAAGGTGATCTGGCCGGAAAAATGGCGCGCCTGCGATGGCTGTAATTCGCCCGACTGGGATGGTCAGCCCATGCCGCGTTTCGGCGCTGAGGGGCGCGAGGCGATGAACCCGATGACCGCCTATCAGGTGGTGCATATCACCGAAGGCGTTATTCAGCGGGGCACGGCGACGGTGCTGCGCGATCTGGGTCGGCCCCTGTTTGGCAAGACCGGCACGACCAACGGACCGACCAATGTCTGGTTCGTCGGCGGTTCGCCCACTCTGGTGGCGGGTGTCTATCTCGGTTTCGACACGCCGCGCTCAATGGGCGGTTACGCGCAGGGCGGACGTATCGCCGCGCCGGTCTGGAAGCAGGCAATGAAGCCCATATTGGAGAAAATGCCGAAGACGCCTTTCATCGCCCCCGGGGGCATCCGCATGGTGCGGATCGACCGCCGCTCGGGCAAGCGCGTTTATGGCGCCTGGCCTGATGATAACGAGATCAAACCCGCTGTCATCTGGGAAGCGTTCAAGCCGGAGACTGAACCGCGCCGTTCCATCCGCAAGGACGAGATGGAGGCCCAGGAGGCGGCAGCGCGTGAAAATGCCGCGAGACTGCGGGCACAGAATAATCGTGACAGCGATTTCTTGCAGCGTGAAGGCGGAATATACTAACGCTCGGATGACCGGGATTTCCAATTGGAGTCATGACAATGCGCGCAGAAGCGCAAGACTATGTAGACCGTATTGATGCCGCACTTGATTTGCTGCGGCGGTTTCTGGACTGGGATCGCGCACTGCGCCGCCTGGACGAACTGAACGCGCGCGTGGAAGATCCGACGCTGTGGGACGATCAGAAACAGGCGCAGGAGGTAATGCGGGAGCGTACACGCCTCGATACCGCCATTTCCGCGACGCGGGCCATTGAGCAGGAAAAATCGGATACGATCGAACTGATCGAAATGGCCGAGGCCGAAGGCGACGAAGCCATGGTCGATGAGGCCGTCGCATCGCTGTCGGCGCTGGCTGAGCGTGCGGAGGAAGATAAAATCCAGGCGTTGCTCGCGGGTGAGGCGGACAGCTACGACACCTATCTCGAAATTCATGCAGGAGCGGGCGGCACCGAAAGTCAGGACTGGGCGGAAATGCTGCAGCGCATGTATCAGCGCTGGGCTGAAAAGCGCGGCTACAAGGTCGAACTGGTCGATTATCAGGCGGGCGAACAGGCGGGCATCAAGTCCGCCACGCTGCTGATCAAGGGCGAGAACGCCTATGGCTATGCCAAGACCGAAAGCGGCGTGCACCGGCTGGTGCGCATTTCGCCTTATGACAGCTCGGCGCGGCGGCACACCAGCTTCTCGTCCGTTTGGGTCTATCCGGTAATCGACGACGATATCGATATCGAGATCAACCCCGCCGACCTCAAGATGGATACATATCGTGCGTCCGGCGCGGGCGGGCAGCACGTCAATACGACTGACTCCGCCGTGCGTATTACCCACGTGCCCTCGGGCATCATCGTTGCCTGCCAGAACGACCGCAGCCAGCACAAGAACCGTGCGACCGCGATGAACATGCTGAAGGCAAGGCTCTATGAAGCTGAGCTGCAAAAGCGGGAAGCGGAGGCCAGCGGCGAATATCAGGCCAAGACCGAGATCGGCTGGGGCCACCAGATCCGTTCCTATGTGCTGCAACCCTATCAGATGGTGAAGGACCTGCGCACCGGCGTTGTCTCCACCTCGCCGGACGATGTGCTCGATGGCGCGCTCGACCCCTATATGGCCGCCGCCCTGTCCCAGCGGGTGACGGGTGAGACGGTGGAAGTGGAGGATGTCGATTGATGCGTGGCCCGGCCCGGCATGTTCTGGCACTGCCAGCCGCCGGGCTTGCGCTGATATGCGGCGGTTGTGACTGGGTTGGCGTCGGGCAGGGGGACGACGACCGGCGATCTTCCGCCACATCTTTTCCGCGCGCGGATCGCCCCGTGTCGCCGGTGGTTTCCATTCGGTATGCGAGCGAAGAAGCGCGCGATCGCAAAAATGAAGCGAACGATATCATGGACAAGGCGGGCATTACTCCCGGCATGACGGTGGCTGATATCGGTGCGGGGGAGGGGTATTATACCGTGCGGCTCGCCAAGCGCGTGGGGCCGCAGGGCCGCGTTCTGGCGCAGGATATCATGGCCGAAGTCATTGATGCGCTGGGCCAGCGCATCAACCGCGAACATTGGGACAATGTCAGCGTGAAGCTGGGAACGCCGGACGACCCCAAATTGCCCGCAGACAGCTTTGACCGTATTTTCCTGGTCCACATGTATCATGAGATCGAGGAGCCATATGCGTTCCTGTGGAACATGCGCCCGGCGCTCAAACCCGATGGTGAGGTAATCGTCGTCGATTCCATTCGTCCAACCGATCAGCATGGTACGCCGCCCAAACTGCTGACCTGCGAATTCGCATCGGTGGGTTACCGGCTGCTGAAACTGGAAACCCGGCCAGCGGCAGGGGGATATATGGCGCGGTTCCGTGTGGAAGGGGCGCGGCCAGACCCCGGCGCAATCCGTCCCTGCGCGATTGTAACGGAATAGTCGGGGCTAGTGCCGTGATTCCGCATGAGTGGAACAAACTCTAAATCTGCAGGGACAGGCTGACAGTATCGCCTTCGCTGAGCGTTTCCGCCTTGCGCACCGCTGCTTTGACGGGCAGCACGAAGCCGCCGTTTTTCTTGTCCGGGAACAGCGATGTTTCCCAGCGGGTCCCGCCGATTGTCACCTTGACCTTCACCGATCCGAAGCCGCCTGTGCGGCCCATGGCGGCATAATGGATTTCGCCCACGACATCGCCGGTTAGAACGATGAAATACCAGCTGGCCTTGTCACCGCTCCAGCGGATCATGGGACCGGATGTTTCGATGATGTCCGACATGGGTGTGGCCTCCTGCGGCGATCATATGACCCGCCGCAGGCGCCTGACGCAAGTATTCAGATTAGAGAGACGTGCTGATCGAACAGGCCGCCGGGCCGAGAATGACGATGAACAGCGTCGGCAAAATGAAGAGGATCAGCGGCACCGTCATGATGGCGGGCAGACGCGCGGCCTTTTCCTCGGCGCGCATCATGCGTTCATGACGGAATTCCGCAGACAGGACGCGCAGCGCGGATGCCAGCGGCGTACCATATTTCTCGGTCTGGATCATGGTTGTCACCACGCCCTTCAGAGCTTCCAGATCGACACGGTTGGCCAGATTTTCAAACGCCATGCGCCGTTCGGTCAGGAAGGACAGCTCGATCGCGGTGAGCTGAAACTCGTCGCCCAGCTCCGGATAGGCACGGCCCAATTCCTTGGCGACACGGGCGAAGGCAGCGTCGACGGTAAGACCCGCTTCGGCGCAGATCACCAGCAGGTCGAGCGCATCGGGCAGACCCTTACGGATTGCATGTGCGCGCTTTGTAATCAGGTTCTGGAGATAGATGTCGGGGGCCTTGTAGCTGAGCAGCAATATACCCGCGAAGGCGCCGAACCGCTTGAAGTCGCTCCAGTCGGGATAAATGCCGACAATATACAGCATGAAAGCCGCTGTACCGCCCAGTACGATGGGCATGATCATACGGCCGAAAATGACCGCCACGGCCAAATCCTTGGAGCGGATACCGGCCTGGGACAGCTTTTTCTGCGCGATTTGCAGCTGGTCGTCCTGCAACACCTGCAATTTCTGCAGAAGGTTGCGCATAATGTCGGTGCTCTCGCGCTGATGCACCAGCTTGGCGCGGCGCTTGGCAGTCGATGCGGTGATGCCAGCTTTCAACTGTTCGCGCCGTTCGTTGAGCGCCTTGACGCGCTTGGTCATCGGATCGCGTACCGTCGTCGCGGCATAGATGGCGACCAGTGCGGCGAGCGTCGCCAATGCCGCCAGCAAGGTGGCGAGATCGGTGCCGGTCAGGCCGAACAGGGTGGAACTGGCGGGAGGAGTTGGTGCCATTGCGTCAAATCTCGAAATTGATCATCTGGGCCATGATGAACACACCGATGCTCATCCATCCCATACCGCCGATACCGATGAGCTGCATCAGGCTGAGGCCGAACATGCCGGCCGGATCGGGCGTGAAGAAGGGCGACATATATTTGAAGTTGATCCAGCTGATCAGCGCAAAGACTATGAACGGCAGCGATCCGATGATCCAGGCCGAAGCCTTGGACTCCGAAGACATGGCGTTGATCTTCAGCTTCATTTGCGCACGCTGGCGCAGCACGGTCGCAAGGTTCGCCAGCGTCTCGGCCAGGTTACCGCCGGTCTCGCGCTGGATGTTGAGCGTGATGCAGAAAAACTGGAATTCCGGCGTGCCGAGGCGATCGCCGGTTTCCTGCAGCGCCTGATCCATAGTCTTGCCGATCTTGATACGTTCGGTCACAAGACGGAATTCCTCGCCCACGGGGCCCGGAACTTCGGTCGACACAACGTTCAGCGTTTCGGCGATTGGCAGGCCGGAGCGCAAGCCGCGCACCATCAGTTCCAGAGCGTCGGGAAAGTTCATCGTGAATTTCTTGACGCGCTTGGCAATCACCATACCGACAAATTTATGCGGCACGCCAAGGCCTGCCGCAGTGCCCAGGAACAGGGCGAGCAGCGGAGACCATCCGCGCATGAAACCGATTGCAAAAACTGCGATCACAATACCGACGCTGACCAGGGCATATTGGTTCAGCGTCCATGGCTTGCCGGTCATGCGCAGGCGCTTGGTGAGATTTTCCGGATTAGGGATCAACGAGGTGAGTATGCTGGACTGCGGCTTTTTCTGGGTGGAGATCGCCTTGCGCATCTGCGCCTCGATCTGCGATTCACCCGAGCTGCTGTGACGGCCCCTGATCGTTGCCAGACGGCGCGTCTGCGCCTTGCTGGCCGATGGTCCCGCAAAGGCGAACGCCAGCATCATCAGCATGCCGGCAAGCATGAGGATGAGAAGGAACAGCTTCGGGTCCATAATCAATCACCTAGTTCGCGGACATGGCCCGCCTGTCAGTTTGCGTCCTGCTGCGCCTTTTTGTCGCCGCGCTTGGGGATCATGCCTTTAAGGTCGCCCAGCTTCGCCATCAGCGATCCGCCCTTTTTGCTAGCCATGCCTTCTTCGTCATCCACTGCGTCAAGGATATGGCCGACCGCACTCGCATAGGCCTGGCCCAGCTTGCTGTTCTTGGCGACTTCGGCCAACGGTTTGCCGAGCTTGGCGGCTTGTGCTGCCAGCCGCATGTCATAAGGCAGGACGACGTCAATCTTGCGTTCGATCGACTGCTCGAAATCCTTGCGCGATATTTCCAGCGCATTGGTTTGCGCCTTGTCGGCGACGACCACGACCTTGGCATGCGGCGCGTTGGCGCGCAGCCATGACAACAGGCGAATGGTATCGCGCGCGGCGGCCAGCGTGATTTCGGTGACGACCACCACGACATTGAAATCCGCCATCAGCTGGGGAAACTGGATCAGCATGTGGCGCGGCATGTCGACCACGCTGCATTCAAACACGTTGCGGAATTCCTCTTCCAGTTGATGGAAGGCTCCGCCGTCGGTCAGCATCGGCTGGTGAATCGGGGCTTCGGCCGACAGGATCGCCAGTTTATCCGATGCACGCACCATGGCGCGTTCGATGAACAGGCCGTCGATACGGCTCGGATTTTCGATTGCGTCGATCAGACCGCGGCCGGGCTCGAGATCGAGCGTCAGTGCGCCCGTGCCGAAATGCAGGTCGAGATCGAGAAAAGCGGTTGTGCGATCCGATTGTTCGGAAAGCAGCCACGCAAGCGATGTCGCAAATGTGGACGCACCCACGCCGCCGCGCACGCCGATAACGGCGGTTGCGACATGGGTATGCGCCTCGCCGCTGTCCTGACGCGGGGCAAGAAAAGCGGCCTGAGCCGCGCTCAGTGCATCGCGCACATGATCGGTGTTGAGCGGTTTCAGCAGGTAATCCTGAATGCCACTGGCCAGCAGATCGCGATAGAGGCGAACGTCGTTCACCTGGCCGCAGGCGATTACGATCGTGCCAGGCTCGCATACTTCGGCGAGGCTGTTGATGTCGGCCAGCGGGTCAATTGATTCCGACATGTCGACGAACAGGATCTGTGGGCTGGCTGCAACGGAAAGCGACTGCACCGCGTTGCGCAGGCCGCCCTTGTAGACCCGTTCGGCTTCCCAGCCCATTTCGACAGCAACAGAGCGTATGATGCTGAAGCTGTTGTCGTCGCAGGCATAGGCCTGGAACATGTCGCGGGCGACGTTCATGCCAAGTTTGAAGGGAGCGTTCATGGCTCAGTTGCCTCCCAGGCTCTTGAGATCGCCGGCGCCGGACGGCACTTTCTCGCGGTATGTTTCGATGGCGCGCGTCGATGTCGCCGTGCGCAGGTCGCTGTCGACGTTCTGGCCGCGCACCAGATCTTCCGGATTGGCGACCATCGCGGCGAAGTTGCTGTTGACGGCGCATCCATGGTTGGATGAGGTACCGCCTACCATGTCACTCTCGGCATTGCGGCTCCAGTCGGGGCAGCCGGGTACCGAAGCGCTGGTGCGTCGCAGGATCAGCCGCACCGCGCCATAAGGCGGAGTGCCGGCAAGAGCGCTGTTGTCTTCACCGATCAGCATGCCGCGGCGGCCAAGCACGTTGGCGATCTCGTCATGCAGCTGCGGTGAGACGCCCGTGCCGTTGGCAGCAATAGCCACCGTGTCACCATAACCGACATTGAGCGAGTCCAGCCATCCTATCAGGCGAGCACGTTCCGCATCGGAGAGGCTGGAGCCATCCGGGCGTACATCAT
The DNA here is from genome assembly GCA_020446425.1 of Sphingobium sp. Taxonomy (GTDB): domain Bacteria; phylum Pseudomonadota; class Alphaproteobacteria; order Sphingomonadales; family Sphingomonadaceae; genus Sphingobium. The sequence goes on along the minus strand of JAGRES010000019.1, from coordinate 22,541 downwards.
ATAAAAATGTCGCATAGCTGACGACCGGCTGATGCACGGATTGCATGCCGCGGTTGAATTTGGTGTCGCTGCCGCAGGCCGCCAGAGGCAGGGCGATTGCCGCCATCAGGCCGAAGCGGAGGAGAGGAGTGCTGTGAATAAGTGCTTTCATGACTGCTATCCCTCTCGTCAAAATGTGAAACCGGGCGTCGCATCAGCGGACGCGGTCTGCTTGGCCTTGCGCTTCTTGCGCGGCTCGGCGGCGGATTTTTGCGCCAGCGGCTGACCTGTCGAAGGGTCGACCGGGGCTTGCGACGGTGCGACAGACGGCATCGGTGCTTTTGCCCCGCTCACGCCGTCCGATCCTTTCTGCAGGAGCAAGCCCTGCAGCTCGGTCGCGTTGCGGAAGCCATCGGTCGGCAGGCGAATGTCATTGGCGTTGATCGGTTTGACCAGATAGGGGGTCACGACGATCACCAGTTCGGTTTCGTCCCGCTGGAAACGGCGTGATTTGAACAGGCTGCCCAGGATCGGGATGTTGCCGATGCCCGGTACCTTGTCGATATTGTTCGCGGTCGTGTTGTTAAGCAGGCCCGCGATCATGAACGCCTGACCCGAACCCAGCTCGACCGTCGTTTCGGCGCTGCGGCTTTTGAGCGCCGGAACGTTGGCGTTGATCGAAAAGTCGAGCGATGAAACCGTTGGACGAACGCGCAGCGAAATGCGGCCATCGCCCAGCACAGTCGGCGTGAAGGCCAGCTGAACGCCATATTGCTTGAATTCGATGCTGTTGCCCTGTGTGCCATTCGATATGGTGTAGGGATATTCGCCACCTGCGAGGAAGCTTGCCGTTTCACCGGAAAGCGACGTCAAATTCGGCTGCGCCAGAGTGGTTGCAAGACCGCTGGTTTCTGCAAGATCGAGCGCGGTCAGAATATTGAGGCCGAACAGCTTCGTGTCCGCAGCGATTGTCGCACCGGGCGTTATTGGCTGTATGGCGGTACCATTGGCTGGCGGCAGAAGGCCGTTGCCGTTGCCCAATATACCCCCTGGGGCCCATTGGTCGGTGATGAAATCACGGCCATGGCCGATACCGAACTTGAAACCGCCGGTCGTGTCGGCCGTTGCGAGGTTCGTACCGATTTGATGCAGCAGATTGCGGCTCACCTCGGCGATCTTCACCTGAAGGTTGACCTGTAGCGGCGTAGCTGTGCGCAGGCGACTGACGACAGTGCCTTGGCCTTCCGTGAAGGCCGTAACCAGCCGTTCGGCTTCCGCCGCATCTTCCGGTGCCTTGACGGTGCCGGTCAGCAGATACAGGCCGTTCATCTTGGATACGATGATATCGGCACCGGGCATCGCCAGCTTCAGCATCTGGTCGATGCTGGTCAGGTTGTTACCAACGCGAACGCGGGCCGCATAAAGGACCTTGCCGCCCGATGTGGTTACGGTGACGTCGGTCTCGCCCGGCTGCTTCGCCAGTATATAGAGCTGGTTCTGCGAACGGACATGAACATCGGCCACATTGGGGTTGGCGATGATGACGTCGGTCATCTTGCCGGACAGGTTGACGACGCGGCTTTCGCCAATCGACATCATCATTACGTTGCTGTTGGCCGACGGAGACGATGTCGCGGCGGTCGCTGGCAGATAGGCCACACCCGTTGCCGCAGCGGCGGCGCAGAGCGCGGCGCCCATCACGGTCAGGGAATTTTTGGTCCGCTTCATTTTAGTTCCCCTTGATTTCTACTTCGGCCACGGCAGTGCCGCGCGCGACCTTGACGGTCGGACCAGGTACCTTTTCCGGTACATAGGGCTTGCGCGGCGGCATTGTGCGGCGTTCGAAGCGCGACACGTCCGCACCCGTCGAGAAGCTGCTGCGGCCATCTTCTGGCGCGGCGGCGATCCGTGTGAGAATATAGTCTTCCGCATTCGGGTCTTCGCCATTGGGCAGCTTGGCGGAGGTGCTGGCGATAGCGGCGTCCAGGTCAGCGCGGTTGTCCGCAATCGAACGCAGAGAGAGCGACAGCTTGCCGATATTCTGTGCGACGGCGATCTTTTCGGCGATGCGCGGCGTTACTTCCAGCGTCACGTTGGAATAACCCCTCACGACCGGCTGGCCGTTTTCGTCCATCACGTTGGTGCGCTGATCGGTGGCGAGCACGCGCAGATTGCGTACGACCGTTTCCGCGACCTTGAGGGCGGTTGTGCCTTCGTCGCCATTGATATTCTGCGTCATCAGCAGATCGACGCGGTCGCCCGGGAAGATGAAGCCGGCGACTGAGGTCTGCAGTTCGACAGGAACGGTCACAGCGCGCATGCCGGGGCCGAGGGCCGCAGCAAGGAAACCGCGCTCACCCGGCTGGATCAGCGCGCCCTTGGTGACTGGCTGGCCAGCGGTGATGGCGTTGCGAACGACGCTGCCCTGCAGCTTCTGCGGGTCGGACTCGCCTTCGATGAAGTAGGCGGTTTCCACCAGTTCCTTCGGCCAGGGCTGGAAACGGAAGCTCTCCGCGTCGATGATCGTTCCGACAGGCAGAGCCTTGGTCGCGACCAGCACAGACTTGCCCATTTCCTGCTCCGGCACAGCGGATGCCGTCGCCTGCGGGGCGCTGTTACCGCTGCTGAACATGGAACGGGCCATCAACGCCGCCGAAACGGCAATGATGAGTGCACCCACCAACAGCACTGCTTTTTTAACATCCATGACGAACCTCGTCCTCCCAAGCCGGAAAATCGGTTTTTCCGGACCCAAATATTACGTAAATTGGTAAATAATCCGTTCACCCACGAGCCACATCGCCGCGAGCGATATGGCAACCCCGTACGGAACTTCCGGCTGCCCGATCCTTTTGGTCAGCCTGTGATGAATAACAGTGATCAATGTCACTACGCCGCCCAGCACCGCCATGATGACGAGCAGGAGCATGAGCGCCTGCCACGGAAACCACAGCGCTACGGCGGCGAGCAGCTTTACATCGCCTCCGCCCATCAGGCCGAAAGCGAACAGCAGAGCGAAAATGCCGAACATGCCAATACCGAGCGCGACCTGCAGCGCCATGTCGGGCCATAGGGGGATACCACTCGCCAGCCAGTAAAGCGGCGCGAGCAGAGCAATGGCGATGTTGAGCTTGTTGGAAATGATACGCGAGCGAATATCCGTCACCGCCGCAGCAATCAGCAGCGCGCCAAGGAGGCAAAGCAACATAATCCGGACAGTTTCCCCGCTCATTCTGCCGGGTTTAGATGCAATGCCTTACCAATTCGTAAATTGCGCGTTAATACGACGGGATCGTGCCTGACTTGACTACACTGGATGATATTGCGGAAATATGGGCTGCACCGGATGGGTGGCCGTTGCGCAGCATAAGACTGGACCCGCGGCCCGCACATGCCCGGCGCGGGGCGATGCTGTTTCTCAATGGCCGCGGCGATCATATGGAGAAATATGCCGAGGCCTTGCGCGATTTTGCGGCGCTGGGCTGGCAGGTGGACAGCTTCGACTGGCGTGGGCAGGGCGGGTCCGGGCGGTTGTGTGGCACAGACCCTATGCTGGGCCACGCCGAAGATTTCGGCATATGGATCGACGACCTGTCCGCTTACATGCGAGACTGGCGATCACGGACGCAAGGGCCTCATGTCATCGTCGCTCACAGCATGGGCGGGCACCTCGCTTTGCGCGGACTGGCCGAACGTCGCATCGAAGCCGATACGGCAGTGCTGCTGGCGCCGATGCTGGGCATCAGCGCCGCGCGTATGCCGGTTCGCCTCGCCGAATTCATCACGCGCGCGGTGTGCTCGATGGGCATGGCGTGTAAGCCGGTGTGGCCGCACACGCGCATATCGGAAGACAAGCTCAGCATCGTGCAAAAGACGCTGACGCACAGTGCGGAACGGTTCGAGCAGGAATTATATATCCGTCAACATCGCCCGGACCTTGTAATGAGCGCGCCGAGCTGGGGCTGGCTGCGCGCGGCCTATCGTTCGATGCGGCTGCTTCAGGATAGGGCGCTATTGGCAAATGTAACGACGCCATTGCTCATCCTTGCGGCGGAGCACGACCGGCTGGTGAGCGAGGAGGCCATCCGCAACGCGGCCCGGTGGCTGCCCAATGCGCGAACCCATTTTTATGGGGAGAATGTGGCGCATGAGATATTGCGGGAGGTGGACAGCGTGCGCAGCGATGCGCTAGCGCGCATTCAGGCCTTTTTCGATACGGAAGCCAAGTCAGCGCCTTCTACCGTTCATCATGACATCACCGCATAGCAATTTCGACGCCGTCATCATCGGCGCGGGCATGGCCGGGGCCAGCCTGGGGGCGCAACTCGCGCCGCATATGTCGGTATTGATTGCCGAAATGGAGGACATGCCCGGCTATCACGCCACGGGCCGTTCGGTCGCCTTCTGGACCGAGAGCTATGGCGGACCGGATGTGCGCCCCCTGACATCGGCATCGCGGGCCTTTCTGGAGAGACCCGACCCGGAATTTTCGGAACAGGGGTTTCTGCACCGGCGCGGCGCAGTCCATATCGGGCGGCAGGGCGACGAGGCGGCGCGGGACCATTTGCAGAAGGTCTTTGCCGATGATGCATTGTTCACGCCGCTCACCGCAAGTGATCTGCAAGACCGCATTTCCGGCTTGCACCCGGATTGGGTGCTTGGTCTTGAGGAACCGAGCACGTGCGATATCGACGTCGCCGCATTGCATGGAGCTTATCTGCGCGCTTATGCGCGTCATGGTGGCACAATTGCCATAGGGGAGCGGCTTGTTGGCGCCGAGCGTTCAGGGCAGGGATGGCATGTGCGGCTTTCGGGTCGGGAAGTTGGCGCAGGCATGATCATCAACGCGGCGGGCGCCTGGGCAGATCAAGTGGCGCAAGCATCCGGCGTCGCGCCGCTGGGTATACAGCCAATGTTACGGACGGTGGTTCAACTGCGCGTCGACCCGGCGGTGCCTGACGACCTGCCGCTTGTGCTCGATCTGTCCGGGCGTTTCTATTTCAAGCCAGCAGGCGGTGGCCGTATCTGGTTGACCCCACATGATGAAACGCCTGTTGCGGCGGGCGATGTCGCGCCAGATGAAATGGATGTCGCCATCGCGATCGAGCGGTTGCAGCAGGTGGTTGGCTGGCGTGTCGAAGCGGTTGAGCGCAAATGGGCGGGCTTGCGCAGTTTCGCGCCCGACCGCCTGCCGGTTTACGGTTTCGATTCGGTCGTGCCGGGTTTCTTCTGGTTCGCGGGGCAGGGTGGTTTCGGCATACAAACCGCACCAGCTGCAGCGCTGCTCGGTGCAGGGCTTGTTCGCGGCACCAACATTGGCCCTGCATTGGCAGGGATTGATCCGGCAAAATATGCGCCCGCGAGATTCCGCTGATTTCGGCCTTTTCTTCCATGGGAACAGACGATAGGCTGGCCCCTCTTATTCACAATGAGGGGAGCGGGACATGGCTCATAAGTTCGTGATCGAGAAGAACAAGAAAGGCGAATTTGTCGCCAAATTCAAATACAACTCCGAAATTATCTTCTGGACCGAAGGCTATACCAGCAAGGCTTCGGCGAAGAATGCCATCGAATCAATCCTGAAAAACGGTCCCGGCGCTCCTGTCAAAGAAGTGTGATTTTCTGACAGTTTCGCTCGCCTGCCGCGACGGCTCATGAAAATATTGGGCGCAATCATCGCGGGTGGCGAGGCGCGCCGCTTCGGCGGCGATAAAGGCGCGGCGCTACTCGGCGGTCGCGCCCTTGTCGATCATGTTGCTCAGGCATTGACGGCGCAAAGTGAAGCGCTTGTCATAGTCGGGCGTGACTGGCCCGGTATCGTGCGTGTGGAGGATCGCCCACGCGCAGGCGAAGGGCCACTGGGCGGACTCAACGGCGCGCTTCATCACGCGCATATCCATGGTTTCGATGCCGTGTTGTGTGTCGGGTGCGATACGCTGCCTGTGCCAACCGATCTGGCGGCACGTCTCTCCCCCGGTCCGGCTGTGGTCGATGGCCATTGGCTGATGGGGTTATGGCCCGTCTCGCTGGCGGATGATCTTGATGAATGGCTCACCGGTCAGGCTGACCGTTCGATCCGGGGCTTCATGCGCCAGGTGGATGCGCGGATCGTTGCAGTGGATACCGGCTTCGTGAATATCAATACGCCGGATGCGCTGGCCGAGGCGGAACGCCTGCTGGGCGAGGCTCAGTCGAGATAGCCGAGCTGCGCGCGCATATCTATGGCGTCGATCATCTTGCCGCCCGCCAGAAATACAGCAGTGGTACAGCACAGCGCCAGCACATGTCCGAATGTGCCGGGATATTGCTCCATATAATGAATGCCACGCTCCACCGCGCCGACGGCAAGCGCATAGATGACGAGGAACGCCTCGAACTTCGTCTTGACCATGAACAGGCGGCGAATCTTGGTTAGCATTTCGTTAAAATAGCCGCCGCCTGGGCTCATGTGCAAATCAATTAACCGTGAAAAATCAAAGATCAGCGGAAAGGTCGAGATGCTCCAGCAGGTGCAGGCGAGCTTGCTCGATGCTGGCTATTAGCTGCGGATCGGCCAGATCATCGGGGTGGATAGTTTCCGGCCAATATTGCTCTATGACCTGGGCGATGCCGCTGAGTTTCACATCATCGACCATGAAGCGCGGATCTATCGTGGCCGGGTCCGCCACGACACGCAAGCGCAAGCATGCCGGGCCGCCGCCATTGGCCATGGACTCGCGGACATCGACGGGGATCACGCGGCGGATCGGACCATTGCTCGCCGTCAGTTCCTCGCAATAGGTGGCGACACTGGGTGTGGTCATGCACTCGCCGGGGACGATCAGCACCATCCCGCCGCCGTCAGGCAGCGTCACCAGTTGCGCATTGAACAGATAGGAAGAGATGGCATCGCCCAGCGGCACCATGCTGGCCGGAACCTCGACGATCTCGACCTGTGGCATCAGCGCACGCAGGTCTGCGAAAAAGCCGTCACGGTCGGCAAAAGCCTGCTCATGCGCGAACAGGACATTTTCGTTCGCGACGGCGACGACATCATTGTGGAATGCGCCTGCGGCAATGGCCTCCTCCGTCTGCTCGACAAACAGGGTGCGTTCCGGCTTCAGGCCATGCGCACGGGCAATCGCCTTGCTGGCCTCGATATGCTGGCGTGCGGGAAAACCTCCGCCCGCGCAGCCATAAACGAACACTTCTACGCCAGCTTCACCATGTGCGGGGCACAGGCGCATATGGTTGGCCGCGCCTTCGTCGCCATAGGGAGCGGGCACGAGGCCATGTACAGCGAAGCTGCCTGCATCGGCGAAGGCAAGCTGGAGCTGGCGCAACGTATGCGGCCATTCATGGCTGCGATGCGGCATGGTGACCAGATTGGCGACGGACAGGTGGCAGCGGCCATCCGCTGTGTCGGGCGCTGGCGATACGGTTGCCGCGTTGGCGGCCCACATGGAAGAGGCGGACATAGCAGCAGCGCAAATATGGGGTTCCGCATTTGCGACATCGGTCGAGAGTCGCGCCAGCCAGTCATGATCCGGGCGCGGTTGCGGCAGGAAAATACCCTGTGCCAGGCCCAGCGCGATATTGGCGCGCATCTTGGCTATGCCCTGCAACGCTGCCGCACGCGGATGTGATACGGCGCCTGCGTTGTTCGATGAGGCCAGATTGCCGGGGCTCAGACCCGCATAATTATGGCTTGGCCCGACAATGCCGTCGAAATTGATCTCGCGCCGCGCCACCCCTATCGCTCCACGATCAGCAATTCATCACCGGGATGCAGGTGCAGCGCTTCAGCGCTCTGGGCGTCGAGCTGCACCGTCCCGTCCGTCGCGCGGATAACCGCCTGTGCGAAGGCACAGCGGAAATCCGCCAATAGGCCGGTTGCCACCAACATTTTCTCGCCATGCGCTTCATGCGTACCGGCGAATGTCATATTGCGAGCATTGGCGATGCTTCTAAGGCTATCAATCTGTCCCACCAAGGTCGGGCCGCCATCGAATATGTCGATATAGCCGCTATTCTCAAACCCTTCCTTCTCCAGCATGCGCATCGCCGCGCGGCCATTGGGGTGGGGCAGACCAATGACGGCGCGCGCGCTGTCGGTCAGCATGTCGATATAGATCGGCGTCTTGGGCATCAGGTCGGCGATGAACTGGTGGCCGTTGACGGCATTGAACTCGTCCGCTTCCTGAAAGCTCATACCGAAGAAGCGCCCGGCTAGGCCATCCCAGAATGGGGAGCCGCCCGCATCGTCGATGACGCCGCGCAGCTCCGCCAATATCTTCTCACCGAAGCGTGCGCGATGCTGCTTGATGAAAAGATAACGGCTGCGCGCCAGCAGCAGGCCAAGGCCCTCGGCGCGCTCGCGCGGGTGCAGGAACAAGCCGCCAACCTCTGCCGCGCCTTCCAGGTCGGTGGTGAGGGAGAGCATCTGCGCGCGAAAAGTGCGGCCCAGCTCACGGCTATGCTGGGTCAGGGTGCCGATACGGTAGGAATAAAAGGGTGCGCTCTGGCCGACGGCGCTGAATATCTGGGAAGTGCCGCGTACCTGCCCGGTTTCGGTATTTTCCAGCACAAGGACGATGAGCTCGTCCTTGATGCCGTCATCCGTGCGCGCCAGCGCTTTTTGTGTGCGCTCCAGCTTGGCGGCAAGGGATTCACGGTCGGGTGGCAGGTTGGTGAAGCCGCCGCCAGTCAGTTTCGCCATCTCGTAAATGGTCTGCAGGTCGTCTTGCCGGGCGGGACGGATGATGAAGGTCATAGCGCTCCCCTCTGGGCGATACGGGCGATGGTCAGGGCGGAAAGCCGTGCGCGTTCAGCCAAGCTATCGACAATAAGATACTCGTCACTGCTGTGGATCGCGCCACCGCGTGCACCCATGGTGTCGACCACGGGAACGCCGCAGGCGGCGATATTGTTGCCATCGCATACGCCGCCAGTGTCCCGCCAGCTTATATCGAGGCCCAGATCGCTGCCGGCTTCCTTGACCAGCGCGAACAGTCTTTGCGCGCCCGGGTCGAGCGGTTTCGGCGGTCGGTTAAATCCGCCATGGGCATGCGCCGATACTTCGTGCGCCGCGATGATTGCGGCGATGCTGTCATCGACCAGCTGCTGCGCCGCCGCCTGTATCTCCGGGCTGCCGGGGCGGAAATTGACACGCAATATAGCAAGATCGGGCACCATATTATTCGGCCCGCCGCCGTCGATCTTCGCCGGGTTGCACGGCAGACCAATCGCTTTGGCACCATCGGCAAGGCGCATTGCAAGATCTGCTGCCGCGAGCAGAGCATTGCGCCCGTCTTCTGGGTTGCGCCCGGCATGGGCGCTGCGCCCGGCGATATGGATCGAGAAATTGCCGCTGCCTGCGCGCGCGCCAGCGAGCGTGCCGTCCGGCAGGGCAGGTTCATAGGTGAGGGCAGCCAGCTTGTCTCTGGCCATTCGGGCGATCAACGGGGCGGAAGAGAAGCTGCCCACCTCCTCGTCACTGTTGATGAGCACGTCATAGCCCAATGAAGCGGCAATTGGACTGGCCTCAAATGCCTTAAGCGCCGCCAGCATCAGCGCGATGCCTCCCTTCATGTCGGCTACGCCGGGACCGTTGAGGGTGGCGTCATCGAGCCATGTCAGCGCCTGGAACGGGTGATCGGCGGCAAAAACCGTATCCATATGACCGGTCAGCAATATGCGCTTTTCGGCATCCGGGCGCACACTGAGCATCATATGCTGGCCCATCTGCCGGGTTATGCTGTGTCCATCCGGTGCAATGCTCGTCATCGGCTCTCCGTCCACCAGCCGCAGCGCGCCGGGCAGCACGGAAAAGGCATCGGCTAGCAAAGATGCCATCTCTGTCAGTCCATCGAGATTATGCGATCCGCTGTTCACCTTCGCCCATTGCCGGACCTGATCCAGCATGGGGGTATCTCCTGCGGTTTGGAGAATCTCCTGCTCCAGAGCGCTTATGTGCTTCATTGCAGGAATCTAGCAGAGCGGAGAGCGCTGCTCCACCCCTCTCAAGGTCCAAACCGGAGCTTAGAATTCGTATATCAGGCTGACCTTGCTCAACGTATCCAGCTTTTTCTCCGTCAGCTTGTCGTCTTTTTCATAGAGCACGTCATAGGATAGCCGCGCCGTCAATATGCTGATCAATTTCGCATCCAGCGCGGTCAGGCTGGCCAGCGTCATGACATCCTTTTCCGCATAAGCCGATCCGGTCTGGTGAAAGGTGAGGGTCGGGGAAAGCTGCCATTCCAGTTCGGCGGATGATCGCACGCCAGCCTTGGTCTCCGTGCCGTCATCGGTGTAATGCGCACGGCGCAGCGAAGGTCCGGCCTCGACGGCGAATTTCAGCATTTCCTCATCTATCACCTTATAGCCCACACCTACGGAACCGGTGTACCGGCTCTCAAACCCCAATGTGGGATCGCGTTCATATTGCACGAGGCCATAGATGAAACCGCGCTCGTCGAGGCGATAACGCGGGATGTAGGATGCCAGGAAACGTTCGCGCGATGTCTCGCCATTGGCGCGTCGGTAATCCGCGCTGCCATAGAGAGTGTGCGTCCACATCAGGCCCTGCCGCTTGGCGGTGAGGGTGCCGCTGAAACCGAATTCGCTGGTGGAACCGGTGGAGCGGAAGCCGCCCAGTTCAAGCTTGCCTGCCCACAGCGCAAAGATATTCGGATTGCTGCGTTTTTCTTCAACCTTGGCCGCCATCTGCTCCTGATGCTGCGCCAGCATGGCGTCGATTTCCGCTTCCGCAAGGGGCGCGGCCTGACGGGCATATTTCGCGACTATTTCGATTTCTGCTTCATCTTCTCCGGCCATCGCAGCTTCCAGCATCTGCCGGATTGGGGCGGGCAGAGCGATGGCAGGTTCTTGCTGGGCCGTGACGGTTTCTTCCTGAGCGATGGCAGGTGATGCGGCGAGAAGGAAAGGAATGATAAGTGAATATTTCGGCATGCTGGCGGGTCTAACGCCTCTATGGCGCATAGAAAACCCCATGACGTCAGATCAGATGGGCGAATTCACTCAATATATCGCGATAAAGTTTCTTCTTGAAGGGAACGATGAGTTCGGGAAGCTGATCGGGCTCAATCCAGCGCCAGTCGCGAAATTCCTGATGGGATGTGGCGATATTCACATCTTCGTCGGTTCCGGTGAAGCGCATCAGAAACCATGTCTGCCGCTGGCCGCGATATTTGCCGCCCCAGATCTTGCCGATCAGGTCATCGGGCAGATCATAGAACAACTCGTCCTGCGTCTGGGCTATGATGTTGACCAGATCGGCCGCGATGCCGGTTTCCTCGGCCAGCTCTCGCAGCGCCGTATCGCGCGGGTCTTCACCGTCGTCGATCCCGCCTTGCGGCATCTGCCAGGCCTCGACCTTGCTGTCGAGCCGTTGTCCCACGAATACCCTTCCCTCCACATTGACCAGCATCATACCGACACAAGGGCGATAGGGCAGAGTAGTAAGTGTCATGGGTCGCTCACTCTATATTTGTCGGGCGGGCCACCACGCAGGCAGTGGGCACGGGGCGCTCCCTCTAGCCTGTAAACTATGCCAGCGCCAGCCGCGCGTCCATGATTCGTGTTGGGGCGCGAAACGGTTCGTCGTACCCAGGGCTGCGCTGAGCTGCATCAGCAAGCGGCTTGACCCTATCCGCCGCGCGTGGGATGCGGTTCGTGCATGACCAAAAGCTGGAAATTGACCCTGCCTTGCACGCGCGCGGAGGCCGAAGCCATTGGCGCCGATCTGGGCGCGCTGGCCGAGCTTGATCCGCCCCCTGTGATGATGACCAGCGAGATCGAGGAGGATAACCCCCAGCGCTGGCAGATCGACGCTTATTTCGAGAGCAAACCCAGCGCAGACACGGTCGCCTTGGTCAAGGCGATGCTGCCAAGCAGCAAAGGCAGTAAGCCCAAGCTGGAGGCCTTGCCGGACGAGGATTGGGTCACGCTGAGCCAGCAGGGGCTGGAGCCGGTGACGTCAGGGCGCTTTTACGTGCGCAACCATGCCGACGACCCCGTGCCGCAGGGCGTAGTGCCGTTTCTCATTCCTGCTGGGCGCGCTTTTGGGACCGGCCAGCATGAAACGACGAGCGGATGCCTCGCCATGCTGGACCGGTGCCGAACCCTGGGCGAACGCTATGGCAATATCGCGGATATCGGCACGGGCACGGGCCTGCTGGCCTTTGCGGCACTGCACCTGTGGCCGCGCGCCTATGCGATAGCATCCGATATCGACCCTACGGCGGTTGAGGTAACGGCGGAAAATGCCGCGCTCAATAATGTTGCGCTCGGCGGAAGTATCGGAGAGTTGATGTTGTGCGAGGCGGCTGGCGTCGATCATCCATTGCTGCACGCCCATGCGCCCTATGACCTGCTGATCGCCAATATATTGGCGGGGCCGCTGATTGAACTTGCGCCGTCGATGAGCGCGGTTCTGGCCGACGGAGGCACGCTGATCCTGGCCGGATTGCTCGATAATCAAGCCGATCGTGTGGCCGCTGCCTATCGTGCGCAGGGGTTGCGGCTGGTGGACCGCATCGATTCCCCCGGAGAAAGCGGACATTGGCCTACCCTGCGGTTCCGCAAGCGCCCCTCTGCGGGATGGAAACGTCCGCGCCGCTGGCGGGCGGGGGCCAACGGTGAAGCGCCCGGTTTCGGTAGCTGGTGACCGTGCTGAGCTGAACGATGCTGTCTCGTCTTACGCTGAGCGATTTTCGCAATCATGAGGATGCGCTGATTGTCCCGCGCCAGCCTTTCGTGTTGCTCACCGGCCAGAACGGAGCGGGCAAGACCAATATCCTGGAGGCGATATCGCTGTTGACGCCGGGGCGCGGGCTTCGCGGTGCGCCGCTGCGTGAGATGGCGCGGCAATCGGGGCGCGGCGGCTTTGGTGTCGCGGGGCAGGCCGATGGCGTGACCCTTGGCACCGGGGCCGATGCCCAATCTCCCGACCGACGGCAGGTCCGCATCGGCGGCGTCGCCAAGGCGGCGAGCGCGCTGGGCGAATATATGTCCGTCATATGGCTGACCCCCGCGATGGATCGGCTTTTCACCGAAGCCGCCAGTGGACGGCGCCGTTTTCTCGACCGCCTGACACTGGCGCTCTACCCCGGCCATGCCACGCACAGCGCGCGCTACGAAGCGGCGATGCGTGCGCGCAACAAGTTGCTGGCCGATGCGAGCCATCCCTGGGATGGGCAATGGCTGACGGCGCTGGAGGCGCAGATGGTCGAACATGGCGAGGCGATTGCCGCCGCGCGCGCCGATCTGGTCAAGCGGCTGGCGCAGGCACTGGTCGATGCTCCGGAGGGGCCCTTTGCGCGTCCAGCGTTGGCTCTTGATGCACGGGACGACGGCAGTGCTGGCCCGCTGGCTGACCGATTGCGCGATGGCAGGCGGCAGGATGCGGCAGCGGGACGCACTCTGTCCGGTCCGCATCGTGCCGATCTTGTCGTCACGCATGCGGCGAAAGACCAGGGCGCCGCGCTCTGTTCGACCGGCGAGCAGAAGGCGATGCTGATGTCGATATTGCTGGCGCATGCAGCGTTGGTGCGTGAGAAAATGGGACGCGCGCCGCTGCTGTTGCTCGATGAGGTTGCCGCGCATCTCGATCCGTCCCGCCGTGCCGCACTGTTCGAGCGGCTGGCCGCGACAGGCAGCCAGATCTGGATGACTGGCACGGAGGCCGCGTTGTTCGATGGAATAGGCGAGGCGACCCGCCTGCATGTCGAGGACGGACGGGTCAGTCCTGCTTGACGTCTTCGTACCAGGCTTCGACCGGGCCGTTGAGCTTGATCGTCAGCGGCTGGCCATGCCGGTCACGCGTCTTGCCTGCGGCGACCCGGACCCAGCCTTCCGAAATGCAATATTCCTCTACGTCGGTGCGCACCCGGTCCTTGAAACGGATGCCGATGCCGCGCTTCAGCACTTCCATATCGAAATGGGGGCTGCGCGGGTTGACCGCCAGACGGTCGGGCGGTGTGTCGGTTGCGGTTGGCGCGGGGCTGTTGTCGCTATCGGTCATGAGCTGAGCGCCTAGCCTCAGTCGCGCCGATTATCAACTGCGGAGTGTGGTGACAAAGCGCGCGGGGCATGATTTCCATTCGAGTTTTAACGGAGCGCGCGCCGAACGCCGTTCGCCATCGACCAGCAGCGCTATTTCCCCATCCTCATCCTCGATGATGATGTGCTGACCTGTATTAATCTGCCGCGTTGGTCCGCCGAGAAATTCTCGATTCAGCCACGCCCAGCCATGTTGGGCGAGATCCATGATATTTTCGGCCAATATGTCATGTACGCGCAGTCCATCGTCACGCGCTTCGACAAATAGCGCTGAATGGCCGCCTTCCTCTCCGGCAATGCGAATGGCCGACTCGCCGAAGGTCGCTTCCAGCGCGGCGGGCACATCCTCCGCCAATGCTGTGAGGGAACCCTGACGCAAATCTTCCCTGACATCGCCCCAATAGGCGGTCGGGCCAGCGATAATCCCAACCAACGACCGGAAATCTGGCCCCTCCACGTAGGGCAGCGAAGTGATATGCGGTGGCTCGGAAAGCCGTCCGATGATTTCGCTGCTATCGGCATCGCCATGCAGTTTTGACGCAAGCAGGTTCATCGTGCCGCCGGGTAGAATAAGCAGTTGTGGCCCTTGCTCACTACCATATCTGTCGATCACGGCGTTTGCAGTGCCATCGCCGCCCAGACTGACAATCATGCCGGGTATATTCCCATCCAGACGCGGCAGCTCTTCACGGGACAGGTCAGTTTTACCGGCAAGATCATATCCCTGCGCCGTCATGCTATCCCGAACGGCGGAAATCATGGCTTCATCGGTGGAGCCGCCCATGCTGTTGGCGATCAGCCAGAAATCGGTCATGAGCGGTAAACGCCGCGCTGCGTAAAAAGTGCCGTGCGCTTGGCCTCAATCCCCGTTATGCAGCGCCGATGCAGGAGAGGATAACAGCGCTGGTTCTCGCGGGCAGCCGTCCCGGGGTGGACCCTTTGGCCGATGCCGCAGGTGTGGCGACAAAGGCACTGGTGCCGATTGCCGGTCGTCCGATGATTGATCATGTGGCCAGAACATTGGCCGATCATCCGCATATCGACCGTATCGTCCTGATGGCGCAGCAGCCCGAAATCCTGACCGGCCATCCGCATACGGAATGGCTGCGCACGCATGACAAGATCGAATTGCATGCAAGCGGAAGCGGGATCAGCCAGTCCCTGCTCGACTGGCTGGATGGCGAAGGTGGCGATTTTCCCATACTGGTGACGACTGCTGATAATGTGCTGCTCGATGCGCCGATGATCGACGCGTTCGTCGCCGGTTCCGGCGGCGCAGACATCGCCGCCGCCATGGTTGAACGACAGGTTCTGCTGACGCGCTACCCCCAGTCACGCCGGACATGGCTCAAATTCCGGGGCGGCGCATGGTCAGGCGCCAACCTGTTCTGGTTGGGCAGTGGGCAGGCGCGCAATGTGCTCGCGAAATGGCGCGATATCGAGCAAGACCGCAAAAAGGGCTGGAAGATCATCTCCGCTTTTGGCCCTGCGCTACTGCTGGGAGCCGCGCTGCGATTGCTGAGCATTCATCAGGCGATAGCGCGTGCAGGTCGGCGGCTGGGTGCACAGACGCGCATTGTACCCTTGCCCTTCGCGGAAGCCTGCATCGACGCCGACAAGCAGGACGATATTGCCCTGATCGAGCAGATCATGGCCCGACGCGCAGCATGACGAACTCGCCCGGCGATCCCAAGACGCTCGTTGCTGCAATAATGCTGTGTGTGGCCGGTGTTGCCCTGTTTTCCATCATGGATGTGGCGATGAAGGGCCTTGCGATCGCAATCGGGGCTTACAGCGCCGTCTTCTGGCGCAACATATTGGGCACCTTCATCAGCGGCTGTGGCATGCTGGCTATGCGCAACCCATGGCCGGAAAAGAAAGTGTTGAGGTTGCATATCGTGCGCGCGGCCCTGATCGGTCCGATGGCGGTGCTGTTCTTCTGGGCGCTGACCCGCATGCCTCTCGCCGAAGCGATTGCCCTGTCTTTCATCGCCCCTGTCATAGCGCTCTATCTTTCGGCGATCCTGCTCAAGGAACAGATCAGCCGCTATTCCGTCATCGCCGCTATATTGGGTCTGGCGGGGGTGGTCGTTATCGTGTCGCACCGGCTCAGCGGGCAATATGACTCTGGCGCATTATGGGGTGTGGTAGCGGTGCTGGTGTCTGCCGTAATGTTCGCCGCCAATCTGGTCGTACAGCGCCAGCAGGCGCAGGTCGCCAGCGCCATCGAAATCGCCTTCTTTCAGAACATGTTGGTGCTGATGGTGCTGCTGCCATTCGCGCCCTGGCTGTTGAAGTGGTGGAGCATCGACATGCTGCCCTTTGTGGTCATGTCCGCTGTGCTGGCGGTCTGCTCGCAAATGATATTGGCGAAGGCCTATGCACGGGCGCCTGCCAGCCGTTTGATCCCTATCGAATATAGCGCCTTTGCTTGGGCGGCCTTGTTTGGATGGCTGGTTTTCGATGAGCATGTGACCTGGGCGGTGATAGCGGGTGTTGTGCTGATCATCGCCGCATGTTTCGTGGCGGCGCGTGAAAAACCCCGCCTCGCTGCGCATATCGAGGCTGAAACGGCATGATTGAACGCCTGGACTCTTGACGCGGAGTCATCGCTAAGGGCATTGTGGCGCATGGGAACAAATCGGAAATATTCGGGGATACGACAATGGCGAGCCGGGCACCGGCAAAGCGCAGTTCTGACTGGCGCACCATGTTGAAGCGCAGCCTGCTGCGCGCTGGCCAGCTTATGGGCGCGATCGCGCTGGCTGGCTTCATTCTGTTCACGGCGCTTGCTTTGCTCGACTATCATGAAAGCGACCCGTCGATCAGCACAGCGGCCAGTGGCGGTGCGGACAACATCATGGGCGTTCCCGGCTCCTATCTCGCCGGTTTTCTATTGTTCATTGCGGGCTTGAGCGCGGTGCTGCTGCTGCCCCTGCTCGCTACCTTTGCACGCCGCATGTGGATTGATGACGACATGCAGGGTTGGAGCAAGCAACTGGGCCAGTGTCTTGGCGGCATGTTGTTGCTCGGCACCGGGCTGGATTTGATCGCGCATGACATGCCTGTCGGCCTGCCTGCGGGGCGCGGCGGCCTGTTCGCGCAATTAATCGGGCGCCAGACCCTCAATCTTACCTCGCTTGCGGGCGCCGGCTGGAGCCGCTGGATCGAATGGGGACTTATCGTCGCGCTGATCGCTGGCGGCATATGGATATGCTATCGCTCGTGGCGGCTGGAACGGCCTTTGTTCACCCTTGCGGCTGTCAGCTTTCCGAGCTTCGCCTTTTTGCGCGGCCGCAGCGGTGAACGCGAAGCGGTGCAGGATCAGGACGAGCCACGCAAGGCTGAGCCGCGCAGGCCAGTCAGCGCCGAGCCGAAGCCGCCGATTAACATCCGTTCGCCCGAGCTGCCACCCGCTCGAAAGTCTGCAAACACACCTGCCGCCAAGCAGGAGGACCTGTTCGGCCACGGTGCTGCCGCTGCAATATTGCCATCCCCTGAACTGCTTACCGAACCGCCGCCGAGCAGCGCGCCCAGCATCGACAAGGCGGGGCTGGAGCGTAATGCGCGGCTGCTCGAGAGTGTGCTCGACGATTTCCATGTGAAGGGCAATGTGACCGAGGTTCGTCCCGGTCCGGTCGTCACTATGTATGAGCTGGAGCCTGCGCCGGGCATCAAGGCCAGCCGCGTCATTCAGCTCGCCGATGATATCGCGCGCAATATGTCGGCATTGTCGGCGCGCGTCGCGGTTATTCCCGGGCGCACGGTGATGGGTATCGAGCTGCCCAATGCCAAGCGCGAGAGCGTGGTATTGCGGGAGCTCATCACCAGCGAGGCGTTCGCCGACCAGAAATCCACGCTACCTATCATCCTCGGCAAGAATATCAGCGGTGAACCGATCATCGCCGACCTCGCGCCGATGCCGCATCTGCTGATCGCGGGTACCACTGGTTCGGGTAAGTCGGTCGGCCTCAACTGCATGATCCTCTCGCTGCTCTACCGGATGACGCCGGACGATCTGCGCCTCATCATGATCGACCCGAAGATGCTGGAACTCAGCATTTATGACGACATTCCGCACCTGCTCTCGCCGGTCGTGACAGAGCCCGCCAAGGCGATCCGCGCGCTTAAATGGGCGGTCGAGCAGATGGAGGACCGCTATCGTATGATGGCGTCCATCTCGGTGCGCAACCTCGCCAACTATAACGAGAAAGTGCGCGCCGCCATCGCCAAGGGCAAGCCGCTCGGCCGCCGTGTTCAGACCGGCTATGACCCGGAAACGCACCAGCCGATCTATGAGGAAGAGCAGCTCGATTATCAGCCGCTGCCGCAGATCGTGGTGGTGGTCGATGAGCTCGCCGACCTGATGATGACGGCGGGCAAGGAGGTCGAGTTCCTGATTCAGCGGCTGGCGCAAAAGGCGCGTGCGGCGGGCATCCACCTGATCCTCGCGACGCAGCGCCCCTCGGTTGACGTCATCACCGGCGTCATCAAGGCGAACCTGCCGACGCGCATCAGCTTCTTCGTCACCAGCAAGATCGACAGCCGCACCATATTGGGCGAGCAGGGTGCGGAGCAGCTGCTCGGCAAGGGCGACATGCTCTACATGGCAGGCGGCAAGGGTTTGACGCGCGTGCATGGCCCGTTTGTGTCGGATGATGAGGTGCGCGCGGTTGCCGACCATTGGCGTGCGCAGGGCAAGCCCGATTATATAAGCGCTGTCACCGAAGAGCCGGAAGACGGCAGCTTCGCACTCGATGGCGTGGACCTGGGCGACGACAGCCCGGAGGAACAGCAATATCGCAAGGCATGCCAGCTCGTGTTCGAAAGCCAGAAAGCATCGACCAGCTGGCTCCAGCGGCAGCTGCGCGTCGGCTATAACAGCGCGGCGCGCCTGATTGAGCGGATGGAGGAAGAAGGGCTGGTCGGCCCGCCCAACCATGTCGGCCGCCGCGAAGTGCTGCGCGACGAGATGGGCAATCCGGTTTGAGCATTAAGTGACGGGCCCAGAGGACCATATATCGACTCTTAATAGAGGCTGTGGCATTATAACATAATGGTTCAAATTGATGTTTTGAAAGCAGAAATCGCGCCCGATCATGTGATCCCGCAGGATTGGGACAGCTATACCCCTGCCGACCACGCGATGTGGGACAGGCTGTTCGAGCGGCAGGCGAAATTGCTGCCCGGTCGCGCCGTGCCGGAATTTATGGACGGGCTGGACATATTACGCATGGACCGGCCCGGTATTCCCCGCTTTGAGGAACTGTCGGAGCGGTTGATGAAGGCGACCGGCTGGCAGGTCGTGGCCGTGCCGGGGCTGGTGCCCGACGATGTTTTCTTCGATCATCTCGCCAATCGGCGTTTCGTCGCGGGGCGCTTTATTCGCAAGCCGGAGGAGATTGATTATCTTCAGGAACCGGATGTCTTTCATGATGTATTCGGCCATGTGCCGATGCTCGCCCACCCGGTATTCGCCGATTATATGGAAGCCTATGGACGCGGCGGTCAGCGCGCCAACGGCATGGGTGCGCTCACCAATCTGGCGAGGCTTTACTGGTACACTGTGGAATTCGGCCTCATCAGGTATGATGAGGGCCTGCGCATCTATGGCGCGGGTATCGTTTCGTCGGCATCGGAGTCCGTATTTTCGCTAGAGGATGCTTCGCCCAACCGCATCGGTTTTGACCTGATGCGCGTGATGCGCACCGATTACCGTATTGATGATTTCCAGCAGAGCTATTTCGTGATCGACAGCTTTGAGGATCTGCTCAGGCAGACGTTGGAAACCGACTTTGCGCCACTATATGCCACTCTTGCCGGACAGGACGCCATAGCGCCGGAGGACGTGCTGCCCGATGATCATGTCGATCATCTCGGGACACAAGCCTATGCCAGCGCCAAGGCCGGGGAAAAGTGAAACCGGAATAGAAGCTCAACCATGGCGTGGACCCATGGCGCGGTTCTCATCGGCCATTGCCAGCATGGATGCGACATGACGCCGGGCTATCTCCGCCTTGTCGTCGCCATAACCTCCGCCCAATGTACTCGCCACTGCTATACCACGTGTTCGCGCCTCGCGGATCACGGTCCTGTCACGTACTTCGAGACCGGCATCGCTGAGCGCCAGCCTGCCCAGCCGGTCCTCGGCATGGGGGTCCACACCGGCCTGATAGAGAATGATCTCCGGGTGGAAGTCGTCCAGCACCTGCGGGAGCACGGACATCAGCGTGTCGATATATTCCACGTCATTTATGTTATCGGGCAAGCCGATATCCAGCGATGACCGAGCCTTGCGCGCTGGGAAATTGCGCTCGGCGTGGATGGAGAGCGTGAATATATCTTCGCGTCCCGCGAGCAGCACCGCTGTTCCGTCGCCCTGATGCACATCCAGGTCTAGCACCAGCACGCGCCTTGCTACGCCTTCGGTGGTTAGCCGGTTGGCAGTGATGGCGAGATCGTTGAACACACAATAGCCTGCACCGGTATCAGGCAGGGCATGGTGGCTGCCGCCCGCGCTATTGGCGGCATAACCATGTTCCAGAGCGAGATTGGCAGCGAGCCATGTTCCGCCCGAAGAGAGGAAGGATCGCCGCATTACCCGTTCAATGATAGGAAAGCCGATCCGGCGTTCCTTGTGCGCGGGTACGGAAAGGCTGACAACTTCCTCGACATAGTCGGGATCGTGCACCGCCTCGACCCAATGCCGTTCCATCGGTTCCGGTTCATGCAGGGTGAAGGACGCGTCGCTCTCCTTCAGCGCCAACATCACCATGCCATATTTGTCGAAGCTGAAACGGCTGCCCGGTGCGGCGGGCGATACATAGGCGGGATGGTGCGCGACATGCAGCATGAGTCAGGGGGCGCTGAACTCAATTGGCGCATCGCCCACCCGCCATGGCTCCAGCTTGATCATGATAGCGCGGAAGATGTCGGAGGTTTCATGGCATGCAAGCCATTTGTGCACATATGGCAGCGGCTGCGCGGCGAACCATTCCCTGTCGGTCGCCGCGAACTGGCGGATGAAGGGCATGATCGCCATGTCGGTGAGGGACCGGTCCTTGCGGCAGAGATTGGCGTGCCGTGCCAGCCGCGCTTCCAGCACTGCCAGCATATCCATACATGCGTCGCGATGCTCGATAGGGTCGCTGTCATATCGCGTATGATATTTGTAACGGTCGAGATGGTGCTTGAACGTGCTGTCGTTCTGCGCGATCAGCGCCTCGTCAACGCCCTCCAGCCACTCTTCCGGGTCATTTTGCGCCAATGCCCAGCGCATTATGTCGAGGCTTTCGTCGACCACGGTTCCGTCCGGCAGAACCAGCACCGGCACGGTCCCCTTGGGCGAGGACGCCAGCATCTCCTGCGGCTTGTCGCGTAACACAATTTCACGGATTTCACAGCGCTGCCCGCTCACCCACAAGGTCAGCCGCGCCCGCATCGCATAGGGGCAGCGGCGAAAACTGTAGAGGATGGGCAGAGCGTCCATGTCTATCGTTCCCAGATCAGCCAGGCTCTGGGGTATTTGGTCGGCTGCGGCTTTCCATCAATTCGTCGCGCGCGAACGATCTTGACCGGATCGTCGATCATCTGTCCCTTCATTGGCCCGGTCCCTCCACTGGTGGGCACCGCGAGAATGCGCTTCACCACATTCATGCCCGCCACCACCCGGCCGAAGGCGGCATATCCCGCATAGCCGGAATGGGCATCCATATAGGGCGTCGTCCCCACGGTTAGAAAGAAATTGCCGGTGGCGGAGCCCAGCCGGTCCTTGCGCGCCATGGAAATGGTCGCATCGAGATGCTTGATATCGGTGACCGTGGTGGGCTCGTGCGCCACCGGGGGCAGGGCGCGGCGCAAATTGGTGCGGATACCGCCCTGAATATAGCCGAGCTTCGGGTTCGCCTTGCGCCGCGCGGAACGATAAAATTCGGTGCCATCCAGCCTGCCGTCATCGACATAGGCCAGAAAGTTCCGGCTGGTTCTGGGCGCACGCTTCAGGTCGACCGCGACCACGATCTTGCCTTTCGTCGTTTCCAGCAGCACGCGCACATAGCCGGGGGTCGGGCGGTTGGCGGGTTCGCTCGCCCGCAGGGGCGCCGCGGAAAAACACAGACAGATCAATAGCAAACGGAGCAGACGGATAATCATGAGCGGGGCTGTTAACGGCCTTTCGATGGGAGACGCAAGCGCGAGGCGCGGAAAAGCGCCATAAACGGAGGCATATTTACCATTTGTTAACCTCAATCCGGCAATTTCCTGTTGTCCAGTGCGGATGGAGTGGGCAGATATGTTCTGGAAACAAGTGGTTTCTGATGAAGAGGCGGCACGCCTCAAGCGTCGCTATGAAGAGCTCGGCTCGCTGCAGGCCGTCGCCGAGGCTGAAAATGTGCGCACGAGCTGGCTGGGCCAGGTCCTGCTGCGCCATGACCGCCGCACCAGTGGCTCCGACGCCAATTACAAAGGCCCGGAACGCCGGAAGAAGAAGAAATAAGTTTCTG
>JAGRES010000018.1 GCA_020446425.1 Sphingobium sp. | reverse complement strand
TTCTCATGGGAGGTCGGGTGGGGGAGTGGGCTGGCACTGAACGGTTCCAGTGAAACTGAAACGGACATTATAGCCCGAGAACGTTCTTCATGTCATAGCGCCCCGCCGGCTGGCCGAGCAGCCAGAGCGCCGCCTTGATCGCGCCGCGCGCGAAGATGGAGCGGTTCTCGGCGCGGTGGCCGATTTCGATGCGTTCCCCCTCGGTTGCGAATATGACCTGATGATCGCCCGCTACGCTGCCGCCGCGCAGTGACGAAAAGCCGATCATGCCGGCCTTGCGCGCGCCCGTAATGCCATCGCGGCCTCGCTCGCTATGTGTCGGCAGATCTATTCCGCGCCCGCGCGCGGCCGCCTGCCCCAGAAGCAGCGCGGTGCCCGATGGCGCATCGACCTTGTGGCGGTGATGCATTTCGACAATCTCGATATCCCAGTCATCGCCCAGCCTGCGCGCGGCATCCTCGACCAGCGCGGCGAGCAGGTTGACGCCCAGCGACGTGTTGCCGGTCTGCAGAACCGGAATGCTGTGCGTCGCCGCGTCGATCAGATGATGGTGCGGTTCCTCCAGCCCGGTCGTGCCGATGACGACGGGCTTGCGGGCGACCATGCAGTCTTCCAGATTGGCCTTGAGCGCGGCGGGGGCCGAGAAGTCGATCAGCACGTCGCTGGCCGCGACGACTTCGGAAAGATCGCCCTCATCCTTGTCCGCGCCGCCCGCGAAGGTCAGGCCCTGCGCGATCAGCTCCACCTTGATCGCCTGGCCCATGCGCCCCTGGCTGCCGATAATTCCTATTGCCGTCATGGCTTGCGCCTTCTTCCCTTGAAATGCATGAAGGTGCGATGCCAGACTATCGCTCAATTGTCATCCTTACAGGCGCAGGAATTTCAGCCGAAAGCGGTCTCGCTACCTTTCGCGGGCCGGATGGGCTGTGGGAAGGGCACCATGTTGAGGATGTGTGCACGCCGCAGGCATTGGCGCGCGACCCGGAACTTGTGCATCGTTTCTATGACGAGCGGCGCGCGAAGCTGGCGCAGGTGGAGCCCAACGCCGCGCACAGGGCGCTGGCGCGTCTGGAGCGCGAGTGGCAGGGCGAATTGCTGCTGGTGACACAGAATGTCGATGACCTGCATGAGCGCGGCGGGTGCGGGCAGGTTCTGCATATGCATGGCGAGCTGCTGTCCGCATTGTGCGCATCCTGCGACGGACGGCGGGAATGGCGCGATGCCATGCCTCCGGGCAGCGCCTGTCCGGTATGCGATGCGCGTGCGCTGCGCCCGGATATCGTGTTCTTCGGTGAGATGCCGTATCAGATGGACCGCATCGACGCGGCGCTTCGCAATTGCGACCTGTTCGTCTCCATCGGCACATCCGGTGCGGTCTATCCCGCCGCCGGTTTCGTGCAGACGGCGCGCTATGTCGGCGCCGATACGCTGGAACTCAATCTCGATCCCTCTGCGGGCAGTACCTATTTCCATGAAAGCCGTATGGGGCCAGCGGGGGAGCTTGTGCCGATATGGGTGGAAGAGGTGCTGGCGGATTAGGTGGAGCGATCAGGAAAACAGACTGTCTGGATGCGACGAAATTGCGAACATTCGGAGAAAAGGCAGCTTCTAATTTCATAGCAGCTAATTTTGGCTTAGGAGCGCATTAGGTGTACCCACCATTGTTAGCCCCTAGCCCTCCGCACTTCGCGGAAAGAACTAAATTCATTCTCCCTCGGGCTTCGACTTGGCCGGAGGTTCAAACACAGATTTAATTGGCCGACCCTGTACGACTGCCACTATTATAGATATTACTAACACAACGCTAATTGTCACAAGGAACGAGGCCCCGATCACAAAAACAATGAGCATGACGGCGGATGTATGCCCAAATGTGTCATATATGTTCCACCAGTTTTCTGGTACTCGCCTCATGATCTCCTTTTTCACAGACGCTCCAGCAAATGTCACCACCGGTGCGTCGGAATAGTCCAGAAAGCCCAGCGACACACCATCCATCCAAATAAGAACCTCAACTTCCTCATGGGGGTTTAGGTCCGGTATGTCATAAAATTCGTCGTTTTTGTCTGGCTGAATATCAAGAAATTTAGTTCCTCGTTTAATTTGAAGCGATGCTACATCTTTTCCAGATATTCTTATTTTTTCAGCTATTCCCGACCCAAGGTTTTTGATCTCGTATTGGTATAGCGTTCCCGGTGAAGTCGCAAAGGCGTAGGACCACCTTGCCACCCAATCAATGTCACCAGCTTGCTCGCAATCGCTTTCTGTAGACGTTTGCTGGCTGGCAGGTTTATTGGCTTCAACGGGCGCTTTTTTTGGTGGGGCGCAAAGAATTTTCTTGAAATCTGCCGCCATGGTCCGGGCTGGTGAGCTTTCCGCGAAGGGTTGAGCAACCTCCAGCGGGATACGAAAGTCGTTTGGAGTGATTTCGACACGCAACACACCTGATTGCGCCGGGTACAAATAGGACACAATCGCTACGATCGAGGCAATAAATCCAACGAACGCAAAGAAAAACAGTGCGGCGCTCGCGGCCTTTTGTTTAACAGCCGCGACGTTTTCATCCATTATCCACCCCCCGTCGTTCCATCACTTTCAACTAACTAACCCAAAGCTCAGTGGTGCGATCAACATATGCTGCCCTTTTTCACCTGTGTAGGCAATATCCGCTCCCCACAACATTCCAGCCAAAAAACGAGGCGATTAATCCCGGTCGATCAGGCTGGTGCGGCGTGTATCGCTCATGAAGACATAGACGATCAGCGACAGGCCGATCATCCCACTGACATACCAGTAGAAGGCGCTTTCCACGCCCCAATCCTTGAGCTGGAGCGCGACATATTCCGCGCTGCCGCCGAACAGCGCGTTAGCGATGGCGTAGGGCAGGGCGACGCCCAGCGCGCGGATATGGGCGGGGAACAGCTCGGCCTTCACCACGGCGTTGATCGACGTATAGCCGCTCACCGCGATCAGGGCGGCCATTACCAGCATGAAGGCGGTCATGGTGTCGCTGGTGCCCTCCAGCGCGTGGAACAACGGTACGGTGCCGACCATTCCGGCGAGACCGAAAAAGATCATCAGCGGTTTGCGCCCGACCCGGTCCGACAATGCGCCGAACAGCGGTTGCATGCACATGAACACGAACAGCGCGCCCGCCATGATCCAGCTCGCCTCCACGCGGCTGAAACCGGCGGAGTTCACCAGATATTTCTGCATATAGGTGCTGTAGGTATAGAAGGCGAGCGTGCCACCAGCGGTCAATGCAATGACCAGCGCGGCCCGGCCCGGATGGTGACGCAGCAGCGAGAAAACCCCCGATTGTGGCTTATCCTCTTTGGCTGCAGTCTTGGTGAAATTCTCCGTCTCCATCAGGCGTCGGCGCAGAAACATCACGATCAGCGCCAATGCGCCGCCAATCGCGAAGGGAATGCGCCAGCCCCAGCTTTCAAGCGCGGCCTCGCTCATCGTTCCCTGCAAGATCAACAGCACCGCCAATGCCAGGAGCTGCCCCATGATGAGCGTGACATATTGAAAGCTGGACCAGAAGCCGCGCCGCTTCGTACCCGCCATCTCCGAGAGGTAGGTAGCGCTCGCACCATATTCGCCGCCGACCGAGAGTCCCTGCACCAGCCGTGCGATCACCAGCAAAGCAGGAGCGCCAATGCCGATGCTCTCATAGGTCGGCGTGAGCGCGATCAGCATCGACCCGGCGCTCATCATCAGTACGGAGAGCGTCAGCCCGGCCTTGCGGCCCTTGCGGTCGGCATAGGTGCCCATGATCCACGCGCCGATGGGCCGCATCAGGAAACCGATTGCGAAGATCGCCCCCGCGCTCAGCAATTGTGCTGTCGGATCGCTTGCCGGGAAAAACACCGGTGCGAAATAGAGCGCAAAAGCGGCGTAGACATACCAGTCATACCATTCGACCAGATTGCCCGCCGAACCGCCAAATATGGATAGCAGGCGCGAGCGGCTCAGATGATGATCGGCGACGGATGCAGCCAGCGCATCGGGCGCGGAAGTCGATATGTCGCTCATTCGTTCAGTCGGCACAGCGCTTGTAACGATAGGCTTCTGGGGCAGCGCCCTCGCCAAATTCCTGACGGATCAGGGTCTGGCCGTCATCCTGCACGGTCAGCAGCATGTCGCGCTTCCATTGCATACCTTCCCCCTCGAAATCATAGAGCGCGCGCAACCGGCTAGGCTCTGTCTCTTTGATCGTGCGCAATGTGCCCCGCGATTCATAGAAGGTGAGGGTGGTGGGGGAAATTTCCATCAACCCCTTGGCGTCGCCATGAACCGACGTGCAATCTGCGGGCACCATGCCCCAGCGTCCTCTCAGCATGCGGGGTATCGCGCTGCTGACAGGCTGCGCTGTGTCATCGCCCTTTTCTGTCGCCGGGGGAGTAGGAGCGGTCGGTAGGACATCCTCGTCCGTTGCGCCGTTCGGGCTGCCATCCAGTATCGCGGAGTCGAGGCCCGACAGATTCTCTTCATCGTCTTTCGCCGGAGAACAGGCCGCCAGCATGGCAGTGGCGATCAACGCGGTGATAAAAGAGGATCTCATGGCTGTGTTCCGGAACTGCGAATATGTGCGGGCAACGCTAGCAGCTTCATCTGCTTGCGGCCAGTCGTGCATTATCGCGCAGTCAGTCATTGAATGCGGCAGTTTCATGACATAAGAAGGCGCAGCCGGTACATATGGCCGGTGGGGACTGTGGACTATATGAGTATCAAGGAAAAACCGGCGCGCGTGCTTTCGTTGCCCTTGGCCAATGCAAAAATACGCGCCGCCGAACATCTGGATTTCCTCGCCGCCTGGTTACGCCGTCCCCGTCAAACCGCTTCCGTTATGCCCTCCAGCCGCTATCTGGCGCGATTGATGGTCGATGGCATCGACCCGCAGGGCGGACGCATTCTTGAACTGGGTGGCGGCACGGGCGTTTTTACGCGCGAGATTCTGGCGACCGGGCTTGCAACCGACAGGCTGGAAGTGGTGGAGATCAACCCCGATTTCGTTCGATCGCTGGTGCGGCAGTTTCCGGGCGTCGACATCATCCAGCATCGTGCGGAGAGCATCAGCGCAAATGTATCCGGCGAACTGGGAAGCTATCAGCGTGTGGTCAGCGGCCTGCCGTTGCTGGCCATGAACCGGAGCACGCAACGGGCAATCCTGCAGGAAGCCTTTTCGCTGCTGGCGCCGGACGGGGTATTCGTGCAGTT
The DNA here is from genome assembly GCA_020446425.1 of Sphingobium sp. Taxonomy (GTDB): domain Bacteria; phylum Pseudomonadota; class Alphaproteobacteria; order Sphingomonadales; family Sphingomonadaceae; genus Sphingobium. The sequence goes on along the minus strand of JAGRES010000018.1, from coordinate 18,240 downwards.
CACCTATTCGGCGCGTTCGCCCATCAACCAATCGCTACTGGATTCGCTTGGGCTGGTCGCAACGCGCGCCGGACAGACTGTGCGGAATTTCCCGCCTGCAACGGTGTTTCATTTTCACCGTATCTGAGTGCTGTAGCGCCCGGCGCTAAACCTGCCCGGACGGCGCATTCAATACACCCTCTGCTTTTGTGACCTGCGTTGCCAGGGACGGCGTCGGCTGCCCCATATGGGGACGCTTCCGTCTTAACCATCTATTTACCTTCCGGCCCAGTTAACAATTCGTTAACCCGGTGGCCATGAAAAGAAGGTCGCTTGTTCTCACCACTGAATCCGCCCGGCATCCGTTTCGCCAGACGCTGCCGCCGCATGTGTTCAAACCGCTCGTCGATTTGCGCAAGCGCAACGACGAAGACATCAAATTGTTCGTGATGAGCTTTGTCGCCTTCTTTGTGGCGACCTACAGCTTTATCGTCTGAGTGATCTTGTAATCAATCACACGCCAGATGCAGCTTTTGCGCCAGCCATGCAGATATCAGCGACATGGCCGCTGCGAACAATAGCTGATTGACGACATCAAAGCCGAGCGCGCTCATCCCGAGCGTGATAACGGCGCCGATCACCATGGCGCCGGAGTTGACGATATTATTGGCCGCAACGGTGCGCGCTGCCTGCGATTTGTCGACTGTGGTGGTCAGAAAGGCATAGAGCGGCACGACGAACATACCGCCCGCTATGGCTATGCCGAGCAATGTGAGGAGCAGCCATCCGGCATGGGCATGACCGATAAAATCGGTCAGCGACATCAGCTCGCCCGGCGCAAGGCCGCTCTCCCAAAGGCGGCAGACGAAGTGGAAAGCCACGACAAACCCGCCCATCACCAATACGCTCGTTGGCGCGAATTTGGCGGAAACATGTCCCTGCAACAGACGGTTGATGGCGATGGAGCCGATGGCGACACCCACGGAGAACACCGCCAGAAACAGGCTGGCGACAGCCTTGTCGGCGGCGAGCACATTCTTGACGAGCGGCGGGAACTGGATGAACAGCACCGTGCCGATGGTCCAGAAAAAGCTGATGGACACGATGGCAAGGAACAGGCGCGGAATATGCATCGTGCCGTTCACCAACGTTATGGACGAGCGCACGACATGAAAGTCGAGCTTTGCCGTTTCGGCCATGGGCGGCGCGGTGGGAACCTGACGTCCCGCAATATAGCCGATAATGGCAATGAGGATCACCAGGATGGCGGCGACCTCTATCTCAATCAACCCGGCGAGAATGGTTCCGGCCAGGATCGCGATGTAGGTTCCCGCCTCCACCAGGCCAGTACCGCCCAAAACCTCATCGTCTTTCAGATGCTGCGGCAGGATCGCATATTTGATCGGTCCGAAAAATGTCGAGTGGATCCCCATGGCGAACAGGGCAAGCAGCAATAACGGTATGGCGATCAGGTGTACGGCATAGCCCATCCACGCCAATGCCAGTCCAACGCCGCCGACACACATGATCAGGATTTCCGCCAGCTTGACCCAGCGGATGATCACGGCCTTGTCGCGCTGGTCGGCGAGTTGGCCTGATAGCGCGGAAAGCAGGAAAAAGGGGATAATAAACAGGCCGGTCGCTATCGCACTGAACCATGTTTCGGCGTGCGGGTCGTTGTACACGCTGTACACGACAAACAGCACCATAGCGTTCTTGAACAGATTGTCGTTGAACGCACCGAGCAGCTGAGTGACGAAAAGAGGTGCAAACCGACGCTTGTTCAGCAATCGAAGGGATGCCTTCATGACAGGGGCATATCCTGTTTAGTGATGAACTGTGCGCGCCCTGTAACCGCTCAAACACCTCATGTCCAACGATGTGGGCTCAAATAACGCCAAAAAACCGTGTTTCCCCTCATATCGCTGCTTGTATAGCGCCGTTGACGCCTTGCCAGCGCCTCATGGCTGTGGCAGGCGAGCCTGCGATGCTGACACTGCCGAATATATTGACCCTGTCGCGCATATTGGCTGTGCCGATTCTGGTCGCGCTGCTGTGGCCGGCGGAGCAGGGGCATGAATGGCGCACGGGTTACGCCCTGGCATTCGGTCTGTACTGCCTGATGGGCATCACGGACTATTTCGATGGCTACCTCGCCCGGGCAAAGGGCACAGTTTCCAAGCTGGGAATCTTTCTTGATCCGATAGCTGACAAGATCATGGTCGGCGCGGTCATCCTGATGCTCAGCGCCACGCATGACATCCACGGCCCGCACATCATTGCTGCGATGGTTATCCTGCTGCGTGAGATTGCAGTGTCCGGGCTGCGAGAGTTTTTGGCCGGATTGAGGGTTTCCGTGCCGGTGTCTCAGCTTGCGAAATGGAAAACCACGTGCCAGCTCGTGGCGCTGGGCGCGCTGATATTGGCCGGCGCATTGCCGCAGTGGCATTTTATTCATCAGGTCGGCCTCGCGACATTATGGGCCGCCGCGATACTGACGCTGATAACCGGCTGGGACTATCTGCGCGTTGGCATAAAGCATATGGATTGACCGGACATGCAGTTGAGTATTCTCTATTTTGCCTGGGTGCGTGAGGCCATTGGCAATGATGGCGAGGCCATCGACCATCCCGGCGACGATGCGACTGTGGCGGATGTGATAGCTGCGTTGAGCGCGCGGGGAGGCGGCTATGCGCAGGCGTTTGCCGACATGACAAGGGTGCGTGCCGCGCTCGACCATGCTTTCGTCCCGTTTGAAACTCCGATCGGCAAGGCCGCGGAACTGGCGCTGTTTCCACCGGTGACTGGCGGATGAAGCATATTCGCGTCGGTGGGGAAGATTTTGACACAGGCACCTGCCTGCAGGAGCTGGAAGCGTTGGGTGGCGGCGGAGTCGCCAGTTTCACCGGCATTGTACGGGGCGGAAACGGCCTGATTTCCATGCGGCTCGATCATTATCCGGCGATGACAGAAGCCCAGATTGGCAAAATTGTGGATGAAGCCTGCGCTCGCTGGCCCTTGCTGGGCGTGACAGTGATCCACCGCGTGGGAGAACTTCATCCCGGCGACCGCATCGTGTTTGTAGGAACAGCCTCAGCCCATCGCGGCGCGGCCTTGGAAAGCTGTGCCTTCCTTATCGACTGGCTGAAAACCTCGGCGCCTTTCTGGAAGAAGGAGCATTTTGAGGACGGGCACAGCGATTGGGTCGAGGCACGAGCGGAAGACGATACGGCTCTGGAACGTTGGAAATAAAGGTCAGGCAGCTTTGCGCTGATCTTTATATAGATCGCGAAGAATGTCCGATAACATATTGAATTCTTTTTCTCTTGGGCTTTCCTTGCGCCATACGAGCGCGATTTCCCGCGATGCATTGGCCGAGGCAAGGGGACGTGCCGTGATATGGGTATGTTCCAATATTCCGCCGTCTATGGCCATTTCGGGGAGCAAGGTCAGACCAAGGCCGTTATCCACCATCTGAACAAGAGTGTGCAGCGATGTACCCATCATCGTGGCTTCTGCCCGCAGTTCCGGGCGGTTGCAGGCTGACAGAGCATGATCTTTCAGGCAATGGCCGTCTTCCAGCAGCAGCAACCGCGTCTCGTCGATCATGTCGGGGTCGATGTTGGCAGGCGGATCGCGCGGATCGTCCTTCGGAAAGGCGACATAGAGGCGATCATCGAACAGATGCGCCGTTTCCACCTCACCTGTCGCGAAGGGCAGGGCCATGAGCACGCAATCGGCATGCCCGTGGCGCAGGGATTCGATTGCCGACTGGCTGGTTTCCTCGCGTAGATAGAGTTTCAGGTCGGGCTTTTCGCGCCGCAGATGCGGCAGCAGGCGAGGCAGCAGGAATGGAGCAATAGTGGGGATTACGCTCATGCGCAGGTCGCCGGATAGCGGCTTACCCGCCGCCTGCGCGATATCCGCCAGCTCTTCGGCCTCACGCAGCACGCGATAGGCTTTTTCGACGATGCGGTCGCCCAGCGGCGTGAAACGCACGACGCGCCGCGTACGCTCCACCAGCGTCATGCCGATCAGCGTTTCCAGTTCACGGATACCGGCGGAAAGGGTCGATTGCGTTACGAAGCAGCTGTCGGCGGCGCGGCCGAAATGACCCTGTTCTTTGAGCGCGATCAGATATTGAAGCTGTTTGAGCGTGGGCAGGTAGCTGGACATTGATCGACCTTTTTGTTCACTAGGTCAAAAATAATCGTTTTGAACGATTTTTCAATCGAACCTGACCTTGCCGCGCCCCTGCTTCACGGCGGAACGTGCTTTTTTATTGTCGACGCGGCGCGCCTTGGCGGACTTGCTCGGCTTGGTGGCGATACGGCGTGCATCACGTTCATGCGCTTTTTCCAGCAGATCAAGCAAACGCTCGCGTGCATCGTCGCGATTGGCTTCCTGCGTGCGAAACCGCTGTGCCTGAATGACAATGATGCCGCTCGCCGTCATGCGTGACCCGGCAAGGGTACGCAGTCTGCGGAATGCATAGGGTGGCAAGCCGAGGCGATAGGCATCGACACGCAGTTGAACGGCGGTCGCGACCTTGTTCACATTCTGCCCGCCCGGACCGCCCGCCGTTATGAAGCGCTCCTCCATCGCATCGGACGGAATGACAAAGCCCTCACGGTCAAAGCCCGGCATTTTCCATATCGCTTTCGGTGAAGCCCGCTGCGCCGAAACGCTCGGGCAGCGGCGCTTTTGCCTCGACAGGCGGTTTATTGGTGCGCGGCACCGACAGGGCATAGGCATGGAGCAGCATGGGCTCGCCGGGAACGAGCGGCGGCACGCCGTAAACGGGGTCGCCGACAATGCCAAAACCCAGCCCTTCCTTCAGATGCACGCGAATCTGGTGCGTGCGTCCTGTTTCCGGGAAGCAGGCGATAAGCGCGCGGCCGTCTTTCTCCCCGATCTTCTTCCAGCGGGTGAGCGCGGCTTTGCCTTTGACGTCATGCACCATGCGCCATCCTTCCTCCCGGCTGCTGACCTTTCCCAGCGGCATGTCGATCACGCCTTCCTGCTGGGCGGGCACACCAGCGACGACGGCCAGGTATGTCTTGGACACGTCACCTGCCTCAAATGCTGCGGCGAAGCGCTTGTGCGCCTTGGGGTTACGCGCCAGAAGCAGGCAGCCGCTGGTGTCGCGGTCCAGCCTGTGAACGGGCAGCGGCCAGCGCTGGAACCCGAAGGTCAGCGATGCCAGATGATTTTCGAGGCTCAAGGATCCATCGCGTGGCGGATCGACCGGCAGGCCCGCAGGCTTGTCGAGCAGGATCGCTTCGCCGTCCATAAAGAGAACGCGTTCCACCAGTGGAGACATATTGGTTACGGCCACGGAGTATCCTGAGTTCGTGCGGCACGCTTGCACGCGCGCAGGGATTGACGGTTGATGCGGATGCTATAGGCCTCTTACCCGGAGGGGCAAGCCGCCATATGATGACGCGCGGAGAAAGACTGGACTGGCTTGATGCGGCTAAGGGGCTGGGCATCATCCTTGTTGTCATCGGTCATGCCTGGACCAAAGGGCAGATGCGCGACACGATCTATGCGTTTCATATGCCGCTGTTCTTTTTGCTTGCCGGATATACGGCGCGGCCCAAGCCTATGGCGCAATATCTGTCGGCGCAGTTGCGCAGCATGGCGATACCCTATGTCGCGTTTTTGTTGACGCTGGCGGCGATTGACCCGCTGATCGAGCATGCGCGCGGCTATCTGCCGATGTTTCGTACATGGGAAGCAGCGGGTAGGGCGCTGTTGCTGGGCGGCAGCGAGCTGAGTGGCCCGCTCACGATATTCTGGTTCATACCCTGCCTGCTGGTGGCGCGGATCATGCAGAACGCATTGTTGCTGCTCTGGCCTGATGTACGCGACTGGCGCTGGTTCGTGGCCATGGCGGCGGCGTTGTGGTTCGGTATCTGGATCGGCGCGCGTACAGACTTTTCCCCCCTGGGACTGCTCAGCGTGCCCGTGGCACTGGTCTTTCTGTGGCTGGGTGCTGTGTGGCGCGTGACGCCGCTGCAAGGCTGCATGGCGTTTCTGGCAGCCATCGCTGTATTTTTCTGGGTATTGGGGGAGCCGGTGCCGCCAATCAATATGAAGGCGGGCGATTATGGCGACCCGCTGTTTGCCTTGCCGCTGGCTGTGCTAATGTCACTGGCGCTCGTCTGGGTCGCAAAGGCCATTCCCTGGCGGCCGCTGGTCATTCTGGGCCAGATGTCGATGGTCATCATGTACTGCCATGTCGCGGTCATTCATTATGGTAGGCCCTATTTTTCGACACTGACGCTTGCGGTGCTGGGTGTGGGAATTCCCGTTTTGGTGCATATCCTACTGGCGCGCTGGCGCTGGAGCGCAAGAATCTTCCTAGGAAAATGATATCTGGTGACGCCCGTTAACCGATTCGTTTGGTAACCTTTTTTATCGCGTTAAGCTTCTGAAAACCGATTCTATTCTCTGCGACTCGTGGAAAAAAGCGGGTTAGGATTAAATTAACCTTTTGCTTTCATATTTATTTTGGTTAATGTGATCGCAGGATCGCTAATCACACGGGCGAATGACGCGATCTAATTTGTCAAGTCCTTAATTGGACGAGAGGTAAACAAGGGGCTTCTTATGCGGGTGCTGCTGATTGAAGATGAACCGACAACAGCAAAAGCTATCGAGCTGATGCTGACCACCGAAGGGTTCAACGTATACACCACCGATCTGGGCGAAGAAGGCCTCGATCTCGGCAAACTTTATGATTATGACATCATCTGTCTCGACCTGAACCTGCCGGACATGCACGGATATGACGTGCTGAAAAAGCTCCGCAACGCCAAGGTTCAGACGCCGGTTCTCATTCTTTCCGGCATTTCCGAAATGGACAGCAAGGTGCGCTCCTTCGGCTTCGGCGCGGACGATTATGTCACCAAGCCGTTCCACCGCGAAGAGCTGGTCGCCCGCATCCATGCGGTTGTACGCCGCTCGAAGGGCCATTCGCAGTCGGTCATTCGCACCGGCAAGCTCTCGGTGAACCTTGATGCCAAGACTGTCGAAGTCGACGGCAACCGCGTCCACCTGACCGGCAAGGAATATGCGATGCTCGAGCTGCTTTCGCTGCGCAAGGGCACGACGCTGACCAAGGAAATGTTCCTCAACCATCTGTATGGCGGTATGGACGAGCCGGAACTCAAGATCATCGACGTCTTCATCTGTAAGCTGCGCAAGAAGCTCGCGCTGGCCTGCGGTGGCGACAATTATATCGAAACTGTCTGGGGCCGCGGTTATGTGCTGCGCGATCCGGAAGTTGAAAGCGACGGCGTACAGGTCGCCTGATCTACTCCAGTTTACTACCCTCAATGGGACTATAAGGGCTGGCGCGATAGTGGGGCGCGCCAGCCTTTTTTTATGTTCGCCCGCGCTGACGTAGCGCAGCCCTCCTCGGTTCGTGGTTAATTTTTTTGCAGGGCTGAACCGAATGTGTCCGCACCCATCCTATAAATCACCCATAGACCCTGATGGAGTGACGACATGGATGCGGATATATCGGCCCAGTTGAATGAGCGCCTGTCTTTCTTTGGTATAGCCGGTGACGAGGATTATTATCCGCTGGTACGCGCGGCATTGGCCAAGATTGGCGACGAGAGTCTGGACAAATTCTATAGCCAGATCGCCGCCACTCCACAGTTGAAGGATAAATTCCAATCCCAGGAGCAGATGAACAATGCGCGGCGTGCCCAGGTGGCGCACTGGCAGCATCTGTTTACCGGGCGCGCGACGCCGGAATATGCGGCCCGCGCCCAGAATATCGGCCATGTTCACGCACGCGTCGGGCTGGAGCCGCGCTGGTATATAGGCGGCTATGCTCATGTTATTTCCGACATTATCGAACATCTGGTGCGCTCCTCCACTTTTGGTCGCCTGCCGGGCATGGAAAAACTGGGCAAGACCATCGTGGCGCTGATACGCGCGGCGATGCTCGACATGGAAATCGCCGTTTCGACCTATTTCGAGGCGGAACAGGGCATGCGCAATGAAATGCTCATGAAATATGGCGAGGCGCTCGACCGTTTGGCCAAGGGTGATCTGACCGTCTCTATGCATCGCTTGCCGGGGCAATTCGGTGAACTGTCCGACAACTTCAATTCCGCCGTGCGGACATTGCATGAAACGCTGGCGTCGGTCGCCTATAGTGCGGAGCATATCCATAGCGGATCGGAGGAAATCCGCGTTGCTTCGGACGATTTCGCAAGCCGTACGGAGCGGCAATCGGCCTCGCTCGAGGAAACGGCGACGGCAATGAACCAGATTACCGGCATGGTGCAGCATGGCGCGGATCAGACCGCTTCGATGAACAGCACGGTCACCGTCATGCAACGTGAAATAGAGGAAGGCGGCCAGGTTGTCGCCAGCGCCGTGGAGGCGATGGACCATATCCACCAGAGCTCGAACGAGATCGCGCAGATCATCGACGTGATCGAGGGTATCGCTTTTCAGACGAATTTGCTCGCGCTCAACGCCGGCGTCGAAGCCGCGCGCGCGGGCGACGCGGGTCAGGGCTTTGCCGTGGTCGCCAGCGAAGTGCGCGCACTGGCGCAGCGTTCATCCGAAGCGGCGCAGGGCATCAAGGATCTAATCTCCAAGAGCGGGGCTCAGGTCGAGAAGGGCGTTGGCCTTGTCGGACGTGCGGGTACGGTGCTTCAGGATATCGTCAACCGCATCGGTGAGATGAGCAGTACGATGGAGGAACTGGCGCAGGCTGCGGTCACTCAGGCCGAAACCCTTGACCAGGTCAACGGGGCTGTCGCCGAAATGGACCGTATGACGCAGCAGAATGCGGCCATGGCCGAGGAAAGCAACGCGGCGTCGCGCTCGCTGGCCGTCGAGGCGGAATCCCTCACTGACCAGATCAAGAAATTCCGTGTCGCGGCGATGAGCGCCAGCAAATTGCGCGATGCCGCCAAGGGCAAGACCGGTTACCGGTCGGCAGCCTGACGATATCGGACTCTGTGACCGCCTGATCAGTCCTCGAACTTCAGCACCGCCATTGGCGCGGTGCGAGTGAGGGGCGTGATCGTCCAGACGATCTTCTTGCCCTTAGGGCTATCGGTTGCGCCGTCCTCCTGATTCTGGCTGACGATTTCGGCATCGGTGGTCAGCGTGAACGTGCCCTCGCGATTCTTGGTTTCACTGCCGCCGCCCATACCGCCACCGGGCTTGTCATTGCCGCTGCCAAAGCCGGGCGCGCGCATGCGGACCTTACCGTCTTTCAACAGTTCCACGGCTATGAACGGGAAAACAGCCTGAGCCTCGCTGTTGAACGGATAGACGAAGCCATGATCCAGAGTGCCGGAGATCGCATAGTCGATCTCGAACTTGCCATTCCCGGCATAGCGGACCGAGCGATATCCCTGTTCCTTTGACAGCGCGTCGGCAATGGCCTGCATCTTGGCCTCATTGTCGTCACCTTCTTCGTCCGCGTCATCGTCCGATTTCGCGGCGATTTTGGTATAGGATGCGTCTTCTTCCTTGGCATCCTCATCGCCGGTGGAAGGTTTGCCGAACCCTTTCAGGTCCTTGCCGAAATCATAGGCCACCACTTCGCCCTTATAGGTAAAGGTGAAGCTGCGGTCCTTTCGGATATCGAGCGTGGAGGTAAACTTGCCCGGCATCAGCACGCAGGCCGCAAGAGCCACAATCGCCAGGAGCGCGGTGCATATCTGAATAGGCTTGGTCATCATCGTTTCCTCCCCGGGTCAGTTCAGCGGTTGGTGGCGGCATATAATGCAATGGCAGCCGCATTCGATACGTTGAGGCTTTCCATGCGTGGGCTGATCGGCAATTTGGCGACCATATCGCAGTGAACCATGCTGTTGTGCCTCAGGCCATCGCCCTCCGCGCCCAGCACTAGCGCCACCTTGGCCGATCCTTCGAGCGCCTTGGAGAGCGAATCGCTGGCGTCGCCGTCCAGACCGATGCGCCAATATCCTGCCTCCGCGATCTCATCGAGCGCGCGCGCCAGGTTGACGACGCGCACCCAGGGCATGATTTCCAGTGCGCCGCTGGCTGCGCGGGCCAGTACGCCCGATTCGGGCGGGGAGTGCCGGTCCTGCGTGACGATAGCGAGCGCATCGAAGGCGGCTGCCGAACGGAAGATCGCGCCGACATTATGCGGATCGGTCACCTGATCGAGCACCAGGATCGGGCGCTGAGTCTCCGCACCGTCCTCCAGCACATCGCCAAGCCATATGTCCTCGAGCGGTTCTACTTCGGCAACGATGCCCTGATGCGGTGCGTCATGAGGCACCATGCGCCCCATGTCGGCCACATCGGAATAGACGATGGGCAGCATGGGCGGCAGTTCCAGCGCGTTGATGACCTCCCGCGTGCCCCATATCTTGCGGATGGTTCTGTCCGGATTGGCCAGCGCCGCTGTAACGGCGTGACGTCCATAGAGCCGGGGATAACCCCCTTTAGGTTTACCAGTGCGATGTCCTCTTTTCATGCCGCACTCTTTTCACCATCAAGCATTGACAGGCAAGCATCGTTTCGCCATTGAGCGCCCTCCAACGGCATTTTGGATCGCGAAGAGCGGTGCAAAATTGGTTCCCTGGACAGGTGGCCGAGTGGTTAAAGGCAGCAGACTGTAAATCTGCCCGCGTGAGCGTACGCTGGTTCGAATCCAGCCCTGTCCACCACCGCCCTTTCTCAGAACATCCCCGAAAAGCCCTAGAAATCGCAGAAAACCAAGGGTATTCTGCCTTCTGATGGCCGCCCCTGTTCGCTGTTAATTGCCTGCAACCGGCAGTGAGTGTGGGGAAGGTGTGGGGAAGGGTGTAGGCTTCCCCACACTGCGGCTCTCTCAATTGGCCTCCAGAAATGTGGGGAACGAGAATGGGCAAACTTACAGCAGTGGCGGTCAAGGCCGCTTTGGCGAATCCGGGCACCTATCAGGACGGCGACGGTCTTTTCCTGAAAGTTGGAAAAACTGGTGCGGCTTCCTGGCTCCTGCGACTCCAGCGCGATGGAAAAAGACAAGACATTGGTCTGGGCAGTGCAAAGCTGGTGACGCTGGCCGAAGCGCGTGCGAAGGCTGCTGAACTCCGCAAGGCTGTAAAGGTCGAGAAGCGCGACGTGCTGACGGAGCGGAAGGACGAGGAAGCCGCCAAGGTCACTTTCCGCGAAGCCGCTACCCAATATCATTCCGAGAACGAAGCTGGCTGGAAGAGCGATGTCTATGGTCGGCAATGGCTGGCTAGTCTGGAAAATTATGCCTTCCCAAGGCTTGGTGACATGACGACTGGCGGAATCACCGCTGCCGACATCATCTCGGTGCTCACGCCGATTTGGCAGGAAATTCCCGAAACGGCCCGTCAGGTTCGCAACCGGATTTGCGCGGTGCTGGATTACTCTCACGCCAAAGGCTGGCGTTCTACGGAGGCTCCATCGGGCAACAGTAGCCTTAAAGCGGGGCGAGGACTCCCGCGACAGGTCAAGAAACCGGCAAACCGTAAGGCTATGCCATACGTGGCGGTTCCTTCATTCTTGGCCGCACTACGGCGCAAGCCATCCTATTCGCGTCTCGCGCTCGACCTCCTCATTCTGACTGGCGTGCGCTCGCAGGAAGTGCGGCTCACGAAATGGGACGAATTCGATCTGGACCAGCGACTGTGGACGATACCCGCAGAGCACATGAAGCGTAGCAGGGCGCACATCGTGCCGCTGTCAGAAGCGGCTCTGGCGGTGCTCGTGAAGGCCGATGCAATGCGGCTCGAGGGTGCCGAAGTGGTCTTCCCCGGCATGACCGGCAAGGCGATGTCCAACATGACGCTGCTGAAGGTTATGCGCGATATGCAGGAGCCTTTCCACGTCCACGGCTTTCGCTCCAGCTTTACCGATTGGGCTGCGAACGAGGGCTTCCCCAATGCGGTTGTCGAAGCTGCACTGGCGCACAAAACGCCAGATGCTGTGCAGGCCGCTTATCGCCGCACTACCTATCTCGGCACGCCTGAGAATCCGGGGGCGCGGGTGAGGCTGATGGAAGCGTGGGGCTGTTATTGTACTGGGAGGAGTTCCACGAAGACGTAGTATCGCCAGCCAATCGCGCGCCCACAAGAAGCTCGGATGACCGCTTTTGGTGAGGTCGGTTGCCGATCTCTACGACCGGGATCGGGGTGGAAAGCGGACCTTGACGAAGCCTGCTCACTGAAGTGACTTTGCCCGTTCCCAAGCTCCTTTGGTGATCGCCCAGTCTACTTCTTCCCAACCGCGAGCCTGCATCCATTCGGGACCCGTCCGAGTAGCAACGACCTCGGCCCCAAAATGGCGCGCGAGCTTCGCGACGCGGCGGTTGCCGCTCGCAGTGTCTCCGACAATAGTTTTAAGCTTTAACGTTTCGAAGCCAAATCGGACCAGAGCGCTGGACGCATCCATAGCGAGGCGGAAGCGGCCCCACTCCGTTGGAGACAATTCAATCCCGAAGACGGCGACATCGTCGTTCAATCTTCTAAGACCGCCGCACCCCACAAGGCGTTCAGTAGAATGCTCGAAGATTCCTAACTGAAAGTTCACCCTTGGCTTTTCGTGCTGCCACCTTACGAACAAATCGAACAGTTCGTTTGGTCGGTTGATGGATTGATCGAAATCGTAAAGCTGAAGATAACGTGGATCAGTCTGATATTTCAAAAAGGTCAGCCGGTCAGTTTCGTCGAATTCGCGTAACATAATGCGCCGAGATGTGATTGGGCAGACCTGCATAAAGACGATATAATCGGTATCGGGCAACGTCCACAATGGGGAGTTTTTGCGACTGTCTGCTTTTGTTTGAGGAAGCTGGCTTGGCGGACGCGCTTCCCATACATCGTTCCCCCGAAGGCATGCCCGGGGTCGATTGAAGGTGCAGAGATGATTGCAACGCGCGAAATAACCTATCAAGTAGACGGTCTGAACATGATCGCCCATCTGGCGCAGCCCGTCAGTCAAGGGCCTTGGCCAGCGGTACTTCTGGCTCATGACGGGGTTGGGCTCGAAGACTATCAACGCCAGCGAGCTAATGATCTAGCCGCGCATGGTTATCTTACGCTTGCGATGGATTATCATGGTGGCGAGGTCTTCTTCGATCGGCCTGATGCCATGCTTGCGCGGGTCATGCCTTTGCTGGCTGACGTGGAACGGATGAAGGCTATCGGCCGTGTCGCTCTTGATGTTCTTCTCGCGCAACCCGGCATCGATCCAGATAGCATCGCAGCTCTTGGGTATGGCGCTGGTGGCCAGATCGTACTGGAACTTGCTAGGATCGGCATTCCGTTCAAAGCGGTTGCGGTGGTCCACCCAGCCTTCCCGGATACAACGCCTGATGACTGGACCGATGCGCGCGGCCCCTTCCTCCTTTGCACCGGCTCTGAAGATCCTCTCTGCACACCTCAGCAACTACTGACTTTCGGTGGGATACTCCAAGAAGCAGGCGCGGATTGGCGCGCGAACATCTATGGCGGAGCCGAGCACGCCTTCTGGGCGCGACCCAGAAACCCGGATGGATCATTGGCCAAGGGGGACTCCCATACGATGACCACGGTGCCCGGCGTCAGCTATCATCCTAAACACACGCCGCGCGCCTGGCAGGCCGTGCTCGATCTGCTCGATACGACATTCTAGGCGGCGCCAGCATTTCGCTATCGGTTCCAAGGTCAGGTTACAGGACGACAGTGCAGCCGCCGCAAGGACTGCAATTGGGTGGGAAGCTGACTGACCGCTTGAAGATCTGGAAGGTTTGTAATCAGCCTTTGAAATACGGCTCGTCAACCAACCTCTGCGAAAGCCACCAGATATTACCTGAAATATCGCGAACGCCGCCTTGCCTATCGTTGTAGGGCATATCCGCCACGTCCATGATTTTCGTAGCTCCAGCTTCGATCGCACGCGACATCGCCGCGTCGGCGTCGGCCACGTAGAGATAGAGAGCAGCCGAGCTTGCAGGAAATTCACGTGATGCTTCGCTCACCATAATCGTGGCTGTCTCGAACTTCATCTGACAATTCGCGACACGGCCGTTAGGACCCATGCTTCTGCCAACTTCCCGCGCGCCGAAAGCGTTTGAAAGGAAGTCGACATATCGGTCCGCCTGATCGACGAACAAGTATGGCGTCACCACTGCGAAACCATCGGGGACATTCATATTTCTCTCCTTCGTTGCGCCAGGCATATCCGATCCTTCGGAGAGGTTATTGGACGAATGTTCCGCGCGCCCTGCGATAGGCCGTGGGAGATAACCCGGTGAATTCGGAGAAGTCTCTGATCATGTGAGATTGATCGTAATATCCCGCGTCAATTGCCCGATCTGCCCAAGACATCTCGGCTTTTTCGAGCGAACCCAAAAGTCTGCGATAGCGGGCGATACGGACGAACGTTTTAGGGTTGATGCCGATGACGTGTCTGCATCGGTCGATCATCTTCTTTCGGCTCCAACTCATTTCTCGCGCGATTGCTGTCACAGATGCCCCGGGTTGATGAAGCTGATCGAGACACCAAGCAGTTTCCGCACTTGCAGCGGGAGCGTCGACCAATGCTTCTTCGATAAGAAGGCCGACCGTTTCGTACGGTCGCGCTTGATCCGGCGGTCCATATCTAGCCAGCGCCGCGGCAAGGCCGCTCCCTGAGATGTCGCGCACCGCCACAGCGTGATCTGCGGCAAAGGCTGCGCCTGGCCCCAACAATCGGAAGGCAGCCTGTGGCGACAGTCTCACATGTATGCCCGACTGTGACCCCGAGCAGCACGAAAAACAAAATCGCCGATGCAATCCGGCAAAAAAAGCATCCCCGGTTCCCACATCCAGTACATGACCGGACGCGTCTATTATAGAAATTGGAGCCCCTGTGTTGAATATCAAAGTCGGTTCAACCGAAGGTAACTCGCGGTTTCGGGTCGGAACGCCCGAAGCTAGAGAGTATGGCTCGATCTCGCGGATGCCGATTGATCTAAAAAGGGGAAACCGAACGCTCATAGCGACCCACTTAACATGGTAGCTGTGAGCTCGTCAGCAATCGAGTGACTCTTGAAAACCGAATTGGACAATGACTGCTTCTGGGAAATTCGAGAAGTTCGACGAAGGTCCGCAATGGGGTCGTTTACGGAATGTCCGGTTCTGAATTGGGAAAGTGGGAAGCGGACGTGCTAGCGCGCAATCTTGATGGTACAATTCACGGGCCGTTCCGACTCCTGCGCTTGCTCATGGCAGCGCGCAAAGACCTCACGGTTTTCGGCAAGTGTGCTCTGCGCAGCAGCCAATTCCTCCCAAGCCTCGGGGTTCTGCGACCGGATCAATTGTATTCCGGCGTCCACGATGGTCGGTTCTCCAACAGCCTTACGCGCCATCCGCTCGGGCCATTGCCAGCTTTCAGGCATGGCGCGGGCGATGGTGCCGGGTAAGATCGACCATATCAGGATACCGGCAGCCATCCCTACGCCTGCAAAGCGCCAGATCTGGCGCTTCTGTTCGGCCTCGGTGCGGACACGCCCTACAATTGCGGCGAGCCGACTCGTTGCAAGGTCCAGATCTTTTCGTCCGTGCCGGAACAGGTCGCTAGCATCGCGCAGCATGTCGAGCGAGGCGCGCTTGATCTGAACTGCGATGTCTTCAGGCGTCAGCTCGATGGCAGGTTTGCTCCCGATGGCTGTCAACTTGCCGCAGACCTGAGCCAGCTGATCGGCCATCTGGCCGAGCGTGGCGGTGTAGTCGGGGATTACGATGTCGGCTCGCTCCCTGGCCATGTTCTGCACCGTATGGCGCACCATAGCCATTTCGCCTTCGAGACGCGCGAAGGCTTCCGTTGCCGGATCGGACTCTTTCACCGCGTCCAGTTCCGGTTTCGGCTGCGGTGCAGGTGGTTCATCGACTTCGAGGTCCAGTTGCACTTCTTCGATGTGGTCGTCTTCCATGTCGTTTCTCCTAAATGCCCATGTCGAATGCACGGGTGCGCTCGCGGGCGAGGGTTGTGGTGAGTTCGTTGGCGATGCTGCGTTCGGGCTTCGGATCGATGCCGAGTTCGCGGGTCTTGCCGCGCAGCAGGCCTTCGATCTGCGGGTCGCGTTCAAGCCCTTTTGCCAGTTCGGTCAGCTTTGCCGACACGCGGGCTGCGCCTGCCCGGTCGCCTTGCTGCTCAAGCTGCTTGCGCGCCGCGCTCAGCCCCTGCCAGTCGCTGACAAAGCGCTCGGATCGCAGCGCCGGATCGGTGCGCACGGCGGCTTCGTCCTGCATGGCGCGCATGGCTTCTTGGCTGCGCCCGCCAGCGGCCTCTGCGATCAGCTCAGGATGCCGCTCCAGCGCTTTGGCGAGATCGTTGGCTGCATGGGGGCGGATCGTATCGAGCGCCTTTCCTGCCTTCTCCAGCGCGTCTTTCTGGTGGGGTAGGATCGGCAAGCCCTGGGCTTGCATCGTGCCGATATCGCCCAGCGCACGGGCGTAGCGTTCGACCGCGCGGCGCTGGTCGTTCTGCGTGCTTGCCTGTGCTGGAAGTGGATCGAGCTGGCGGGCCTGCGGACGGAAGTTTGCGAAGATCGATTTGGCGCGTTCCGGCACTTGCCGAACCATCTCCACGAGCCGTTCGCGGAAGCTGATGCCGCGCAGTTCGGCAAAGGCCTGTTCGGGCTTGTAGTCGCCCGCCAGATCCTTCCCGCGTTCGCGGCTGAGAGTGCGAACCAATTTGGATTGGTCGGCAAAGTCATCGCGCCCGTAATGCAGCGCCAGCCCATCGCGATGACGCGAAATGGCGACATAGGCCGAATGACTATCCATGCCCGGTGTGGCGAGCACATGCGTGCGGTCCACCGTCATGCCCTGTGCCTTGTGAATCGTGGCCGCATAGCCATGATCGATATGGGCGTAATCCTTGGTGTCGAAGGCAACCTCGCGGTCATCGTCGGTGCGCACGGCCATGCTCTGCGCGCTGACCATCGCGACCGTCCCCAGCGACCCGTTCTTCACCCCAAGCCCGCGCTCGTTGCGCAGGAAAATGATGCGGTCGCCCGATGCAAATTGCCGCTCTCCGC
This sequence comes from Sphingobium sp., assembly GCA_020446425.1. GTDB lineage: Bacteria > Pseudomonadota > Alphaproteobacteria > Sphingomonadales > Sphingomonadaceae > Sphingobium. The sequence continues at coordinate 1,232 of JAGRES010000018.1, read as the reverse complement.
GTGCAGCCTTGATCGTGGCATCTGCCCCAAGCTGCCCAGCCTTGCGCATCTTCTCGCGCGCCATCTGGTTCAGCTCGCGCACCTCGTCATTGGTGTGCGTAAGGATGATCCGGCTGTCGTCGGGGTTGACCCGCCGCTCCCGATCCCAGCGCTCGATCAGCGACGTCCGTGCATCCTCGCGCGTGTCGGCGGCATGGACCATGCCGCGTTCTTCATAGGTGCGGATTGCCTCGCCAGTGCGCCCCGTTGCGAGCTGCCTGGTGGCATCCTGTTGCCATGCCGAATGCTGGCGGCGAACTTCGCTGATCTCGACGCCGCCGTGGCGCTCGTGGATCGCCCGGAAGGCCGCACCTGCTTCAATGGCCTGAAGCTGCTGCTGGTCGCCTACCAGGACAACCTTGGCTCCGGCCTTCGCGGCATGGGAAAGCACTCGCTCCATCTGGCGTGTGCCGACCATGCCCGCTTCGTCGATCACGAGCACATCCCTGGCGGTGAGCTGTTCGCGCCCTTTGCCCCATTGGTGTTCAAGGCTGGCGATAGTGCGCGATGCGATGCCTGAGCCGTTCTCCAATCCCTCGGCGGCAATGCCGGAGAGGGCTGCACCGCGCACATGGTAGCCCGCGCTTTCCCATGCCTCGCGCGCTACGCCCAGCATGGCGCTTTTGCCGGTCCCGGCATAGCCAACGACAACCGCAAGACCCTTGCTGGCGGTGACATGCTCGAAGGCTGATTTCTGCTCGCCGGATAGCACCAGGCCGCGCTTTACGGCGCTGGCGAATGCGGCGTTTCGCTGAACGTCGTTGACCGCGTGACGGTCGCGCTGTGCCATCGCGTCGACGGCGCGATGCAATCGCTGTTCGGTCTCGATCATCGCCCGCGAGGTGAACCGGTCCTGACCGCGTCCATCTTTGCCCAGGGCGATCAGGTCGGGCGACGCGCGCACCGCATTGTAAGCCGCGTCGAACTGCTCCTTCCCGTCGCTATGCCGGTGAACGAAGGCAGCAAGATCGCGCTTCGTGAAGGTGGCTTGGCTGTGCGTGATCGCATCCAGCGCCAGCGAGGGATTGGCGATGATCCGCTCGCCATTTCGCTGGGCAATGGCACGGTGTTCTTCGATCCGTTCGGCTTCAAGCCCGCGCCCGCCAATGCGCGAGGCAGCAGGACCGATCTTGTCCTGCGGTTCGAGCGCAATGCCCTGCGCTTCCAGGCTGCGGTGATCGATCCGCGCATCG
>JAGRES010000017.1 GCA_020446425.1 Sphingobium sp. | reverse complement strand
CCGGCCTCCCAAATATTGTACTCTATGGGAGGCCGGGTGGGGGAGAGGGCTGGTGCCGCTATTCCACGCAAGTGGAATCAATCTAAGCAATAACCGTGTTGAACGCGGGCTTAACGCGGCTTGAAATCGAGCGACGCGCTGTTGATGCAGTAGCGCAGGCCATTCGGACCCGGCCCATCGGGGAACACATGGCCCAGATGTCCGTCGCAGCGCGAGCAGCGCACCTCGACCCGGCGCATGCCGAGGCTCAGATCCTCATAATTGTCGATGGCGCCATTATCGGCGGGCGCGGTGAAGGCGGGCCAGCCGCAGCCGCTGTTATATTTCTCGCCGCTGTCGAACAGCTCGGCCCCGCATCCGGCGCACAAATAGCTGCCATCGTCGAACTTGTGGTCATATTCGCCGGTAAAGGCGCGTTCCGTGCCCGCCTGCCGCAATATGTGATATTGTTCAGCGGAGAGCTTCTCGCGCCATTCGTCATCGGTGAGGGTAATCTTGTCCATGGGGGGGAATATGAGCGTCGGGATAGTCTGTTGCAAGGGGCCTGCTATTGTGATCGTTTCTGATCCGATTCCTCGCTCTTATCTGGACTAGATGGAGCCGTGATCTGCAGTGGAGGAACTGATTCCACCTCCACCTTCATTGCCTGTTCGGATGGCGGTGCCGGGAATAGCATATAGCCCGTAATGCTGAGCACAATGAGCAGCGCATAGGGCAATACCACGTTGAATTGTATGGAGGCCGATGCAAATTTTCCGATGAATTTCCATGCGCTGCCTGAGCTTAACGCCTTGAATCTATTTGCGATGATGGGGTAGGGGCGCACCTCTCCTGGGAAAGTAGGTGCCATTTCCGATACATCACCGCGCAGCAATTGCTGAACTTCCCGGGTGCGATGGATGAACGTCTTTTGATATAATTTGAAATTCGATTCCACGAGCCAGAATATAGCAGTGACGCCGATGGCCAGAAGCAGAAGATTCTGGTCCTGAATGGTAATCGCCGTAGCGGCTAAAGCGCCAAAAGCGGAAACCGCCCAGCCCCTGACCTGAAAATGCAGGCTATCATAGCGGGAGATCGCATTTTCGCATATTTCCCACTCTTTAATCAGCAAGTCGCAAGCGCATTTGCCATTTTTGTCGCATGTCATCCGGTTTCACCCGTATCCGAAGAATCATGGCCAGTCTTATGCTGGCACAGATTTACCCTCCTGGAAATATGGGAATGACGACCGGACCAACCCTGCAATAATCTGTTCTGTTCAAGCGGCACTGGCCCGCGCCGCGCCGTAAAGTGGGCAAGCTCTAACGGCTTCGCGCCGCCTGCCGCGCTATGGTCAGCAGCTCCTGGCGCACGGCGACATCGCCCGGGCCGCGGGAATCGCGGGTGGCGCGCTCGGCATCGAGCAGCCGGTGCATCAGGCGTGATACCGCGTCCAGGTTCCAGCTGCGCACCTGGCGGCCGACATGGGCCTTGTCTTTCCAGAAGATCGCCCTGCCCTGGCTTTCCATCGCGCGGTCCAGGCTGCCGGTGCGTTCGATCTCGGCATGGATCTGCGCGATCAGCATCGCGCGATTGAGCAGTGGCCGGGTGACGCTGGCAAGCGGGGTGGCCGACGCCGCCAGCATCGACAGCTCATGATGCAGCGCGTCGATATCACCGCCCAGCACGGCATTGACCAGCGGGCCGATATCCGCTTCTGCGCTTTGGGCGGACAGAGCATCGAACGCTTCTTCGGTCGCTTCCTTCGGCGCTTCGGGCGAGGCGTCGAGATAGAGCGCGATCTTCTCGACCTCGCCCGCCATCAGCGCGCGGTCATTGCCCGCGACGTCGGCGATGCGCCGGCCGAGATCGGGCGAAAGGCGCAGACCCAGCTCGCGCGCCTGGGCGATGGCAATATGTCCCGCTTCGCGTTCATCGGGCGCATAGCTGGCGAAGGCCATGGCGGCTGGATTGTCGAGGCAGGTCTTGGCGAGCTTTGAGGTATTTTTTATAGCGCCTGCTATAGCGATAACCGGATTACCCGCCTGTGGCGCCTCGAGCAGTGCCTGCACGGCCGGAACACTCTCTTCGCCCGCCCCGCTGATGCGGATCCAGCGCTTGTCGCCGAACATCGACAGGGCGGCGGCTTCATCGGCGAGGCGCGCCGGGTCGCTGCGCAGGGCCGGGCCATCCAGGTCGATGCGCTCGGCCCCCTCGCCCATTGCGCGTTCCAGCCTTTTGGCCAGCGCCATGCTGCCCGCCTCGTCCGGGCCGTACAGCAGGAAGATGCGTATGTCGGCGGGCGGCGCGTCCAGCGCCTTTTCCATCTGTGGCCGGTTGGCCTTCACGGTGTCTCGGTCGTGCTGGCCGAGAGTTTCTGGGCCATGCGGGTGACGATCTGGTCCGCGATGATCTGCGACAGGCGTTCGAGTGCGGTGTCTTCCGCCGCGATGGTGGCATATTCGCTGGTGGCGACATCAATGCCGGCGTCCGAGCCTGCTGTTGCGTCGAGCACCAGCACGCCGGTTGCGGCATCGAACAGTTGGTAGCGGGCGCGCAATGTGCGGCGTTCGCGGGTGATGGCATCGTCAAGGCGCACGCCGAAGCCGGTGATCTGGTCGTCCAGCTCGACCTTCAGGCGATAGGACGGCCCCTCGCCGCTCGATATTGCGTCGAGCCGGTCGGTCAGGGCGTTGCGCACCAGCCATCCGGCCTTACCCTCAATGGGCTCGACTTCGACGCTGCCGATTGCCTGCGCCACCGCGCCCGATTTCCCGCCCGCATACATGGGGCGCAGGCCGCAGCCGCTGAGCGCGACCAACAGTGTGAGGGCAAGAGCGGAGGCGAATGCGCGTTTCATATCACTATGTTGACCAGACGATCCGGCACGACAATCACTTTTTTCGGCGTGGCTCCATCTATAGTGCGCGCTACATTAGGTGCGGCGAGTGCCAGCTTTTCCAGCTCGTCTTTGGGCAGGCCCTTGGCGACAGTGATCGTATCGCGCAGCTTGCCCATCACCTGGCAGGCAATGGTGACCTCGTCATCGACCAGCAGTGCCGGATCGACGGCTGGCCATGCGGCGTCGGCGACCAAGCCCTCTGTGCCCATGGTTTCCCATGCTTCTTCGGCCAGGTGCGGCACCATCGGTGCGACCAGTAGCGCGAGCGTACGAACCGCCTCGCTGCGGCTGGCGGACGGCTTGGCTTTCTCTATGGCATTGGTCAGCTCGTAGATTTTCGCGACCGCTTTGTTGAACGATAGCGCTTCAATGTCCTTCGCGACGCCGTCTATGGTCTGATGCAGTTTGCGCAGCAGCGTCTTGTCTTCGCCTTCGCTGTTTTCGCTGGCGTCGCTGAACAAGCGCCACAGGCGGTTGGTGAAGCGCCAGCTTCCCTCGATGCCGCTCGCGGTCCAGGGCAGGTCACGCTCGGGCGGGCTGTCGGACAGCATGAACCAGCGCACCGCGTCCGCGCCATATTGGTCGATAATGTCATCGGGATCGACGACATTCTTCTTCGACTTGGACATTTTCTCGACGCGGCCAAGAGTCACCGGCTCGCCTGTATCGGCTACTACATAATTCTCGCCCTGCTTCTCGACCTCTTCAGGCGCGAGCCATTTGCCATCGGGTGACTTATAGGTCTCGTGCGTTACCATGCCCTGCGTGAACAGGCCCGCAAACGGCTCCTTCACGTCGATCAGGCCGCAATGATTGAGTGCACGAGTCCAGAAGCGCGCATAAAGCAGGTGCAGGATCGCATGTTCGATCCCGCCGATATACTGACCGATCGGCAGCCATTTCTCTGTTGTTTCCTTGTCGAACGGCTTGTCGTCCGGCTGGCTGGCGAAGCGGATGAAATACCAGCTACTATCAACAAAGGTATCAAGCGTATCGGTCTCGCGCCGCGCCGCCTTGCCACATTTCGGGCAATCAACATGTTTCCATGTCGGATGGCGTTCCAGCGGGTTGCCGGGAATATCGAAACTGACATCTTCGGGCAGCACGACGGGAAGCTGGTCCTTGGGTACCGGAACCACACCGCAATCGTCGCAATGGATGAACGGGATTGGCGTGCCCCAATAACGCTGGCGCGACACGCCCCAGTCGCGCAGCCGCCACACGGTGGTGCCCTGCCCCCAGCCCTCAGCCTCGGCGCGTGCGATGACAGCGGCCTTGGCGGCTTCCACGTCCATGCCATTGATGAAATCGGAATTGATGAGCGTACCCGGCCCCGTATAGGCTTCGTCGCCAATCGGTGCATCCTCGCCATCGGGTGAGACAACGCGCGGCGTGGCGAGCATATATTTGCGCGCGAAATCAAGGTCGCGCTGGTCGTGCGCGGGCACGGCCATCACCGCGCCGGTGCCATAATCCATCAGTACGAAATTGGCGACGAACAACGGCAGCTTGGCACCGGTGAACGGGTGGATCACCGAGACGCCGGTGTCATAGCCCTTCTTTTCCTGCGTCTCGATATCCGCCGCCGCCGTGCCGGACTGGCGGCATTCCTGACAAAATGCGTCCAAAGCGTCATCATCTGCTGCGAGCAATTGAGCGAATTCATGGTCTGCGGCGATGGCAACGAAGCTTGCCCCGAAAATAGTATCCGGCCGAGTTGAAAAAACCTCGATAACTCGCGGCTTCATCAAATTTGTATCACCTGAAGGGTTTGCGTCTTCTAATTCAATCGGCGGATTATCGATTTCAAAGCGGAATTGCAGGCCGACCGATTTGCCGATCCAGTTCTCCTGCATCAGCTTCACCTTGTCCGGCCACTGGTCGAGACCGCTCAGCCCTTCGAGCAAATCGTCGGCGAAATCTGTGATCTTGAGGAACCACTGATTGAGCTTGCGCTTCTCAACCGGCGCGCCCGAGCGCCAGCCCTTGCCGTCGATCACCTGCTCATTGGCGAGCACGGTCATGTCGACCGGGTCCCAGTTGACCGCGCTTTCCTTGCGGTAGACGAGGCCATTCTCATACAGGTCGAGAAACAGCGCCTGCTCCTGCCCATAATAATCGGGCTCACACGTCGCCAGCTCGCGGCTCCAGTCGAGTGCGAAGCCCAGGCGCTTCAATTGCGCTTTCATGTTGGCGATGTTCGATCGGGTCCATGTGCCGGGATGGACTTTCTTTTCCATCGCCGCGTTCTCGGCGGGCATGCCGAACGCGTCCCATCCCATCGGGTGCAGCACCTCATGGCCGGTCATGCGGCGGAAGCGCGCCAATACGTCGCCCATCGTATAGTTGCGGACGTGGCCGATATGGATGCGCCCGGAGGGGTAAGGGAACATCTCCAGCACATAGCTGCGCGGCTTTACGCTATTGTCGTCGGCCCTGAAGCTCTGCTTCTCGTCCCAGATGCGCTGCCACTTGGCGTCAGCCTCCAGCGGGTTGAAGCGCCTTTGCATAAACTCACAACTCCTTGGCGGGGCGAGATTCTCGCCGCCCCTGCCCTGCCTTGTTTCTGAAATGGGCCGAAGATCAGCCCTCGTTGATCGCCATGCGGCGCAGCTCGCGCGCCTTGGTGAGGATGATCTCTTCCAGCTTCTGCACGGTTGCGGCCTGCACCGGCGCATCGACCCACTGGCCGCCCTGCATGACCTGGCGGCTGGCGGCGACGCGCAGCGCATCGGCGCGCAGATCCTGATCGAGGATCGAAACCGTCAGCTTCATGCGCTCACCGGTGGCATTGGGGTTCGCATACCAGTCGGTCACGATGACCCCGCCGTTGGAGTCGGTTTGCAGCATCGGCATGAACGACAGCGTCTCCAGGCTGGCGCGCCACAAATAGCTGTTCACGCCGATGGTGGTGATGCGCGATGCCGCCAGATCGGCCTTGGGGCGTTCCTTGTTGCCGCCGCATGCGGCCAGCGCGCCGAGCGCCGCGATGACGATCAGTGAGGAAACGGGGCGAAGCGACAACCGCTGGATCATGACATACTTTCTCTTTTGGCCGGGGGGCATGCCCTGCCCGCGCGTAAAATCTTGTGTTGCATCTATAGCTTTGTCGCGGCAATGGGCAAGTCCGCACTGACGATGCGCTTAATGATGGATGGGCGGCTTTGTTGTGAGCGGATTCAACATGGCTGTGGGCTTTTGGCAACAGGGGCGGGAAAAATAGGCTCGCGGTTGGCAATTGGCCGCATCTGAGTCTATATTGGCCGCATAATGATGAGGAGGGCTGGAGTCGTTTTACGATGGCCGGGTTCAGGGAAATAACGATTATGGCGATGACCGGGACCGCTATGGCGGTTGCGACGGTACCTGCCATTGGCGCGGCGAGCGATTTGCTCAGCCTGCGTTCCGTTGCGCCCGTCTCCCTCAATGAACTTGGCAGCATCGGCTCCTTCACCCCTTCGATCCGCGATGACAAGCTGTCGAACAGCTACGCGCAGGCCGTTCTGGGCCGTGGTTCGAAAAATTTCCGGTTCACGCCTACCAGCGGTTCGATGAGCGGCCGCCGCTCGATCACCATTTTGGTGCGGGCGAACAGCGGCTTGGGCGGTTCGCAGGATCGTAGCGCTTCGCTCGGGATCGCGCCGCTGGCCTTCAACCTCGATGCATCGCGCGGCTGGCGCAAATTCGCCCTTCCCGACAGCGTCGGCAGCAAACCGCTCGACCCGATGGTGACGGAGCTTTCCGGGGTCAAGGATTTCTCGATTGAGCGCAAGACGGGCTCGCGCCTGAAGGCCGACCTGCATCTGGACGCTAAACGCGATACCGGCACCGCACCGCAAACCTTCGCAGGTGAGCGCCAGCTGAGCATCGACGCCGCGACCAGCTATTCGCTAACGCGCAACCTGAACGTCAAGGCCGGTGTGCGTCTTGCCGGACCGGATAACCGGCTCGCGCCGATCACTGATCAGCGGCGCGATGATCAGGCCGTATACGTCGGCACTGTCTTTAAATTCTAATCGGATCGCAGGGAATTCTCTCCGTTCATGCGGGCCCGCAAGCGCCTGACATGATCCCTTTCGGAAATCTTTAGCCAGTCAGCGCGTCTATCGCTGCCCAGCCATAGGTGCCCAGCGGTTTCATGCGCCTGAATCGGGATGCTGTCATACCGCCAAGGGCGATAACGGGCATTCGCGCATGCCGCGCCAATGCCGCAAAGCGCATGGAGCCCAGCGCCCTCCCGCCAGGGTGCGAGCGGGTAGGGAACACCGGCGAGAGAAACAGCAGATCCACACCCATGCGATTGGCGCGCGCCACTTCGCGCAGGTTATGGGCTGAGGCCGAGCGGATAAGTGCGGGCTTGCTTCTGCGTGCCGCTGCGGCGCTGCCCAAGTGGCAGCCGCCGGCCTGCCACTTGGCGGCCCTATGCGGGGAATCCGCAAGCAGAACTGTTATGCCTCGTTGTTTCGCCGCCGCGCAGACTTTCTTGAAAAGCGAATGCCGCCTATCCCTATCGCTTTGATAATGGCGGAAAACTATCCCGCTGCCATATGGTAGGCGCATGATCGAATTCAATAATATATCATCCGCTACACGTTCGTCCGTGAACAGCCATAGATGGGGTAAAATGGTCTTGCTGCGGCACTGTCGTGATTTGCGGTGGAAAGCGGGCATGGCCCTTTCTATATCGGCGTCATGACCAGCACCAGTGCCGACAATGACGCCGCCAACCGCCTTGCCGATGTTCAAGCCGATATCGACAAGACCGCCGGCATGGCGGGACGACATGCCGAAGCGATCAGCCTGATTGCCATATCGAAAACCCATGATGCGGACGCCATCCGTCCGTTGCTCGAAGCCGGGCAGCGGCATTTCGGCGAAAATCGCGTGCAGGAGGCGCAGGAGAAATGGCCCGCGCTGAAAGCCGACTATCCCGATGTGGTGCTCCATCTGGTCGGCCAGCTTCAGAGCAACAAGGCTGCAGACGCCGTTGCGCTGTTCGATTTCATTCACTCGGTCGACCGCCCGTCGCTGGTGACGGGGCTGGTCAAGGCCGCGCAAAAGCTGGGGCGTGAGCCGGTCTGCTTCGTTCAGGTCAATATTGGGGACGAACCGCAAAAGGGCGGCTGTGCGATCGCCGACGTGCCGGAGCTTGTCGCCATGGTGCGTAAGTCGCCAGAGTTGTCACTGGCTGGGCTGATGTGCGTGCCGCCTGCCAATGTTGAGGCAGCGCCCTATTTCGCGCTGCTGGCGAAACTGGCGCGCGAGAATGACGTGACCGGCCTGTCGATGGGCATGTCTGGCGACTATGAAACCGCCATAATGCTGGGCGCGACACATGTTCGCGTTGGCACGGCCCTGTTCGGTTCTCGAGATTATAGCGCTTGATACAAAAAGGCCGCCCGGAAAGGCGGCCTTCTCATCAGATTGCAATCCTGCTCAGAATTTGCCGCGCAGCGTAATGCCATATGTACGCGGTTCGGCGAGATAGGCCGAGAAGAGCTGCGTCGCATTGGGTAATGCGCCCGCCTGAACGGCAGCGGAAGACCCGCTGCCCTGCAACGGCGAGTTGAACGCGACCTGCGTATATTTCTGGTTGAAGACGTTCTGGCCCCAGAATTCGACGGCCCAGCGTTCATCCGGCCCGCGCAGGCCGACGCGCGCATTCCACACATCATAGCCGTCCTGATTTTTCTCGGGGAACAGGTCGGATCCGGTGTTGTAATCGCTGGTCATGCGGCCATCGAAATAGAACAGCGCGGAAAGGCCGCTGGAGCCGATTTCCGGCGTCCAGGCGAAGCTGACCGTGGTCACCAGTTCCGGCGCATTGCTGTTGGTATTGCCGGGCAGCAGGAACAGGGCCGGATCGAGCGGCGTCTGCCCGTCTTTGCTGCCCACCAGCCGCTTGGCGAATTTTGCCTCGGCATAGGTCATACCACCCGTGATCCGCACATTGCGGATCGGCGAAGCGGTCAGCTCCAGCTCGACACCCTGGCTGACGAGACCTGGCTTGGTGTTGCCACAGGTGCCGCCCGCGCCCAGCGCTTCACTGCACCCATTGATATTCTGCACGACGAAGCTGGTACCGTTGAAGGTATTGAGCTGAAAGTCCGTGAATTCCTGCCGGAAAGCAGCAATGTTGGCGCTCCATTTGCGCGTCGAATATTTCATGCCGATTTCAAACGCATCGACCTTTTCCGCCGCGAAGCGAAGGGTAGGGGCGTCAGATGCACTGCGCGCCGAGTAATAAGGGAATGCAGGGTTAGACGATAGGGAGTTAAGGCCGGTATTGCCCAGCTCAAAGCGGTCGAGATTATAGCCGCCGGCCTTATATCCCTTAGAATAGCTGGCATAGAGCAGGGTCTGGTTGTTGGGCTTGAAGGACAGTACTGCCGTGCCGGACAGCTCACCGTCGCTGATATTGTCATTAAGATCGAGCGCATTGAGCCCTGAGCTGCTGTTGCCAAGGCAGGCAAGCGATAACAAACCGCCCACTGCAGGAAATGCGGGATTGGCTGGACCAGGGCCAGCGGCAATGATGGAAGCCAATGTAGGATTAGCCTGCAAGGCCGCACAAGTGGCGTTGTTGTTGTTGATATCGGCAGAGAAATCCTTGGATTCATGCGTATAGCGCAGACCCAGGGTGAGATCGAGCCTATCTGTAATATGCACTATGTTATGTGTGAAGAGCGCCCAGTTCTCGCTTTTCTGATGATAGCGCGTATCCACATCGCCCGTATCGGCTGGGATAGTCGCAAGGGCTGTCACAGCTCCTGTTAAAGGGCCAAGCCCAGCACCGGCGATAAGGTTGCCAATGTCAGGTGTTAGTGGGTTTCCGTCTATAGGTATGCCGCAGAGAGCATAAGGAAACGCACCGTTGGGTGGTGAGACGGGGAAGCTGGCGGTCAGCAGACGGCAGGTGGCGAATTTGCCATAATCCGCGCCAAAGCGGATATTGTCGCGCAGCGTCAGCTTCTCATTGGCGTAATAACCACCGACCAGCCAGTCGAGCTTGTCCTCGAAGGCCGATCCCTGCAGGCGCAGTTCCTGCGTAAAGGTCTTGAACTGGCGGAAGGTATTGGGATCGCGATAAAGAATGTCAGCGGCGGTATAGTCATAATCGCCGAAATCCTTGGATTTATAATCGCGATAAGCGGTGATGCTGGTCAGTTTTGCGCCACCGAAATCATAGTTGATTTCACCCGATATGCCCCAGTCCTTGAGCTTGCTGCCATAATCCCGGCCCGGCGTGATATAGGACTCACGCGCATAGGGCGTGGGCGTCATCGGTGCGGAATTGGGCGCGATGGCGTTCAATATCTGGACGATGCGATTGGTCGTCGGGCTGTCAACCGCAGTACCGGGCGTAGCACCGGGTATCGTTTCCCGCGTCGAGATATAAGTCGCCGCGCAGCAGCTTTCATCGCGGTTCGTATAATCCGCGATCAGGCGGATCGAAAGGTCGTCATTGGGTTCAATCAACGCCTGGCCACGCAGGAAATAGCGGTCGCGGTCATTGGCCTCGCCAATTTTCGTACCGGTGCCGTCCACCAGATCCATGAAGCCGTCGCGCTGGCTCCACACGCCATCGAGGCGCAACGCCACCTGCTCGCTGACCGGGCCGGTGATGCTGGCCGCCGCGCGCCAGAAATTATAATTGCCGTAGGTGATCTCGCCCTTGGCCCCTAACTCAAATTCCGGGCTTTTCGAGACGATGTTGATGAGGCCGGCCGAGGCGTTGCGCCCGAACAGCGTACCCTGCGGGCCGCGCAGCACCTCGATGCGCTCGATCTCGCCAAGGTCGGTCAGGCCCGCACCGGTGCGGGAGCGGTAGACGCCGTCAATAAACACCGCGACCGAGCTTTCCAGGCCGGGGTTGTCGCCCACGGTGCCCACACCGCGAATACGCGCTGCGCCATTGGCTTCCGAACCGGTCGACGAAACCAGCAGGGAAGGGGCGAGCTGGTTAAGCTGGCGAATGTCGTTTGCGCCGCTGTTTTGCAGGCTTGCGGCGGTTACCGCTGAAACGGCTATCGGAACATCGGATAGAGGACTGGCGCGCCGTGTCGCCGTCACAATGATGGCGTTATTGGCGAAATCATCAGCCACATCGGTTGCATCATCCGCAACCTGCGGCGTTTCTTCATCCTGTGCATGAGCTGAAAGACTAAAAGCGACCGCAACGGCGGCAGCGCTGTAGGAGAGCAAGCGAAAGCTCTTTTTCATGGTGCACCCTTTCCAATGCATGACTTCGCGATATGAGCCATGTCTGTGTTTGTGCAAACAGTATGAGCTATATTATTCTACAGGCAAGATGCTGTATAACAAAATTTCAACTGTAGCTTTTTTGTCGCTCTGCCCTTGTTCGCACAGTATTTGGCTCATTCTAAACGCTATCCACCGGATTTAGTTGCGATTATAGGTGCAATATGGATGAAATTTCAGACGCTGGCCATAGCGACCTGTGCGTTGCAGCATTGTATAAATTTGTAACGTTCCCGGATCCCACTGCTCTGCGGGCCGAGCTTGCGGACCTCTGCATCGGGCTCGATCTGCGCGGCACGCTGATTGTGGCGGGCGAGGGGATAAACGGTACGATATCGGGTACCGGCACGGCAATCACGGCGCTGGTCGACGCGCTGCGCGCCTTGCCGGGGTGCGCGGATATGGATGTCAAATATTCCCATGCCAAGACGCAGCCCTTTGGCCGGATGAAGGTCAAGCTGAAGCGGGAAATTGTCACGCTCGGCATGGATGGTGTCGATCCTGTCGGTAATGTCGGCACCTATGTCGAGCCCCGGGACTGGAATGCGCTGATATCCGACCCCGATACGATAGTGATAGATACGCGTAACGATTATGAATATGGGATCGGTACATTTTCAGGGGCAATCAACCCGGAAACCCACAGTTTCCGGGAGTTTCCACAGTGGTTTGAGCAGGCGCGCCAGCAATGGGAAGAGGGCGGCAAAGGCAGCGTGAAAATCGCGATGTTCTGCACCGGCGGGATACGATGCGAAAAATCCACAGCAATGGCGCGCGCCATGGGGTGCGAGGATGTGTACCATCTCAAGGGTGGCATCCTGCGATATCTGGAAGAGGTTCCCGAAGCGGAAAGCCTGTGGCGCGGCAATTGTTTCGTGTTCGATGACCGGGTGTCGGTGACCCACGGACTGGCCCTGACAGATGATGTCACATGCCAGGACTGTGGCCGCCCCTATAACCGGAACGAGGACCATAGCTGTGAAGCCAATGGCGACTGGCATTAGCGTATAAGGGCAAAAAAAAGCCGCCCGAAGGCGGCTGAAAAGTTTTAGGAGAGGATGCCTGAAAGGCAGTTTCTTTTTGCATCCGCAGCAAAAATATTGCAACTGCGAAATACTCAGGCTTGATTGCATTTTATGCAACAAAACTGAAATAGTGAGGGTTACGTAGCGTTACGTCGCCTCACTGATCGTATAAAACGCCTCTTAATTTATTACCAAAAGATCAATGTCCGGCTTGCGGACCCCGTTTCAGACCTGATTCGGCGAGTTGACCGTCGATTTGCGCCATCAAGCGCTCCAGACCCGCCTCATCCTTCGCTTCGGCACGCGCAACCAGCACATCCTGCGTGTTTGATGCGCGTAGCAGCCACCAGCCATCGTCGGTGTTCACGCGCGCACCGTCCGTGTCGTTGACAGTGGCGCCGGCCGCCTTGAGACGCGCTAGCACTTCGTCGACAACGGCGAATTTGCGGCTTTCATCGACCTGAAAGCGCATTTCGGGCGTGTTGACCATGTCCGGCATGTCGCCGCGCAGCTGGGTCACCGATTTGCCGAGCGTCGTGGCGGCACGAATCAGGCGGATCGCGGCATAAAGCGCATCGTCAAAGCCATAATATTGATGCTTGAAGAAGACATGGCCGCTCATTTCTCCGGCAAGCGGGCTGCCAGTTTCCTTCATTTTGGACTTAATAAGGCTGTGCCCGGTCTTCCACATCAGCGGGGCGCCGCCCAGCTCGGCCACGCGGTCGTACAGCGCCTGGCTGGCCTTCACATCCGCGATAATCGTGGCGCCCGGCACCTCTTTCAGTACCGGTTCGGCGAAGATGGAGAGCAACTGGTCGCCCCAGATCACCCGCCCTTCGCCGTCGATCGCGCCGATCCGGTCGCCATCGCCATCGAAAGCTATTCCGAAATCGAGTTTCTTCTCCGCGACAAGAGCCTTCAGGTCGGCCAGATTCTTCTCTTCGGTAGGGTCAGGATGATGATTGGGAAAATTGCCGTCGACATCGGTGAACAGCGTGTAATGCTCACCCGGCAGCAGGTGGACGAGCTTTTCCACCACAGGGCCCGCCGCGCCGTTGCCCGCGTCCCAGGCGACGCGATAGGCCGCACCGTCGAAATTCTCGAGCAGCCGCGCGACATATTTGTCCATGATGTCGACGGTTTCGCTGCCTGCGCTACCCGATACCCAGTCGCCTTCCGCCGCCATCTTGCCGAGGCGCTGAATATCCTCGCCAAAAAAGGGCCGCTGCTGAAATACCATCTTGAAGCCATTATAATTGGCGGGGTTATGGCTGCCGGTTATCTGAATGCCGCCATCGACGCCCTGCACCGCCTCAGCATAATATAGCATCGGCGTGGGGCCCATGCCGACGCGCACGGCGTGAATGCCGCTTTCGTTGAGGCCCTTGACCAGCGCTTCCTCCAATATCGGCGAACTGGTGCGGCCGTCATAGCCGACCGCGACCTTGCCGCCGCCTGCCCGCGCGATCAGAGTGCCGAAACCGCGCCCGATGGCATAGGCATCCGGTTCGCCCAGCGTTTCGCCGATGATGCCGCGTATGTCATATTCGCGCAGGGAGGTCGGGTGGAAATTATGGGTCATGGATTATCCTGTAATTCCTGTGGGAAGATGGGTTTAAGAATGCGACCCCGATCTTTCGGTTGCGTGACGTAGCAAAATATCACGCGCCTGGTTTATTTTTTCTGCCAAAGCCTGCGTGCCGCCCGCATCCGGGTGGGTTTTGGCGATCAGGCGGCGGTGCGCGGCGCGAATGGCGTCCGCATCGGCATGCTCATCGAGGCCGAGCAAGGCGCGAGCTTCACGTAGCGCGCTATTATCGGTAGGCGAGGGGGCTGCGGCGGGCCTGGCCCGGCGTGATGCGCTCATGCGCCGCAACGCATATATGGCGGCCCCTGCCAGCGGCGCACCGCCGATGACCGGCTGGCCCCGCGCGGCCATGATCGCGCCGACGATGGCGAGGCCCAGCATGATGCCATCGGTCGCCGTCATCCGCTGTAATCGCCCGGTCCATATCAGCCAGGCGGCCAGCACGACCAGCAGGAGCGCGAGGAAGCCCATCAGGCGGCGCTTTGCTCCATTTCCGCTTCGGCTTCGGCCTGTTCCACGCTGGGCAGGGCGAGGCCCGCCACCATTTCGCGCAGTTCCTGGCGCGCGGCGAGATGGCTGAAACCCAGATTGCCGAGCTGCCCCTTGTCGAGCAAGGTCAGGCCGGACGGGAATAGTTCGCGGAAGATCACCCGCTCGGACAGGCCGGGGATAACGCGGAAGCCGACGCGCTTGGACAGCTCGTTGAGCGCTTCGCCAACGCGCCGCATATTGCGTGCTTCCAGATGCTGGAGCCGGTTGCGCAGCACCACCCAGTCGATGGTGATGCCGTCCGATTTGGCGCGGGCCTTGCGTGCGTCGAAAATCAGCTCGGAATAAAAGGACAGGCGTTTGACCTTGAAGCTTTCGGCATCGACCTGTCCGATCAGGTCGAAATCGACGAAGCTGTCGTTCATCGGTGTGACCAGCGTATGCGCGCGCGCAGCCATGTATTTGGCAAAGGCGTCGTCGCGCCCCGGTGTGTCGATGATCAGGAATTCGTTGCGCTCGGCCAGCGCGCGATATTGCGCGTCGAGCGCTCCGTCGTCGGTCGACGTGAATACCTCGAATTCGGGTGTCGGCAGGTCGATGCCGCGCCGCCGTGCGGTTTCCTCGCGATTTTCCAGATAGCGGGTGACGGTGCGCTGACGCGGATCGAGATCCAGCATCGCCACCTTGTGCCCCTGCGCCGCCAGCGCGACGCCCGTATGCACCGCCGTGGTCGATTTGCCGGTGCCGCCCTTTTCGTTGGCAAATACGATGATATGACAGGATTCGCCGGACATGGGACTTTGGCACCTCTTTGACTATGGACTATGTGGGCCATCGTCTTATCGACCGGAGTCCACATCGTCGATAGCAATACCGGAGCCTTTTTCACCGTGCAAATCATCCGTGACATTTCATCGCTGCGTCAGGCTATTTTCTCGTTGAGATGCGATGGCGGGCGCATCGCGCTGGTGCCGACAATGGGCGCACTGCATGACGGGCATATGAGTCTGGTGCGTGAGGCGAAGCGCCATGCCGACCATGTCGTGACGTCGATCTTCGTCAACCCCAAGCAGTTTGGGCCCAAGGAGGATCTTTCCGCCTATCCACGGCAGGAGGAGCAGGATGCCGTCATGCTGGAGGGCGAGGGGGTGGCGATCCTGTGGGCGCCGGGCGTTGATGAAATATATCCCGATGGTTTTTCCACTACGGTTTCTGTGACCGGTGTGAGCGAGGGGTTGTGCGGTGGCGCGCGTCCCGGCCATTTCGATGGCGTTGCGACGGTGGTGACGAAGCTGTTCAATCAGGTGCAGCCCGATGTCGCGCTGTTTGGAGAAAAGGATTATCAGCAGCTGGCCGTCATCCGCCGGTTCGTGACCGATCTCGACATGCCGTTAGAGATTGTCGGTGTGCCGACCGCTCGGGCCGAGGATGGCCTGGCGCTGTCTTCGCGCAACGCCTATCTCTCGTCCGATGAACGCGCGCGCGCCGCCGAATTGCCGCGTGCGATGCGTGAAGCCATTGCGGCGATGGAGGCGGGCAGTGCGGTTGACCAGTCGCTCGATGCGCTGCACGCCCGAATCACAAATGCCGGTTTTGGCCCTGTCGATTATGCCGAATTGCGCGACGCGGCCTCGCTGCGGCCCATGACGATGTTGGACAGGCCCGCGCGCCTGCTGGTGGCCGCACGTATGGGTACGACGCGCCTGATAGATAATATGCCGGTCAAATCAGGGTCTTGATGCTAATGCGCTCTGCCTGTCGATTATACTTGGCCGCGTTAACCTTATCTTAGCCATGATTCGCAAATCTGCCCCCCATTGAACTCGTGAGGGGGTTGATTGTGGCAAATAGTATCAAGACCGCACAGTTTCTGATTGAAAGTCGTCTGGCTGATGCGGCGCGTGGCAATGCGGATGCCTGTTTCGATTTGGGTATTGCCTATAGTTGCGGCACCGGTGGAGTGGATATTGATCTCATCGAGGCGCATAAATGGTTCAATCTCGCCGCTCTGGCGGGCAGTGAACAGGGGCAGTCGCTCCGCGCTGAGATCGCCGAAGACATGACGGCCCGGGAAATCGCCGAAGCCCAGCGCCAGGCGCGCGCATGGCTCGCCGATACCAGCACCCGCCGCGCCGCCTGATCCCAGAGCTTTCTATTCCTTTTTGAACGGCGTGCGTTCCTGCAACCACGCCCTGTCATTCTCGACTGCACCGCGTTCCTGATCGAGAAAATGCGCGACCGCCGCGCGGAAATTTTCATTGGCTATATAATGCGCCGACCATGTCGCGACCGGGGAATATCCCCGCGCCAGCTTGTGTCCGCCCTGTGCACCTGCCTCGACGCATTTGAGACCGCGCGCGATCGCGAAATCAATCGCCTGATAATAGCATAGCTCGAAATGCAGAAACGGCACGTCCTCGACGCAGCCCCAATAGCGGCCATATAATGTGTCGGCGCCGATCATGTTGAGTGCGCCCGCAATCGGCGCACCGTCCCGCAACGCCAGTATCAGCACGATGCGCTCGGCCATGCGCTCGCCGATCAGGTCAAAGAAACTACGCGTCAGATAAGGGTGACCCCATTTGCGCGCTCCAGTGTCCTGATAAAATTGCCAGAAGGCGTCCCAATGGTCAGGGCGGATGGCGTCACCGGTCAGCTGGACAATTTCCAGGTCCTCCTGCGCTTTCGCCCGCTCCTTGCGCAAAGTCTTGCGCTTGGAGCTGGAAAGGCGGGCAAGGAAATCGTCGAAGTCCGCATAACCGTCATTTTCCCAGTGAAACTGGTTGTCCTCCCGGATGAGCCAGCCTGCCGCTTCGAACAGGGGAATCTGATCCGGTGCCACGAAGGTCGCGTGGGCGGAGCTGATCCCATTCTGCTGCACGATCTGTTCGGCCGCCGCGATCAGGGCATGCGCGTTGTCTGGCGGCGCATCATCGGGCACCAGCAGGCGTTTTCCCGGAACGGGAGAGAAGGGCACGGCGATTTGCAGCTTGGGATAATATTTGCCGCCCGCCCTGTGCCATGCGTCGGCCCAGCCATGATCGAACACATATTCGCCCTGGCTGTGCGATTTGAAATAGGCGGGCGCGCAGGCGAGCAGCGCGCCATTGTCATCCTCAATCAGGATCGGGGCGGGCTGCCACCCGGTTCCCGGCCCAACGCTGCCCGATTCCTCCAGCGCCGAGAGAAAGGCATGGCTCAGGAACGGGTCATCTGCACCCGCACAGGCGTTCCACTGCGCGGCGTCGATAGTGGCGACGCCCGGCGCAATGCGGGCCAGAAACTCTCTGGGGCTCTCCCGGTCAGACATCGCCACCGGTTCCCGGCACCTCATATATCGGCGCGTCGACATATCGGGCCACTGTCTGCCATTGTTCCGGCGTGCGCACGGTCCAGCTCAGCACAGGAAAGCCTTGTTTTCGCGCTTTCGTGGCGAAACGGCTGGGCAGGTCGCGTATGTCATACGCCAGAAAATCGGGTTTTGCGTGCCGCATTGCAAGGTGGCGCATAATGTTGGAGCTGATCGCGCCGTCGCCATTTTCCGTCATCACCAGACCGCGCACGATATCGGGCGCATGCTTTGCGAACCAGCGAGAAACCCCGGGATGAAAAGACATCACGGCGGCATGGGCTTCGTGGTGCTCCACCAGTAGCTGCGCCACAGCGGCGCACAGCGGGGCGACCGGCTGGCCCCGGTCAATTTTCAGCTCGATCAGGACTGGCGTGTCCGGCCCCGCAGCTTCGAGCAAGGCAGCAAGGCGCGGTACGGGGCCATTTCCACCCACAAGGTCCAGCTGGCCGAGCCTGCCGGATACTTGTTCCGTGAATGCACCGGAAACTCCGGTCAGGCGCTCCATATCCGCATCATGAAATATATAGACGACGCCATCGGCCGACAACCGCACATCACACTCGATGCCATCGCCCGCTGCGATGGCGGCCCTAAACGCGGCCATGCTGTTTTCGAGCGGGGCTTGCCCGCTATGCAGCCCGCGATGGGCGAAACGGCGGTGCATCAGAAAGCGCACGCGATCGGGAGCCGGGGCAGGGGGCAGCATGCCCCCTCTATACTATGGTTGCGCCGGGCCGGAGAGCAGTTTTTCCCGGATCCAGCTTTCCGCCTCGCCCCACCGGTCGATCCGGGCATGAGCAGCGGGCGCGGACGGGATGGTCCCGGCGATTTCCGGCTCGCCAACCATATGGAGCCGCCAGGCATGCGGCACATGCTTGGCGACCGATTCATGATGTTGCGCCAGATCGTCGATGAAGAGAACGGCGCTGGGCGTATAGGCCTCGACAAATTTATGGGCGGGCCTACCCTTGCCACCCTGGTTCCAATAGACCGGATGCTCGATGCCGACCGCGCGCAGCTGGGCGATGCGCCCTTCATGCGCGGCTTCGTGAATATTGGTGAGGACGATGATGTCCGCGATTTCCGACAGGCGCGCCAGAGACTCAAGCGCGCCTTCTATCGGCGTCTGGCGGTGCATTTCCGTCTCGAAGAAGAGCTGCAGCAGCCGCCAGACTTCCGCGGGTTCCAGCACCGTGCCGCATTCCTTGCGCCGCAACGCGTTGACGAAGCCCTCATTCTCGAAGCTGAAATGCACGTCATGTTCTTCGTCCAGCCACGCGCGAAAGGGCACCACCATATGCAGCAATACTTCGTCGCAGTCGGTGATGAGCAGCGGGCGGGTCATCGGCCAAGCTCCCGCGCAGTGCTGGCCAGATTTAGAGGGTCCACCCCCAGCGCCTCGGCGCAGGCCACAAGGTCTGGCTCATGGCTGGCGAGAAAATCTATCACCGCGCGCAGCAGGGTGGGGCTTTCCGCGCTCTGGCGCAACTGATCGGCGTCCAGCCCGGTCAGCGCCAGCAGGCGGCTGGCGCGCGACTCGTCACTCAGAACCCAGCCCAGCGCCAACAAAGCCAGTACGTCCGGGGCGAAACCATTGCCATTTTCCGTTGAGGGGCGCATGACTATCCTTGTGATGGGCCAAAAACCGATACGATCGACCGGAATGCGGAGCAAGTGGTGACGAAACGCGTACTGGTTGTCGAGGACAATGAACTCAATCTCAAGCTGTTTTGTGACTTGCTCAAGGCGCATGGCCACGAAACGCGTCCTGTGTCGGATGGGCGAGAGGTCATTCAGCAGGCGCGGGAATTTTCACCCGACCTCATTATCATGGACATTCATCTGCCGCACATCAGCGGCTTTGACCTGATCCTGGCGCTGAAGGCTGACGAGGCGCTGGCCCCGGTACCGATCATGGCGGTTACCGCCTATGCCGGAAAGGGCGATGAAGAACGCATCCGCGATGCTGGGGCAGAGGCCTATGTGTCGAAGCCGATATCTGTGGTGAAGTTTATCGACGTTGTCGGCAAACTGCTGTGACGGGCTGGTGCCGTAATTCCACATAAGTGGATCAGACTCCAGCAAGCGCCAGCAATAGAAAAAGCCCGGGCGGATGCACCGGGCCTTATCGCATATGCTCAAGCATGAGCGGTCCGGCGCGGGGCCGGAGACCGGTCTTACTTGATCTTGGCTTCCTTGAACTCGACATGCTTGCGCGCAACCGGATCATATTTGCGGAAGCTGAGTTTCTCGGTCTGCGTGCGCGGATTCTTCTTCGTCACGTAGAAGAAACCCGTGTCGGCGCTGCTCACAAGCCGGATTTTAACTGTGGCTGGCTTCGCCATGGCCCATTCCTTCGATAATTCCGTTGAAAAAATAAGGCGGCCCAAAGCCGCCCGCTTTCAGCGCGCGCTCATGACGCGCTTTTGATCGCTTGTCAATATGAAGAAGGGCGCGGTGCGGGCGTCACCGGAATAAAATCGCAAAATTCTATGGAGTTTACGGCCTCTTAAGGCTTTGCCCGCATCATCCGTCATGGGGATAGGGAGGTACGCTATGCATCATGACGCGATGGGTGTGGTTCGATCTGGCCTGAAAAACCGAATCGACACGATAGCCATGCAGCAGGGGCACATCAGCCTCTCGCAAATCTGCGAACAGATTGATCTTATCCGTCACGATGCACGCGCTTATGGAATGATGCCGGTCGAACGGCTTGCCTCCATGCTCGAATCGGCCCTGTCGCAGGGTGGTCTCGGACCGGTTCTGCTCTCCTATCTCGATCTGATGCGCGACGCCGTCGAGTGTGAGGATAACAGCCCCGAAGCCAGCACCGCTTATCTTGCCGCGCTCTCGCTGCGCATCGGTCATTGATCGCGCCGCCGGGCGAACAGGAACAGGTTCAGTACTCCGCCAGCGTCTGTTAAGGGCATGAGCCATGGATGCGCTTTTGCTCTCCCTCTTTCTCTGTCTGATCATTGACGGCCTGGGTGGCCAGTCCCTGCATGCGCATCATCTGTTGCATCACCACGGCTATAGCGGCGCGAGCAAGGCGGGCATTGCGCTGGCGCTGGCCTTGTATGCCGGGCTTGCCGCCGCAGCTGGATTTTACATCTCCACCCTTATCACGCCGGAAGCCCGCTCGCTCTTCTTCGCATTGGCGCTGGGCCTGTCCGCAGCGGGCCTTCTGATTCCTCCGAAAGCCGCCACCAGTACCGAAGACTCCCCCTCGGGCGGCGGTTTTGTCGCAAGCATGGTTGCAATGCTGTTCGGAGGGATTGGCGGCAATGCCCAGTTTGTCATAGCAGGCATCGCTGCCGCGCGCGCAGACCCGTGGATGGCGGGATTGGGCGGCTGGTTGGGTAGCATAGCTGCATGCCTTGTCCTTGGCGGGATGCTTGCGGGGCACCGCGATATGATCGGGGTCAAGGCGGCGCGCATTTCCGGCGCTATATTCCTTCTGGCAGTTGCATTTTTTGCCGCGATGGCTGCCCTGCGTCTAGTTTGATTGATAAAACCGATCAGAGAGACCGGGTTTATCCGCAAGGTTTGCGGCACAAAATCTGCCATAATATGTTCGTAAGACATGATATGCAGCCACAGAACAAGGAGGATTTATGGCTCCCAAGAAATCGAAGCCAGCCGCGCCGAAATTGAAAACGCCTACCGATCTGGCGAGCAACGAGGCAAAGACGGTGGCCCAGGCGCTCAATGGCCTGCTGGCGGACAGCTATGCGCTGTACCTCAAGACCAAGAATTTCCACTGGCATGTTTCCGGTCCGCATTTCCGCGATTATCATCTGCTGTTCGATGAGCAGGCGGCGGAGATACTGGCGACGACCGATCTGATCGCCGAGCGCGTGCGCAAGACCGGCAACGTCACACTGCGGTCGGTTGGCGACATATCGCGCCACCAGACGATCAAGGACAATGATGCCGAATTTGTGGCGGCCAAGGACATGCTGGATGAGCTGCGCGAGGATAATCTGGCGTTGGTGCAGACCTTGCGCGCGGTGAAGGAAGCAGCAGCTGCTGCTGGCGACAATGCCACGGAAGGGTCGGTCGATGACTGGACCGATCAGGCCGAGCAGCGCGCCTGGTTCCTGTTCGAGTCGAGCAGGGGCGCCTGAACAGCCCTATTGCGCTGATATGCAAAATAAAAGGGCCGGTGTCGTGATGACCCGGCCCTTTTTGTATCTGTCGGAAATCCGCGCTTCAGTCTGCTTTGGGCTGCAGATTGACCGCCGCATATTTGCCGCGACGATCGACCTCGATATCGAAATCGAGACGGTCACCCTCATTGAGGTTAGCCATGCCCGCGCGCTCGACGGCGCTGATATGAACAAATGCATCCGGCTGGCCGTCATCGCGCTGGATAAAGCCGAAGCCTTTCATCGCATTGAAGAACTTGACCGTACCGCTGGCGTGCTCGCCGGTCAGCTGGCGCTGCGGCCCGCCGCGATCACCGCGATCGCCACCGCCGAATCCGCCTGCACGCGGTTCGCGCGGCCGATCGACCACGGGGAGGGGCTCGCCCTCGATCTTGAGATCGGTAGCCGAAATCTTTCCGCCACGGTCGACCAGCGTGAAGCCGAGCGGCTGTCCTTCGGCAAGCCCGGTCAGGCCAGCCTGCTCGACGGCGCTGATATGAACGAACACGTCTTCGGCACCATCGTCGCGAACGATGAAACCGAAACCCTTCTGTCCGTTGAAGAATTTTACGACGCCAGTACCTTCACCGACAACCTGGGCCGGCATGCCGCCACGGCCACCGCCACCGCCGCCGCCGCCGCGAAATCCGCCGCCGCCGCCGCCGAAGCCGCCACGGTCACCGAATCCACCGCCACCGCCGCCAAACCTGTCTCCGCCGAAACCGCCGCGATCCTCGAATCCGCCGAACCGACCACCGCCCTGATCGGGGAAACCACCAAAATCGTCGCCGCCAATATTGTCGCGCTTGTCTCTGCCGCGTCCGCGGCGACCTCTATCAAAACTCATGCCCGAATAGTCACTTTCGCTCGCCCTAAACAATTACGGATAGACATGTCGGACGAAGAACATGCAGAATCCGCCGCATAAAACGGTCATAGAATCACTATAGCAAGAATCCGCGCCAGAGCTAATCTTTTTATTCAGCACATATTAATGAACAGGGACTGTGTTATTAAGGGCGCACTTGGCCTGTGCCGCGAACAATCCATTTATAGGTTGTCAGCCCTTCGAGCGCGACCGGTCCGCGCGCATGCAGGCGGCCGGTTGAAATGCCGATTTCCGCCCCCAGGCCGAATTCGCCGCCATCGGCAAACTGGGTAGATGCGTTCCACATCACGATGGCGCTATCGACGGCGTTGAGGAATCGCTCGGCGGCTGCGCCATCCTCGGCAATGATGGCGTCAGTATGGCCGCTTGAATGTGCGGCAATATGCGCCAGAGCCTCGTCAATACCGCTGACTTGTGCCGCTGTTATGATGGCGTCGAGATATTCGGTGTCCCAATCCTCGTCCTGCGCCGCCGTCACGCGCGTGTCGATGGTCTGGATCGCGTCGTCGCCGCGCACCGCGCACCCCGCGTCGATCAGTGCGCCAATCACCTCTTTGGTGGCCTTGAAATCCTTGTCGAACAACACGGTTTCGGTCGCGCCGCAAATACCGGTGCGCCGCATCTTGGCGTTGACGACCAGATCGCGCGCCATATCGGGATTGGCCGAGGCATGCACATAGCTGGTGTTCATGCCGTCGAGGTGGGCGAGCACGGGCACGCGCGCCTCTTCCTGCACGCGCGCCACCAGCGACTTGCCGCCGCGCGGAACAATCAGGTCGATTAGGCCAGCGGCACGCAGCATCGCGCCCACGGCGGCGCGGTCCGTGGTCGGCACGAGCTGGATCGCATCCGTGGGCAGGCCGGCGGCCGATACACCCTCCGCCATCGCTGCGTGAATGGCGCGGTTGCTCTCGATAGCTTCGCTGCCGCCGCGCAATATCGCGGCATTGCCCGCCCGCATGCACAGGGCGGCGGCATCGGCGGTGACATTGGGACGGCTTTCATAAATGATACCGATCACACCAAGCGGCACGCGCACACGCTGCATCACCATGCCATTGGGGCGATGGGTTTCGTCGATCACCTCGCCCAGTGGATTATCGAGCTTTGCCACCTGTTCCACGCCGGAGGCCGTCCCCTCGATCCGCGCATCATCCAGGCGCAGACGGTCGAGCAGCGCAGACGAGAGCCCGCGCTCAGCTGCATTCTCCATATCCTGCATGTTGGCGCGGCAGATCGCGTCGCCATGATCGCGCAGCGCCTGCGCCGCCAGCATCAGGCCACGCGACTTCTCCTCATCGCTGATCTGCGTCAGTGCATTGCTCGCCGCGCGGGCCTTCGCCGCCATGGCGGCAATCAGCATTTCCGGAGTTTGGGTCATGTCGTTCATGGGATGCTCGTCATCTGGATGGCAGGTCGCATGAGGCTTTAGCATGACGCGGCAGATATCGAAAGTGCCGTGCGCCCGCTCGCGGACCATTGTCTAACATGGCGCAGCCCGATAAGGACACGGCATGACAGTCTATTTTCATGAAGAAGATCTGCCCGCCAATGTGCTGGCAGACGGTCCCGTGGCCATCGACACTGAGACCATGGGCCTGATCACGCCGCGAGACCGCCTGTGCGTCGTCCAGATCAGCGACGGCCGGGGGGATGAGCATCTGGTTCGTTTCTCGCCAGGCAGCTCCTACGACGCACCCAATCTGAAGGCGGTCGTTGCCGATCCCACACGCCTCAAACTGTTTCACTTCGGACGGTTCGATATCGCAGCACTCCAGCATTATCTGGGCGTGCTGGCGACGCCCGCCTATTGCACCAAGATAGCCTCGCGGCTGGTGCGCACCTATACCGACCGTCACGGGTTGAAAGAACTGGTGCGAGAGTTGCTCGGGCAGGAAATCAGCAAGCAGCAGCAAAGCTCCGATTGGGGCGGGCCGGAATTGTCCGAGGCGCAGCGCGATTATGCGGCATCCGATGTGCGCTATCTGCATGCGTTGCGCGATGAACTGGACAAGCGGCTGGCGCGGGAAGGGCGCACGGAACTGGCGCAGGCTTGTTTCGATTTTCTGCCGCATCGCGCGCTGCTCGATCTGGCCGGATGGCCGGAAACCGATATTTTCGCGCACGCCTGATCGTATAGGAAAGAGTATCCTGTCATGTCACGCCTTGCTGATACGCAACGCACCGAAAGGCAGCATTGGGCATTGCCCGGCGGGTCGCATGACCGTCTGATAAAGCTCCTCAAAAATGCGCTGCCCGCTGCTGTCGGCGTACTCACGGCATTTCTCACCATGGCGCCGTTCACCATGCAGGGCGATGTCAGTTTCGTGCTGGACAAGAATGACGTCGATGTCGCGAGCGAACGGTTGCGTGTGCGCGAGGCCCTGTATCGCGGCGAGGACAGCAAGGGCCGCCCCTTTTCCATCCGCGCCGGTTCCGCCATTCAGAAAACGTCGCGCGAACCGGTTGTCGAGATGCGCGATCTTTCCGCACGCCTGCTGCTGGTCGATGGGCCGGCTGTGCTGAGCGCCGGGCAGGGGCGTTATAATATGGAACGCGAGCAGGTGCAGGTAGTCGGCCCGATCCAGTTCGACTCCGCCGAAGGCTACCGGCTGACGACACGCGATGTGAACATCGACATGAAAGAGCGCAAGATGCGCAGCGAGGCTCCCGTTTATGGCCGCATGCCGATAGGCACCTTCAATGCTGAACATCTGAGCGCGGATCTCGATGCCCGCACCGTGACATTGAGCGGCAATGCCCGCTTGCGTATCGAACAAAATGCGCTCAAAGGGCGATGACCATGACCAAGCCGTTTCTGATCGCCGTTGTTTCTGGCCTGCTGAGCGCTGGCGTCATGGGCGTATATTCGCTTGGCGGGGATGCGCAGGCGCAGCTCATGCGCGGGCATGACAGCGGCGCGCCGGTCAATTTTTCCGCTGACCGTATAGAGGTGCAGGACCGGGCGGACCGTGTCGTGGTTTCCGGCAATGTGCATGTGACGCAGGGCAGTCTGACACTCGATTCCACGCGCATGACCGTTGCCTATCGCAATGCGGGCGGTATCGAGATCGACCGCATCGACGCATCGGGCAATGTGCGCATCGCGCGCGGCAACGAGCGGGCGCGCGGCGATGTCGCGATCTACGATCTCAACAGCCGCGTCATCACCATGCTGGGTAATGTCGAGCTGTCGCAGGGCGCCAACCGCCTGACTGGTGGGCGTTTGATCATGGATTTGCAGAGCGGGCGCTCCACCGTCGATGGTCGCGCCGCGGCTGCCGGGGTGACCGGCACCAATGGCGGGCGGGTGACCGGCACGTTCACTGTGCCTGAGCGCACCAGCAACCCTTGAAGGCCTGATTTTTACCGCGAAAATCGGACCTTATGCATCTTCGCTCTTTGCCTTCGGCGCTGCCTCGGGCATAGAACATGCACAAAGCTTGCCAATTTCGATGGTTAAGGCGAATTTTCAGTTCTCCTTAACCAAATTCATGCCAGACAGAGGCCGACATGGATGACCTTGCAGTGATGGACCAGCTCAGCCAGCGCGGCGCGCAAAGCGCCGACGCCATTGCGCAAAATGGCGGGCTGGAGGTCGTATCAATCGCCAAAAGCTATGATCGCCGCCCGGTACTGACCGATGTATCGCTGACTGTTGCGAAGGGCGAAGTCGTCGGGCTGCTCGGCCCCAATGGCGCTGGCAAAACGACATGCTTCTATTCGATCATGGGCCTCGTCCGGCCTGATGGCGGCCGCATCGCCCTTGATGGGCACGACATTACCGGCCTGCCAATGTATCGCCGCGCGATATTGGGTCTGGGCTATCTGCCGCAGGAAACCTCGATTTTTCGCGGCATGACGGTCGAGCAGAATATCCTCGCTGTGCTGGAGCTGGCGGAGCCCGATGAAGAGGCACGCGCCAAGCGGCTGGAGGAGCTGCTCGACGAATTCGGGCTGATGCGCTTGCGTGACAGTTCGGCCATGGCGCTGTCGGGCGGTGAACGCCGCCGCTGCGAAATTGCGCGCGCGCTGGCGGCCAACCCGTCGATCGTTTTGCTGGACGAGCCCTTCGCCGGGATCGACCCGCTCTCCATTGCCGATATTCGCGATCTGGTGCGGCAGCTGCGCACCCGCGGCATCGGCGTGCTCATCACCGACCATAATGTGCGTGAGACGCTGGAAATCGTCGACCGCGCCTGCATCATCTATGATGGCAAGGTGCTGTTCGCCGGCAATCCGGCCGAACTGGTCGCCAATGCCGATGTTCGCCGCCTCTATCTGGGCGAAAGCTTCTCAATGTAATATGGTGGGGCGCGCACGATAATGGCCCTGGGACCGCGCCTCGATCTGCGACAAAGCCAGTCGCTGGTGATGACGCCGCAATTGCAGCAGGCGATTCGCCTGCTTGCGCTGTCCAATGTCGAGATTGAGGCCTATATCGCCGGAGAGCTGGAAAAAAACCCGCTGCTGGAGCTGGCGCGCGGTGGTGCGGGTGACAATGAAAATGCACCCGAACAGCAGGAGCGCGATAGCGATAATGCTCCTGCCTCCCCCGAGGCGGCCAGCGATGCGATGATGCGCGAGGGCGCGATATCCACGGACAGCCCGCTCGACATGGATGGGGCGCTCGATGATCGTGGTGACGACGGCGTAACGCCTGTGCGCGGCGAAGGGCTGAGCGGGGCAGGGGGCATTGCCGACAGCTTTTCCACTTCGCAAGGCTTCGGTGAGGACGGACCCGATTTCGACAGCTTCGCCGGGAGTGAGACCGGGCTGCATGAGCATCTGATGGATCAGGCGCGGATGCGGTTTTCCGGGCCGGAGCTCGTTATCGCCAGCCAGCTGATCGGCCAGATCGACGAGGCGGGCTATCTGGAGGCGGATGTGCTTCAGCTTGCCTATGCGCTTCAGGTATCGCGCGCGGAGGTGGAGGCCGTGCTGGCCGCGATTCAGACATTCGATCCCGTTGGCGTTGGCGCGCGGTCGCTGTCGGAATGCCTGATGCTGCAGGCGCGCGAAGCGGATCGCTGCGACCCGGCGATGGAAACGCTGATCAACAATCTCGACCTGCTGGCCAAGGGCGCATTGCCGCATCTGCGCCGCATCTGCGGTGTGGATGAGGAGGATCTGGCCGACATGATCCGTGAGCTGCGCGGCTACGACCCCAAACCGGGATTGCGCTTCGCCAGTGACGAGACCCAGGCAGTCATTCCCGATATATTCGTGACGCCGCAAGGCGCGGGCTGGGGCATAGAGGTGAATGGCGCCACCCTGCCTCGCGTGCTGGTCAACCGGGTATATTATACCGAGCTGTCCGGCGGTGTGCAGGACAAGGACTCCAAGGCGTGGCTGTCCGAATGTCTGGCGAGCGCCAACTGGCTGATCAAGGCTTTGGACCAGCGGCAGAAGACAATCATCAAGGTCGCGACCGAAATCGTGAAGCAGCAGGAAGATTTCTTTCGCAAGGGTGTGGCGCACCTCAAGCCCATGACCCTGAAATCGGTCGCGGAGGCGATCGAGATGCACGAATCGACCGTCAGCCGCGTCACCAGCAACAAATATCTCTCCTGCCCGCGCGGCCTGTTCGAACTCAAATATTTCTTCACCAGCGCCATCGGTTCCGCCGACGGCGGCGAGGCGGTGTCAGCCGAGGCGGTCAAGAACCGTATCAAGGCGCTTATTGTGGCGGAGGACCCGCGCAAGGTCCTCTCCGACGATACATTGGTCGAGATGCTGCGCGGCGAAGGGTTCGATATCGCCCGGCGCACCGTTGCCAAATATCGCGAGGGGATGGGAATAGGCTCCTCGGTGCAGCGGCGCAGGCAGAAGGCGCTGGCGGGCTGAAGCCGGTTCGCTGGCTTTGCCTTGCCATGATGGTGCAGGGCAGGGCACACAGCATGCTTGCCAGCAGCGAATTCACTCGCTAGACGCGCCCATTCCAGAGCGAATGAAAGATCGCCTGATTCACGCTCTGCGCGATGCGCTAAGCGATCAGGCAATGCGGAGCGGTGGCCGAGTGGTCGAAGGCGCTCGCCTGGAAAGTGAGTATACGTCAAAAGCGTATCGAGGGTTCGAATCCCTCCCGCTCCGCCATTACGTTTTCGCCTTCCCGAAAAGACACCAAAGCCTTGAAAGGTAAGGTCATTTCCGGGGTTCGAAATCCCGATTTCCGGCAATAGCTCAGACGGTCCGCAAAGGTCAGTTTCAACACCAGTCTGCGGTGCGCATGAGAGCCAGAAACCCAGAGTTTTGAAGGGTTTGAGAGAAAGCGCATGGCGAGTTCGAACATATCCTCGAACCTGCCGCGCGGATTGCCGCTCGTGAGCCGCTTTTCTTCCAGCACCAGCTTCTCGCGTTCGAGCTTGGCGATCTTGGTTTCGTAAGCATTGATGACGGTGGGATTCGTCGCCTCAACGATGCGCTCAAGCAGCGCGTCGATTTGCTTCTCAAGCTTCTGGATATCGCGCGCAAACGTCTTGGCGAAGGCATGGGCCTGCGCAAGTCGCTGCTCCCATCCATGCTTGACCAGCGCCCGGACCAACTCGAACAAGGTCGGTGCGGGTGTCAGGTCTTCGAGCAACGCGGCGAACTCGCCTTCGATCTGGTCACGCCGGATCGACTTGCCCCGCTCCGCGCACGCGCGGTTGAAGCACATATAGTAAGCGTGGCGGTCCCCGGTTTTGCTTTTCGACCATGAGCCAGTCAAAGGCCGCTCGCAGCAGGCGCAGGCAATCGCGCCGCGCAGCGGGAAGTCCGCGTTGAGGTCAGGCCGCGCCGGAGTGCGCGCGCCGTCCTTCAAACGCTTCTGAATGCGCTCGAATGTCTCAAAGCTAATCAGCCCTTCATGCTGGCCCTTGCGCAAGGAGACGCCCCAATCGGGCGCTTCGACATATCCGGCATAAAGCGGCTTGGTCAGAATGTCGGTGACATGCTGATTGCGGACGACGCCGTAGCGGTTTTTCGGAAAGGCCGGGAAGCTTTCAAAGAAGCGCTTCACTTCCGCTTGCGAGGCGAAGCGGCCCGAAGCGTAGCCTTCCAATCCCTCTTGAATGATCGAGGCCAGCGGTTCGTCGCGCACCAGCACCTTGCCCTGTCCGGGCGAGTGAATGTGCTTGAAGCCGATGCAGGAGATAAACGGCCAATAGCCGTTCTGGACGCGGGCGCGCATCCGGTTGCGGGTTTGCTCCGCGTTCTTCTGGCGTTGATGCTGCGAAACGGAGGCCAGCAGGTTTTCAACGAGGATGGAGTCGGAATCTTCTCCGAACTCGATGGACGGGCTTTCGAGCCGTCCGCCCGCAGCGGCAATGGCGTCCCGCAAATCGAGGTGCGCTTTCATGTCCCGCGCCAGCCGCGAGATATCGTCGATGAGGACGACATGCGC
The DNA here is from genome assembly GCA_020446425.1 of Sphingobium sp. Classification (GTDB taxonomy): domain Bacteria; phylum Pseudomonadota; class Alphaproteobacteria; order Sphingomonadales; family Sphingomonadaceae; genus Sphingobium. The sequence continues at coordinate 1,098 of JAGRES010000017.1, read as the reverse complement.
GGTGCGCTTGTTTTTCTTGAGATAGGACAGCATCGCCAACATGCCGGGGCGGTCGATGATCCCACCGGAAACGGCTTCGTCGCAGAAGACTTCCGCCACTTCATAGCCCTTCATGCGGGCGAACTCACGGCAGCGCGTTTCCTGCGAGCCGAGGCCATGTCCCTTTTGCATTTGCGCCACGCTGGATACGCGGGCGTAGATGACGGCGGGCTGCATCAGTTTGTTTTCTCTTGCTTCTCCGGTCATCCATCGTCCCTCCAAGCTTTTCGTGTGCTGAAAGGCACAACATTGTCATGCGCAACGCCCATCCCCGCAGCAGCGGCAAGCAGATCGGCGCTCCAAACGGGATCGGCCTCATGCCCGGAGACGGGATTTTCTATTGGTTTAGTCGGATTGGTCATGGTGTTTCCTCTTCTTCTTTCTTGTTGAGAATCCCTTCGATGCACAGGCATTCGCCCGCGCTTTCGAAGTCGTTGCATAAATGTGAATGGAGAGATTTTACCACGTCCGAATCGGCATCGGGGCAAAGAGCGAGGTTTTCCGAAAACTGCCCACAGGCTTGTTGGATCGGGTGAATCCCAAAGCCCATGTCGATGAAATGCAGAACGATGGTCCAGAGCGTTTCGATGTATTCGAGCTTTTGCGCTTCGGTCAGATCAAGATCAGCGAGGAAGTGCGCATACTCCCGCGCATCGAATTGAATGGTCAGTTTGTCATTCGTGGCTTCGGGCGATGACGTTGGATCGTGTTCGTGGATGGGGTTTGTCGGTTCATTCATGGCGGCTGTCCTAATTGTTCGGGTGGCGCGCGCCCGAAACCGTCCGGGCGCGCGGTGCAATGGCTAGAGGGCGTGGCGATACGCATCGGTCAGGCTCTCGTCTTGAGGTTCAGGTTCCGGCGCATGATCGCGGCGATATGCGCTGACGGTCGAATAAGCTTGGCGCGCCAGTTCAGCGACGCGCAGCAATTCGCTTCCCGAAAAGCTGTGCGAGTCCTTGAGCGAGCCATCATTGGCTTGATAGGTGCGGGCCAAGGTGGTGGTGAAGTACGTCCCGTTCTCACCTTGGTTTTCCCAGATGGTCGCCTTGAGAGCGCCAT
>JAGRES010000016.1 GCA_020446425.1 Sphingobium sp. | reverse complement strand
TCGGCCTCCGCCTTCCTATAATGCTTATATGGAGACTATCAGCCGACTGATAGCCGAGCATGAGGCTATGGACGACATGGCGTCGTCGCTGATGGAACTCGCCCGTTCTCCTGTCCCCCTTGCCGATGAAGCCTTTGCGCTTATGCGTCGGCTTGCCGGGTGTCTCGACGAGCACCTCGCCGCAGAAGCTGGCTTTCTCTATGCTAATCATTATCGTGCCCAGCCCAACAGGCTGGAGGAAGAGGTCATCGCTTTTGAACGTGACTTTCAGAACCTTCAGGAAGAATGGGAACTGTACATGTCGGAATGGACAGTCGACAATATGTCGATCGACTGGCGCAATTTCGACCACGCCACACAGTCAGTGATGCAGCGCTTTTGTGCACGCCTGATGCAGGAAAACGAGATTCTCTATCCCCTTGCGCTTCACTATGGCCGCATCCGGCTGCGCGAGGAAGGCTGGGAACCCGATATATTCAATAATAATGGGGCGAATATCTGAAGGGTCTCACCGACCCTGCGCCCTGCTCGCTCACCCCATAATGAAGTCGATAGCGGCCTCGGCGTGGATGCTTGTCGAGTCATAGATGGGCAGCACATTGGCGCGCACGTCGACGATCATTTCCAGTTCCGTACAGGCCAGCACGACCGCCTGCACATTCTGTTTCGCGATATCGGTCAGTTCCGATTTCATATACCGCTCTGACTCGCGGGTAGCCTTACCGAGAACCAGCTCTTCATAAACGATCTGGTCGATCCGTTCGGCCAGCTCCATATCCGGCGGCAGCAGCGATATGCCATAGGACACCAGCCGCTGCCGATAGAATTTTTCGGTCATAACGTTGCGCGTACCGACCAGAGCAGCTGTCTTAATCTCATTACGCTGCATACGCTCGCCTACCGCGTCGGCGATATGCAGTACCGGTACGGAAATGGCTTCAGCGATGCGGTCATGGATCACATGCATGCTGTTGGCGCAGATAACGATGCCCTCGGCGCCGCTCGCTTCCAGCCGTTTGGCCGCACCGGTTAGATGCGCAGCTGCACAATCCCAATCATCGGCGGTCGCGCAACGCGCTACTTCAGCGAAATCGAGGCTTTCGATAACGAGCGGTGCGCTGTGCAGCCCCCCTGCCCGCTTCGCCACGCCCCGGTTGATGATCTGATAATAGCGTGCCGTCGATCCCCAGCTCAGCCCGCCGACCAGACCCAATTTCTTCATGTCTCAACCCCGTTGGATAAAATATGCGACCGGCATGGGCAGACCGCCCATGCGCATGGAACAGGGGCAAACCTCTATTTGCCCCTATCAACGCTTGCAAATGAAATCGGGATCAGGCGCCCTGCGGAGCCGCTCCGCCGAGATTGCCCTTGCCGCGGCGTCCTGCACGCGGGATCGACGTACCAACGACAGGAACCGGGTTCGGCTTGATCTTGGTGCCGTCGTCGCGGGTGATCTCGCCCTTGTCCAGCAAGGTCTCGATCTCGTCGCCAGAGAGCGTCTCATATTCCAGCAGCGCGTTGGCGAGCAGGTGAAGCTGGCTCTCATTATCCGTCAGCAGCTTTTTTGCGCGATCATAACCGGTGTCGACGATGTTGCGGATTTCCTTGTCGATCTTCTTCGCGGTCTCGTCCGACATATGGACACGCTGGCTCTGCGAATAACCGAGGAAGGTCTCTCCCTGCGGTTCTTCATATTGCAGCGGGCCCAACTCGTCGGACATGCCCCACTGGGTCACCATGTCGCGTGCCAGCTTGGTGGCGTATTGAATATCGCCCGAAGCACCTGAAGACACCTTGTCATAACCGAATATAATCTCTTCGGCCACGCGTCCGCCCATGGAAACAGCAAGGTTCGCGTACATCTTGTCACGATGATAACTGTAGTTATCGCGCTCGGGCAGACGCATAACCATGCCCAGCGCGCGGCCGCGCGGGATGATCGTCGCCTTGTGGATCGGATCGGATGCGGGCTCATGCACCGCGACGATGGCGTGACCGGCCTCATGATAGGCGGTCATCTTCTTCTCGTCCTCGGTCATGACCATGGACTTGCGCTCGGCGCCCATCATCACCTTGTCCTTGGCGGCCTCGAACTCGCTCATGGCAACGAGACGCTTGCTGCGCCGCGCGGCCATCAGGGCGGCTTCGTTGACCAGATTGGCAAGGTCTGCACCGGAGAAGCCCGGTGTGCCACGCGCAATCGTGCGTGCATCGACATCTGGGGCCAGCGGCACCTTCTTCATATGCACTTCGAGGATCTTGACGCGGCCTTCGATATCCGGGCGCGGCACCACGACCTGACGGTCGAAGCGGCCGGGGCGCAGAAGCGCGGGATCCAGCACATCCGGGCGGTTGGTGGCGGCGATGATGATGATGCCTTCATTCGCCTCAAAACCGTCCATTTCGACCAGAAGCTGGTTCAGCGTCTGCTCGCGCTCGTCATTGCCGTTGCCAAGGCCCGCGCCACGATGGCGGCCAACCGCGTCTATTTCGTCGATGAAAACGATGCACGGCGCGTTCTTCTTCGCCTGCTCGAACATGTCGCGCACACGCGAAGCACCAACACCGACAAACATTTCGACGAAATCCGAACCGGAAATGGTGAAGAAGGGCACACCCGCTTCACCCGCAATAGCGCGCGCCAGCAGCGTTTTGCCCGTACCGGGCGAACCGACGAGCAGCGCGCCCTTCGGGATTTTGCCGCCGAGACGGGCGAATTTCTGCGGATCTTTCAGAAATTCGACGATTTCCTGCAATTCCTCGCGCGCCTCATCAATACCGGCCACGTCATCGAACGTCACCCGGCCCTGCTTTTCGGTCAGCAGCTTGGCCTTGGACTTACCGAAGCCCATGGCTCCGCCCGCGCCGCCGCCTTTCTGCATCTGGCGCAGCACAAAAAAGGCGACGCCCAGAATCAGCAGGAATGGCAATGACTGGTACAGCAATATCATCCAGAAGCTGGGCTGTTCCTCGGCCTGACCCGAATATTTGACGTTGAAATCGTCCAGCATCTTGGTGAGGCCGGGGTCGTTGACCGGAACAGTCGAGAATTTCTGGCTGTTGTTCAGAATGCCGACGATGCGGTCAGGGGCGATGGAAACCTCCTTCACCTGCCCTTCCTGCACCTTGGAGCGGAAATCCGAATAGGCAATCGACGTGCCTACGGCAGCGCCATTGCGCCCTTCCACCAGAGACACAACCATCAGCAGCACGGCAATTACGCCTGCCCAGATCATTGCGCTCTTCACCCAGGGATTACCCTGCGGCTCCTTGTCGTCGTTCATTCCAACCTCACTTCCGTGAACCTAGATAGGGTTTACACGGCAAATAACAATATTTTCATACCAAAGATCGCGGCGGAGCGCGCATTAAAACCCACGAAGCCCCGGCAAGGATATGCCAGTCACCAATCATCGCCTTTTCCCCAGCCAAAAGCTGGCTTAAAGCCCGGTCCAAAGTGGCCCCGCGCGGGGCCGAAAATGCCGGATCCGCCTGCGTCAACATCCGCAAGAGCAGCCGGCGCTGCAGCTCGCGCGGGAAATCATGGCTGGTCAGCATGATATGGCCTTCGTCTGTCATACGAACATACTCGTTTTCGAGCTGGCCCACCATCCATTCCAGTGCGTCCTGCGCATCGTCAAGCGCTTCCGCACTGCGGGCGAATGCCATGGGATCAAGCCAATCAACACCCTTGAGGTGCTTGCGCATGGCAACACGGTCAAACCGGCTGTCGTCATTGCTGGGATCATGAACATGCGGCAGGGATTGCGCTTCCACCACCTGTTCCAGCTCGCGCCTGCTCCATTGAAGCAAGGGCCGTAGAACTATGCCGTTTCGAGCGCGCACGCCCGACAAACCAGAGACGCCGGACGCGCGATTGAGGCGCATCAGCATCGTTTCCATCTGGTCATTGGCATGATGCGCGGTGAGCAGCCAGTCGACCGCCTTCTCCTGACACCAGCGGTGCAATTGCGCATAGCGCGCACGCCGCGCCTCGGACTGAATATTGCCCGTGATAGGCTCATCCAGTGTCAATATATCATGATCAATGCCCTGCCCAGCACACCAGGCGGCGACCATCTCCGCCTCACGTCGGGCTTCTGGACGCAAGCCATGGTCTACCGTCGCCGCCAGTGCACGTCCGGGAAAAGCGCTGTGGGTCAGCCACAACAGCGCCATGCTGTCTGGCCCACCGGAAACGGCGACGCCGAACCGGGCGTTCTTACCCGCATCGGAGCCTACAAGCTCTTCGATAGTGTCGCGAAACCGGTCGATCAGCGGCTCAGCCGCCGCATTTGGCACGAGCGCGCCCCTTTTCCATCATGCTGCGCAGGCCGGCAGAGAGGCCCTCACCATAACGCTGCTCAAGCTCGCCATAGACCTTGCAGGCATCTGCGGGTTTCTTCAGCTGGATCAGCGCTTCACCCAGATAGGCGAGGCTCTGCGACGCTCGGTCGCCATCGGGCCGCTTCTGGTAATTCTCATAAAAGTTGACCGAAGCCAGCGCCGGCTTGCCATCATCCAGATAGGCGCGGCCCAGCAGGTTCTGGGCACGGCTGCCTATGACGGTGGAGCCATGTTTGTCGACCGTCGCTTTCAGCTGCACCTGCGCTTCCGGATAGAATTTCGCATCCCACAGGCGATAGCCATAGACATAGGAGTCACTGGCGACGTCACCCGTATCCGGGAGTTCTATTGCCGCAACCGCCGCCTTGCGCTGTTCACTCGCGTCACTGGATACAGAAGGCGCCGGGGCCCCGGTCGATGCAGGCGCGGAAACACCGTCCTCGGTCACAACGGGCTCAGCAGCAGCGGCCATCTGATCCAGCTTCTTTTCAAGCTGCCGCAGCTTGTAGCTGTTCTGCTCGACCTGTCCCGTCAGCGTGGCCAGTTGCCCCTCCAGCGCCGTGACGCGGGAGATGAGATCTGTAACCGGGGTCGAACTCGGCGGCACAGCCTGCGTTGCCGCGGGCGCAGTCAGATCCGGCTCTATCGGCGCACCGCCGGGAAAAACCTTGCGCTGCACGGCTTTCATCTCTTTTTCAAGACGATAGACCCTGTCTTCAACGGTCGCTTCCTTGTCCGCAGCATAGGCGGACGTGACCATCTGCGATGAAACCAGAACCATGGTAAGAGCCGTAAAAGCCTTGAGCGAGTGACGCATTCCTGTCCCCAAAATCACAACAGACGAACAATGGCGCGGACCATAGCCGGTGCGCAGTCAAAATAAAGCCCGATAGTGGAATATAACTGCGGTAAGTCCGTTCAACCGAGATTTACTGGCTATCGGTGGAGACGATTGGCGCATTGACGCCCTGTGCCTCCTGAAGCACGTGCGATGCGGCGGGCGCCATGCTCTCTACTTCATCAGAGGCTTCATCCTGCGCGTCGCGCGCGGCGGGTAGTGGCCGGGCCGCTGGTTGTTGCACCTCAGCCCGCGCCATTTTCTCGGGCTTTTTCGCTTCAGGGTCGACCGCAGGCTGCCGCGGGCTCACGCTCTGCGCCTGCTCAGCGGCAGGGGGTAACGAGGACGCAGGCGATGGCGAAGGCACCGGCGCTGCCACCGAAGATGTTGGTGTTGCGGGGCGCGCAAGCAATGCGGAAGCACTGACCGGGACATCGGAGATCGTGCGTTCGGGAGGGCCCAGTGGCGCCACCTCGCGCCCGCCTATCGTCACCGCAAGCGCATCGGGCCTGCCGGTCAATATCATAGGATTGTTGGCGTCAGACGGCACGGTATATGTCTCGCCTTTGGCCATCTGTTTTTCGAACAGACGCTCGCCACCCTCGTCATAGATACGCAGCCAGACGTCATGCAGCGCCGTCAGCACGACCGGGCCGCTAGCAGCAGGCGCCTGGGGTTGCTCATCCTCAGCTTGCGGCTGGCTTTGGCCGGGCTGCGCCTCTTGGCTGCGATTGGCCAGATCCGCTATTTCCTGATCCGTCGAAGCCGAGAAAAACTGCGTGCGCCACACGCCATATCCAACCGCCAGGATCAATGCGATACCCGCCGCCACCCATGCCATGCTGCGCGGCGGTATGCGGGCAGGATCGGCGGGCTCGAACATCTCATAACGCTCGCTTTCATCAAGCGCGCCCAGTTCGCTGCGCACGCCACGCGCGATGGCGACTTCATCGACACCAACCGCGCGCGCATAGGCCCGCGCGAAACCGACGGCATAGGGCGTGCCCGGCAGCGCGCCAAAGTCGTTACGCTCGATCGCGTCGAGCTGCCGCTGCGCCACGCGGGTCTGCTCGGCAACCTCGGCGATCGACATGCCACGTTCTTCACGTGCCTCACGCAACAGCGTGCCGGGCCGGCTGCCCACGTCATCCATGAGCGCATCGGTTTCAGGAGTCATTTCGTCCATTTCACTGCCCCTGCTCCGGAGCCGCAACCGCGACCTTGAAATTATATTTTGCCTGCACATCCCGCCCACGGGCAGGAACCGCCATATACGCAGGTTTTCTACGACAATAAGAATAGTGTCAACGCCAGCTTATCGCCGCATTATATCGTTTTATCCTATGTTTGATGGAATTTACAGCAGTTATTCTCAACCGCAGACAAACGTTAACTTAATTCTATTCCTGATTTGCCTGCATAGTCGGTCAGCGCCGCACGTAAATCTATTGTGCCATCGTCGAGCATTGCTTCAAGGCGTCCCTTGAAATCGCTCAGGTCGATTGAACGGATCATGGCTTTTACTGGTCCAACGGATGCAGGCGTGATCGACAGGCGGTTTATACCCAGCCCGATCAACGCCATCGCCTCCAGCGTACGCCCACCCATTTCTCCGCATACACCGACAGACACGTTCGCCGCTTCGCATGCGCGCACGATACGACGAAGGAAGCGCAGGATGGCCAGGCTGAGCCAGTCATAGCGTTCCGCCAGTTTGGGATGCGCACGGTCCGCCGCGAACAGGAACTGCGTGAGGTCATTCGTGCCGATGGAGAGGAAATCCAGCTTCGGCAGCAATATGTCGAGCGTTTCCGCCAACGCCGGAACCTCCAGCATTGCGCCATAATATATGTTTGTCGGCAGCATCTTGCGCTGCTGCAGCATCCATTCCCGCTGCTGATCGAACAAGGCGCGGGCCTGATCGAACTCCCACGGCTCGGAAATCATCGGGAACATCACATATAATGTGCGGCCCGCTGCAGCTTCCAGAAGCGCGCGCGCCTGTGCCTTCATCAGTCCGTCCCGCTCCAGACTGAGGCGTATCGCACGCCAGCCCATTGCCGGGTTTTCTTCCGCTACCTCATCTTCCTCGCCGCGCAGATAGGGCAGCGCCTTGTCGCCGCCGATATCGACAGTGCGGAATATGACTGGGCGCTCGCCCGCAATGTCCATTACGTCTTTATACAGCCGCTGCTGCCGCTCGCGCTGCGGCATCGTGGCAGACACCAGAAACTGGAACTCGGTGCGGAACAGGCCGATCCCGTCGGCGCCGGTCACATCCAGCGCGCCGACATCATCGCGCAGACCCGCGTTGATCATCAGCTCGACATGCGTTCCGTCCTTCGTTTGTGCAGGCATATCGCGCATCGCGGCAAAAGCCGCGCGCCGCTTCTGCGTCATCGCCAGCTTGCTGTCGAATGCCTCATCCATGTCCGGCGATGGCCTGATGAACAGACGGTTTTCGACAACGTCGAGCAGCAACGGATCACCCTCGGCGATCATGTGGCGCACATTACGTACCCGGCCCAGCACAGGCACACCCATGGCGCGCGCAACGATTGTGACATGCGCGGTCAGCGAGCCTTCCTCAAGAATGACGCCTTTCAGGCGGCGGCGGTCATATTCGAGCAGCTCAGCGGGCCCCAGATTGCGCGCGATCAATATCGTATCCTGCCGCAAGCCGAGTTGCGCCGCCGTTCCCAATTGCCCGGATACGATCCGCAACAGGCGATTGGCCAGATCTTCCAGATCGTGCATCCGGTCCTGCAGCAAGGGGTCGTCGATCTGGCGCATGCGCATGCGGGTGCGTTGCTGCACGCGCTCGATCGCCGCCTCGGCGGTCAGGCCGCTGTCGATCGCCTCATTGATGCGGCGCGACCAGCCCTCATCATAGGCGAACATCTTATATGTCTCGATGACTTCCTGATGTTCGCCATCAACACCGAATTCGGATGTGCCCGCAAGGCTGTCGATCTGCTCGCGCATTTTGTTGAATGCGGAATAAACGCGGGCGCGTTCGGCCTCGACATCCTCGGCGACGGTATGTTCGATAGTGATGCGCGGCTGGTGATAGACGGCGTTGCCGCGCGCCATACCCATAACGAGCTGAAGTCCCGAGACGATCTGGGTGCCGGTGCTGGCAACACGAACATCGCTCGGTCCCTCATCGACCAGCTCGGCATTTGAGATAAGTTCGGAGAGGACCATCGCCACGGTCTGCAGCGCCTCTATCTCGACCTCTTCATATTTGCGCGGATCGACATGCTGCACGCACAAAACGCCAACCGCGTTCTCGCGGCGCACGATGGGCACACCTGCGAAACTGTGAAACAGCTCTTCACCCGTTTCGGGGCGATAGGCAAAGTCCGGATGCGCTGCTGCTTCGTCGAGGTTCAGCGTTTCGACATTGCGCGCGATGGAGCCGACAAGCCCCTCCTCCATCGTCATACGTGTGACATGGACGGCATCCTGTTTCAGACCGCGCGTGGCGAACAGCTCCAGCATGCCCTCGCGCAGCAGATATATTGAACAGACCTCGCTGGAAAGCGACTGGCCAATGATCTCGACAACCTTGTTGAGTTTGGCCTGCGCGCCCGTGCGCGACGCCATTACCTCATGCAGGCGGATGAGAATCTGTCGCGCGGCGGAGGCTGGAGTATCGGGCATGTTCCATCGCTATCAGAAAGCGCTTGGTTCTGCCAAGCGCTTGCTGAGGGAGATTGTACCGGAAACATTCAAATCAGAGCAATTCGCCCTTCCATTTGGCGAGCGCGCGCACCAGCTTGTCGGAACGCTCAGCGAATTCGCCCTGAAACAGTTGTTCGGCTTCAGTTTTGCGGTTCGTAATCGCGTGACGCAGAACATTGGCGGCACTCTCGTGAAATTCGGCATGCAGGCGGCGCACAACCTGATAAGGTTTGCCTTGCCTGGTTGTCACATCAATGCTGTCGCCATGGATCCATTTGCCGAACGGGCATTTATTATCAACACACGCCCTGTCCGGATCAATTTCGCTGGACCCTGACGACATGGCTATCCGCAATTTCAGTTTCCAGGCTCCGTGCGCACCTATCGCATTATTGATCTGGTCGATCATTTCCGCATTGCCGGCCATTATATAGCCTCCCTCTCCCACTAAGTGAGCGGCGGCTTACAGGTAAATGCTTGCGATTGAATGAAGAAGCCGGTCAGCGCTCCAGAGCGGCTTCGGTCTGCGCAATCAGCTGAGCGATGATATCGGCCACAGGCTCTTCAGTCGTGACCATGCCGACCGATTGCCCCGCCATCAGTGATCCGTTCTCGACATCGCCGTCGATCACCGCGCGACGCAATGCGCCCGCCCAGAAATGCTCGATCTCAAGCTGGGCCGCCATCATATCGACTTTGCCATCGTCCAGCATCTGCGCGACTTCACGCTGCTTGCGGGTAAATTCCTCGGTGCCCGCATTTTTGAGCGCGCGAACGGGAATAACCGGCAGGCGCGGGTCGATCTGAACGCTGGTGATGGCATCACGGGCGTTACCCCGCAGGAACGCCTTCTTGAAATCGGGATGGGCAATGCACTCCGTCGCACACACGAAGCGCGTACCGAGCTGCACGCCCGCCGCACCCATTTCGAGATAGGATGCAATGGCCTCTCCGCGCCCGATGCCACCCGCCACGAAGATGGGAAGCTCGCCCGCCAGTTCCGGCAGTATTTCCTGCGCGAGCACAGACGTCGCTACCGGACCGATATGACCGCCAGCTTCCATGCCCTCAATGATGAGGGCATCTACACCGGAACGGATCAGTTTCTTGGCCAGCGCCAGCGCGGGCGCAAAGCAGATGACCTTCGCGCCCATTTCCTTGATCGCCTCGATGCTGCCCTTGGGCGGCAGACCGCCCGCCAGCACGATCAGGCCAACCTCATGCTTTGCGCATATAGCGATCAGGTCAAACAGCTGCGGGTGCATGGTGATCAGGTTCACGCCGAACGGCTTGTCCGTCATCGCTTTCGTCGCAGCGATTTCGGTATCGAGCAGTTCGGGCGTCATCGCGCCACAAGCAATCAGGCCAAAACCACCAGCATTGCTGACGGCCGATACCAGATTACGCTCCGATATCCAGCTCATCGCGCCGCAGATGATCGACACTTCGCTGCCCAGCAGCGCGGTGCCGCGCGCCATCAGCGCATCGAGTTTCGCACTCAAGCGGCTGCCTCCGCATCGAGGCCATAGGCGCTATGCAGCACGCGCACCGCCAGTTCGGTTTCATCCTCGTCGATCAGCACCGACACCTTGATCTCGCTGGTCGAGATCGCTTCGATATTGATACCACGGTCGGCCAGGGTCTTGAACATGGTCGCGGCTACACCGGCATGGCTGCGCATGCCGACGCCGACAACGCTGACTTTCGCTACATCGGCATCTGTGATGATACGGTTATAGGCGATGCTATCCTTAAGCGCTTCGAGAATATCGACGCTGCGCGCCAGATCCGTCCGCGGCACGGTGAAGGTCACATCAGTCTCGCCGCGATCCTTCGAGTCATTCTGGATGATCATGTCGACATTGATGCTCGCTTCGGCCAGCGGCGTGAAGATGCTGGCGACCGCGCCCGGTTTGTCGGGTACGCGCGTCACGATGATCTTCGCCTCATTCTTGTCGACCGCTATGCCGGTGATGAGCTGACGTTCCATGTTGCTGTCCTCTATTTCTTCTTCGCTGACGATCAGCGTTCCGGGCAATTCTTCCTGTGTGGGGTCATCGAAGGAGCTGAGCACCTGTACGCGCACGCCTTCCTTCATGGCAAGCGCGACAGAGCGCGTCTGCAACACTTTGGAGCCGACCGAAGCCAGCTCCAGCATTTCTTCATAGGTGACCATATCGAGCTTCTTAGCGCGCGAAACGATGCGCGGGTCGGTCGTATAAACACCGTCCACATCGGTATAGATGTCGCAGCGATCGGCCTTGACCGCCGCTGCCACCGCAACGGCGGAGGTATCGGAACCGCCGCGTCCCAATGTCGCGATGCGGCCACTCTCCATCATACCCTGAAAGCCGGGGATAACGGCAACCTGACCTGATGACATGGCGGAAATCAGCGCCTCGGTCTCGAAACTTTCGATGCGCGCCTTCGCATGCGCCTCAACCGTGCGGATAGGCAGCTGCCAGCCCAGCCAGCTGCGCGCATTAACTCCCATGGCTTTGAGCGTCATCGCCAGCAAACCGCTGGTCACCTGCTCGCCGCTGGCGACCACCACGTCATATTCCGCCGGATCGTAGAGCGGGCTGGCTTCCTTGCAGAAGCCTACCAGCCGGTCGGTCTCACCCGCCATCGCGGAAACCACTACAGCAACCTCGTTCCCTTGGTCGACGACATGCTTCACACGCGCGGCAACGTTGCGAATTCGCTCCATCCCCGCCATCGAGGTGCCGCCGAATTTCATAACTATGCGCGCCATATTTGCTGCCAGACCCTTAGTTGGTTAGAGAGACGGACGAACCGGGGCGCGTCCGATGTGCATATGCGAAAACCGCGCCGCTATAGTGACCAGGGAACGATATGGCAAGCGAGGCCACAACAACGATCGATCCAGACGAGGCCAGCCATTTCGGCGCGCTGGCCGCTGACTGGTGGGACCCCAAGGGCAGCAGCGCGATGCTGCACAAACTCAACCCGGTACGCCTGCGGTACATCCGCCATGCCGTCGATGCGCACTGGGGCGGCGATCCGAAGGCATTACGCCCGCTGGCAGGCAAACGGGCAATTGATGTCGGGTGCGGTGCTGGCCTGCTGTGCGAGCCGCTGGCGCGTCTGGGCGCGCAGGTGACGGGCATCGACGCCGCACCGGAAAATATCGACGCCGCACGCGATCATGCGCAAGGTCAGGGCCTCGACATCGACTATCGCGCTACCGGTATCGAATCTCTCGGCATGGCAGGCGCATTCAACCTGGTCACCTCGATGGAAGTGATCGAGCATGTAACCGACCCTGCGCTATTCCTGCGCGGGCTGACCGATGCTCTGGCGCCGGGCGGGCTGATGATCCTCTCCACCCCCAACCGCACGCCCCTGTCGCGCCTGACGATGATCACGCTCGCGGAGGGCAGCGGTATGATCCCCAAGGGCACGCATGACTGGAAGCAGTTTCTGACGCCCGAAGAACTGGAAGCATTGCTGACTGACGCCGGTATGAAAGTCATCGACCGGCATGGCATCGCTTTCGATCCGCGCAAGGGGCTGGTGCTCAGCGACAATGAAGCGATCAACTATATAGTGACCGCCGTTCGCGCTTAAAGCGCGTCAGGCCGCTTCTGCCTGCGCCGCGTCGTCCTCAGTGCGATTGACCATCGCCCGCGCCATATGGCCCAGTCTTTCGGCCATGGCGAGGCCCAGTTCCTTGTCGATACCTGGCTGCGCCGCAATTGCACGCGCCATCGCGTCAGACCACTGGTCCGCAACACTCGGAGGTATGGGAAAGCGGCGATGCAGCGACATGACGCACGACCCGCGCTCGAACCAGTCCTTCGGACCGCCCAGCCACGCATTGAGAAACAGCGTCAAGCCATGGCGCACAGTGCTCAAATCCCTGGCATGCAGGGCGCGCAAATCGGCATAGCCGGGTTCGCTGTCCATCAGGTCATAGAAACGGCCAACAATTGCAGCAACCGCATCCTTTCCGCCGATCATCTGATAGGGCGTTGCTGGTTGTGACATGGCCGCTCTCCTCCTGACTGAAAGGTGGAGGATTATAGGACGATCAGGTCCAGTCCTTGATCTTGGTCAATGCGCCGCGCCCCAGCTCTTGCCGGTACCGATTTCAACGACCAGCGGCACCGAAATTTCGACTAGCGGCGCGGCGGCATTCTCCATCACCTCTCGGATAACCTTGCTCGCCGCTTCGACATCGCCTTCGGGCAGCTCGAACACCAGTTCGTCATGCACCTGCAGCAGCATCTGAACCTTATCCAGCCCAGCCTCAGCCAAGGCAGGCCCCATACGTGCCATAGCGCGTTTGATGATGTCCGCTGACGTGCCCTGTATCGGCGCGTTGATCGCCGCGCGCTCCGCCCCCTGCCGCTCGTGCATCACGCTAGCCTTGATGCGCGGGAACCATGTCTTGCGCCCGAACAGCGTCTGGGTAAAGCCATTGGCGCGCGCTTTCTCCAGCGTCTCATTGATATAGACGCCAATGCCCGGGAAGCGCTCGAAATAGCGGCTGATCATGTCCTGCGCCTCATCCGGCGTGATTTCCAGACGCGACGCCAGCCCCCAGCGCGAAATGCCGTAGAGGATTGCGAAGTTGATCGTCTTGGCCCGTGCGCGGGTGTCGCGATTGACCTCGCCGAACAGCTCCTGCGCGGTGGCGGCGTGAATATCCTCGCCGCGCCCGAACGCTTCCTTGAGTTGCGGCACATTAGCCATATGCGCCGCCAGACGCAGCTCGATCTGGCTATAGTCGGCGGCGAGCAGCACATTGCCTTCTTCCGCAACAAAGGCGTCGCGGATCTGCCGCCCTATTTCGGTGCGGATCGGAATGTTCTGCAAATTGGGATCGGTGGAGGACAACCGACCGGTCTGCGCACCCGTCAGGCTATAGCTGGTATGCACCCGGCCCGTTCGCTCATTGATCTGCGCCTGTAGCGCGTCGGTATAGGTGGATTTGAGTTTCGAGAGCTGCCGCCAGTCGAGCACCTTGCGCGCGATATCCACGCCTTCCGCCGCCAGCTTTTCCAGCACGGTCACATCGGTCGAATAAGACCCGCTCTTGCCCTTCTTGCTCCCCTTAAGGCCCATTTTATCGAAAAGGATCTCGCCAAGCTGCTTGGGGCTGCCGATAGTGAAAGGCTGTCCCGCCAGCGCGTGAATTTCCCCCTCCAGCGCCGCCAGCCCTTCGCCAAACTCTCCAGAAAGCTGAGCGAGATAATCGCGGCTGACCTTGACCCCGGCAGTCTCCATGCCCGCGATAACGGGTACGAGCGGGCGATCCACCAGCTCATAGACGCGCGTCACGCCGTCCTGGTGCAGGCGCGGCTTGAATATCTGCCAAAGCCGGTATGTGACCTCGGCGTCCTCGGCGGCATATTCGGTCGCCTTATCGAGCGGCACCTCGGCAAAGCTGATCGCCTTCTTGCCGCTGCCCGCCACATCCTTGAATGCGATACATTCATGGCCGAGATGCTCACGCGCGGCCTCGTCCATGCCATGGCCGGACAATGTCTTGCCGGCCTCAAGGTCGAAGCTCATGACGATGCTATCGTCGAAAGGCGCAACCGCGAGACCGCCCAACCCCGTATCCTGCGCGGCACGATCCAGCACGATCAGGTCATATTTGATGTTGTGGCCGATCTTCAGCACGCCCTCGTCTTCGAGCAGCGGCTTGAGCTTCGTGAGCGCCGCCTTGGTGTCGATCTGCTCAGGCTTTTCCGCGAACATATCAGTGCCGCCATGGCCAAGCGGGATGTAGCAGGCCCGGCCCGGCCCGGTCGAGAGGCTGACACCCACCAGCCGCGCGGCGATGGCGTCGAGCGAGTCCGTCTCGGTATCGACCGCGACCACGCCTTCGGCGCGCGCCTCGTCAATCCAACGGTCCAGCGCCGCTTCATCGCTCACGGTCTGGTAGAGGCTGCGGTCGATAGCAGGCAGCTCCAGCCGTGCTGGTTCGGCTGATACCGCTTTTGCCGTCTCAACCGGTTTCCCGACATTATTTGGACGCCCCGCTGGCGGAATACCATTGTTGAGCCGCGCCAGCAACGAATTGAAACCCTGATCTTCCAGAAACTCCCTCAAGGGATCAGGCGGTATCTCGCCCAGTTTCAGGTCATCGAGCGGATCGGGCAAAGGCACCTCGCGATGCAGCTCGACCAGCTCACGCGACAGGCGTGCCATCGCCTCATTCTCGATGAGCTTGTCCTTCATCTTGGAAGGTTTCATGTCCGGCGCGGCGGCATAAACCCCATCGAGATCACCAAATTCGTTGATCAGCTTCGACGCGGTCTTGGGACCGATCCCCGGCACGCCGGGCACATTGTCCACACTGTCGCCCATCAGCGCCAGCACGTCACCCAGCTTGTCCGGCGATACGCCGAACTTGGTCATGACATAGTCGTCGCTGCGCCTCTCATTCTTCATCGTGTCGAGCATATCGACACCCGGCTGGATGAGCTGCGCCAGATCCTTGTCCGATGACACAATGGTCACGTGCCAGCCCTTCTCCAGCGCCGCCACCGTGTAACTGGCGATGATGTCGTCCGCCTCGAAACCCTCTTCCTCGATGCAGGGAAGCGAGAAGGCACGCGTCGCATCGCGGATCAGGGGAAATTGCGGCACCAGGTCTTCGGGCGGTGGCGGACGGTTCGCCTTGTACTGATCGTACAGCTCGTTGCGGAAGGTATGGCTCGACTTGTCGAGGATCACCGCCATATGCGTCGGCCCATCTGCATCATGCAGGTCTTTGGCCAGCTTCCACAACATGGTCGTATAGCCATAGACCGCACCGGCGGGCGTGCCATGACGGTTGGTCAGTGGCGGAAGTTGATGATAGGCGCGGAAAATGTAACTGCTGCCATCGACGAGATAGAGGTGATTCTGCTCCGACATGATGCGGGAATAGCAGGGCGCAATGGGATGAAACAGATGGCACGGCAATTTGTTCTGATGTCATGAACAAACGGATGCTCAGCACAGGATGACCAGCTGGATCATGATATCGGCCGCGCTGCTTGCTGCGCTGGTCACCCTTAATCCCCGGCTGCTTAAAACCCCGGCATGGCGCGCGACCGTGACGCCTCTGGCCTCGATCATCGGGTCCGGCTTTCTGATCGCCGGGCCGATACTCGGCGACGCCAGCGGGCGCTTTGCGGCGCTGTCCATGACCGCCCTGTGTCTGATCGCCTGGCTGTTCGGTTCAGCCATTCGCTATAATATCCGCAATGCCGAACCGCTGATTGACCCGGACGGGTCACCGCTCTGGCTGGAACGCATGGACAAGGCGTCGGATCTGGCGCTGGCCTTCGCCTATTTTATATCCGTGGCCTATTATCTGCATCTGTTCGCCGCTTTCGGCCTGCGGACGCTGCATATTCAAAACGATTGGATGGTGCGCATCGCAACCGCCTCGATCATCGGATTGCTCGGCCTTATAGGCACACTGCGCGGTTTGCGCTGGCTGGAGAATATAGAACTCCCCGCCGTTGGCGTGAAACTCGCACTGATTTCCGGTTTGCTCGCAGGTCTTGTGTGGAGCGTGGGAAGCTCGATAGTGGATAACAGCCTGAGCCTGCCCGCAGTCGATCATCCCAGAGGCATGCACGAGCTGGGGATATTATTGGGCCTTGTCATATTGGTGCAAGGCTTCGAGACCTCCCGCTATCTCGGCCATCAATATGACCGCGAAACGCGCATCCATACCATGCGCATGGCGCAGCTGATTTCCATGGCTGTCTATATCCCCTTCATCGCAATGATGACGCCCTATTTCGTCCAGCACCCGATCACCGGCAAGCTCACCGAAACGGCTATTATCGACATATTGGAACCGATGGGGTGGGCCGTCGCGCCAATCATCATCGTGACAGCACTTGCGTCCCAACTTTCCGCTGCGATCGCCGATATGAACGGCGCCGGTGGGCTGATCCGTTCCGCGACCAGCAATCGCATTCATGTCAAATGGGGTTATGCGGCAACCGCCACAGTGGCGATCCTCATCACCTTCACCGCCAATATCTTTGAGATAATCGTCTACGCGTCAAAGGCATTTGTCGCCTATTACCTGCTGCAAAGCCTAACGGCGGCAATATTGTCGGTAAAGCACGGGCATAGAGATTATGGCCGCACCGCCGCTTATACTGTCGGCGTTATCATAGCGATATTCGTGCTGTGGTTGGGTATCCCCGCCGAAGGTTGATCCGTCAGCGATTTGGCACGTGATTGGCAGCAACAGCGCGCGCTACACCCTGCATCAGTTCCCAGCGCTCCGGTATCGAAACCGACGTACTGGCGATCATCACAGCCACGGCATAGCTGGTGCCATCAGGCGCGGTCATGATGCCAACATCATTATAGCCGGTCGAGCGCGCATAAAGCACCTGCCCCGTACCGGTCTTGTGGCCATAGCTCCATCCAGCGGGGACGCCGCCCTTGATACGCTGCGGGCCGGTTTTCGCGCCATTCATTGTCGAGATCAGATAGGCGGTCGATGCAGGTGACAGCATTTCTCCACGTTTCAGCTTGGCCAGCGCCAGTGTGATAGAACTCGGCGCCGCACCATCTGGCGGATTGGTCAGATAATCGTCCAGCGCCTTTTCACGCACGCTGCGCGGCAGGTTGGCACGCGCTGTGTAGAAATTGCGCCCGAGGGACATTTTCTGGTCCCATACCAGACCGGCAGTCTTGCTTTGAAGCAAGCGCTCACCCGGCCCAAACCGGACATCAGGAATGAACCGGCGCGCAAGGAAGCCGCGTACGGCCTGTGGACCGCCAACCGTGCGCAATATCGAGTCATTAGCGGTATTGTCGCTATGCTGCATCGCGCGGGTGAACAGGTCGGTGATATCGGTTGTGTACCCACTGGATTTCACCATGGCGGCCAATGGCTGGTGGAACAGGGTCAGGTCGTCTTTGTCGATCTTCACGGGGTCCTTGAGCGTCAGCTTGCCCCGGTCGACGGCATCGAGCATCGTCATGCCGACCCACAGTTTCGACACGCTCTGCTGCGGCATCAGTCGCGAGCCGTTATAGGCGACATCCCAATCGGCATCGACGCGGCGCACCGATATGCCCACGATGCCATTAAAATTACGACCCAACGCGGAGATTGCGCTGCGCAGCCCCATGGGCGCGACTTTTGAGGGTACCGGCGCGGAATATACACGCGCTGGCGGAGGCGTATAGGCTGTCTGCTGAACGGGCGCGTCTGCGCGCGGAGCGGCCGAACGCGACACATGCGCATCGGCGACACATCCGCTCAATATGGCGGAAGCCAACAAACCTCTGACCCAATATACCCGGGGCGATCTATGTTCTTCTGCGGCACCCCGCCTGGCAATATAATGAAACGACTGCTCTTCTCTCATTTCCACCCACGACCCTCGCGAATTCATCTCGCGCTCATGTCCGTTCGACGATAAATGCCCCACATCGAATGTGGCGATTTTCGCCAGCCATTAAAGGCACTATGCGACGAACGATTCAAATATTGCGTTAACATGCAGAACAAAGGCAAGTTCGCCGTAAAATATTAATAAATATTAATTTTTGAGTGTGCAGTGAGCGACCGGACTATGGACAGCATAACGAGACGAAGCTGGCTGCGACTAGCGGGCGGCGCATGTATCGCCAGCGCTTTTTCTTCCGGGCTTGCCCGAGCGGTCACGCCTTTTTCCTCGAACCGATTCTCCATAGAAATACAAGGCACGCGAAGCGACGGTGGCCATGACGTCCTGCTGCTTCCGGGGCTGGCCAGCGGCCCTGCAATATGGCGCGGGCTGACACCGCTCCTCCCAGGGCACCGGGCGCACATGCTTCATATCGCCGGGTTCGAGAAGAAACCGGCAGGCGGCAATGCCCAGGGCAAGATACTCTCTCCCATTGTGGATGAGCTCGCGCGCTATATTGAAAGCCGGAATTTGCGTCATGTCGCCCTCATCGGGCACAGCATGGGCGGTACATTGGCCATGATGCTCGCCCTGCGCAAACCGGCGTTGATAAATCGCGTAATGGTGGTCGATATGCTGCCCGACGGTTCCGGAATGATCGGCGGTACCAGCTCTGGTCTTGGTTATCTGGCGGCGCAGCTCAATGGCTATTTCACCGGCACCAAGGCGGGCAGGCAACTGTTGGCCGATATGGTCCGCAAAACACCCGGCGGGCGAGACAGCGATCCGCGCGTCATTTCCCAATCGCTGGCCGAGATGGCGCAGACCGATCTGACACCGCGCCTGGTATCCTTCCCCTGCCCGCTCAGTATCATCTACGCCGTTCCCGCCGACACACAAATGGCTGCAGAACAAAAGCGGCGTTACCGAACGGCATATACCAATGCCCGTAATGCGAAGCTGACAGCCATCGGCCCCAGCGGCCATATGGTGATGCTGGATCAGCCGCGCCTTTTTGCAGGGGCAGTAAAAGATTTTTTGAAATAATCCGCGCTTATTGACTCAGATCAACATCTTTGTCGCAGCGCAGCATTAGAAGGATTGGTGACAGGCGGGAAATTCTGAGAATTTTCTGGTTGTCAGAGGCGTCTTCCCACGCCTCCTCCTCGGCACTTTCAGGGCGCGCCCACATTGTGAGCGCGCCCCTTTTTTTGCAGCCGGTGATGATGGCGCTCAGTCTAGCGCTTTGACAATTTCCTCGACCATTTTCTTGGCGTCGGCGAGGAGCATCATGGTGTTGTCCATATAGAAGACGTCGTTGTCGACGCCGGCATAGCCGACACCGCCCATCGAACGCTTGACGAACAGCACCGACTTGGCGTTGGCGACATCAAGAATCGGCATCCCATAAATCGGCGAAGTCTTGTCCGTCTTGGCCGCCGGGTTGGTGACGTCGTTCGCGCCGATAACAAAGGCTACATCGGCCTGGCCGAACTCGCTGTTGATATCTTCGAGCTCGAACACCTCGTCATAGGGCACGTTCGCCTCGGCGAGCAGCACGTTCATATGGCCGGGCATGCGGCCCGCGACCGGGTGGATCGCGTACTTCACGTTGACGCCCTTCTCTTTTAGCATGTCGCCCATCTCGCGCAGCGCATGCTGCGCCTGGGAAACGGCCATGCCGTAACCGGGAACGATGATAACATTGTCGGCCTCGCCCATCAGGAAGGCGGCGTCCTCGGCGCTGCCGCGCTTCCACGGACGCTGCTCCTTGGCTTCGCCGTCGCCGCTAGCGGCCTCGGCACCGAAGCCGCCCGCGATAACGGAGAGGAACCCGCGGTTCATCGCCTTGCACATGATGTAGGAGAGGATCGCACCGGAGCTACCGACCAGCGCACCGGTGATGATCATCGCCGTATTACCCAGCGTGAAGCCCATCGCCGCTGCCGCCCAGCCCGAATAGCTGTTGAGCATCGAGACGACCACCGGCATGTCGGCGCCGCCGATCGGGATGATCAGCAGGAAGCCGATGAGGAAGCTGAGCGCCGTCACGGTCCAGAAGATCCAGGGACTCTGGTCCTGCGTGAAATAGGCGACAAGCCCGAGGATCGCAGCCAGCGTGCCCAGGTTGATCAGATGGCGCAGCGGCAGCAGGATCGGTTTGCCCGACATATTGCCGTTAAGCTTGAGGAACGCGATGACGGACCCTGAGAAGGTGATCGCACCAATGGCGACGCCAAGGCCCATTTCCACACGACTGGCCGGGAAAATCGAACCGTCGGCATCGGCGATACCGAACGCAACAGGGCTGAGATACGCAGCTGCGCCAACGACGACGGCCGCCATACCGACCAGCGAGTGGAACGCAGCCACGAGCTGCGGCATGTCCGTCATCGCGATCTTGCGCGCGATGACAAAGCCGATCACGCCACCGATAGCGATAGCGGCGACGATTTCCGGCAGCGCAACGACATTATGCGTATAGAGCGTGGTTGCGACCGCAATCGCCATACCAGCCATGCCGAAGCGGTTGCCACGCCGCGACGACGCCGGGCTGGAGAGCCCGCGCAGCGCTAGGATAAAGAATACGCCTGAGATAAGGTATGCAAGCGCCACCCAGGCAGGCACAGCGTGCGCGGCATCGGCCACTGCCGCCATCATCGAGAAGAGAGAGCTGCTCATCACTTACGCTCCTTCTTCTTGTACATGGCGAGCATGCGCTCGGTAACGGCAAAGCCGCCGAAGATGTTGATCGACGCGAAAACCACGCCCGCCAGGCCCAGCCATTTGGCCAGCGCCCCACCGGCTTCCGCCGAAGCAATCAGTGCGCCGACGATGATGACCGACGAAATGGCGTTGGTTACTGCCATCAGCGGCGTATGAAGTGCCGGTGTGACCGACCACACCACATAATAGCCCACAAAACAGGCCATCACGAAAATCGAAAGAATGGAAATAAAGTCCATTTTATCCCCCTAGTCCTTGGCCCGTATGTTGGGCCGGGGTTTGAATCAGTTGGCGAGAAGCCTCTCATTGACGACCTTGCCGTCCTTGG
The DNA here is from genome assembly GCA_020446425.1 of Sphingobium sp. Classification (GTDB taxonomy): domain Bacteria; phylum Pseudomonadota; class Alphaproteobacteria; order Sphingomonadales; family Sphingomonadaceae; genus Sphingobium. Next base: position 6,627 of record JAGRES010000016.1, on the reverse strand, counting down.
TCAGGCGAATGGCATCCCCGATCTCTTCGTCGAGAACCGGCGCATTCTTTTCCTTGTCCCAGAAGGCGGAGAGGAAGTTGTAGAGGTTGCGCGAGAACAGTGCCGACGTATCGGTGGCGAGACGACTCGGCACATTTTTGTGCCCGACGATCTTCACGCCATGCTTCTCGACAATCTCACCGGCAACCGCGCCTTCGACATTGCCGCCCTGTTCGACGGCCAGATCGACGATTACGCTGCCCGGCTTCATCGTCGCAATCTGCGCGTCGCTGATCAGACGCGGCGCGGGCCGCCCCGGAATGAGCGCGGTGGTGATGACGATGTCCTGCTTGGCGATATGGCTGGATACCAGTTCGGCCTGCGCCTTTTGATATTCCTCACTCATCTCGGTCGCATAACCGCCCGATCCTTCACCCTCGATGCCAGCGACATTCTCAACGAAGATCGGCTTGGCGCCCAGCGACATGATCTGTTCCTTGGTGGCGGAGCGCACGTCGGTCGCCGACACCTGCGCACCCAGACGGCGCGCGGTCGCAATCGCCTGCAGCCCGGCCACGCCGACGCCCATGATGAACGCCTTGGCAGCAGACACCGTGCCAGCGGCCGTCATCATCATCGGGAAAGCCTTGCCATATTCCGCCGCAGCGTCGAGCACCGCCTTGTAGCCTGACAGGTTCGACTGCGACGACAATATGTCCATCGACTGCGCGCGCGTGATGCGCGGCATGAACTCCATCGCCAGCGCTTCAATGCCCGCTGCTGCATAAGCATCGACACGGGCGCGCTCGCCGAACGGGTTCAACCCCGCCGCCAGCATAGCTCCGGCTTTCTGACCGCCCAGCGATGCCGGATCCGGGCCCTGCACGCCCAAAATGATATCCGCATCTTTCAGCGTCGCGGCGCGATCGCCCACAGCCGCGCCAGCAGCCGTATAGTCCGCGTCCGCTATCGACGCGGTCACCCCTGCGCCCGCCTCAACAGCGACATCGGCGCCCAGGGCGATGAACTTCTTCACCGTCTCAGGCGTGCCAGCAACCCGCTTCTCACCAGCGGCTTGCTCTTTCAATACTGCAATCTTCAAGTTAGCCCCTCCCAAACATACTTCAGGCGATCAGGGCGACGACAAGCACAGCCGACAACGCGGAAAGGATTGTCCCCCATTTGATCAGGCTGATAAAACCGGAATAGGTATTTTCCGCCATTTTCATGTCATTTCCCGATGCCATTATAGTCTCCCTCGGATTGATATTTGTCAGATCAGCATGGTTCCATAGGTTGTCCGCCCTGATCTAACAAGAACATATCAGTTATAAGCTAGCCTAATTAACAGGCTTTTTACTCTGTCGCGTTATGCATGGACCTTCACAAGAGGTTTTGGATGGCGCTGAACGGCACACCCCTGCTATTGCTGATTGACGATGAACCGGCCCAGAAACGGCTGGTTTCAGCGCTCGCGGCGCGTGGCGGCTGGCGCAGCATATTCGCCAGCGACCCCGAAACCGCGCTGGCCACGCTCGGCACGCGCGATGGCATGCATCTCGATGCGGTGCTGATCGACCAGTGGAATCCCGATATCAAGCCTTTCGAAATCATCCGGCAGATTCGCAAGGATCGCCCGCTGCTGCCGATTTTGGTCCTGACATCCCAGAACAATGTCGCCGATGCCGTCGAAGCCATGCGCGCGGGCGCCAGCGATTATCTCGCCAAGCCCATTTCGCCGGATCGCCTGTTGTCGGCTCTCAACGCTACGCTGGACAAATCCGACGAAAAATCGGGAGAACTCCGGCCCTTGACGGAGAAAATCTCCGCACCGCTGGCTTTCGATGAAATCGTCGGCGCAGCGCCGCAGTTCCTCGCGGCTCTCGCTATCGCTGCAAAGGCGGCGCGCGCACGGGTGCCGGTGCTGATCGAAGGCGAAAGCGGCGTCGGCAAAGAAGTCATCGCCCAGGCTATTCATGCCGCCTCTCCGCGCCACAAGAACCGGATGGTCGCCGTCAACTGCGGCGCAATTCCCGCCAATCTGGTCGAATCGGAACTGTTCGGCCATGAGCGCGGCGCTTTCACCGGCGCGTTTGAACGCCAGGTGGGCAAATTCATGGATGCCGACATGGGCACCATCTTCCTCGACGAAGTCAGCGAAATGCCGCTCGAGGCGCAGGTCAAGCTGTTGCGCGTATTGCAGGACGGCGAGGTACAGCCTCTGGGCGCGCGCATGCCGACCCATGTCGATGTGCGCGTCATCGCCGCCACCAACAAGGTGCTGGAGCATGAAGTGGCCGAGGGCCGCTTCCGCGAAGACCTCTATTACCGCCTCAATGTCATGCATGTGACGGTGCCGCCGCTGCGGGATCGCAAGGGCGACATTCCCGCACTGGCCCGCCACCTGCTCGCGCGTCTTTCGACCCAGCCGGGCATGCGCAGCCTCGGCATTACCAGCGAGGCATTGTCGCTTCTGATGCAGCATGACTGGCCCGGCAATGTGCGCCAGCTGCAGAATGTGCTGTTCCGCGCCGCCGTGCTGTGTGAAGGCGATGCGCTGACGCCGGTCGATTTCCCGCAAATCACCGCGCAAATCGAACTCAACCAGCATCTCGTCACCAATATCGACGACGCCAAGCCGTCATCGCGCGATGACAGCGGCGCTATCACCCTGTTCGAAGGCAATGGCCATATCCGGCCACTGTCCGATATCGAGGCTGACGTGATCCGCCTGGCCATCGGCCATTATCGCGGCCGCATGACCGAAGTCGCACGCCGCCTCGGCATTGGCCGTTCGACGCTTTATCGCAAGCTCACCGAACTCGGCATCGACAACGCGGCATAATGCCGGAATTCGCTGACGGCGTCGTACCGCCAGTTCTTTTCCTATCCGCTCATCAAAGCAGCATCTCGCAGGCCGCGCCACACATGCACCGCCTGCACCGTTTCCGGCACATCATGCACGCGTAGCACCTGCGCTCCGCGATCTATACCACGCATCGCCAGCGCCAGTGATCCACCCAGCCGTGCATCGGCGGCGGCCTCGTTTGATAGAGCGCCGATCATGCGTTTGCGGCTGGCGCCGAGCAGCACCGCCACACCCAGGCCCCGATAAATGGCGAAACGATTGAGGATCGCAAGATTGTCCTGCAGCGTCTTGCCAAAGCCGAGACCGGGATCGACCACGATCTTGTCGCGGGCAATGCCCGCTACCCCGCAAGCCTCGATCCGCGCTTCCAGAGCATCGAAGACGTCCGTCACGACATCCTCATACTCGCCGCCAAGATGCGGATCGTCACCCGACGACGGACTGTGCATCAGGACGACAGGGCAGCCCGCCTGCGCCACCAGTTCCAGTGCACGCGGATCGTGCTGCAGCGCCGACACATCATTGACCATCGCCGCCCCGGCATTGAGCGCGGCCTCCATCACGCCCGCCTTGCGCGTGTCGATAGATACCGGCACGCCCGATGCCGCCAGCTTCTCAATCACTGGCACGACGCGTTTGATCTCATCGACCTCAGCGACTTTGGCCGCATTGGGGCGCGTGGACTCGCCGCCGACATCAATGATGGCTGCACCCGCCGCGCTCATTGCAAAGCCTGCATCTGCTGCCGCCTGCGGATCGTTCAAATGCTTGCCGCCATCGGAAAAACTGTCGGGCGTCATGTTGAGGATGCCCATCACCTGCGGCACGTCGAAGCGGATCATGCGCTCACGCATCGCCAGCGGCGGATGGATATCGGCGATATTCGCCGCCAGCCTTTCCGCGCGTAGCGCCAACGCTTCGGGCAGATGCGAACGCCATTCATCGAACTGCGCCACCGATATGCGATCGCGCTGGATCGTACCGGCGTGGCGGGCCGTTACCTCATAGCCCTGAAACCAGATCAGGCCACCGCCCATTCGCGCGGTCTGCCCGTCGAGCCCGACCGGGCTTTCGGCAAACCATATTGGGCGGAGATAGAGCCTGGTGTCGGGCTTCAAGAGGGATGGATCAATCATGGATTGGATGTATGAAGACCGAATAAGGGAGTGGCAAGCATGAGAGATCAAATTTCGGCTCATTCCGTAATCGGTGCCTCACAGCGATGAGATGGCGCCTTCTCCTTGCCGCCACGTTCTGCGCACTGGCCCTCCCCACGTTGCCCGCCATGGCAAAAGAAGCGAAAACGCCGGACGATATCCGTGTTGAGGGCATCTATGAAGGATCGGCCACCGAAATCGCCGCCGCGCTGCGCCTGCGCGAAGACGGCCGCTTCGATTATTGGCTATCCTATGGCGCGATCGACGAATTCGCGTCTGGACGATGGCAGCAAGATGGCGACCATATCCTGTTGACCAGCGCCCCTTTCAAACCGCCCCGCTTCACATTGACCAAGCGCGAACCGGAAGCAACAGCCATCACGGTCCGCCTGAAACTGCCTGAGGGCTTCCCCCATGAATATTTCTCCGTCATCGCGATCTATCGCAGCGGAGAGATGCGCGAATTCCAGATGGACGAAAATGGACTTGCGATAGATACCGATAGTGCAGACCCCATCACGGAATTGCGCATGACTTTGCCGATATATTCATTGGCCAGCGAACCCGTGCGTCTGGAAAAAGACATAGGCGGAATATTCGAATGGCACTTCGCACCCAATGAAATGGGCAAGGTCGCTTTCGACGACACTCCCCTCGACATAAAAGAGAGCGTATTAATTCTGGAGCGCCATGGCCGGACGGTACGATTCAGCCGCGTGGAATAGAGGGCAAGGGGGAAGCGTATGCCAATATTATATATAGCCATGGCTATTTGGGCAGGAGCTGTTCTACCGATGCAGGCCGCGATGAATGCACGGCTGGCGCAGGCTCTGGGCGGTCCGATATGGGCCGCAGCCTATACTTCTATCGGCGTAGTAGTGTTGCTCGCCATAGTGGGCGTCCTGCTGTTCAAAACCGCGCCACGTCTGACCGACGTTTCCTCGGTGCCATGGTGGGCGTGGCTGAGCGGCGTGTGCGGCGCGATATTCCTGACCGCGACCACGATAGCGGTGCCACGGCTGGGGGCGGCCAGTCTCATTGCACTGGTCGTAACCGGCCAGATCTTATGCGCATTGGCCATGGACAGGTTCGGACTGTTCGGGCTGGAGGCCCAGCCGCTCAGTCTGCAAAGGCTGCTGGCCGCAGGGTTGCTTGTTGCCGGTGCTGCTTTGATGAGCGCGCGCTAGAAACCTCTCTTACGGCTCCGTCGCCAGCAAATAGGTCTGGCGTAGCGTGTCGATGGGCTTGAGGCCCTCCTTGGTTTCAAGCTGCCAGAAGGTCCAGCCATTACAGCTCGGCGCGCCTTGCAGCTTTGCGCCAAGGCCGTGGATCGAGCCGGTGTCCCTGCCGCATTCCAGCGATCCGTCTGCGCGGACCCTTGCCTTCCAGCGGCGTTTGGGATCGACCAGCGCCGTGCCGGGCGCCAGATAGCCGGTTTCCACCAATGTCCCGAATGCGACCCGGGGCTGTTGTTTGGGGCTTTGCATGATGCTGAGCGAACTTTCGTCGAGCGGCAGCGCCGCCTCGATCCGCTCCAGCGCGGCTTCGATATAGCCATCCTCGCGCTCGATGCCGAGCCATTTGCGACCCAGCCGCTTGGCCACGGCCCCGGTCGTGCCTGTGCCGAAGAAGGGATCGAGCACCACATCACCGGGCTGCGTGCAGGCGAGCATGACGCGGTACAGCAACGCCTCGGGCTTCTGCGTCGGGTGAACCTTGTGCCCGCCTTTTTTCAGACGTTCCTGACCGCCACAGATCGGCAGCACCCAGTCGGAGCGCATCTGCAACTCATCATTCAGCGTCTTCATCGCCCGATAGTTGAATGTATATTTCGCCTTCTCACCCTGGCTGGCCCAGATAAGCGTCTCATGCGCGTTGGTGAAGCGCGTGCCCTTGAAATTGGGCATCGGGTTGGCCTTGCGCCAGACGATGTCATTGAGGATCCAGAACCCCTGGTCCTGCATCGTCGCGCCAACGCGGAAGATATTATGATAGCTGCCGATCACCCAGATGGTGCCATTGGGCTTCAGGATGCGGCGCGCTTCAGCCAGCCATTCCTGCGTAAAGTTGTCGTACACGGCAAAGCTGTCGAACTTGTCCCAATCATCGGTCACGGCGTCGACATGGCTGCCATCCGGACGGTTGAGGTCGCCGCCCAGTTGCAGGTTATAGGGAGGATCGGCAAAGATCATGTCGATGCTGTCATCAGGCAGCTTGCGCATTTCAGCGATGCAGTCGCCCTTGATCAGACGATCTGTCTCCAGCTCAACTGGCGCGGCCGCAGCTTTCCTCTTGCGCGTGCCGACACGCTCCATAACGCCCATTATTCGTCCCCCCTTTCGGTGATGGAACAGGCATGAATCCTTGGATTCCAACCGTCAAGCACGGTAATAATCCTTAACGGTCGGCAAAAAGAGAACCGCCAATGAGGCCGAAACGGGAACAGATCGACATATTGAGTCTCTCGGCAAAGCCCGGACTCAATATGTCGTGGTGCGGAGAAATGGATTCACGCCGTATCTGGGACGAAAAAAAATTACGTTTTTGGTTTTCGCGGTGCGAAAAACTGCACCAGCCCGCTCCCCCACCCGGCCTCCCAATTCATTATCCTTTGGGAGGCCG
>JAGRES010000015.1 GCA_020446425.1 Sphingobium sp. | reverse complement strand
TAGCTTTGATCGTATCATGACCATCTCCAGCGGCGAAACGAACAATAGCGCCAAGCGGCCCCACAGTCCCTGTAGCGTCAATTACGTCATTGCCCGCGCCGCCAGTCATATCGCTGCCATCTTTTAGGTAGTCTGCGCCACCTCCTCCCTGGAGAATATCATTCCAGGCAAATTGTGAGGCCCCGCCGGGCCGATGGGCTATGAGAACATCATTGCCCTGCCCGCCATAAAGATTGTCCGCCCCATCACCGCCTTCAAGCCAACTGCCCGCGTCGTTGGCGAACAAATTGTCACTGAAATCAGAGCCCACGGCTGCTTCGGCATTGCGGATCACTATCCCGGTCGAGCCCCCGGCACCCGTGGCAAATGCCAGCTGGTTTTGACTGTTCCTCAGGTCGATCGTGACACCGTGATCCGAATGGCTTGCATCGACTGTATCCGAGAAGTTTGGTTCGAGACCGTTGCCGCCAAGATCGATATACTCGATCGGAGGCAGGTAAAATAGAGAGGATATATCTATGATATCCGCAAAATCCGTACCGATTATTCTTTCTGCTTCCAAAATATAATCACGCGAATCTGTAGGACCATCCACACGCAAGAGCTCATCGAAAAAGGCTCCGTCGAGATTAATGCTGATACGGCCGTCCATTTGCGCGGAATAGTCAACCGTGTCGGTGCCACCGCCGCCATAGAGGAAATTGACGCCACCGCCTCCGGCAAGGATATCGTTGCCTGCTCCCGTAACGATCACATCATTGTCAGTGGCCCCTGAGATTTGATCGCTTCCACCAGTTCCTATGGTCAGGGCAAGTCCGGTCCCGCCGTCTTTTCTATCGTCCAGAGTTACGGAACCGGCGTTCGATGAAACGAAATTGAAGCGGTCGAAGATCGATGCATCAAAGCGACTGATATTGGAGATATCGGAGGTCAAATCCACGGTCAGCAAGTTGAGCGCATCCCCCAGCCTGTAATCCACGTCGCTTGGCACGAATTCCGACAGCTTCGTCGCAAATCCCTCCCCGGCCCTTTGCTTGACATCGACGAAACCAATCGCCTCCAACGGCGCGCGGACCAGGTCAGTCAGCCCCAAACGGATACTATCATCGCCGTTGGGTTCAGAACCGAGCTGCCACAGATTATCGCCTGCATTTATGGAAAGTACATTGCCCGCGCTGTTGACAGCAAGCACACCTTCTTTTGCCTGATCATTGCCCTCGACATCGCCCAGTGCCATTTTGCCGGCGAACTGGACAATATAGCGGGCAATGGCGTCCTCTTTGAACCGAAGATCGCTACTGCCGATATTCGGCAGGAACTTGCCAAAATCATTAGCGTCATTGAATAACGCGCGGATGCCAATATCGCCAAAGGGTCTTTCACCTTCGTCAATTGCGGAATAGGCTATTGCGCTGCGAAAAATGGTTGGGAGGCTATCGGAACCTTGAACTGCTTCCGGCACTATCGAGGCTCCAATAGACTGATCGAACAGCATTGGCACAATATATTTGGCGGAAGCATCCCAGAACGTTCCTGTTTGTGCGCTCTGGTTACCGTACATCAGAATGATCTGAAGGGACGTGCTATGTCTCTCGCCAGCCAAATTGTCCGGAGTAAGCGAGAGATCTACATTCATTGGTAATCCCAGTGGAAGAAGATTCTGATTTTCTCCTGAAAATAAATTTCGCAATGTTGTTATAGCATTACTTAGCTTATCGTCATCCTGTGTTGGGATATAGTATCCAGAGATTTGATTATAGCTGGGCAACCAAGGGTTAAAGGCTCCATAAATTGATTCTTTCAGTCCCGGATATGCGGCTGCAAATTGAGGTTGAGACCATAGGTATGCAGTATCTGTTCCTCTGTGGAACGGAATGGGATCGAATAACACTCCACCTAGTCCATATAAGGCAGACACATAGCCCGCCAAACCGCCTCCAAGAGAGGAGCCTGTCATGATAGCAGCTGCGTTTCGAGGATCATCATTCGCTGACAGATTGAGGGCTGATCGAAGGAAACTAACCGCAAGCTCTGCTTGGGGAGTGGTGGGAGACCCAAGAGCTGTCATGAAAGTAGACAAGTCAGCCCAAAGGCTATCCAACCCTCTATATGAAACCACATTAGTATTAGAGCCGAAACCTGTTACTGCACTTACATCATAGGCGATGGCATAGAAGCCAGCATTCTGTGTAGCTGCCAGCCCTAGCTCTACTGAGCTATCAGTAATGATTTTAGCTTGTCCGAGCTTGACCTCTTCAAATACGTTTCCATTAGAATCAAACTGCGGAAATGGCAGTCCATTTATGCCTGGCTCGTAACCTCTATTATATGAGTCCATAGCTAATATCGCTAAGAAAATATCAGTATTCATTGAATATCTCCGTAGAAAAATCCACCCCCTGCAAACCAAATGGAGATGTTTTGGCCGAATTATCTATTTTTGGAAGTAAATTTCCATGTATTGATGGCAACCAATTAAGTATTTTTTCTATACCAGTGGTTACAGGACTATCAGTAACTTCGACAGTAATTCGTCTAAGCCCAATGCCCGGACCGAAGCTTGCTGCTAGATCGTCAGGATCGACCTGTTCCACACTCTTGGGCTCTTTGATGTCGCGGAAGCGCACAAGCATGGGATAGTTGCTGCGGGGTAATTCGAATGCCAGTTTTTCATTCTTCCAGCGCGGCGCCAACTTGATCCAACTTTTGCGCCAATCAGATGCCTTCGTCGCAATGATCTGGTCGCGCATAATGGCAACCGGCAATTGAACTTCGTTTTCACTGCGAAGAAGGCCAAATAATGTGCCTTCAGGCAGGTCAAGAACTATAGCTTCGCCGGAATAATCCCACTGATATTTGCCGTGCTCGAAAGCAGCGAGAGCTTCATGCAAGCGCGCTTCCCAGACTGAGGAAGCAGTCTTTATGCCGCTAGGGGTATCGACTTCCAACGTGATGCGATAACGGATGTCTCCTTGTGGCTCCAAAAACGAACAGCTTGAGAAAGCTAGAAAAAAAAGTGATGTAGCCGAGCTCAGGAATAATCGGCGATTCATAATGAGGGCCTGATAACTTTGGAGATGTTATTTATCCCTTCAGAATAGCCGTGATTATATGAATTCATAGCAAGTATCGAAAGAAATAGATCGCTATTCATATCAGACTCCTACTATAAAATTTTCTTTGGAAATCCGCCTTGGACTGCCCAGTGGTAAAGATTTATACCAATCATCAAAATTGGTCTCGGGGCCAAAACTTGGAATTATTTTTTTAATTCCCCATGTTACAGGCTCATCAGTTATCTGAATCATTATTCTTCTAATCTTGAATACTTCGCCAACCGCTAATCTTATATGATTAGGATCGACCGGTTCGACCGTCGTTGGATCATCAATGTCGCGAAAGTGCACAAAGCGCGGCCACTGGTCGCGCGGCAGCACCCACTTAAACTGGCGGTCGACCAGTACCTTCATCTTGTTCAGCTCTGGTATGCGCGGATTGCCGATATCGCCATAATCGGCATCGGGATGGCCATCGACCCACGCCAGCAACTCACCATCGCCAGATCGTGTACGCAATTGCCCATAGTCTATTAATGCGAATATAGGCCCACCCGGTATATTTACGACAACCGCCTCTCCCCTTACGTCTCTGGGGTAAAGCTCTCCTTGGCCAAAGGGCAGATAGGACTTGGTATAGCTCAACTCGCGAACGGCTGATCCTTTGACCACGCCATTGGGAGTTTCGACCTCAATCGTCGTACGAAAACGATAAGTGAGAGAACTCACGCGATCACAACCAGCCAATACAGGGAGGAATAGCAGCGAGCATCCACCAGCCAAAACAAGTCGGCGGTTCATGATGTCGACCTAATGTGTTTAGAGATGCTACTTATCCCTTCAGAATAGCCGCGATTATATGAATCCATAGAAAGTATCGATAAGAACAGGTCTTTGTTCATTGTCATGTTATTTACTCCTAAAGGATCCAATTTCTGTAGGCAATGTGCTGGTAAATGGATTTTTAGTATCTCTGCGATATCGTTCGAGATGATTCAACCACGGAATCTTATTCGCAATTCCGCTAGTCACTGGGTCATCGGTCACTTGTAAGGTGATACGCTTGAGAACCACGCCAGAGCCGAAACTAACGGCCAAGCTTTCTGGGTCGACCTTTTTGATAGTCCTAGGGTCATGAATATCTAGAAACCGCACAAGTAGTGGCAGACCAGATATTTGATTATCTTGTCCGCGGGCCGGGTTCATCATGTTGCGCGCAATCGGAACTGGCGGAGCCCCCACCCGCATATGTGGCGAATTTTCTCCGCCTAGAGTGTCATAGACAATGTCGTCGAACGTGCGCACGCTCTCACCTCGCAGCAGAGCAAATAACGTCTGCCCATCCGGCAACTCCACCATCACGGCCTCTCCACGTATTCTGATCGTCCCCGTCAGCTGATCAGGTAAAACCTTGATCTCTTTGCGATAGCTGGTTTCGATCACGCTACTGCCGGTGCGCAGTCCCTGCGGCGTCTCAACCTCCACTGTCATCCGGTAACGATGCGTCTCAGGCCATGTGTAGATAACACCCCATGCCACTAGCGCTGCAACTATGCCCAGCGGGATCAGACAACCTTTCTTTTTCATCTCTCGACTCCGTATTGATTGATGCGAGGCATTATCTCTCCCTCCCTGCTTCTTGTGCGGTTTCGTCGATGGGGCTGATTAGATAGCTGATGATGGAGCGTTGCCCGGTGCGGATGTCAGCGGTGGCAGCGAGGCCGGGGGTGAGCGGGGTGGAGACGCCGCCTCGATCAATCGTCGCGCGATCGAGCGTGATGCGCGCGGTATAGACGAGGCCGAGTTGTTCATTAGGCACAGCGTCCGATCCGATGCTTTCGACATGACCTGGTACGGTGCCATAGCGGGTGAACGGGAAGGCTTCGAGTTTCACCGCGACCGGCTGGCCAGCGCGCACGAAGCCTGCATCCTTGTTGAGCAGCTTGACCTCCGCCACTAATGATCCGCCTTTAGGTACAATCACCATGATTGGCTTGGCGGCTTCAACCACGCCGCCAATGGTGTGCACGGCGAGCTGCGCCACTGTGCCGTCGACCGGCGCGGTGAGGCGTTGCAGGCTGGCACGCTGGCGGCTCTTGACCAACTCCTCCTCGCGCAGGGAGATTTCCGCTTGCGCCTTGGCGAGATCGCCCAGCACCTTGGCGCGCGCTTCCGCTCTTGCCTGCGCTCTGGTCTGCCCCGCGCCGGAGAGAACCGCATCCAAACGCTGTGCCGTCTGTAATGCCGCATCGCGATCTCGTGCGGTGGCCATGCGCTGACGGCGCAGCTCAATTACCTTGAGCTTGGAGGCATAGCCCCTGGCGAGCAAGGCTTCCTGCGCTTCGAGCTGCTGGTCGATCAGCGGCAGCGTCTCGTCCAGCTTGGCAGCATTGGTCAGCGCCTCAGCGCGCGCGGCGCGGGCCGCCTGCACATCGGACGCCTTACCCGATGTCCCGGCTAGCAGGGCTTCGAGCTCGCTCACCGCAAGCTGGCGCTGGGTTTGCGCGACATCAGAGGGCGTGCCTTCCGGCGCACGAAAAGCCAACCCTTTGCCATCGAGCGCGGAGAGGATCGCTCTGGCGCGGGCTTCATCAAGCCGCGCGGTGGTGAGCGCGCTTGCAGCCTGCGCATTCTCTGCCCCCGAAACGGTCGGATCGAGCTCGATCAGTACCTGACCCTTTTTGACATGCTGGCCGTCTTTTACGAGGATCGCGCGGACAATCCCGGCTTCGGCGGGCTGAACCAGCTTCACATTGTCGGCGGGAATGAGCTTGCCCGGCGCGGAAGCAACCACATCGACCTTGCCGAATGTCGCCCAGAGAAGCGTGAGCACAAGACCGCCCAGCAGCAGCCATGCGGTAATCCGCGCGGTAGGCGAGACAGGCGTCTCGACAATCTCCAGCGCGGCAGGGAGGAACTGCGGCTGGCTGGCTTCGACCCGCGCCTTGACGCGCTCCCTGTCATCGGCCAGCGCGGCCTTGGCCACCGCCCAATGGCGCGCAATCGCGTTCATGCCGCCTGCCCTTCTGCCATGCCCATTTGCTGGCGGTAGAGGTCGGCATAGCGGCCTTTGGCTTTCAGCAGTTCCTCATGGCTGCCGCTCTCGATGATGCGGCCGCGCTCCAGCGTGATGATACGCTGGCACTGACGTATGGCTGACAAGCGATGGGCGATAATGAGGACGGTGCGGCCCTGCGCCATCGCCTTGAGGTTACGCTGGATGATCGCTTCGCTCTCGGCATCAAGCGCGCTGGTCGCCTCATCAAGGATCAGGATGCGCGGCTGGGTAACGAGCGCACGGGCTATTGCGAGCCGCTGCCGCTGGCCACCGGAGAGATTGACGCCGCGCTCCTCGACAATCGTGTCATAACCCTGAGCAAGCCCGACAATAAACTCATGCGCGCCTGAGAGCTGGGCTGCCGCCATAACCTGCTCCAGCGGCATGGCTGGGTTGGCAAGCGCGATATTCTCGCGGATTGAGCGGTTGAAGAGCAGATTCTCCTGCAGCACCACACCGATCTGCCGCCGCAGCCATGCCGGGTCGATCTGGCCGATATCGACGCCATCGATCATGATGCGCCCGGAGGCAGGGGTATAGAGACGCTGCAACAGCTTGGTCAGCGTCGACTTGCCCGAGCCCGAAGAGCCAACAATGCCGAGCGTCGCACCCGGCTGCAGGTCAATGCCGATATCCTCCAATGTCCAGGGCCCGTCATGCCCATAGCGGAACTTCACATCCTCGAAGCGGATATGGCCGCGTATCGCAGGAAGCGCGGTGCGGCTGCCCGCGCCCGGTTCGGTTGGCTGATTGAGGACATCGCCCAGACGTTCGACGGCAATACGCACTTGCTGGAACTCCTGCCAGAGCTGCGCCATGCGGATGACGGGGCCGGAGACACGCTGCGCGAACATGTTGAACGCCACCAATCCGCCCACCGTCATATCGCCGCTAATGACTGCCATCGCGCCAAAATAGAGGATTGCCGCAAGATTAAGCTTGGATATGAGCTGGATCGCCTGAGAACCGGTATTGCCAAGGTTGATCACTTGCTGGTTTGCGGCACTGTACCCGGCAAGCTGCCGTTCCCAGCGATCCTGCCATTGTGGCTCGACAGCGCTGGCCTTCACAGTCTGGATGCCGCCGATGCTCTCGACCAGCAGCGCGTTATTGGCCGCGCCCCGCTCGAATTTCTCATCGACCCGTGCGCGGATGGGCTTGGTAAGCAATGCTGCAACGATCACATAGGCAGGCAGCGTTATCATGGTGATCCAGAACAGCGTCGAGGAATAGATCCACATCGCCACGAGAAACACGATGACGAAAACGGGGTCGATCAACACGCTCATCGATGCGTTGGTCAGGAACTCGCGGATCGTCTCGAGCTGCCGCACCCGCATCGCCGTGTCACCCACGCGCCTATTCTCGAAATAGGCGAGCGGCAGATTGAGCATATGGCGGAAGAGCTTTGCGCCGAGCTCAACATCTATTCTCTGACAGGTCTGCGAATAGAGCCGCGTGCGTATCCAGCCGAACGCAACTTCCCATATGCTGACCGCGACAAAGCCGAAAGCGAGCACCTGCAGCGTCGCCATCGTATTATGCACCAGCACCTTGTCGATGACATTCTGGAAGAAGAGCGGTGCTGCTAACCCCAACAGGTTCACCGCCAGCGTCACCAGCAGCACCTCACCGATGAGCTTGCGATATTTGACGATCTGCGGGATGAACCAGGTGACGTCGAACTTGCCGAGATGACCAGCGAGCCCCTCGCGCGTTGTGACAAGAAGAAGCTCGCCCGACCAGAGCGCTTCCATGTCATCGCGGGAAACTGCTTCAGGTGCCTTGCCCGGCCATTGGATAAGCGCCTGATCGGAGCCAACGCGGCCAATCAAAAACCAGCCATTGGGACCGTTTGCCAATGCTGGCAGCGGGAGCGCCGCAAGGCCATCCCAGCTCGCCTCCACCCGGCGCGCGCGAACATCGTCCATACGCTTGGCAAGGCGCAGCAGGTCATCAGCACTTATCGCATTATGATGACCGAGGTCATGACGCAGCTGCGCAGGCTCGACAGCAATGCGATGAAACGCAAGAAGCGTGGCAAAAGCACTGAGTGGTCCGCTATCAACCGCAGATTTTTCCGCACCGCTTGGTCCACGTTCTCCCGAACGCTCAGGCGCGCAAGACTCTGTCCCCACAAGTCACCCCGATGAGCCATAAATATGATATCTATGTGAAAAGCGCCAAGCCACTGCTGGTCATCGGCGCTATCTATGAGGCGACGTTGAGGTTTAACTGACACAGGCGAGCATGCTCTTCCATGACAAAAACGGAATTATCACATCCGATTTGGAGCCAAAATAATTGGATGACTTTTCATGCAGATATTACGCCTCATGAAGCTGAGAGCATTCTGCAGTCCAAGCGCATATTCCCATCATGAAAATTTACACTGCAATTTCCCGCACTTGGCGATGCAATTCCCTGCTTAATTTTTGGAGAGTCTGCTATTTGCTACGCAGTGCTTGGAGTTTTTCTCATATTCGCTCCACAAGACTTGCTGGAAAAAAACAAAATTCCCTGTATTTTCCCTATTGAACAGGGAATTTCCCAGCCGAGACCAGTTCACGCAAGACTGCGTCACCCATCACAATATTTTTCCTTTAAAAACAATGACTTGCAATCGTTTTCGTGTGCTGATTTCGTCGCCACATTTCGGGTGATTATGGCAGGTGCAAGCATCGTTGACCGAGCCCAGAGACGCATTGAGCGCGGCTAAAAGCGCGCAGTTCTGACTATTTTCTCTTATGGGGGATTCGGGCGGCACGGCGCTGCGATGCGCAACAAAATGCGGTTTTCCGATTGATGGGCTCTGATACCCAAGCCCCTCGCTAGCATCCTGCGCACCTGCCCATCAGCGCGCAAAAACTCGCACTCGTTCCTTATGCGCGCAATATCATGAGCGCCTTGCATGGAAATCACTGTACCCTATAGCAACCAGCCATGCGCCAGGACCCCGCCAAGTTGTTGCACGACATATTCGGATTCGAAACTTTCCGAGGAGTGCAGAGCCAGGTAATTGAACGGGTGATGGCGGGCCGCCATACGCTGGCGGTCATGCCCACCGGGGCGGGCAAATCGCTATGTTATCAGCTACCTGCGGTTGCAATGGAGGGATGCTGTGTCGTCATCTCTCCGCTGATCGCCCTGATGCACGATCAGTTGCGTTCGGCCCGGTCTCTGGGCATTCGCGCCGCAAGCCTGACATCGGTGGACAGCGATTGGCGCGAAACGCAGGATCGGCTTTTATCGGGCGACCTCGACCTGCTCTATGTCGCACCGGAGCGCGCCAGTACTGACGGGTTTCGCAACTTGCTCGCGCGTTCGCGTATATGTCTGTTCGCCATAGACGAGGCGCATTGCGTTTCGGAATGGGGGCATGACTTCCGCCCCGACTATCGTCTGCTACGCCCGCTGCTCGACAAGTTCGCGGATGTGCCACGCCTTGCGCTGACCGCCACTGCCGATGCGCATACACGGCGCGATATATTGGCGCAGCTCGGTATTCCTCAGGACGGCCTTGTCATTTCCGGCTTCGACCGCCCCAATATCCGCTATGCCGTACAGCCGCGCGATGGATTGGGGCGGCAAATTGCCGACATCGTCGCGGCCAACCCCGGCCCCGGCATCATCTATGCCCAGACCCGTGCTGCAACCGAAAAGCTTGCAACCAGCCTAGACGGAAAGGGGCGCCCGGTGCTGCCCTATCATGCCGGTCTTGCGCCCGACATACGTGCGCGCAATCAGGCCGCCTTCATGGCGAGCGAAGATATGGTGATGGTCGCCACCGTCGCCTTCGGCATGGGCATCGACAAACCCGACGTGCGCTTCATCGTACATGCCGGACTGCCAAAGTCGATCGAGAGCTATTATCAGGAAAGCGGGCGCGCGGGGCGTGATGGCGATCCGGCTGTGGCGACGCTGCTATGGGGTGCCGAAGATTTCGTGCGTGCCCGCCAACGCATTTCCGAGGTCGAGCAGGCGCGCCAGCAGGGCGAACGGGCGCGCATTACCGCACTCGGTGCGCTGGTTGAGACGGGCGGATGCCGTCGCGCCATACTGCTGCGCCATTTCGGTGAGGATCCCCCCGCGACATGCGGCAATTGCGACAATTGCCTTGCGCCGCCCGCCAGCATCGACGCGACCCAGACAGCGCAAAAGCTATTGTCCGCCGTTTATCGCACGGGCCAGAGCTTTGGCTTGGGGCATATTGAGGCAGTGCTGACCGGAAAGAGCAACGACCGGATCGTGCAGCGGCAGCATGATCGCCTTTCGGTATTTGGCATTGTAGAGGGCGAGGAGGTGGCGTTGCTCAAACCCGTTTCCCGCGCGCTGATGGTGCGCGATGCGCTGGAAACCAATGCACATGGCGGGTTAATGTTCGGACCTGCCGCGCGCTCCTTTCTACGCGGTGAAGAGGCCGTGTCGCTGACCCTGCCACCGGCGCGACCAAAAAGGAGCCACCGGAACAACGAGGCCAATCCGGTCGGCGATCCGTTGTTCGAAGCGTTGCGGGCCCATCGCCGCGATCTGGCGCTGGAGGCAGGGGTGCCGCCCTATGTGATCTTCCACGACAGTACCCTCCGCGAAATGGCACAGAAGCGGCCTCGCTCACTGGCCGACCTCTCCCACATATCAGGTGTCGGAGAGCGGAAGCGCGAGGCCTATGGCCAGGCGTTTCTCGATGTAATCGCTATGTTTGAGGAGGAGGAGGATGCACTGGCGCGGTAGTCGCAAGCGTCAGCCCATCTTATCGACCATGTCCATAAAATCCCGTGCGGCATCGCGATCTGCCGCGTCCTCAAAGGCCACATCCAGATCGGGTGCACTGCCGAGCATGTACATCAGCGTCCACAGGGCAAAGCGCCGTCCGGCATTCTTTTCCAGCCCGAAATCGACGTGCATCCGCTCTACGCCCGCCGTCAGTGCTGCGGAAGGTAGCCCCTCGAAATCGGCCTGCCCGAAATAGCGAACGAGAAGGTCCTGAAAATCCATCGGCACTGTCATATGCGATGCGTTCGGGGCGCAAAACAAAAAAGAGCACAAATAGCGGCCCGGTTGTGCTAACGGCGCGCGATGCTGACAATCAATGACATCAGCGTCCGCCTCGGCGGCCGCACGATCCTCGACCGCGCCAGCGCCGCCCTGCCGCCGGGTGCGCGTGTCGGCCTGATCGGACGCAATGGCGCCGGAAAATCGACGTTGATGAAGGCGATTATCGGTCAGATCGAGCCCGATGGCGGCGGCATCGACATGCCGCGCGGCACGCGTTTGGGCTATATTGCTCAGGAAGCCCCCAGCGGTACTGCGACGCCGTTCGAGACCGTGCTCGCCGCCGATACGGAGCGCGCAGCGCTGCTCGCCGAAAGCGAGACCTGCGAAGACCCGCACCGGCTCGGCGATGTGCACGACAGGCTGATCGCCATCGACGCCTACAGCGCGCCTGCGCGGGCCGGGCGCATACTCGTCGGGCTGGGATTTGACGAGGAGATGCAGCAGCGCCCGCTCGACAGCTATTCGGGCGGCTGGAAGATGCGCGTGGCCCTGGGTGCGTTGCTGTTCTCGGCGCCCGACCTGCTGCTGCTCGATGAGCCCTCCAACCATCTTGATCTTGAAGCAACATTATGGCTGGAAAATTTCCTCAAGGATTATCGTGCAACTGTCCTCATCATCAGCCATGAGCGCGACCTGCTGAACAATGTCGTCGACCATATCCTGCATCTGGAAGGGGGCAGGATATCGCTCTATCCGGGCGGCTATGACGCGTTTGAGCGGCAGCGGGCCGAACGGCTCGCCCAGCTCGCGGCGGCAAAGGAAAAACAGGACGCCGAGCGCGCCAAGCTGCAGGATTATGTCGCCCGCAACAGTGCGCGGGCCAGCACTGCCAAGCAGGCGCAGTCTCGCGCAAAGGCGCTGGCCAAGATGCAGCCGATTGCCGCAGTGCTGGAAGACCCCAGCCTGTCCTTCGCCTTCCCCGATCCGCCACCTTTGCGCCCGCCGCTCATCACGCTCGACATGGCGGCCGTGGGATATAGCGAAACACCGGTTCTCCAGCGCCTCAATCTGCGGATCGACCCGGATGACCGGATTGCACTGCTCGGCAAGAACGGCAATGGCAAGACGACGCTGGCGCGCTTACTGGCGGCGCAGCTCGCCCCGATGGAAGGGGAGATGGCCGCATCAGCCAAGATGAGCGTAGGCTATTTCACCCAATATCAGGTCGAGGAACTCGACACGGCCGACACGCCGCTGGAGCATATGACGCGCCAGATGACCGGCGCGACGCAGGGCGCCGTGCGGGCACAGCTGGGGCGCTTTGGTTTTTCGGGCGAGCGCGCGACCCAGAAGGTCGGTTCGCTCTCGGGCGGGGAGCGCGCGCGGCTTGCCCTCGCGCTCATCACCCGCAACGCGCCGCACCTGCTGATTCTCGATGAGCCGACAAATCACCTGGACGTCGATTCACGCGAAGCGCTGGTGCAGGCGCTCAACAGCTATGAAGGCGCGGTCGTGATCGTCAGTCATGACAGGCACATGATCGAACTGGTCGCCGACAGGCTGGTGCTGGTCGATGGCGGACGCGCGGAGCCTTATGACGGGTCGCTGGAGGATTATACCGATTTCGTGCTGGGTCGCGGGGCAGCCGCCAGCGGATCGGGCAAGGCAGCCAAGTCAGACCGCAAGGCCGGCCGGCGGGCTGCAGCAGCAGCGCGCCAGAAGGAACAGGAGTTGCGCAAGCGGGTAAAGCAAGCCGAGACTGAACTCGGACGGCTAACCGAGACGCGGAACGCCATCGACAAGGCGATGTTCGATCCTTCGTCCGTGGATGCCACGTTCTCCAAGCTGACCATGACCGAATTGATGAAAAAGCGGGCGGAGATCGAGACGCATATGGAGGCCGCCGAGCAGGCATGGCTGGAGGCGGGCGAGGCGATCGAAAGCCTGTACACAGAGGAGCAGGCAGCATGAAGGAGCGTTTCGAGCGCCATAAACAGCCATGGAAGGCCGAAGAAATCGACAAGCTTCACACATTGGCGAAAAAGGGCATGGCTCTGAAGGCCATCGCAAAGGCCCTGACCCGCAGCGAGGAGTCAGTGCGCAATCGGGCGAAGCAGGACGGGCTGACCATCGCGAAGCGGCATTGAGCACGACGGGCCGGCATGAGGGCTTTGCCAAGACCGAAATCACCCCATGTCGCATCAGCACTACGGTACTTTCTTCAAAACAATGGAAGCCAAACGCGTTCCCGGCGTGTATGCGGTCGGCGAATCCGTCGATGTGACCAACTGGCTGGACAAATATAATTTCCAGCGTGACCGGGTCAGCGGATCGGCCAGCGGGGTAGCAGCTGACTTCTTTTTCATTGCCGCCGATGCGGCCACTTAGATTTGCGAGATATATGTCCTTTTCCTCTGTTCCGTCGGTTATCGGCCAAGCCCTTGCCGAACGCGGCTATGCGCAACCAACACCGGTTCAGGCCGCCGTGCTCGAACCCACAGCGTTGGACCGCGATCTCATCGTTTCCGCGCAGACCGGCTCGGGCAAGACCGTGGCCTTCGGTCTGGCCATGGCCGGAGAACTGCTGGGACCGGACGAAAATATGCCCCGCGCGCAGAAGCCCGCCGCGCTGGTGATCGCGCCGACACGAGAACTGGCGCTGCAGGTCAGTCGCGAACTGATCTGGCTCTATGGCAAAGCCGGCGCGCGCATCGCCACCTGTGTCGGAGGTATGGATGCATCCAAGGAACGCCGGACGCTCAATCAGGGCGCGCACATCGTCGTCGGCACGCCGGGACGTCTGCGCGATCATCTGGAGCGCTGTGCGCTCGACCTTTCCGCGCTGAAAGCGGTCGTTCTCGACGAAGCGGACGAAATGCTCGACATGGGCTTTCGCGAAGACCTGGAGGAAATACTCGATGCGACGCCGGACGGGCGTCGCACGCTCCTGTTCTCAGCGACCATGCCCAAGCCGATTGTCGCGCTCGCAAAGCGGTATCAGAATGACGCCCTGCGTATCTCCACTATCGGCGAGGATCGCGGGCATGGTGATATCGCCTATCAGGCGGTAACCGTCTCTCCCTCCGAAATCGAGCAGGTGGTGGTGAATGTTCTGCGTTTTCATGAAGCGGAAACGGCAATGCTGTTCTGCGGTACGCGTGAGAGCGTTCGTCGCCTGCATGCAACACTGCAGGAGCGCGGCTTCGGCGTCGTGGCCCTGTCCGGCGAGCACTCCCAGTCCGAGCGCAACCACGCGCTGCAGGCGCTTCGGGATCGTCGTGCGCGCGTCTGTGTCGCTACCGATGTCGCGGCGCGGGGCATCGACCTGCCCACGCTCAGCCTAGTCATTCATGTCGAAATTCCGCGCGACGCGGAAACCTTGCAACACAGATCGGGGCGTACCGGACGCGCGGGGAAAAAGGGCACGGCCATTCTCGTCGTTCCCTATCCGCGCCGCAAAAGAGTGGAATCGATGCTGCGTGGCGCCAAGATCGACGCGAAGTGGATTGATGCGCCTACGCCCGAGGCTATCCGCCAACAGGACCGCGAGCGTTTGCTAAGCGTGCTCCTGCAGCCCGCCGACTATGACGAGGAAGACCGCGCGCTGGCGCAGCGTCTGATGGCGGAGCGCTCGCCCGAAGACATCGCCGCCGCGCTTGTCCGCTCCCATCGCGCGGCCATGCCGCAGCCCGAGGAATTGATCGAGAATACGCCCGAAGCGCGCCGCGCCGCGCAACAGGAGCGGCACCGCCCCGGTTTCGAGGACACGCTCTGGTTCCGCATGGATATCGGTCGCCGCCAGAATGCAGACCCCCGCTGGATATTGCCGCTGCTCTGTCGTCGCGGCCACATAACGAAAAATGAGATCGGGGCCATTCGCATTTCCGCCAATGAGACCCATTTTCAGGTGCCCCGCGCAATCGCCAGGAAGTTTCAGGATGCTCTCGCCCGCACGGCGAGCCCCGGCGCGGATGGCGATGATGAAAGCGGCTTGACGATCGAGCTATCAGAGGGCGGGCCTCGTGAGGGCGCGCGCGAAAACCGCAAGGGCGGTCGGCGGGATAATCGTTCAGGACCGCCTCCGCACTCGGCGAAGCCCTATCGCAAGACACTCTCCAAAGCGCCCCGCAAGGGCGGGAAGCACCGCCCCGATGCCGGACCGCGCAAAGGCCCTGAGAGAGGGCCCCGCAGAAAATGAGCGGAGTAATACGCATATTGGTGGATGCCGATGCTTGCCCGGTGAAGGACGAGATTTACAAGGTCGCCTGGCGCCACGAGGTGACCGTGACGATCGTCAGCAACAGCTATATCCGTATACCCGATCACCCATTGATCGACCGTGTCGTGGTAAGTGACGGATTTGATGCCGCCGATGACTGGATTGCGCAAGCCTGTGACGCGGCGAGTATCATCATCACAGCGGACATATTGCTGGCCGACCGCTGCCTGAAATCGGGCTCGACGGTGCTCGCGCCTACCGGCAAGCCGTTTACGACCAGTTCGATCGGCAGTGCCATCGCGACCCGGGCAATTATGGCGGATCTACGCGCGGGCGGCGATCAGATCGGTGGACCTCCTCCGTTCCGTAAAACGGACAGGTCAAATTTCCTCCAGGCACTGGATCGTGCGGTGGTTCATCTTCGCAAACGCTGAACAGAGTCGATGCATTGTTTTGAGCTCCATCCCCCCGTCCAACCGTGTGTCCCTTACCATGGCGCAGCCAGAGCAATACGCACTGGTCTCTTTTGGGTGCAATCCGAGCAGATTATTCCCAGTTTCAAGCGATAAGGAATTGCCACTCGCTCAGGATTTCCAAGCGCATGTCCTTAGGCGTCCTATTGCCCTGAAGCGCCTAGCTATCCCCGCCAGGCGCCTCGCTATTGAGCTGCACATAATTCTGCAGCCCCATGCGTTCGATCATCTCGAATTGTTTCTCAATCGTATCGACATGCTCTTCCTCATTTTCCAGAATATTCTCGAAAATCTCGCGGCTGACATAGTCTCGCACCGTTTCGCAATGGGCTATGGCCTCCCGCAACAGAGGGATGGCTTCCTCCTCAAGAGCCAGATCGCATTTCAGGATTTCCTCGACAGTTTCCCCGATGTGCAGCTTGCCCAGCATCTGGAAATTGGGAATCCCTTCGAGATACAGGATACGGTCGGCCAGCATGTCCGCATGCTTCATCTCATCAATTGATTCATGACGCTCGAACTCCGCGAGCTTCTTCATACCCCAATTATCGAGCATGCGGTAATGCAGCCAATATTGGTTGATCGCCGTTAGCTCATTGAGCAGCGCCGTGTTGAGATAGTCGATAACCTGAGGGTCCCCCTTCATTACATATACTCCTTGAAATTGGCTGTACTGGAAACCGGCACATGACGCGGCATGAGCACGGTATGATAGCCTGCGGATTCCCCGATTTTTCATTGGGTTTGACGCAGGCTTCAACCCCTTGCGGGGCCCTCGGCAAAATAATGGCCAGGCGGATGCTCATAATCAGCTTTCCCCCAGCCGGATAACGCTCGTCGCGAGCCGGTCGATCTCACCGCGATCATGGCTCACATAAAGAATAGGCAGCTTCAGCTCGTCGCGTATCCGCTCAATCACGCCCATGATTTCCAGGCGGCGCGCACCGTCAAGCGAGGCCAGCGGCTCATCCATCAACAAAAATCGTGGCGCACGGAGCAGCGCCCGTCCGATCGCGACGCGCTGCGCCTCCCCGCCTGAGAGCGTGAGCGGCCATCGTTCCAGCAGATGTCCTATGCCCAAAAACTCAACCGCATCCTCGAGCGATATCCAGCGCTCAGCGGCAGACGCGAGGTCATGGCCATAGAGCAGGTTGGCGCGCACACGGCGATGCGGAAACAGGCGGGCATCCTGAAAGACATAGCCCAGCCGCCGTTTTTCGGGCGCGACATTGATGCGAGCCTCGCTGTCGAACAGCACCTGCCCGTCGACCCTGATGACGCCGATATCAGGCGCGGTCAGACCCGCAATCATGTTGAGTATCGATGTCTTGCCGGAACCGGAAGGCCCGAACAGCGCGGTCAAACGCCCCTGCGCCTCAAAACGCGCCGAAATATTGGTATAACCCATCCGCCGGCGCACATCGACTTTAAAGGACATGCCCGCCTCCATTGCGCCCCCAGCCCCTGCGGGCCAGCAGTTCGGAAAATAATAACGCCCCGAGCGACAGGGCGACTGAAATCAAGGCGAGATGAGCAACCATTGTTTCGCTGCCCGGTATCTGCAGCGCCGAATAGATAGCGATGGGCAATGTCTGCGTTTCGCCCGGTATGTTCGAAACGAAGGTGATCGTCGCGCCGAATTCCCCAAGCGAGCGGGCGAACCCCAGAATAGAGCCCGCAAAAATGCCAGGCACACTAAGGGGCAGCGTTACAGTCAGGAAGACATGCAACGGGTCGGCGCCCAGCGTACGCGCGGCACCTTCCAGCCTCAGGTCGATCGCCTCGATGGAAAGACGTATCGCGCGCACCATCAGCGGAAGCGCCATGATCGCCGCCGCCAGCGCTGCGCCGGTCCAGCGAAACATGAAACTGAAGCCCAGCCAGTTCTCAAGCAACCGGCCGACAGGGCCGTTATTGCCGAACAGCATCAGCAATAGCCAGCCGGTGACGACCGGCGGTAGCACCAGCGGAAGGGACACCAGGCCATCAAGCACTATTTTCCCGGGCATGCGCCCTCTGACAAGAACCCAGGAGATGAGGAAAGCAAGCGGCAGCATACCCAGCACGGCGACCAGGCTCACCTTGAGCGATAGCAGGACGACATCCCATTCTTCCATGATACCCGCTAAAGTGCCGTGAAACCGTGGCGCGCAAATAGCATCAAAGCCGCCGGAACATATTTTCCTCTGCCATTCAATTTTCGCACCTCCATCTATATACAGCCGAATATAGCGCTACTCGGTCCTATGTATTTCCTTCACCGAAACGTAACTCGAAAACCCATCCCATCGTCCAGTGCCGGGCACACGGCCCGGCTGTCACAAGATCGCGATCAGAACCGCTTCACCTCTATTCCATGCTTGCGCAGCGCGTAGCCGATCTGGCGTGGCGTGAGTTTGAGAAGACGCGCGGCCTTCGCCTGAACCCACCCTGATGCTTCAAGCGCCGCGATCAATTGTTCCCGGCTCACCTTCAGGCTGTCGCTTTTCACATGTTCGCAATCGTCCGCCTTGTCGCAAGTCGTGGAAGCGCTATCGGCTTGCGGTGGCTCAGCAACCGCCGGCCTGTTCAAAACCGCAACGTCCCCGGGCCGTTCGTTGGGAAGCTGGATGATATCGAACGGCGACGATGGAACGGCGCTCCTCCACAACATCGCCGAGAGACATTCATCCTGGCGGCATGCAAAGTCCTCGGCGGTAATGCCTTCCCCACGCGCCAGTGTTGCCGTACGCTTAATGCAGTTTTCCAGCTCACGTACATTGCCCGGAAAATAGCAGCCTTCAAGTATCGAAAGCGCCGATTCAGAAAGGTCGTGATGGGTATGATTGGCCTCATCGAAACGCTGAAGAAACGCGCGCGCAAGGACAGGAACATCCTCCTTGCGATCACGCAATGCGGGCAGCCTGATGCTGATCACGTTGATGCGGTAATAAAGATCGGCGCGGAACTCCCCCTTGGCCACTGCCTGTTCGAGATTTCTGTTGGTGGCGCAGATGATCCGGACATCCACCTTCAGCGTCTTGGTGCCTCCGACCCGTTCAAATTCGCCTTCCTGTAAAACACGCAGCAGTTTCGCCTGAAAGGTCGATGATATCTCTCCGATCTCATCGAGAAACAATGTGCCGCCGTCGGCCAGTTCGAACCTGCCCTTGCGCTGATTGACCGCGCCGGTGAAAGCGCCCTTTTCATGACCAAACAGTTCCGACTCCAGAACGGATTCGGGAAGCGCCGCGCAGTTGAGTTTTACAAACGCCTTTTTCGCGCGCGGCGAGCAATCATGTGCAGCCCGCGCAAAAAGCTCCTTGCCGGTGCCGCTTTCACCCCGCAGCAGGATCGTCGAATGACTGGCGCCTGCGATGCGAATTTTATCCAGCACTGCGCGAATAGCTGGGCTTTCACCCAGAATATCGTTGGACTCGAACTTCTTCGATGCCGCCGAACTGCCGGACAATTCTTTTTCAAGCAGCCTTTGCCGCTCCAGCAGACGCTCCCGGTCCCTGCCGATTACACCCATCAACCGCACCGTCTGGCCAACCAGATTGGCGACCATGGTTAGAAAACGCACATCTTCGTCAGCCGAATGATACGTGCTCTCACTGCCCCAGATCTGCTCGATGGTAAGCGTCCCGATTACCTTGTCGCGATCCTTGATCGGCACCCCCAGAAAGGAAACTCGACTATCCTCGGCAACACCCTCTTCAGGCTCCCAATCGGCAAAGAGCGGACTCGTGCTGATATTGCTGACAACAACAGGCATGCCGGTGGTGACGATCTGTCCGACCGCACGCTCCGGCAGGCGGCCGAAATACTCATGCGCCTGCTCCTCGCGCCAGCCGATGCCGACGACGCTTCGGGGCTCACCGTCGTCATCCAGCAGCGCGAATATGCCATGATGCATATCCAGAAAGCTCGACAATAATGTGAGCACATTGGCAAGCATGCGCTCAAGACGGTCTGGTGTGACCAGAATTTTGGAAATCTCGTAAACACCCCGCAACGCGATATCGGCACGAGTATGGGTCAGCATATGCGCTGGGGGTATGGCTGCTTTCGCTTCATGTGACGCGATCATCGCACCTCCTCCCTTCCGGCAGGCGCAACTCTCCCAATCTATTTTGCTTGTCGATTGCTTTCGTCCAGCACCGATCATCATGTGGCTGGCCGAATCGTGTTACAATGTTCTCAGTAATGCGCGAAATTCGCAAGCGCAGAATCGACATATCGTGCAATAAATCCCGGAAATCTGTGATAATAATGGCCTGAATTGATACAACAGGCCCAGCAGCCTCGCACATGCAACATTGTGACAGGCCGTCCCCCGCCTGTTCTCAGCCGAATTTATAGAGCACTCCGAACCCCCCGCGCGGGTAGTTCCATTCGATCTCGCCAGTCTGCGCCGTCACGATCCGGCACGTGCCGCACTCCATACAGCCATCAGCGCTCAGCTCGACCTTGCCGGTATCGCTGAGCGAGTAACAGCCAGCCGGGCACATATAGATCATCGAGATCAGCTCCTGGGACGGTTTGCCCTCTGTCCGGATCCGGATATGCGGCCTGCCCGCATCCACCAGATAGCGGTTCTGGAAGAGTTTCTCTTCCACCTTGACGCCGGGCGCCGCAGCTTTCGCAACAAGTGTCATCGCCATGCCCTCACCAGCTTGAATGCGTCACCCATCATGCCCAGCAATGTGCGGCTGCGACGGAATGACTGGAAAATCTCTTTCTCCTTGCTGACCTTGTCGACGCCATCGACCCGGAACCAGGTCTGGAGAGCGCCGCTGATCAGCTTGGGATAGAGGCCGAAGAAATTCTGCTTGTTCGAATGAAGCAGGGCCGGAATACCCTTATATTTCTTGAGGTCCTTCATCACGAAGGTCTGCTCCAGCCGCTTTTCATATTCGAGAAAGTTGGCCTTGCTCATTTCTTCCTTACGGCGCGTGAGCCACACCACGGTATCGGCGGCGATGCGTCCGGTTGTCATGGCGAGGTTCGAACCTTCACGATGTACCGCATTCACGAACTGGCCAGCATCGCCAACGACGATCCAGCCATCGCCCACCAGCTGCGGAATAGCTTTGTATCCGCCTTCGGGAATGAGGTGGGCGGCATATTCCTTGCACTCGCTGCCTTCCAGCAGCGGCTTGATCGACGGATGCTCCTTGAACGCCTCGAGCAGATCATAGGGCGTGACGCCGGACTCGCTCATGTCGGAAACGATGCAACCGATGCCAACCGAGATAGATTCCTCATTGGTGTAGAGAAAGCCTGTGCCGGTCATGCCTTTGGTGATTGTGCCCATCGCTTCGATGACAACACCCTCGTTGCCCTTGAGGTTGAAGCGCGCCTCGACCGTCTCGCGTGGCAGGAAATGCATTTCCTTGACAGCAAGCGCGACAGTATCCGGCTTGATCTCGGACCGCAGGCCAGAGCGTTGCCCGACCAGACCGTTGACGCCTTCGGCCAGAATGACGACATTGGCCAGGATTGGTTCGTTACCGCGATCCGTGCGCACGCCGATTACATTGCCTTGTGTATCTTTCACCAGTTCGGTGACGGTGGTTTCGCATAGCAGGACCGCGCCTGCCTCACGCACTTTTGACGAGAACCATTTGTCGAACTGCGCGCGCAAAATCGTATAGCGGTTCGGCTTCTCCTCATTAAAGTCATCGGACCGGTAATGCATGCCGGTGTGCGACTTGTCGTCCATCGACCACATACGCTGCTCGATGACATGACGCTCCAGCGGTGCTTCCTCACGGAAATTGGGGATAATCTTCTCCAGCGCATCGGCATAAAGGATCGCGCCCTGCACATTCTTCGAGCCCGAATATTCCCCGCGCTCGATCTGCAGTACATTCAGCCCTTCCTTGGCCATCGTATAGGCGGCGGCGTTGCCGGACGGGCCGGCTCCCACAACGATCGCGTCAAATTTCTCTTCGATCACGGTCCTGCTCCTTTCTCATCCGGCCAGCCGGTTGACGCGAAGGCGCTTGGAAAATGCCTCGGTCAATGCTGGCAATAGGGTGACGGCATCAGCAACGATGCCCAGATGGGCGAATTCGAAAATGGGCGCGTTGGGGTCGGTGTTGATGGCGACAACCAGGTCCGCGCCCTCTACCCCAACCCGATGCTGAATCGCGCCGGATATACCCGCCGCGATATAGAGCTTCGGGCGGATAGTCTTGCCGGTCTGGCCAATCTGGCGGTCGGCGGTGATCCAGCCCTTCTGCACCAGCGGTCGCGAGCCGCCATATTCCGCACCGATGACGGCAGCGAGCTCTTTCACAAGCTGGAAATTCTCCTCCGACTGGAGACCGAGCCCGCCCGCAACCACGATATCCGCATAGGGCAGCTGCGCCGTGTCGCTTTCGCTGTCGGCGATGAACTTGAGCACCTTGGTGACGATATCATCTTCGTTCAGCTCCAGCGGATGCTCGATGATGCGTCCTGTACGGCCCGGCTCGGCCTCCGGCATCGCCATGACGCGCGGACGCACGGTCGCCATTTGCGGGCGGAAGTTCAACGTAAAGATCGTGCAGAGCAGCGAGCCGCCGAATGTTGGGCGGGTCGCCGCAAGCGAACCATCGTCGTCGATCTCCAGCGCGGTTGAATCGGCCGTGAGCCCGGTCTTGAGCGTCGTCGCCACCGATCCGGCGAGATCACGGCCCAGATTGGTCGCGCCCAGCAGCAATATCTCCGGCTTGTAGGTGTTGACGAGGTCGGTCATCACCGTGGTGGCGACCTCGTTGCGATAATGCGCCAGCGTCGGGTGACAGACGATATAGGCGACATCCGCGCCATATTCGAAAGCCTGAGCAGCGGCAGCATCAAGCGTGGCGCGATCATCCCCCGTGAGGACAGCGGCCAGCTCAACCCCGCGCTTGTCGGCAAGCTTGCGCCCCTCGCCCAGCAGCTCGAACGAAACGCTGTGAACCTGGCCGTGCTCTATCTCAACGGCCACCCACACATGCTTGTAGGCCTTGAAATGCTCCGGCAGCTCCTTCTTGGTATTGGCCCGCCCGCCGGCGGCCGGCGGAGCTGCTTTTGGTTTATCAGTCATCGCATTGCTCCTTTCCGCAAATAGTGCCGATCAATGATGGGTCGCCGCGAACTCGCGCATGTCGTCCTCGACCGCAGGCGCCCGCCCGAAAATCTCTGCAATGAGCGCTTCCGCCTTTGCGCCCGCATCACCGTCAACCTCAACCAGCTGCGCCTTTTCGCTGCGCGCTTCGGGTGCGAACACGCGCTTGACGATGGTCGGCGAGCCGCGCAGCCCGCATTTGGTGAGGTCCTCGATCCCGACCGCCTCGGCATTCCATGTCACGACTTCCGCACGCGCAGCCTTCAGCGCTGTTTCAATGGCGCCGCGCCGCATCTCGTTGGTCGCTTCCAGCATGGTGATGAGTGCGGGCATTTTCGTCTTGAGCAGCTGAATGCCACCCTCCGCGCGCCGCTCGACGGTGATCTCTCCCTTCGCCACATCGGTCTCGACGATACGCGAAATATAGGTGAGCTGGTTATAATCGAGCCGTTTCGCGATACCAGGCCCTACCTGCGCCGTATCGCCGTCGATGGTCTGCTTGCCCGTGAAGATGATCTCCGGCTTGCCGAACTCGCTGGCGATCTTGGTGAGCGCCATCGACAGCGCATAGCTGGTCGCCAGCGTATCCGATCCGGCGAAATAGCGATCGGTCAGCAGCACAGCGCGATCCGCACCGAAAGCAAGCGCCTTGCGCAACGAGTCCGCGGCGGTCGGCGGCCCCATGGTCAGCACCGTCACCTCTCCGCCCATCGCGTCGCGCAGGCGCAACGCCTCTTCCAGCGCGAACAGGTCATAGGGGTTGATGATGGTCGGCACACCCTGGCGCATGATCGTGTTCGTCACCGGATGAACGCGGATCTGTGCGCTGTCGGGAACCTGTTTGATGCAGACGACGATATGCATGGTCTCTACTCCACAGCCAGAGAGGACAGAGGAACGAATGGCTTTTGCGGTTCGGGCTTTGGCGCGATCGCTTCCTGATGCACCTTGAACACACGCTCGGCGATCGGCGAGGAAGCGACGAAATCGGCATAGGCCTGCTCAAGATGCTCGCGGCAGAGTGCAAACAGCGTTGCGTCATCGGCCGCTTCAAGGGCGCCCTCGACCTCGCTGCCCCGCAAATATTGTCCCATACGCCGCATGATATGCAGCCGGGCGACGCGAACGATCTCAGGTTGATAGGGAACGCCGAGATAATCGAAGAAATCCTCGGCGCTCGACAGCCCCTCAAGATGCTCAAGCACACTCATCATGTTCCTCCTCTCCGCGATCACGCGCGTCGCGATGGGCAAGCCGCGCTTCGAGAAAATCAATCCGGTCGATCAGCTCGGAAAGCGCTTCTCCCACAGGGTCCGGCATCAGGTGATGCGACAGGTCGATGCGCCCGCCGACAATACGCCGCTCACGGGGGTCAACGACGATGCGACCCGGAATGCCGATCACGGTCATGCGCGGCGGCACCGTGTCGACGACAACGCTGTTCGCACCGACGCGCGCGCCAGCGCCTATCGTGACAGGCCCCAAAATCTTGGCCCCACAGCCGACAAGAACGCCATCTTCTATAGTCGGGTGGCGCTTGCCCGGCGCCCAGCTCGTGCCGCCCAGCGTCACGCCGTGATAGAGTGTTACGTCGTCGCCAATTTCCGCTGTCTCGCCGATCACGACGCCCGCACCATGGTCTATGAAGAAGCGGCGGCCGATGGTCGCCCCGGGATGGATGTCGACATTGGTCAGCGCGCGTGCCAGCCAGGAGAGAAAGCGCGCCGTAAAGCGCCAGCCTTTTCGCCAGAGGCGGCTGGCAATGCGGTGCCAGATGATGGCGTGCACGCCCGGATAGGTGAGAACGATCTCCAGCACCCCACCCGCCGCCGGATCACGCGCCGCAACGCAACCGATATCGTCGCGAATGGCGGCGGCCAAGGAGCGGCGTTCCACCCTTTGATCCGGCGTGTGGGGCAAGGCGAGTGCTTCCGTCACTGAACCACCCCTGAAAGGCGTGGCGACCCGTTGGCCACCGGCAGTGCCGCGTGGAACTCCGCCAGTTCATCGAGGCTGACCGCCCGCTTTGCGCTGGTCGCGCGTTCCCGCACCTGCGCCAGAATTTCCGTAATGCGCTGATGGTCGCTCTCCAGACCTATCGAGCGAAGCATCGAGCGAATGGAGGCGCCACCGCTATGCTTGCCGAGCACGATGGTCTGCTCACGGCCGAACTGTACCGGATCGAGCGCCTGATAGGTGCCCGCATCACGCAGCAAGCCGGAGACATGAATACCGCTTTCGTGGGCGAAAACGCTGCCCCCGACAATCGACTTGGATTCCGGAATGGGCCTCCCGGCAGCCACTGCAACCATTTCGGCCAGGCCGCCTAGCTGAGCAAGTGAAACGCCGGTTTCCCTGCCCTGTGTCTCACGCAGCGCGGTTACCACTTCCTCAAGCGCCGCATTGCCTGCCCGCTCACCAAGGCCCAGCACACACACGCTTGCATGGGTCGCGCCGCCACGGATCGACGCCAGCGTATTGGCGGTGGCAAGGCCCAGATCGTCATGACCGTGAAACTCCAGCTCCATGTCGGTCTCGGCACACAGCGCGCGGAAAATTTCATATGTTGCAAAGGGATCAAGCACGCCCAGCGTATCGGCATAACGGAAGCGGTGCGCGCCTGCGTCCTCGGCCACGACCACCACCCGCTTCAGAAAGTCGAGGTCCGCCCGGCTGGCATCTTCACCACCGACCGATACGCGCAGACCCTTGCTGACCGCGTAACGAACCATCTTGCCGATGCGCCTCAGCACAGCCTGCCGACCGGTGCCGAACTTGGCCTTGATCTGGCGGTCCGACACGGGGACGGAAAGATGGACGCGGCCAACACCGCTCAGCAGCGCGGCATCGACATCCTTCTGCGTCATCCGGCACCAAGCAATGACCTCTGCATGCTCCACGGCCTCGACAATCGCGCTTAATGTCGCAATCTCCTCGCTACCCATTGCCGGGATACCGGCCTCGATCTCATCGACGCCAGCATCGTCAAGCGCCACTGCTATGGCGATCTTCTCCATCGCGGTGAAGGCAACGCCGGGCGCCTGCTCGCCGTCGCGCAGTGTGCTGTCGTTGATGATGACGGGTAGGAGACTGGTCATAGTACGCACTCCTCGATCTTTGACCTCATGCATAGGTTGGGTTGAACGCGCCCTCGCGCACCTCACGCTCGCGCCAGAAAGGCGACATCTCGCGCAGCTTGGCGATGACCGACGGCATGACCTCGAGCACACGGTCGACATCTTCATCGGTCGTCTCGCGGCTCAACGAAAAGCGGATCGCGCCGTGCGCCGCCGTGTAGGGGATGTCCATCGCGCGCAGCACATGGCTGGGTTCCAGCGAGCCCGAGGTGCAGGCCGAGCCCGAGGAGGCGGCAATGCCTTCCTTATTCATGAGCAGCAGGATCGCCTCGCCCTCGATATATTCGAACGCGATATTGCAGGTGTTGGGCAAGCGGCTGGTGGCATCGCCGGTGACAAAGCAATTGGGGATGCTGGCGAGCAGCCCTTCTTCCAGCCGGTCACGCATCGCGGCAACGCGCGTCTGCTCATCCTGCATATGCTCCAGCGCCAGCTCGGCGGCGCGGCCAAGGCCGATGATCGCAGGGACATTCTCTGTGCCCGCCCGGCGGCCGCGTTCCTGGTGTCCGCCGCGTACCAGCGGACGAAAGCGCACGCCCTTGCGCACATAAAGCGCACCGATACCCTTGGGGCCGTGCAACTTGTGACCGGAAAGAGAGAGCATGTCGATCTCGCTCTCCGCCAGGTTCATCGGCACTTTGCCCACGGCCTGCACCGCATCGGTATGGAACAAGGCTCCGGCCTCATGTGCCATCTGCGCGAGCTCTTCGACCGGGAAGATGGTGCCGGTTTCGTTGTTCGCCCACATGATCGAAACGATCGCGGTCTTGGGCCCAAGCGCCTTGCGATAGGCTTCCATATCGAGACGGCCCATCGCGTCCACACCAATGATGTGAACCGTAATATTCTGCGTCTTTTCGAGATGTGCGACGAGGCTCAGCACCGCAGGATGCTCGACCGCCGACGTGATGATTTCCTTGCGCCCGATCTGGGTCTGGAGCGCGGAAAGGATCGCCGCATTATCGGCTTCGGTACCCCCCGAGGTAAAAACGATCTCATGATCGAACTCGGAGCCGAGCAATGCCTGAATCTGCTTGCGCGATTTGGCGAGCGCGGAACCCACATCCGCACCAAATGCATGCATGGACGACGCATTGCCAAACTGTTCGGTGAAGAACGGCAACATCGTTTCCACAACTTGAGGGTCAGTGCGGGTAGTGGCGTTATTATCGAGATAAACAGGTTTCATCGTCGCGCCTCCTGCTCAGTGAACCATGGCTACCGGGATGACGAGCAGCGGTACGCCCACCGCCTCGACCAGCTTTGCCTGCACGCCTTCGATTGTCGCGCCGGAGAGCTGACAGCCGACACAGGCGCCGGTGAGCTTCACCATCACGCGGTTGCCATCGACATCGACCAGCTCACAGTCCCCGCCGTCGCGTTGCAGGGTCGGGCGGATCGTCTCGATAGTCTCTTCGATGAGACGGATTTTCTGCAGCGTGGTAAGCGGAGCCTTTCCGGTGGCGACCGGTTCCAGGTCCTTCTTCTTGCGCCGCACGGGCTGCACGGCGCGGGTCCGGTCGAACGCCGTCTCTGCGGCGAGCACGCCTTCCGAAACCATCTCGGCATTGACGCGCTCCAGTACCTCCTCAAGCCCTTCCGCGCATGTGGAGCAACCGCCGCCCGCTTTCGTGAAGTTGGTGATCTCCTCAATCGAGGTGAGACCGTTCTGGCGAACCGTGCGCTCTATCATGCCCTCGTCGATGCCGAAGCATTTGCAGAGCAGCGCGCCCTCTTCATGATCGTCTTCCCACACCTCTCCGCGATAGTTGGCAACCGCGGCATGCAGGGCCTCATAACCCATCACCGAACAGTGCATCTTTTCCGGCGGAAGGCCGCCCAGGAAATCGGCGATGTCCTGGTTGGTAAGGCTCATCGCCTCGTCAATGGTCTTGCCGATAATGATCTCGGTCAGCGCCGACGACGACGCAATGGCCGAACCGCAGCCGAAGGTCTGGAACTTGGCCTCGGTGATGACCTGCGTCGGCTCATCGACCTTGATCATCAGGCGCAGCGCATCGCCGCAGCTGATCGCGCCGACATCCCCCACTCCGCTGGCATCCTCAAGAACGCCGGAGTTTTTGGGGTTGTAGAAATATTCCTTTACCTTGTCGCTATAGTCCCACATCGCTCTGTTCCTCCTCAGCCGAATGATTTGCCGCACGAGCATTTGCTCTCGGCATTGGGATTGTCGAAAGTGAACCCGGACCCTTCCAGGGCCACGACGAAATCAATCGTGGTTCCCGCCAGCAGCGGCTGGCTGGCGCCGTCGATGAAAACCGAAACCTCGTCGAAATCCAAAACAGCGTCGCTCGCGTCCGGGTCCTTCACCAGGCCCATCTTGTACTGGAAGCCCGCGCAGCCGCCCGA
Organism: Sphingobium sp.; assembly: GCA_020446425.1. GTDB lineage: Bacteria > Pseudomonadota > Alphaproteobacteria > Sphingomonadales > Sphingomonadaceae > Sphingobium. Next base: position 139,092 of record JAGRES010000015.1, on the reverse strand, counting down.
CTGCACCTGAATCCTGAGGCCCGCCGGGGGCTCCTCCGCCTTGGCAATAGCAGTCCTGACCGCATCTACCGCGCTTTCTGTCAGAACGATCATATCTCGCCTCCAGGTTGAAAATCTGTCCGTGTTAAGATTTCAGCAAGGACCGTGCCATTCTGCGGAAACGTAGGAAGACGGCGCTTGAGGCAGTCTCACCTCAATGGATTGTCTTGCGCTTTGTCGGCTTCGTCACATTTTCGACAGCCGCTTTTGTTGCATTGCACACATCGCTGCCGATGGCCGGGAAGGCCTTATGGTCGCATTTCAGTCGCTAATGAAAAACGGCCCGTTTCCTGCATGTGCTCCCATGCACAATGCACATAGGGAGATACTCAATGACGACGATGGAGCAGCTCAAACTTGAAGATACCTGCCTGGGGGAGCTGGAGGCGCAAAAGCGTCTTCGCAATGCAGTATTGAAAGAGGCCATGCCCAAGGCGGGCCAGTTCGGTTTTCGCGGCGATATCGCGCTCGCCTTTCAGGAGCAGGTTGCTGATGAAGCGCGCCCGCCGGAATATTCGCTGGAGCAGGTGCTGGCGGTTGCCGATGCCGAGAGCGGCAAGATGCCGGTCATCGCCGCCTATCTGCATAATTTCGCCTGGCTGAAGGACGTGTCGGAGGTGCTCGCGCCCTATATAGATGCCGAAGGCACCTATGTTTTCTTCGTCAACAATATCGACTTTCTGAAAAAATATCGCGTGCCACTGGGTGATGGCGTCATGGCGTATGTACTGCCGCTCGATGAATCGACGGTATGGAAGGAAGCGCTGGAGCTTGTCGGCCTCGAAAAGAATGACATCAAGAAACTGGGCGGCGCCGGGAAGCTGCAGGCCGTGATCGACAAGCTGGCTGAGTTCAAGGCAGACTATCCTGAAATCAGCTATGAAGACGGTGTTGCAGCGATGGAGCCGGTGCGCAACCGCAACGAGAACCGCCCGGTATGAGCGCCGGGGTGGCTGACATCGAAAATTCGATGGACGGCCTTGTCGGTTTCGGCGACCTGCCCCCCGCCGTGGACGCCCTGTTGCAGCGGGGCGTCGCGGCTTATCGCACAGACAAGTCCATGGCCGACGATCTGTTCCGGGAGGCAATGGCGCTCGACCGCTCGGTCCTGCCAACCTATTTCTGCCTCTACAAGATCCATTGCTATAGTGGCCGGCTGAACGCAGCGCGAATAGTCGCAGAGGCAGGATTGGAGGAAGCCGCACGGCAAGCGTGTTGGCCCGCCGATTGGCGGCAGTGGCTCGATAGCCCGCTGGCGATGAGCGAACCGGGCCGCTTCGCGCTCTATACATTGAAAGCTTTGGCTTTCATCGCGCTTAAAAGCGAGCGCTTTGCCGACGCGGAGGCCATGCTGAGAGTGCTGCGCCGTCAGGACCCCACCGGAACGGTGGGCTGGACTGTCATCGCCGAGCTGGCGGATGCCCTATCCGTCTGACGACACCAAGAGGAGAGAATGATGTTTATCGCCATGAACCGGTTCCGGGTGCTGCCCGGCGAAGAAGCGGCCTTCGAGCAAATGTGGAAAAGCCGAGACAGCTATCTCGATGAAGTTCCGGGCTTTGTTGAGTTTCATTTGCTGCGCGGACCATCCAGCGAAGACCATATACTGTTCGCATCCCACACTATCTGGCGGTCGAAAGCGGATTTCGAGGCCTGGACCACATCCGAAGCTTTCCGTAAGGCGCATGCAGGAGCGGGAGGCAGCAAGCCGCTCTATGCCGGTCCGCCGCAGTTCGAGGGCTTCGAGGTGGTGCAGACGGTCACCCCCGGCTGACTTGAGGGCGCTATTCGACCCCCTGCCCGCTATCGAAGTCGTCATCCTCTTCCAGCGTGACACCCACGACGCATATGTCGTCATCCTCATCGACGACCAGCGGCACAGGTATCAGCCGCTCGCCCATGCAAGGGCCGGCCACGCATTCGCCAGTGCCGAAATCGAACAGGGCACCATGCTTGCCGCACTGGATGCGCATGCCGTCACCGTCGAGAAACTGATCGCGCTCCCAGTCCAGATGAACACCCTCATGCGGGCAAGCATTCTCATAACCCAGCACCTGTTTGCCCCAGCGCAACACGAAGATGAGCCAGGAGCGCACTGTGCCATCATCATCGCGGCGCGCGAGCACAAAACCCCGCGCCTGCCGGCTGGGTATGTCGTTTAGGTGACATATGGCGAAGCGCTCCATGATCTCAGCCATGGCTTGCCACCGTCGCAGCCCGCGACTTGGGCTCCGGCAAGGGTAGCATGCCCATCTTGAACGATTGCGTCATATGCGCGGCGCGCTTCAGCGCCATTTCCGCGCCCTCGGGCGGCAGGCATTCGCGCGCCGCCTGCGTAAACGCCGCCATCCAGCGGTCGAAATGCGCCTCTTCCACTGTCAGTTTAAGATGGTGCGTATAGGGCGTGCCGCGCTTGTACCGGTCGGTTCCCAGCAGCGCATGCGACCAGAAATCCTGTACGATGCCATAATGCTCGTCGAAATCGGATATGGTTGCGCGAAACATGGGGCCGAGCAGATCATCTTTCAGCGAAAGTTCATAAAAGCGCAGCACCATCGCCCTGATATCGTCTTCGCTCATTTGCGCACCTCATTTGGAGACATGGCTTTTTCATTGCCCATCCGGGCAAGCAGTGACTCTCCATCCTCATCGCCGAAACATTCGTCGAAATCGTCGCATTCACTGCATACCGGCGCGACACAGAGCGAAAAGCCGGTCGAGGAACAGATCATCCGATAGAAGAATTTCTTCCATTTCATATCATTGATATTACGTTCGGCGAGACGCGGATAATGGCGCAACATCAGTGCCGAAAGCTCGAACCGGCCGCTGAACCCCAGGTCCTGCCACAGGTGATTAGGCCGCTGGCAGCGGCGCGCGATGATCTTGACAAGTAGGCGGGAGAGCGTGCCGGACCCAGCACTGTTATACCAGAGAATGTCCCGCAAGGCGCTTTCTTCGTCCGGCGCTTCGCCCGGATCAAGCGGCACACCCTCCAGCAGATCTATAGCGCTAGGGAACAGCGCCATGAACAGAGCGCGCATTTCCCAGCTCTCCAGCCCCAGCCCCGCCGCCCAGCTCGTTTTCTCCTCACGCGCCTCCTGAGCGGCGAGCGCAAGAATGCACGCAATCATATGGAGGTCGAACGGGTCGCTACCATGGGCGATGCCATGGCCGGTCAAACGCGTATAAATGCCCTCCGCGTTCAACTTCGCCATCATTCGGCAGCGTGGGTCTGACAGTTGGTCGGGCATACGCGGGCGCAGGCGCCGCAGCCGATGCAGGCGTCGGCATCATCCATCGCCATGATCCGCTTGACGATCTCGTCGTCATCCTCGTCGTCGGCGACAAGTTCTCCGTCTTCGGTAAGCCCGGCAAGCGTCATTACGCCGCGCCCGCACACCTTGAAACAGCGACCGCAGCCGATACAGACTTCAGGGTCGATGGAGATCAGATATTCCGGCGTCCATTCGCGGCCGCCCCTTGTCAGTGCCGTTGTCGATGCCGCTGTCATGTCATCGCCTCCATCTTCTTGAGTTCGGCTTTCTTCGCGGCAAGCAAGGCATAAGCGTCACGCGTACGCTCCGCCACTTCCATCACATTCTCAATGCCCTGGGGCAGTTCTTCGGAAAGGTCATGCAGGTCCATCTTGGCCTGCATGGCGCGCGCCGAAGCCTTCTTGACCTCGGCCTTCAGGGTTTCGACATCGCTCATCATACTGCCTCCTCAATAGTTCACGACTTCGGGGAATTTCTCGATCATGCCGATGGCCGCGCTGATGACCTTGTCAGCCTCGACATTCAGCTTTTCGATGCTGTCGAAGCCGAAGCGGTGCACGTCGCGCAGCGACTTGGTGTAGACGATGAGGCGGCCCGCCATCATCACCATGCGACCGAAACCTTCGTGGCTCATCTTCATCATCGGGCTGACCATGGTGCCGCAGCGGCGCTCGATGGCGAGGCACAGCGCGCCATAATAAAGCTCCAGCCGCCAGAGCGTGTCGGGGTCGGGATCGCCGATGATCGGGATCGCGCGGCGCTTCTCCTTGTCGACGATGAAGGGTTCGAGCAGCTCGCTGTCACTTTTACGGTCCCACGCGCCATGCGTGTCCTGCGCGCGGATCTGCGCGACCAGTTCACTGGCGAATCCTTCGATTGCGGGCGTGTCGAGTACAGTATCGGTCATGATCATGCGTCCTCATCTTCAAAATCGAGCGCCTTGGTCTGGCCCTTGGCCATTACCTTGCGCAGCCATGGCGGCGGCGTGCCCTTCAAGACCTTCTGGAGCTTTTCCAGCATGCCCTCGATCGGTTCGGGCTCGTTCACCTTCATCGGGTGGATGTTCTGCGCAACCACGCGTGCCGCGCCCGATCCGCCGATGGCCGCGACGACGAGGATCGAGCAATCCTTGATCGCCTCCAGCTTGGGGGCGAGCTTGTCCTCATCGCCATCTTCCTTGAGGTCGCCCTCAAATTCGACAACCTTGTCGAGCGCATAGCCGTCAGGTTCGAGATCATAGATGGCGATCTGCTTGGCCCATCCGAAATGCGCGTCGATGCGCTTGAGATCCTGCGTAGCGAAAGCAACTTTCATTGCACTGTCTCCTGTGCTGGAGGAACGGGAAGCGCCGAAGGATATTCGCGCCAGGTGTCGGGTGTGGGCAGATGCGACTGGTGCGCGTGCATCAGCAGATTGCCGATGGCGAAGATGAGGTCGCGCGTGCCACGATAGCCGACGCTGACCTGATGACCCGCACCCAGCATATCGAACATCGGCAATCCCATGCGAAAGAAGGGCACATGCAGCCGCGCTGCCGCCTGCCGCCCATGGCTATGCGTGATAAGCAGGTCCGCGTCCTCTGCGCGTGCTTCCAGGTCCTCCAGATCACCGATCAGCACTTCTTCAGCCGGAAGCAGTATATTCATGGGCGAGGAAGTGGTGGTGACTGCGGCGGAAATCACCGCACCCATTTCATGCAGAAAGGAGCCAACAGTGTAGAGCAGGTCGGGCTCCGCGCCTATAGCGACCCTGCGCCCGCCGATGTGGAAATGCCCGTCTAGCATCGCATCGACCAGCTGACCGCGCTGACGGCGATATTTGTTCGGGACAGGCCGCCCGCTAATGTCGGAGAGGAAGGAGATAAAGGCGTCGTTCGCGGCGAGGCCCGTCAGCCGGTCGAACAGACGGAACGGCACGCCCGCCTTGCGCTCCAGCGCCTCCGCGGCACCGCGCATCTGCTTGCCAATCGCAACCGTCCATGCGGCGCGGCCCATGGCGCGGGCTTCGTCGACGCCAGTACCGCCCAGCGTGGTCGGCGTGAAATCTTCCGGGATATGCCCGTCGAGCGAACCCGACAGATCGGGCAGGAATGTCGGCACGAGACCGAACGCCTCGAATATGTCACGCAGTTCGTCGATATCGCCCGGCGTGATATGGCAGCCGGGCAATATGTTGACGCGCGCCGGATCAATGGCGACGCCCTCGCCACGCGGCTCAACCAGACCCTCGACCAGCGCCGTTACCGCCTTCGTCCATCCATCCTGAAACGCGCCCTTGAAATCGGGCGTCGAGGCATAGACCAGCGCGATATGGTCATATTCCGGGTGCTTCTGCCGGAAGAGCTGGATGAAGCCCGGCACATCGTCGCCCTTGGTCTCGGTGACGCCGGTCGAGCAGATGCCGATGATCTCCGGCTTGGTCTTGTTGGCGATATTGATGATCGCCTGCTCGACATTCTCGTAACCGCCTAGCACCGTCGCAACCTCGGACATCGCTGTCGTCTGGAGCGGGATCGCCTCACGGAAATGACGCACGAAAAGAACGAGGCCGAAGCTGGTGCAGCCCTGACTGCCATGCAGCAGCGGCATTGCCCCGCGCATCCCCATATAGGCGAGCGCACCGCCAATCGGCTGGCTCATCTTGAGCGGATTGACCGTACAGGCTTTCCCAGATTTGATCAGTTCGGCCATGTCACGCCGCCTCCTGCACATTTACGCCATCGGAGCGCGAAACCCGGTTCACGATCCGCTGGACAAAGGGCGCGCAGCCGCCACATCCGGTGGAGGCACCAGTGGCGGCGGCCACGTCGCCAAGGGTCGAGCAGCCGGCATGAACGGCGTCCTCGAGGGTTCCGGTGTTGACGCCCTTGCAAACGCAGACGCCAGTGGCGCGGCGCGCGGCTTCCTGCTCATCGGGCGAAAGCTCAGCCACCGAAGGCGCTGCTTCGGTTTCCGGCTCCGCCATCGCGCGCGTTTCCCAGCTTTCGCCGCCTTCTTCTTCCCAAGGCGCACGGGCGCGCACCTGCTCCCACATCGGGTTGGAAAGCGTGCGGTCGATCTCGTGCACCAGTTCGACCATGCCGTGATAACCGGCATAGGCGTAGTGCCGCTCCTGGTTGATATCGAGCCAGGGCATGCCGGCCTTCAATGCAATGAACTGGCTGCGACCGCCCGAGAGCATGATGTCGGCTTCGGCGGTCTTCAATTTGCGATACATTTCGCGAGGCGTCAGATCATCGAACATATGGGCGTCGTCGCCCATCAGCTTCTTGACCTTCTCCTTGTCCTCTTTCGTCGATTTCTTGACCGAAGTGCCAGCGATTTCCATCCCGGCTTCCTGAAGCGCGGCGACCACCGACCAGCTTTTGACACCGCCGGTGATGAGCAAGACCTTCTTGCCCGATAGCCGCTGTTTATAGGGCTCAATGCGGTCCCATGCGCGGGCTTCCTCACGCGCGATTACCGCTTCGGTGCGATCCATCAACTCGGGGTCCGCGCCGCGCTCGATCAGCAGCCGCGCGATCTCGCGCAAGCTATCAGACATGTCGCCAATGCCGTAAAAACTGCCCTCGAAAAAGGGGATGCCGTAGCGCTCCTCCATCTTGCGGGCGACGTTGATCATCGCCTTGGAGCACACCATCATCGCCGCCTTCGCGCGATGCGACCAGGCCACTTCCTTGTAACGCGCATCGCCGGAAATGCAGGACAGGATGCGGATGCCCAGCTCGTCGAGCAGCGGCTTTACCTGCCACAGCTCGCCGGAGAGATTATACTCGCCGATGATGTTGATGTCGTAGGGCGTGGTATATTCCGGCTCGACCGTACCGATTACGTGCTTCAATAGCGCCTCACCCGCGAGCTTGTTGCCGAGATTCTTCGGGCCGACAAAGCCTGGCGAGTTAATGGGGATGCATGGCGTGCCGAATTTCTCCGAGGCAGCTTTGCACACCGCGTCGATATCGTCGCCTATCATCGCGGGTACGCAAGTCTGATAGACGAACACGGCGGGCGGATCATATTTGGTGATGATCTCTTTCACCGCCTTGTAGAGATGTTTCTCACCACCGAAGACGATGTCGTGCTCCACCATATCGGTGGTGAAGCCGGTACGATAGGTTTGCGCACCTGACGAAGCAGCCCCGCGATTGTCCCAGCTATTGCCCTCGCAGGCGATTGGGCCATGGACGAGATGCGCCACATCGGTAATCGGCTGCAGCGCTATCTTGGCGCCGTCGAAGGCGCAGCCCCCCGCCGCGCCTCCAGGCTGGAGTTGCTTGGTGCAACCCTTTTTGCGTTCCTTTTCGGACTTGTTCTGATTTTTACCGCAGCCGGGTTCGTTGAAGACGTCTTGGATGGTCTGGTTAAGGTTGGTCATCTCTGCGTTTCCTTCTCGAACCCGGCCTTGGTGCTCCCGCTGCGAATGCCCCCCAGGTCAGCGAATGATGTCGTAGCTATAGTCCGTGCTGGCAGGCACGTTGGTGGTGGCGTCCATATGCTCGAAGATACGGTCGAGGATGGTCACCAGCACGTTGAGCCCGCCCTGATAGCCCCACACCGGATAGCGGTGCTTGTGGTGGCGATCGAAGATCGGGAAGCCGATGCGGATCAACGGAATTCCGGTGTCGCGCTCCAGATATTTTCCGTAGGTGTTGCCAATCAGGAAATCCGGCTTCTCGGTGAACAGCAGGCTGCGCATGTGCCAGAGATCCTTACCCGGATAGGCCTTGCAGTTCGCGCCAAAGGGCGAGCTGTCGAACAGCTCCTGCATCTTGGCAGCCCATGCCTTGCCGCCATTGGTGGCGAGCACGACGACGGGTTCCCCGCCCAGTTCCATGACGAACTTGGCCAGACCATAGCAAAGGTCGGGATCGCCATAGATGGCGAACTTCTTGCCGTGGATATGGGCGTTCGAGTCCGCAATCGCGTCGACCAGACGACCGCGTTCCTTGGCCAGTTCCTCGGGAATTTCGACGCCGGTAAGGCGAGCGACTTCCATGATGAACTCGTCGGTCGCTTCCACACCGACAGGGTGGTTGAACGCCTTTACTTCCTGACCATGCGCCTCGATGAAAGGCAGGGTCTTTTCGGTGCAATATTGTTGCATCGAAATGGTCGCCTTGGCGTGGATGGCATTGGCCGCGTCTTCCAGCGTGGTACCGCCGTCATACATGCGGAACTCGCCATCGGTCGGCGTATCCCATACCTCGCTGGGATCGCACAGCATTGTGTACTGGACATTCATCATGTCGAAGATGCGCTTGATCTCGCGATTATTGCCGACCGTGTAGCCGTCGAAACCGCCCAGGAAGTTGATCTTCTTGTTGGCCTTGCGCTTGAGCGGCTCTGCCGTCTTGGCCTTGCCGTCCCAGAAATGCTCCAGCACGCCCTTCATGGCATTGTCATAGCCGGTGATGTGGCTGCCGACGAAAGCAGGCGTATGGGCAAAGGTAACGTCGAATTCCTGCGGAACGCTGCCCTTTTCCTTGGCCGTCTTGATGAAGGCGTTGAGATCGTCGCCGATCACTTCCGCCATGCATGTGGTCGACACAGCAATCATCTTGGGCTGGTAAAGATTATAAGCGTTGGCCAGGCCATCGACCATATTGTTGAGACCGCCGAACACGGCTGCATCTTCGGTCATCGACGAGGAGACGCAGCTTGTCGGCTCCTTGAAGTGACGAGTGAAGTGCGAGCGGTAATAGGCGACGCAACCCTGGCTGCCATGCACAAATGGCAGGGTCTTCTCAAAACCGGCGGCGACGAATACAGCGCCGAGCGGCTGGCAGGCTTTGGCCGGATTAACGGTCAGCGCCTCGCGGGAGAAGTTGAGGTCCTTATATTCCTCGGTCTTGGCCCATTCGCGTACGCGAGCGACCTCTTCGGCCTCCACGGGCTGTTCAAATTCTGCCTTCTTCTTGGCCAGCATGTCCTTATATTCGGGCTGGCGAAAGAGCTCGAAATGGTCGAGCACCTGGTCTGCATTCTGCGGCATGCTAGCCTCCTGTCATAATCGGTTGGATCTGGTATCCAGCGGGCGGCGACAACCTCCTAGCCGCCGCCACACTGGATCGGGTTATTCAGCAGCGATTGCTTAGTCCTCCGGCCCCTGCTTCCATGGGGTCGGCGCCATCTTCCAGACCGGCGAGTTGATCGCCATGTCCATGTCGCGGGCGAAGATCGCGAAGCCGTCATAGCCGTGATAAGGGCCGGAATAGTCCCAGCTGTGCATCTGGCGGAAAGGCACGCCCATCTTCTGGAAGACGTATTTTTCCTTGATACCCGAGCCGACCAGGTCCGGCTGGACCTTCTCGACGAACTTCTCGAACTCATAGCCGGTCACGTCGTCGTAGATCAGCGTGCCGTCCTTCACATAATGCTGGGCGGTGCGCTGATAGTCGTCATTATGGCCGAATTCATATCCGGTGCCGACGACTTCCATGCCGAGATCTTCATAGGCGCCGATCACGTGACGGGGGCGCAGGCCACCGACATACAACATGACTTTCTTGCCTTCGAGGCGCGGCTTGTACTTGGCGATCACGGCATCCGTGAGTACCTTGTACTTGGCGATGACGGCTTCAGCGCCTTCCTTGATCTTGTCGTCGAAATGGCTGGCGATCTTGCGCAGCGATTCCTCGATCTTGGACGGGCCGAAGAAATTATATTCCACCCATGGAATACCGTATTTCTCTTCCATGTGCCGCGAGATGTAGTTCATCGAGCGGTAGCAGTGGAGCACGTTGAGCTTCGCCTTGGGCGTCGCTTCCAGCTCCGCGATGGAACCATCGCCAGACCATTGGGCGATCACGCGCAGACCCATTTCCTCAAGCAGAATGCGCGAGGACCAGGCATCGCCGCCAATGTTGTAGTCGCCGATGATCGCGACGTCATAGGGTGTGGGCTCGAAAGCGGCAGGCTTGTCGTCCTGCTTGTCAAACACCCAGTCGCGCACAGCGTCGTTGGCGATATGGTGGCCCAAAGACTGGGACACGCCGCGGAAACCTTCGCACCGCACAGGCACGATGGTCTTGCCGTCATATTCCTTGCTCTTGGACTTGGATACGGCTTCGATATCGTCGCCGATCAGCCCGATCGGGCATTCCGACTGAACGGTGATGCCCTTGTTCAGCGGGAAGAGCAGCTGAATCTCGTCCATGATCTTGGCGAGCTTCTTGTCACCGCCGAAGACGATGTCCTTTTCCTGGAAATCGGAAGTGAACTGCATCGTCACGAAAGTGTCGATACCGGTCGTGCCGATATAATAGTTGCGGCGGGCGGCCCAGCTATATTGACCGCAGCCCACAGGCCCGTGGCTGATGTGGATCATGTCCTTGATCGGACCCCAGACCACACCCTTCGAACCCGCATAAGCGCAGCCACGAATGGTCATGACGCCGGGGATCGACTTGATGTTGGATTTCACGCCGCAATCGCTGTTGCCTTCTTCATGCACATTGAGGTGCTTGGCGCGGCGCTTCTTCGATTTTTCCGGATACACTTCCAGGACTTCCTGGATCAGCGCCCGGTTCCGTTCCTTGACGGCTGCGACATCGGTTGTCTCTGACACGCTCATTGTTCGTACTCCTGCTTGATCCTGCAGTCCCGAAGTCCCGGCCCTCCCCCGACGGGGGTAAGTGTCGAAGGGAAGGGCCGGAATTACCGGGCTTAAACCGCGAGTTGCTCCGCGGTCAGGCCGACCTGGGTCTCGTCGATGGCTTTCATGATGCCATGCTCCATCAGCATGTCCTCGAGCTCGTCCATGCTGATCGGCGTCGGGATGATGCCCTTGCCGGCATTGTCGTGAATCTTCTGCGCGAGCTGGCGATACTCGTTCGCCTGGTTGCTGTCGGGCGCATATTCGATCACGGTCATGCGGCGCAGCTCTGCATGCTGCACGATGTTATCGCGCGGCACGAAGTGGATGAGCTCGGTGCCCAGCTTCTTGGCCAGGTTCTCCGCCAGCTCCAGCTCCTTGTCAGTCTGACGCTCGTTGCAGATCAGGCCGCCCAGGCGCACGCCGCCGGAATTGGCATATTTGAGAATGCCCTTGGAGATGTTGTTGGCGGCATACATGGCCATCATCTCGCCGGACATGACGATGTAGATTTCCTGCGCCTTGTTCTCGCGGATCGGCATGGCGAAGCCGCCGCACACAACGTCACCGAGCACGTCGTAGGAGACATAGTCGATGTCGTCATACGCGCCGTTTTCCTCGAGGAAGTTGATCGAGGTGATGACGCCGCGGCCTGCGCAGCCGACGCCCGGCTCAGGGCCGCCGGATTCAACGCAGCGGATATCCTTGTATCCGATCTTCATCACATCCTCGAGCTCGAGGTCCTCGACCGAACCGGCCTCAGCGGCGAGCGAAAGGATAGTGTCCTGCGCCTTTGCGTGCAGCATCAGGCGGGTGGAGTCGGCCTTGGGGTCGCAACCGACGATCAGGATGCGCTGACCGAGATCGGCGAGCGCTGCCAGGGTGTTCTGGGACGTCGTCGATTTGCCGATGCCCCCCTTGCCGTAAAAGGCGATCTGACGAAGTGACATTCTTAGCTCCTCTACAAAATCTGTAATGACCGAATTTCGGCCGGGCTCTCCCGTCACCCATTCCTCGGCGGCGGGTCAGCGGGCGAAACCGGCGCTTGCGGCTGCTTCCGTCTGCTGCACCCGAAGCGTTGCAACCCCCGTGCCAAAAGTTAAAAAGCCTTAATTTTTGCGGGTTTTGGTGTTTTGGCACCAGGGCGAGACGCTCTGTTCGCATGTGCAAAAAGCGACAATTATTCCCCGGGTGTCACAAAGCGCACAGGCATGTGTCGGACCCATTCGCACGGCGATTGTCACAAATCCTCAAATTGCGGCAAACGCTGAAACTGGAACGATATTTGCTAGGAGATGCTTGAGTTTACATTGCGATTGGAGGTCAGCATGCAGATAGGGGTTGAAACGTCGAAAGCCGTCGATGCGCGGCGCGTGTTCGTGGTGGACGAAGACGAGATCACACGCGCTGCATTGCAGTTCATGCTGCACGACGAGATCGAGACACATGAGCTTGGGAGCCTGGACGAAGCCTATGCAAAGGGCACAGATTGGCTCGCTCCTGACCTTCTTCTGATTGGCGTTTCGATACTGCGCGCAGGTGAGGAAGCGATTATCGCCGATATCACTGCGCGCTATCCCGATATTCGCATTCTCATCGTCACCGGCAAGGAGGACGAAGCGACGGCCATCGCCGCGATCAAGGCCGGTGCGCATGGCGCCATCGTCAAACCGCTGACATTGGAAGCGGTGCGCAAAAAAGTGGACACCATATTAGGCCGCGACGGCGCGGCTCCGCTCATTCAGTTGGGCGGGCTCTGATCAATAATCGGCCTCCACCCGGATGGGAGGAGGCCATATATTAGATCTTCGGAAAATCAGCGGCTCAAGACTATGACCAAATCTTCGGCCAGTTCATCCGATTTCAGATGACGGTCAACGATCTGATCAATGTCCGCCTCCGTCTTGGGGGCATACCATACGCCCTCCGGGTAGATTACGAGCAAGGGTCCGGCGCTGCAGAAACCGAGGCACCCCGACATGGTGAATCCGGTGGTCGCACCCAGCCCTTCTGCTTCTATGCGGTTGCCCAGCCGTTCCCACAGCAGACCGGCACCATTATGGCCGCAGCTTCCGCGCGGATGCATGGGCGGACGCTGCGTCGCACAAGCGAAGACATGGCGTTTATAAAGCTGCGGCAGTTCTTCCGGCAGCTCCATCATCAGGCCGCACCCTCGGGGGTTACCAGCGCCTGAAGCTCGCCGCTCTCATACATTTCGCGCACAATGTCACAGCCGCCGACAAACTCGCCCTTCACATAGAGCTGCGGCAGGGTCGGCCAGTCCGAATATTCCTTGATGCCTTCGCGCAGGAACGGGTCTTCAAGCACGTTCACGCCGATATAGGGCATGCCAAGCGCGTCGAGTACCTTCACGACACCCGCCGAGAAACCGCATTGCGGCGCCTGCGGCACACCCTTCATGAAGAGCACGATATCGTTTTCAGTGACGAGCTTGCTGATGCGGTCGCTGGTGGCCATGATATAGTCCTTTCTCTCAATCTGCCGGTATGAATGTCTGAAGCGCGAGCGCATGGAGATCGCCACCCATCTGCTCGCCGATGGCGGCGTAGACGAGTTTGTGCTGCGCAATCCGGCTCTTGCCGCGAAACGCCTCGCTGGTGACACGCGCCGCCCAATGATCGCCATCTCCGGCAAGATCGACCATCACCACCTTCGCGTCTGGAAATGCCTGCTCGATCCGCTGCTGGATGTCCTCACCGTCCATCGGCATATGTACGTCCTCCCCTTCAGCGAAAGCTCAGCAGCTCGACGGTCACATCCTCAGTGCCGAGAACCGTCGCCTGGCAAGCGAGACGCGATTTCGAGCCGACGCCCACGATCATGTCCAGCCGGTCATTCTCCTCCGCGCCCATTCTGGAGAGGCCTTTGCGGCCTTCCAGCACGAAGAGATGGCAGGCATCATCGCACTTGTGGTCCTCTGGCTCGGCGCCCTTGATAAGCGAGAAAAGCGATTGCCCCTCGCTTGCATCCACAGTCTTGCCTTCGGGCATGATGGTAACGGTAGTCATTCAATTCCCTTCCTGTGTCAGTAAATCGGCGTCCCCGCGCCGACGTTGATCGAGCTTTCCTTCATCCGTGCGACGGTGAAGGCGATCTGATCCTCGGTCAGATGCGGATGGAAAGGCAGCGCAACGGCGCGATCCGCCACTTTCTCGGTGACGAACAGATCCTTCTTCTTCCAGCCCAGCGCGCGATAAGCGGACTGGAGGTGCAAAGGCGCGCTATAGGCGGCGGCGTCTATCTCCTCGGTGCGCAGATCCTCGATAATCTGGTCGCGCGCCGAGCGGGTGAAGCGGGTGCCCAGATGCACGACATAGAGGAACCAGTTCACTTCCTCGATATCGGGCGCGACATAGGGCGGCTTGATCCCCTCGAAGCTCTGCATGAAATGATCGTAGAGCATCTGCGTGCCACGCCGGCGCTCCAGCATCAGCTCGATGCGCTGCAGCTGTGACAGAGCGAGCGCGGCGGTGATATCGCTCATGCCCATATCGAAAGACGCATCCATCGTGATACTGAGCGAATAGCGTTCTTCCACACGCCGCGAACGGCGGCGGCGGATCGCCATGGCAATATCGACATCGTCGGTGACGACCATGCCACCCGAGCCACAGGCGATAACGCCCGGCTGCGCAAAATCGAAGATCGCAACATCGCCGAAGCTTCCCACCAGCCCCGCCTTGTGCCGCGAGCCAATCGCCTCGGTCGAATCCTCGACCAGCCAAAGCCCGTGGGCATCGGCCAGTGCGCGCAGTTCCGGCCAGGCGGCGGGGTGCCCATTGGCATTGGAGGCAATAATCGCGCGGGTCACGGGCGTGATCTTCTCCTCCGCCTTGCCCGGCGCAAGCGTGCCTGCCCAATAGTCGATATCGGCGAATATCGGTGTCGCCCCGGCCAGCAGCACGGCATGGCCGGTCTCACGAAAACCATGGGCGGGAAGGATCACCTCGTCCCCCGGCCCGATGCCTTTTGCGAGAAGGGAGAGAGCAAGGCCCACCGCTCCGCTCGACACGGCTATGGCATAGCGCCTGCCGATATAGTCCGCGAAGGCCGCCTCCAGCTGCTCGACCCATACACCTGCGCCCAGCACATTACCGCGCAGCACGGCCTCAACAGCGGCGAGATCGCCTTCGGAGAGATCGGGGTCGGACTGGGTAATCCAGCTCTCGCCCACGCCCGCCATCTTAGCGAGATCCTTGAGCGCGCTCATGATGCCGCCTGCCGTGTGGCGAGCAATATGCCTGTGGCCTGCTCCGGATCGCTGGTCACGGCGACGCAATGATTGCTGGTATCGACAAGATGCAGGTCGATACCGCCCCAGTTGCGCCACGGTTCCTCCAGCACATCGGCGGCATCGCATTGGAGCAACGTCATGCCGGGGAATCTTTCCCGCAGCACGGCCATCACTGCACGAACCTCCAGACCCGCCTCCGGCCCTGGCGCTGTTTCATCGAGCGTCGCCATCATCATGTCATCAAGCGGCATGACCCACCTCCATCATTGCCAGAAGCGCTTGTCGGGATCGGCGTTAAGCCGGTCGAACAGTTCAGGAAGGCGGTCAAAATTGCTATCGACGATCCAGCTGCCGTTTGCATGATCCTTGCGCAGCAACGACCAACCCGGCGGGCTCTCGTCCCAGCGCAGCAGAGCAACGTCGATCTCGCCACCATCAGGGTCAATGGTGCGCGAGCAGCACGCGCTGCGAATAAGATAGCCGTCCTGATGCGGCAGCACGTCCGGTTGGACATAACGGTAGCGCTTGCGGGCTTTCAAGGCGCGTTCGATACGACGCATATCCAGCTCGTTCGGGTGCCGCGCCATGGGCTCGTCGATCGTCTCGCTCCAATATTTCGCCACCGACATCATCAACCCCCTCACGCCGCGCCAATTTCATTTTCGAGGCAGCCGACGACCAGGCTTTCACCGAACTCGACGAGATAAACGGGAATATTCGCTTGCTCATGGTGGCCGACATTGACGATCTCACCGACTGTTCCCGCAGCGACCAGAACCGCGTCGGCAGGCACATCGGGATAGCTGCCGTCATTCACGAGATCGTCGGCGGCACGGACTTTCTGGCCCCATTGATAGATGGGCAGGCGGAGATCGAACATCAGGCGCGCTCCGCCATCTGGGGCTGCGTGGGCACGAAGGCGGAAGGGAGCGGAAGCTCTTCCTCCTCGTGTAATGCCACAAGCTCCTTGCGCTTCATGCCGACACGGTTGCCGCTTTCGAAGAATTCGACGCCGTAAATATAGAATTGCTGCAGAAAGGTGCCGATTGAGACGACATAGCCCTCCTCGCCCTTCTTCACGAGAATGTCGCCGATTTCCTTGCCCGCATAGGTGCCGTCATTACGCACCGTGCGTTTGGCGAGGACCTTCTCGCCATAACGAAAGGCCGGCGGGCGGGTCAGCTCGACGACTTCGCTATCGCGTACGATGTTAGTCATCGGCGTCCTCCATGCGATCCAGCACATCGAGCAACACGCCCGCGCCTATCCGGTCACGCGGGTCCAGCTCCAACAGCTTTTCCGCCGCAGCGCGCCCTTCGATATAGTTGCCAAGGCGCAGGTTGAGATAGGCGTATCCTTTGAGTGAAAACATGAAGAAGCGGGGTAGCAATGCGTCCCATTCCCCAAAGCGCGCATCTTCGGCGTGAACCAGCCGCCAGCTTTCGCCCAGCATATTTTCCCGCAGCGCCTTGCCAATGCATGTGCGCGCGACGACCAGCGCCTCAAGCAGGCGTCCCTTGTAGAAATAGAAACGGTAGAAAGCGATCAGCACAGCCGGGTGATCCGGTGCAATTGCATCTGCTTCCGCCAGATGTGTCTCCGCAATGTCGCTTAAATGATAGCTGAGCGCAGCACGTTCGAGATGCCGTACGGCTTCGGGCGGCATCGCTCCACCCAGCAGCGGATGACTCAATATCTCATCCTGCAAGTCGAGAGTGGGGCCAACGATTTTATCGGGAACGGGGACAGACATTGGCTTCCTCCTCTCATGCAGGCTGATAGCGCGGCACCGATGGGTCGATCACGCAAGTGTCATCGACCGGGCAGATCGCGACGCATTGCGGCGTATCGAAATGCCCGATGCATTCGGTGCAAAGCGCCGGGTCGATCACGAATGTGCCCTTCGCCTCCGAGATCGCCGTGTTGGGACACAGTGCTTCGCATGCGGTGCAGTTGGTGCATTGGGAGGCGACGATCTTGTATGACATCGCCCCCTCACCCGGCGCTCAGCAGCGCGCCTTGCCGGATGGCGGCGTCGCCCCGTTCGATATGCTCGATTTCCCCGCTCTCGACCTTGGCGAGATAGTCCTTGAACCAGACCAGCGCGGACGCCTCGATATATTCATGCGCATATTGATCGACCGGCTCGATACCCGCGGCTTGCAGGTCCGCTTTCGGGCAGCCGCCAATCTTGGCGACGAACACCGCATGGCAATCGTTGATCGCCGTGATGACGGTGTCGAGCGCGTCTTCCTCGCCATAGCCACCCTGGCAATAGAGGTCGACGCGGCGGTGGCCGACGAACTTCGCGCCCGTGCCTGAGAGCTCATATATCTGGAACTCCTTGGCGTGGCCGAAATGCTCGTTGATGATGCCGTGGCCCTTGGTGGCGACGGCGATCAGCAGCTTGATATCGCCAGCCTTTTCGAGACCATCAAGTTCGTCGGCCTTTGCAGCGACCTTCGCCTGACGCTCCGCCTCGACCGCCTGCTGATAGGCTTTGCGGCCCTCGGAGTCATATTCGACTTCCATCTCCATGATCTTGTCGGTGGTGAACTCGGCCGAGCGATCCTCACCCAGCAGGCCGACCGCGTCGGCGCGGCACTGGCGGCAATGGCGCATCATGTTCATGTCGCCTTCGCACTCGTCCTGCAGCGCCTTGAGTTCCTGCGCGCTCGGGCCGCGCTGGCCATTGAGGCCGAAGACCGTACCATGTTCGGGCGCGGAGATGAGCGGCATGATGTTGTGCAGGAAGGCCCCGCGCGACTTCACCGCCTTGTTCACCTCGACGAGATGCTTGTCGTTGATGCCCGGGATCATCACCGAGTTGATCTTGGCGAGAATGCCGCGTTCGGTGAGCATTTCCAGACCAAGCATCTGGCGCTCGGTCAATATCTTGGCGGCCTCATAGCCAGTGAGGCGCTTATTCTCCCAAAAGATCCAGGGGTAGATATGCTGGCCTACTTCGGGATCGACCATGTTGATCGTGATGGTAACGTGATCGACCTTGTACTTGGCGATCTCGTCCACCCAATCGGGCAGCGCGAGACCATTGGTCGAGAGGCACAGCTTGATGTCCGGCGCCACTTCCGAGATGAGGCGGAAGGTCTCGAACGTCTTTTGCGGATTGGCAAGCGGGTCGCCGGGTCCGGCGATACCGAGCACGGTCATCTGCGGAATGGTGCTGGCGACCGCGAGCACTTTCTTCGACGCCTGTTCGGGCGTCAGCCGCTCAGACACGACGCCGGGGCGGCTCTCGTTCGCACAGTCATATTTGCGGTTGCAGTAGTTGCACTGGATATTGCAGGCGGGCGCGACCGCGACATGCATGCGCGCATAATGATGATGCGCCTCCTCGCTGTAGCAGGGGTGGTTCTTCACCTTTTCCCAGATCTCCGGCGGCATATCCTCAGGCCCGCCCGACGAACCGCAACTGGCCTTCCCGCCGTCACTTGACGTGCCGCAGCCCTTATGCTCGGCCATTTTCTGCATGATGTCCCCAATGTCGACAGCGCCGCCGGTATCTCCGGTCATTTCGCTATATTCTTGTCCTAGATCCGTCATGATGTGGTTCCTCGATCCTCGGCTGAATTAACGATACGGTAAGATAAGCAATGGCCGTGCCAATCGGAGAAAGGGACGGATTTTCGCGATTTATGACGCACTGCAACACGAGCGCGTGTTCAGACATTGTCGCGATGGCGACGCGGGAAAATCCGCACAATGTCGCGAACGGCACAAATACCAAACAAAAAGCCCCGCCAATGAAGCGGGGCAGGAGAAAAGCCTGTCGGCGCCGGTTCAAGCGGCGGGGAGCACCTCAAGAAATTCGGCCAGATCCATCTCGACCGGCGTGATATTCTGCTCGTCGAGGAACCGCAGTTCGTTGCGTGTCAGGCTGGCGAGATCGACCACCGCATAATGCGGATCACCAGAGCGCTTGATGATCTGCCGCGCATAGCTGCGCAGCATCTGGTCGTGGAAGCGGCAGCCGACGAACAGGAACGGCTTGCCCGTGCGGCGCTGGCGGACCACTTCCGGGATCGGTGTCTGGATATCGATCTCGGTCAATATCTCGACATAATCGGCATCGGTGATCAGGAAGTTCTGCTCAGGCGCAATCCCGCCATGGGGCGTGTAGACTATGGTCCGGGCTGCCGATGCAGCCGCCGTATCGGTCTGGCTGCCATCGGGACCATAGAAGCGATACCAGCAATCTTCGCCAATACCGGCACGCGTGATGCCCTGCACTTCTATCCAGCCATCGCGACCGCTGAGCGCACCACGCATTTCTGAGGCATACCAGCTGTCCACGATCAAGGGCAGGCCCAGCCCGGCCAGCCACTCATGAAAGGCAGACGGCGCGACGGGCGTGGAAAATGCTTCCGCCATCAGCGCGGTCACCGTGCTGCGGTGCTTGTAGCTCTCGATATATTGCGCGCTGGCCCAGGCATTGCCTATGGCGCGTTTGGGCAGCGTTACCTTAGAGCCGAAGAAGGCTGCGAGATCGTCCGGAGACATGGGGGCTTGCGGCGATGAAAGCGCGGAAATAGCAGGCCCGAGATACGGCACAATGTCCCCGGCGCGCAGCCCTTCGGCGATTTCCTTCACGGCAAGTTTCGGATTGGCGAGCGTCGTCGTCATGTCATTCCTCCTCGCTGCGCTTGCGGGCGTTTACGGTGATCGGCAAGCGCGTGTCGTCCGCCATATCCGGCAGCTCCAGCACCCAGCCATTGCCAAGCCGCACCCAGCCGCCCCACAGGCTGTCGAGCTCGGTTTCCACAATAGGCTCCTCAAGATCCTTTTTGGGGACATAGGCGGAAAGCGCTCCTTCCGAGCGCCTGATCATGACTTTCATTGTTCGGTCTCCTCTTGTTGGTCCCTCTCCCCATGAACAAGTTTGAGCATCGGCCGCCGGTCATGCTTGCCACGGTGGGCGGCCAGACGATCGGCCAGTTCTTCGACCGCCTCGATACGCTGGCGCGCCAAATCACGAATGGCCGGCTCGGCGTCGTCCAGCATCACGAACAGCTCTTCCTCGGCGATCCGCTCCGCGACGGCGAAGCGCACACGCATGTCGCTGTCCCTGATCATCAGGGCGAGTTGGTCGAGCGGAATACGCGCAGCCACCTGCAACCGCACCTGCGCGTCATGATCGAACGCCATGTCGGCCAGCGCGCGCGGGTCGATCCGCCGCGCCACCCAGGCTCGCACCTCGGGGTCAGGATCGTGCCGTACCAGCGGCAGCAGTTCCGGCGGCATCTTCCTCACCGCAGTAATGCGCACCATATATTCCGGGTCGTGGATCAACGGCATCAGTTCCTTGCCCTTAAGCCGCGCAGCAGCCGCCACGCGAACGCGCGAGTCTTCATCATCCACCATCCGTGCGATGCGATCATTGGGCAGCCGCATGGTTGCAACGGCCCGCACCTCTGGCTCCGGGTCGTCCAGCAGCGGAACAAGGCGAAAGACGCTCGCATATTGCGCCGCGCATGCGCGTACCTCGAAATAGGGGTGGTCGAGATAGCTGTCAGCAAGGCTCTTATTCTCCTGAAGGAAACGGTCGACACGCCGGGCGCGGCGATCACGGATGCAGGCCTTGCCCTTCTTGCAGAGCCCCTCCTCGTTCATCTTGAGATGATCGCATTCGCGGCAGCGGATCGGCTTGCCCCGCCAATCCAGCGCCGCGCCGAATTCATCTTCGGGCAGGTCGATGAGGTCCGGGCTCACGGCCTGAATTCGATCATCTATCAGGCAGGCACGCAGGTCTTGGGAACCGGGCACACCGTGTCGCACTGCGGATGATCATATTCTCCCTCACACTCGGTGCATTTGTTGGGGTCGATGATGAAAGTATCCCCCTTCATCGAAATCGCCGCATTCGGGCATTCAAATTCGCAGGCGCTGCAACCGGTGCATTGCGATGCAATAATCTTGTAAGCCATTTGGTCCTCCGAGGGTTATCCCGCCGGAAAGAGATGCAGCTATCGTGCCAACCCGGGGAATGGCTCATTCCCGTGGTTTTTAGCTGAACAGCGTGTCGCAAAGCCTACATAGGGGTAACATTCATGTCGGATTTACCGGTTTTGTTGTGTTTGGCAGCAAAGGGAGCGGTTCTGGACAATGGTGTTTCAAAGGGCACATTTGTGGCGCGTTATTGTTCCGAAATAAATTGCGATATCGGCGGAATATCCCGGAAAACCGCCATTGGCATGGTTGTTGCTTTGTGTTGCTGCAAGCGAGGATCGCTGAATTTACGACCCCGATTTGCAGGAGTTTGCTATGGCCAATGTTACTTTTTCTTCTCCGCGCATGGCAAAGGACGTCACAGTCTATGCGGTCGCCGGAGATCGCGGGACTGTCCTAGCCGTTGCCAAACAACACAACATCCCCATCCCCTTCGATTGCCAGGACGGCAATTGCGGATCATGCGTAGTCGAAGTCGAGCATCTCTATGCACCGACCAAGTACAGCAAATATGGCATCGCGCTGACCGAGGAGGAAAAGGAAACGCTGAAGCAGCTCGGCAAAATCACCAAGGAGGAGATTTTCGAGGCTGAGGTGAACGACATGCCACCGCGCCATCGCCTCGCCTGCCAATGCTTCGTGCGCAACGAGGACATCATGGTACGGTTTGAGGGCGACGAGACCCTGCCCGTTCAACGCCCGCATATCACCCACGCCGCCAAGCGTTTCACAGGCGGTATCAAGATCGGGAGCGTCGACGAATTCCTGGGCTATGCGGTTAAGATCGAGGAAGATGCCGCAACCCATTTCTATGCTCTTGCCGAGGATATGAAGGCATGCGGCAATGACGAAGTCGCCAAGCTGTTCTACCAGCTCGCCGGCTTTTCCCGTCAACATCTGAAGGAGGCCAAGGAAATGGCGTCCAAACTCGATGCCGATGCTGTCATTCCACCCGACTATGTGTGGCCCGATCAGGCGACGCCGGAACGCACGTCGCTCATGGCCGGAGATCCCAATATGAGCCGGCTCGATGCACTGAAGGCAGCGCTGTTGGGTGAACGGCGCGGCTATGAATTCTATATGGCGATGGGCGCGACATCGGACGTCGCCGAGGTCGCCGAGATGGCTAAGCTCTTCGTCAGGGAAGAGGCCGAGCATCTGAAAATCCTGGAGGCGTCGATCACCCGCGAGGAATGGAACATCGCCCACCCGGAAGTGGAGGAAGCGGTAAGCTGAACATCGGTGTCCCGGCATCGCGTGGCGTATGCGTGCGAGGCCGGGACATCCCGATAGCATGAACGATGGGGCACCCATGGAAACAGTCGAAGAATTTCTGGCACATGCCATTCAACTGGAACGCGAGGCGGCGGACCGCTTTGCTCATCTGGCCGACGCGATGGAAGGCGGCGGTAATGCTGAGGTCGGCAAGCTGTTTCGACAACTCTCACATTATTCACGGCTTCATTTGGCCGATGCGCGTGAGCGGTCGGGGTTTCGCGATATTCCCGAACTGAAATCGGGGGAATTTGTATGGCCTGATGATGAAAGCCCGGAATCCGCCGCAATCTGGGCCGCGGACCCGTTGATCGGTCCCGACGAAGCCCTCGAAACCGCACTGGCGGCAGAGATGGCGGGGCTGAACTATTATTCCGACGTTCTGGCGAGGGCGACCGATCCCGAGATCATAGCCTTTGCGCGAGAGTTCGTGGACGAGGAAAAAGCTCATGTCACCGAACTCAAGCGGTGGATTGCCGCCAGGGCCCAGGGGAAGACGGTGACACTGAACATATAGGATTGGCCATTTCCCGGCGTCCGATGGCTTTTCACCGGCATATACATGCCGTGCAATCGCGTAACACGCCCAGCAAGCGCCGGGCATAGATGGAGACAGGTCATGGCCGAAAGCATGATCAAGGTAGAAGACAAGCTCTATTTCAATCGCTTCGTCGTCGACGCGGGAAAGCCGCACATCAGCGTGCGGCCACACAAGATACCGTCCGCCCAGCTGCGTTCGCTCGAATATATGTGTCCAGCCGGCTGCTATAGCGCCAATGACCAGGGGCAGATCGAAATCGCGCCCGACGGCTGCCTGGAATGCGGGACATGCCGGATCGTCACGTCAGCAACCGGGGAAGTCGAATGGAATTATCCACGCGGCGGCTTCGGCATCCTGTATAAATTCGGCTGAAAACAAATGCCGCGACAATGGCGGCTAATGCTACCCCCTATGCGCCAGTCATTCCGTCAGTGGGTTTTGCTGAAATATGCCTGGAGGTGCAGTCAGGCCGACAGGCGTTACCACTCGCTCAGGATTTCCCCAAAAATACATACTCCCCGGTACTTTCCCTGTTGAACGGGGAAATCCATCATGAGATAGGCTCTGTGACAGCCGCTCCCGGCCCCATTTTCCTGAAGGTAGACTATCTGTCATGAGCAACATTGAGCAGCGCCTGAACGAGCTTGGCATTGCACTGCCGCCCGCACCTGCGCCAGCGGCCAATTATGTGCCCTATGTTCGCTCAGGCAATCTGATATTCGTTGCCGGACAGGTGTGTTTCGGCGCAGACGGCAAGCTGGCCGAACGCCATAAAGGCAAGCTTGGCGGCGGAGTGTCAGATGAAATGGGGCGAGAAGCCGCCCGTATCTGCGCCCTCAATGTCATCGCGCAGGTCAAGGCCGCATTGGATGGCGATCTCAACAAGGTAGTGCGCTGCGTACGCCTCGGCGGGTTCATCAATACGACACCCGACTATGCGGCCATTCCGCAGATCATGAACGGCGCATCCGACCTGATGGTCGAAATTTTCGGTGAGGCAGGCAAGCACGCCCGCTCGACGGTCGGCGTGGCCGAACTGCCGATGGATTGCGCGGTCGAGGTCGAAGCTATTTTCGAAGTGGCATAAGCGCATTATGCTCTGACCATGGCTGGAGCACCTCTACTGAAGATCAAGATCCAGATTTATTGTGGCGACGACATCGCCATGGGACCGGGCAAGGCCGACCTGTTGGATGCGATCATCGCGCATGGCTCGATCTCAGCGGCAGGCCGGGCGCTCGGCATGAGCTATCGCCGCTGCTGGATGCTGGTAGAGGTGATGAACCGGTGCTGGCGCGCGCCATTGGTAGAAACCAGCGCAGGCGGCGCGAAAGGCGGCGGCGCGTCCGTTTCGGCCATGGGCCGCGAGGTCCTGACCCATTATCGCGCGCTGCAGGCTCAGGCCGAACAGGCAGATCAGAGCCCTGACTGGCAGATGCTGAGCGGCCTGTTGCAGCCAGAGGTATAGTCAGCCCGGCGGCAATTCACTCGCGTCGGTGCGGGTGCTGATGACCTGCGCGGCCACAAGGTCGCCCACCACGTTGAGGGTCGTGCGGCACATGTCGAGCAGCCGGTCGACACCCAATACCAGCCCGATGCCCGCCGGCGGAACACCGATGGTACCCAGAATAAGCGCAATAACCGGCAGCGACCCGGCCGGCACGCCCGCCGTACCAATCCCGCCCAATATGCAGATCAGCATCACCGTGACCTGCTGCCCGAGCGTCAGGTCCACGCCAAAAAACTGGGCGAGGAAGATTACCGTCACGCCTTCGAACATCGCCGTGCCATTCTGATTGGCAGTCGCGCCGATAGTCAGCACGAAGCGCGCGATCGGCTTGGGCAGCTTGAGCCTCTGGTCGGCGACACGCAGCGCGGTGGGCAGCGTCGCATTGGACGATGCCGTCGCGAAGGCCATGACGCTGGCTTCCTGCGTCTCGCGGAAGAACGCCACCGGATTTTTCTTGCCCAGCACCGCCAGAAGCGCCGGGAACACGCCGAACATCTGCAGCGCGAGCGCAAGAAGCACAACACCTACATAGGCGGACAGGCGGATGATCAGATCCCAGCCGAATTGCGCGGCAAGATTGAACATAAAGCAGAAGATCGCCAACGGAGCCATGCGAATGACCACACCGATCAGCTTCATGGATATTTCGAACACGCCTTCTATGCCGTTACGCAGGACCTGCGTTCTGCCGGGATCGGTCAGCAAAAAGCCGATGCCGAACATCAGCGCGAAGAACATGACGGCCAATATGTCGTTCTCGCTCATCGCCTGAATGAAGTTGGACGGCACGATGTTAACGATGGCATCGACGCCGGTCTTGGCCTCTCCCGCCCTGTCGACAATCGCCTTGGCCCCTGCGCCGGATGTCTCGAGCAACGCCCGCGCCGCATCTGGATCCACTCCCGCGCCGGGCTTCAGCAGATTGACCACGGCAAGGCTGAGCGCGACGGAGATTGAGGATACGATGATCGTATAGATAAGCGTACGCACACCGACTGATTTGAGCGCGCGTATCTCGCCCATTTCCGCCACGCCAACCACCAGCGCCGACACGAGCAGCGGTATGACCAGCATGAAGAGCAAGCGAAGAAATATCTGGCCAATCGGGCCGGTAACATTCGATGTCACCCAACCGACCCAAGGTGCACCGCCCGAGAAACTGTACACCACCAGGCCCAATATCAGTCCCGCAAGGAAACCACCGAACATCCAGTAGTGCAGCCGATGCTCTCGTGCTTCGTCTTGCGTTCCGGCACTCATGCGGCTTTCTCCCCTTGTCCGATAGGCGGCCCCTTGTGCCTCGCTTTAACGCCAAAAGCTAGAGTCACGACGGCCTACTTCCCAGATCAAGGCCCGTGCCAATGCGGCAGGGCTAATATTATCCGCGACAAGTGGAAAATATTAATGGAACCAAAAATTCATTCGCCTGACATTAAACTGAGTATTAATCTTAAATTCAGAAACTGTTGCTCCAAAACATCATAATATTCTTCGAATTGGTTAATTGAAATAAATCCGGAACCAACAACAACCCTCATAATTTATACCGACTCTATCGATTTTGATTTCGATAGATTGTGTTATTATTGTTTTATATTATGAGGTCAAAATCATGAAAAAGCTGGTACTGCTTGCCGCTGCAGGAACACTTGTGGTTCCCTTTACTGCCCACGCGCAGGAGGATGGCGCAACCGAAAGCCGGTTAGAGCCCTATGTTGGCATCATGGGAGGATATAATGACTTCGACGATCCTGACACGGAAGCTCTACCCGACGGCATCCCCGGCGACTATTCCGGCACGATGGTCGAGGGTGTTGCAGGCGTGAATTATAATCTGGGCCGCTTCGTCGTTGGTGCGGAAGGTAATGTCGCCAAAGGCATTGAAGGCGATATCGACTGGGAATATGGCATCGCTGGACGCGCGGGTATCAAGCTCGGCAAGGACAGCATGTTTTTCGGCAAGGTCGGCTATCAGTGGACCAACTTTGACGCGCTGGGTCCGAACAGCAAGGATTATGACGGCGTATCCTATGGCGCAGGCGTCGAGCTATCTGCCGCAGATATGGGCATGAGCGCGGACCGAAGCAATATCCGCTTTCGAGCGCAGGTCGACACGCGCGGCCATTTCCACTCGCTTCGCCCCATGGCGGGCGTGGTCGTCAAATATTGATACCGCCATATATGTATGAGATGGGGAGTCGGTTTCCGGCTCCCTTTTTCTATCCGCTGTTACGCAGCGCAGTCGCGATCGCATTGATCGACAGCTCGATCCCCTCCTTGATCTTGGGGTCGTCTTCGCCCGCCCGGTGCCGTTTCAACAGCTCGACCTGAAGCAGGTTTAGCGGCTCGATATAGGGCAGGCGCAGGCGGATTGAGCGGTCGAGCGCCGGGTTGTGTTCCAACAGGTGCGACTGGCCGGTCGCACTGAGCAACCCGTCATGCGCCTGTGCCCACCCGTCGCGGATGCGGCTGAAAATATTGGCAGCAGCTTTCTGGTCCTCGACCAGCGGCAGATAGCGCTCGGCGATGTCGAGATCGGACTTGGCGAGCACCATTTCCATATTGGCGAGCGCAGACTGCAGGAATGGCCAGACGCGCGCCATATCCGCCAGCAGTTCCTTGTCCTTGAATCCGGAAAGCGCATGACCGACGCCGTACCAGCCCGGCAGCATCACCCGCGCCTGTGACCAGCTGAACACCCACGGAATAGCGCGCAGATCCTCGATGGCGTCGCTCTTCTTGCGGCTGGCCGGGCGCGAGCCGATCTTGAGGCCTGCGATTTCCTGTATCGGCGTCAGCTGCCGGAAGAAGGTCTTGAAGCCAGACGTCTCGTACACCAGGCCGCGATAGGCTGCGAAAGCGCTGTTGGAGAGCTGTTCCATCGCCGCGGCGAAACGCGCCGTATCCTGAGCGCTCAGCACCTGCGGTTCCAATGTGGCCAGCAGGGTGGCGGCCGTCATCGCTTCCAGATTGGCTGCCGCGACATCGGGCGTACCGAATTTGGCAGCGATCACCTCGCCCTGCTCGGTAATGCGGATGCGCCCCTGCACTGAAACCGACGGTTGTGCGCGGATCGCGGCGAAGGCCGAACCGCCGCCACGGCCCACGGCACCGCCACGGCCATGGAAGAGCTGCATATTGACGCCCGCAGCCGCGAAGACCGGCGCGAGCGCCTCGCTGGCCTGATACAGCCCCCAGGTCGAGGTCAGATAGCCGCCGTCCTTGTTGCTGTCGCTATAGCCGATCATCACTTCCTGATGCCCGCGTGCGCGCGTCATCGCTCCGATTTCCGGCAGTGCGAAATAGGCTCCCATCACGCCGGGCGCGGCCTCAAGGTCTCCGATGGTCTCGAACAACGGTACTGGCATGATAGGGCAGAAGGGCGGCTCTCCCGCATCGTTCACCCGCCACAGCCCAACCTCCTTGAGCAGTACCGCGACCTCCAACAGGTCCGACACGGTCTGTGTCATGCTGATGATATATTGGTTGATGGATGCCGCGCCATAATCCCGATGGGCCTGCGCTGCGGCTTCCAATATACCAAGCTCCGTCGCCGTTTCCTCGCTATGTTGAGAGAAACGCGATACCAGCGGGCGATTGGTGGACAGCTCCTTCCGCAGCAGCGCCACGCGCGCATATTCATCGAGAGCGCCATAATCCGCCTCGACGCCCGCCTCCCTCAGCAGCTCGGCAACAACGCGCTCATGCACGGCGCTGTTCTGGCGCATATCAATCGTTGCGAGATGGAAGCCGAACGTATCGACAGCGCGAATAAGACGCCCCAGCGCTCCTCCGGTCGCAAGCGCGCCCTCGCCGCCGGTTGCCAGACCTTGCGCTATCGTCACCAGATCGGCGCGCAAGTCCGCCGTGGTCTCATAAGGCTCGCCCGGCAGCCGCGACGGGCGCGGCGACGGTTCACCGGCAAGCCGCTCGTAGGTCGCCGAGAGACGCGCATATATGCCGGATAATGCGCGACGATAGGGCTCGTCACCACGCGCGGGCGATGTGTCCCCGCTGGCGTCAGCCAGCGCCAGCACGTCGGCCGACACATCCGCCAGCTCGGTCGAGATGGAGAGCTCCGCACCCAGACCGTGAATGCCATCCATATAATAGCGCAGTGCCACGGCGCTGCCCCGCGCCATGAAGGAACTGAGCTGTTCGGCCTGCACATAGGGATTGCCGTCGCGGTCGCCGCCGATCCAGTTGCCTACGCGCAGAAAGCTGGGCGGGCGATGGCCCAGCACCCGTTCCCACCGTGCATAGAGCGCAGGCAGGACCGGCAGGAACACATCGCGGAAATAGGTCAGGACGTTGTCGATCTCGTCCTGCACATAGAGGCGTTCGCGCCGCAGGGGCCGGGTCTGCCACAACAGTGCGATTTGCCGCGTGATCGCCTCGTCAATGGATTCACCTTCGCCCGTTTCAGCGCGTCCCGCATCCCGGACCCGCATCAGGTCGGCCACGCGATTCTTGTGGTCGATCATCGACTTACGGCGCACTTCGGTCGGGTGCGCGGTCAGCACTGGCGCAATCAGCGCACCTTCGAGCATCTGCGCGACAGCATCATGGCTGATGCCATGCTTTTCAAGCTCAGCGACCGCCGCAGCGAAAGTCGCGTCGTCGTCCGCGCCCATGCTCTGGCGGTCTTCGGCCAGATTGGCGAGCATCGAGAACAGCATGAATCCGCGCACGAAAGAGAGCGTGTCCTCAAGGCTCAGCGCCTCCAGGCCTGTATCGGCAAGATGCGCGCCCTCCACGCCCCGCGCGCGATCAACCGAGGCCGAGCGGATATATTCGGTCTGGCGATAGAGTTTATCGCCGCCATATGCGCGGATTACATTGCCCAGCAACCGCCCGAGATAACGAATATCCGGGTTCTGAGAGATGGTTGCCTCGGGCTTCGAGTCAGGTGCAGCTGTCGTCGCCATAATGGTGCTATGCTGCACTGCGGCAAAGATAAGGTCAAGGGCAACTATTGGGCGTCACAAATAGAATAAGAGAGAAAATGAATTTGTGAGCTACAATCCTATCAATGAGCTAATTAAGCCCGATATAGCCGCCGCCAAACCCGCAGCACCAAAACCAAGAGCGAGTTTATCTATAAGATTGGATGTAATCGATTCGAAATTCTTACGCCGCTTGGCTGATTTTTCATCCAGATCACGAAGGTCTTCGAACTCCCATCTATGAGATAGTTTGTACTTTCTAAAATCAGCTTCAGAGTGATTGATACTATACTTCTGCAATATAGAGTTATAACTCTCTACCGCTCGCGCAATCATGGCAGGTTTTTCAAAACCTCGCGCTTCAAAATTTCTTCGTAATTCATTTATCTCAAGCGCACACCGGTGCATTTGCTCAGCTTCGACAGCATGCCTATCCGCAAACAACTTCATCGATAAAACTAAAATAATGATCGAAGCAACAAGCGCGCCAACAGCTACAACCTTAGAAAATATTGGCCCAAGATCAAATACAAGAGCAATAAGAGATGTAGACACGACAATCGAAGAGTAAATAGCGATAGAAATGTTAGCCGCTTTATCTTTCTCTAATAGCCGGGCAGATGCGATAAATCTGCAGCCAGCAGTCACTTTCATATCCCAGAGCAATTTTTCTCCGGGATCCATATCCATCAATATACCCGCGCCTTCGGCTTGATATACTCCACCTCGTCGGTGAGCGTATAATCGTGCACCGGGCGGTAATCGAGGGTGACTTTGCCGCCCTTTCCGCCCCAGCCGTCGAACCAGCTGGCCGTGTGCTTCATCCAGTTGGCGTCATCGCGGTTCGGGAAGTCCTCATGCGCGTGCGCGCCGCGCGATTCCTTGCGCGCTTCGGCGCTCACCATCGTGCAGACCGCCTGGCTCATCAGGTTGTCGAGCTCCAGCGTCTCGATGAGGTCGGTGTTCCAGATCATGCTGCGATCCGAAATCTCCACATCCTCAAGCCGCTTGTTGACCTTGGCCATACGTTCGACACCCTCGGACAGCAGCGCGCTGTCGCGGAACACGGCGGCGTGCTTCTGCATCGTGTGCTGCATATCGAGGCGGATTTCCGCCGTCGAGGAACCGCCCTTGGCGTTGCGGTAATGGTCGATGCGGCCCAGCGCGAGGTCCGCGCTGTCCTTCGGCAGTGGTTTTTGCGCCGCACCCGCCTTGACCGTTTCCTTGAGGTGCAGGCCGGTCGCGCGACCGAAGACGACAAGGTCAATCAGCGAGTTGGAGCCCAGGCGGTTTGCGCCATGCACGGACACGCAGGCCGCTTCGCCCACGGCATAAAGGCCACCGACGATGACTTCGGGGTCGTCGCCGACCTTGGTGACGACCTGGCCATGATAGTTACAGGGAATGCCGCCCATATTATAATGGACGGTCGGTGTGACCGGCAGAGGCTGACGTGTCAGATCAACGCCCGCGAAGATCTTGCCGCTCTCGGTAATGCCCGGCAGGCGCTCGGCGAGCACCTTGGGGTCAATATGGTCGAGATGCAGGAAGATGTGATCGCCGTTCGCCCCAACGCCGCGGCCTTCACGCATTTCCATCGCCATCGAGCGTGACACAACGTCACGGCTGGCGAGGTCTTTTGCGGACGGCGCATAACGCTCCATGAAGCGCTCACCCTCGGAGTTGGTGAGGTAGCCGCCCTCGCCACGTGCACCCTCGGTAATGAGCACGCCCGCGCCGTAAATGCCGGTCGGGTGGAACTGAACGAACTCCAGATCCTGCAGCGGAAGCCCCGCGCGCAGCACCATGCCGCCGCCATCGCCGGTACAGGTATGCGCCGAGGTAGCGGAGAAGTATGCGCGGCCATAACCGCCGGTTGCCAGAACAACCGACTGAGAGCGGAAACGGTGGACGCTGCCATCTTCCATGCAGATTGCAATCACGCCGCGGCATTCCGGCACACCGTCCGCGCCGGTTTCCATGATCAGGTCGACGGCAAAATATTCGATATAGAAATCCGCCGCATATTTCAGGCTCTGCTGATAGAGCGCGTGCAGCATCGCGTGGCCGGTACGGTCAGCCGCGGCGCAGGTGCGCTGCACCGGCGGGCCTTCGCCCATATTCTGCATATGACCGCCAAACGGGCGCTGATAAATGGTGCCATCGGCATTGCGGCTGAACGGCACGCCGGCATGTTCCAGCTCATACACCGCAGCCGGAGCTTCGCGCACCATATATTCGATTGCATCCTGATCGCCCAGCCAGTCCGACCCTTTGACGGTGTCGTACATATGCCAGGTCCAGTGATCCGGCGTGTTGTTGCACAGCGACGCCGCGATACCGCCCTGCGCCGCGACCGTGTGGCTGCGCGTCGGGAACACCTTGGTGATGCAGGCAGTGCGCAGGCCCGCCTCGGCGCTGCCCATCGTGGCGCGCAGGCCCGACCCGCCAGCACCAACGACGACAGTGTCGTATGTATGGTCAATTATCTTATAGGCTTCGGTCATGCCGCAGCGCCCCCTGTAAATGCGATTTTGGCGATGGCGAAAATGCCCATTGCGGCACCGCCGACGGCATAGAAATTGAGCAACATGATGCAGAAGAACTTCAGCCCGTCATCATGCACATAATCCTCGATGAGAACCTGCAGGCCCAGCTTCAGATGCCAGAAGATGCTGAGCAGCATCAGCATCATCGGCACGGCGACCAGCGGCTGCGCCAGCCAGCTCGTGACGCTCTCATAATCCAGGCCGGGCATCTGCATGACAGAGAAGATGAGCCACAGCACCAACAGCATGTTGCCGACGGCGGTGAAGCGCTGGATCATCCAGTGATGCGCGCCCGACTTGGCCGAGCCCAGGCCGCGCACGCGACCGATTGACGTACCGTTACCCATCAGAAATTCTCCGCCATGATCCAGAGCCACAGGGCGGCTGTAAGAACAATCGCCAATAACGGCAGCGCAATCGACCAGGCCTTGTTGGTCGAGAGCTCATAGCCTGCGCCCATATCCAGCACGAAATGCCGAAGACCGGACAGCAGGTGCTGGAAGAACGCCCAGGTAAGGCCAATCATGACGATATAGCCAAGGGGGCTGGTCGCGCAGTTTAGGAAAAACGCATAATAATCAGGGCCGCTTGCCGCGGCAACGAGCCACCATACCAGCCCCAGAGCGCCCAGGATCGCCAGGCCATCGCCGGTGATGCGATGCAGGATGGAAATGGCCATATGCGGCCCCCATTTCCAGATCGAAAGATGCGGCGACAATGGCCTGTTATGTGGTCTGTTTTGCGTGTGAGCCATGCTGGTCACAATCCCCTGATCAATTGTGAATCACGCCCCTTTAGCGCGTGGCATGCTGCTGCGCAA
This sequence comes from Sphingobium sp., assembly GCA_020446425.1. GTDB lineage: Bacteria > Pseudomonadota > Alphaproteobacteria > Sphingomonadales > Sphingomonadaceae > Sphingobium. Next base: position 106,319 of record JAGRES010000015.1, on the reverse strand, counting down.
ACTTTGATCTGTGCATGTGCGAACCAACCGCTCTTTTCTGGGCAGTGTGCTGGCTAATCAAAGATTAACCATCGCAGGCTATGGTCCTGACAGCTTTCAGTGGGACAATATGAAACGGGGCAAAATACATGGCTGGAAATCAGTCTCCGGGGATGAACGTCAGCGTGCGTGAGCGGCTTGTAGAGTTCGATCCTCACGGCAATCTGGCTATCACCGCCCAGGAAATATGGGATCTGCTGGGCCGTGACCCCAAGCCGGCCCAGAGCTTTTATGACGTCTATGTCATGCAGAGCGGGTTGGACAACATGATTTCCGCCGAAGCCCTTGCGGCTTTCCGCAAACAGATAGACGTGTTTCTGGAAGACAAGTTCACGGCATTCACATCCGATGACTGGACGAAGAATGTCTCCGGGTGCATCCAGCATGCCCGCAAACACAGCATATCGTTTCGCACGGTACTGGTCGCCACAAGCGCAGCCAATGAAGCAATCGCCAATTGCATCTGGCAAAAGACCGAAGACGACGAGGCCCGCCATCGCATGATGCAGACCTTGATGCGCATATCCCTGATCGAAGCGGAAGTGATGTGCGCCGTCGTAGCTGACGAGAATATACGCTGCGAAATGGAAGAGCGGAAACGCAACAGCGAGCTTTTCGAGCAGCAGATCGCCAAGGAAGTCGATGACGCCTCGCGGTTCGGCGAAGGACTGCGTGATCAGGCACAGCATGCCGCCGGCGCCACGCGCGGAATGCTCGACAAGGTGTCCGAAGTTGCCGCAGCCGCCGAACAATCCGCCCTCGCCATGCGGGAGGCCGCGCATATCTCGGCAGGCCTGATCCGGGCCATCGAGGAAACGCGCACGCAGGTTGAAAATTCAGCGGAAATCGCTCGCCGCGCCAGCAGTCAAGCAGGCGAAGCTGTGTCCATGTCCGGCATGTTGTCCGACCATGCTCAAGCGATCGAATCCATTCTGGGCCTTATTCGCGATATCGCTGGCCAGACCAACCTTCTCGCACTCAATGCGACAATCGAGGCCGCACGCGCAGGCGATGCCGGTCGCGGTTTTGCGGTCGTCGCACAGGAAGTGAAGTCGCTCGCCAACCAGACATCACGTGCAACCGACGACATTGCCGGCAAGATCGCCGCAATTCAAAACTCAACGCGCCAGTCGGTCGACACCAACCAGCGCATCCGCGAAACCGTCAGCGACGTGGAAGACAGCGCGGAACGGATTCGCGTCGCCATGGAGCAACAGGCGCAGACCGTGACAATGATTACTGCCGCCGTCGATGAAACAGCGTTGGCCGCCGACTCGATGTCGGGCACCGTCGCCACCATCCGCCGCGATACGGAAGTCGTCGCCTGTGAAATCGACGATCTGGAACAGGGCTTCCGCACCATCGAAGACATGCTGGTCAAGCTGAACGATGCATCGGGCGAGTTCATCCGCCACGTTGCCTGACACGCCTGCTTCTCAAATCATCAAAACAAAACCCGCCATGTTACTGGCGGGCTTTTTATCGGTTCAAGTACCGGATTGCGACTAAGCGGCGTCTTCCGCCTTCTTGTCCTGCTTGGTGAAGACGCGAACCGGTTCCTTGCGGCCATCCACCACTTCCTTGTCGACCACAACCTCGGCCACACCTTCCATGGAGGGCAGGTCGAACATGGTGTCGAGTAATATGGCTTCGATAATGGACCGCAAACCGCGCGCGCCTGTCTTGCGCTCGATAGCCTTCTTGGCGATGGCGGTCAGCGCATCGTCGGTGAAGTTGAGATCGACCTCTTCCATCTCGAAGAGCTTGCGATACTGTTTCACCAGCGCGTTTTTCGGCTCGACAAGAATCTTGACCAGCGCATCCACATCCAGGTCTTCCAGCGTTGCGATAACCGGCAGACGACCGACAAATTCCGGGATAAGCCCGAATTTCAGCAGATCTTCCGGCTCGCTTTGCGCCAGCATCTCACCGGTCTTGCGTTCCTCAGGCGCGGCAACATGGGCGCCAAAGCCGATGCTCTTCGCTTCCAAACGGTCGCCAATGATCTTTTCCAGCCCCGCAAACGCGCCGCCGCAGATGAAGAGGATGTTGGTCGTGTCGACCTGTAGAAACTCCTGCTGCGGATGCTTGCGCCCGCCCTGCGGCGGAACGGAAGCGGTCGTGCCTTCCATCAGCTTGAGCAGCGCCTGCTGCACGCCTTCACCCGATACGTCGCGGGTGATGGAGGGATTTTCCGCCTTACGGCTGATCTTGTCGATTTCGTCGATATAGACGATGCCGCGCTGCGCCTTTTCGACATTATAGTCGGAGGCCTGCAGCAGCTTGAGGATGATGTTCTCGACATCCTCACCGACATAGCCCGCCTCGGTCAGCGTCGTGGCGTCCGCCATGGTGAAGGGCACGTCGAATGTCTTGGCCAGCGTCTGGGCCAGCAGCGTCTTGCCGCAGCCGGTCGGACCGACGAGCAGGATGTTCGACTTGGCGAGTTCGACATCGCCAGTCTTTTGCCCGTGGTTGAGGCGCTTGTAATGGTTGTGGACGGCGACCGAGAGCACACGCTTGGCGCGTGCCTGGCCGATCACATAATCGTCCAGTACATCGCAGATTTCCTGCGGCGTGGGCACGCCACCATCTTTTTTGCCGACGAGACCGCTCTTGGTTTCCTCGCGAATGATGTCGTTACACAGTTCAACACATTCGTCGCAGATAAAAACAGTCGGTCCCGCGATCAGCTTGCGCACCTCATGCTGCGACTTACCGCAAAAGGAGCAGTATAATGTGCTTTTCGAGTCCGAACCGGTCAGTTTCGTCATTCCGTCTTTCCTGACCCGGCCCCCGGCGGCAACAGGCCGCCTTCACCGGCCGGGTTTATATGCGGCCATCCTAAACCGCGATTTCCGTGTTCCACAAGGGGGAGAATAACCCCATTGCGATTAATAGCTGATTACGCTTCTTCCGATTCCGCTGTCGTCGGGCGTTTGTCGAACACCTGATCGACAATGCCAAACGCCTTGGCTTCTTCGGCTTCGAGGAAAGTATCGCGATCCATTGCCGTTTCGATCTTGTCGATCGGCTGGCCGGTATATTGTGCGTAAAGACCGTTCAAACGTTGGCGAATCCGCAGGATTTCCTTGGCCTGGATCTCAATATCGGACGCCATACCCTGTGCGCCGCCCGACGGCTGGTGCACCATGATACGCGCGTTGGACAGCGCGATACGCATGCCCGGTTCACCCGCCGCGAGCAGAAAGCTGCCCATCGAGGCGGCCTGACCGATGCACACCGTTCCCACCTTGGGACGGATATATTGCATCGTGTCGTGAATCGCCATGCCCGCCGTCACCACGCCACCCGGCGAGTTGATATACATGTAAATGTCCTTCTTCGGATTTTCCGATTCGAGGAACAGAAGCTGAGCGACGATGATCGACGCCATATGGTCCTCGACCTGGCCAGTCACGAAGATGATCCGCTCGCGCAGCAGGCGGGAATAAATGTCGAAGCTGCGTTCGCCCCGGTTGGATTGTTCGATAACGACAGGGACCAGAGCGGCCATAGGATCGATGGGATTGTGCATGATGCTCTTTCAGCTTTCTTGTGGTTGTCACCCAGGCCCTACATCGTGCCAAATCGACGCAGGTTCAAGGGGGGATCGCCCAGTATCGACGCTAACGCGCAAGCATTAACGGGCCTTTACTATCGGCTAAGCAAATCCGCAGGGGCGCTATGGGCCAGATAAGCAAGCCGTTTCACCTCGCGCCGACCGCGCACCACCGTGTCTAGAATGAGGCCCGTCATGCCGCTTAATACCGCAACGATCATCATGCCTGTGACGAGAATGGCGGTCGGAAAGCGGGGCACCAGGCCGGTGTCGATATAGGTGAGCACCAGCGGTATGGCGAGACCGATGGCTATAGCGGCGAGGAACCCTCCCGCCAGCCCATAAAACCAGATCGGACGTTCGATCCGGTAAAGCGTCATGATCGTGCGCAATATGCGCCAACCGTCGCGCCAGGTGGACAGCTTGCTCTCCGACCCCTCCGGTCGCGCGGCATAGGCCGTCATCTTTTCCGCAACCGGCATCGCCAGTTCCAGTGCATGCACGCTGATTTCGGTTTCGATCTCGAACCCGGCGGACAGCACGGGAAAGCTTTTGACGAAGCGACGCGAAAATACGCGATATCCCGACAATATATCGGTGAAGCTGCGTCCGAACAGGCTTTGCAGCAGGCCGGTCAGCATGCGGTTGCCCAAGCGGTGCCCACGCCGGTAGGCGGCCTCCACCTCACTCTTGCGCGCACCGACAACCATGTCGAAATTATGCTCCAGCATCATCGCGATCATGTCGGGCGCGACGGCGGCTTCGTAGGTCGCGTCGCCATCGGCCATGATATAGATGTCGGCGTCGATATCGGCGAACATACGGCGCACGACATGGCCCTTGCCCTGCTGCCGCACCTGCCGCACAACAGCGCCAGCCTGCGCCGCTATATCCCGCGAGCCGTCGCTGCTATTATTGTCGTAGACATAGATCGCCGCGTGCGGAAGGGCGGCACGGAAATCATTCACCGTGCGGACGATGGCCCCTGCCTCATTATAGCAAGGCAGCAATATGGCGATGCGCAGGCCGGAAAGGCTGGGCGAAACAGAGGGTCCGCCGGTCATGATGCGCCTTATCCGGCCTTAGCGCCTTATTCCGCCTTGGCAGCGGGCTTTTTGGCCGCAGGTTTTTTGGCGGGTGCCTTCTTGGCAGCGGGCGTTTCGCCATCGGCCTTGGCAGCAGCAGGCTTTTTAGCCGCGGGCTTCCTCGCAGGTGCCTTCTTGGCGGGCTCCGCCGGAGCGTCCTCGGCCTTGGCAGCAGCCTTTTTCGCAGGTGCTTTCTTCGCCGCGGGCTTCTTGGCCGCAGGCTTGTGGTCATGATCGTGATCGCAATCCGGGCCATGGACATGACCGGCCGAATCGTCCTCGGCCTCAATCGCGGCTTCCAGCTCTTCCTTGCTCACGGCGCGATCGGTGATTTCCGCCTTTTCGAACAGGAAGTCGACAACCTTGTCCTCATAGAGCGGCGCGCGCAGCTGAGCGGCGGCCATCGGTTCCTGCTGGATATACTGCATGAACCGCTCGCGGTCTTCCGGGCGATATTTCTGCGCTTCCATCATGACAAGGCGCTGCATTTCCTGCTGGCTGACCTCGACACTATTGGCCTGGCCGATTTCCGAGAGCAGCAGGCCAAGGCGGACACGGCGCACGGCGATGCCGCGATAATCGTCCTTGTCCTGTTCCAGCTCGGCCATTGCCGCTTCAGAGTCTTCCTCATGGCTGGCTTCATGCTCCAGCTGCTGCCAGATCTGGTTGAATTCGGCTTCGACCATGCTCGGCGGAACCTCGAAATCATGCGATTCGGCTAGCTGATCGAGCAGCTTGCGCTTCATATAGGTACGGGTGAGACCGTTATGTTCCTGCTCGATCTGCGCCTTCAATAGCTCGTTGAGCTTGTCGAGCCCTTCCAGACCCATCGCCTTGGCGAATTCATCGTCCAGCTTCGGCTTCGAGCTGTCGAGTATGGCCGTCACCTTGATGTCGAAGGTCGCCGCCTTGCCCTTCAACGTATCGACGCCATAATCCTCGGGGAAGGTAACTTCGATCACCTTTTCATCGCCGGTCTTCACGCCGACAAGCTGGTCCTCGAAACCGGGGATCAGGTTGCCCGAACCGATTTCGACCTTCATGCCCGTGCCGGTGCCGCCGTCGAAAGCTTCGCCATCGACCTTGCCCGCAAAGTCCATCTCGACGACATCGCCCTTCTTCGCCTTATGGGTGGCGGCAAAGGCTTCATACATATTCTGCTGCGCGGCGATGCGCTTCGCGGCTTCTTCCACCGCAGCCTCGTCGGCTTCAACCGTCAGACGCTCCAGCTTCAGGCCTTCGATCGAAGGCGCGGGAATTTCCGGCAGCACTTCGAGCGAAATCTTGACCTCGGCGTCCTTGCCGAATTCAAAGCCTTCGTCCAGCTCAACAGCAGGCTGCATCGCCGGACGCAACTTGTTATCGGCCAGAACCTTCTGCACGCCTTCCTGAATCGAGTTGTTCAGCGCGTCGGCCTGCAGGCGCTCGCCATGCATCTTGCGGACCAGATTCGCCGGAACCTTGCCGGGGCGGAAGCCGGGCATGCGGACCTGCGGGGCGATATTGGTCACCTCCTTGTCCACCCGCGCGGCGATGTCCTTGGCGGTGATGGTCAGGGTATAGGCGCGCTTCAGGCCCTCGTTCAACGTCTCGACAGTCTGCATTTTCTGGCTCAAACTTTCTAAAATTCTCTCGAAATCCTGTGCGGCTCAAACGCCCGCAAGCGGACGCCACCTTTCGGGCAAGGCACTGGTGCGGGCGAAGGGACTCGAACCCCCACATCTTGCGATACCAGAACCTAAATCTGGCGCGTCTACCAGTTTCGCCACGCCCGCATCGGTCGCCGGTCGGCGGGCCATAGAACAAGGGGCCAAAAAGGGCAAGGGCTGTTAAGCCCAGCTTTTCGGCGCTGGCGTCAGGCCGTTTGAGCGATCATTGCCGCTTTGCGCCGGTGGCCGCGCAGGGATGCGCCGACGAAACCGAATCCCAGAATCATCATCCCCCATGTGGCGGGTTCGGGCACTTCGGACGCCAAAGGCACGATGCGTACATTGTCGAACCCGGCGTCCACGATTTCACCGCTGGTCGACACGAACTCGAATGCCTTGATCGGGATGTGGGAGGTCAGGCCGATGAACCCATAATTGTTCGTGCCATCCTGATCCGCGGGCACGGAAACAAGCTGCTGTGTGCCGTCATCGAGGAAGAAGGTGACGTTGAGCGGGCCCAGGTCGTTGTAGAGCACATCGAAACCCATGGCGCCGCGCGCCGCAGGTATCTCAAACCGCAGCGCTTCGCCCGCCACGCCGGTCACCACGTTTGATATCAGTGGCGTGACGCCCGGCGCAAAACCTGTCCAGCCGGGGCCGCGCACCACGCCATTGGCGTTGATGGCTCCGCCCAGCCCGGTGATCTTGTAGCGCACAGTCGATTGCGCGAGAAACACCTGGTCCACCAGCGTCGGGTTGGAAAATTCCGCGATGACAAAGCTGTTGCCGGACGTCGCCGCATCAAACGAAGCGAAATCGAGGAATATAGTCGCGCGCGACGGAGACGCCGCAATGCAGGCAAAGGCCGCTGTGCATAGCTTGAAAATATTCATGACGCCTCCTCAGGGCCCGGACTCGCTTGTGACGGATCGAAACGCATATCATCATGATAACATGACAGAAAGAATACGCATTTCCCCTAGCCGCCGCGATGTGCGGTGCATCAGAACTGCAGACGGAAAGGCGAACAGGAAAGCAGGTGGTACGGAATCCGTGTGCTATTAACCAGTCATCCGCGCACGGATCGGCTCAGCCAAGCGCCTTTTTCAGCAGCTCATTCACCACCTTCGGGTTGGCCTTGCCCTGCATCGCCTTCATCGTCTGGCCGACGAAGAAACCGAACAGCGCTTCCTTGCCGCCCTTATACTGCTCGACCTTGTCGGCATTGTCGGCGAGCACTTTCGCCACAGCCGCCTCGATCGCGCCGGTGTCGGATGTCTGTTTGAGGCCCTCGCGCTCGACAATGGCTTCCGCACCGTCGCCTGTTTCCAGCATCTTTTCCAGCACCTGCTTGGCGATGGAACCGGAGATGGTGCCGTCGCCGACCAGCGCGAGCAGCTCCGCACCAGCCTGCGGGCTGACCGGGCTGTCATCCAGCCCCTTGCCCAACTTGTTGAGCGCGCCGAACAGCTCGGAGAGCATCCAGTTGGCCGCCGCCTTGGCGACGTCGGCTTCGGGCTTGCCCTGTTTCGCCGCGCTTTCGCTCAGCAACACCTCGAACCAGCGCGCCGTCTCCGCCTCTGCGGTCAGCACGCCCGCATTATAGGGCGAAAGGCCAAGATCATTCTCATAGCGGTGGCGCTTGGCGTCCGGCAGTTCTGGCAGCGAGGCGCGGCATTCCTCCAGGAACGCGTCTTCCAGCTCGAGCGGCAGCAGGTCCGGGTCCGGGAAATAGCGATAGTCATGCGCGTCTTCCTTCGAGCGCATGCTTCGCGTAGAGCCGGTATCGGGATCGAACAAGCGCGTTTCCTGCACGATCTTGCCGCCCGATTCCAGCACATCGACCTGACGATTGGCTTCATGCTCGATCGCCTGCATGACGAAGCGCACCGAGTTGACGTTCTTGGTCTCCGTGCGGGTGCCCAATTCCTCGCCGGGCTTGCGCACCGAGACGTTGACGTCCGCGCGCATGCTGCCCTGGTCCATATTGCCGTCGCACGAGCCGACATAGCGCAGGATCGTGCGCAGCTTCGAGAGATAGGCTCCTGCTTCGGCGGGCGAGCGCATGTCCGGGCGCGAGACGATCTCCATCAGCGCAACGCCGGAGCGGTTCAGGTCGACATAGCTGCGCGTCGGGTGCTGATCGTGCATCAGCTTGCCTGCGTCCTGCTCGACATGGATGCGCTCGATGCCGATGGTTTTCACCTCGGCCTCGGGGTTCTTGTCGTCGAGGCTGATCTCGATCTCGCCCTCACCGACCAGCGGGTAATAAAGCTGGCTGATCTGATAGCCCTGCGGCAGATCGGCGTAGAAATAATTTTTCCGGTCGAAGCGCGACCACTTGTTGATCTGCGCATTGATCGCCATGCCGGTGCGCACCGCCTGACGGATACATTCCGCGTTCGGCACAGGCAGCATGCCGGGCATCGCCGCATCAACGAGCGAAACCTGCGTGTTCGGCTCCGCGCCAAAAGCCGTCGCCGCGCCGGAAAACAGCTTCGCCTCGCTCATCACCTGCGCATGGACCTCCAGGCCGATCACGACCTCCCAGTCCCCGGTTGCGCCCTGTATGCGATAGGTGCTCTCAGTCATTGTCTCGCTCACCACCATTTCTCCGGCCGCGCGGTGAAGCCCGCGCGTTCCTCCAGCGCCAGAGACGCATTCAAGACGCCCTGCTCGTCGAGCGCCTTGCCGATGATCTGGAGACCGAGCGGTAGGCCCGCCGAGTCCAGCCCACCCGGAACCGACATCGCCGGCAGTCCCGCCAGCGAAGCGGGCACGGTGAACACGTCGTTCAAATACATCGCCAGCGGATCGGCCTGTTTCTCGCCCAGCGCGAAGGCTGCACTCGGCGCGGTGGGGGTGAGCAGCAGGTCGCATTTCTCCCACGCGGCCTCGAAATCCCGCGCGATCAGCGCACGCACCTTGCACGCCTGCGTGTAATAGGCGTCATAGAAACCCGCCGACAGCACATAGGTGCCGATCATGATGCGGCGCTTCACCTCATCGCCGAAACCCGCCGCACGTGTCGCGGCATACATGTCCTGCAAGCCCGCGCCATCGGGCAGGTCGCGCAGGCCGTAGCGCACGCCGTCATAGCGCGCGAGATTGGACGACGCCTCGGCGGGCGCGATAATATAATAGGTCGGCAGCGCATATTGCGTGTGCGGCAGCGAGACCTCGACCACCTCCGCGCCCGCATCCTTGAGCCACGCGATGCCTTTGTCCCACAGCGCCTCGATTTCCGGGTTCAGGCCATCGGGGCGATATTCCTTCGGGATGCCCACCGTCTTTCCCTTGAGGTCAGACGACAGACCCGCCTCCCACTGCGGCACGGGCGCATCGAGGCTGGTCGCGTCCTTGGGGTCGAAACCGGCCATGGCTTCGAGCAATATCGCATTGTCCTTGACCGTGCGCGCCATTGACCCCGCCTGATCGAGCGAGCTGGCGAAGGCAACGATGCCCCAGCGCGAGCAGCGGCCATAGGTCGGCTTGATGCCGGAAATGCCGGTAAAGGCCGCCGGTTGCCGGATCGAGCCGCCGGTATCGGTGCCCGTCGCGGCGGGGCACAGGCGCGCGGAAATCGCCGCCGAGCTGCCACCCGAGGAGCCGCCCGGCGCCAGATCCTTGCCCGATGCGTCGCGCCACGGCGAAACGACATTGCCGAAATAGCTGGTCTCGTTGGACGAACCCATGGCGAACTGGTCAAGATTGAGCTTGCCGAGCATGCCCGCACCCGCATCCCACAGCCTGGCCGAAACGGTCGACTCATAGGTGGGTGTAAAGCCCTCCAGAATATGACTGGCGGCGGTGGACTGAACACCCTCCGTGCAGAACAGATCCTTCATGCCCAGCGGCACACCGGACAACGGCTTCAGATCGCCCGATTTACGCACCGCATCTGCCACATCCGCGGCTTCCAGCGCCTTTTCCGGCGTCTCGACGATATAGGCGTTGAGTTTGCGCCCTACTTCCACTTCCGCATTGAACGCGGTGGCAACTTCGCGCGCGGAAAATGTGCCTGCGGCCACGCCGTCACGGATTTCCGCGACTGTCAGGTTGGTAAGATCGCTCATTATTCGATCACCTTCGGCACGGCGAAGAAGCCATGTTCTGCCTGCGGCGCATTGGCGAGCACCTTGTCGCGCACATTGCCGCCCGTAAGCGGGTCAGCGTTCACGGCGTCCTCACGCAAGCGCAGATGATTGGGGATGACGGCGGTCATCGGCTCAACGCCGGACACATCGACCTCGCCCAGTTGCTCGACCCAGCCGAGGATGTTGTTCAGCTCCGGCACCAGTTTTTCCGCCTGATCGTCGGTAACGGCGATGCGGGCGAGGCTGGCGACCTTCTTAACGGTAGTGATGTCTATGCTCATGATTCTTTGCTTGTTTTACCGCACCGGCCCACTCCCCCACCCAACCTCCCATAAGAATACCCTGCCTGGAGGTTGGGTAGGGGAGTGGGCTGGCGCCGATCCCAAATAACAAAAACCCGCTAGCACCCACCCCGTTCACCATCAAGGCCGATTACGCTTGCCTTTGAGGCCCAGATGCACAAAACGCAGCCACAGCTCGTCTGGTAAGCACTTGCCAGACTCTCCTTTTTATGTTGCAGTGCACAAATGGAGCAGCCATGCCAGCGCGGAGATTCCTGTATGTCGTGGCGATACTCATCGTGTTGACGCTCGGTTCAGCCGCCGCCTATCGCCTATGGGGGCAAAACATGCTGTCCAGCGTAATGGTGCCTAGCGTGCGCTTTTCTGCGCCCAACCGCATCACCAAGGATGAGTATGCGGACCGGCCCTTCTGGCTCGCACGGCCCGACATCAGCTCAACCAACACGTCCTTATGGCTACCCAAGGGCATGAAGGCCCAGCCGCCCGGCCCTGCGGCGATTTTCTATGTACACCCGACCAGCTATATGGCTCCGTTCAACCTGGCGCGCTGGAATGCATCGCTGGAAGACGAGGAAAGCCAGCAACTGGCCAGCCGCTTCGTCATGACACAGGGAAGCGCCTTTACCAGTGTCGGCCAGGTGTGGGCGCCGCGCTATCATCAGGCGCATTTCGGCGCATTCATCAGGCAAGGCGAGGACTCGAAAAAGGCCCTCGACGCCGCCTATATCGAGGTGGAAGCCGCCTTTGCCGCATTCCTTGCCGCCAATCCCGCCGGGCCGGTCATCCTTGCTGGGCATAGCCAGGGGGCGTTGCATCTGATGCGGCTGATGAAGAATGAAGTGGCGGACAAGCCGGTCGCGGAGCGGATTGTTGCCGCCTATGTCGTTGGCTGGCCGGTCTCCCTGACGGCCGATGTCCCGGCCATGGGCCTTCCCGCGTGCGAGGCGCCGGACCAGTCGGGCTGCATATTGAGCTGGCAGAGCTTTGCTCAACCGGCGGATACGCACGCCATCACCGAGGCCTATGGCCATTATCGCGGGATGACAGGCAAGAAGCGCGATGGCACGCCGATGCTGTGTATCAACCCCTTGACCGGCACGCCTGACAGCGCCGCATTAAAAGGCGCCAATATGGGCACGCTCGCACCGTCGCTGAAAGACGAGGACGAGCTTATCCTCGTCAAACAGGCGGTCGGTGCAAAATGTCAGGACGGTTTCCTGCTGATCGGCGATCCGCCGCAGGTGGGCCCATTCGTGATGCCGGGCAATAATTATCATGTCTATGATTACGCGTTGTTCTGGGCCAATATCCGCGCGGACGCGGAGAGAAGGCTGACGACATTCCTGAAACAGCGATAATAACGACTGATAAGGCCGAATTCCGGGCGGCGCTCGCCAATGGCGGGCGCTTGGCCGGCATGGATGTGGGCACAAAGACCATCGGCTTGGCGCTGTGCGACGCGATGTGGACCATCGCAAGTGCGGCGCATACGCTGTCGCGCGGTAAGTTTTCCAAGGACAAGGCGAAGCTGGCGGAGTTCATGACGGAGCATCAGGTGAAGGGCGTCGTCATCGGGCTGCCGCTCAATCTGGACGGCTCGGAAAGTCCGCGCAGCCAGGCGAGCCGCGCCTTCGCCCGCAACATCGCGGATTTGGGCTTGCCGATATTATTGTGGGACGAGCGCTGGTCAACACAGGCCGTCACCCGCATGATGATCGACGCCGACACGAGCCGCGCACGACGGGACGAGCTGGTCGACAAGCTGGCGGCGAGCTACATATTGCAGGGCGCGATTGATGCGCTGACTCTTTAGATTGTCATCAAGAACCGTTCGGTTCGAGCAGCTATCGAGCGTAGTCGAGATGGCTGTCGAGAACGTCTTTCTCGACTTCGGGTCTCGACAAGCTCGACCCTGCGCTCGAAACGAACGGAAGTAAGGGGAAAAACTCCCCTCTTGCCCTAGCCGCCTGCCTGTCCTAAGGCGCTGGCTCATGCCATCGGATCAAGCAATGCCTTTCGGCTCTCCCCGGCCCGCCACTCTGGCAGGCCGCGATCTGTTTCCGCACAAGCACCTGACCGGTATCGCACAGCTGAAGCCGTGGGAAATCCGTTTCCTGCTCGATGAGGCCGAACATTGGGTCGGCGTGAATCGCTCTTCCGCTAGCAAACATGACGACCGTCTGTCCGGCCTGACGCAAATCAACGCCTTTTTCGAAAATAGCACGCGCACGCTGCTCAGCTTCGAGATTGCGGGAAAGCGGCTGGGCGCAGATGTCGTCAACATGCATGCCGCGCAGTCGAGCGTGAAGAAGGGCGAGACACTGATCGACACCGCGGTAACACTGAACGCGATGCGCGCAGATGTGATCGTCATTCGCCATGGCAGCTCCGGCGCGGTGCAGCTGATCGCGGACAAGGTCGATTGCCCCGTCCTCAACGCGGGCGACGGCTGGCACGAGCATCCGACGCAGGCGCTGCTCGATGCGCTGACCATCCGGCGGCGGCGCGGCTATATCGAAGGGCAGATCGTCACCATCTGCGGCGATGTGCTGCACAGCCGCGTAGCGCGCTCCAACATGCTGTGCCTCGCGGCACTGGGCGCGCAGGTGCGCGTGGTCGCCCCGCCGACGCTGATGCCCGCGCAGGCCGAATGTATGGGCGCAACGCCCTATACCGATTTCGATACCGCGCTCGATGGCGCGGATGTGGTCATGATGCTGCGGCTCCAGAACGAGCGGATGGATGGCGCGTTCATCCCGTCCCCGCGCGAATATCATATGCTTTATGGCCTGACGCCCGAACGGCTGGCAAACGCCAAACCCGATGCACTGGTAATGCACCCCGGCCCCATGAACCGCGGTGTCGAGATCACCAGCGGCGTGGCGGATGACCCGGAACGCTCGGCTATCACGGAGCAGGTCGAGATGGGCGTGGCGGTGCGCATGGCGTGCCTTGACGTGCTGACGCGCGGCGCGCGCGGCGTGGAGGGATGGAGTTGATGGGAAAGATCGCCATCACCGGCGGCCTGCTGGCCGATCCCGCGCAGGACAGCCCGGCGCACGGTGCACTGCTGATCGAGGATGACCGGATTATAGCCAGCGGAACGATCGACATTCCATCTGATGCAGAAATCGTCGTGGCCAACGGTCTGGTCGTTGCGCCGGGCCTGATCGACCTGGGCGTATTCAGGACCGACAAGCCCGCTTTCCACTATGGCGGCATCACCCGCGCCGCGCTGATGCCCGACCAGTCATTGCCGCTCGACGATGTCGGCCTGATCCGTGAAGCAGCGCGTGCGGGCAAGCCCGATTTCTGGGTGCACCCCATCGCGGCAGCTACCAAGGGGCTGGGCGGCAAGGAGCTGGCCGAGATCGGCATGATGCAGGCCGCTGGCGCAAAAGCGGTCGGCACCGGCCGCAGCTGGATCGCCGATTCCGGCGTGATGTACCGTATCCTCGCCTATGCGTCGGGATTGGGGCTTACCGTTATCTCGCATGCCGAGGATGCGGGACTGGCGGGCCGCGCCGTCGCCACCAGCGGCGAAACGGCGACACGGCTGGGTCTGGCGGCTGCGCCCACCTGCGCGGAGGCGATGGCTATCGCCCGCGACATCTCGCTGGTGCGCGAAACCGGCGCGCGCATCCATTTCCGCATCGTCACTACCAAGGCCGGGTTCGATCTGGTCCGCGCCGCAAAGGCCGAGGGCCTGCCAGTCACATGCGGCATATCACCCGCACACCTGTTCCTTTCCGACAATGCGGTGACGGATTATCGCACCTTCGCGCGCATGTCGCCGCCGCTGCGCAGTGAAGACGACCGTAACGCGGCGCTCGCCGCCGTGGCCGACGGCACGGTCGATGTCATCACATCCAGCCACGACCCACGCGGGCCGGAGGACAAGCGCCTGCCCTTCGCCGATGCTTCGCCGGGCGTTGCGGGGGCCGAAACCCTGCTGGCGCTGTCGCTCAATCTGGTGCGGGACGGACATATCGGCATTAATGCGCTGATGCGGCTGCTTTCCGCCAATCCGGCGCAGATTCTGGGTGTGGACGCGGGCGGTTTTGCCGAAGGCAGCGCCGCGGACATCATTCTGGTTGATCCCGATGCGCCATGGATCATCGACAGCGATAAAATGGCCGCCGCCGCAGGCAATACGCCCTTTGACAAGGTGCCGGTACAGGGCCGGGTCAGGCGCCTTATGAAGGGCGGGATTTTTTACTCGGAATGAAAAAGGGGGCCGAAGCCCCCTTGATCCATATTCCTCAGCACCAAATCAGCGCATTGCAATCCGCTGAGGCTTTTTGAGCGCCTGCGCCCATATGGATGGAGCCGCTTCCGGGCCGCCTAGGCGCACGAAGCATTTTCCGCCTCTGGCGCGAATGCTGCCGCAGAATTCGTTCGCATCACCGCGTCCGCCAAAACCGGCAACGGCAACGCGGTGAAACTCACGCCCCTTCACGACGGCCGTGCTGTGCACGGGCGGAAACTGGCTGAGCACCGCATTGCGACGCGTATAAAAGGACCAGCTCGCCTGCGCGGCATCCTGCGTTGAGAAGGCACCGAGCTGAACCACCCAGGCCGAACCATTGTCAGGGTTGACCGGCTGCCATTTCGCCGCCCGTTTGGGGGCTGGAATATCGGTGTTGGCCAGCATAGCAGGCTTGGCGGTGAAATAGGGCGAAACATCCTGCTCTTTTGGCTGCTGCTTCAGTGCTTCCGGCTGAGGTGCCGGTTCAGGTGCGCTAGCGGTAGCAGGCACCATCGCCGGAGCCGGATCAGCGGCGGCAAACTCGACCGGTGCCGGAATATCCGCCGGTATTTCCTCCACGGCCTCAGTAATAGTCTTGATGGGCCATGTCGCAGCTGGAACCGGAGCGGGAGCGGGTTCAGCTTCGGCCATCTGTACCGGTGCCTGCTGGGGCGCGGGCTGGATCAGCGCAAGGCGCGCAGGCAGGCCGGTATCGTCGGCACGCGGGTTCACACCCATCATCGCAATCACGCGGCGGCTTTCGCCGCCCGGCTGGGCCAATTGCGCCCAGCCCAATACGCGCAACGCTGCCTGATCGGGCGGCAGGTCGACCGAGGCCATCTGCTTCGCCTCGACCCAGCGTCCGGCCAGAGCGTAGCTGTAGGCCAGATTCTGGCGTTCCTTGGCGGTCGCCGCCGGATCATGGATTGCTTGCGACAGAACACGAACCGCTTCGTCCGGGTCGCCCGCCATCGCCATCGCGAGGCCATAATCCGCTGCGGGAAGCGCATCGGCATGGTCGGCAAGGATCATACGCGCCTGTTCGCTACGGCCCTGTGCCGTATGAATAAGCGCAAGATTGACGATGGTGCGCACGTTGCGCGAACCCAGCGTCAGAGAATCCTGAAAGGCTGTACGCGCTGAATCGAAACGCCCACCGAGCAGATAGGCTCGGCCCAGCAATGTACGATAGCCCGAATCCTGCGGGCTGGCGGCGACGGCAGCTTCCGCGATCTGGATCGCCTGACCCGCATTGCCCTTCGCGATTGCCTTTTCGGCGGCAGATGCCTGTGCGTC
Organism: Sphingobium sp.; assembly: GCA_020446425.1. Lineage (GTDB taxonomy): Bacteria > Pseudomonadota > Alphaproteobacteria > Sphingomonadales > Sphingomonadaceae > Sphingobium. The sequence goes on along the minus strand of JAGRES010000015.1, from coordinate 90,040 downwards.
AGCCATCCGTTCCATCTTGCCCGCGCTGATGCCGCTGCGGCTGTTGAGCGCAGCGCCACTGCACCCTACCATCGTGGTGGCGATAATAAGCGACGATGCCGCGATATTGGATAATGCCTTGCGTTTCATGGTCGTGCCCACCCTCACATGCTATTTGACGGGTTTTGCGCCAGCCTTGGCCGACACCTGGTCCACCAGCCGCTCCAGTTCCGGCTGATTATCGAGAAATGCGTCGAGCGCATCGGTAACGATCTGTTGCGCGCTGCGGTTATTGACCGCGCAGGCCAGACGCAGGCGCAAATGGCGCTGCGGGTCGAGACGCAGCGTGAATGCGGCCTTGCTCTTGCGCTGGCGCACCTTCGGCGAAGTCTTGCTTGCTTTAGGCTTGTCTGCTGTGGCCGGAGCAACTTCGGCGGCTGCTTCACTACCAAGCTGTTCAGCCAGATTTTCCTGCTGACGCACAACCGCTGGGGCGGGTGCGGACGGAACCGGTGCAGTCTGCGCTGCTGAAGACGTTTCCGGCGTGACCATCTTGAGCGGAGCGGGCGCTATGGCCTCTTCCTCACCCATATCGTTCCAGCCCAGATCCTCCTGCACGGAGGAAGGCAGCGACGGATTGATGAAATTGCCAAGCTGCGGACGGCGCATAGCCGGGCGGGCTCCGCCCTTACGGGCGAGCAGGCCGGCGGAGAGCGAAGCGAGCGGTTTGGGTTCCATGCTGGCCTCCCCTTATCCGGCTATCCGGCGGCCAAAACCGCCTGCGGGGCGCTTTGGCCCGGAAGCAGTTGCGGCGGCGGAAGGAGCACCATGCGGCACCGTAAATACGGTGCGGCGGAAATTCTTTTCGAGACGGTCCGAAATATAGTTCCAGAGTTCGGTAATTTCCTGTGCCGAGCGGCTCTCTGGATTAATCTCCATCACCGTGCGGCCATCAATCATGCTCGCAGCGAAATCGGTGCGCTGGTGCACGATGACAGGAGCAACCGTGCCGTGCTGCGACAGGGCGATGGCGGCCTCATGCGTGATCTTGGCCTTGGGCGTGCCCGCGTTGACGACGAAGACCAGCGGCTTGCCAGCGCGCTCACACAGATCAACCGTCGCGCCCACTGCGCGCAGATCGTGCGGGCTGGGACGGGTCGGCACGACCACCAGCTCGGCAACCGAAATCACGCTCTGGATCGCCATGGTGATGGCGGGCGGCGTATCAATGATCGCCATTTTGAAGCCCTGCTGCCGCAGAATTTCAAGGTCGTGCGACAGGCGCGCGACCGTGGTTTCGGCAAATGCAGGAAGCTCTTCCTCGCGCTCATTCCACCAGTCGGCCAGCGATCCTTGCGGATCAATGTCGATAATCACGACCGGCCCCGCGCCGGCGCGCTGGGCCTGAACGGCGAGATGGCCCGACAAAGTGGTCTTGCCCGATCCGCCTTTTTGCGATGCTAGTGCCAATACGCGCACATGCTTCCCCTAATAATACCCGATTTGGGAAAAGGGTTGCCATGCTCGTCCTAACATCTCGTTAATTTCTCGGCAGGACGGCATATATTGCGCCATTCTATGGTTAACGGGATATGCACCTTTGTTGTGGCATTGAGGGGCCGTGAAACACAAAGCTTCTATCGGGAAACTGCAGGGATGATGCTGAAACACCGGACCGTGGCCATCGTGCTGGCGCTGACAGCGTTCAGCCCCTGTCCTGTATGGGCCGACGTAAAGGGCGGTGTCGATGCATGGGCGCAGGGCGATTATGGCCGCGCTGTCGCCATCTGGAAGCCGCTGGCCGATGCGGGCGACGCGGACGCATTGTTCAACCTGGGCCAGGCCTACAAGCTAGGCCGCGGCGTACCCACCGATATCAACCGCGCGCTGGACCTCTATCGCAAGGCGACGGAAAAGGGCCATGCACAGGCCGAGGATAATTACGGCCTGTTGCTCTTCCAGCAGGGTCGCCGCGCCGAAGCCATGCCTTATCTGATGCGCTCTGCCGAGCGGGGCGAGCCGCGCGCGCAATATCTGGCGGGCACAGCATTGTTCAACGGCGATCATGTTACCAAGGATTGGGTCCGCGCCTATGCGATGATGAGCCGGTCAGCGGCATCCGGCCTGCCGCAGGCGGCCCATACATTGTCGATCATGGATCAGTATATCCCACAGGAACAGCGCATTGAGGGTATTGCGCTGGCCGAGCAGATGGATGTGAAGGCGCAGCAGGCGACGCTGGCGGCAAATACTGGCAAGCCTGCTGCCAAGATGCCGGCACCTACGCAACCGCCGCGCCCCACTGCAACGCCCAAGCCCGTGGCAGCGCCGCAAAAGGCCGCCCCACCACCGCCATCGCCCGCGCCAGCCCCTGCGGCTCAGGGCAACTGGCGCATTCAGCTTGGCGCGTTCAGCGAAGCCAGGCGCGCGGAAACCCAATGGAAAGCCGTATCGGCAAAGGTGCCCGCGCTTTCCAGCTATCAGCATTATACGCCGAGCGACGGTAAGATCGTGCGCCTGCAGGCAGGCCCGCTCGCCAGCCGTGCGGATGCGGCTAAACTCTGCGTGTCGATCAAGGCCGCTGGCGCGGATTGCATCGTCAAGGCGATATAATCACGGCGTCCGGCCCATCTGGCCGGATCAGTTTTTACGGGTCACCCGCAACACATAGCTGATGATCTCAGCCACCGCCTTGTAATGCTCGATCCTGATCGGCTGGTCGACATCTACCGAGGCATAGAGCGCGCGGGCAAGCGGCGGGCTTTCGACAATGGGCACAGCATGCACGTCCGCGATCTCTCTTATTTTCGCGGCGATCAGGTCCACACCCTTGGCCACCACCACCGGCGCTGACATCGCGCCATGATCATATTTGAGCGCCACGGCATAATGAGTCGGGTTGGTGATGATGACGCTGGCATCAGGCACCGCCGCCATCATGCGGCTGCGCGCGCGCTGCATCTGAATGGCGCGAACCCGCGCCTTGATCTGCGGATCGCCCTCGCTTTCCTTATGCTCGTCCTTCACTTCCTGATGGCTCATGCGCATCTTCGCGGTCCACGCGCGGCGCTGGTATACGAAATCAACGAGCGCCAGCACACCGACCATCGCCACCACGGCCATGACCATCTTTTGCACCATGACGGTTGCATAAAGGCCGATATTGCCCGCATCGGCGCCAATCATATGATCCAGTCCTGTGAGCCCCGGCCATGCGATGAAACCGAGAACCATGGCCACAAAAGCAAATTTGGCCAGCGTCTTGGCGAATTCGACCCATGCCTGCTTGCCGAACAGACGCTTCAGGCCCGCCATGGGCGACAGCCGGTCCCATTTCAGCTTCAGGCGTGAGGCGCTGACCGTCGGGCGGCCTTGCAGGAACAGTCCGGCAATTGCCATCGCCACAGTCACCAGCAGCAGCGGGCCTATGGCGAACAGCAGTCCCCCTATCGCCGTGCGCGCCAGCTTGGGTGCCATGGCCGCCTCCAGTGGACGCTCACCCGAATGCCCCCATAGCGATCCCGCAAGGCTGGCCAGCTCGCGCGCGGCATATCCGCCCAACACCACGACGATGATCAGCATGCCGCCGAACATCGCTGCATGCCGCATTTCCGGCGCGCTGGGAACATCGCCTTTCTTGCGCGCATCCTCCAGCTTCTTGGGTGTCGGATCTAATGTCTTCTGGTCGTTATCCGCCATGGCCTATCCCGACAGGGCCTGCGCCCACTCCGCCATCCGGCCCGCAAAACCGGTGAGCGAGGCCGCGAGCGCGGCGGTGGTCAGCGCAATGCCGAGCAATATGTTGAGCGGCTGGCCGATGAAGAAAATCTGCAACTGCGGCGCGAGGCGCGCGGCAAGGCCAAGGGCGGTGTTGAAAATTATGCCGTAGATGACGATGGGCGCAGCAAGGCTGAGGCCCAGCGCCATCGCTCCGGTAGTGGCGTTGAGCGCAAGCTGCGCGAAGTCAGCGGAAGGCGGCATGCGCCCAACAGGAAAGACTATATAGCTGTCCACCAGCGCGCCGAGCCAGAGATGATGCACCCCCATGCCCATGCACACCAGCAGCGCCGAAACGCTGATGAAGCGGGCAAGGATGGGCACCTGCCCACCCGCCGACGGATCGTTGACCAGCGCAGAGGTAAGGCCGACATTCAGGCTGATGATCGCGCCTGCAATGGTGATCGCCAGAAACATGAGGCGCACTACCCCGCCCAGCAGCAGACCGGTGAGCAGCTCGACCAGCAGCATATGGGCAAAACCGGCATCATCCGACATCACGGTATCGAGCGCAGCGCCGGTATGCGCACCCACCATCCCTTGCAGGCCCGCCGCGACCGCAAGCGCGATCAGCAGGCGTAGCCGCCCCGGCACGGCATCGTCGGAAAACCCGGGCAACAGCATCAGCATCGCGCCCATGCGGGCGAACACCAGCGCATAAAGCATGGTCCATCGCGGCAGATTGGGTGCGATTTCGAGAAGCGTGTCGAACCCCATGACGCGGCGTCATTGCCCGGCAATGCGCAGGACCAGCTGTTCCATGAATGTGGAAAGCGCACGGCCTATCATCGGCAAGCTGAGCATCATGACAACACCGATGCCGATCATCTTCGGCACAAAGGTCAGCGTCATTTCCTGAATTTGCGTCAGCGCCTGCACCAGCCCGATCGCCACACCGATGATCAGCGACACGACCAGCATCGGCCCCGCAATAGTGAGGAGCAGCATCAATGCGCCACGTGCCAGCATCATCATATCGGCGGGTGGTAGGCTTTCCATTATCTTTCCTCATTCCGTTCATCCTGAGGAACCATTGAGCCAAGTCAAAATGGCTCCTCAGGATGCACGGATCTGATCATTAAATCTGCATCCGCATGATTTCCTGATAGGCGCTCACCACCCGATCACGCACGGCGACAACCGTATCCAGCGCCGTTTCCGCAGCACCAATGGCGGTGACGACGTCGATCAGGTCGCCCTTGCCTGCCACCTGCTTCATACTCGCCTGCTCTGCCTTGCCCAGTGCATCGGCAGTGCTGCCCACCATATCCGATACCAGATCGCCGAAGCTCGCATCGCCACCGGGTGCGCTGTCGCCAGCCGGTTGGGCCGGCGCTTTGCCGCCAACCCCGCTGGCGCGGCCATAGGCAGAAATCGCATCGAGCGCGTTTATACCGTTCACCATCACACCCTCCCCTATTTCAGCAGGTCTATCGTCCGCATGGTCAGCGACCGCGCGGCTTCTATCGCGTTCAAATTCGCTTCATAGCTGCGCTGTGCCGCCTTCATGTCGGCGGCTTCGGTCAGCGCATTGACATTGGGCATCAGCACATAGCCGTTCGCGTCCGCCGCCGGATGCCCGGGCTGATAGGTGCGCGGGAAATCGCTGCGGTCGCTTTTGATGCCGGTCACGCTCACTTCGGTTGCGCCGCTGGCCTTGTCGACCTCGGCGCGGAATGCGGGTACGCGGCGGCGATAGGGCGCACCGCCCGGCGTTTCCGCCACCGAGTCCGTATTTGCCAGATTTTCGGCGATCACGCGCATTCTGAGCGATTGCGCGCGCAGGCCGCTGGCCGATACGCCGACCGAATTTTCGAGGTCCATCAGGCTCTCTCCTTCCCATCATTTATAGGCAAAAATTTCCGCGCTCCGGCCGGACCCGGCAAAATTTTCCTATCATGGAGAAAGAGGCGCGACGGACGCGCTTCGCTGGAGAGGCGCATGCCGGCCATTGACGACATAGAGATCGAGCTGACGATCGCATTGGGGTCCACACATCTGCCGGTGCGCGAAATATTGGGCATGAGCCGCGGCGCGATGATCCCGCTCGATTGCGGGCAGGACGACCCCAGTCTGATTTTCGTCAACGGCCATATGGTCGCCAAAGGGCAGATACTGGTCGACGAGGACCGTATGTCGCTCGAAATCACCGAAGTGTTGAAACGGGGAGGATAGGTATGGATGCGATTGCGCTTCTTCGCTCATTGGGCGGCCTGATGGCCGTGCTGGCGATGCTCAGCGCCGCCTTATGGGCAGTGCGGCGCTACGACATCCGCCTGCCCGGCCGCATCGGGGGCGGCGCGCAAAGCCGCCTTGGCATATCCGAACGCATCGGCATCGACGCCAGGCGCAGCCTGCTGATCGTGCGCCGGGACCAGCGCGAGTTCCTGCTGCTGATCGCGCCGGAAGGAAACATGCTGCTCGATGAGGCGGCGCAGGAGCCGGAAACGGCTTCCTTACCCGAAACGAACCATGCAGTGCCCATGCCGCCGCCGCCTTCGCCGCATTGCCCGGTGCCGTTTTTCCCGCTGCGCAGGCGCATGCCGCGCCATGACCCCATACCGATGCAATCGCGATGAGAGCGGTTCTTCGCGCCCTTGCGGCGCTTGGCTTCACGCTAGCGATAATAATACCCGAACCGGCCATCGCGCAGGAAGCCAGCGGCGGAGGTATGAGCCAGCATATCGTCCGGCTGGTCATCGGCCTGACCATCCTCAGTCTCGCCCCCGGCATATTGATGACGATCACCAGCTTCACGCGCATCGTTGTCGCGCTGTCGTTGCTGCGCACAGGCATCGGCGCGCCGGGCGTGCCGCCCAACCCGGTGATCATCAGCCTCGCCCTGTTCCTCAGCTTTTTCGTAATGCAGCCCACATTCGAGAAAGCGTGGGATGCCGGCATTGCGCCTTATAGCGCAGGACAGATCGACGAGAAAACGGCGATGGAGCGCGCGTCAGGGCCGCTGCGCGATTTCATGCTGGGCCAGGTGCGCGCCGAGGATCTCTCGCTCTTCGTCGAACTGTCGCGCAAGCCACCGCCTGAGCGCGCCACAATGCCGATGGGCATCCTGATCCCCGCCTTCATGGTGTCGGAGCTGCGCCGCGCGTTCGAGATCGGCTTTCTGCTGCTTTTGCCCTTCCTCGTGATTGACCTCGCCGTTGCGGCGGTGCTGATGGCAATGGGCATGATGATGCTTCCCCCCACCAGCATAGCGCTGCCGATGAAGATCATTTTCTTCGTGCTGGTCGATGGCTGGTCGCTGGTCGCGGGATCGCTGGTGAAGAGTTTCGGGGGGTAGGGCTTGTCATGTTTAAGTAGAACCGTTCGTTTCGAGCGCAGGTTCGAGCTTGTCGAGAACCGAAGTCGAGAAAGGAGTTCTCGACGGCTATCTCGACTCAGCTCGATAGCCGCTCGAACAGAACGGGATTATTCAATATAAACAGGACGCACTCTAGGACCGAGCCCTAAACCGGCTTCGCGCTGATGACGATGGCGCGGACGATTTCGCCCTTGCCCAGAGACTCCGCCGCTGCATCCTCAACCATTTTCGCAAAAACCTTGAGATCCGGCAAGATGTGCTGCGGCCCGGCCGCCATGGGCGTCTGGAAAGCGCGCATATTGACGGCATGCAGCAACAGGGGAAGCTTCGCCGTCACCGCATCGGTCTTGTCCACCGGCACCTCGAGCTGCACCTCGAAATTGGCGTAGCCGGAAAGGTTGCCATCCTCCGCCACGATTGGCGCCATGATAACGCCCGCAGGGATGAATGCCGTTTCGACCGGCTCGTGCTGCTCCTCGGCATGCGCATCAGCAGCCGGAGGCGGGCCAAGGAAATGGCCCACACCATAAGCCGCACCACCACCTATGCCCAGCCCGGCGAACAACAGGATAAGCGGCAGCACTATCTTCTTCATACCCGCACCGCCCGGTCAGAAATCGAAGCTGCTGTGGCTAGGCAGTGCCGCCTTGTCAGCCAGCAGTATAATTGTGATGCGCCGGTTTTCCGCGCGCTCCGGCTGATTGGGATAGACCGGCCGCGTTGCCGCCATCGCTACCACCTGGCGAAAGCGATCCGCCGGCACGCCGTTGGCAATAAGGGCATTGCGGGCGGCCAGCGCCCGTTCACCCGACAACCGCCAATTGGCGTCGCTGTCGCCGCCCCGGCCATCGGTATGGCCTTCGATCGCAATATTGACCGCCACGTCGCGCAGCTTCGCCGCGAGCCGCGCCATCACATTGCGGCCATAGGCGTTCAAGGTCGCACTATCGCCCTGAAACATCGACTGCTTGTCGGTATCGGTCAGGCTGACGCGTAGCTCATCACGCCCGATATCGGTCATCATGCTGGCGGGAGCCATATTGTCCTGCCGCACGGCGTCGAGCGCAATCTTGAGTTCCTGCGCCAGCACACGCAGCGCGGCGCTGGGTATCTCCGCGCTGCCACCGCGTGCAACACCGGGAGAGGTCGCCGTCATCGCAGGCACACCCTGCGGGGTTCGGCTGTCCGCCATATTGCGCTGGGTGGAGCCTCCCGTACCCGGCGAGGCGCTGGAACCCGATGTCGTGCCGGTTGCCTGCGGCGCGCTGGGCGGTCCGGGAGTGAAATATTCGGCCAAGCCCTTGAGCTGTTCCTTGTCAGGGCTGGAAATCAGCCACAACAGCAGAAAGAACGCCATCATTGCCGTCACGAAATCGGCATAGGCGACCTTCCACGCGCCGCCATGATGCCCGCCGCCCACGACCTTCTTGACGCGGCGGATGACGATAGGTCTTTCATCCTTATTGGCAGCGGAGGCCATATGCTGTTACCCCGCTAATATAGCTCGCCCAGCGCCGCGCCGAGCCGCTGCTGCATCATGTCGAGCCGCACGAGGGACAATGCCTCGTTGCTGTGCATGCCGCCCGACAGCCGGTCGAGCAACACGGCGCTCTCATCTGCCTGCTGCGCCAGCGCGTCGAACAGCTGCAGGCTCTCTACATGACGTTCGGCAAAGGCAGCGTCAGTGCACAGGCTGGCGGCGAGATTCTCAAGCTGATGCCGCATTTCACGCCATTCATTGGCCATGGCGGTACAGAGCGGATAGACGGAAGGATGAAAAGGCATGGCTCACCACATAAGACAGGGTTGAAAATCGGGGTGCGGGTCTGGCAGCGGGGTCAAAACAGCTCAACCTCGCTGACCGGCGCCGGACGCGGAGGCGGCATCCTGCGAATGGGCGGCGCTTGAGAGACAAGCGTGCAGTTCGCAACGCCGTCCCACGCCATGAATTCCACCTTGCGCGCCTGTGTGCCGCCTACATTGGTCTGGCCGACAGGGATGTTTTCGGTCTTCAGGAAGCGCAGTGCGAAGTCGGCATTGTCGGTGCCGATCTTGCCGAAAGCCGACTGGATATTGCCGCCGCCAAATACCTGCGCCTTCAGGCGGTGGCGCGCCGCACCCTTCTGCATCATCGCATTGATGAGCAATTCCATCGCGTGCAGGCCATATCGGTGCATGTCTTCGGCGCGGATCGTCTGCCCCGGGCGCGGTTCGCCCAGCAGGAAATGATTCATCCCGCCAATATGCGCCTGCGCATCATGCAGGCACACCGCGATGCACGAGCCCAGCAGCGTGGTGATCGCCACGCCCGGTTCCGTCACGACGGCATGCTCGCCCTGTATGATCGCTACTCTGCGCATATGCTCTCTTTCTTTTCCGTTCAGCTCAGCTCGCCGAACACGCGCTCGATCTTTTCCTTGAGCGCTGCAGGCGCAAAAGGCTTCACGACATAATTGTTAACGCCCAGCTCGGCGGCTTTCTGGACAACCGATTTCTCGGACGATCCGGTCAGCATGATGAACACCGTCTTGCCGATGACAGGATCGGACCGGACGGCCTTCAGAAATTCCAGCCCGTCCATCTCCGGCATATTATAGTCCGATATGATGAGGTGCACCCGGTCCTGCTGAACCGCAGGCAGAGCTTCGGTCGCGCTCGGTTTGTCGCGCACGTCGCGAAAGCCCAGATCCTGCAACGTGCGGCGGATCATTGCACGCATGCTGGTCTGGTCGTCGACCACCATCACCTTGATTGCGGATGCGGCAGGCATTTCAATATACTCCCAATTGTTCGCGGCAGGCGCGCATGATCGCCTTGGGCATGGCGTCCAGATTGATTTCCCGGTCGACGGCGCCCAGCAATTTGGCAGCGCGCGGCATGCCATATATGACGCAGCTTTCCTCGCTCTGGCCCAGGGTGAAGGCCCCGGCCCTGTGCATCTTCTCCAGCCCTTGCGCACCATCCTTGCCCATGCCGGTCAGGATGATGCCGATGGCTTTTTCCTTTAGCTCGATCATGCTGGTGAACAGCGTATCGACAGAGGGGCGATGGCCCATAACCGGGGCGTTGGGACGCAGCCGGATATGGCCGTTTCGACCGCCGCGCAGCTCCATATGCGTGTCGCTGCCCGGCGCGATATAGACCGTTCCGGCGCGCAGCTTTTCGCCATCGCGCGCTTCGACTACCTCCATCGGGCAGGTGCGGTTGAGGCGTGCGGCAAAACCAGTGGTGAACATGCCGGGCATATGCTGAACGACCAGCGTCGGCGGAATATCGGGCGGCAGCGCGGACAGCAGCGAGAACAGGGCCTCTACTCCGCCCGTCGACGCGCCGATGCCGATCACCAGCTCCTGATTGCACCCGCCTGCCTTAGGCGCGCTGCGCGGCAGATCATGGCTGATCGCGCGCAAGGTGGAACGCGACGCCGCCTTCACCGTTTCCCGGAGCGTCCGGGCCTCGCGCAACAACGCCTCCGGCCCGCCCGCTGGCTTGGCGATACATTCGACCGCGCCCAGGCGCATGGCCTCAATGGTCGTGTCCGTGCCTTTTGCAGTGAGCGATGAGCACATCACCACCGGCATGGGTTTCAGCCGCATGATCTTTTCGAGGAAGGTAATGCCGTCCATGCCGGGCATCTCGACATCCAGCAACATGACGTCCGGCGACAGTTCCTTGATCATGCGGCGCGCAATATCGGCATTGGCAGCCCCGCCCACCACATCAATACGCGGATCGGTCTGCAATGCCTTTTTCAGCACAGCCCGCATCGACGCGCTGTCATCAACGATGAGAACGCGGGTGCGCTGGATGACGGGGACCTGCTCCTTCACCGCATATCCTCCGGCTTGCGGTACATGGTGTGACCGCAGGGGATCATGAAGGTGCGTGCATTGCTGGCAAAGCGTTCGCTGTGGCCGATGTACAGCACACCGCCGGGCAGCAGCTGGTTGATGAGGCGCATCTCCAGTTCCGCCTTGGCCTCATCGTTGAAATAGATCATCACATTGCGGCAGAAGATTGCATCAAACTGGTACCGCCACGGCCAGCGTTCAAACAGGTTGAGCTGAGTGGGCGTCACCATATCGCGCGCTTCGGGTGCGATGGTGAAACCGTCCTTGGTCTCTCGCGTCCACAGCTTACGATAGGGCTGGGGTATCTGCTCAAGGCCAGCCTTGCCATACTCCGCCCTGCGCACCGCCGCCACCATATCGGCGTTAATATCGGTCGCCAGCAATTGCACATGCGCGCTTTTGGCCCATTGCGCCTCTCGCAGGTCGCGGCCCAGCAGCGCCATGGCCGTGGTATAGACCTCTTCGCCCGACGAACTGGCCGAAGACCATATGCGGATCGGGTCGCGCGACCCGCGTGTACGCCAGTAAGGCACCATTTCCTCGACGAGATGGTCAAAATGATGTTTCTCGCGAAAGAAATGCGTATGGTTGGTCGTCAGCGCGTCGACCATGATCTTGCGCTCGGCCGTATCGCGCCGGATGAGCGCGATATAATCACCAAAGGACGTCAGGTTACGGGCACGCAGCCGTTTGGCGAGGCGCGATCGCACCAGCGTCGCCTTTTGCGGCGCCAGGGAAATGCGCGCCTCCTGATGCAGGATTGCGGCAATCGCCTGGAACTCCGCCGTGCTCAGCTCGGCTCCGCCGTCTATGGGCGAAATATAGCTCACGCAGCAGCATCCAGATGGCGAGTGAGGCTGAGCGCTGGCACGTCGATCAACAGCACCATCTCATCCTTGTCCGATTTCCTCTCATCATCATCACCGCCACGCTCGACAACCCGCACCAGACCGGCGATCATCGAGGTGTCCGCGCCGTCCAGTTCCGGCGGAGGCTGAATTTCGGCCATGTTGACGTTGACGATGTCGTTCATCTCGTCGACCAGCAGCCCGGCCTGCTTGCCGTCTATATTGATGACGAGAATGCAGGAGCGCGGGTGCGTTTCACTCGGCGCCCATCCAAGGCGTTCGGACAGCCCGACGACGGGCACCACATTGCCGCGCAAATTGGTGACGCCGCGCACATAATGCGGCACGCCGGGCAGCGGAGTGGGTTCCGCCCATTCGCGGATTTCCAGCAGCGACGTCATCGCAATGCCGAACATATGGCCGCCCAGAGTGAAAGTGACGATCTTCATGTCCTGAACAACGGGGGTATCTTCGCTCATGCTGCCATTCCTTTCAGGGTAAAGCGGCTGCCCGACGCATTCGCCGTCGAAACCAGCGCATCAATATCGAGGATGAGGGCAATCGAACCGTCACCCAATATGGTGGCGCCCGACAGGCCATTGATGGGGTAGAGATTCTGGTCGAGGCTCTTGATCACCAGCTCGCGCCGGTCGTCGATCGCATCGACCATCAGGCCGATACAGCCCGCCGTATCGCTTTCGGCGATGATAACGAGGCTCTCCTCCGGGCTGCGGCGCGCATGGGCGCCAATGCCGAACAGATCGCTGACCCGGCGCACTGGCACATAGGAGCCGCGCAGGTCGATCACCTCGGATGTCGGCGACATCGCCTTCACCTGACCCCGTTCGGGCCGGATGGACTCGATCACATGGCTGAGCGGCACGACATAGCGCTGCCCGTCGATCCGCACGATCATGCCGTCGAGGATCGCCAGTGTGAGCGGCAGGACCATCGTGAAGGCGGTCCCCTGCCCCGGTGTCGAGCTGATCTCTATCCGCCCGCCCAGCGCTTCGACATTGGTGCGCACCACGTCCATACCGACGCCGCGGCCGGAAATATTGGATATGGTCTCCGCCGTCGAAAACCCGGGCGCGCAGATCAGATTGTCGATATCCTCGTCGGTGAGCGGATCCTCTTCCGATACGATACCCTTGTCGATGGCCTTCTGCCGCACGCGCTCGCGGTCGATACCGCGCCCGTCGTCGGACACACGAATAACGATACGCGCGCCCTTTTGCTCGGCGGACAGGCTGACGGTGCCGACCGGATCCTTGCCCGCCGCTTCGCGCTCTTCAGGTGTCTCAAGGCCATGGTCGATGGCGTTGCGGATCATGTGGGTCAGCGGCTCGCCGATCTTCTCGATCACGCTCTTGTCGACCTCGGTCGTCTCGCCCTGCACCTCCAGATTGACCTGCTTGTTCGTCGCCGAGCACAACTCGCGCACGATGCGCGGTACGCGGCTGAACGCCTGACGGATCGGCTGGGCGCGCAGCGACATGACATTGTCCTGAATCTCGCGCGTCAGACGTCCGAGCTGGGGCAGCTCGACACGTTCCTGGTCCTCCGCGCCGAGCCGGTCGTTGAGGATGGAATTGCGGATCACCAATTCGCCGACAAGATTGAGCAGCATGTCGAGCCGCGTCACATCAATGCGGATCGTCTGGGACGCGACATCGGCTGCCTTCGCCTCTCCGCCCGCCGCAGGTGGAGGAACCGGAGCGGCTGGAACAGCGGCAAGCTTGGGCGCGGACGCCGCTGCCTTGGGTTGATCGGGGGTTTCTGCACCCGCCTCCGGCGGAGTATCCGTCTGCGGAGCCTCTGGCTGCTCAGCAGGCTGTTCGCTCTCCCTGTGGTGATAGTCGATCACGCTGTCGGGCGCGACAAAGTCGAAACACTCGTCCAGCTCGCTGCGCTCAACGCTGCCGTCGATGATCATCTTCCAGCAGATATAGCCTTGCTCGGGCTCCAGCTCGCGCAATGACGGCAGCTTGGAGATATCGGCATCGGTCACCCGCGCGCCCATGCGCTCCAGCTCGCGGATAACGAGCAGAGGCTCCGCGCCATTGGCCATGGCTGCGCGCGAGGGCTGAAATGTGACGATCCAGGGCGAGTCATTTTCCTCTTCACCCTCACCGAGATCGAGGCTCGCGCTGAAATCGTCGAGGTCCACGGTCACCGGCGTAAAGCCGAATTCGTCTGCCTCTGTGGCCGGATCGGCTGAGACTTCTTCTGCGGGTGGCGGCACTTCTGTTACCGGCGCAGGCGCAGGCGCGCCCCCATCCGACAATAACGCGTTCAGCCCCGCAAGCACCGGCCCATCGTCGGGTATGTCACCCCTGCCCATCGCTGCCGACACATGGTCGGACAGCACATCGAAGGCGCTGAGCATCTGTTGGCCGATCTCGAGCGTGGCCGCGATATCGCCTGCACGTATCTTGTCGAGCACATTTTCAAACGCATGCGCGAAGGTGAGCAGCGCATTATGTCCGAAGGCGCCGGCCCCACCCTTGATCGAGTGCACGGCCCGGAATACGCCAGCGATCACATCCAGCGACGCCTCGCCATTGGCGAGCGCGGTCAGCCCTTCCTCGGCGGTACCAAGCCCTTCGACGCATTCCTCGAAGAAGATGGCCTGGATCTCATCCAGTTCCTTGTCATCACTCATGGACATACCCGGCGGATCGCCGCTCCCAGTTTTTCGGAATCGAACGGCTTGGTGATCCATCCCGTCGCACCGGCGTCACGGGCGCGGGTCTTCTTCTCGTCGGAAAACTCGGTCGAGAGCACCAGGATCGGCGTGCCGCGAAATTCGGGCCGCGCGCGCACCGCCTCGATCAGCTCGAAGCCATCCATATGTGGCATGTTGATGTCGGTGATGAGCAGGTCAGGGTCGAGTTCCTGCATGCGCTCCAGACCTTTTTCGCCATCTTCCGCGCCTTCGATCAGGTAACCCTGGGCGGTCAGCGAGACCTTGAGCAGCATGCGCATGCTGGCGCTGTCATCGACGGTGAGAATGAGTTTACTCATCATGCTTGTCCTTCTTGTGCGGACGCTGTGGAGGAGGCGGCCAGTTCGAGCATGTCGGCCAGACCCAGTGCGGTAATGCGATCGACCAGTTCGGGCCGGGCGTGTTCGATAGCGAAAGGCAGGTTGAGGCGCTCCGCCTCCAGCTTGGCCGCAACCAGCAGCTGTACCGCCGCCTGGCCAATGCTCTGCGTCTCGCTGGCGTCTATCAATATGGCTTCGTCATGATCGGCGGCCAGCACCAGTCCAGCGCGCAGATCCTCCGCCATGGTCGTCGTCACATTGGGCGGAAGGTGGATGCGGCCATCGGCCTCCGGCCCTTCCAGATGGGGTTCAGCCGTCTTTTTAGGCTGCTTGCGCGATGATGCCATTTTTCGCCTCGTCAAGTGCGGTTTCAAGTTGTTGGAAGCTGGGTGCATAGGCCGATGGCGTCATGCGCCGCGCGATTTCGACCGCCACCTGCACAGGTAGTGCCTGCGCGTATCCGACGATGGCCGTTTTCGCGAGAATATAGGGTTTCGAGTCCGCCTCGATCGTCTGCAATAGCTTGGACGCCAGCGGACCCACGATGCAGTAGCTGAGCAGAACGCCCATGAAGGTGCCGACCAGCGCGCCGCCGATCATACCGCCGAGAATCTCGACGGGCTGGTCGATCGAGCCCATGGTCTTGATGACGCCCAGCACGGCGGCGACGATACCAATGGCGGGCAATCCGTCCGCCATGATCTGCAACGCATGCTGCGGCTCCATCTCTTCATGATGATGCCGGTCGATGTCGGCCTCCATGGCCTCGGCCATCTGGTTGGGGTCCTCGAAGTTGACCGTCATCATGCGCAGATAATCGCAAATGAAATCTATCAGGTGGTGGTCCGCCATGATGCGCGGGAATTTGCTGATCAGGTTGCTGTCGTGCGGGTTGTCGAGATGCGGCTCCAGCGCCGTCGCGCCGTCCTTGCGGAACAGGGTGAGCAACTGGAACAGCAGTGTGAGCAGGTCGAGATAGTCGCTGTCCTTCCAGCGGCTGCCCTTGAACGAGCGCATCAGCCCCTTGCCTGCCAGCTTCACCGTATGCATCGAATTGGAAACAATAAACGCGCCGATCGCCGCGCCGCCAATCGCCATCATCTCGTGCGGCAGAGCATGCAAGATGATGTCCATCTTGCCGCCAGCCATAACGAAGCTGCCGAACACGCAGATCAATATGATGATGAAGCCAACGCCGTTCAGCATGGGGCCGGTCATTCCCTCGAAAACAAATGAAGCTTTCGTCAATTATAGGATGAACACCGAACAGGCGGGCGGAACGGCCAAAGATTGTTTACCATGAATGGAATTGGCCGCATTGGCCCTCGCCCATCCTATTATAAGGAGATGCAGCCACGCCTGTTGTGGGCGGGCGAACCGGTTTTCGGAAGAGAATATGGGCGTTTCAGCATATCAACGAACGAGCCAGGTCGCGGAAGCGCCGCGGACGACCGAGCATCGTCTGCTGGCGCAGGTCACCAGTGCGATGGTCAGCGCCCATGCGAAAGGCGTTAAGGGTGTCGCCCTGGTGGATCTGCTCCACTGGAACCGGGAAATATGGTCGACCTTCGGCTCGGCCTGCGTCGACAGCGCCAACCGCCTGCCACCCGAATTGAGGGCCAGTATCATATCGCTGTCGCTCTGGGTCGATAGATACAGCAGCGACATTATCGCTGGTCAGGGCGACCTGGAGGAACTGATCGGCATCAACCGGCTGATCATGGAAGGCCTGTCAGCCAATTGAGCGATTCGATTTCCGCGCAATCGCGTCCAACTTGGATGTATAACGGTGTAAAAAAGCCAATCAGATCATGGCGAGGCGATAATTTTCCATCGGAGATAGAGCATCGTAACCCGGAAACATTCAAAATGGACCAAGTCCACGCCCACAAGCTTAAGGCGTAAGATACCATTACCGAAGTGGGGCATCGACTACACGGGAGGATAATCCGTGAACGCGAAAGCCGAGGGATTACAACAAGGCCATAACGGCGGAATTTACTCAGGGGGGAGCCATGACGATGATGGCTCTGACACTACCGGAGGGCATAACCGCGATTCATTCAATGGGCGAAGGGCGCTGCATACCGGCAGTCCCACGGACCGTAATGGCATAAGTATCGACACGCAGCAGCAGATCGAAAAGCCGCCATCGCACGGGCTGCGCCACTGCTACATCATAACAGCGGATGAAAAGCGACGCAGGGATGTGCACAAAATGCTGAGCGGGCGGGCCGACATGGCGGTCATGTCATACCCCACCAGACAGTTATTCCTCGATGGCGTCAGCGATATGGACCAAGGGTGCGTTATCCTGTTCGGCGATGAGCAGGGCGATGTCGAAACCACCGTTCGCCAACTGTCCTCGACGGAGCGGTTCCTGTGCCTTGTACTGACCAGCGAGGACGATATCCGCCTGGCGATTGAGGCCATGAAGGCTGGCGCGGCGGACTGCCTGATCTACCCATGCCCGGAAGGCGATATTCAGAAATCGGTCGACAATGCTCTCAACCAGATAAGAGAACATATCGCAGAACATTCCGAACAGGAGGAAGCCAAACGGCAGATCGAGCGCCTGACCTCGCGGGAACGTGACGTGCTCTTCGGCCTGATGCGGGGCAAATCCAACAAGATGATTGCCATTGATCTGGAAATCAGCCCACGCACGGTCGAGATATATCGTGCGCATCTGATGGAAAAACTCGGCGCGCATTCATTGTCCGACACGCTGAAGGTCGCCTTTGCCGCCGGCCTGAACTAACCGGCCACCTGTTCAGGCCCGCATGTCGTCCGACCGATTGACGATCTCGCCGATTTCGAGCCTGTCGACGCGGAGATGACCGATGGTCCCCTTGCGCAAGCGCAGCGCGCCCAGAGACAGCCGCCCTATTACCACAGCGCCAATTGCCACCGCGCCCAGCGCCAAGGCCCCCCAAGCAGCCGCACCCATGGCGCCCGCCCTAACTGCGACAGAAGAACGAACGGCACGCGGCGAATCCGGCCTCTTTTCAACCAGTCCTTTTTCCGCTGTTTCTGTATCGGTTTCGATCGGCACACGCGCCTCCCTTCCCGCAATCAACCGGATGCTTCGGCGACCAGTGGCTGGTCGGACGCGGCCTCTATATCGCTGGCCTTTTCCTCAACCAGACGGACGATATGATCGACCATGTCCGCATCCTGCACATGGTGATCGGTTACGCCCGAAAGATATACCATATGCTTGCCATTGCCACCCCCGGTAATGCCGATGTCCGTTTCGCGCGCTTCGCCCGGACCGTTGACGACACAGCCCAGCACTGAGAGCGAGAGCGGTGTGCGGATATGCTGAAGCCGTTCCTCCAATATCTGCACGGTGCGAATGACGTCGAAGCCTTGGCGCGCACATGACGGACAGGACACGACGCGCACACCACGTGTCCGCAGGCCCAGCGATTTTAGTATTTCATAACCGACGCGCACTTCCTCCTCCGGCTCAGCGGACAGGGAAACGCGGATGGTATCACCAATCCCGGCCCAGAGCAGGTTGCCAATGCCGATGGCGCTCTTGACCGTCCCGCCGCGCTGGCCACCTGCCTCGGTAATGCCGAGATGGAGCGGACAATCGACCGCTTCGGCCAGCCCCATATAGGCGGCAACCGCAAGGAACACGTCGCTGGCCTTCACCGCGACCTTATATTCGTGGAAATCCTGATCCTGCAGCAGCTTGATATGATCGAGCGCGCTCTCGACCAGCGCCTCGGGGCATGGCTCGCCATATTTTTCGAGCAGGTCTTTCTCCAGGCTGCCCGCATTGACGCCGATACGGATAGCGCAGCCATTGGCCTTGGCGGCGTCGACAACCTCCTTCACGCGTGCGTCGCTGCCGATATTGCCGGGGTTGATGCGCAGGCACGCCGCGCCTGCGTCGGCGGCTTCAAGCGCACGCTTATAGTGGAAATGGATGTCGGCGATGATCGGCACACGCGCCGCGCGCACGATCTGCTTGAGCGCCGCCGTACTTTCCTCGTCCGGGCACGACACACGGATCAGGTCAGCGCCCGCCTCCTCGCATCGCCTGATCTGGTCGATCGTCGCTGCCGCATCGGAGGTGAGCGTATTGGTCATTGTCTGCACGGTAATCGGCGCATCGCCGCCCACAGGAACATCGCCGACCATGATCTGGCGGCATTTGCGGCGGGCGATATCCCGCCAGGGACGCAGGCCGGGATTATGATCGGACATATATTCTCCGTTCAACATGACGAATATGAATGCCCCCATAGCCTTTTGCAGGGCGGTATGCGAGGGGCCGCGTGACGAGCAGAGTCATTCCCAGAAACGATCCGCTTCACATAGCAGGTTCATTGCATGGACGGACTGCATGATGTGGAAGTCACGCTCTCCGGTCGTGCGGGACTCATATTCCATGTCGTCCATGTTCAGCCCGAGTTCCGCCATGAGCACAGGCAGCATCGCCATATCATTGAGCGCACCCAGATGATCCTGCAATTCCTCCAGCGCAGCGAGATAGCGGATACGCGCCTTGCGCTCTTTTCTCTTGTCGAAAAGCAGCGCGAAAAATTCAACCGTATAGCGCAGCTTCTTCGCGACCTTGCGCGCCTTGTGCCTGCGTTCGTCATCTGGTCCGGTAATTGCCTGCGCTTGCGATGTCAGCTTTTTGTGCAAGCGGCCTATGGTTTGCGCCGCATATTCACGCGCCGGTTTTCCGAGCAGCTTATGGTTTTTGTGCCGCCCGGCCCACTTGCCCGAACTCGCCCATTGCACAATGTCCAGCATCAGTTCGCGGGACAATGTCGAATCAATAGCCCGGTGCGCATCCGCATAGGCCGCCTTGCGCTTTGCCCTGAGTCTGGCTTTCCACTTTATATCACCCAAGTGCCCGGTCACAGCATCAATATTGCGCGCGAGCGCGAACTGCCCGGTCAGCCAGCGAATATCTGCATCAAGTTTGCGAGTAGTTTGCCCTTCGATAAGGGGCTGAAAAGCCGCGAACGCGGATCGCAACCGGCGCAGGGCGACACGCGCCTGGTGCAACGCCTCCGCATTGTCATCTTTGATCAGCCTGTCTTCATTCAGGCGATAATGGCGCAGGCAGGCATGAACAATCGCGCGGAAGGCGTCCTCCGCCGTCATTTGCGGTGTCAGGGCAACCTTGCGATCCTTGTCCGACGGTTTCGCGCCCTTGGGCAAACGCTGGGCGCGCTCAACCTTTGAGAGCACACCAAGACGCACCGGCATCAATTTGCCGATACGCCGCGCAAGCGCGAACAAGGCGGCTATGCCACCCCTCTTCAGTTCCAGTTCGATCTCGGCAAATGACGAGGTCTCACCACCAGCCCGCGCCTCGGCATGATCGAGCGCGAGTTCTATCAGAGCATCGCCTGTTTCGATCATCCAGATGCTGCGACGGGTACGGACCTCATAGCGGGGTTCAAGTTCCACAACATGCTTGCCAAGCGCTTCGACAACAGGGTTATCGGCATCGAGCTTTAGGCGGTTGCCGCGAACCGGCTGTTCCCACTCCCGCCGCGCAAATATGCCTGCGGCGGCGCCCGCCTTGATTGTCTGTATATGCTTGCGGCCCGTCTGCCGGATACGCAAACTATATCCCGATCTGGCGAGCCGAGAGTCCGGCGTATCAAAATACAGAGCGCGCATCCGGACTGTTTCCGGCGCATCGAGCTGCAACGCGCGGGAAAGGGCATCCGCACCCGCCGTCTTGTCAGGAACCAGCTTCAGTTCGAATTCTATATTCATTCCCGCGCTTATGCCGTGGTGGCCGACGCCTCCCAAAGCTGCACGCTATAGCGCATATCCGCGAGCAGGGCGATGCTCGTTACATGTCACGATGTAACGCAATGATACATCTGTCAGAAACGCGCGGTCACCGACGTCGCGATCATATCGACATTGCCGGAGGCTTGAGAATGGGTGGTGACAGTGGTGAGCGGGTTGGGACCGCTCACTATATCGGTGCGGTTCATGACCTGCTTGTCGATAAACACATGGGCATAGGAGGCGTTAAGCGTCATATGCTCTGACAGCTTGTAGCTCACTCCCATCGTCAGCCAGCTTCGGTCGCCATCGGGCACGCGGGTGCTGAGCAGTGCGGGGTTGGTCGGCGTGCGGTCAAACATGCCGCCGGCGCGCACGCTCAGCTTTTCGCTGAGCGTGTGTTCGATTCCGAAGGACAGGCTCCAGCTGTCGCGATAGTCGAATTCCTTCACAGCTACAGGCTGGGAGGAGGGGGACAGAACTATCGGCGTGGGACCAGTCACCAGCGTGACAGGCTCCGACAGATAGACCGAGATATCTTTGAACCGCGACCAGTTGTAATAGCGCCCAGTCGCCATGAACCGCGTCTTGGCGTCGAGTGGCAGACTCAGGCTGGCGGTGATACTGTCCGGCAGGCGCAGCGGCGCGCGAACGGGAAGGCTGGAGCTGCCCAGCAGGGTCGCGCCGGAAAAGACGCTCACCTTGCTTTCGCCCTTCAATTGATGCGTGATGCCGGAGCGATAATGCAGCCCGAACCGCGTTCCGTTCTTCAGCTTCACCAGCACACCTGCATTCCAGCCGAGCGATATATCGTCGCCGGACAGCTCAGATAGACTGTCGCTCGGAGTGAGAATCAGATTGGACGAGGGCAGCGCGTTGGTCAGCTTGGCATCGGCATATTGTACGTTCAACCCACCGCCGATCGACACCGCATCGCTCAGCCTGTAACCGACGCTCGGCTGAACATCGATTGTGAGCAGCTTGGAGTTTAGCGAGTCATAGCGTCCGAAAAAGCCAGGCGCATAATCCAGTTTCAACCCGAAGGGCGCGGACACGCCCAGCCCAAGCCAGAGGCGGCTTTTGCCAATGTGCGCGGATATATAGGTGGTCGGAACCGGAACCACAGGCTTGAATGGATTGCCACCATTATTGCCGATGATAGGCTGAACGTTCGTCAGGCTGAAGAGCGGCCCTGACGTTACTCTGGTGATATCCGATCCCAGATCCTGCTGTTTGGAATCGATGAAGAGCAGCGTCGCGCCGGTGGAAATCTGAACGCCATCCAGTTCGGTCATGCCTGCTGGATTATAGAATATGGTCGAAGGATCGTCGGCACTGGCGGCAGCGCCGGAGAAGGCCCGGCCGATCTCAACCTGCGATTGCTCTTGCAGCATGAAGCCGCCCGCAAGCGCCGATGGCGAGGCCAGCAAACCCATGATTAAAGCAGAGATGCCCGACGCAATTCTTATGGTTTTCATTGTGCTCCTCTATCCTCCGATGCGCCTTAGGAGACATATGATCTATGAACAATATCTATGCAGCATGTAGAGGATCGTGGTTAACAAAAAGATGATTTTGACGGGTTTCTGATGTATTCAAGCAACAGTATAATAATGAATCTGAAAATCATTATTATAATTGCCTGTCTTATCGCCGATAAGCCGCTTCCGGCAGACCAGGCACATCCGCCCGGAAGGAAAAAAGCGACCCGGCCAGAGGCTGCCTGGCCAATTCATCATCGCTCAGACCTATACGTGCCGTCGTGATATAGGCGGTACGCAAGTCTTCGCCTCCAAAAGCAATCATTGTCGGACGGCTGACCGGCAAGACGACTTCTGCAACAATCTCCCCTGCGGGAGACAGCCGAACGACCCTGCCGCCATCGAACAGCGCCGACCAATAATAGCCTTCTGCGTCGACGGACCCGCCATCAGGCCGTCCCTGCCCGTGCGGGAACTCATGAAATATAGTGCAATTGCTGAGCATGCCACTGGCGATATCGACATCATAGCGTCTCAGGACATGTGTGGGTGTGTCGGTGTGGTAGAAATGCTGGCCAGTTCCATCGAACGCAGCGCCATTGCAAGTGAGCATGCCCGCCTCGATCAGGTGAACCGAGCCATCGGCATCGAGCCGGTAAAGCGCCGCATCCTGGGCGCTCTTGGCCATATTCACACTGCCCGCCCAAAAGCGGCCCTGCCCATCCGTGCGGCCATCATTCATCCGAAGGTTGGCCCTGCCCTCTAGTATCTGCTCGCCATAAGGCTCGGGATCGCTGCCCCAGTCATTCAGGTAAGCGAACCCGTTTTTCATACCCAACAGGAAGGCACCGTCAGGCATGAATGCGAAGCACCCGACCGGGCTCTCGAAACGGCGCGCTTCATCCATGCCGCTTTCAGGGTCGAAGCGATGCAGTTCGTTGCGGTCGATATCGACCCAGTACAACCTTTTTTCCTGCGGGTGCCAGCGTGGGCATTCGCCCAATTGGGCATTGATTTGAAGCGAAACAGTCAACTGCATAGCTATATATTGTCATTTCTGGCGCTATAGGGCTAGTAGAGACACATCGGATTTGTCGATATAGAGACAGACAGGGAGATACATGGCAAAACCAGAAACTTGGCGGCTGAATGCTGGCAGCTACCCTGTCTCCATGCCCGTGCAGACTCGCTTCGCGGATCTCGATTCCCTCGGGCATATCAACAATGTCGCCCTGGCGGAAATTTTCGAAACGGCGCGCGTCCACTTTCATCATCTGTTCGGGCGGCACCCTTCGGATCAGGGCGTCCGCTGGCTCGTAGCCGCAGTCGACCTGAAATATGCGCAGGAAGCCCACTTCCCATATGACATCATCGTGCGCAGCGGCATCGGCCATATCGGCACCAGCAGCTGGACGCTATTCTCCGCAGCCTTTCAACAAGGGGAATGTGTCGCGACCTGCGATACAGTCATGGTCATGAAAGGCCCCAAAGGGTCCCAAGGCATCGACCCGCAAATCCGGGCAATCATGGAACAGAATATCGCCCGCGCAACAACGACAGCGTGATATCAGTCGTCTTCGGCGCTGTGGTTCAATATCTCATTGCGAACCCGCACAACGCGTGACCCCAGGCGCGTCTCGACAATGAACAATGCGAAGGCCGCACCGACGGACAGCATCGAACATATGAACAAAAGTGCGATAGCAGCATCGAGCCGATTACCAAAAAGCTGGTTGGCGAACAGCAGAATGACCACAAGACACACCTGACACGCACTCAGCACCGCCAGTGAAATGCAATTATTCACCACGCGGATGCGCTGGTCGAGGGTCTGGATTTCCCGAATATAGCGATCATGTTCTTCGCCGCGCGAAGCCGTAACCAGCATCTCCACCGAGCGGGCCCGGTCGATTACGCGCGCCAGCCGGGCCGCGCATACGTTCAGGAAACCGCCTATACCGGCAAGCAGAAAAACCGGGCCGACGGAAAGCTGGATCGCCTGCGCCACATGGCTGACATGCGGCAGCCCCTGAACAAAATGATTCATCGGCTTTTCAACCTGCGGCGCTGTTGTTCGTTGGCGTATTGATCCCCATACTTTGCAGGTAGCGCTTCACGTTGCGCGCGGCCTGCCGCAGGCGCTGCTCATTTTCCACCATGGCTATGCGAACGAAACCTTCGCCGTCTTCGCCATAACCGACACCTGGCGCAACAGCGACTTTTGCGTGGGTCAGCAGTTGCTTGGAGAATTCGAGGCTGCCCATATCCTTGAGCGCGGGCGGCAATGGCGCCCAGCAGAACATGGAGGCGCGCGCGGCGGGTATGTCCCATCCTGCCCGGCCGAAGCTCTCGACCAGAACGTCGCGGCGCTTGTGATACAGCTGGCGATTCTTCTCGACGATATCCTGCGGCCCATTCAGCGCGGCGCAAGCAGCAGCCTGTATGGGCGTGAACGCGCCGTAATCGAGATAGGATTTGACGCGTGTCATTGCCGCGATCAGGCGCTTGTTGCCCACAGCGAAACCCATGCGCCATCCTGCCATCGAATAGGTTTTGGACAGCGAGGTGAATTCGACCGCGACATCCTTTGCGCCCGGCACCTGAAGGATGGAGGGCGTCGGGTTGCCATCATAATAGAGCTCGGAATAGGCGAGATCGGAAAGCACCCAGACCTGATTTTCCTTCGCCCACGCGACCAGCCGTTCATAGAAAGCGAGGTCCACCGTCTCCGCCGTGGGGTTGGACGGATAGTTCACCACCAATATGGAGGGGCGCGGCACAGTGAAGGCCATCGCCCGATCCAGCGCGCGAAAATAATTGTCATCCGGCGTGGTCGGCACCGCCCGGATGGTCGCCCCGGCAATGATGAAACCAAAAGTATGAATGGGGTAGCTGGGATTGGGCGCCAGCACCACATCGCCGGGTGCGGTGATCGCGGTGGCAAGGCTGGCCAGTCCCTCCTTGGACCCCATGGTGACGACCACTTCAGTTTCAGGGTTCAGCTCCACCCCGAAACGGCGTGCATAATAATTGGCCTGCGCGCGGCGCAGCCCCGGTATGCCCTTGGACTGGGAATAGCCATGCGCATCCGGTTTGCGCGCAACCTCGATCAGCTTCTCGATCACATGGTCCGGTGGCGGCAGGTCGGGATTGCCCATGCCCAGGTCGATAATGTCCTCACCCGCCGCCCGCGCCGCGGCACGCATCGCATTGACTTCGGCGATGACATAGGGCGGCAGACGTTTGATACGGTAGAATTCTTCTGACATTATCCTTGACTTTCATGCATGCTGCACTGCAACATAAAGCTTGTTGATGGTGGGCCATTCACGCTATATACTGTGATCTTAGCGGTTACCAGTGAAAGCGCGTAGTAGTCATCCACCCAAAACTGATTGCGCGAAACTTGCCCATAGGAGTGGTTCTTGACTGAAAGCGACGACGCGAAGGGCGATCCCGCCCAGAAATATATCCCCTCGCTGGAGCAGATGCAGCAATGGACCCAATCCATCGGGCAGGCGCAGCAACTGCTAATGGAACATGCAGCCGGGCTATCCGCCAAAAGTAAGGATATAGGTAACAATGGCATCACCACGCCAGCATTGCCCATGGCCTTCCAACCAGAGCTCTTCGCTCAGGTGCAGACAGACTTCGCAAAAGAGTCGCTCGCTCTTTGGCAGCGTTTCCTGGACACCGATCTCACTAACAATGCGGCTCCGGCCGACAGCCCGGCCGGTCGCAAGGACCGCCGCTTTGCAGACCCGGCCTGGCAGAAGACCCCGTTTTTCGATCTGATCCGGCAAAGCTATTTGCTGGTTGCGGATTATCTGCTGCGCCTCGCCGACAGCGTCGATGGTCTGGATGCGCGCCAAAAGCAGCAAATGCGTTTCGCGACACAGGGTCTGGTGGATGCGCTGGCGCCCAGCAATTTCGCCTTCACCAATCCGGTGGTCATTGAAAAGACGATCGAGACAGGTGGCGACAATCTGGTGCGCGGCCTCAAGCACATGCTGGCCGACATGGAAAAGGGCCAGCTTAGCCATACCGATGGCAGCGCTTTTGAAGTCGGCGTCAACATCGCCTCGACCCCGGGCAAGGTTATCAAGGAAACGCCGCTTTACCAGTTGATCCATTATGAGCCGACAACCAAGAAGGTGATGGGAACCCCGCTCATCGTCTTCCCGCCGTGGATCAACCGCTTCTACATTCTGGACCTCGCACCCGAAAAAAGCTTCGTCAAATGGGCGGTCGATCAAGGGATCAGCCTGTTCATGGTGAGCTGGAAATCGGCAGATGCCAGCATGAAAGACATTGAATGGGCGGACTATATCGTACGCGGCCAAATTGACGCCATCGACACTGTCAGGGAACTTCTCGATGTCGATAGCGTCCACACCATCGGCTATTGTGTCGCCGGCACGACGCTGGCGGCGACGCTTGCCTATCTTGCCGCACGAGGAGAAGCGGACAAGGTCAAGAGTGCGACCTTCTTCACCGCTCAGGTCGATTTCCGCGACGCTGGCGAACTCACGCTGTTCATCGACGACGAACAGCTCCGGCTGGTCGAGCAGCTATCCGCGCCGGGCTATATGGATGGACGCTATATGGCGGCCACGTTCAATCTGCTGCGCGGGCGCGACCTCATATGGAATTATGTGGTCAACAACTATCTTCTCGGGGCCGATTATCCCCCGTTCGACCTGCTCTACTGGAACGGAGACACGACCAATCTGCCCGCCAAATGGCACCGGGAATATTTGACCGATCTGTATCGCGACAACAAGCTGGCGACGCCCGGGGCCATCACCATTGACGGCACGCCGATCGACCTGCGCAAGGTGACTACCCCCAGCTTCATCCAGGCAGGCCGTGAAGACCATATCGCGCCGCTCAAGAGCGTGTGGAAACTCACAGAGCATTTCTCCGGGCCCAACAAGTTCATGCTGGCAGGGTCCGGCCACATCGCCGGAGTCGTCAATCCTCCGGCCAGCAACAAATATCAGTATTGGACCTGCGATGAACCGGTCTCCAGCCTGGACGAGTTTGTTGCAAAAGCGAAAGAGACCCCTGGCAGCTGGTGGCCCGATTGGATAAAATGGCTGCAATCGTTCGACGACGAAGCCGTTCCGGTGAAAAATGCCAGAGTTCCGGGTAAGGGTGCATTGAAGGCGATCGAGGATGCGCCAGGGCGGTATGTCAAAAGCCATTGATGCCTATGGAGCGATGGCAAATCCCGCTTCGATGACATTTTTGTTGCACTGCACAAAAAATACTTGATTTTTGCTTTTTCATCATATATTGTGCAGTGCAGCAATGAAGGAGGTTGTCATGGCTGGCACTACCAAAGCGCCTGTAACTTCGAAGAAGGCTCCAGCTCGTAAACCGGCTGCAAAGCGCACCGCCTCTCCGAAGACGGCAAAGCGGGTTACGAGCAAAAAGCCTGTCGAAAAGGCAGAAACCGAAGCCTTGGAAAATGTCGAAGAATTGACGGCAGCCGATCTTGCTGTCGCGGAAGAAGTACAAGCCACGTCGTCACAAATAATTGAAAGCGCCGAAACCGCTGCTGAAGAGATGATCGAAACAGTCTCGGAAGTCATCGAAGAAGCGCAGCTGAAAGGAACGGAAACGATGTCCGATATGATGGAAACCACCAAGAAATACACCGATGAAGCCAAAGAACGCTTCCAGAGCGCTTTCGCCGAGATGAGCGAAAAGACCAAGGTCAATGTTGAGAAATCGACCAAGGCCTTCGAAGAGCTGAGCGAACTGGCCAAGGGCAATGTCGAAGCCATGGTTGAATCGGGCAAGATCGCGACCAAGGGCGTTGAGTCCATCGGTCAGGACGCTGCCGAATATGGCCGCATGACCTTTGAAAAAGCTTCCGCCGCGATGAAGAGCATGGCCGCCGTCAAGTCGCCGGCTGAGTTCTTCCAGCTGCAGAGCGAGCTGCTTTCCAGCACCTTCGACAGCTTTGCCAAGGAAACGGCGAAGAACAGCGAAGCGATGCTGAAGCTTGCTGGCGATGTCGCACAGCCGATCAGCACGCGCGTTTCGGTGATGACTGAAAAGGTGCGTTCGTTCGCCGCCTGATTTTCTCTCAAGTCGCACAATGAACGGCCTCGCCAGATATTTTGGCGGGGCCGTTTTTAATCTAAGGTTACAGGGCCTTGCCGAAACCGCCTGTAACAGCCATATTCCGTGCATGATCCACTTGCCAGCGAATCCAGTGACCCATGCACCGCGGGGAATGGCGGGCCATGAAGGCGAAGATGATGGCCATGACGGCCCCAATGTCGGCATCGCGACCCGCACCCGCGCCCGCACAAAGCGCCCATCGCTATACAAGGTGCTGATGCTGAACGACGACTATACGCCAATGGAATTTGTCGTTCATGTGCTGCAGCGTTTTTTCAAAATGGATATGGAAGAAGCGACACGCGTGATGCTGCATGTGCACCAGCGTGGTGTCGGCGTGTGCGGCATATTCAGTTACGAGGTTGCGGAAACCAAGGTCAACCAGGTGATGGATTTCGCGCGCCAGAACCAGCATCCCTTGCAATGCACACTGGAAAAAGCGTAAGCTAGGTCAAAATTACAAGCATAGTCTGTGGGGGATTGCAGGCCTTTTCCGTCAGCGGCCAGCCTGAGCGGAATCCCGGGGGGAGGCACTATGGACACCAGGCCGACGCCGTTTCTCGAACAATTGCCATTGGTGAGCCATCGCCCGTGGATAGCTTATCCATCGACACTGGCCCTGATCGCGGTTGCCTATGTATTACGGCTGTTGGCGCAGGAAACATTGCCCAACGGTTTTCCTTACGTCACCTTTTTCCCCGCCGTCATCATCGCCTCGTTCCTCTTCGGCGTGGGACCGGGGATTGTCGCAGGCGTCATTGGCGGCATCTTGTCCTACTCCGTCTTCATTCTGCCTTCGCAGGACTATCAGCACACGTTGATGGGGATGATCGCGATGACGCTTTATATCGTTGTGGTCAGTGTCGACATTCTTCTTGTTCACGCCATGCAGCGGGCCAATATGAAGCTGGCGGGGGAACGGGAGCGTAACGGGGCACTGGCACAGACGCACGAAATGCTGTTCCATGAGCTTCAGCACCGTGTCTCCAACAATTTGCAGGTGGTAAGCGCGCTGCTCAATCTCAAACGGCGCACTATCAAGGACCCGCAGGCACAGCACGTACTGGATGAGGCTGCGCAAAGGCTTGCCCTGATCGGTCGAATCAGCCGCACGCTCTACAATAGCGGCAGCGGGCGATATCAGCTCGAAACCTTCATCCACACACTCATCAACGACATATTAGAGGCGCATGGCCGCATGAATGTGAAATATAGCCTGGATATAGACGGCGGCGTGGGCCTGCCTCGCGGCGCATCCGTTCCCACCGCGCTGATTATCGCTGAGTCGGTAGTCAATGCACTGGAGCATGGCATTCAGGAAAGCAGCGACGGTCATATCGGCATCTCCATAAAAAGCGGAACCGAGGGCATAATTGTCGAAGTGACCGACAATGGTGCCGGTGTGCCGGACGATTTTTCGCTCGATCATGCGGAAAGTTACGGGCTGCGGATCGCCCAGACATTCGCGCGGCAAATGAAGGGATCGTTCGATCTGATACCGGGTCCGGGCGGAGGCACGGCGGCGCGCCTGATATTGCCGCAGGCCCTATAAGCCTGCCGCGCGCAATCATCCTGCAATCAGACGCTTGGCGAAGTGCATATGCTGCGTTATGACCGCTGCCATGCAGTTCTCGTCTCTCAAGCCTGTTGGCTCGGCCCTCGCCGCTTTCGCCGCCCTGTCTCTCCTTTCCGCTTGCGCTACGGGCAAGAACAAGGCGGACACCCAATATGTCGCGCGCGACGTATCGACGCTGTATAACAGCGCGAAATACCGGCTCGACCGTGGGCAATTCAAACTGGCCGCCGCGCTGTTCGACGAGGTCGAGCGCCAGCATCCCTATTCGCCATGGGCGCGCCGGGCGCAGCTGATGAGCGCATTCAGCTATTATATGAATCGCGATTATACTGAAGCGATTTCAGCGGCGCAGCGTTTCCTCGCCATCCATCCGGGTAACAAGGACGCCCCTTACGCATTCTATCTGATCGCGCTCTGTCATTATGAGCAGATCGCCGACGTGACCCGCGACCAGAAAACGACGGAGCAAGCACGCAGCGCGCTGGGCGAGCTGATCCGCCGCTATCCGCAGAGCCGCTATGCCGCCGACGCGCGCCTGAAGCTCGATCTCGTCAACGATCACCTCGCCGGCAAGGAGATGGAAATCGGCCGCTTCCTGCAGCGGCGCGGTCAATGGCTGGCGGCAACCTTGCGCTTCCGCAATGTGATCGACGATTATCAGACGACAACGCACACACCCGAAGCGCTGGAACGTCTGGTCGAGAGCTATCTGGCGCTTGGCATTCCGGAAGAGGCGAAGAAAGCCGCAGCGGTATTGGGCGCCAACTATCCGGGCAGCAAATGGTATGAGCATGCCTACAAGCTGATCCGGGAACATGGCACCGGAGCATGATATAGCGCGAGGTGTACGCTTGGCGATGAACCAAAGCCGGACAGGCTGCCTGATTTTATTATTGGCGCATCGCTTTTGCAGAAAACCGGTTCCCACTTTTCTGCGCGATGCTTCATGCTGACCGCGCTATCCATCCGCAATATCGTCCTGATCGAAGCGCTTGACCTCGAATTCGACAGCGGACTTGGCGTGCTGACCGGTGAAACCGGCGCGGGCAAATCCATATTACTCGATTCGCTCGGGCTCGCGCTGGGCATGCGCGCCGACAGCGGGCTGGTACGCGGCGGCGCGGCGCAGGCCAGCGTTACCGCAACATTCGAGCCCGGCGATGCCGGTGCCCCCATCATCGCTTTGGCCGGAGAAAGCGGACTGGAGCTTGAACCCGGCGAACCGTTGCTCATTCGCCGCATACTGAAAGCCGATGGCGGCAGCCGCGCCTTCCTGAATGACCAGCCCTGCTCCGCAGCGCTGCTGCGTGAAGTGGGTGCGGCGCTGATCGAGATCCACGGCCAGCATGATGACCGCGGCCTGCTCAACCCTGCCGGGCACCGTGCGTTGCTCGATACGTTCGGGCGATGCGATACGGGAGCGGTTGCGCACGCCTATCAGGCTTGGCGGGGTGCGGCAGACGCATTGGAAAAGGCGCGTGAGGAAGTCGAGAATGCGGCGCGGGATCGCGATTATCTCACCCATGTCGTCGCCGAGCTGAACAACTTCGCCCCGCAGCCCGGCGAAGAGGCAGAGCTGGCCGAGGAGCGCGCCACGATGCAGAAGGGCGAGAAGCTGGGCGAGGACCTGACCGTCATCACCGAACTGCTCGGCGGGTCGGACGGCGGCCTGTCGCAATTGCGGCAGGCGGCGCGGCGGCTGGACCGGATTGCGCCCGATCATGAGCTGTTGGCCAATGCGCTCTCTGCGCTAGACCGCGCCGTGATCGAGGCAAGTGAAGCGGAAGAAGCGATGGAGCGCGCCGGTGAGGCGCTATCCTATGACCCGCAGCGGCTGGAGGATGTCGAAACCCGCCTGTTCGATCTGCGGGCGCTGGCGCGCAAACATCAGGTGCAACCGGACGATCTAGCAGCGCTAGCCGAAGAGCTGGCCGCCAAGCTGGCGCGTATCGAGGCAGGCGAAGGCGGACTGGCGGCATTGGAGAAAGCGACGGCGCTGGCGCGTTCTGACTATGAGGCGGCGGCAAAGACGCTGTCGGAGCAGCGCGCGAAGGCCGCAGCCCAGCTCGACAGTGCAGTAGCGGGTGAGCTGGCACCGTTGAAGCTCGACGCCGCGCGGTTCCAGACGCAGGTCGAAGCACTACCAGAGAGTCAATGGGGCGAGCGCGGCATGGACCGGGTCGAGTTCCTGATCTCCACCAACCCCGGCGCGCCCTTTGCGCCGCTCACCAAGATCGCGTCGGGCGGCGAGCTGTCGCGCTTCATATTGGCGCTGAAAGTGGCGCTGGCCGAAAAGGGCGGCGCGCAAACGATGATCTTCGACGAGATCGACCGGGGCGTGGGCGGCGCGGTGGCGTCCGCTATCGGTGAACGGCTGGCGCGGCTGGCGGAAAACGGGCAGGTGATCGTGGTGACACACTCACCGCAAGTCGCCGCGCGCGGGGGATCGCATATGATGATCTCGAAATCATCCGAAGGTACGGTAACACGCACCGACGTCCGCCCGCTCGATGATGGTGGCCGCCGCGAGGAAATCGCCCGCATGCTCTCCGGCGCGGACATCACCGCCGAAGCCCGTGCACAGGCGGACAGGTTGTTGGAGGGAGTGTGATGCGCTCAACAATTGGAGCCATGGGCGTCTTGTCCCTACAAGTTATAGTGATTCTGTTTTGTGCGATATGCGCTCTTGCTATTGCGTTCGGCCCGATTGCCCTATTGGGTTATATTTGGATTTCCGGGACCGACGATCCCAGTCCACCAATGCCTTTATGGCTTCCAATCTTTTTCCTTTTTTCGTGGGTTTTGTTGGTCAAAATTCTGTCTATGAGCATGGGAAATCTTCGGAATTTTAGTTGGCAGGAAACAGGGAAAATTGTTGCTTTGCTCGCAACGTTTATTGTTGTTCTCACACATTCTTTTTCGCAACTGCCATGACTGACCCCCCCACCCTCTCCGAAGCGGAAGCCGCGAACCGCCTGATGCGGCTGGCGAAGGACATCGCCAAGCATAACAAGCTCTATCATGCCGAGGACGCGCCACAGATCAGCGACGCGGACTATGATGCGCTGGTGCGCGAGAATAATGAACTCGAAGCCGCCTTCCCGCATCTGGTCCGCGCTGATAGCCCCAACGCGCAGGTCGGGGCTTCAGTCGAGGCATCGCCGCTCGCCAAGGTGACCCACGAAAAGCGCATGTACAGCCTCGACAATGCGTTTGCCGACGAGGATGTAGCAGAGTTCATCGCACGTATCCGCCGCTATCTCGCCTTGAGCGAGGACGAGCCGGTAGCGATGACCGCGGAGGACAAGATCGACGGCCTCTCGCTCTCGATCCGCTATGAAAATCGCGTACTGGTGCTCGCCTCGACGCGCGGCGACGGGCAGGTCGGTGAGGATGTGACGCCCAATGTCCGTACTATCGCAGACATTCCCAATGAACTGCCCGCTGATGCGCCCGATATTTTCGAGGTGCGTGGTGAGGTCTATATGGCCAAGGCAGATTTCACAGCGCTCAATGAGCGCCTGATGGAAGAAGGCCGCAAGCTGGCAGAACAGAAGGGCGTGGAGTTCGATCCCGAAACCGTGCGCCAGTTCGCCAACCCTCGCAACGCCGCCGCCGGGTCGCTGCGACAGAAAGATGCGAGCGTAACGGCGACCCGCCCGCTGCGCTTTCTCGCCCATGGCTGGGGCGTGGCGAGCGCCGTTCCGGGCGACACACAGCATGGTGTGATCGAAACGATCCGGCGCTGGGGCTTCCCGGTTTCGGAGCATTTCGTTCTGCTGGAAGGGGCTGATGCGCTGCTCGCCCAGTATTGCAAGATCGAAACCGAGCGGGCCGAGATGCCCTATGATATTGACGGCGTGGTCTACAAGGTCGACCGGCTCGACTGGCAGGAGCGGCTGGGCTTTGTCGCCAAGGCGCCGCGTTGGGCGATTGCCCATAAATTCCCCGCCGAGAAGGCACAGACGACATTACTGGAGATCGACATTCAGGTGGGCCGCACCGGCAAGCTCACACCGGTCGGGCGGCTGAAGCCGGTGACGGTCGGTGGCGTGGTCGTGTCGAACGTGACGCTGCACAACCGTGACGAGATTGCGCGCCTCGGCGTGCGCCCCGGCGACCGGGTGGTGGTGCAACGCGCGGGCGATGTCATCCCGCAGATCGTCGAGAATCTGACGCGCGAGCAGGAACGCGCGCCCTATATATTTCCCGATCATTGCCCCAAGGAATTTGGCGGCTGCGGCTCGGAGGCTGTAGCGGAGGAAGGCGAGGTCGATGTGCGCTGCACCGCAGGCCTCATCTGTCCGGCGCAGCGGATCGAGCGCCTGAAACATTTCGTCTCGCGCGGCGCGCTCGATATCGAGGGGCTAGGCGAAAAGAGCATCGAGGAGTTCTTCGGGCTCGGCTGGCTGGAGCATGGCCCGCCCGACATTTTCCGTCTCAAGAACCACAGGGAAGACCTTCTGGCGCGCGAGGGCTGGAAGGATAAGTCTGTGGAAAACCTTTTGGCGGCTGTGGAAAACAAGCGCTCGCCCGATGCCGCGCGGCTGCTCTTCGGGCTGGGCATCCGCCATATCGGCGCGGTAACGGCGCGCGATTTGCTCAAGGGGCTGGGCGATATTCGCCGGCTGCCCGGCAAGGCCGCTGAATTCGCCACTTACCGTCTGGAGAACCCGAGAGGGCCTGACGAAAAGGAAAGCCCGTTCAACGCCCGCATGGTTGCGGCGGTCAAACGCATTTTCGAGGTCCAGACCGACGGAATCGGCATTGCGGTCGGCCACGCCCTCGCGGACTTTTTCCACGAGCCACACAATATGGCGGTGTGGGACGATCTGCTAAGCGAAGTCAGCCCGCCCGATTATATCGTCGAAACGGTCGCAAGCCCTGTTTCGGGCCAGACTATCGTCTTCACCGGCAAGCTGGAAACGATGAGCCGGGACGAGGCGAAGGCACAGGCGGAAAAACTCGGCGCGCGTGCGGCGGGATCGGTCAGCGCGTCTACCGACCTGGTGGTCGCCGGGCCGGGCGCGGGCAGCAAGCTCAAGAAAGCAGCGGAGCTCGGCATCAGGGTGATCGACGAAGCCGAATGGGCCGAAATCGTGAGCGCGGCGGGATAGCCGCGCTCAATACCCTTTCGTCAGATCGACCATGGGGGAGAGCGGTTCGCTCTTCCGGTACCGCTCCAGATTGTCGAGAAAACGCTCCGCCGCGCGCTGGAACAGACTCGACTGCGACTGGCCTGACAGGTGCATGGTGATATGCGCGTTATCGAGAGCCCATAACGGATTATCGACGGGCAGTGGCTCAGGCGTTGTCACGTCCAGAAAGGCAGCGCCAATCACTTTATCTCTCAGCGCCGTCACCAGTGCGTCCTGATCGACAACGCTGCCGCGCGCGATGTTGACCAGCGCCGCGCTCGGCTTCATCGCGGCAAACTCCGCTTCACCCATCATATGTTCAGTCTCAGCGGTGGCAGGCATCGCCAAAATGACCCAGTCGAACTCGCCCAGCCTGGCACGCCAATTGTCTGGCCCCAATGCACCGGGTGAAGGCGAGCGCCGGACGACAATCACCTCAACACCGAAACCGTTCAGCTGCCGTTCGATCGACTTTCCTATCGCACCATAGCCGATCAAAAGCGCCTTCGACCCCGCGAGTTCACCCCTGGCAGGCGGTCCCTTGAGCCATTCATGCCGATCCTGCGCGCGAACCACCTCGCGATACCCCTTGGCGATCGTCAACATGCCCATCACCGCATATTCGGCAACGGAGCTCGCTATCAGGCCAGCCCCATTTGTGTATATGACGCCACGGCTCTTGAGTAAGTCGAGCGGCATGCCATCGACCCCGGCATAAATGCTGTTCAGCCATTTGAGCGCGGTCGCCGCCTTGACCGGCGCGAGCATCCCGGTTTTGTCCATCATGTCGAACCAGCCGATTTCGGCTTGCGGGGCCAATATGGCGGCCTCATCGGAGGACATGAACCAGTGCGCGTCAACATCATCGGGCAGATGCGGTTCGACTAGGGGTCGCACCAGAGCCGGAAGCACCGCGCATATCATGGAGTAAGCTTCCATTCCCAGCGGAGCGGGTCGCCGTCCATAACTTCGACGCCCTTGGCGGCAAGGCCGTCGCGGATCGCATCGGAAGTGGCGAAGTCCTTTGCTTCGCGTGCTTCCTTGCGCAGGTCGAGCGAGGTTTCGATCTCGGGCGCGGTGATGACGGCGCCTTTCGGGCGGATACGCAGGTCTTCGCGTTTCAGATCAAGCAAATCGAAACCGAGCACCGCATCCATCGCCTCAACCAAAGCGCGTTTTTCCTCGACCGGCACTTTCTTGATCGCGATGGCCTCGTCGAACAGGGTGAGGGCAACGGCGGTGTTGAGATCGT
Source organism: Sphingobium sp. (assembly GCA_020446425.1). Lineage (GTDB taxonomy): Bacteria > Pseudomonadota > Alphaproteobacteria > Sphingomonadales > Sphingomonadaceae > Sphingobium. Next base: position 53,861 of record JAGRES010000015.1, on the reverse strand, counting down.
CACTCAGCGCCTCGTCGAATTTTGCGAGCAGCGGCGTCAGTTTCTGATGCGTTACCGATGGCGCAGCAGTAATATCCTTGAGCGGCGCGACCGCCATCACCATGCGTTTGAGGCGCGTCAGTGCGGCGGCGAGATTGTCCCACGAAAATTCCAGCTCGCTGCGGTAATGCGCCTGCAAACACATCATACGATAGGCGAGCGGGTGGAAGCCCTTGTCGATGAGCAGCTGCACGCGCAGAAACTCGCCCGACGACTTCGACATCTTCCCCGACCGGTCAATCAGGAAGTTATTGTGCATCCATATCCGCGCGCCCGAATGCTCGGCGCAATCCAGCGACCCGCAACCAGTAATTGCCTGGTTCTGCGCAATCTCATTGGGGTGGTGGATCTCGCGATGGTCGATGCCGCCGGTGTGGATATCGAAGGGCAGCCCGAGCAGTTCGCGGCTCATTACCGAGCATTCGAGATGCCAGCCCGGCGCGCCTTTGCCCCATGGCGAGTCCCATTCCATCTGGCGCTTCTCGCCCGGCGGCGTCTTACGCCAGATTGCGAAGTCCTCGTCGTTTCGCTTACCGTCGACAGAGTCGATACGACCTTCGCGTAGCCGCTCTCGGGTTGCGTCAACACTTGCAATTAGATGCTCCGCCAGATTTACGCTGGCGGGAGCGTCGGCCCATTCCCAAATCTTAATTAGATCGCTATATTTTTTTAGCGCTTTCCGGCTGTGGAAGCTCCGCAAATTTGCCAAGAAATCCTTAGCAATCGAGTGGAATTCAATCCTCAATTTGTCGACATCATCGAGGGTTTGGAGTGCCCTGAGCCGAGAGCTTACTTTCATAGTCTCTGCGATTAAGTCGTCTTCGCGCGCGAGACGGCCATAATCGGCCACCGTCGACGTGTCGAAATAGAGGCCGCTCTCCAGCTCATAGCAATGCTCATCCGCGATGCTCTTCGCGAAGTCGATCATCTGCGGCACATAGTCAGTAGCGATTGACCAGTGGGCAGGCTGCCGAATATTCAGCGCCTTCACGTCCGCCCAATAAGCGTCGGTATAATGTCTCGCGATGTCCCAGATGGATTGCGCCTTTTCCGCCGCCATCTTTTCCATCTTGTCCTCGCCCGCGTCGGCATCATCGGTCAGGTGGCCGACATCGGTGATGTTGATGACATGGGTGAGTTTATAGCCCTTGAAGCTGAGCACGCGGCCCAGCGTATCGGCGAACACATAGGCACGCATATTGCCGATATGCGGATAGTTATAGACCGTTGGCCCGCAGGTGTAGACACGTGCCTCGCCCGAGTGAACCGACACGAAATCTTCAAGCTGGCGCGTCAGGCTGTTGAACAGGCGAAGGGGCGGTGCATCAGTCATGGCCGGTGCATACGCCCCCTCGCTCATACGTCAAGGTGCGTGCTTCGTGGGCGGATGGCTCAATTCTCTACTTCGCTTTCATCATCACTTGTATCGGTGACCGCCATCTCAGCCGATTGCGCTTCTTCAACTGCCGGAGCAGGCTCTTCAGCAGGGACCTCTACGCTTTCGATGGTATCGGCCATGGCGAGTGCCGCAGTAACCTCTTCGGGCTTGAGCGCACCGGGCGCTGGCCCCATATCGTCCGCATCCACCATTTTGAGCTTGGTGGCCTTCAGAAATTCCGCTTCGGTTGCAGGCCTGATATCTGGGCGACCGACCAAAATGCCCATCTTGATCTTGCAGCTCGCATATTGGGTTTCATCGGACTCGACTTCCAGCGCAAGTACATCCTTAGCTTCGCTCTGGACGGTAAATTCATGACGTCCCGGATCGGTGACCATGATGAAATATTTTCCCGCACCCAGAGAGCTGACTTTCTGGCCATTTTCATTGACCGAGCAGCCCAAGGCGAAACCCATGCCGCCAGGGCGGAAAAATACAATCTGGCCCTTGCCCACTGGCGGTTTTGGAATAGCAATAGGCATAACTGTTTCCGTTTCCCCTGCATATGCAGGGGAGGTCATGGCCAGAGCCAAGCCGGAAGACAGAGCGATTTTATTTATAGACAACCTCATACAGACACTCCTGACATTTATTATTGTGAGAGTTCTACGGCTGGACCTTCCGGTTCTGCTGTAGATTCGCCAGTGAGTTCCACTGTGAACAGCTCGGCGGTTTTCGCCTCCACGATGGTTCCCTGGGGAATATTGATCTGTCCGCCGCTGATGAAGAAGCCGACCAGGCCGATTGGCAAAGGACTTGCCGCACTTGCCACATTGATAGCGTTGACGGTGTTGATGGCGCTTTTGCCCTCGGGAACGAGCCGCAGGCTGCGTAGCTTCAGCCTCTTACCGTTCACATCCAGATAGCGCGCCGCCAGGACCAGTTCACCGGCAGCACCCATGCCACCGCTTTTCTTCGCATGCACAACTTCTCCCATGCCTTGAGTTCCGGCAGCTACGGCTTCGACGCCGTCGACAATAATAGGTGTTGCCAGAGTGATAGGGAAAACGTCGCCTGTTTTACTGATTTTGCTCCCCAGCGGAGCCATTACCTCTATCGAGATCACAGTGAGTGCGGGGATTGAGCGGCAATCGCACTGGGGAGCTGGTTTCTGCGCCGACGGAGCTGAGTCTATGACGCTGTTTTCCTGGGCGGCAAATGCGCTAAAAGCCTGTAAAGCCCCGGCAGTGAAAAAGGCCACTGCCGTACGACGCAATAATGGCATATAAGGTTAGACCCACCCCATTTTATGAGCGAGAGCTGCTCCCTTTTTTCGTCATTGGCAAGCGCTATTTTCGGGAGGGCGAAGCCCTCTGAGCTTCGACTGTCAGATTAGGGTTTTGGACAAGTCAAGGGATCGGCTATTGGGCCTGCCCGTCAATCCTTCTTGGGCATATGATCTCTCGTGCGAAGCCACAGCGTCAGGCGGTGCACGATTATCATCGCCAGCACAAACAGCAGCGAACCGGTGATCGCCCGCGCATCGCCATGGCTGACGGCGCTGGGGCCGATGCCGAGATATTCGCGGCTGATATGACGGGCAAAGCCGATGGGGATGAGCAGCAGCAAGGCGGACAGCGAAAACCCGGCCATCAGCTCGCCGCGCTCATGATCGTAACGGATCCGCGTGGCCCGCGCGCGAATGAAGCCGGTCGCGGCGCCCAAGGAAAGAGCCGTCAGGAATATGGCGTAATCTATTGCTCCGAACGGTCTGTGCGGCTGAAGATAGAGCAATGGCAAGATGACAGCGGTCAGCAGCGTCGGGAACAGCCATAACCTGCCGGGCTTGAGGACCCGCTCGGGCTTGCGCTGCCACCGCCGGTATCCCAGATAAAGGATCGCGGCCGCACAGGGGATCAAAACCCATAGCGGAACCGGCAATTGCTCCATCGCGGCTTCAGAAGCCCATAAAGCGCACCTGCTCGTCAAGCGGTACGCGCGCGCGTTCGAAAGTGTTCACCGGCGCATCGGGATTGCGATAGCCGATGGCAAGACCACAGAAAAAGATATGTGTTTCGTCATCGACGCCGAGAAATTTCTTGATGAGGCGGGCATGCGCCCAAAGATATTCCTGCGGGCAGCTATCGAGCCCCTCTTCGCGCAGCAGCAGCATGATGGTCTGCAACCACATGCCAACATCCGACCATTGCGGCGGGCCCATGAAGCGCGGGAAATAGCACAGCAGCACGGCCGGTGCGCCGAACGAGACAACATTGCGCACGAAAAAGTCCTTGCGCGCGGCCTTGTCATCCCGCGCAATGCCCATCGCGCCGTACATACCCTCACTCACTCCATCGAGCCGCGCCTTGTAGATTGGCGAGGCGCCGGGCGCCGCCCAGTCATATTCCTGCGGGTCCTGCGGTTTCGCAGCGCGCATCTGCTCCTGCAATTGCCGCAGAGGCTCACCGGTCGCGATGGTCGCTTCCCATGGCTGATAGTTACAGCCCGATGGAGCGAAGCGCGCCTGGTCCAGAACGCGCCGCAGGGTTTCCAGATCGACAGGCGTGTCGAGAAAATCGCGGATGGAACGGCGGGTTGCAACGGCTTCGCTAACACTCATCGTCATCGTTCATCAATCCTCGTCGAAAAGCCCGGCCAGTTGCTCCACCATGGTACCGCCAAGCTGTTCCGCGTCCATGATCGTCACCGCGCGCTTGTAATAGCGGGTGACATCATGGCCGATGCCAATGGCGACGAGCTGGACCGGCGAACGCGTTTCGATCCATTCGATCACCTGCCGCAAATGCCGTTCCAGATAGACGCCGCTATTGACGGAGAGGGTCGAGTCATCGACCGGCGCACCGTCCGAGATCACCATCAATATGCGCCGCTCTTCGGGTCGCGCCACCAGCCGCGCATGCGCCCAAAGCAGCGCCTCACCGTCAATATTTTCCTTGAGCAGCCCCTCGCGCATCATCAGGCCGAGCGAATTGCGCGCGCGCCGCCACGGCTCGTCCGCCTTTTTGTATATGATGTGCCGCAGGTCGTTGAGACGCCCCGGCATGGGCGGGCGGCCAGCGGCCAGCCAGTCTTCACGGCTCTGCCCACCCTTCCAGGCGCGGGTGGTGAAGCCGAGTATCTCGGTCTTGACACCGCAGCGCTCTAACGTACGCGCCATGATATCGGCGCTGATCGCAGCGATACTGATCGGTCTCCCGCGCATCGAGCCCGAATTGTCGATCAGCAGCGTGACAACCGTATCGCGGAATTCGGTGTCGCGTTCGATCTTGTAGGAAAGCGAGCGGGTCGGGTCGATCACGATGCGGGCAAGCCGCGCCGCGTCCAACATGCCTTCTTCCTGGTCGAATTCCCATGCGCGCGATTGCTGCGCCATCAACCGGCGCTGCAGGCGGTTGGCCAGCTTGGTGACTGCGCCATGCAGGCTCGCCATCTGCTGGTCGAGGAAACCGCGCAGGCGCGCCAGCTCGTCAGCGTCGCACAGCTCAGTCGCTGCAATCACCTCGTCATGGGCGGTCGTGAACGCCTTGTAATCGAAGCCGGGCGGCAGATCGCTCATCGGGCGGTTGGGACGGACAGGCATCATGCCTTCATCGCCCATGCCTTCCGCGTCCTCATCGCTCATCGCATCGAGATCGTCGCTATATTCCGACTCGCCGTCTTCGGTTTCACCTTCGCCCTGTTCGCCGCGCGCTTCGGTGGTGGCGTCGCTATCGCCGGTTTCCTCCTCGCCCTGATCGCTTTCGTCCTGTTCCTGCTCGGCGCTTTCTTCGTCGCTCTCGCCATCATCGTCGGTCGGCTCGTCAGGGTTATCGGCCTCTACCAGAGCAAGATGTTCGAGCAGGCTATTTGTAAGCTGCTGGAAGGCGCGCTGGTCATCGAGCGCAAGCGGCAGGGCATCGAGATCACCACCCGCTTTCGTTTCGATCCAGTCGCGCACCAGATCCACACCCTTTTGCGCCGCCTCCGGCACCGGCTGTCCGGTCAGGCGCTCACGCACCATCAGCGCGACAGCCGTCGGCAACGGCACTTCCTCGAAATTGTTGGCGCGCACAATCGCGTCGGATTTGAGGCGTAGGTCGAGCGCCGCAGACAGGTTGTCGCGCACACCCGCCATCGAGCGCGCGCCGATGGCCTCCACCCGCGCCTGTTCTGCGGCATCATAAACGGCATGCGCAATCGCTTCCGCCGGAGCCGCCCCGGCATGCAGTTTGGCATTATGGTGCCGCAGCTTCAGCGCGTCGGCGTCGGCAAAACCGCGCGCCAGCATCACCTGATCGTGGGGCAGGGTACGACCGGGCGCAGGCACCTTGATCGCCTTACCAACCATATGCGGCGCGTCCGCGGTAAAGCCCACCTCCACCTCGGCATCACGCGCAATCGCCCGCGCGGTACCGGACAATATGGCCTTGAAGGCGTCGAGAGAGGATCGAGCGGTCACAGCTTCAGCGGCGCAGAATCACTCCGCCTTGCCCACCACGCTTTCGGGCAGGTCCTTGCCGAACACGCGCTGATAATATTCGGCGACTAGCGGCCGCTCGGCCTCGTCACATTTGTTGAGAAACGACAAGCGGAACGCGAAACCGACATCCTTGAAGATAAGCGCGTTCTGCGCCCAACTGATGACGGTACGCGGCGACATCACGGTCGAGATATCGCCGTTGATGAAGCCCTGACGCGACAGCTCGGCGACCTTGATCATATTCGCGACTTCCTCGCGCCCGCCTTCATGGTCATATTCGCCGGACTTGGCGAGCACGACCTGCGCCTCCACCTCGGCAGGCAGATAGTTGAGCGCCACCACGAGGTTCCAGCGGTCCATCTGGCCCTGGTTGATCTGCTGCGTGCCATGATAGAGGCCCGACGTATCGCCCAAGCCCACGGTGTTGGCGGTCGCGAACAGGCGGAACCACGGGTTCGGGCGGATGACGCGATTCTGGTCGAGCAGCGTCATCTTGCCGTCGGTTTCCAGCACGCGCTGGATCACGAACATCACATCCGGACGCCCCGCATCATATTCATCGAACACCAGCGCGACGGGGCGCTGCAATGCCCATGGAAGCAAGCCTTCGCGGAATTCGGTGACCTGCTGCCCGTCCTTCAGCACGATGGCGTCGCGACCGACAAGGTCGATACGGCTGATATGCGCGTCCAGATTGATGCGGATGCACGGCCAGTTGAGGCGCGCGGCGACCTGCTCGATATGGGTAGACTTGCCGGTGCCGTGATAGCCCTGCACCATCACGCGGCGATTGTGCGCGAAGCCTGCAAGAATGGCGAGCGTGGTGTCCGGGTCGAACACATAGGCGGGGTCGAGATCAGGCACGCGTTCGTCGGCCTCGGAAAAGGCCGGGACCATCATGTCGACATCCACGCCGAACACATCGCGCGCGCTTACTTCCTTGTCGGGCGCGTCCATCAGCGTATCGCTGCGCATGTCTGGGTTGGCATTGGGTATGTCGGTCATGATCGGGCCTTGATTAATATACTTGATCCGTTCGTGTCGAGCGGAGGTTCGAGCCTGTCGAGAACCGAAGTCGAGACATGCTTCTCGACACACGCATCTCGGCTGCGCTCGATGCTGCTCGAAGCGAACGGCGAGGGTTTCTGACAAGACTCAGACGAAAGCCGGAGCCTTTCGCAAGTGCGTATAGGCGGCGATCACATCCTGCAAGGCTTTCTCGTGGCTGCGGTCGCCGCCATTTTGATCCGGATGATAGCGCCGCACCAGCTCGGTATAGCGCATGCGCAGCGATTTCCGGTCAGCATCTATCGCGAGATCCATCGTGCGCAGCGCCTGCCGGTCCTCGCTCGACAAGGGTTTCCCATCCTTGCGCATGCCCAGTTCCGTGCGCGCCTCGTCCATCTTTTTCCTGAACCCAGCACCAATGGCGTCGAGCGGATCAGCGAAATCCGCCCAGCGCGGCCCCGGCGAGGCTGCGTTGGAGGAAAAGGCGCGCGTCTCGCGCTCCCAACCGGCATAGGGCCGCTGCGCGTCGGAAATTTCATCCGCGCTCATGCCCGCAAAGAAATTATAGCCCGCGTTGAATTCGCGCACATGATCGAGGCACAGCCAGCGCCAACGGGGCGGACCATCCGCAACATGGTCGGCATCCCGCCCGGCAGGCGCGCGAAATTCTCCAGCTTCCTCGCACCCGTCCACCGCACAGGCGCGCGATTGCCCCTCCACCCGTCCATGGAAACGGGGTCTGTACGCGCGATTATTGGAGCCGGAAGCCAAGAAGTCACTGTCCTGTGATAGCCAAAACGCCTATATAGGAGCGATGGACACACATGCAAAAGAGACTCCAGCAAAAGGCCCCGTGGCTACAGAGATCGAATCCTGCCTGCGTCTGGCGCTCAATCCCTCGCACCTGCTCGTCATTAACGACAGCGAAAAGCATCGCGGCCATGGCGGATATGATGCGCAGGGCGGAGAAAGCCACTTCACGGTCGAGCTGGTGTCCACCGCCTTTATCGGCACCAGCCGCGTCGCGCGGCAGCGCATGGTCAATGACGCGCTCAAAGACCTGCTGGTGGACAAGGTCCATGCTCTGAGCATCCGAGCGCTTGCACCGGGAGAGTAATCAAGAGAATAGAGGACAAGTCGCCCTCTATCCTATCGCTCAGAAAGACCCAAAGCGCTCATTACCAATAAACGCGAGTTTGCTTGCACCAGAGCGTTTTATGTCGCCCAGCACCATATTCACCAGCTCATAACGGGCCTCCGCATCGGGCTGAAACAGCAGTTGAGGCTCCACCGTCATCCTCTGCGTTTGCTCAAGGTGCGCGCGCAGCTTTGTTCTGTCCATCACCTCACCGTTCCACAGGATTTGCCCTGTAACAGTGACAGAAACGATATTCTTCACTGGATTTATGATTATCGCCGGTTTCGGTTGGGCTTCGCCGGGGAGATCGACCTTCAGCGCGTTGGTCGCCAGCGGCATGGCGATGATGAACATGATGAGCAGAACAAGCATGACGTCGATCAGCGGCGTCGTGTTCAGATCGGCAATCGGGCCGGGCTGCGTTTCCGAATAACCAGTAGCCATGAGACATCCTCCATTATTTATAATGATATAACGTAACATGTACTGAGCAGGTCATCAATCGTTGTTCCCATGTCTTTGCCGGTGTAGTTTGCTGCAATGAACGACGCACCCGTTTTGATGGAAATCACCCCGACCACCCATGACCTTGGCGATTTCAAAGTGAATCGCTCCCTGCCCGCGCGGGAACGCACGATGGTGGGGCCGTTCATCTTTTTCGATCAGGCAGGGCCCGCGACGCTGGAACCCGGAAAGGGCATCGACGTGCGTCCGCATCCGCATATCGGCCTGTCAACCGTCACCTACATGTTCGAGGGCGCGTTCATGCACCGCGATTCACTTGGCAGCGTCCAGTTAATCGAACCCGGCGCGGTCAACCTGATGACAGCGGGCAAAGGCATCGTCCATTCCGAGCGGTCTCCTGATAACGAGCGAAGCGGATCGTCAGCAATCTCAGCCATTCAGACTTGGCTCGCCCTGCCCGACGGCAAGGAGGAGATGGAACCGGCATTCGAGCATGTCGGCGCGAACCAATTGCCCATCATCGAAAGCGGCGGCACACGGGCACGCATCATCATGGGCAGCCTGTGGGGTCAGACCGCGCCGGTGACGACCTACGCCGATACCATTTATGCCGATATTATTCTTTCTGCCGGGGGCGCTATTCCCATCGACGCGCAAGCGGAAGAGCGTGCGCTCTATGTCACGGATGGCGACGCGTCCCTCGATGGCCAGAGCCTCGATCCGCAAACCCTATATGTGTTGCGCCCCGGCATTGCGGCGACGCTGCGCAGTGGTTCTGGCGCACGCGCAATATTATGCGGCGGCGAGGCTTTTGGCACACCGCGCCATGTCTGGTGGAACTTTGTATCGTCATCGCGTGACCGGCTGATGCAGGCCCGCGAGGATTGGGAGGCCATGCGTTTTCCGCTCATTCCCGGTGACGAGGAGGAGCATATTCCCATTCCGCAAGGCCGTCCCAAAACGGTCAGCTACCCCTGAACCGCCGATATTTTGCTTGCGAAGGCCGCAAATCCGCGCTTTCCCCCCTGTATATATTTCTACTTTGCTGCTGACGCGCTAGAGTCGTAGGGAGCATGCGTGAAACATCCCCATTTGGGGGAAAGCATCAGGACTAATCGAATATGGCCAGTGTCGCCGAAATATTGAAGCCGGAAGAAGGCTCTGCACCCCAGGCGGAAGCCGTCGTTGTTCGTTTTGCGGGCGACAGCGGCGATGGGATGCAGCTGACGGGCGGTCAGTTTACGCTGTCGACTGCTCTTGCGGGCAATGACCTTGCGACGTTTCCCGATTTTCCCGCCGAAATCCGTGCGCCGCAGGGGACGCTGTTCGGCGTTTCCGCGTTTCAGATCAATTTCGGCTCGTCCGACATCACGACGGCGGGCGATGCGCCCGACGTGCTGGTGGCGATGAACCCGGCCGCGCTCAAGACCAATGTGAAGGATCTGAAGCCCGGCGGGCTCATCGTTGCTGATACCGGTGAATTTTCCGACCGCAATCTCGCCAAAGCGAAATATGACGCCAACCCGCTGGAGGATGGCAGCCTTGCCCAGTGGCAGGTGCTGGCGTTCGACATTTCCCAGCTCACCATGGACAGCGTCAAGGAATTCGGCCTCGGCAACAAGGAGGCCCTGCGCTGCAAGAATATGTGGACGCTGGGCCTTGCGCTGTGGATGTTCGACCGCGACCGCCAGCCGATTATCGACTGGCTGCGCGTCAAGTTCGCCAAAGCGCCGGAGCTGGCCGACGCCAATATCGCCGCGCTCAACGCCGGTCATGCCTATGGCGAGACCGCCGAGATCGGCGGCGATGGTCTCAAACAACTCCATGTCGACGCCGCGCCGCAACCCGCTGGCCTTTATCGCACGATCACCGGCGCGGACGCCGTTGCCTATGGCCTTGTGGCTGGCGCGCAGCTTGCGAACCTCAAGATGTTCTATGGCGGCTATCCGATCACACCCGCCTCCGCCGTGCTCCATTCGCTCTCGAAGCTGAAGGAATATGGCGTCACTACCTTCCAGGCGGAGGATGAGATCGCCGCCATCGCGTCGGCCATCGGTGCGAGTTATGCGGGTCAGCTTGGCGTCACCTGCTCATCCGGCCCCGGCATAGCGCTGAAGGGCGAGGCGATGGGCCTTGCGATCATGACCGAGCTGCCGCTCGTCATCGTCAACATCCAGCGCGGCGGCCCATCGACCGGTCTGCCGACCAAGACTGAGCAGTCGGATCTCTATCAGGCGGTCTATGGCCGCAACGGCGACGCGCCCCTGCCGGTGATCGCCGCGCGCTCGCCCACCGATGCGTTCGACTGCGCCATCGAGGCCTGCCGCATCGCCACTCAATATATGACGCCGGTCATCCTGCTGTCCGACGGCTATATCGGCAATGCCGCAGAGCCATGGCAGGTGCCCGATGTGTCGAGCTTTGAGCCGTTCCCGGTCGAGTTTCTCGAAACAGCGCAGGAAGGCGGCCTGCAGCCCTATGCGCGCGACGAGAAGCTGAAGCGCCCGTGGATCAAGCCGGGCACGCCGGGCCTGATGCACCGCATCGGCGGCATCGAGAAGCAGGTGAATACCGGCCATATTGATTATGCGCCCGCCAACCATCAGGCGATGACCGACATCCGCCGCAACAAGGTGCTGGGCGTTGCCGACTCCATTCCCGATCAGGAAGTGGAACAGGGCGCGGCTGGCGGTAAGCTCGCTGTCGTCGGCTGGGGCTCGACCTATGGCCCAATCCATCAGGCTGTGCGCCGCGCGCGTGCCAAAGGGCACGACGTCAGCCACATCCATATCCGCCATATCTGGCCGATGCCCAAAAACCTGGGCGAGCTGCTGAAAAGCTATGACAAGGTTCTTGTGCCGGAGATGAACACCGGGCAGCTCAAGACCGTGCTGCGCGACCAGTATCTGGTGGACGCAAAACCTCTCAATAAAACCTCCGGCCAGCCCTTCCGCATCGCGGAGATCGAAGCGGCGATTGAGGAGATGATCTCGTGAACGATATGACGCCGGTTGAAAAAATGACGCCCAAGGATTGGGAAACCGATCAGGAAGTGCGCTGGTGCCCCGGTTGCGGCGACTATGCAATCCTCAAAGCAGTGCAGCGCACGCTGCCCGCCATCGGCGCACGCCCGGAAAGCACGGTGTTTGTCTCCGGCATCGGCTGCTCGTCGCGCTTCCCCTATTATGTGCAAAGCTATGGGTTCCACACCATCCATGGCCGCGCGCCTGCGGTGGCGACGGGCGTCAAGCTCGCCAATCCGGAACTGGACATATGGCTCATCACCGGCGATGGCGATGGCCTGTCGATCGGCGGCAACCACACGATGCACCTGCTGCGCCGCAACCTCGATTGCCAGATACTGCTGTTCAACAACGAAATATACGGCCTGACCAAGGGGCAATATTCGCCGACCAGTCGCGTGGGCACCAAGACGCCATCGACACCCTATGGCTCGGTCGACCGCCCTGCCCGCCCAGCGGCCTTCGCACTGGGCAGCGGCGCGCGCTTCGTGGGACGCGGGTTCGACGTCAGCAAGAACCTGCCCGAGGTACTGACCGCAGCCTATCATCACAAGGGTGCGGCCTTCATCGAGATCTTCCAGAACTGCATCGTGTACAACAAGGATGTGTTCAACGATTTTGCCGCGCCCAAGGGCGCTGAGGACCGGCAGCTCTGGCTGAAGGATGGCGAGCCGATGCTGTTCGGTTCAGAAAAGACCGGCGGCGTGAAAGGCATTACGCTGGACCGCGACAATCTCTGCCTCAAGGTCGTCGAAGTCACCGATGGCGACTGGGAAGCAGCAGGCGTCATCGTGCATGACGTGAAGAACCGCTCCATCGCGCATATGCTGGTCGAAATGCCGTTCGGACCGTTCCCGATGGCGCTGGGCGTGCTGTACGACGACCCCGCGCCCAGCTTCGAGAGCGCCATCGTCGCGCAGAACGAGCAAGCATCATCCGGCAAGACGCCGGACCTGCAAAAGCTGTTGTCCACCGGGCAGACCTGGACAGTCAGCGAAGGCGGGCCAGAGCTGTAGGAGGCACTATGACGGAAGGCGGCACGCTTCAGAATGAAACCGAGCCGCCCTATTACGCCGTCATATTCACTTCTTCACGGTCCGACGAAGGCGAAGAAGAATACCAGGCCATGTCGGCCCACATGATGGAGCTGGCGGCGACCATGCCCGGCTTCCTGGGCGTAGAAAGCGCGCGGCAGGGTATCGGTATCACCATATCCTATTGGCGCGACCTCGAATCGATCACGGCATGGCGGCGCGATGCCGGTCATATCGAGGCGCAGCGGCTCGGTCGTATGGTCTGGTACGATCAATATCGCCTGAGGATCGCTCGCGTCGAACGCGAATATGATTTCGCAAAGCCACGCGATTCATGAAACATTCCGGATCCTGTGGCTCATGAGACGCGCCGCCGCAGGCGCGGGGGCTTGCTCTTCCCGCAATAAATCGCCAACACGATCAGATGGATAATCTGACGCATTCCATGCTGGGCGCCGTCTTGGGGCAGACGGGCCTCAAGAAAAAGACAGGCCTTGGCATGGCGGCGCTTATTATCGGAGCAAATATTCCCGATATTGATGCGGCCTGCACGCTGATGGGGACGCAATCGCTGGTGCTGCGCCGTGGCATTACCCATGGCGTGCTGGCGATGATGATATTGCCGCTGATCCTGACCGCGATATTGATGCAGTTTGACATCTCGCAAACCCGGCGCGGCACGCGTCCGCCCGACCGTTTGCCGGTGCGGCCCGGCTGGTTGTTGCTGCTCAGCTTCATCGGCACGGCAAGCCACCCCCTGCTCGATTCGTTCAACAGCTATGGCGTGCGCATGATGGCGCCTTTTTCATCGCGCTGGTTCTATGGCGACATGCTGTTCATCATCGACCTGATCCTGTGGGTCATATTGATCGGCGGCTTCATCTGGTCTCGCCGCGCGGAAAATACAGGCGCGGTCAACTGGGCATGGCGAGGGCGAATCGCACTGCTTGTCGCGAGCGGCTATGTGCTGCTCAACAGCATGATCACCGATATCGCCGAGAGCTGGACCCTTGCCCGCTTCCGCGATGCGGGCGAGGAACAGGTACAGATCGTCGCCAATCCCGTGCCGCTCGCTTTCTGGCGGCGCGACATGCTGTGGCGCACCTATGACGGGCGCTATGGCAATTTCGATTTCAATATGTTCGGCTTCACCCTGCCGTTGATCGAAGAAGACGGGCCGCGCACCGGTATGGATGACCCGGCCATCATCCCCATTGTCAAACGCAGCAAGGATGCCCGCGCCTTTCTCTACTGGTCACGCATGCCGATCGCGCGGTTCCGCTCCGACGGGGCGCTCGTGCTGACCGACCAGCGCTTTGCCGGCAGCTTCGCCCGCAACAATTTCACAGTGATCATCCCATCCAACCGGAAACGATGAGCACCCCGGTCATTCTCTGGTTCCGTCGCGACCTGAGGCTGTCCGATCAGGCCGCGCTTGCAGCCGCCACGCGCGAGGGGCCGGTGGTACCGGTCTATATTCTCGACGATGAAACGCCCAAACACCGCATCATGGGCGCGGCAAGCCGATGGTGGCTGCACCATAGTCTTGCGAGCCTCGACGCCGAACTGCGCGAGAAGGGATCGCGGCTCATCCTGCGCAAAGGGAAAAGCGCCAAGGTGCTGGCGAAGTTGGCGGAGGAAACCGGCACGAAGCATATTCATGCGCTACGCCATTATGAACCCTGGTGGCGCAATGCCGAACGCGATGTAGCTAAGGCGCTCGATCTCAACCTGCATGACGGTAATTATCTCCTGCCGCCTGGCACGGTAACGACCGGGGGCGGCGGCCCCTACAAGATCTACACCCCGTTCATGCGTGCGGTGATGGAGCATATGCCGCCACCTGAACCGGCGCAGCGCCCGCACATAATCGACGCGCCCGCGACATGGCCGAAGAGCGACACGCTGAGCGACTGGAACCTGCTCCCGACAACCCCCAATTGGGCGACGGGTTTCGAGAAAGAGTGGACGCCGGGAGAAGAGGGCGCGCGCAAGCGGCTCACTGCATTCCGCAACCGCGCATCCAACTATGACGATGCGCGCAATCTACCCGCACAGGAAGGCAGCTCGCGCCTGTCGCCGCATCTGCATTTCGGCGAGATATCGCCTGCTGCTGTCTGGCATGGCGTGGAGCGTGAAGGCGGCGACAACAGCACCTATCTCAAGGAACTGATCTGGCGCGACTATGCGCAGAATATCATCACCGCCCTGCCCGAATATGGGCGCAGAAACGGACGCGACCGGTTCGATGACTTCCCCTGGCGCGACATGCGCTCTGCGAAAAGCGACCTGGATGCATGGCAGCAGGGGCGCACCGGCTATCCCATTGTGGACGCGGGCATGCGCCAGCTCTGGACGACCGGATGGATGCACAACCGCGTGCGCATGATCGCGGCCAGCTTTCTCATCAAGCATCTGCTGATCGACTGGCGGATCGGGGAACAATGGTTCTGGGACACGCTGGTCGATGCCGACTATGCGCAGAACAGCGTCAACTGGCAGTGGGTGGCGGGCAGCGGCGTGGACGCCAACATGTTCAGCCGCATCATGGCGCCGCTTTCCCAGTCGGAAAAATTCGATGCGGGCGGTTATATCCGCGCATGGGTGCCGGAGCTGGCGCATCTCGACGATCCTTATGTGCATGACCCGGATGAATATGGCTGCCGCCCGAACGCCTACCCGGCAAAGATCATAGGCCATCGCGAGGCGCGCGAACGGGCGCTTGCGGCCTATGCAAAGATAAAAGGGTGAATTCCCCTATCGGTTAGACGACCTGCATTGCCCTTCGCCGCATGGTGGGGCACACTCCCGACTCATGAACGCGATGAACCATAAACGCGGAGCGCATCTGGTCCGCGCGGCGCGATGGATGCCCAGCGGATGGGCGCGCCTGTGGGGGCGCCTGCTCGCACCCTTTGGTCATCGCATATTGGACCGGATTGATGCGGGGCTGGACAAGGGGCGGCTGGAGGCATGGCTGCCTGACGGCTCCATCCGCGTTCTGGGCGCCCGCGATGACGGGCCAGTATGCGAGGTCCGCCTCAGGAACTGGCACGCGCTCGTCCGCCTCGCAACGGGCGGTTCGGTCGGCTGGTATCAGGCATGGGCGGCGGGAGAATGGGACAGCCCGGACCCGGTGCCGCTGTTCGCGCTGTTCATGGCCAATGCCCGCACCTTGGGCCGGGTGGCGCGCGCACGCGGGCCGATGCGCTGGCTGGCGCGGATGGCGCATGGCTGGCATGCGAACAGCCGCACGGGCGCAAAGCGCAATATCTCTGCCCATTATGATCTGGGCAATGATTTCTATGCGCTCTGGCTCGATGAGGGCATGAACTATTCGAGCGCGCTTTTCGCCGATGCGGGCGACCCGCAAGAGGGGCTGGAGGCGGCGCAGTGTGCGAAAATAGATGCAGCGCTCGATCGTCTGGCGCTGAAAGATGGTGATCGCCTGTTGGAGATAGGCTGCGGCTGGGGCGGCTTTGCCCGGCACGCAATGGAGCGGTCCGACATCCGCTATGACGGTCTCACTCTCTCGACCGAGCAGGCGCAGTGGGCGCGTTCGCGCTTGCCCGCCGAACGTGCCGAGATTCACCTCACCGATTATCGTGACGCCACGGGCGCATATGACGCCATAGCCAGCATCGAAATGGTCGAGGCCGTGGGGCGGGAATATTGGCCGGACTATTTGGCGGCCATCCACCGGTTGCTGAAACCCGGCGGGCGAGCGGTGATCCAGTATATCAGCATCGACGATGCAATCTTCGAGCGGTATGCCGCCAGTGCTGACTTCATCCAGACCTATATCTTCCCCGGCGGCATGCTGCTGTCGGAAAGCTGCTTCCGCGCGATTGCGGAGGCGCAGGGTCTTGAATGGCGCGACCGGCACTCGTTCGGCCAGCATTATGCGACGACGCTGCGCCTATGGCGCGAACGCTTCGACGCGGCGCTGGACGAAGGCCACCTCCCCGCTGCGTTCGATGAGAAGTTCGTCAAGCTGTGGCGCTACTACCTGATGTATTGCGAAGGCGGCTTTGCAGGCGGCGGGATAGACGTGGCGCAGGTGACTTTGGTGAAAAGCTGACTGTCAGGACGCGACAACATTGCGGACGTTAAGAGCATCGAATAACGTCCTTCAGTGAAAATTTTGATCCTCACCGCTCTTGGATGCGCCTTTTGGCTATTTCCTCTCGGACTAGCTGTGATGCTTTTCGAAAAATATGGGTTTTACGAAGAGGGTTTCGGTTTCATCTATGACAGTTTACCGCTTCTAGGTATTCCATGCGCGATGATCACATTGACCTTGGTTCTTGGATTAGCCGCAAAGCGCGAAAGGCTCTCAAAATCGCATATTGTCGTGTCGTCGGTCGTGGCGGCCCTTAGCGCAATATGGTGGCTATCGATATGGGGGCAGGGGGTCTAGGGAATGTCCGGTTCCCACAATATAGCTGACATAGCAATGTATCGCGGTATATGCGGTAGATTACGGCTCTACCCGCACTCTCTCCCCATCCAGTGCATCGCTCGTCGCCAGCTCAGCGATAGCCTGCGCAACCACCTCCGGCCCCTTGAGCGTCGCCGGGTCTTCGCCGGGAAAGGCTTTGGCGCGCATCGCGGTGCGGGTCGCGCCCGGGTCTACGATATGGGTACGGATGGCCGAGATATTCTTCACTTCCTCGCCATAGGCACGCACCAGCACCTCCAGCGCCGCCTTGGTCGCGCCATAGGCGCCCCAATAGGGCCGCACATCGCTGCCCACACTGCTCGTCACGGCGACGACGCGCGCATCCTTGCTCGCGCGTAGCATCGGATCGAACGCGGCGATCAGCGCCTGGTTCGCGCTGATGTTGAGTGTCATCATCTTCGCGAATTCCTTGGTGTCGATGGCGGGCACGGAAGCAAGCGCGCCCAGCATCGCCGCATTGAGCACAAGGATATCGAGCGCATCCCAGCGCCCCGCAATCGCGCTTGCAAGCCTGCCGATGCTCTCGCCATCGATCAGGTCGAGCGGCGCAATGGTGGCGTTGCCGCCTGCGGCATGAATGCGTTCTTCCACCTCTTCCAGCCCGCCCGACGTGCGCGCGACAAGGATCACGTGCGCACCGGCTGCTGCAAGCGCCACGGCGGTTTCGGCGCCGATGCCGCGGCTCGCCCCGGTTACAAGTGCGAGTTTTCCGGCGAGGGGTTTTGTGGTCATGGGCTATTCAATTCTTGGCATCCGTTCGGTTCGAGCGAAGTCGAGAACCGGGGCTAGGAGAAATCGTGTCTCGACTACGCTCGACACGAGCGGAGAAAAGGCGTTTAGACCACCCGCTCGCTGAGCAGTTCAAGCTGGTCCCGGACTTCGGCCTCGTCCTGATCGGTGAGGGATGTCGGATAATCGCCGGTGAAGCAGGCGTCGCAATATTGCGGGCGGATGTCAGCACGCTGCGCCTCGCCCAACGCCTTGTAGAGACCTTCGATGGACAGGAAAGCGAGGCTGTCGGCATGGATGAACTCCTGCATGCCGCCAATGTCGAGTTTGTGCGCGAGCAATTTGGTGCGCTCCGGCGTATCGACACCATAGAAGCAGCTATGCTTGGTCGGCGGGCTGGCGATGCGCATATGCACTTCCTTCGCGCCCGCTTCACGCATCATCTGCACGATCTTGAGGCTGGTCGTACCGCGCACGATGCTGTCGTCGATAAGGACGATGCGCTTGCCGTCGATCAGTGCACGGTTGGCGTTGTGCTTCAGCTTGACACCGAGGTGGCGAACCTGATCGCCCGGCTGGATGAAGGTGCGGCCGATATAGTGGGAGCGGATGATGCCCAGTTCAAATGGAATACCCGATTCCTGTGCATAGCCGATGGCGGCAGGCACGCCCGAATCCGGCACGGGGATGACATAATCGGCCTCGACCGGGTTTTCGATGGCGAGCTGCGCGCCGATTTCCTTGCGCACGGAATAAACGCTGGAGCCGTCGACGATAGAGTCGGGGCGGCTGAAATAGACGTGCTCGAAAATGCAGGGGCGCGCAGCGACATCGCCGAACGGGCGATGGCTGCGTATCTCATCGGCGGTAGCGCCATTGGGCACGACGATCAGCTCGCCCGGCTCTACCGAACGCACATATTCCGCACCGACAACGTCAAACGCCACGGTTTCTGAGGCGAAGATTACCGCATCGCCCAGACGACCCATCACCAGCGGGCGAATGCCGAGCGGATCGCGGCATGCGATCATGCCCTCTGCCGTCATGCAGATCAGCGAGTAGGCGCCCTCGACCTGTTTCAGCGCATCAATGAAGCGGTCGAGCAAGGTGCGATAGCTGGACGTCGCGACCAGGTGGATGATGACTTCGGTATCGCTGGTCGACTGGAAGATGGAGCCACGCCGCACCAGTTCCCGGCGCAGTTTCACCGCGTTCGAGATATTGCCGTTATGCGCAACCGCAAAGCCGCCCGAAGACAGCTCGGCATAGAGCGGCTGGACATTGCGCAGCGAGGTTTCGCCCGTGGTCGAATAGCGCACATGGCCGCAAGCGACATTGCCGGGCAGGCCGCGAATCGCCTCGTCATTATCGAAATTGCCCGCAACATGGCCCATTGCGCGCATGGTGTGGAAATCCTGCCCGTCCCAACTGGTGATTCCCGCCGCTTCCTGCCCGCGATGTTGCAGGGCATGCAGCCCAAGAGCCACCATGGCCGAGGCGGTAAACGCGCCGGAAACACCAAAAACGCCGCACTCCTCGCGCAGCTTGTCATCATTAAACGGATGTGTTGTGAGCATGATCCTGGCGGGTCCACTGCACTGAAATTATGCCGGCAGAGCCGACTTAAGGGCGACCTATGCGGCGGCATATAGGGTGTTTATATCGCTTTGTCGCCCCTTGATTGTCGCGATGCTGTCACAAAACCGGACTTTGGCATGACCGGGCGTGGGAATTAGGCGATGAAAGCCTAGCCAGTCCCGGTTCCCGCAGCTAAAGAAGCGCCGATGCATGCCTTTGCCAACCCTGCCCGTTTCCTGAAGATCGCGCGGCCGCTGACGCCCTGGCTGTTCTGGGGCGGGCTGCTGCTGATCGGCGTTGGCGCCTACAGCGGATTATTCCTCACTCCCGCCGATTATCTGCAGGGGGAATCGGTGCGCATTCTCTATATCCATGTACCCGCCGCATGGCTGGGTATGGGCGGCTGGAGCGCCATCGCCATCGCCGCGCTGATGCAGATGGTATGGCGACACCCGCTGGCTGGCGTGGCGGGCCGCGCCATTGCCGTTCCCGGCGCGCTGTTCACCGCCATATGCCTCGTCACCGGCTCGATCTGGGGTCGGCCGACATGGGGCACCTGGTGGGAATGGGACGGCCGCATGACCAGCATGCTGGTGCTGCTGTTCCTCTATTTCGGATACATCGCGCTGGCGCGGGCCAGCGCCGAGGAAGGGCGCGGTATCGCGGAGAATGGCGGGGTGAGCCGCGTGACGGCGATCTTCGCGCTGGTCGGCGCGATCAACCTGCCGATCATCAACCGCAGCGTGGTATGGTGGAACAGCCTGCATCAGGGACCGAGCATCACGATGCGCGGATCGACCATCGACAGCGCGATTTTGTGGCCGCTTGGACTGACGGTATTGGGCTTCTCACTCTGGTTTGGCGCCATCGTGCTGATGCGGATGCGCGCCATCCTCGCGCAGAACAAAGTCGAGGCGCGGCTCGCCCGGCTGGCGCGGGAAGGATAAGCGGCGTGAACCATTGGCCCTTCATCATCGCCGCATATGCGATTACCGCACTGGGCACATTGGCGCTGAGCTGGGCAAGCTGGCAACAGATGCGCGCCGCCGAAGCGCGCGCAAACGATATGAAGCGGGACAACTGAGACATGGCGAAAACCGGAGCCATGAAATCCAAGCACCAGCGCCTAATATTGGCAATCATTGCGCTGGTGGCGGTGGTCGCAGCAGGGCTGCTCGCCGCGTCTGCACTCAAGGACGAAGCCGCCTATTTCTACGCACCCGATGACGTGAAAACCAAAGGCGTGGAACCCGGCAAGGCGATCCGGCTGGGCGGTATGGTCGTTGCCGGCAGCCTGAAAAAAGCAGCCGATGGCGTGACAATCACGTTCGACGTGACCGACGGCAAGGCGACCGTCCCCGCTACCTTCACCGGTATTGCGCCGGATCTGTTCCGCGAAGGGTCGGGTGTGGTCGCAGAAGGCGCGTTCGACGAGACCGGCACCTTCGTCGCCACCGAACTGCTCGCCAAGCATGACGAACGTTATATGCCGCGCGAGCTGGAGGGCATGAATTACAATGCCGCCACGCACGAGATGAAGGCGGATCGGTGAATAACTCAAATAGCCAAAACCGTTCATTTCGAGCGGAGGTTCGAGTTTGTCGAGAACCGAAGTCGAGAAACGCGTTCTCGACATGTGTTCTCGGCTCCGCTCGAACACTGCTCGAACCGAACGGATTGGAAACACAATGATCGCCGAACTTGGTCTTGCCGCCTTGTGGCTGGCCGCCGCGCTGGCGCTGCTGCAATGCGTGCTGGCGGGATTGGGCCTCACGCAATCGCGCGATGACCTGCTCTCCGGCGTGCGCCCGGTCGCTGTCTGCCAAGCGCTGCTCTGCGCACTCGCCTTCCTCTGCCTGATCCTGCTGTTCCTGCGCTCGGACATGTCGGTGCTGCTGGTGGCGATGAACAGCCACAGCGCCAAGCCGTGGCTCTATAAATTCGCCGGAGCATGGGGTAATCATGAAGGCTCAATGCTGCTGTGGGTCACGGTGATGGGCGTTGCGGGCGCAGGTGTTGCGCTGCTGGAACGCACATTGAAGCGCGACACGCATATGGCGACATTGGGCGCACAGGCGCTGATCAGCCTCGGCTTCTATGCCTTCCTGCTGTTCTCGTCCAACCCGTTCGAGCGGCTTGCTCCACCTGCTGCCGACGGCCAAGGGCTGAACCCGTTGCTGCAGGACCCCGGCCTCGCCTTTCATCCGCCAACGCTCTATTTTGGTTATGTCGGCCTGTCGGTCGCTTTCTCCTTCGCCGTCGGCGCACTGGTGACGCGCACGGTCGATGCCGCCTTTGCGCGCGCCATGCGCCCCTGGGTGCTGACCGCGTGGGTGATGCTGACCATCGGCATCGTCGCGGGCAGTTACTGGGCATATTATGAGCTGGGCTGGGGCGGCTGGTGGTTCTGGGACCCGGTGGAGAACGCGTCGCTGATGCCATGGCTGGCCGCGACCGCGCTGCTCCATTCGGTCACCGTACTGGCAACCCGCGACGCTCTGCGTGCGTGGACGGTGATGCTGGCCGTGATCGCCTTTTCGATGTCGATGGTCGGCACCTTCCTCGTGCGCTCCGGCATATTGACCAGCGTCCACGCTTTCGCTGTCGACCCCGAACGCGGCAGTTTCATCCTTGCCCTGCTGGCCATTTATATCGGCGGGGCGCTGGCGCTGTTCGGCGCACGAGTGGGCACGGTGCGCGAAGGCAAACAGTTCGAGGCGATGAGCCGCGAGACATGGCTGGTCGTCAATAACCTGCTGCTGACCGTCATCCTTGGTGTCGTGCTGATCGGCACGCTCTATCCGCTGATGACCGAAGCCTTCGGGCATAAAGTTTCCGTCGGCCCGCCCTATTTCAATCGTATTGCCGGGCCGCTCGCACTGATGCTGATGCTGGCGATGATGGCGGGGCCGCTCACCCGCTGGCGGCGCGACAAGCCGGGGCTGGTCGCCGAGCGCCTGATATGGCCTGCGCTGGCGATGGCTGGTATCGCCGCTGCACTCGGTGTAGCGTCATGGGGTAAAATCGGCCTGTTGCCGTTTCTGGGTCTAGTGGTGGCTGGCGGCGTGGCGCTGGGCAGCATCGTACCACTGGGCAAGCGCAACCTGCGCCGCACGCCTTTGTTTGTTTGGGGCATGGTGATTGCCCATATGGGATGTGCCGTGTCTCTGGCGGGTATGGCCGCCGACAGCGCCTTCACAACCGAAAAGTTGGCGGCGATGAAGCCGGGCGACAATGTCGAGGCGGCTGGCTGGAGCGTCACATTTTCCAGCGTCGCACCTGTCGCCGGTGAAAACTGGTCGGCGATGCAGGCGGATATGATTGCACAGCGCGGCGGCGCAGAGGCGCTGCTCAATCCGCAAAACCGTTTCTTTTCCGATCCGCCGACCACCACCACCGAGTCCGCAATACTGACCCGCTGGGACGGCCAGCTATACATCGTGCTCGGCGATGCGCTCGACGATGGCCGCTGGCAGGTGCGCATCTGGTGGAAGCCGTTCGTAACGCTGATCTGGCTCGGCGGACTGATGATTGCGGCAGGCGGTGTGCTCACCATCATCGGGCGGGAACGGCGCGGATGGCTGCTGAAGTTGCGGAAAATTCATGCGGGGGATTGGGGCTGATGGGCCGCATCCTCCTCTGGCTGCCCCTCGCGTTGTTCGCCGCGCTGGCGCTGTTCTTCGCCAGTGGCCTGCTGAGGCCCGACGAGCGCGTCATCACGTCCAAGCTGGTGGGCAAGCCATTGCCCGCGTTCGAGCTGCCTCAGGCGGCAAGCGACCGTCCCCCCTTGAGCAGCGCGGAATTCGCCAAGGGCAAACCGCGCATGCTCAATATATTCGCCAGCTGGTGCGTACCCTGCGCCGCCGAATCGTCGCAGCTGCTGGCGCTGGAGAAAGCGGGTGTTCCCATCGACGCCATTGCCATTCGCGATGCGCGCGAAGATGTTGATGCGTTCCTTGCCCGATGGGGCAATCCCTATGATCATATCGGCCTCGATGCGCGTTCCTCGGTACAGATCGCGCTGGGGTCGTCAGGCGTACCGGAAACCTTTATCGTCGATGGGCAGGGCCGCATCGTGCACCAGCATATTGGCGACATCCGCGCAGAGGACGTGCCGAAGCTGATCGCGATATGGAAGGGGGCGCAATGAAGCATATCCTCTTCCTTTTCGCACTTTTCATAGCTGCACCGATATATGCACAAACCGCGCTGCCGCCCGCGCCCTATGCCGACAGGCAGCTCGACGACCCGGCGCTAGAGAAAAAAGCCAGCGACCTGATGCTCACGATCCGCTGCCTGACCTGCCAGAGCCAGTCCATTGCCGACAGTAACGCCAGCATGGCAGGCGACCTGCGCTCGCAGATCAGGGAACGGATTGCGGCGGGCGAGGAGCCGGAGCAAATCCGCGCCTGGCTGATCGAACGTTATGGCGACTGGATCAGCTATGAGCCAACCGACGATCCGCTACTATGGCCGCTCTGGGCGATGCCGCTGCTGCTGCTGCTGGTGGGTGGATTGCTGGTCGCCGCGCGTATCAAGCGCAAGAGAAAGGGCACATAATGGGCTGGGCCATTCTCCTGATCCTGATCGCACTCCTTGTCGTGGGGCTGATCATATTGGGCCGCCTGCCGCGTACCTTGTGGGAGATGGTCGGTGCGGCCCTGCTGCTGGGCGGCGCAGGCTATGCCTGGCAGGGTCATCCTTCGTTCAAGGGCGACCCGCGCGATCCCCAGCAAAACGCGCCCCGTTTCGACGAAGATGAAGCGAGACTGCGGCGCAGCTTCGGCGAATATGGCGAGACCGCTCATTGGCTGACCATTTCCGACGGCCTCGCGCGGCAGGGCAACAGCAAGGCCGCCGCCAATGTCCTTCTATCGGGCATAAAGGCCAACCCTGATGACCCGGCCCTGTGGACCGGCTTGGGCAATGCGCTGGTGGCGCATGGCGGCGGCATCATATCCCCGGCGGCGGATTACAGCTATCGGCAAGCGATGAAAGTAGCCCCCAAGTCGGCGGCTGCACCCTATTTCTATGGCCTCGCGCTGGCGAAATCGGGCCGATTTGAAGCCGCCCGTGAAGTCTGGGCCGCACTCGCCACCCAGCTTGATGAACGAACGCCCCTGTTCGATATGCTCAAGGGTGATCTGACGCAGCTTGATCGTATCCTTGCGGGACAACAGGGCGCGACAGCCCCATGAGGCGCACGGCTATGTTGCGCCGCACTATAGGCTATGCTACGGCCAGCGACCGGTCGCCCGTTAAACAAGCGAAAGCATTTATGCATGGCTGATGATGGTAGCACGGCGACAGCCACAGGCTCCTCTTCCCCGCAACTGACAGGACATATGCCGCATGGGCATGAATCCGGCCTCGTCAAACTGGCGGTCGGTGCGATCGGTATCGTCTTCGGCGATATCGGCACCAGCCCGCTCTACGCCTTTCGCGAAACCTTTGCCGGCCATCACCCGCTGACGCTCGACGCCGATCATATCCTGGGCGTCATCAGCCTGATGTTCTGGTCGATGATGCTGGTGGTGACGCTCAAATATGTCACCATCATCATGCGGGCAGATAACAAGGGCGAAGGCGGCAGCCTGGCATTGCTGGCGCTTATCAACAGCCAGAGCGGTACCCGCAAATGGACATCGGGTATCATATTGATGGGCGTGTTCGCCACCGCGCTTTTCTATGGCGACTCAATGATTACGCCAGCGGTTTCCGTCCTGTCTGCGGTTGAAGGCCTCGCCGTTTATAATCCACGGCTGGAACCCTTGATCCTACCCGCAGCAGTGATGATCCTGTTCGGCCTGTTCAGCATACAACGCGGCGGCACCAACAAGGTCGCGGCGCTGTTCGGGCCGATCATGCTGCTCTATTTCTGCGTCATCTCGACGCTCGGCATCATCAGCATCGTACAATCACCCGGCATATTATGGGCGCTCAATCCCTACTGGGCGGTGATGTTCTTCGTGACCGACCCCATGCCCGCCTTTCTGGCACTCGGCTCGGTCGTCCTCGCGGTTACCGGCGCGGAAGCGCTCTATGCCGACATGGGCCATTTCGGCCGCAACCCGATCCGTGTGTCGTGGCTGGTCTTCGTGCTCCCCGCGCTGATGCTCAACTATATGGGTCAGGGCGCACTTCTGATCCGCGAGGGCATGCCCGCCCTCGACAGCCCCTTCTATAATCTCGCGCCGAATGCGCTACAGCTGCCACTTGTGGGCCTCGCGACCCTTGCCGCGATCATCGCATCGCAGGCGGTTATCTCCGGCGCGTTCTCGGTAACCCAGCAGGCGATCCAGCTCGGCTTCATGCCGCGTCTGCGCATTTCGCATACCAGCGCATCGACCGCCGGGCAGATCTATATCCCGTTCATCAACTGGGCATTGATGACGATGGTGATCCTGCTGGTTCTCACCTTCCAGACGTCGTCCAACCTGACATCGGCCTATGGTATTGCCGTTACCGGCGCGATGTTCATCGACAATGTGCTCCTAACGGTCGTGCTGTTCCGCCTGTGGAAATGGCATTGGGCGGGTGCGGTGGCACTGCTGAGCGTCTTCTACATCGTGGACGGCGCCTACTTCGCCGCCAACCTGACCAAGATCCCCGATGGTGGCTGGTTCCCGCTGTTCATTGGCTTCGTGATATTCACGATGCTGACCACATGGTCGCGCGGGCGCAAGCTGATGATCGAGCGGATGCGCGAATCGGCCATGCCGATCCCGATCTTCGTCGCCAGCGCCGCCAACAGCGCCGTGCGCGTATCCGGCACCGCCGTGTTCATGACATCAAGCGCCGATGGCGTGCCCCATGCCCTGCTCCATAATCTCAAGCACAACAAGGTGCTGCACGAGCGCGTGATCCTACTCACAGTCAAGATATCCGACGATCCCGTGGTGCCTGACGATGGCCGGTGCCAGCTCGAGGATCTGGGCCGTGGCTTCTTCCGCCTGGTCCTGAACTATGGCTTCATGCAGGAGCCCGACGTTCCCGCCGCGCTCAAGCGCATTCACGAATGCGGGCAGAGCTTCAAGATGATGGACACCAGCTTCTTCCTCGCACGGCAGACATTGCTGCCGTCATCGCACCCGGGCATGGCGGTGTGGCGCGAAAAGATCTTCGCATGGATGCTGCGCAACGCGGAAAGCGCGATGGAATTCTTCCGCCTGCCCACCAACCGCGTGGTCGAGTTGGGCAGTCAGGTGGAAATCTGATTCCCCGACCTGACCACCACTGACCACCAAATTACGCGGCGCGCGCCAGTACCGCGTTGGCCGCTGACAATACGGCCTGCACCGAAGCAGTCGCCACGTCCGCATCCATGCCGACACCATAGACCGTGCGGCCATCGCCGGTGGTGCATTCGACATAAGCTGCGGCGTTCACGTCGGTTCCCGCACCAATCGCGTGCTCGCTATAGTCGGCGACGTCGAGATCGACATTCAGCTCTTCGCGAAGTGCGGACAATATGGAGGATATCAGGCCATTGCCGCGCCCCGATATGCTGCGATCTTCTCCATTCAGGCTGACTTTGCCGACGAAGATACGGTCACCCGCCGCGCCGCTTTCCTGATAGTCGATCAGGCGCACCGGCTGGCCATCGGAAAGCCGGTAATGGCTTTGGAACGCCTCCCAGATGTCGGCGCTGTTGAGTTCGCGGCTGGTATTGTCCGCAACCTCCTGCACCACGCGGCTGAAGTCGGCCTGCATGCGCTTGGGCAGCTTCAGGCCCTTGTCCTGCTGCAACACCCAGGCGACGCCGCCTTTGCCGGACTGCGAATTGACGCGGATCACCGCCTCGTAATTGCGACCAAGGTCTGCCGGGTCGATGGGCAGATAGGGCACGTCCCATATCTCATCGTTGCGCGCTTCCTGCGCAGCGAAGCCCTTCTTGATCGCGTCCTGATGGCTGCCCGAAAATGCGGTGAACACCAGCTCGCCCGCATAGGGGTGGCGCGGATGGACCGGCAGCTGATTACAATATTCGACCGTCTGGATCACCTCGTCGATGTCCGAGAAATCGAGGCCGGGGTTCATGCCCTGCGTATACATGTTGAGCGCGACGGTCACGATGTCACAATTGCCGGTGCGCTCACCATTGCCGAACAGACAGCCCTCGATGCGGTCGGCGCCCGCCATCAGGCCCAGCTCGGCCGCAGCCACGCCGGTACCCCGGTCGTTATGCGGATGGAGCGATATCAGGACGCTGTCGCGTTTGCTGATATTGCGGCACATCCATTCGATCTGGTCGGCATAGATATTGGGTGTCGCCGCCTCAACCGTTGCGGGCAGGTTGAGGATCAGCGGCTTCTCCGGGGTGGGCTGGAGAATATCCATCACCGCCTCGCAGCACTCCAGGCTGAAATCCAGCTCAGCGGTCGAGAAGGTCTCGGGTGAATATTCAAAGCGCCAGTCGGTGTCCGGCTGGGCGGCGGCATGATCGCGGAGCAGCTTGGCGGCGGTGATCGCGATCTCGCGGATTTCCGACCGGTCCATGCCAAAGACGATGCGCCGCCATGCGGGCGACACGGCGTTGTACACATGGACGATGGCCGTTTTCGCACCGCGCAGGCTCTCGAAGGTTTTGGCGATCAAGTCGGCACGCGCCTGCGTGAGTACCTGAGGCGTAACACCGTCGGGGATGCGGCCCTGCTGCACAAGGCCGGAAATGAAATCAAACTCGGTCGCGCCTGCACTAGGGAAACCAACTTCGATTTCCTTGACTCCGACATTGCAGAGCAGCTCGAAGAAGCGGGTTTTCTTTTCCGCGTTCATCGGGTCGATAAGCGACTGATTGCCGTCGCGCAAGTCGGTCGAGAGCCAGATCGGCGGCTTGGTAATAGTGCGCGAGGGCCATTGGCGATCGGGCAGATCGACCTGCGGAAACGGTCGATACTTGACGGACGGGTCGGCGAGCATGGTCATGGTGAAATTCCTGAATGTGCGGCCTCTATAAGGCCTTCCTTACGACTGTCGAGTTTGAGATTGCCCTTAGGCCGTGTGCGCCGCGCTTCAGGCAGCACAAATGACACGCCTAAGGGCGTGTAAGTCGTAGTAGCAGCGAGGAATAGTTCCGTGCCATGTCATTGCCATAACGGCAGATGGTTAAATTAGTCCAGCCTTTTTCGGGCAAAGCCCCTATTTTTCGAAAGCAACTGTGATTTTCAGTTCAATGGCATCGCCAACAAGCGGCACATATTTGTCGAGGCCAAAATCGCTGCGCCTGATGATCGCATCCGCAGAAAAACCCACCGTTTCCTTCTTGGAGATCGGATTCCCCCCTGCACCTGTAAAGCGCGCGTCCAGCGTAACCTCTTTTGTGATTCCCTTGATCGTCAGATCGCCGGTGATTTCCGCTTCCGTTCCATCAACCTTGACCGATGTCGATTTGAATGTGGCGGTCGGATATGTGGCAGCCTCGAAAAAATCAGCGGAAAGCAAATGCTCGTTGAATTTAGGAACACCTGTGCTGACGCCGTCGACCTGAAAAACAATGTCGACGCTGGCCGCTTCCGGCTTTGCGGGGTCGAGCTTCATACTGCCGCTGGGCCCAGCAAAAAGGCCGAGATTATTGGTGAACCCCATATGATCGAAGGCGAAAAGCACCTGCGTATGATTGGGATCGACTATATATGTTCCGCCTGTGACGGCGCTGACATTCGGCGCACCGGGAGTGCCGGACGGTGTTTGCGAGTGCAGGCTGTGACTGCCCGCAGCGACAGCGGCGACTATGGCCACGGCGATGGCGATATGGGACCCACGCATGATCTCTCCTCCTCAGGCAAAATACACGCCGTCAGAATAGCCGGGTTGCCCACCGAGTCCATCCACCCCCTATTCGCTTCGGCTGGATAGTTGCCCGGCTACTGGCTGAATCGTAATCCGATCCATAAAATGCGCGGCGTGCCGAGATCAATATTTCCGCCCGCATTACGCGTGATGACACGGGCATCGAACAGATTTTCCGCGCGTCCCACCAGCGAAATACCTTTTGCGAGAGGCCATCGCGCGAACGCATCCACGGTCAGCGCGTCCGGCAGCGCGGTCTGGTGAAGGTCATCCTCATATTGTTTGCCGACATAATGCAGGCTAGCCGAGAAGGATGCCCCAGAACTTGCTGGCGCCCATGTCAGGGTCGCGCTGGCTGCGTGGCGGGGGCTCTGAACCGGGGACAGGCCATCCGACGGCTGCCCCGGAGCATCGACCTTGCTGTGAGCATAGGCATAGGACGCACCCAACGACACTTGCCCAAGCCGTATGTTCGAGGTCAGCTCTATGCCCTTGGCGACCACCGCGTCGATATTCTGCCGCTGGTTGAGATTGGTACCGATGGTCACATTGCCGATGGCGTTTTTCAGGCGGTTGTAAAAGACCGTGGCGTTCAGGGACACACCGGTTACCGGTGTAAGGTCCACGCCAGCCTCGATCCCTTTCAGCTTTTCCGGTTTCAGCGCGGCATTGGCCAAAGTCGTAACCGGAAAAACCGTGAAAGGACGATACAGCTCATTCAATGTCGGCAGGCGGAAGCCAGTATAGGCCGCGCCGCGCAGAGCCCATGCTTCACTCAAACGGTATACGGCGCCCATGCGGCCGGAAAACTGCCAGTCATGCCGGTCGGGAAAATCACTTTGCGTGGTCACCACTGTCACTGGATCGAGCGAACGATAATCGCCTTTTGCAATGGTCCAGCGATCCGCGCGGGCACCGCCGGTCAACACCAGAGGTCCAAGCACCCAGTCATCCTCAACAAAAAAACCCGCGACGGTCTGGCGGCCCGACGCGCGGCGGCGCGCCGTTACATTGCCCGATATCGCGCTGATCGCATTTTCCTGCATACGTCCCGAGGTTCGGCGGACGTCCGCCCCCATCCGCAACACATGAGCACCGCCTACCGGCGGCCGCACTTCGACCTTGCCGCCAAGCCCCGTTGCAGGCGTGGCATATTGATCGAGAACGGGCGTGAAACGCGAGCTGCTGATCACGATGTTGGAAAAATTGCGCGCCTGTACATAGGCCAGCGCATCGACCTGCCACGGACCACGTGAAATCACCCGGACGCTCGCATCCTGGCCTTCGATATGGTTGTCCGCGCCCGCGAAGCGCAATGTACGGTCATCGTCGAAAACAAGCGCACGCGCCTGAATATCCACATCATCGCTCAAAGGCGTCACTGCGCGGGTACTGATCGACCAACCGTCATAAGCGGCCGGAACGGAGGCCGCGCTGCGCTGGTCGCGCGGTGATGTCCAGAACCCATCGCCCCGGTCCCACCGCCCCGATAGCGAGACATAGCCGTTACCCAGATCTCTGTTTATGCCGCCAGACAATTGCGTCGCGTCATTACTGCCATAAAAAGCGCTTGCTTCGATGGCGGGCAACATGGTGCGGTCGGCGCTGACCAGTTCAATGGTTCCGGCCACTGCCCCGGCGCCGAACGCGCCCGCGCCGCTACCGCGCGTAACGCGCACAGCACCTAGCCGGTCCGGTACCAGCGCATTGAACGGGATATATCCGAAAAACGGATCCGCCATGGGAACGCCGTCCAACAGAACCAATGTGCGGCTGGATGCGTTGCCGCCGATGGCGCGGAGCGTCGCGCCCTGTGCGGACGGGTTTGCCGAACGGCTGTCGCTGCGACGGAACTGCTGGAACCCCGCCACATCGGTCAATATATTTTCCAGCCGGTCGGACGCACTGCCTGTCAGACGGTCACGCGTAATGACGACTGAGCCATAGGCGGGGGTGCCGGGTGGAACAGGAAGCTCCTCCCCCAGCACCACTATCTGCCCATCCGTCTCGGCCTGTGCTTGCACCGGACAGGACAAAGCCCCACCGAGAAGGCAGGCCAGTAATTTATACCGGCCCACTACAGTCTCAGTTCTTGTCCTTGTCCACCAGCTTGTTGGCGCCGATCCACGGCATCATCGCACGCAGTTCCGCACCGGTCTTCTCAATCGGATGCTGACCCTGCAGCTTGCGCTTCGCCTTCATCTCGGGATAGCCCATCTTGATGTCGGTCATGAAGCGCTGGACGAACTTGCCTTCCTGAATGTCCTTCAGGACGCGCTTCATCTCGGCCTTGGTTTCGTCGGTGATGACGCGCGGGCCGGTGTGATAATCGCCATATTCAGCAGTATTACTGATCGAATAGCGCATGTTGGCGATGCCGCCCTCATACATCAGGTCAACGATCAGCTTGGTTTCGTGCAGACATTCGAAATAGGCCATTTCTGGCGCATAACCGGCTTCGACCAGCGTTTCGAAACCGGCCATGATGAGGTGCGAAATACCGCCGCACAGCACGGCCTGCTCACCGAACAGATCGGTTTCGCACTCTTCCTTGAAGTTGGTCTCGATGACGCCGGAGCGGCCACCACCAACACCCGATGCATAGGCCAGCGCAACGTCATGCGCATTACCTGTCGCGTCTTGATGGATGGCGATCAGGCAGGGCACGCCGCCGCCGCGCTGATATTCGCTGCGCACCGTGTGGCCCGGTCCCTTGGGCGCGATCATGATGACATCGACATCGGCGCGCGGCTCGATCAGGCCGAAATGCACATTGAGGCCGTGGGCGAAAGCGAGCGCCGCGCCGGGCTTCAGGTTCGCGTGGATGTCAGCCGCATAGATGTCCGCCTGATTTTCATCTGGCGCGAGGATCATCAGCAGGTCGGCCCAGGCTGCCGCGTCGGCGTTGGTCATCACCTTGAAGCCTGCCCCTTCGGCCTTCTTCGCGCTACCCGACCCGGCGCGCAGGGCGATGGCGACTTCCGCCACGCCGCTGTCACGCAGGTTCTGCGCGTGGGCATGACCCTGACTGCCATAGCCGAGGATGGCGATCTTCTTGTTCTTGATGAGGCCGAGGTCGGCGTCACGGTCGTAATAGACTTTCATTGAGTTTCTTCTTTCTGATTAAGTGGAGAATATAAACCGGTTGGCCTGCCGTCGATGCTGACCATGTTTTTCCGGGACCGATATTCCGCCAGTCCCTCATCGCTCTGGCCTTTCGCCCACTTGAGCAAAGTCTGGCGCTCGGCGACCATTTCCATCTGCGGCACAGCATAGCCGCAGGATGTCTGTACGCTCTCGATATCTATTACGAATATCTGGCGGGTTCCCGCCATTGCCGGGAAGTGGGCGAGCAGTGCGTCCCATTCCTCATCACCCGGCTGAACATTTTTCGCTTTGCCATAGACGCGCAGAATGAGGGCGGTACGCGTGAAAGAGCAGACCATCAATGTGATCCGCTCATTTTCCATCAGATGCGCCGCTGTTTCGTTGCCACTACCGGTAAGGTCGAGATAGGCGATCTGGCTGGGAGACAGAACCCGCAGGCTGTCCATCCCCTTGGGGCTGAGGTTGATACGGCCTTCGCTCGGCGCGGTCGCCACGAAAAAGACCGGCGCCGTTTCAAGCGCGTTTTTGTGGCTTTCGGTCAATTCGGAGAAAAATTCGGCCATAAGTTCAGTCCAGCTACCCTGTGACGGGTTCCTGCCTCAATCCTTCCCGCGCACCATGCCAACGATGCCGGTGCGGCCAACTTCGACCAAGCCAAGCTCACGCATCAGACCAACGAACGTGTCGATCTTGTCGCTGGGACCGGTCAGTTCGAAAATGAAACTTTCGGTCGTGGTGTCGACCACCTTGGCGCGGAAAATATCGGCAAGGCGCAGCGCCTCTATACGATGCTCACCCTTGCCGGCAACCTTGACCAGTGCCAGCTCGCGCTCGACGAAAGGGCCATCCTCCGTAAGGTCGGCTACCTTGTGCACCGGCACCAGCCGGTCGAGCTGCGCGATAATCTGGTCGATCACGCGCGGCGGGCCATTGGTGACGATGGTGATGCGGCTGACCTGATGATCGTCGGAGATGTCGGCAACGGTCAGGCTTTCGATATTATAGCCGCGTGCGGTAAACAGACCCGCGATCTTGGCCAATATGCCCGCCTCGTTAGTGACGGTTATGGACAGGACGTGCCGTTCGCTCGTTTCCTCAGCGATATGCATCAAATTTCTTCCTCTTTCTCTCGCCGCTGGGACAGCATGCCGGCCATCGAGTAATGCCATTCGTCATCCAGCCGATGCGCGATGCGCACAGGGAAACCGACAAATGCATCGAATATCTTTGTCAGATGCTCCCCGACATAGCGCGGGCTGACCAGGATACGCTCATGCAGGATGTCGTTCATCTTGTACCCGGCATCCAGCTCAACTTCCCATTCTTCCAGCTCATAAATCTCATGATCGAAAGTCCAGCCCGTCAGTTCTTCGATACCGTCATTCTGGCGGGCGAAGTCCCATGGCTCCGTTATATGGATGCGCAGCTTCAGACGGTTGGGCATGTCCTCTCCCCGGCCCTTACACCAATGCTTTGGCCTCGTCCGCCATGGTACCCGATACCTGGCTGGGGTCGAGCAACATTTCGGTGTGCGCCGCGCCCGACGGGATCATCGGGAAACAGTTGGTCAGCTTCGCCACGCGGCAGTCGACCAGCACCGGCCCCGGCGTTTCGATCATCTGGCGGATGCCCGCCTCCAGCTCCTGCGGGCCCTCGATGCGAATGCCGGTCCAGCCATAGGCCTGCGCCAGCTGCACGAAGTCAGGCAGACTGTCGGAATAGCTTTCCGAATAACGGCTTTCATAGGTCAGCTCCTGCCATTGGCGGACCATCCCCATATATTCGTTGTTCAGGATGAAGATTTTGACCGGCAGGCGATATTGCGTCGCTGTGCCCAGCTCCTGAATATTCATCTGGATCGAGGCGTCGCCCGCGACGCAGACGACGAGGCTGTCCGGGTTGCCCATCTGCGCACCGATGGCCGCCGGAAAACCATAGCCCATGGTGCCGAGGCCACCGCTGGTCAGCCATTTGTTGGGCGCGTCGAAATGATAATGCTGGGCGGCCCACATCTGGTGCTGGCCGACTTCGGTCGTAATGATCGCATCCTTGCCCTTTGTCGCCTTGAATAGGTCGGCGATCGCGCGTTGCGGCATGATCTCCGTGCCTTCCTCGGCATAGGCAAGGCTGTTGCGCGCGCGCCACCCGGCGATGCGCGCCCACCATTCCTCCAGATCGGCAGCCTTGTGACCTGCGGCCTTCCATTGCGCGATCATATCGGCAAGGGCACTGCCCGCATCGGCTACAATCGGCAAATCGACAGGCACCGTCTTGTTGATCGAGCTGCGGTCGATATCAATGTGGATCTTCTTGGACGCCGGCGCGAACGCATCCAGCCGCCCGGTGACGCGGTCGTCGAAACGCGCACCCACCGCAATGATGAGATCCGCCTTGTTCATCGCCAGATTGGCTTCATAGGTGCCGTGCATGCCGAGCATGCCGAGCCATTGCTCCGACGAAGCCGGGAAAGCGCCAAGCCCCATCAGCGTGCTGGTGACCGGCGCGCCAGTCAGCTCCGCCAGCTCGCGTAGCAGCGCGGAGGCCTCTGGCCCAGCATTGATGACGCCGCCGCCCGTATAGAAAATCGGACGCTGCGCCTTGGCGATCATGTCTACTGCCTGCGCAATAGTATCGGGTTCCGCCTTCACCTGCGGGCGATAACTGACGTGAGTGGACAGGTCGGGCTTTTCATACCGCGCCGTGGCGACCTGAACATCCTTGGGAATATCAATGACGACCGGGCCCGGGCGGCCCGATGTCGCGATATGAAACGCTTCGTGGATGACTTGGCCAAGCTTGCCCGGCGACTTCACGAGATAATTATGCTTCGAGCAATGGCGCGTCAGGCCAACCGTGTCCGCTTCCTGAAAGGCGTCGCTGCCGATCAGATGCGTGGCGACCTGGCCGGTAAAAACGACCATCGGGATCGAATCCATCAGCGCATCGGTAATGCCGGTGATGGCATTGGTAGCGCCGGGCCCGGAAGTGACGAGAACCACGCCGGGTTTGCCGGTGGAGCGGGCATAGCCTTCCGCCATATGCGTTGCGCCCTGCTCGTGGCGCACCAGCACATGCTTGATGGTCGGGTGATTATAGAGTGCGTCGTAAATGGGCAGCACCGCGCCGCCGGGATAGCCGAATACGACTTCGACCCCCAGATCGACCAGGCACTGAACAAATATATCCGCGCCGCTCATCTCGGCCACACTCTGTCTCCTCGATTTATGTCGCGCCTGTTGCCACTGCGCCCAGAACCGGTCTGGAAACATGGATAACCCGTCACGACAGGAATGCGCATGCGCGATGCGACACCGAATCGCAACCCCGCAAGATCGCTGGCGAAATATGAGAAATAAAATATTATGTCAATATTATTTTTTGTAATTTAATTACGATTTCATCCGTATTTTTGGAATTGATCACTTCAGTTTCGCGATGCCAGCCGCTCGGGGGTTGCCGCGAGAACCAGGTATATTGCCGTTTGGCATATTGCCGCGTGGCGAGTTGCGCCCGCTCGATCATGTCATCGCGCGATATTTCGCCCTCTAACCAAGCGGTTATTTCGGGAACACCGATAGCACGCATGACGGGCAGATCGGGCGCCAAGTGGCGCGCACGCAGCGCCTCGACCTCTTCGATAGCGCCCTGCCCAAGCATCGCCTCGAACCGCAAGTCGCAGCGCGCATAGAGCCATTCGCGCGGCGGCAGCATGACGAGCGGCGCGAGCCGTACCTGAACGCCAATACCCCCTACCTTCTCCTGGCGCCAATCGACGATACTTCGCCCCGTCGAACGGATTACCTCCAGTGCGCGGGCGATGCGGCTCGTATCGGCGGGCGCGAGCCGCGCTGCGCTTGCCGGATCTTCGCGTGACAGTGCGTCATAAGCCTTCGCCACAGGCATGGCGCGCACAGTGGCGCGAATATCCGGGTCGATATCGGGCACCGGAGCAATACCGTCGAGCAGGGTGCGGATATAAAGACCCGTGCCACCAACCAGTATCGGCAGCGTTCCGGCCTCATGAGCGGCAGCGACTTCCGCCTTCGCATCCTTGGCCCAGCGCGCCGCCGAACAGGCCTCACTACCGTCAATAGCGCCGAACAGCCGGTGCGGCGCGCGCGCCATTTCCTCCTCCGAGGGCCGGGCGGACAGCACGGCCAGATCGGCATAGACCTGGCTGGCGTCGGCATTGATAATCGTGCCGCCGGTACGCTGCGCCAGCTCCAGTGCAAGCGCGCTCTTGCCGCTGGCGGTCGGTCCGGCAATAAGCGCGAGCGGCGGCAGGCCAGATTCGCCTGCCCGTTTTGGATCGGGAGTCATCATGTTCGTTGCCACCATAGTCGCAAGCGCCTCTCTGGGGCAGGGGGATATTGCCGAGGCGGCAGACAGGATCTCTGCCATTGGCGCGACAGTCACCGAACAGACCATGCTGGAGCCGGGCAAGGCGGCCGATCTGTTTTTTGAGGGCGATGCTGTTGCGGCACGCAAGGCGCTTCAGGATATGGCAGGCAGTACTGACGTAATCGTGCAGGAAGCCGCGACGCGCGAGAAAAAGCTGATCGTCGCGGACATGGATTCGACCATGATCACCATCGAATGCATCGACGAACTGGCCGATTATGCCGGTATCAAGGCGCAGATTGCCGAGGTAACGGAACGGGCGATGCGCGGTGAGCTGGATTTTGCCGAGGCGCTGCGCGCGCGCGTCGCCCTGCTCAAGGATTTGGACGAAGCGATGATCGACCGGTGCCGCGCCGAACGCGTCCAGATCATGCCGGGTGCCAAGGCATTGGTGCAGACCATGGCGGCACGCGGCGCGCATGCCGTGCTGGTTTCCGGCGGCTTCACGCGCTTTGCCGAGCCGGTAGGCGCGGAAATCGGGTTCCACAAGGTGGTTGCCAATATTCTCGATATCGAGCGCGGCGTTCTGGCGGGAACGGTAACCGATCCGATCGTTGATTCAGCGCGCAAAAGGCATGAGCTGGAAGGTGCAATGACCGAACGCGGCATCGCACAGGCCATGACCATGGCTGTCGGTGACGGTGCAAACGATATTCCGATGATAGAGGCTGCTGGCCTTGGCGTCGCCTATCACGCCAAGGAAAAAGCGCGCGCAGCAGCCGATGCGGAAATCCGGCACGGGGACCTCTCCGTGCTTCTCTATGCGCAAGGCATAGCCAGCAAGGACTGGGCCACAACCGCTCAGGGCTGAGACAGCGGTCATACTATAATCCGCACCGTTGGAAAGCGTGGCGCGAAGGGCCAAGATCGTTTACAGATATTTGCGGCCCAAAGTGACTTTTGCTATTCAATACACAATTCAGGGCCAGATAAGCCCGGCAAATTTGTAAATAATTATCTCAGACCCGCGCTTGTGTTGAAACAATGCCGTCGTCCGCATAGGATATGATCTTGCAAATTGGAGGCAGAACGACCTTCTTATTTTCAGTACGACCCGGACATTCTTATCGCCACGAAGGAGGATCAGATGGATGATTTAGCTATAGGGGGGTATAGATTTGACCCCGCACTGGCGCAAGAACTCGTCGAAAAGGCAATCATAGTTGCGGCAATCCTCGTCGTTACATGGCTGCTGGCAAAGGCCGCCAAATGGTCTTTCGCGCATCTGGCGGAGAAAGTATCCCTGTTCCGCCGTGCGGATGCTTCCGGCCAGAGCGTTGGGGAATCGCTTGGCAAGATCATCTCCCTGTTCGTCTGGCTCTTCGGTCTTCTGGCGGTGCTGCAGGCGCTCGATCTGGATAGCGTCATCGCCCCCGTGCAGGAGCTGCTCAACAGCTTCATCGGCTTCCTGCCCAAGATTATCGGCGCGGCCATCATCTTCTTCGTCGGTGCGATGATCGCCAAGATTGCGCGGGAAATCGTCGAAACGGCGCTGTCTTCCATCAATTTCGATAAATGGGCCAATATGGGCGGCGCGGAAGCCGTGACCGGCAACAGTGCAATCAGCAAGACCATCGGCACAATCGTCTTCATTCTCGTGATCGTGCCCGTGGGCATAGCCGCGCTCGACGTGCTCAACATTCCGGCGATCACGGTGCCCGCACGTGAAATGCTGGAAATGGTGCTGCAGGCGGTGCCGCTGATCATCGGCGCAAGTCTGCTACTGGGGCTGGGCTATGTGATTGCACGCTGGGTCAGCAAGATGATCCAGGAAGTATTGCCCGGCCTCGGTTTCGACCGGGCCGTCGCCGCCATCGGCATTGTGCCGGAGGGGCGCAGCGCTTCGGGCATCGTGGCAACGTTGGTCAATATCGCGATCATGCTGTTCATGGCGATTGCAGCCACGCGTCTGCTGGGTTTCCCCGAGCTCACGCGCATTGTCGAAACCATATTGGACCAAGGTGCCAACGTTATCTTCGGCGCGGTGCTGATCGCAGCGGGCGCATTGCTCGCCAAGATTTTGCGCAACCTGATCGCTACAGCCGCTGGTGAAGGCTTTGCGCCCGCACTCGTATACTGGCTGACGGTCGGCCTGTTCATTTTCATCGGCATCAAGCAGATGGATATTGGCGGTCTGATCATCGACTATGCGTTCCTCGCCATCGCCATTGGCACGGGTGTCGCCTTCGCTCTCGCCTTTGGACTGGGCGGCCGCGAAGTCGCCGCGCGCAAGCTGAATGACATGGTGAAATAAAATATAGCAGGCAGCCCTTTCCCTGGTTCATGGGGAAGGGCTGCCCGCCTGATAAACCTGTAACCTAAATCTCGATGTCGAATTTCGCCAGCTCGACACGGACACGCAGCTCGATATCATGCATCAGCGCATCGAATTGGGAATCGCTTTCGTCGGACATGTCGGCGACGTCCCGCTCCCGCCCAAGCCATTGGACCAATTCCTTGAGCGTGGCTGGGTCAACCTCTCCATCCAATAACTCGCCATGCAGCTTGTCGAGGCTGTCCAGCCCCCGGCGCGCATGGTCCGCCTGCATGCGGCGGCGCTCCTCCTGCGGGCTGAGCGCGGAGATGGCTACCAGCATCTGAACATTGCCCAGCGCCTGAGCCGCTGGCGCATGCGGTTGTGCAGCTATTGCGGCCTGAGCCACCTGCCCCGCCTCACCGCCCGATTGCTTCACAGTCGCGGCAAGCGTGTCCGCCAGCTTCGCCACAGGCAATGCTTCACGCAACAAGTTGGCCGCCTGAGCAGAAAGAGCATTGGATACAGGACCGATAGTTGTCGCCATAAGCGCGGATCACCTCTCCTTCCTTCTATAATAGAGGGTATGAGACGTGCTCCAAAGTCACTGACCTGCGTGACGTACCTGCTCGCGCTGCTGGCGCTGGTCATTACCGCGCCCGCAGCCGCCGCGCCGCGCATCAAGGACATTGTCGACATTGAAAATGTCCGGTCCAATCAATTGATTGGCTATGGTCTGGTTGTCGGCCTTGCAGGGACTGGCGACAAGATCCGCAACGCGCCCTTCACCGAAGAGTCGATGCAGGCGATGCTGGAGCGCATGGGCGTCAACATCCGCGAGTCGCAGATGAAGACGCAGAATGTCGCCGCTGTCTCCGTCACCGCCAGCATGCCGCCCTTCGCCCGGTCAGGTTCACAGATCGACGTGCAGGTCAGCGCACTAGGTGACGCCACCAGCCTGCAAGGCGGCACATTGCTGATCACCGCACTCAAGGGCATGGACGGGCAAATCTATGCTGTGGCGCAAGGACAGGTTGCCGTGTCCGGTTTCAAGGCGCAGGGCGCGGGCGCGAACATCAGCCGCGGCGTATCGACATCGGCGCGCATCGCAGGCGGCGCGATCATCGAACGCGAAGTGCCCTTCGCACTCAAATCCGCCGACAGCCTGAAGCTTGCGCTGCGCAATCCCGATTTCACCACCGCCCGCCATATCGCGCGCACGATCAACATGGCGGTTCCGGGCAGCGCGGAGATACTTGATCCTTCGACCGTACGCCTGACGGCGCCCGGCGGCTCGCTGATCGACCTGATCGCGCAAATCGAAAACCTGCCCGTCGAAGTCGACACGCCCGCCCGCGTGATCGTCAATGAAGCGAGCGGCACGGTCGTGATGACAGCAGACGTACGCGTCAGCCCGGTCGCGATCGCACAGGGCGGCCTCACCATATCGGTTGCGGAAAATCCGATTGCGTCCCAGCCTGGCCCGCTGTCGAACGGCCAGACACAGGTGCTGCCCCGCACGCAGGTC
Organism: Sphingobium sp.; assembly: GCA_020446425.1. Taxonomy (GTDB): domain Bacteria; phylum Pseudomonadota; class Alphaproteobacteria; order Sphingomonadales; family Sphingomonadaceae; genus Sphingobium. The sequence continues at coordinate 13,444 of JAGRES010000015.1, read as the reverse complement.
GAGGTGGACGATGGCGGTGGCGCGTCGCTGGCAATGGTCGAGGGCGCGTCGCTCAAATCGCTGGTCGGCGGCCTCAACGCGCTGGGCGTATCGCCGCGCGACCTGATCACCATCCTGCAGGCGCTGCGCAGTGCGGGCGCGTTACAGGCCGATATCGAGGTGCAGTGATGAGCGACCCCATTTCACCTAACCCTACACCCAAATTGCCACCCCTGTCAGGGAAGGCTCAGGACACCGCGCGCCAGTTCGAGGCCGTGTTCATCGGCCAGATGGCGAAGCTGATGTTGGAAAGCGTCGATCAGGATGGCCCTTTTTCCGGCGGGCATGGCGAGGAAATGTTTCGTGGCGTGCTGGCCGAAAAAATGGGCGAGGAAATCGCCAGCGGGCGCGGCATAGGCCTCTCTGACACTATTATGGCCGAGATCATCCGACTGCAGCAAGCCACTCTATCCGGCAAGGAAACGCCATGAGCATAACCGACCCCCTCACTCAGCTGATCAACACCCTCCACGCGCTGACCGTCGTGATGGAGCAGGAGAGCGAAACCCTCAGCATATATGGCCCGCAGCCCGAAATACGCGAACTGGCAAAGGCCAAAGTCCGGCTTGTCGCGCAGCTCGATAACCTGTCGGCGCAATTGGGCCGGGAAAATGCGGAATGGATCGAGACGCTGAACGACGATGACAGGACGCGTTTTTCGGACGCGGCGGAAGCATTGATGAAGGCTGCTGCGGACAACAGTTCCGTTCTGGAGCGGCAGATCGACCTGTCGAATGAGATGTTGCAAGCCGTCGGCGTGGAACTGGAGCGGCTGACCGGGCGGCGCGGATCGACCTATTCGCGGCTCGGCGATATCCGCCGCATGCAGGGCCGCGCGCCGCTATCCATCAACCAACGCTATTGATATTCACGCCATGCCGCCCTTGCCTAGAGCGGATTTCAGCATCTTCATCTGCTTGGCATAGAGGCTGGTAAGCGCTGCATAATCGGCCTGCACCTGACCCATTTTCAGGAGCTGGTCCTCCAGCGTGACATTATTCCCATCGGGTTTGATTTCCGAAATGTCCGGGTCGGCAATGGTCGTGACCGAAGAGGGCTTTGCGCCCAGCCGCTTCATCGCATCGCTGATCTCGACCTGCGGTTTCGCAACCCTGGACGACCCATCGACCAGCGCTGCGAAGCTGGGCGGCGCAAGCTCGCGCGCCTTGTATCCGGGCGTATCGCTATTGGCGATATTCTGGGCGATGACGCGCTGGCGCGTACCCAGATGCCGCATCGCATCGCCAATGGCGGTGATCAACTTTGGCGATTCAGGCATATGCCCTACTCCTCCTCAACCGTTCGGTTCGAGCTGCTATCGAGCTCGTCGAGATAGCTGTCGAGAACAGCCTTCTCGACTTCGGTTCTCGACAAGCTCGAACCTGCGCTCGAAGCGAACGGAGTGGATGAAAAAAACTTCTATCAAAACACCCCGGTCAGGCTGCTGATACGGGTCAGCGCATCCTGATAACGCTCGACCTGGGCGAGCTGATAGGCGGACGGGCCGCGGCCATTACCGTTCCCGGCATTCACCAACGCTTCTTTGCCACTATCCCAATAGAGCGAGCGATAGGCGGTTTGCGACACCGATATGGCCAGTTTGATCGTCTTGAGCGCAATGGCAGCGTCCTTGGCAGTGCCGATGGACAAAGCCTCAGTCAGGCCAAGGCCATAGGTGCCGCCGGGGCGGACCTTCGGATCTCTTGGCCCGGAAATTTCCGGTACAGTCAGGCGCGAGGGATCCAGACCGAGTTTTTCCAGCGCATCGTTGCCCGCTGCGCCCGCTATCAACTCGACATCGGCGCCTGCCTTCGCCTCGATGCGCAGCACTTTCTTGCCGTCGACAGTCGGCGTAGTAACGGTGGCCTTGTTGCCGAGCGCGCTGCGTATCCTGGCCGCCAGCGATGTCATCGTGTCGTCCGCCGCGATGCTGATCTTGCGGATGGCTCCGTCATTGAGGCGCACAGAAAAACTATCGCCTTCACGCAAAGAAGTCTGCGCTGTCAGCTTGTCGGAATCGAGCGGCGTCAGCGTGCCGCGCGCCAGCCCCATCGCACCCAGCGCGCTCGCACCACCAGACGCGGCGGAAATCCGCACCGCGCCAGTCTGCTCGGCCAGGCGGCCGAACTGGCTGGCCGATAGCTGCGCGCCCGATGCCGCATCCAGCGCCACGACAAAGCCGTCCGTCGTACCGGTCTTGGCGGTACCGAGCACGCCCGTGGTCCGCCCACCGGCATAGAGACTGCCGTTCATATAGGCGATGCTATCCACCTGATCGGTGCCGGACGTACCGATATAGCTGGTGCTCGCGCCCGTCAGAGACGCAGAAAACCGCGTCACGAAACCTTCGCGCCCGCCGGACAAGCCATTGACCTGCGCGCCCGATAGCGCGCTGTCGGTTGCACCCCCCACAGCGATACCGCCATCAGGTGCAATCGCCAGCGCGCGCGCATCGGCCACGCCCAAGTCAATGCTGGAAAGATCATTGGCGAGCGACGCCGCGTCGATCCGCCGCACCACCGCGCGCCCGCTCTCGCCGGTCAGGGCGATGAGGCTGTTGTCAGGGGCCACGGCGAGCGCCTTCACGCCTTCGCTGCCGCCCGCATCTATCGTACGGCGCTCGGTAATCGCACCGGTGCTGTCGAGCTTGACGATCACCGCATCGCCGCTGCCATAGCCGCCCACGCCGGTCGCCTTGCCGCCGACATAGATGGACCCATCAGCCGCCGTCGCCACAGCGCTGGCCTGTTCCACGCCGATATTGCGGATGAGCGTCGCAAACTGTTCATCGCCGCTCGCATCATAGCGGGCGACCAGCATGTCGCCATCGCTCTGGTCCGCGCCAAAGCCGCCGGAAACGCTGCCCGCGACGACGACATCGCCATTGGCATCAATGCTGACTGCCGCGCCGCTAGCGTCGTTGGCCGCACCCAGCATGCGCTGCCACAGCACCCGGCCTTCGCTGTCCAGCTTGGTCAGCACCAGATCCTGCGCCCCTGCGGGGCGGTTCGCATCCAGCTCGCCCGCCGTGGTTCCCACGACATAGCTGCTGCCATCTGCCGCCGTGGCGACGGCGCTGGCGCTGGTGGGCGCGAACAGTTCCGGCTTGGACAGAGTGACGCCTTCGGGCGGCTTGACCTTGGGCTGGGCAAGCAGCGCGCGCTCTGTGCCCAGCCGGTCATATCCGGCGACCTCTCCCAATGTCTTTTGCGTGGCGGTGCCCAGCGGATCGTCGAAGCGCAGCAGACGCACCCGCTCCGGCGCATCGAGCGATGTCTGCCCCGCCGCGACCAGAATCGCATCGGCGGCATTGTCCTGCGTGATCGCGACCTCTTCCTGCGCCGGATTCTTGATCGCAAAGCCCCATTTGTCGGTGCTCTTGTCCGGCACGAAACGTACCAGCCATTTTGGCGACGGCTGGCCGGTGGCGGGATCGAGATAGAGGCTGCCGTCCGGGTTGCGCAGCGGGATGGCCGATATCGCATTGTTGATCGCATCGGCAACGCTATCGAGGGTCGGCGGCTGCGGCGTTCCAGCAAGATCGACGCTCACCGTATCGCTCGCGCCGAACTTGGTCAGCGTCAGCGTGAATTTCTCGGTGCCGGTCATGCCCGGTATCGGCGTATCGCGCGCGGGCAATACCCCCGCGCCCTTTACCTCCAGCGCCGACTGTGCTGCCACGCCCACGCTTTCCGCGCGGCGAGTGGGAATGCCAAACGCCAGATCGAGCTTGTCGGACGGCGCGCCGCCCAGATAGGTTTGCAGATCGGACAAGCCCTTGGCGAAAAGCGCATCCAGCTTCGTGCGCTCGGCGCTGCTTGTCGTCGCCTTGGCGGCGGCTTCGGCCAGCACGCGCAAACGGTCCAGCGCCTTGTAGGCGGTGAAGCTGGTCTGCACATCATCGGGCAGGCTATCTATGCCCGACGAGGATTTGTCGATGATGCTAGCGAGGCGCTTGATCGCGGCGAGCTGGCTGCTGTCGCTGACCTGCCCTGTGTCCTGTTTCCACGGCGGCGTGGTTTCCGGCAGGTTGAATGCGGCCCGGGCCACACGAACGGCAGCGGATTCGATCTTCACGCCCTGCCCGAAACTGGAAAAGGCGCTCGTCCCGCTAAGCAGGCTGAGGCCGACCAGACTGTTCGATATGCCTATGCTCATGCCACCTGTCCTTGATGACGCCTTTCGCGAAAATTCACCTCCGTTCTTCCTATAATAGAGAGAAGAGCGGCGCTTGCGCGCGTAACGCACGAAAATTCGTGGTTAACGGAAATGTACCGGACGTCATGCAGCAGTTGATCGAACCAGTGGACCTGAAACGCTTTACCGGCATGCAGCGCGCCGCCGCACTGATGCTGGCGCTGGGCAAGGACAATGGCGCGCTGATCTGGGAGCAGCTCGGCATTGACGAGGTGAAGGAGCTCTCGACCGCTATGGCGCAACTGGGCCGCGTGCCTGCCCATGTCGTCGAGTTCCTGCTCGTTCAGTTTTCCAGCGAGGTTTCGACCATATCCTCGCTGCACGGTTCGTTCGAAACGACCGAAAGACTGCTCGAAGGCATATTGCCCGACGAAAAGCTGAAAGAGGTGATGGAAGACATAAGAGGCCCATCGGGTCGCACCATGTGGGACAAGCTCTCCAATGTCTCCGAAAACATCCTCGCTGCTTTCCTGAAGAATGAATATCCGCAAACCGTCGCGGTTATCATGAGCAAGCTGAAGTCCGAGCATTGCGCGCGCGTGCTCGCCGCCCTGCCGCGCGATTTCGCCATCGACGTGATCCAGCGCATGCTGCGCATGGAAACGGTGCAGAAGGATATCGTCAACGAGATCGAGAATACACTCAAAAGCGAGTTCATGAGCAACCTGTCGCGCTCGCAGCGGCGCGACCCGCACGAAGCGATGGCGGATGTGTTCAACGCCTTCGACCGCGCCACCGAAGAAACGATCCTGGGTGCGCTCGACGAACGTGCACCCGAATCGGCGGAGCGCATCCGCGCGCTGATGTTCACCTTCGACGATCTTGCCAACCTAATGCCGTCGGCCATCGCCGTACTGGTCAAGAATGCCGACAAGCAGCAGATGGCACTGGCGCTGAAGGGCGCGCCGGAAGAGATGCGCCAGATATTCCTCAACGCGATGACGGAACGCGCCGCCAAGATGCTGCGCGAGGATATGGCTTCGATGGGGCCAGTACGTGCCCGCGAGTGCGAGGAGGCGCAGACGGGTCTTGTCCGCCTCGCCAAGCTGCTGGCCGACAGGGGCGAGATCATGCTGGTCGACCCCAAGGACGACGAGACCATGATTATCTGAGGCGCAGAATATGGACCAGAGCTTCATCATCAAACCCTTTCACTTCGATACCGAATTCGCGGCCAGCATCCCGCTGTCCGACGGCATGGTGGTCGAGGAAGCCCTGCATGTTGCGGCATTGCGCGCCGAGATGGCGGCGCTGCGCGCGGATCACGCCCGGACCATCGAGCAGACCCGCACCGAAGCCTATCTGGAAGGATTGGCGCAGGCACGCGCCGAACGCGATCAGGCGATATTGAACGCGCTCGATGCACTGCATGCGCAATGGGAGGAGTTCGACGCCCAGCGCGAAGCAATGACCGAGCATGTGCGCGACGAAGCCTGCACGCTGGCCCAGGCCATTGGCGAGGCGCTGGCCGCACAGGCGCTGACCGCCAATCCGGCGGGCGCTATCGACGACGCTGTCGGACGCATCCTCGTCCAGATCGCGCGCGGGCAGGAAGTCATCATCGCCGTCCATCCCGAACTGATCGCCGATGTCGAGGCCCGGATCACCCATCGCCAGTCACAGGACCGGCGCAAGCTCAATCTGGTTGTCATCGCCGACGATGGCCTGCCCATTGGCGACGCCCATCTGCGCTGGGACGGCGGCGGTGTGCGCCTCAACGCCAAAGAACGTGCAGCGGCGATCATTGCCGAAATGAGCGCGCTGGGTGCTCCCATTTCTCAAACGCACCAATCATAAGATCACTGGCTGGCGGCCTGCGCCTGAAATCCCCCCATGTTGCGGGCGGGGTAGACGAACTCCAGACTTAACAGGGGTCATTGGCTCCCGGATGACGCTTGGCATTGCCCCCTTGCGCCCATGCTGCTACGCGGCGCGCATTCCGAAATCACAGCCAAGAGAGTCGCTTCATGGTCCCGCGCTATGCCCGCCCCGAAATGTCCGCCATCTGGGAAGCGGAAAACCGTTTCCGGATCTGGTTCGAGATAGAGGCGCACGCGACCGAGGCGCTGGCTGACCTCGGCGTCGTACCGCAATCGGCAGCGAATGCTCTGTGGTACTGGTGGGCGACGAACCCGGCTATCGACGTTCCTGCCATTGACGCAATCGAAGCCGTCACCAAGCATGACGTGATCGCGTTCCTGACCTGGGTAGCCGAACAGGTCGGTGACGAAGCCCGTTTCATGCATCAGGGCATGACCAGCTCCGACGTGCTCGACACCTGCCTTGCCGTGCAGCTCGCGCAGGCGAGCGACATTCTTCTCGCGGATATCGACGCGCTGCTCGAAGCCATCAAGCGCCGTGCATACGAACACAAGATGACGCCGACCATCGGCCGCAGCCATGGCATTCATGCCGAGCCGGTTACCTTCGGCCTGAAAATGGCAGAGGCCTATGCCGAATTTTCCCGCTGCAAGGAGCGTCTGATCGCCGCGCGCAAGGATGTCGCGACCTGCGCAATATCGGGCGCGGTCGGCACCTTCGCCAATATCGACCCCAAGGTGGAGGAGCATGTCGCAGCCAAGCTCGGCCTGTCGGTCGAACCCGTCTCGACACAGGTAATCCCGCGTGACCGCCACGCGATGTTTTTCGCGACACTGGGCGTCATCGCCAGCTCGATTGAACGCCTCGCAGTCGAAGTACGCCACCTGCAGCGCACCGAAGTGTTGGAAGCCGAGGAATATTTCTCGCCGGGGCAGAAGGGTTCGAGCGCGATGCCGCATAAGCGCAACCCGGTGCTGACCGAGAATCTGACCGGCCTCGCCCGTATGGTGCGCAGCTACGCGCTGCCCGCGATGGAGAATGTCGCGCTATGGCATGAGCGCGATATCTCGCACAGCTCGGTCGAGCGGTTCATTGGCCCCGATGCCTGCATAACGCTCGACTTCGCACTGGGCCGCATCACCGGCGTGATCGACAAGCTGCTGGTATACCCGGAACGCATGATGAAGAATCTCGACAAGATGGGTGGCCTTGTCCACTCCCAGCGCGTGCTGTTAGCGCTTACACAGGCGGGTGTTTCCCGCGAGGATTCCTATCGCTATGTCCAGCGCAACGCGATGAAGGTCTGGGAATCGGACGGGCAGCTTTCGCTAATGGAGCTGCTCAAGGCGGATGAAGACGTCACCGCCGCCCTGTCAGCGCAGGAAATCGAGGAAAAGTTCAACCTCGATTATCATTACAAGCATGTGGACACGATCTTCGCCCGCGTTTTCGGCGAGTAATCGCACCTCCGGTTCAGTGCCAAAAAAGGGGGCGGAAACCCGCCCCCAATTCCCGGCACAAGGGGCCTCTTGATCAGAGTATGAAGTCGCTCGCGCTGACCGAGCTGGTGTTCTTCAGCGTGAAGGCGAAATCGGCCGCGCCATCGCCATCCGTATCGCCATAGACGAAGGTGGCGTTCACATTGGCGTTGTAGACGGTTGTGAGTTCACCCGCGACACCGGTGAATGCGCTCACCATTGTGAAGGCATCGTCGCTGCCGCCCGCAATGGCGTCCACACCGCTCAGGTCGATACGGTCGCCTTCTGCGGCATTAAAGTCGGTGATGAAGTCCTGCGCACCCTTCACCGAGTCCGTCGCCGAAGAGAAGACGAACAGGTCAGCACCCGCTCCGCCCGTCAGGCCGTCACGATCCGCACCGCCGTCGAGCACGTCATTGCCTTCGCCGCCAACCAGCTTGTCCTTGCCGGCGCCACCGTTCAGCGTGTCGTTACCGGCATCGCCGCGGACATTGTCATTGCCAGCGCCCGCATTGACGGTGTCGTTGCCTTCGCCCGCATGAACATTGTCGTCGCCCGAACCGGCGTTGATCGTGTCATTGCCTTCATAGCCAAAGAAGGTCTCGTCGGCGTAGCTGCCGTTCAGCGTGTCGTTGCCGTCATCGCCGCGGGTCTGGGCTTCTTCAACGAACATGGCGAGCAACTGGCCATATTCGACGGTCGCCGGATCGCCGGTCGAAGCATGCACCTGCGCGTCGAGCAGATAGGCGCGGGTATCGGCATCGCCCAGCAGATCGGTCACGTCGATAATGCCCGAGCTTTCCTCATTGCTGGTGATGAAGCCCGGCGCGCCCGGCGTGAACTGAGCCGGATCGAAATCGGCCATGCGGTGCAGCATGTCGGTCGCGCCATCATATTCGAAAATACCAGCGAGATAGGATGCGCTGCCCGGATCTTCCTGAAGCATCGCCACACCCTGACCGAACGACATATTGTCGAGCATGTGCTGGCCTTCGCTGCCGTCCAGAACCGCTTCGATCGTACCACCCGCTTCCGGATTGGAAACGTCGGAGAAGGTCAGCTTGTACAGGCGGCTGTTGCCGTCGAAGCTGGCCGTGGTGGTGAAATAGAGGACATTTGGATTGTCCGGATCCCATGCGGCGTCTTCCGGGCGGAGGAAACCGGTCACGCCTTCGGCTGTGCTTTCAGCGTCGATTTCAGCGCCCGTCATGTTGCTGACATCGCCATCGGGGCCGATTTCCTGAAGCGTGAAAGCGCCAGTGGCAGGTGCGCCGTCCACTTCGCTGAGCAGGCCATCGACCTTGATGCCGTAGAAAGAACCGCCGGAGAGGCCTGCCTTGTCGATGTCTGAGCCGGATGCCTGCTTTTCACCGACATAGATGTAAACCTGACCGCCGCCGGTATCGTCCGTCGCAGCGACAATGGTCTTGGTCTGCGCATAGGGGTTGGCGACGATATTCTCGAACGACATGTTGCCGAGGAAAGGCAGCTCGTACAGCGTGCCACTTTCATCGCCCGATACGATGGTGCCCGTAGCACGGCCTTCGGGGCCGTTTTCTTCACCCGTCAGGAAAATGCGCGTCTGCGTGCCAAGGCCGCTGGTTGCATCGTAAAACGCGGAGGGAGCAGCCAGATCGCCCGAGCAGAAACGGCTGAACTCGGCCGGGCCGGTGACATAGACGTCGTTGACATCATCCCATGTATTGACTGTCTGGACGGCGTCGTCGCCGGAAACAACCGCCAGCGTGTTCTTGTCGATGACCAGCCGGTCGATATAGGCGCCAGTCGTGCCATGATCGCGAACCACGCCCACTCCGGCGCTCAATTCGTGATTCATGATGACGGTGATCGTGCCATCGCCATTGTCGAATGCGCCCATCCCATCAGGGATGCCGCCGAAGATGCCGGTCGTGCCGCCCGGGCTGAGCGGATCGCCTACAGTAATGATCGAGGTGAAGTGCACATTGGGTTCAGCGCCGAGCAGATACGGTGAGAGCGAAGAAGAAGGTCCAGTAGCCATGATGATTCCCCAGGGTTGAAACTGAGGGCTTCTTAGACCGGCTGCTTTGCCGGTTGATGATGAGTCAGGGACGGTTCGAAGACACTTCCGTGACCCCGGCGTCATCAAAAATTAACCATATCGCAACATTCGCCGCGCGCCCCGCAGTGCATGGAAAATCAAAAAACAAATGGTTTCCCGCGCGGTTACCAAATCTCAAGCCTTTGCAATTACTGCCTTCTCCAAACAGATATCCAAAAAAGGAATTCGCTGTGCCCAAAGGTTTCAATATCACCGCCAAGATGCTGGCTGCGTTCGCCGCGCTGCTCGTGCTGCTGGCGGGTATCGGCTTGTTCGCCGTGATGAAGATTGGCGAGGTCAACCAGCTGTCGAGCGAGATGCGCTCACGCACGCTGCCCGCCACGCAGCTCATCGGCGATCTGCATGCCTATACGTCGCAATATCGCATTCAGCAGAGCGGCCACATCTCGGCTCCGACACCTGAGTCAAAAGCCAAGGCCGAGAAGATGCTGAAAAATGCCGCGAACGCGATTTCGGGTATGATGGACGATTACGAACCTTATCTGCAGAGCAACGAACAGAAAGCCCTGTTCGCCGACCTGAAGACCAGCTGGGTGCAGTATCAGCAGCTGACCGATCAGATGGTGTCGCTTTCCGATGCGAATGATCCCGCCGCCAACGACATGTTCGAAGGCGAGGCGCTCGACATGTTCTATATGGTTGAGGACAGCATCCTCCAGCTGATCGACCTTAACGTGAAGAACGGTCAGGCCATCAGCACCAAGAGCGAGAAGATTTACGACGAATCGCGCAAGATGCTGATCGGTGCTATCGGCGCAGGCCTTGTCATCTCGATGATCCTGGCAGGCATTTTGATGCAGATAATCGCCAAGCCGATCAAGAATATGGCCGCTTCGGTCAGCCGCCTCGTCGAAGGTGACCTGACCGTCGATGTGCCGGGCATGAAGCGCAAGGATGAATTGGGCAGCCTTGCGCGCGCACTCGACAGCTTCAAGGCGTTGTTCACCGCCGACAAGGAGCGCGCGGAAGCGGAAGCGGTTCGTGCACAGGAAACGCAGGTCACCATCGACGCGATCGGCAACGGCCTGTCCGCTCTGGCGCAGGGCAACCTGACCCACCGCGTGGACAATGATGCCACTGGCCCGCTCGCCAAGTTGCACAAGGACTATAACGAAGCCGTGCAGCACCTGCTCGATTCGATGATCGAAATCGTCGATGGCTGCAACACGATCAAGAACGGTACGAACGAAATCGCTCAGGCATCCTCGGATCTCTCGCTGCGCACAGAGCGGCAGGCCGAATCTCTGGCACATACGTCCAAGACCCTGGGCGAGTTCACCGACTCCGTGAAAGTCGCGGCAGACAATGCCCGCCAGACCAGCAGCCGCCTGACCGTGGCGCGTGAATCGGCGGAACGTGTTGACGAAACCGCGAAGCGCGCCGTCGTCGCGATGCGCAATATCGAAGCTTCCTCGAAAGAGATGAACGATATCATCACCACCATCGACGGCCTGGCGTTCCAGACCAACCTGCTGGCGCTCAATGCTGGCGTTGAAGCGGCGCGTGCCGGTGAATCGGGCGCAGGCTTCGCGGTCGTGGCTACCGAGGTCCGTCACCTGGCCCAGCGTAGCGCGGAAGCGGCCAACTCGATCCGCCAGCTCGTCGCCACCTCCAGCGCGCAGATCACCGAAGGTGTGTCGCTCGTTGAAAACAGCGGCGAGGCACTGCGCCAGATCGTCACCGAGGTCACAGAAGTCTCCGACCTCATGGACGAGATCGCGGAAGCGGCAGGCCGTCAGGCTACCGGCCTTTCGGAAATTTCCGAAATGGTCACCGCCATGGACACCTCCACGCAGCAGAACGCCGCGATGGTCGAGGAAAGCAACGCCAGCTCGCGCAACCTCAATGCCGAAACCGAACGCCTGTTCGAGCAGCTGTCGTTCTTCGAGCTTGGCCGTCAGGGTGGCTACACCGGTGGTCTGGGCATGAGCGGTTCAGAGGACTATACTGAGGAGGAGGAAGACGCTCCTGCACCGGCGAAGTCCGCTCCTGTCAGCCACGGCAATCTGGCACTGAGCGTTGACGAAGATGACTGGGCCGAGTTCTGATACCCGATCCGAACCCGAAAATAATGAGCCCGGTCCCTAGTGGTCCGGGCTCATTTTCATTTGCGCCGATGTCCAGCAATCCGGTGCTGGCTCAGGAGTTAACAGCAAATTTACCATGGTCATAAACGTGAATTTAGACCCGATCCTATACCTGCTTACTACCGGATGAATATTCCAGTCAAAATGAAGAAGAAGGAATAAGGTACAATGTTCACGAAATTCGCAGGCAAATGCGCGGTCGCCGCTGCCGCAACTCTCGTTTTCTCCACCCCGGCATTCGCCCAGCCCGCCGCATGGCAGCAGGCTGTCGCTCGCCTGATCGCTTCGAAGCAGACCTATCCGCGTGCTGCCCAGATGCGCGGCGACGAAGGCACCGCCAAGGTGAAGGTTTACGTCAGCGCTTCGGGCGCCGTCGAGAAAACCGAAATGGTGTCGCCCTCCGGCTCCTCGGTTCTCGACCGCGAGGCACTTAATCTGCCGACCAAAGCCGGCAACTTCCCGGCCCCTCCGGGCGGTGCGACGACCATCGTCCTGCCGCTGACCTGGAAGCTGATGTAATCTAGTCTCTTCTTTCAGACTGGCTTTTCGGCCCTTCCCGCCGCGCTGACACCGGAACAGCGCCCAGCAGGAAGGGCCGATTTTTATTGGCCGGACACAGCTGGTCGCGCAATGCAACTGCGCTCTGGCACAGCAAGAGAAAATTTCCTAAGCTGCCCTCCGAGAAAAGAGGGTTGGTCATGAACTTCCTGAAAACTGCTTTCTGGGTGATAGTTGCTGTCGCCCTGGCGCTGTTTACCAAGGCGAACTGGATCGTTGCGCCTACCTATTCCGGTTATGTGCCGGTCAAGCTGTGGGGCGACGTCATCCTCGAAACCCGCCTGCCGGTTCTGATCATCGCAGCCTTCCTGCTTGGGCTGGTGCCCATGTGGCTGTGGGCCCGTGCGACCAAATGGCAGATCAAGCGCAAGCTGAACAGTACGGAACGGGCCCTGGCGAGCAGCATCGCCAGTCAACAGCCTTCGGACCCTGTCCTTCCACCGGCCGACAAGCCCTTATCCCCCTCGGAAAATTCGGGGGACCAATGAGCAGCCCTATCTATGTCGCCATCGACACACCCGATCTGGAGAGAGCGAAGCATCTCGCGATGCGCGTGCACAACCATGTCGGCGGTATAAAGCTGGGGCTCGAATTCTTCTGCGCCAATGGGCATCATGGCATGTATGAAATGGCCAGAATCGGCCTGCCGATATTCCTCGATCTGAAATTGCACGACATCCCCAATACCGTGGCCAAGGCGGTGCAGGCACTGCATGTTCTGGAGCCCGCTATCCTGACCGTCCATGCTGCGGGCGGGCGGGCGATGCTGGAGGATGCTAAGGCCGCGGCGGGCAAAAACACAAAGGTCGTCGCGGTTACTGTCCTTACCAGCCTTGATGTCAGCGACCTCAACGAAATCGGGGTTGAGCGTAACGCCACGGCTCAGGTCGAGCGGCTGGCTGATCTGGCGCAGGATGCGGGGCTCGATGGTATTGTATGCTCAGGCGAAGAAGTGGGCCACATCCGCAGGCGCTGGCATGACGGCTTTTTCGTGGTGCCAGGCGTCCGCCCCTCAGGCGGCAAGAAAGGCGACCAGAAGCGCGCCGTGACACCGCGCGCCGCCGTGGACGCCGGTGCATCCATCATCGTGATCGGCCGCCCCATCAGCCAGGCCAAGGACCCGGACATGGCCGCGCGGGAAATCGAAGCGACGCTATAGGTTT
>JAGRES010000014.1 GCA_020446425.1 Sphingobium sp. | reverse complement strand
ACCATACTGACCGCCGCAAAAGGAAAGTCGATGTTGTCGGGTTCAACGTAAAAGGCAACAAACGGCAGAAAATCGTGGTTCTGGAGGAAGATTCCGCTTTTAAAGCGTCGCGTGCTTTTGTATAAAGTCGTCATTGAGATGACCCGTCGCTTATATGTGATGGTGTCATTTCCACCGGATCCGTCTGGCATGGTCAGGCCCGATCCAGATCGAAGACCAGACGTCCTGTCTGCATGCCGCGCGAGCGCGGGGTCTTCGGCTCATAAAGGGAGAAAATTGCAACTTTTTGCCTGGCCGGTTCCGATCGGCCCGGGAGAGGGAGTCCTTTATGAGCAGATTACGCATAGACTATCGAAATATTGAAGAGCTGGTTCCGCGGTCATCTAATCCCCGCACCCATAGCGAGAAGCAGATCGGGCAGATCGCAGCCTCGATAAAGCGCTTTGGCTTTACCAACCCGGTGCTGATCCATGATGGCGATGGCATCATCGCCGGCCATGGCCGGGTGGTGGCTGCGAAGCGCCTCGGCATGCATGAGGTCCCGACTGTGCGCCTGTCGGATATGAGCGAGGTGGAAATCCGCGCCTATGTCATCGCCGACAATCGGCTTGCGGAAAATGCCGGTTGGGACGAGACGCTGCTCGGGATCGAGTTTGCCTATCTGTCGGAACTGGATCTCGACTTCGATCTTTCCATTACCGGCTTTGAACTTCCCGCAATCGATCTGCTGATCGAGGGTGTGGATGCTGGCGATGACAAGGGAGACGAGGCCGATGCTGTGCCGGAGGTGGCCTCGGGCCCTGCGGTCACGCAGCCGGGCGATATCTGGATCATCGGTCCGCATCGGCTGATCTGCGGCGATGCGCTCGACGCTTCGACCTATGCACGGCTGCTCGGTGAAGCCCGCGCGCAGATGGTGTTTTGCGATCCGCCCTATAATGTTGCCGTAAACGGCCATGTCTCCGGGCTCGGCAAGCATCGGCACCGCGAGTTTGCGATGGCGTCCGGTGAAATGTCGCGCGAGGCGTTCACCGCCTTCCTGACGCGGGCGTTTGAACAGCTTGTGGCTTTCTCCGCCGACGGATCGCTGCACTATGTCTGTATGGACTGGCGCCATATGGCCGAGACGATGGCGGCAGGTGAAGCCGCTTATACCGACTTCAAGAATCTGTGCGTCTGGGCCAAGACCAATGGCGGGATGGGCTCGCTCTATCGCTCCGCCCATGAACTGGTCTTCGTGTTCAAGGCGGGCACAGCGCCGCATATCAATAATGTCGAACTGGGCCGTCATGGCCGCAACCGCACCAATGTGTGGAGCTATGCCGGGGCCAACAGCTTTGGGGCCTCGCGCGATACTGATCTTGCGATGCACCCGACGGTCAAGCCCGTGGCGCTGGTCGCCGATGCGATCCTCGATGCATCGCACCGGGGTAGCATCATAGTGGATGCCTATGCGGGATCGGGCACCACATTGGTCGCGGCTGAGCGCACCGGCCGCAAGGGGCGCGGGATCGAGATCGACCCGGCCTATTGCGATGTGATCGTCACCCGCATGGAACAGCTCTTCGGCCTTGCCGCAACCCTGGAGGCGACGGGCGAGAGCTTTGCGCAGATTACCCAACACCGCCAACCACAGGATGAGAAGGGAGGAATAGCAGCGTGAGCAACAATGATGATGACAGCCAGCAGGACCGCAAGCCCTATGAGGTCGGCTATGGCAAGCCGCCCAGGCACAGCCAGTTCCAGAAGGGCCGCTCGGGTAACGTTAGTGGCCGATCGAGGAAGAAGCCGGACATTGATGCCACCGGAATATTGAACGAACCCGTGCGGGTGCGCAGCAAGGGCAAGACCAGGTCAATGGATCCCCGCGAGGTCACCCTGCACCAACTGGCGAATAAGGCTCAGGGCGGCGATCGGGCTTCGCTGTTCCATGGCGTCAACGAGCTTCTGCGCTATGGCGCGTTGGGCAAGCCGCAACCGGTCGATGCAGGTGGCGGCGTGGTTCATGCGCCAGACCTACCGTGGGACATGGTTCTCCTGTTGAAGGAGCGCCACAAGGCACCGCCCTGGACGAAGGCACAGATCGCTTCTGCCCGTGAGCACTATCTTGAGGATCGCAGCGAGGAGCAGGCCATGATCGATGCAGCAATCGGCTATCGCGATCTTGATGAAGGAGATGCATGATGACGAAGAAGGCGAGGAAGCGCGGGCGGCCACCGGGATCGCGCAACACCAGCACGATCACACGCGAATTTGCGTGTCTGAAGGTTAGCATTACGGAACACGGCGGTCGCAGGAAGGTCAGTATGGCCGAAGTGTTTCTGCGTCAGCTCCGCAATCTTGCGCTTCAGGGCGATATCGCTGCCCAGAAGCTGGTGGAGAAGGTGCGGCATACTCTCAATCCGGAAGCGGATAGCGAGATGCGTTATGGCGTATTGCTGGCGCCGGGTATGCAAAGCGAACAGGAATGGATCCGCCGTGCCGAAATCGAGAACCAGTACAAGACCATGCCGACCTATGAGGAGGAGTACGCACCACTCTCACCGAATCCGGTCGACAAGCCAGTCGAAAAGGCCAGCGGAGAGCGCTCTGCGGGCGAGGCTGAGCCCGACCCAAAGCCGCGCGCTCGATATAAGCGTGTCATCCGGTAAGCGGAGGGTCCCTTTGGGACTATGGCAAATGAAAAAGAAGCGGTCCGCGCCTGACCGGGTGAAGCGTCTGCAATAATCGTCAAGCACGCGCTGGGTTGCGCTGGACTTGATCTGCACAAACGCGGTCTCCGATGTAGTGGGGCTCACCAGATAGAGGTCATGATCGACCTCGCCGTCGCCGACGGCCGACTGGCGCTGCCATCCGCCGCGGGCAAAGATCAGGTCCACCATGATCTCGAAATCGCGCCAATCAAGCTGCGCGATCATGCGTGCGGTCAGATCGTCAAGCCGGGTTCCCAGTTCGCGTGCCTCTATGACCAGCGGTTCCTCTTCGCCGCGTACTTTGCGCAGCAGATACTCCTGCTGTTCGACCGCGCATGTCGTACGCCGATAGGCGCCGACCTTGGTCAGCGCTGAGCTCAAGGACTGCAGCCGAAGTGGTGCTCCTTTCACATCATGGCAGTGCCAGCCATCCAGGGTGCGACGCATCCGCGCAGGCCGATCGTCACCGCGATCATCAACCGGCACCACCGGTCCCTCGCCAAAGGCCCACCAGAGATGACCCTCGGCAAAGGTGACCCAAAGGCACTGATCGTCGCTTGCATAAAAGTCCTGCAGTTCGCGAATATCCCCGCCTACCGCGCCCGCCTTGCGGCCCGAGGCCACAATCTCGCCTCTCACCGCATCCCAGTCGCCGGCCATACAAGGGTCATGGCTGACGTTGCGATATTTAAACGGGATGGTTCCGGCCTCGAAGGCTTCGCGTGCCCAGCCTCCGCCTTCGCCCAGGCGGATGAAGCGCACCGCTGAGGGTTGCTCCAGCCGGGCCAGCGCTTTGGGTGTAATGATGTCCTCGCTCATGGCGTAACAATCCCGCAGGCGACAAGGCCATCATGAAAGCTCTGGTCGATCGGGATGGGCTTGTGGCCCTTGTTGGTATCCTGCCCGACAGTATAGACTTGCGAGGAGGGCAGCCCATAGAGCGGCGCTGCTGCCTGTTGCCGGAACAGCAGGGCCTTGCCTTCGCGCATCTCCGCCAGCATCGCCTTAGCCGTCTCGCCGCTTGCCATCGTAGCGGTTGCGGTCATCGCTGCAATCAGCGCGGTCTGGCGTTCCATCGTCGCATCGATGGTGGCGCGATAGGTCTCGAGGGGCGGCTCGTTCGCTGAAGAAGCGGCGTCAGCGTCGTTGGCCTGTAAGCCTGCACCCTCTTCAGGCGGGGGTTCGGTCCCCTTTGCTGCCTCCGCAGCGGCCAATGCGGGGTTGCCGGTGTTCGCCACCTCGGGATTATCGACCGCCTTCAATGTACGATAGGGTTGGGTATCGACGCGCCAGAGGATATCGCCGACCGGTATGCGCCAGCGCCCACCACTCGATACGCCGACCAGCAATCCGGCATCCGGGTTGTTCTCGACCACCGCATAGAGAGCGCCGATCCGTGCGAAGCGCATATGGGCCAGTCGATCCAGCGCGCTGACCGCGCAGGTTGTGCGACCTGTGATCGGATCCTGCGTCCGCACAACAGACCACGCGCCCTTCTTCTTGGCGAGGACTGCTGTTGGTGCCAGGGCGATACAGGACGCTATTGTCGCGACGGTCACGGTGCGCACAATCCGTCGCGCCTTGCTGAAACTCTGAAATTTGTTGAACGGTCGGCTCTGCGTCATCGTCACTCCCTCATTCCGGAGCGACGCTCAGCCCTTGGCTTTGGCTTCCCTGCCGCTCCTATGTCCTCTCGGGGCGACGGCCGAAGCCGGATGTTAGTAACCTGTTCGCTAGAGCAGGCGCATGCGCCTTTACCGTTGCCGGCTGGACATACGCGCATGCCACCCGGCCGATAATCTCGACCGAGTTCTAGCGAAAGGGGTTACTACGCCCCGCCCCCCGGCTTTCTCGGGAAGCAAAACAACCATTGCGTGGGTAGCGCCAAGGTTCAAGCAGAAATGTGGGAAATTAGATTAGGAATAAGAAAGCGGGGGCAAATTCAGCCACGGGACAATGACGGGTGACGCTAACAGAGCGGCCATCCAACGCTCGAAAGGCGGTCCCTTATAGCTGACGATCGTTCATCGTGAGCGACGCTGGCGGTCGACCGCATCCCGATTGGTACGCGCGACGGCCGTGACTCCGGCTCACTATTCCTCAGTGCCAACCGCCGCGATGCGGATATCGAACGCCTGCGAGAACGCCGCCATCGACACGATGGCGTCGAGCCAGGTGCTGCGGGCGCGCGGAAAGGCGTCGGCGAAGTCGCCGCCGAGGATCGCCTCGCGCGCCGACTGCCACAGGGCATAGTCGGTTGAGCTCTCGTCGAGGCCGCGCTCGATGAGGTTGGCGGTCGCCTTCACATGCTTGGTGAAGGGCAGTCGCTCATTGTCCGCGCCGCGCGCGAAGATGCCGTCAAGCGACGGGCCTTCTATATATTCCGGCTCGGAATGGGCGATGCCGTGACCGCCGGGGTCGGTGTAGGTGTAGCGGTTGTGGCCAGTCAGTAGGTCGGCGCTGGCTATATTGCTGTTCGCGATGATACCTTTGGAGCCGGCCAGCGCGAACAGGTCGCTGTTCGCCCAGAATGCAGCGGAGGCGTAGACGACGGCGGCCCGGCCGGCGCCGACGGCGAGGATTTTCTCGAGCAGACCCTGCTGCTTGGCGTCAATCGTATAGCGGAAATAAGCCGCGTTCCAGCTCGCCCATTCAGTGGCGCTCGACCGCCGCATCCACTCGGGTCGCTTATATTGGACGAACAGATTGAGGTTGAACGGCGGCAGGCGCGCGTCGAGCGCCCTGCCGAAATGGTCGATTTCCGAAGCGGTCATGCCAATGAAATGCGGCCAGCGACGCGAGCGGATGAAAGGAAGCAGGACGCGAAAGTCAGGGTCCGGTATGAAGAAAGCGCCATCGAATCCGACGATGCCTTCGTCGGTCTGGTCGGGTGAATAGAGGACTGTGGTCCGGCGGGCCATCTCGGCGAGAAAATAGGTCTCGAATGGCTTTTCCTTGAACTCCGCCCACATCGCTCACGTCCCCCTGTAGTGGCACATCAGCGCAGGTTAGCAGCTCAAATAGGCATGGGGCGAATTATTGGTTTAAGGTCGCCCTATACCCGAATACTCAGGCATATGCCCACGACAGGCTTTAGCATGAACACACGTTCGAACACCTGCCGTAGGACGGCGTGAATTGCTCGGGAGCGGCCGGTTCGAGCGTTGCGCGAGCAGTCGCTGGGATCGCTCAATCTCTGCCATTCTCAGGGTGCAACGGCACTCCTGGTTTCCGCCTTACATTCAGCTGAATTTTTGAGGGAGCTCCCCGCCGTGCGAGGAGCCGAAAGTTCACACCTCGGTTGCCCTGGAAAGCTTCGGTCTTCATATCGTCATCAACCAGACATTGTTCGGCACGCCGCCTGTGATGCGTCGATGTTTACACCAGGCCTGATAGGAAATCAGCAAACGTGCTGCCGCTGTATAGATCAATCCAGCAAATTGGCTCGAACCCCGAATGGCGGCTTAACAACGCGGACAGCCATGTTTGACCGGATGTCCTGAATCGAGGGATGGGTCAAAAGCTCGTTGGAGAGAAATTGCTCGTACGCTCCAACATCCGCGACGACCACATGAAGCAGATAGTCAATTTCGCCCGACACCAGATAGCAGGCTGCGATCTCCGGCCTGCTTCTGGCCCAGTTTTCAAACGGTCCAGTCTGATCGTCGCCGTGGCGCCGCACCTTGATGCCGACAAACAAATTGAATGCAGTGCCCGATTTCACTTCGTCCAGATGGGCATGATAGCCTTTGATATAGCCCAACTCCTCAAGCTTCCTCACCCTCCTCAGACAGGGTGAATCCGACAGGCCGACACGATTGGCCAATTCACTGTTAGGGAGGCTGGAATCGATTTGAAGCTCGTGCAGGATTTTATGATCGATTCGATCCAGATTGGAAATATTCACCAATAATATCCTGATTGATGCAATTGAATTGCGCAAAAATACACTCCTGCGACTGACAACGCAAAGCATTTTTGGCCAGCTCTGCTAAACTTGCTGCGTATCAATGAGAGGTCGAAATGGGTCACCAAACAAAGCGTGGTTTTTCCACGCGCGCCATTCATTCGGGTTATCATCCTGGCAGCGCGCAAAACGCGTTGTCGCCGCCACTATTCCTGACTTCAACATTCTGTTTCGACAATGTCGAGCAGGGAGGGCGGCTGTTCGCTGGAGAAGAAGAGGGCTTCATCTACTCCCGCCTCGGTAACCCTACCACCGCGCTACTTGAACAGCGCCTTGCGTCTCTGGAAGGCGGGCAAGCGGCCGTTGCAGCGGCTTCGGGTATGGGGGCGATCGCAGCAACCTTGTGGACCTTGCTGAGACCCGGTGACGAACTGGTTACGGACATCACGCTTTACGGCTGCACTTTCGCCCTGTTTCGTCACGGCCTGACGGAATTCGGTATCACGGTAACGCATGTCGATATGACCGATATCGATGCGGTGACGGCGTCCATTTCGAAGCGCACCCGCGTCGTCTATTTCGAAACGCCGGCCAACCCCAATATGCGGCTCGTCGATATCGCGGCGGTCGCCACAGCCGCACATGCCCATGGTGCCACCGTGGTCGTGGACAATACCTATGCGACCCCCTTCATTCAGAGACCGATTGAGCTGGGCGCGGATCTGGTGGTTCATTCGGCCACCAAATATCTGGGAGGCCATGGAGACGTTATTGCCGGTGCGGTCGTCGGCGAAGAAGATTTGATTAAGCGCATCAACATGAGCGGCATTAAGGACATGACCGGTGCCGTGCTTTCCCCTTTCGATGCGATGCTCGTAACTCGGGGGCTCAAGACGCTTGAGCTCAGGGTACACAGGCACAGTGCGAGTGCGCTGGAGATTGCGCGGCGTCTTGAGTCCCATCTGGCAATTGCGGAGGTGCATTATCCGGGTCTGGCATCCTTTCCCCAGCATGATCTCGCCGTAAAGCAGATGAACGGGATGTACGGAGGCGTCATCGCGTTCGAGCTGAACGGAGGAATGAGCGCCGCATTGCCGTTCATGAATCGGCTCATGATGATCCGGCGCGCGGTCAGCCTCGGCGACGCGGAAACCCTGATCCAGCATCCCGCGACCATGACGCATTCGACCTACACCCCGGAGGAGCGGGCGGCTCATGGGATCAGCGAAGGACTTATCCGGCTGTCGGTAGGCCTGGAGCATGTCGAGGATATCTGGGACGATCTGAGCGATGCGGCTTCGCCTTTACTGAGCAAGGTCGCCTGAGATGACCGATGCCACGCCTCACACCTCATCGGCTTCGGCCATTTTGGCGGCGGGCTGTTTCTGGTGTTCGGAGGCCATCTTCACACGCCTTAAGGGCGTGCATGCGGTCAAGCCGGGATATATCGGCGGTCATGTTGCGGACCCTAGCTATGAACAGGTGAAGCAGGGCGATACTGGCCATGCCGAAGCCATCCGCATCAGCTACGATCCGGACATGATCAGCTTTGCAGAGTTGCTAGACATATTCTTCCACGCGCACGATCCCACCACGCTGGACCGACAAGGCGAGGACATCGGCAATCAATATCGTTCGGCGATTTTCGTGACAACGCAGGGCGAGCGGGACCTCGCGGAGGCGGCGATCGCAAAGGCGCGGTCGCTGTGGTCGGACCCGATCGTGACAGCGGTCGAGGACGGAACGCAACCCTGGTTTGAAGCCGAGACATATCATCACGACTATTTCGCCGAGAATGGCAAGAAAAATGTCTATTGCTCGATGGTCATTGCGCCGAAACTGGCCAAATTCCAAAAAAATATGCCGACCGGCTGAAGTAGGCGGCGAGGAGAAAATATGATCGAGACCCAGATTTCGGCTGAAGGATCCGCAGAACTCTATCGCGAACTGGCGCAGGCACTGGCCGGTATCACGCTTGGGGAAGAGGATGAGATCGCCAACATGGCGAATGCAGCGGCGCTGATCTGGGAACATTTGCCAGACATCAACTGGGTAGGGTTTTACCGCGCTGTCCACGGCGAGTTGGTTCTCGGCCCCTTTCAGGGGAGGGTTGCCTGTGTTCGCATTCCCTTTGGCAAGGGAGTATGCGGTACGGCTGTGGCAAGGCAGGAAACGCTGGTCGTCAAGGATGTCCACGCTTTCCCCGGCCATATTGCATGCGATGCTGCAAGTCGGTCGGAAATCGTCGTGCCGATCATTCGCGATGGTCGCGTGACGGGCGTGCTCGACATCGATAGCCCGGTCGAAGGGCGGTTTGGCGACGATGACCGCGAGGGATGTGAGGCGTTGGCCGCTATCCTCGCGCGCGCGGACTGAACCCGACTACGAAACTTCCGTCGAGAGAACTTGGCTGTCTGCCGCTGGTCGCAACCGGCGCAAGAGCAGATAGCTGGCTGCGGCAGCGACCATGGAGTCTATTGCTGAAATACCCGAGAGACTGACGACGTCCATGCGCGCGAGTATCGCAACCGCGATCCCGAACGCCCAGCATGCGAATGCGCCATAGCGGATCGACTGCACATGAGCTTCGCGCATATATTTGTCGGCGCCATGATGGAGGAAATCGGCAATATAGATGCCGGCAATGGGAGGAATGCTGACGCCCAAGGCAACGAGAAATCCGATGAGCCTGTCGGTAAGGCCAGAAACGGCGATAAGTACGCCCAGAACGCCTGCCCCGATAATGATCGTCTTCAGGCCGCGATAGCCCAGAAAATTGGCCGCGCTGAGAGACGCGAAATAGAGGTTCCCCGAATTGGTCGCCCACGCTTTGAAGACGAGCAAAGCCAGGGCGGGCAGCCCAAGCCCCAAAGTCGTCATGATGACCGTGAGGTCATGCTCTCCGGTGACAATGCTGGGGATCATGGCGAGCATCAAGATACACGGCATGGCGATGGTATATGTGAGAAGGGCAGCCATTTGCGCGCCGCGACTGGATTTGGAGAAGCGGCACAAGTCAGGGAATATCGTGACTGCGACAGCATATCCGCCGACGATTGCCGAGATGCCGTCTCCCAGACTTGCCTGACCAGCAGCTGCTTGCCCCAGTGCGCCGAGACTGCCAGACTTCAGCGTAAGGAAAGCGGTATAGGCAATCAGCACCGCCAGCATCGGCACTGTGATGTTGGACAGCCGCTGGAGAGCGGCAAAGCCGAAAATGGTTGTCGCAACCATCAACAACCCGCCCAGCAAAATATAGGCGGACGGCGGGAGCGCGTCCCATGCCTGCCCCACCAGCATCTGGTGAAGGCTTCGACCGAAAACTTCCGCCGTTACGCCGAACCAGCCAAGGCACGCAACGGCAAGAACGCCGCTCACGAACCTGCCGCCTAATGTGCCGAACGTCCGCTTGATGATCATCGCGGTGTTCAGGCGCGTTTTTGCACCGATCGTCCCGGTCGCCATCGCGATGATTGTGAGGATCAGGCCGCCGAGCGTTATTGCGAGAACACCGTTCCGAAAGCCAAGCCGGAAACCGAGGTCCGATCCTGTGATGAAGGCGGGCAACGCAATGATGATACCGATTATCACGATGGCGATGCGGAAACCGGAAACGGTCTTCTCCGGCGGCACGGCCTCAAACGCGAAATCATTATTCGCCATAAATTCTACCCGCGATCATTTTCAACCAGCCCGGACTGAACCGATATTTGCAGAAAATGGCGACCGGCGCACGCATATCGCGCCGGTCGTCCTGATTTCATCAATGGAACTTGTATGCCAGATTGACGGAAAATGTGCGCGGCGGCCCATAGCCATAGCCCCAGCCCACGCTGTTGACAGCAGCCTGCGTCTTGTAGCGCTTGTCGAAGATATTCTTGACCGACGCCGATGCTCTCCACGCTTCGCCGAAGGTGAGGCCAACCTCGCTGTTGCCGACGAAATAGCCGTCGTTGAGCGCTTCGGGCGGATTCAGAACGACATCGAACGCCATGCTGCTCTGATAATTGCCCGACAGGGTTATGTCGGCCTTGATCGTATCCGAAAGCGCCCAGTTGTACCGCATCAGCCCATTGAGGGTCAGTTCCGGCGCATTCGGCAGCTTGCTGCCGTCCGCGACACCGGCGACGATGGACTTTATGATCTTCGTGTCAATCGTACCGACGCCGAAACGAAGGTCGAGGCCGGAGACCGGGCGCCAGATGATGTCCGCTTCCGCACCATATACCCGCGCGTTGCCGACATTCGCCAGACCGAACAGGACGCCAATGCCCGGTTCGTTGAAAATCGGACCATAGAACTGGGCGTCATGATATTCGTAATCGAATATGGCGGCATTGAATTGCAGGTTGGGAAGAAGCCTGCTTTTCACTCCGACTTCATATGCCGTGATGCTCTCGTCGTTAAACGGTGTGATCACTGCTGGATCGAACGTCAACTGACCCTGGAAGCCGCCCGATTTGAAGCCGCGGCTGATACTGGCGTAGATCAGCGTATCGTCCACCGGCTTGTAATTCAGGCCGATCTTGCCAGACACGCGCGATGTCGAATAGCTGCGGCTGAGGGCAGGAAACACATCAATATAATTCCCGTTCGACCCGAAAAATGTGGTCACATTGTTGAACAGCTTGTTCTCATGCGTGTAGCGCAGGCCACCGATCAGTGTGAATTTTGGTGCGAGCGTCCATTCGGCATGCAGGAAGCCGGCATAGGCCTCGGTGCGCTGGCGATAGGTATTGCCAACCGTGTCACCCAGCGAGGGCAGGAAATCTATGATGGAGTAGCTGTCGCGCGCCTCCACCACATCGTGCGAATAGAATGCACCGCCGATCAGCGTAATATCTCCGCTGACATAGTTGAGGCGAAGCTCCTGCGAGAATTGCCTGATCTTGTTGTGGGCGGTGTAATCGAGTTGCACCAGACTGGTTCCGTCAACGTCTCTTACGTTGAACCGGTCATAATTCTCGTAGGCGCTTATCGATGTCAGTGTGAGGGCGGGTGAGATCGTCCAGTCGACGGTCAAGCTGCCGCCGAAAGAATCGACGTTCATTTCCGGATCGACACTGGAGCCTGCAATGTAGGGCTTGTTCAAATAGGGAAGGTTTTCAGTGGTGGTCACGTTTTCGACATGATTGAGCATCTCTTCCGAGCGCTCATATCCCGCATGTGCGTTCAGCAAAACGCGAACATCGCCCTGGGGTTTCCATGCAAGTTGCAGGCGCCCGCTTGTGCGATTGACCTTTCCGACCTTTTCCCCATTCACATAATTGGTCTGCCATCCTGAATTTTGCTGCACTGTCTGAACAGCGAAACGGGCGTCCAGAGTCGGTGTGAGCGCGCCGCCGACTGCGCCATCAAGATGCCAACGTTGATAGCTGCCATAACCCGTTTCCACTTCGATTTCCGTGGTGTCTGTAGGTTTCTTGCTGATGATGTTAACCGCGCCGGCTGTCGTGTTTCGGCCATAGAGGTCGCCCTGAGGCCCCTTCAGAACCTCAATCCGCTCGACATCGAAAAAACCGAATGTGAGCATCGCGGGTGAAACGAGGTAGACATTGTCCACATACACACCTGCGGCCGGATTGTTGTTTGACGCATAGTCATTTAGGCCGATGCCCCGGATGGTAACGTTGGTGATGCTGTTGCCGAGGACATTCTTCATCTGGAGGTTCGGCGTCTGAGAGGACACGTCCACCAGCGAATTGATGCCCGCGCGCTTTATTTCGCTGCTTGTCAAAACGCTGAGCGATACACCGACATCGTTGCCGCGCTGTTCCCGCTTCTGGGCCGTGACGACAATCTCTTCGAGCCGCGTGTCGGATGACGTCGACGTTTGCGCCCAGGCCATAGTGGGTGCCAGCGCGACCGCGCCGACAATCAGGATTCCGAATTTCTCATATGTCATATTCTTCATTTCTGATCCCCTTATCTAAGTGCTTTTTGGTGGTTGTTTACCTCGGGATGTCGTAGCCTATGATCGTCTTGGACGGCGGCGTGGCATAGGTTCGCTTGCTGTGGCGCAGTCCGGCCTTGACGATGGCTTCGGCCATGCAAACCGTGGTCGGTATCGGGTCGATCACCGGAACGTCGTGGCCTGCCGCCAAGAGATGCGCCTCGATCGCGGTCGCGCAGCCGAGGAAGCCGGTGCAACCCAGAACGATGACGTCCGCGCCATCCTGTTCGACCGCCATTTGCGCGGTTTTTGCAAGCCTCCCCTGCAATTCATCGAGCCGATCGTGAAGTTCGAGAACCGGTATGTCTATGACCCGCACCGACGCGAACTTCTCGTAAACGCCATAAATGCGGGCGAGGTTGGCGGTCAGCGGTTTCACTGTGTCGACCACGGTCACGACGCTGAATTTCTGGCCGAGCATTGCGGCGAGATGCATTGATGTCTCGGCGGGCCCAAGAACCGGGATCTTTACGACCTCGCGCGCAGGCTTCAGGCCGGGGTCCCCCATACAGTCGATGATGATCGCATCGGCACCAGCTTTTTCGGCCTCTATCGCCCGGCGTATCGTGTCGGGAACAGCAAGCGCCTCATCGAATTCGCTTTCGATGGACGGTGGGCCGCGATCCAACAGCGAGTGCGTGAATTGCAGATTAGGCCCGGCCAGATGCGCGATCTCCTGAAGATCTCGAATGCCCTTAGTGGTGACCGGCGTGATGATGTGAATGATGGACAAGGGAAGGCTCCTTTCAGGCTTCAACTTGGTTCAGACGTTCGATCTCGACATATTCGGCAATCTCTCCGAAAGCCGCCGGCCCCATGCAGGCCAGTGACTCCGGGGTTCGCAGCAAGTCGGAGGCGCTGCACCCGATCACGGCGACCCGCTGGCCATAGCGCAGTTTCTCCGTCGGGATCGGTTGGGCTGTCTCCCGGTCGACAATGCAAACCAGGTCGGGAACGATGGCTTTCAGGACACCATCGACCCGCACCGCAATATTCTCGTTCTGAAATCCGATTTCCGCAACGGATGGACCATCCAGCGATTGGATGATGCATTTTCCAAAGACCCATCCGCGCGAAGTGTCACGGCTGATGTCGACAATCTTCCCGTCGAACAGCCGATAAGCATGGCTGTAATAGGGTAAGCTGGCAAGCGTCTGGACCAGCCGATCGACCGCCGGAATAGCCCGGTCGCCGCTGCGGATCGCCGCGCCGATCGCGATCGCCGCACTAACGGTGCTCGGTAACGCGCTGTGTTTCGCCTGCTCTCCGGTCATCGGGTAGCATGACAGGCTCGCACTCGCGCCCATTGCCGCAACCAGCGGTCGTGCCAGGTCCTCGGCGGTCTTTGCATCCGCTGTCTTGAACAGCGCGACATTACCGTGCTCGTCGCCGATTGCCATGGGCGTGCACGACACGCCGTAGACGTTGAACGTGGTCATGTTGATCGACGGGAAGGCTCGACCCATCCCATCAGCGTCGATGAGCGGCAATCCACGCATTGCTGCATAGGCAACTGGCATGACAGAGTTGAGACCGCCGATTTCAGCAGAAATGATTGCGGTCGCCTTGCGATTGAGCAGCGTTTCCAACGCTTCAACGGCGCAATGGGCTTCGTCGACCGAAAACAGTTTTTCCGTCAGCACGGTCGGAGCGCCGATCGCGCCGACGATGAACACGCTGGAATCGTCCGGTAACTCGTCGAGCGAGATCAACTGTACCGGCCCGAAGGCGGCAACCGCCTCCTTGCAGAGCAGCGAACCGACATAGGGATCACCGCCGCCACCGGTACCGAGAAACGCGGATCCAACGGCCAGATCATCAATGTCATCCAGAGTAATCAATTCAGGCAAGGCGTTTCTCTTTCAAAACCAGGTCGCCGACGGCGCGGCAGACAACACGGGTGGCGCCGCCCGGAAGATAGGCGAGCGGAAGATCGTCGAGATCGACGATGGAAACAGTTTGGGGATCGGCGCCGGCTTCGATTGCACGGGCGGTGGCCAGTGCGCGGGCGTCCTCAAGTGCTGCTTCCCGGCCGATTTCCTGAAAGTTGTAGATGCGATCGATCGATCCGCTGACCTGACCGATAGCCGCGCCCACGGCATTGGCGACACCCGCGGCTTCGGGAGTGACTGTTTCGCTGGTACCTGCCAAGGTCTCGCTGATGAGGACGGCGCCACCACCCACAAGAATGAGCGGGATGTCGGTCGCATTCGTCTTCATGCGGTCAATGCCTTCCTCGATCATGGCGTGCATTTGCCGGACCGCTCCCGCGACCTGGCCGCGATCCAGATGAGCGACGCGTTCAGGTTCTCCAAAGGATGCCTGGCCTGATGCCACGGCGATATCGCTGGCGGTCAGGACGTTGCCGCCGAAAATCAGCGCCTCCTCGCGGAGGCGGAAGCCGACCGACTCCGGGCCGATTTCGATTTTGTCGCTTTGGCCGTTGCCCAATGAAACGCGACTGCCGCCGCCCAGACCAATCGACAATATATCGGGCATGCGGTCCCAGGGAGTTCGCGGCAATATGACCGCAGACGAGGCACTTCATAAATTGCTTCTTGGTACAGGGTTCACGATCAGGCGCGATACATCGAGCGATAGCGTCGCCATAAGGCGCTATGCTGACCAGACCGCCGCTTCATCCGATAGCGGCGCCGCTGCCTCCAGCCGCCCGATCATATCGAACAGCATCAGTGAGATCGTCGTCACCGCCCAAAAAAGATTCGAGAAGGTCCAAGACGTTCCGATTTCCATTCAGGCGTTCAACGGAGAAACGTTGCGCGATGCGGGCGTCAATCAAGTGCAGGATCTCGTGAAGCTTGTGCCGACCTACAAGTTCAGCCTCGGTCCAGGGACCGTTGCCGCCCGTAATGGTATTCGCGGCCTTGGTTCCTTCGGCAACAGCGCAATCGAACCCAGCGTTGCGACCTACCTCGATGGCGTTTATGTGCCGCGCGCCGGAGCGCTCAACTCCACGCTTATCGATGTTCAATCCATTGAAGTGCTCTCGGGCCCCCAGGGCACATTGTTCGGCCGTAACGCTTCGGTCGGCGCGATCAGCATCAATACTGCTCGGCCAACCGACAATTTGGAAGGCAATGCTACTTTCGAAATAGGTTCCGGGCAACGCTATCGCGGCGAGTTCGTCGCCAATCTTCCCTTCAATGATAGTTTTGCCATTCGTTTCGCAGGGCTCGGCGAGAAGTTCGGCGGATATTGGCATCAGGTGCCGACCGGGCAGCGTTTTGGCGGGACGGATACGATCAGCCTGCGGCTTGCCGCGCGATATCATGTCACCGACGACCTGACCTGGACGATGCGCGGCGACTATGCTACGCAAACGGGGGACGGCTGGTATAATATTTCTATCTTGCCTTCTTCGGTTACGCCGACAATCCGCGCGAACATGGACAGTCTTCTTTCCGGCCGGTTGCCTACTATCGGTATTGGTAGCAACAGCTCCGTTCAGGATGTCTCGACCGCCAATATCGACGATTCCCACTGGGGGGTGTCGAGCACGCTTGATCTTGCGACCTCATCGGGTTTCGCATTCAAATTGACTAACAGCTACCGAAGCTGGCGCGCGAACGAGCAGGACGGCGAGGTCACCTTCCTCCCGGTGCCGATACTCTATCGTGAGTATCTGTTCGGCAGCAAAAGCCACAATCACGAATTGCAGATATTGTCACCGGAGGATTTGCTGAACGGTCGCCTCAAATTCGTCGTGGGCGCCTATTATTTCAGTGAAGATCTCCAGATCGATTACGACTATAATCTGCGATCCGAATATTGCTCGACGATGATTGCCGCCTCGATCCCGCCTCTGGCGGGGCCGTGTGCCGCAAATGCCAAGCATAAGGCTTTCGTTGCACTGTTTGATCAGGACACGGAAAGCTTTGCCGGCTATGCGCAGGCCACATTAAAGGTAGTGCCGGAGCTCGAATTGACGCTCGGCGGTCGTTACACTCACGAGAAGAAGACGGGGAGCTATGAGGGCATAAAGAACAACCCCGCAGCGCTTCTCGCCGTTGAGAGTTCATCGTTCAAATATAAGGACAATCGCTTTACCGGTCGCGTCAATCTGAGCTGGAAGCCGGTGCGCGACGTGATGTTGTTTGCCACATATTCCACTGGCTTCAAGGCGGGCGGGTTCAACTCCGGCTCCGCTAGCGCTGTCCTCGATCAGTTGCGCATTTTCAAACCCGAGACCGTCAAGAACTACGAGATCGGGGCTAAAACGCAGTTCCTCGACCGTCGGGTGACGGCCAATGTCACCGCCTACCGCATGGACGTCGACGGATTTCAGGAGCGTGCTCTGACCGAGGTTGGTTCGGCCGTCCAAAATGTCGGCACAATCCGCAGCAAGGGCGTGGAGGCGCAATTCTCGGCCGATCCCGCCGATTGGATAAGGTTCAACGCAGCTGTTGCGTATAACGATGCAAAGTTCACTGACTATCCCAATGCGCCTGCTTTGCCATGGTTCACTGGAAGTCAGGATCTCACCGGCGCAAGGCCAACCTTTGCGCCCAAATGGTCAACCAGCGAGGGCGTTGAATTGAGGGCCGAGTTCAATTCTGGATATCGTGCATCGCTGCGAGCCGACCTCACGACTGTCAGCCGGCAGAATGCCAACGCCATCAACGATTATAGTCCGAGAACCTTCCAGAATGGATATGCTCTACTCTCCGCCAGGCTCTCGCTCTTTTCGCCCAATGATCGCTATTCGCTGGCTATTTTTGGGCAAAACCTCACCGACAAGCATTATTGTGTTGCCCAAGGCTATCTGCCGCTGGGAGGGTTGCTCGGCGCGGTCGATGCCGCTGGAGAATCGCAGGCTGTGACCTGCTTTCATGGCAATCCTCGCACTATCGGCGCTCGGCTGGGTGTGAAATTTTGATAGTAGAAGAACCTGCTGCGACAAATCCTTTGGTGGCGAGATGAGTGATGCAGTGAGTAGGGAAGATGGGACAGCCACATCGACCCTCGATGAGATTCGAGAGCGGCTCGAAGAGGGAGCGATGAGCCCAATGCAATGGAGAGCGGTAGCCGTCGCTATCGGTATTTCCATTGTCGACGGCTACGATGTGTTGTCCGCAACGTTCGTGATACCGGTGTTGCAGCAGGAATGGGGCCTTGAGCCATCCCGCTTGGGTGCCATTCTTGCCAGCAGCCTTTTCGGCATGGCGCTCGGTTCTTTTCTCATCGCACCACTGGCCGATCTCTATGGCCGGCGCCCATTGATCCTTGCCGCGCTAGGCATGGCCGCCACAGGCATGCTTATGGCAGCTCACTCCAGCTCCCTGAATGCGCTCATCATCTGTCGCGCCGTGACAGGCCTCAGCGTCGGCACGATCATGGCGGTAATGAGTCCGGTCGCCGCTGAATCCACCAACAAGCGACGGCGGGCCTTGGCCATCTCTCTCATCGTGATCGGTTTTCCCATAGGCGGCATGCTTGCGGGGCTGACAGCGACGCTATTCTTTGAGAGCTTCGGATGGCGCATCGAGTTCCTTGTAGGCGCGGGCCTGACGGCGGCGATGATCCCTGCCGTGCTGCTGTTTCTTCCTGAGCCCTTGCAAAGTTTGCTGGCAAGGGCTGTACCCAACCGACATGCTCGCGTGAACGCGATGCTCCAACGTCTTGGCCACGCTCCAGTTGACCATCTTCCGCCACCGGTCAGTCGCCAGCGCAGCTACTCCGCCGTGTTTGCCCCTGGGCAACGCGCTGTGACTATATGGATTGCAACCTTTCAGTTGATCCTGATGCAGACCGTATTGTTCGGCGGGTACTGGATGCCGCAGATAGCGGCGAGCGCAGGCGCCGATACTACGACCGCCAGCCTTGTCGGTACGATTGCGATTGCAGCGGGTATTGCAGGCGGCCTTGCATTTGGTTCTGTCACGAACACCGGCAATATATACCGGATGACAATGCTGACCGTGCTTTGTCTTGCCATCGCTACTGCGGCGATTGGTCTGGTGCCGGCATCGCCTGTCATGTTCATTGTCGTAGCGGCATTTCATGGCATTTTCGGATCCGCCTCTCAGGCCGGCTTTTACACTATCGTTCCGAGCTGCTTCCAGCCGGAGGCGCGGGCCACGGGTGTGGGGTTTGTACTCGGGATCGCTCGTTTGGGGAGTGCGACCAGTCCGCTGATCGCCGGGGGGCTTTTCTCAGCGGGGTTGGATCGCGAGGTCGTCTGTGCCTGCTTCGCCGCGTTTGCCTTGGTCGCCGCATCCATGTTCCTGGTTCAGCCGCCCGGCGCAAAGACTCTCAAATGACCAGCTTCCAGACGATCTGCGCTTTTTGCACCAGAGCGAGGTGGCTCCGGCAGAATGATGTGTCCATCAGGAGTTGGGGGCTGGAAATCGGAGGCGATGGTGCAAGGTGTCGAAGTAAAGAGGATAAATGTGGTGCCGGCTGCAGGATTCGAACCCGCGGCCCCCTGATTACAAATCAGGTGCTCTACCAACTGAGCTAAGCCGGCTCGCCTGAGGCGCAGTTGCAGCCGCCTCCATGGCGAAAGCGAAGCCGGGCGTCCAGTCAAAAATATTGTGACGCGGACAAAGAAATGAAGCCCGCGTCACATAAATCGGATTTGCCAATGAAGATCAGCGGCACCGGCGCTTGGACGCGACTTCCTTGCCGATCAGGGCGCCGGCCGCCGCACCCAATATGGTACCGGTCGTGCGGTCGCCATGCGTGTCGATGGCACGGCCTAGCAGGGCGCCGCCCGCAGCGCCCACGACCAGGCCCACTGTGCCGTCGGTTTTGCGGCAATACATGCGGCCATCGCGTCCGCGCCACTCTTTATATTCATAACGGTCGCCGTGGCGCGCTTCGGCTGCAATTGGAACCAGCACGGCGGGAGCCATTAGCGATAGCGCTATGGCGCTGCTCAATATCTTTTGCATGAACTGCCCTTTCCTTGTCTCAGGTCATGTCGCGATGAAGAAACACATGCAAGCTACCGAAAGTTGCATGAACGGTTCACAACGAGCCAGAGCGATTGGGATCGGTTCATATGCCAAGAAGAACGTTTCATC
The DNA here is from genome assembly GCA_020446425.1 of Sphingobium sp. GTDB lineage: Bacteria > Pseudomonadota > Alphaproteobacteria > Sphingomonadales > Sphingomonadaceae > Sphingobium. The sequence continues at coordinate 39,876 of JAGRES010000014.1, read as the reverse complement.
GGATTAATCGAATTTTTCAATCTGTGTAGCGGATAAAAGCAATTTCACCTTTGTAGGCAGTGCTGCTAGCACGCACCTGCAAATTTACATTGAGCCCATGAATGGAGACCAGAATGGCTGTCATCAGTACCGAAATCAAACCCTTTAGCGCAACGGCTTTCAAGGAAGGCAATTTTGTCGACGTGACCGATGCCGACGTGAAGGGCAAATACGCCATCTTCGTCTTCTATCCGGCGGACTTCACTTTCGTATGCCCAACTGAGCTTGAGGACCTGGCCGACCTTTATGGCGAATTCCAGGCACTCGGCGCGGAAATCTATGCTGTTTCGACAGATACGCATTTCAGCCATAAGGCATGGCACGACACGTCGCCAGCCATCGGCAAGATCAATTATTATATGGTTGGTGACCAGAACCATATCCTCGCCAACAACTTCGATGTACTGCGCCCGGGCGTCGGCCTTGCCGACCGTGGAACCTTCGTCGTCGATCCTGAAGGTGTTATCCAGCTCGTTGAAATCACCCCGGAAGGTGTCGGTCGCAACGCGTCGGAACTGCTCCGCAAGGTCAAGGCGCTGAAATACTGGCAGACCCACCCCGGCGAAGTATGCCCGGCCAAGTGGGAAGAAGGCGAAAAGACGCTGGCTCCCTCGCTGGACCTCGTCGGCAAAATTTAACGATCGAAAGCGCGGCGGCCCGCCTAACCCCATGGGCCGCCGCAGCGAACCGCTTGCCGTCTCATGTCGCCCCTCTTCTACCATGGGCGGCAGGCGGACTTATGCGCCCTGAACAGACGGCGCCAAGGAGAAAGACATGCTCGAAGCCGCAATGAAGGAACAGCTCAAGGGCTATCTCGTCAACATCCGCGAGCCGATTGAACTGGTCGCGACTCTTGGCGATGATGCAAAATCAGCCGAGCTGGCGGAGCTGCTCGATGAAATCGCATCGCTTTCCGACAAGGTAAGCGCTCGCCGTGACGGCGATGACGCGCGCAAGCCGTCCTTCCTGATCCGCCGCAGCGGCACCGACATTGGCGTCAGTTTCGCCGGCATTCCGATGGGGCATGAATTCACGTCGCTGGTGCTGGCTCTGCTTCAGGTCGGCGGGCACCCGTCCAAGGCCGCGCAGGAGCTGATCGAGCAGGTGCAGGGGCTGGACGGCGATTATAGTTTCGAGACCTATTTCTCGCTCTCTTGCCAGAATTGCCCGGATGTCGTGCAGGCATTGAACCTGATGAGCGTGCTTAATCCACGCATCAAGCATGTCGCCATCGACGGTGCGTTGTTCAAGGATGAGGTTGACGGCCGCAAGGTGATGGCCGTGCCGACGGTGTTCCTGAACGGTGAGCAGTTCGCGTCGGGCCGCATGGACCTGGAGCAGATCGTTGCCAAGCTGGACACTGGCGCGCAGGCGAAGGCGGCAGAGAAAATTGCCGCGAAAGAGCCATTTGATGTGCTGGTCGTCGGCGGTGGACCCGCTGGCGCGGCGGCGGCGGTCTATGCCGCGCGCAAGGGCATCCGCACAGGTATTGCAGCGGAGCGTTTCGGCGGTCAGGTGCTCGACACCATGGGCATCGAAAATTTCATCTCGGTCACATACACCGAAGGGCCGAAGCTCGCTTCCGCGCTCGAAACCCATGTGAAGGAATATGATGTTGATATCATGAACCTTCAGACGGCGAAAAAGCTTGTTCCGGCGAAAAATCCGGGCGGTTTGGTCGGTATCGAGCTGGAGAATGGCGCGACGCTGACATCCAAGACGGTTATCCTGTCGACCGGTGCGCGCTGGCGGCAGATGGGCGTTCCCGGCGAGGAGGAATATCGCAACCGTGGCGTCGCCTATTGCCCGCACTGTGACGGCCCATTGTTTAAGGGCAAGCGTGTCGCCGTGATCGGCGGCGGCAATAGCGGCGTGGAAGCGGCGATCGACCTGGCGGGCATCGTCGCGCATGTGACGCTGATCGAGTTCGACAGTCAGCTGCGCGCCGACGAAGTACTTCAAAGCAAGCTCCGCAGCCTGCCCAATGTCGATGTGATTGTCTCCGCGCTCACTACCGAAGTGCTGGGCGATGGCGACAAGGTGACGGGCCTCAGTTACAAGGATCGTAACACGGAGGAGGTGCATCAGGTCGAACTGGAAGGCATATTCGTACAGATCGGCCTGGTGCCGAACACGGAATGGCTGGAGGGGGATATTGCACTTTCGCCGCGTGGCGAGATTGAGGTCGATGCGCGCGGTGCGACGTCAGTGCCCGGCGTATTCGCGGCGGGCGACGCCACGACCACGCCTTACAAGCAGATCGTCATTGCGATGGGCGACGGCGCGAAGGCGGCTCTTTCCGCCTTCGACTATATGATCCGTCAGGTGCCGGTGGCGGAGATGACGGAAGCTGCCGCCTGATCCATGATATTCCGGTCCATATCGACCTTCACAGGGATATGGGCCGGATCGTCGAACAGTCGCATCAGAGTGGACTCGATCAACGTAGCGATAGCGGACTGACTGGCGAACCCGCCAGATACTAGGCAACGTGTGTGCAGTACCCGGCAGAAGGCGTCGTAGAGATACGCGTTCGGCGTTTGTGGAGAAGGCCAGAATTCGTCGAGCTGCCCCTGATGGGTGATGCCGGGAATGTCGTATATCGCGCTGCCCAGCACGAAAACCGGCGTGCCGGCGCTCAGGCCCAACGTGCCCGATGTGCTGTTGACGGTGACCATACCCAGACTGTCGCGCGCCATCTTGCCGAGATCGCCACCCGCAATGGTAATCACGCGACCTTCAATCCCCAGCCTGCGCGCATGCTTGTTCACAAAGCGCCGCCAGCTGCGATATTCGCAGTCCAGCGGGTGCTCCTTGATTACGAGTTTGACGCGTTCGGAGGCATGGAACGCAAAGCTCTCCATCACATAGATGGCTGCATCCCGCATGCTTGGGAAGGGAGAGTGTGTGCGGATCTGATAATCGGAATTGAGCTGAAGCGGGAACAGGAAATAGTTCGACCGCGCTATCTCGCCCAGCGCCTTGCGGTTGATATCATCGTGCAGCTTTTTGCGAGCGAACTTCAATAGCCATCCGCCGCCCTCAGCCAGGATGGAGCCCGGACGGTGCGTGCGGTAAAAAGGATATTGCCAGCGGTTGAGGCAGTCCGCTGCATAATAGCGGATCGCATCGTGCATACGCCGGTTGAAACTTGCTGTAATCGGAACAGGCACGGGGACAGGAGGCAGATAGGCCGCCTGCTTCACTATCCATTCGGGATCGCGTGACAGCCGGGAATGACCATTAACGCCATCAGGCTCCATCGTGACCCAGTGCGGACGGATATAGCCTTCCTCGAACACATGGATACTGATGCCGCGCAGTTTGGCCATGCCGTGAGCGGCCTGGTGCAGTGGGCGGCAGTCGCCGAAGAGCAGGATATCCGTGATCTTGTTGTCGGTTACATATCGGTCGAAGAAGCGATTCCATCCGGATGTATTGCCGCGGTAATTGGTGGCGTTGCCCGGCCAGTCGGCACGGTCGCCGCCATTGAAGTTGATGCGGAATATCGGATGGCCGCGCTCGGCGAGCTGCTGCCCCAATAGCCAGAAGAAAGGGCCAGGCGGCCCCTGAAGGAAGAGAAACCGGCGCTTTAGCGGCGTGTAAGGCTTCATGCCTTCTTCTCCGGTTTTATGGAGGCGAGAAATCCCCCATTACAGTATAAAATCAAAATATTATTATCAGCACTGCTTATTTTGTGCTGCCCCATTTAATTCACCCCACTATAAGTCATGCGCAGCCTTATAACTACTATGACGTCGAGTAAATCGCCCTGTAACCATAATGGACCTATTTGTTAATATCGCAGCGCAAAATGCGACTAACCGTTGGAATTGGGCGTTATTTTGCCGGCAGGGCGCCAGGGCTGTCCGGTCCATTTCTTAAATCTGTCGCGAAGAGACCATAGGATACCGATGCGTCGTTCGGCTATGCCGGGCAGGCTCAGTGCATCCCACCCAAGCCAGGGAATGAAGGGATTGCGGCGGCTATAAGCCCATATTTCGATGCGCATGGAGGGTCTCGCCGACGCGCCGCGCGCATGAAAACCGCATGTATCGACAACCACCAGCGTATTAGCGGGTACAGCGAACGCGGTGGCGGGGGGCAGGCCGAGCGCGGGTAGCTCCTCCGGCGTGATCCGCATTGAGCCGCGTGAGGACAACCGGTCCAGCCCTTCCGGTGCCGCAAGCGCCTTTTCTTTCTCCCATTTCAGGCGTTGCGGCGTCAGCTTGTGCGAACCGTTGACATAGGTGAGGGGACCATCCTCCGGCGCGACATCGGTCAGGAAATACCATGCCTTCATGGTCGGATGAAATGTATCGGCGTGCAGGGCGAGTTGCGGATCGGCTGGCGCATCGAAGCGGTGCGACAGGATCGTCTGGATATAATATAGCGGTTCTATGTTGAAACTGGCGACGTAACGCATCAGCGCGGCCCATCGCGGCGCGCGTATCAATGTGCGCAGCGCCGGAATATCGCGCATCATATCTGCGTCGATCGCGATGCGCCGCGTGATCGCATCGCCCTGCACCATCTCGCGCGCATCTGCCGCGCGCGACAATATCGCGTCGCGCAGCGCGGAAAACTCCCCGGCAGGCAGGAAATCGGGCACCAGCACATAGCCCTGTTCGGCGAGTTGCTCTCTGTCGCGCGCGTTCATTTTCTTGCCCAGACGCTTGCGCCTGTGTGCGGCGAGCCAGTGCGCAATCCGTATCCGCGTAGTATACAACCCCAGCCTGTTGAGCTGTTTCGAGCCGATAATCGGGTTGTCAACAAAGGACTTTGCGCCGGTGAAAAGCTGGATAGTCCACCATGGCAATATGAGCCATCGCAGGACAGAGTGGCGCGAAGCAGACTTCATTCCTCCCCTTTGATGAGCCATGCTGCTCGTGTAAAGGGGCGATTTCGTGCATCGTCATCATATGGTCGCCGGATGAAACCATCGCCTGCCACATTGCCGCCACCCGGACCGCCGGTCAGCAAGGAAAGCGCGCGTCTGCGCCTGTATCTGCTCGGCCTGGTGCTGGATATGTGGACGATGCTGGGCTGCTTCGTGCTCGCCAACTGGCTGATTCTGGGGTCCGCCTGGGGCGAACCGGGCAAGCCGCACGGGATCGTCATGTTCGCGATGCTCGCGCCGGTCTATGCGCTGCTGGCGATCAATGGCGGCGCCTATGGCATTCGCATGCTGGGGCGGGTGCGGGTCAGCGCAGGGCATGCGCTGCTGGCGTTTGCGCAGGCGGTGTTCGTCACATTGCTGCTGATCTTTCTGGCCAAGATTGCCGAGCAGCTCTCCCGCCTGACCTTCCTCGTCGGTATCCTGCTTTCCGCCATCGGCCTTGTCGGCTGCCGGTTCCTGATCACATTCCTTGCCCGGCGCATGCTGGGTGCGGTGCCGCGCATGGAGCTGTTCATCGTCGATGGCGTACCGCCGCCTGAGCTGCCCGCGCACATGCCGGTCGTCGATGCGAAAGCATTGGGTATTGACCCTGCCCAGCATGATGCGGCCATGGCGGAGCGGCTGGCCGAGGCTGTGGGCGGAGCGGAACATGTTGTCGTGGCCTGCCCGAGCGAGCGGATCGGCGAGTGGAGCATGGCGCTCAAGTCCCTGTCCGCGCGCGGCGAGATATTGATGCCGGAAATGGCGCGCTATGCGCCCGCCCATGGCGGCACGTTCCAGCACCAGCCGACGATGATCGTTGCGGGCGGGCCGCTCGATTATCGCGACCGCATCATCAAGCGTCTGTTCGATATTATCGTGTCTTTGGGAGCGATCATCGCTCTATCGCCGATATTGGTGCTGACGGCGCTGGCGGTGAAACTGACCAGCCCCGGACCCATCCTGTTCCGGCAGGCGCGTCTCGGCCGGGATGCACGGCCTTTTCACATGTACAAGTTCCGCTCGATGCGGGCCGAGGCATCCGATTACAAGGCGGATCAGCTCACGCGGCGCGATGACCCGCGCGTGACGGCGGTTGGCGGCTTCATCCGCCGCACCAGCATTGATGAGCTGCCGCAGCTTTTCAACGTGCTGAAAGGCGATATGAGCATTGTCGGGCCGCGCCCGCATGCCGCCGGGGCCAAGGCGGCGGAAACGCTCTATTGGGAAGTCGACAGCCGATACTGGGCGCGTCACTGCATCAAACCGGGGATAACCGGCCTGGCGCAGGTGCGCGGGCACCGGGGCAGTACGGATGCGCATGAGGACCTGATTCTGCGTCTCCAGTCCGATCTGGAATATGTGACGGACTGGTCGATCTGGCGGGATATCGGCATCATGCTGGCGACATTGCGCGTGCTGGTGCATGACCGCGCCTATTGATATGCACGCCATATCCACTATGCGGCGGTTTGCGCGGCATTGAGGCGCATGAGGGGAATAAGGGCATGATCACCGCGCAACGCGCGATGAAGGCAGCGGGCAAGCATATGTCGCGCATGGGGCTGGCCATAAGGGCCGGGCTGGGTGCGCGCGAGGACCGCCTGTGCCCAGCGTGCCAGCGCCCCGTGGTCGGCTTTTTCCGCTATGGCGAAGAGGCTGAGTGGGGCTGCCCCAAATGCAAGTCATCCCCGCGCGAGCGACTGGTCAATCACCTGATCGACAATGGTGCGCTCAAAATGCCGCTAGGCGGCGCGATATTGCACATGGCGCCAAATGAAGCGAGCCTAGTCACGCGCTTTCGCGACGCCGCCGCCGATTATGCGCCTGCCGACATCGACCCGTCGCGTTACGATGTCGACGGCGTGCGCGCGGTTGATCTGATGAACATCGGCGACACGGATCGTTTCGACCTGTTCTACGCCAGCCATGTGATGGAGCATGTGCCGGATGATGCTCTGGTGCTGCGTAATATATATGCGGCGCTGAAACCGGGCGGTGAGGCGTGGTTGATCGTGCCGCTATGGGATCGCCCGACTGAGGAAGGCACACCCGGCATGAGCCCCGCCGAGCGCGAGCGGCGCTTTGGCCAATGGGACCATGTGCGGCAATATGGCCCGGATTTTGCCGACCGCATCCGCGCCGCAGGGTTCGAGGTGGATATTCTTCCCGCCGATCATTGCAGCGGAGCAATCGTCCACGACATGGCGCTGGGCGAAACGCTTTACAGGGCGCGCAAGGCGTCCAAGCCGGAACAGGGGTAGGGGGCGGGCGTGGTCAGGACGATCATCGCGGCGGGAGAGCGTTCGACGAAGGTGGTTACCTTCGCCAAGCTCATCAATGTCGCACTGGTGATGCTCTGGGGCTTTGCCGTGACATTCGTATTCGTGCGAGCCATGCCGACGAATGATTTCCGGGTTTTCCTGTTGCTGGTCGCGTTCAACAATTTCACCATCTCGGCGGAATTCGGCTTTACCAATGTCATCTATGCGCGGTTGCGGCGGTACTGGCTGCATCGCACAGGGATGGGCGAACAGGACAATGACGGCGATTTCCGGCTGGAAGAAGTCGGCGTGCTCTTCCTGTTCCTGTGCGGGCTGATGATCTGCTCCAGCCTGCTGGTGGCGCTGGGCATAGCATTGGGCTGGATACGCACCGGTTTTCCTGCGGTACTGATCCTGTTCTTCCTGGTATCGGCGTTTAATGTGCTGCTGCTGCTCTCCAAGCGCGCATTGGCGGCGCTCGACCGCAATCTGATATGGGAAGCGGTCGACATAGCGCGCCGGTTGTTGGCGCTGGCCGCATTGTTCGCGGTGCTCGTGGGCCTCAGCCTGTTGGCCTCGGTAGCGATTCAGCTCGCGCTCAATATCCTCTGCGCGCTGTTCGGCATGTTCCTGATTCACAAGCGCACGGGCATGCGGCGCAGGCAATGGTTCGCGTGGCGCACCGGCGGTCGTCATGTACGCGACACCTATATGCGCGATATTGGCTCGTCGGCGGCACTGACGATGAGCGAAGTTGCTGCCTATAACGGCCCCTATTTCGTGATCGCGGCGGTCAGCAAGGATATGGCGCTGATCCTGCTGTTCGATTTCTGCTTCAAGATGATCCGCGCTGTCGCCACCGCGATCCGAGCGACGATAGAGGGCGCATTGCCACGCCTCACGCGGCATTGGTTCGCGGGTGAGATGGAGGCGTTCGGCAGGGCGCTCAAACGCGCCGGGGCAATGGCGCTGGGGATCGCGCTATGTGCGGGATTGGTGCTGATCGCTATTGGCCAGCGCCTGTTCGCCTTCCTGTATGACGGTAACAGCAGCTTCGAAATGATCGAGGTCCTGTCGCTTTGTGTGCTGCTGGCGGTGCTGTCCATCATGTCCGTGTCCGTGTATTTGCAGGGCGCGCTGGGGCGCTTCGATAAACTGCTGCGCTGTTCCCTGCCGTTCCTCGCCGGATCGCTGCTCGCCGCGCCGCTGGCCGCAGTGTTGCACGCGCAGCTGACGGCACAGCCCATCGACCATATTTTCATGGCCATCTACACGCTGGTGTTTGTGGCGGCGGCACTGCTCCATCTGGCCTCGATCAACAGGTTGCGGCAGTCGCGATGAAACTCGCCATGGTGGATCCGTCGCTTTTCACCGGGCGCTATGACGACAGCCTGTGCTCGGCGTTGGGGCAGGCGGGGCATGAGGTCATTCTGCTGGGCCGCCCGAAGCGCGCGACCGACGCCATCGAACATGCACATTACCGCTATGATCCGCATTTCTTCGGTCTGTCGGAGAGAGTGCGCGGCGTTGCCGGTGAGGGGCGGCTGTTCCGCGCGATCAAGGGCACGGAATATCTGGCGGCCGCGCGGCTGGGCGGGCTGGGGGCGCTCAAGACCGCCGATGTCGTGCATGTGCAGTGGCTGCCGCTGCCAATGGCGGACCGGCATATGCTGGTGCGGCTGAAGGGGCAAAAACACCGGCCCGCGCTGGTGCACACCGTGCATAACGCATCGGCCTTTCACGGCGACAGCGGCGCGCAGGGCAGGGGCTATGGCGCGTTGTTGAGAGAATTCGATGCGCTGATCGTGCATGGCGCGGAAACACGCGCGGCGCTGGTGGCGCAGGGGGTGGCGGAAGATCGTATTCATATCGTGTCGCACCCGCCGATGGAACTGGCGCTGGCGTCTGAGCAGGACATGAAAGCGGTCCGGCAGCCGAGGCGGCCGCGTATCCTGTTTTTTGGTACGATCCGCCCTTATAAAGGCTTCGACCTGCTGATCGACGCTGCGCTGGCGTTGTGGCGCGAGGGGCGCGATTGCGAGCTGGCGGTCGCGGGCAAGCCATTCATGGATATCGACGCGCTGATCGGCAAGGTGCGCGGATCGGGCTTTTGCGACCGGCTGTTGCTCGACCTGGGGTTTTTGCAGGAAGGGCGGCTGGACGCGCACCTGCGCAAGGCGGATATTATTGCTTTTCCCTATCGCGATATCGACAGCAGCGGCGCATTTCTCTCCGCGCTGCATTATGGCAAGGCGATGGTGGCGACGCGTGTCGGCATGTTCGCCGGGATGGACGAGAAAGCCATTGCGCTCTGCCCGCCGGACAATAGCGGCGCGCTTGCCAATATTATGCGGCTGCTGGTGAAGGATGCTGGTGAACGGGCGCGGCTGGGACGCGAGGCGCTAGCCTTGCGCGCGGGGCTGGGGCAATGGAACGATGCGGCGGCGGCGACACTGGCCGTATATGAGACAGCGCTGGAAAGGGTGCAGGCAAGCCTATGACATCAGGGCGTATCATGCGCGAACTGTCGCAACGCTGGCTTGGTGTGCGGCTGGCGCTGGCCGGGCGGGTGCATCAATATCCCGAGATATTGGCGCTGCGGCGGTTCCTCTCCGCGTTCCGCATCGACGCACTGATAGATGTGGGCGCAAACGAAGGGCAATATGCGATGCAGGCGCGCAGGGATGCGGGCTTTGCCGGGCATATCTTCTCGTTCGAGCCGAACCCGGATGTGTTCGCCGTTCTGGAGCGCAATGCTGCGCGCGACGCCAAATGGCACGTCTTCAACATGGCGCTGTCGGACTTCGACGGCAGCGTGACGTTCAACATCATGGCTGCCAACCAGTTCAGTTCCATTGCCAAGCCCTCCGAACGGCTCGATCCGATCTTTACCGAACGCAACCGGGTGGAGCGCACGGTGGAGGCGCCATGCCGCCGCCTTGACGGCATGCTGGACGAGCTGCTTGGGCCTCATGGCCTGACGCGGCCTTTCCTCAAAATGGACACGCAGGGGCATGACCGCTCGGTGTGCGAAGGGGCAGGCGAGCGCCTCTGCGAGATGATCGGAGTGCAGAGCGAGCTTGCCGTGCGGCCGCAATATGACGGCGCGAGCGACTATCAAGATATGATCGCATATCTGGAAGCCAAGGGCTTAATACCCAACGCTTTTTTCGCCAATAACAAGGGGCATTTTCCGCTGCTGGTCGAAATGGATGGTGTGTTCCTGCGCGCCGATCTGGCGCGCGATGGAGCTACCAGCGCATGAAGCCGGCGCGTATCTCCTGGCTGCTGCTGGTGAGCGCGCTTCTGATATCGCTCTGGCTGGGGGTCACCTGGGCCGTCGAGATATCCGGCGTCCGCAGCCATAGCATTTCCCGCTATCTGTTCATGGCGCAGGATATGCCGGCATTGCTGCTGGGCTGTAGCGCGCTGGCATTGGCGGCGTTCGCATCGCGCTTCGCGCCGCAGGAGAAAACGGCATGGGCGGTAAATGGCCGGGTGGTGGCCTTCCTCCTGATCGCCTTCGCTCTGATTGCGTGGTCGGGTCATTATTGGCTGTTCAGCGATTACAGTCTGTCGCGTGACGAGGAGATGGCGGAATTCGCCGCGTGGTCGCTGTCGCTGGGGTGGCTGGGCAGGCCAATCCCGCCCGAATGGATCGACTATCGCCGCGCGATCATGCCAGAGTTTTTCTCACCCTTCGGCGCGGATCATTATTGGACGGCGGCTTATCTGCCGCTCAATGCGGTATGGCGTGCGCTGTGCGGTTTTCTGGGCGATGCCGATCTGGCCGGGCCGCTTTTCCTGATCATCGGTTTGATCTCGCTCTGGCGCGCGGCGCTGAGGCTATTCCCGGATCGCAGCGATGCCGTCACGGTCGTGATGCTGATGGCACTCAGCTCGACGCAGCTGCTCGTCACCGCAATGACACCCTATGCGATGACCGGGCATTTCGCGCTCAACATGGCGTGGTTGGCGCTGGTGCTGCGCGATGACCGCATCGGCCATGCAGCGGCTGGCGTGGTGGCGCTGTTGCTCGCGGGCCTGCATCAATATCATTATCCGCTGCCTTTTCTCGCGCCCTTCCTGTTGTGGTTTGCGCTGGGGCGGCGCTGGGGCGCGTTCCTGTTCCATGGCGCAGTGCTGGCACTGGCGGTGCTGATCTGGGCAAAGCTGTGGCCCGTAATGCTGATCGACCTTTATGGCCCCGCCGCCGATGTCCGCCCGTCTGCGGGCGTTGTGGACAAGATGGACAGCCTGATCGACCGGCTCAACAAATGGCATCCGCTGCTGCACCTCTCCCGCTTTATTGCGTGGAACAACCTGTTGCTCGTGCCGCTGGCCTTTATCGGTCTGTGGCGTATGGGCTGGCGTGCGGCGCTGCGTGGGCAACGCGTCGCGCTGCCGCTTGGGCTGGGCGCACTCGGCATGGCGGCACTCGCCATCGACCAAGGCTATGGCTGGGGCTATCGCTATCTGCACGGTTATATCGGCAGCTTCGCACTGCTGGCCGGTTTCGGCTGGGCGAGCATGCGGCGCGCGGATATGCGGCCAGTGTGGCTGTCGGTCGTGGTGGCGGTTCTGACCGGCAGTTTCCTGATGATGCGCGTGCATGATTATGTCGCGCCCTATGCGGCCAGCCACCGGCTCATCATGGCGAGCGATGCGGACGTCGTGCTGGTCGATCCGCGTGGCGGGCGATATGTTACCGATGTCGTGCGTGGTGTGCATGGCGAGCCGCTGGGTCGGCCGGTTGTGATGGCGCTGGGCATGTTGACGCCCAACAGGCTGGACCGGCTATGCGATCTTCATGATGTCGCGATCTTTGATGTCGGCGCGTTCGGACCGATGGGTGTCAGCTGCGTCAACTGGAACAGCAAATATATTGCGAAGCTGCGGGCGCAGATGGCGGAGCGCGGCTGCGGGCGGGTTATTCAGACCCGCTAGTTTCGCCCTTTACCCATGCGCGTTTGCCGCCGATCCAGTGCTCCAATATCTGCGTCTCGGCAATAAGAGCGGGTGGTATTGCGCTGATATCCCGGTCGATTATCAGGAAATCCGCGCGCTGTTTGGGGGAGAGTGAACCGATGCGCGTTTCGGCAAAAGCTTTCTGGGCGGGGTGGCTCGTCATATTGGCCAGAGCGTTGGTTATGTCCTGTTCGCGTCTGGCGAATGTCGCCATTCGCGCGAACGAGGGAAGCGGCGCATTGGTGCTTTCGTTTCGCCAGCGCCTGTCTCCGGCATAGCTCTCCGACACTTCCCGGATCACATCGGTGGCTTCCTGTATAGCAGGCTCGCTATCGGGCGTCAGCGCGACCTGAAACCCGTCCATGGCGGCACGGCTTGCCTGATTGCGCAGGCGCGTCGCGTCCGAACCGCTTTCCACCGGCAGGTGCACGCCGACAAGGCGCAGACGGTCATCATAGAGCCAGGGCGAGGGCGCCGAACCGGCAATGGTGATCATATCGTCGATACTATCAGCGTAACCGATAATGCGGACACGTAGCGCGCCTCGGTCGCCCGCGCGGCGAAACGCCTGCCAGTCGAGAATGTCCGTTCCCATGTCGGTGACGGTGCTGATGCCGCGCTCGATATAGAAACGCTGCGCCTTGTCGAGAGCGATGTCGCGATCCTTGGGCGCAGGGGCGGGGACCACGCGCTCCATCTGCTCTTTCGCCGTACCGGAAAGCGTGGCGGTGGCTTTCATTTTCGCGAGGCGCAGGGTCGCACTGTTGGCCCAGCCCGTCTTGCCATCGCTGCTCAGCAGCCATGCGGGCGTGTCGGCCACGGCGGCGTCGAGATCGGCGGGCGTGGGCATGCGATCCGGCGTACCCCAGCGCGCAGCGTCCCAGCCGCGGCCCAATATCCATCTGCGGCCTGGATTGGCCTGCGCATAGGCGGCGATTTTTGCCTGCGCCTCGGCAAGCGAGCGGCTTTCCGACAGGTCCAGTGTCATCAGCGCGATGCCGGTGTCGATTACATGGTTATGCCCTTCGATAAAGGACGGAATCAGCGTCTTGCCCTGTGCATCGTGGCGATAGGAAAGTCTCTCTGGACGCTTGTCGTCGCGGGACAGGCGGCGTTCGACGCGCCCGTCCTTGTCGATCAGTAGCCCGGTGAAGCGCTCGATAAAGCCATCCTTGCCGATGGCGATGCCATTGACATTGTCGATCAGGCCGGTCGTGGCGGGAGGTAGCTCCTCGCGCTTCTTGCGGGCATCGGCTGAAGGCGCGAGCAGCATAAACGCCATCACCCAGCCGAGCGCCATCGCTCCGCTCCGCGGAAAAAGCGGGAAATTCACTTGCGGGTGATCCTCCGCACCAGCGCGCTGGTGTCCTGCCGGTTGCCGCCCATGGCCTGCACATCGGCGTAGAACTGATCGACCAAAGCTGTGACAGGAAGCGTAGCGCCGTTGGAACGCGCCTCTTCGAGCGCGAGGCCCAGATCCTTGCGCATCCAGTCTATAGCGAAACCGAAATCGAATTCATCCTTCGCCATGGTCGCCCAGCGATTGTTCATCTGCCAGCTTTGCGCTGCGCCGCCCGATACCGCCTCGAACACCTTGTCGAGATCAAGGTCAGCGGCCTGCGCGAAACGCACGGCTTCCGACAAGCCCTGAAGTACGCCTGCAATGCAAATCTGGTTGACCATCTTGGTGGTCTGCCCCGCACCCGGTGCGCCAACATGAATAATGCGCGATGCATAGCAGTCCATCACCAGCCGCGCCGCGTCAAATGCGGGTTGCGTGCCGCCGCACATGATCGACAGTGCGCCATTTTCCGCGCCAACCTGCCCACCCGATACCGGCGCGTCGACGCAATGGATGCGGCGGCTTTCGCCCTCGACAGAGAGCTGGCGGGCGATACGCGCCGAAACCGTGGTATGGTCGATGAACAATGTGCCCTCGGCCATGGTGCGGAACGCGCCGTCACTACCCAAGGTGACCGAGGAGAGGTCGTCGTCATTGCCGACGCAGGTGATGACCACGTCGGCCTCCTGCGCTGCCTGAGCAGGGGTGACGGCAACTTCGCCACCATATTTATCAGCCCAGGCGCTCGCCTTCGACATGGTGCGATTGAATACGGTGAGGGTGTGACCGGCATTGACGAGGTGCCCGGCCATCGGCCCGCCCATAACGCCAAGCCCTATAAACGCTATCTTTGCCATATCTCGTCCATAGACATTCTTCGCCAGTGCGCATAGGGCGTGTTTTGCCCAAAACGGCACTTGATATGAGAGAAAGGACGATTGAACCAATGGACCATGGGACCAGCCTTCGCAAAGTTGACACGCCGGCAGCGATGCCCGTGTCGATTGCCGATGTGCGTGCGGCCCATGCGCGAATTAGCGGTGCGATCGTTCGTACGCCGACACTGCGCAGCCAGACTCTGTCCGCGATCATTGGCGCAGAGGTTTGGCTGAAGTTCGAGAACCTGCAGTTTACGGCAGCCTATAAGGAGCGCGGTGCGCTCAATCGCTTGCTGTCGCTCAGCGAGGAAGCACGTTCGCGCGGCGTGATCGCCGCGTCAGCAGGCAACCATGCGCAGGGCCTTGCCTATCATGGCGCGCGTCTTGGCGTTCCTGTCACCATCGTGATGCCCAAGCCCACGCCGATGATCAAGGTGATGCAGACCGAGGGCCATGGCGCGACCGTGGTGCTGCATGGCGAAAAGTTCGAAGAAGCCTATAATCATGCGCGCGAGCTGGAAGCGGAGCAGGGACTGACCTTCGTGCATCCGTTCGATGAACCCGATATCATTGCGGGGCAGGGCACCGTCGCGCTCGAAATGCTGGAGGATGTCCCCGGTCTTGATACGTTGGTTGTGCCTATCGGCGGCGGCGGCCTGCTTTCGGGCATGGGAATTGCCGCGCGCGGGATCAACCCGGATATCAGCCTGATTGGCGTGCAGGCCGAGCTGTATCCGTCCATGTACGGATATGTGAAGCATGTCGACGTCAGCTGCGATGGAGATACGCTGGCTGAAGGCATTGCCGTCAAGGAACCGGGCCAGATGACGCGCCAGCTGGTCGAGGCGCTGGTCGACGATGTCCTGCTGGTCAGTGAGCGTGATCTGGAGCGCGCGGTCAGCCTGATGGTACAGATCGAAAAGACCGTGGTCGAGGGTGCGGGTGCTGCGGGTCTTGCGGCGCTGCTGGCGCACAAGGATCGTTTCGCCGGGCGCAAGATCGGCCTGGTGCTTACCGGCGGCAATATGGACACGCGCCTGCTCGCCAACGTGTTGCTACGCGATCTCGCCCGTTCCGGTCGTCTGGCGCGCTTGCGTATCCAGCTGCAAGACAGGCCGGGCATGCTCTATAACGTATCGCGAATCTTCAACGACCAGGCAGCCAATATATTGGAACTGTCGCACCAGCGGATTTTTACCAATTTGCCAGCAAAAGGGTTGTCGCTCGACGTAGAGTGCGAAACGCGCGACGCGGCGCATCTCGACAGGCTGATCGCCGCATTGCGCGAGGCGGGTTATCCGGTTACGCGTATCGAACTGGAATGATGCACGGAAGCGGTTGAAAACGCCCCGTAAATCTTTTTGTGGTAAATCCCCTTTTAATGGCGAGGGATGCTCGGCATAACAGTGATGTGATTTGCATTGTGCTGCATGCGTTGTCGATGATTAGAGAGGTTTGTTCGAGTTGACCGCGCCGTTCCGTTTTCCCCGGTTTTTCGTGACCAGCCCAAGCCCTTGCCCGTATCTGCCGGGCAAGAGTGAGCGGAAGGTATTCACGGAGCTTTCCGGCACCAATGCCGGTGAGCTGAACGATGCGCTTGGCCGAATCGGCTTTCGCCGCTCGCAGAATGTGGCCTATCGCCCGAGCTGCTCGGATTGTTCGGCCTGCGTTTCCGTGCGCGTCGTTGCGGGAGAGTTCAAACCGAACGCGTCGCAGCGCAAGCTGATGCGCCGCAACAGCGATCTGGTGGTCAGCGTGTGCAAGCCCTGGTCGACCGATGAGCAATATGGGTTGCTGCAACGCTATCTTCATGCGCGGCATCCGGGCGGTGGCATGACCGAGATGGACGAGCTGGACTATGCCGATATGGTCGAGCATTCGCCCGTCGACAGTTATATCATCGAATATCGCGAACCGACCACGGACGGAACGCCCGGCGACCTGGTTGGTGCCTGCCTGACCGACAAGCAGGGTGACGGCCTGTCGATGATCTACAGCTTCTTCGAGCCCGACAGCGCGAAGCGCTCCGGCATGGGCAATTATATCATCCTCGACCACATCATGCGCGCCCGTAAATCAGGCCTGCCCTATGTCTATCTCGGCTATTGGGTCGAAGGGTCGGAGCGCATGCAGTACAAGGTCAAATACCAGCCGCTCGAGCGGCTGGGTGCGGGCGGATGGACGCGTTTTGACGGTCGCGACGCTGATACTGCAAACCGCGCGAGCGGCGCTGCGCCTCATGTCGATAGCCGCCCTGCCTCTGTACAGCCGCGCGAACTGGCGGAACTGTTCCGCAAATAATTCCTGTTGAAACGGCTGGGCGCAAGAACTCCGCACCATGCATGAGTCTGGTTGACAGGCGATGGACTGCAACTATGCTGCGCTGCACAATCTGTGTCGAATTTCGCGCAGTGAATGGAACATGATAGATATAGCGATTTCCGGTATATGCCTGAAAGAAGACTGAAACTGATGGAAGCCATTGCGCGGCAACGGATTGTGACCGCGCGCTATAATGGTGGGGAAATGCGGCTGGCCCCGCATCTGATGTTCGAGCGCCGCGGCGAATTGTTCGTCAGCGCACTGAACCTGAACAAGAACTGGCGGTCGCTGGAGGAAATGCGTCTGGGGCATTTCAAGCTCTCCGGTCTCAATATGACCGAGTTGACGGACGACAGCTTCGATCCGCTTCCCTCCTATGAACCGGCTGTGCCGCAGGAAGAGGACCTGATCGTTCTGGCGGTACAATAAGCCATGGGCGTAATATGATATTGAGACTATAGTCATTGGCCTATTGGAACTGGATGAGGTTCGATGTCCGCCCGGCTAGTCGAGATTTATCTGCCTGATACTGATATTGAACGGCTTGAGCAGATATTGCCGAAACATACGCGGCGTTTCTGGCGGGAAACGGTGCCCGGCGGCCAGGAAAAATATAGTTGTATTGTCCAGCAGCGTTACACCGAGCGCCTGATCGGTGAGCTGGACAAGGCATTCTCGTCCGTTCCGACATTCACAGCCGTTATCTTTCAATTGGAAGCGGTTATTCCACCCATGGAAGAAACTGCTGAAACGGAATTGCCCCGTTCAGGTGATATCACGCCTCCTACAGCGCTCGAACGGTTTTTCAGCCGCGACCGGCTCAGTACCGATGAGATTTATGACGACATCGAGGAAAGCCTTCATGTCAAACCGACCTATCTTCTGACCGTCACGCTTTCCGCGATCATTGCCGGGCTTGGTATGCGCAGCGGCCAGACGGCAGTGGTAATCGGCGCGATGATCATTGCGCCATTACTTGGCCCAACCATGGGCCTCGCGCTGGCTGCAACCGTGGGCAATATCACGCTTGGCAGGCAGGCGGCGGCAACGCTGGCTATCGGGTGCCTGTTCGCCATAATCGCTGGCCTGCTTCTGGGTGTCAGCATGTCCATCGACCCTCTGGTGCCGGAGCTCAGGAACCGCACGCTTGTGCAACCTGCCGATATCATGCTGGCGCTGGCTTGCGGCGCGGCAGGTGTGCTGGCGTTCAGTCGCGGCGCGTCGCTCTCGCTTGTTGGCGTCATGATCGCGGTGGCCCTGGTTCCTCCGCTTGCAGCGGCTGGTATTTACATTGGATCGGGTTACCCAGTGGCCGGCGCGAACGCGCTATTCCTGTTCCTGATCAACCTCGTTTGCGTCAATGTCGCGGGTATAGTGACGTTTCTGGTGCAGGGGTTGCCGCCCCGAAGCTGGCGACTGACGGGGAGCATATTGATGCTCTGGGCACTGATATTGTTCCTGCTCGCATCTATGGCGGCAGGACGGTTACTATTCGGGCTCGGGTCGCTCGATCTGATCATGCCCCGCCTGATCGGCGGAGCATGACTGTCGTACTGTCCAATTTACGCCGCAATGTCGTAGGGAACGATCTCGCCTTCCAGATAGAGCTTGCGCGCCTTGGAGCGGCTGAGCTTGCCCGATGACGTGCGGGGCAGGGTGCGCGGCGGCACCAGCTCAACGACGCAGTTCATGCCGGTAATCGCGCGCACGCGGTCGCGGATCTGGTCGCGCAGCTTGGTGCGTTCTTCCACATCCGATGTGCGGCAATGCACGAGTACGGCGGGTGCTTCTTCGCCGCCCGGTGTAGTGATCGAAAAAGCGGCGATGTCGCCCTGCTTGAAGCCGGGAAGCTGCTCCACCGCCCATTCGATATCCTGCGGCCAGTGGTTCTTGCCGTTGATGATGATCATGTCCTTGGCACGGCCGACGATGTAGAGATACCCATCGGACATATAGCCCATGTCGCCAGTATCCAGCCAGCCGTCGGTCATGCAGGCGTCGGTGGCGTCCTGGTCGCGAAAATAGCCCTCCATCAGCGACGGGCCAGTGGTCCAGACCTTGCCGATCTGGCCTTCGTTCAAGATGCCGCCATCCTCGTCGCGGATCTCGACGATCATGTCCTTGACCGGCTTTCCGCAATTGACGATCGCGCGATAGCGCTGCGGGCGACCTTCGGTGGCGTCCCCGCCGGAAAGGTCGGTTTCCTCGACCAGTTGCACATGGATGCCTTCGCCCGGCGGCATGATGGTGACCGCCAGCGTCGATTCCGCCAGCCCGTAGCTGGGCAGGAAGGCGTTGGGGCTGAAACCGGCCTCGGCAAAGGCATCGACGAAGCTCTGCATCACGTCGGGGCGGATCATGTCCGCGCCATTACCCGCCAGACGCCAGCGGGACAGGTCGAACCGGTCCGACGCCTTGGTCTGGCTCGACATGCGGCGCGCGCAGATGTCATAGCCGAAGGTCGGCGAATAGCTGATCGAGGTGCCCTTGTTGCGGCTGATCATATCCAGCCAGGCGAGTGGGCGGCGGGCGAAATCCTCGGTCTTGAGATAATCCACCGTCACCTGATTGGCGACCGGTGAGAGGAAGCAGCCGACAAGGCCCATGTCATGATACCAGGGCAGCCAGCTGATGCAGCGGTCGCTGTCCTGCAATTCCATACCATGGCTGTGCGCGGAGAGGTTGGACAGCAACGCCTTGTGCGTAATGATGACGCCGTGTGGAAAGCGGGTCGAGCCGCTGCTATATTGCAGATAGGCGATGTCGTTCGTGCTGGCCTCCGGAATGCGGCAGGGGGCGGCTTCGCGCGCGAGGAAACCGTCAAAATCGAGCCCTTCGACATTGTTCAGGCGTGCGGCTTCGCCCGCCATTTCGGCGAGCTCATTCGGGAAGAACAGGATTTTCGGGTCGCAGCTTTGCAGCTGAACCGAAAGCTGGTCGATATAGCTTTCCTTGCCGCCGAAGCTGGTAGGCAGCGGCAGCGGCACCGGCCATGCACCGGCATAGATGATGCCGAAGAACAGCTGTGCGAATTCCGCGCCGGTTTCCGCGACCAGCGCGATGCGGTCCTGCGGCTGGACGCCATGAGCGATCAGGCGATAGGCGCATGCAATCGCATCGGCACGCAGCTCGCTATAAGGGTAGGGGCGGGCGAGATTGCCGCGCGCGTCATGAAAATTAAATCCGCGAGTGCCAGAGGCAGCATAATCCAGAGCTTCGCCCAGTGTCGCAAAATCGGAAAAGCGGCGCGGCAGCGCATCCTCATTGGGCAGCGGCGTCAGCGCGGAAGCATCAGCGTGCGCTCCGGCCTGTGCCTGAACCGCAGCGGCAGGCCTTGCCAGAACCCCAATGTCTGTCATTTCCTTGTCGGCCAATGGCGTTTCCTTTGGTTGTTGCGTCCCATGGTGCGGTATGCCCGCCCTTATATTCTCGTCTCTGTCTGGCAACTGAATGGCCCAGTCCCTTCGCAGCTTGGCGCATGTAGCGCATAACACAAGTTCAAAATCAGACGCGACTGTGGCACAAAAATGGCGCATGGCACGATATCGACCCCGAAACAAGCCGGTAGCGCTTGATGAAGAACGGCTGCGAGAGCTCGCTTTGGCCTATGTCGGGCGGTTTGCGACGACCCGTGCGCGCTTGATACGCTATCTGGAGCGCAAATTGCGCGAGAGGGGCTGGGACGGGGAAAATAGCGCCGATCTGGATGCTTTGGCGGAGCGTTTTGCAGAATTGGGCTATATCGACGATGCTGGCTATGCGCGCATGAAAGGCGCCGCGATGGAGCGGCGCGGGCTGGGTGTGCGGCGCATTATGCAGGCTTTGCATGCCGATGGCGTAGCTGAAACGGACCGTAGCGAAGCGGAACGGCAGGCGAAACATGGGAAGTGGGACGCCGCCGATATCTTAGCCAGAAAGAAACGCATTGGCCCCTATGCGCGTGAAGATGACGGACGCGATGATCCCAAACAGCGCGAGAAGCAGATCGCGGCATTCTTGCGCGCGGGGCATGATTTTGCGGTGGCGCGTGCCTGGGTCGATGCCGCACCCGGAGAGTTTCCTGAACGGAGCGAATGAATGAGACATTATCTGTACCTGAGCGCATGCGCTTTGCTGGCGGCGTGCTCGCCCGCAATGCCGGAGGGCGACAATGCGGGCCAGGCGGCACCAGCCTCCGATATTGCGCCAGGTGACGCCCAGCATCTCGATATCGTCCCAGTGGTCATCCGTCATCAGGGCGGCAAGGCGGATACGCGCCTGAAGGTCGAGATCGCCCTGACGCCGGACCAGCAGGAAAAAGGCCTGATGTACCGTACCGATCTGAAAGCCGGTGACGGCATGCTCTTCCCGATGTTGCCGGCGCGCATGCCTAGTTTCTGGATGAAGGACACGCCGACATCACTGGACATGATCTTCATCCGCATGGACACCAGCATCGCCAGAATAGCCGCGAATGCCGAGCCGGGTGACATGACGCCGGTTTTTGCCGAGGATCCGGTCGCGGCCGTGCTGGAACTGCGCGGCGGTGACGCGGAAAGGCTGGGCATCAAGGAGGGCGATGAGGTTGTGTGGGGCGCATGCGCGCTGGAAGCTGAACCGGAGCCGGTCGCGGAGCCCGACAATTATTGCCCTGACTGATGTCATGGGCGCTTGCCAAGAGCGCGCTATGGGCTTAATCGGCGGGCCATGGGATTGCTGATGAAAATCTTCACCTGGTGGGAAGGCGCCACCATTGGCACGTCGCTCTTTTCGGCCATGAAAGGCTCGAAAGTGGGCGAGGATCATATGGGCAATATCTATTATGAAGGCGGCAAGGATGTGCATGGCAATCC
This sequence comes from Sphingobium sp., assembly GCA_020446425.1. Classification (GTDB taxonomy): domain Bacteria; phylum Pseudomonadota; class Alphaproteobacteria; order Sphingomonadales; family Sphingomonadaceae; genus Sphingobium. Next base: position 18,352 of record JAGRES010000014.1, on the reverse strand, counting down.
GCGTCGCTGGGTCATTTATAACGGCCCCAACGACGCGAGCCGCGTACCCGCCGAATGGCATGGCTGGCTGCACGGTAGCCTCGAAGGCCCGCCGGAAAGCCATTTGCCGCCGCCGCGCATCTGGGAAAAGGACTATATCCCCAACCAGACCGGTACGGCGCAGGCATATCGCCCGCGTGGCGCAATCGAATCCGGCGGACAGCGGGCAATGGCGACCGGGGATTATGAGGCGTGGACGCCCGACGCGTGAACAGCAGGATTATCGCTGCCTTGGCGCTGCCCTTTCTGGCGCAGGCTTGCGGCGATTCCGGTAAACTTCCCCAAGGCAATAGTTCCGCGCCCATAGCCGAGGCGGATGCGGGGCCGATTGCCATGTCCGCCGCCGACCAGAGCGGCGCGACGCCGATGGCTCAGCGCGAGGCAGTGATTGCCCTGCTAAACAAGCGGAATGGTGAGACGCGCGACCTGAAGATGAAGCCGGGCGAGGCGCTGCGCGTCGGAGCGGCGATTGTGCGGCTGCGTGCCTGCGAAACCACGGCGCCTTGGGAGAATATCCAGGAAACCGGAGCATTCGTGCAGCTCGACGTGCAGACGCCCAAGGACGAAAAATGGACGCGCATTTTTTCGGGCTGGCTGTTCAAGGAACGCCCGGAACGCAATGTGGTCGAACACCCGATTTACGATGTCTGGGTCAAAAGCTGCGCAATGAACTGGCCCGAGACCGGACCGGATACGCTCAAGGCTTCGGACAGGTCTGGCGCAAAGGCGCGCTCTGCCTCTGAGCCGGGGCCGGCGGATAACAGCGCCGATTCGTCGTCCAGCGAAACGTCGGAAAGCGCCGCGTCCAGCAATCCGCAATAATCGCGATGCGCGATTTCCACCGCGCCGAGTGAGCGCAGGTGATCCGTCATGAACTGGCAGTCGAGCAAGGTGCAGCCGCCCAGCCGCATGCGCGCCACCAGCCATGCCAGCGCAATCTTCGATGCATCGGTGCGGCGCGAGAACATGCTCTCGCCAAAGAAGGCGCGGCCCAGGGAAACGCCGTATAATCCACCGACTAGCGCTCCTTCTTCCCAGCATTCCACACTGTGGGCAAACCCCAGCCGGTGCAACTGGGCATAGCTTTCCTCGATTTCGTGGTTGATCCATGTTGTCGGGCGATCCGGCGCCGCCTGCGCGCACAGGCGCACGACCGCCTCAAAATCTTCATTCACACTGACCCGGAAGTAATTGGATTTTATCGTTTTTGCGAGCGAGCGTGACAGGTGAAACTGATCGAGGGGCAGGATTGCACGCTTTTTAGGCTCCACCCAATAGACCTTGTCGGCGTTGCGGTCGTCCGCCATCGGGAAGATGCCGATGGCATAGGCGCGCAGAAGCAGTAACGGCGGGATGGGCATAACATTCTATCTGGCAGAGCTGGCCCGCAGCTCCAAGCCTCATTTGCCGGGAATATGCGCCAATATTGCCCAACTCATCGCTTGCACTTGGTGACGGGGGAAGCTAATGCCAGCGCCTTCGCCGCACAGGAGTGTAGCTCAGCTGGTAGAGCGTCGGTCTCCAAAACCGAATGCCGGGGGTTCGAATCCCTCCACTCCTGCCAAAACTTGCGCATTTTCGAATGCGCGGCTATGGGCGGCGTCGAATTGGTCGCGGAGTGGCGACTCCTATCCGGCAAGGGCCGGAGGGAGTCTTGTCGCTTCGCGGTTTGTGCTGTTTTAGAATTGGATTGAAAAGCGTGGCCAAGACATCCCCCGGTGAATTTGTTCGCCAGGTCCGCCAGGAAGCATCGAAGATCGTGTGGCCCACGGGCCGCGAAACGATGATGACGGCGGTGATGGTCGTCATCATGACCACGCTGCTCGGCCTCTTCTTCTTCGGGACCGACTCTTTCTTCGGATGGGTCGTCCGCATGCTGCTCTCGCTGGCTCAAGGCCAGTAACGAACGGCTTATTTGAGGATTTTGGAACGATATATGGCGCGCTGGTACATCATTCATGCCTATTCGGGTTTCGAGAACAAGGTTCGCGAATCGATCCTGTCCGAAGCCGAGCGCATGGGCCTGTCGCAACTGGTCGAAGAGGTCGAGGTGCCCACCGAAACCGTGACCGAGGTTCGCCGCGGCAAGAAGGTGCAGTCGGAGCGCAAATTCTTCCCCGGCTATGTGCTCGCCAAGCTGAGCATGAACGACGACGTTTACCACCTCGTCAAAAACACGCCGAAGGTAACCGGATTTTTGGGATCTTCGGGCAAGCCGCAGCCGATCAGCGAAGCCGAAGCCGCGCGCATCCTCAACACCAAGGAAGAGGCTGCTGCCGCGCCGAAGCAGAAGATCAGCGTGAATTACGAGATCGGCGACACGGTCAAGGTGACGAGCGGCAACTTCGCAAGCTTCACCGGCACGGTCGAGGAACTGGATTTCGACAAGAACCGGGTCAAGGTGTCCATTTCCATCTTCGGGCGCGCCACGCCGCTGGAGCTGGGCTTTGAGGACGTTGAACTGGTAAAGTGATTTGAAGGAATTTCCGGGGTAACAGCCGGAGATAAGCGCGGGAGGAGGGCCCACAAGCTCTCCGTCAATACCGCTAAACTTGAACCGGGCCAAGGTGTGGCGACACGCGGCGGCTCAACTATAGAGTGAGTGAAACATGGCTAAGAAAATCGCAGGTTATATCAATCTGCAGGTGCCGGCTGGTACCGCCAATCCGTCTCCGCCGATCGGCCCTGCACTGGGTCAGCGCGGCGTCAACATCATGGAATTCTGCAAGGCGTTCAACGCGGCGACCGATGGCCTCGAAAAGAACACGCCGATCCCGACGAAGATCACTGTCTACGCCGATCGCAGCTTTACGTTCGAGACGAAAACTCCGCCCGCGTCCTTCCTCATCAAGAAGGCGATCAACCTGAAGTCGGGTTCTAAAGAGCCGGGCAAGGTTTCCGCAGGGTCGATCAAGCGCTCGCAGCTTGCCGAAATCGCGCAGGTGAAGATGCCCGACCTCAATGCCAACGACATTGAAGCGGCAACGAAGATCATCGAAGGCTCCGCAATCGCGATGGGCCTCACCGTGGTGGAGGGCTAAGAGATGGTGAAACTCAGCAAGAAAGCAAAGGCTCTCGCCACCGCTGTCGACCGTGACAAGCTGCACGGCATTGACGAGGCGATTGCGCTGATCAAGAGTAACGCGACCGCCAAGTTCGATGAAACCATCGAAGTCGCAATGAACCTAGGCGTTGACCCGCGTCACGCCGATCAGATGGTGCGCGGTGTCGTCACCCTGCCGGCCGGTACGGGCAAGACTGTGCGCGTCGCCGTGTTCGCACGCGCCGACAAGGCCGAAGAAGCCAAGGCGGCCGGTGCGGACGTTGTGGGCGCCGAGGACCTGCTGGAAACCATTCAGGGCGGCACTATCGACTTCGAACGCGTGATCGCCACGCCCGACATGATGGGCCTCGTCGGCCGTCTCGGTAAGGTTCTGGGCCCCAAGGGCCTGATGCCGAACCCGAAGCTCGGCACGGTCACGCCCAATGTTGGTGAAGCGGTAAAAGCTGCCAAGGGCGGTCAGATCGAATTCCGCGTCGAAAAGGCGGGCATCATCCACGCCGGTCTTGGCAAGGCGAGCTTCTCCGAAGCCGACCTGCGCAAGAATTTCGATGCGTTCATGGACGCCATCGTCAAGGCGAAGCCCTCGGGCTCCAAGGGCAAATATGTCCGCAAGATCGCTCTGTCGTCCTCGATGGGGCCGGGCGTGAAGGTGGACGTGGCCGAGGCCGAAGCCGTCGGCGCCTGATCGAACAAGCGGCGGGGCGTGAACCCGCTGCCATGAATTAGCAATCCCCCTTGGGCCTGTGCCTGAGGGGGATTTTCTTATGAGGCCATTTAGCCTGCTGCTCGTATCGCTACTGGGGGCTCCGCGCCATGTATCCTATCACCCAGATTGTCGATGATGGCTCCGACTGGGTCGACAATCTCGTCGATGCTCCAGCTATCTACTTCGGCGGCCGGCATGGGTTTGCCGAGCATGAACCCCTGAAGCTGATCGCATCCGATCCGCGCCAGGAAATGGAGCTGTTCAGCCGTCTCTATTCCTTCGGCAATAACATTATGCCCCAGAGCGCGGGCCATGCCGACAATGGCTTTCAGCATCGTTTCGCTTTTGGCATTGACGCCGATACCGGCAACGAGTGAGCGATCAATCTTGATGGAGTCAAATTCGAGCCGCGCGAGCTGTGACAGGTTGGAATAGCCGGTACCGAAATCGTCGATAGATATACTGATGCCAGCGGCGCGCAGCTGTTCGATACGCTCATTGGTTTGAGTGAAGCTGGACATCGCCACGGTTTCCGTGATTTCCAGGCATAAAAGCGATGGCGGAACCTGATATGCGGCCAGAATGTCCAGAACGGTGCTGGACAGTTTCGGCTGCTCAAATTGCACGGCGGAAACATTGACGGCCACGGGTATTTCCAGGCCCCTGTCGAGCCAGTTGCGCATCTGCATGGCCGCCATACGCAATATGCTGTCGCCCAGCGGCACCATGAGGCCGCTCTGTTCGGCGATCCCGATAAATGTCTCCGGCGAAATCATCCCCCGGCTGGGGTGTTGCCATCGGGCGAGTGCCTCAACCCCTTTCATTTCCATGGTCCGCGCATCGACTTTAGGCTGAAAGTGCAGGGTGAGTTCGTCCGATGCGATTGCCTGATGGAGATCGGCCTCTATGCAGGCGCGCTCATCGACCTTGTCTTTCAGTGAGCGGTCAAAGAACCTGTACCCATTCTTGCCGTTTTCCTTGGCGGCATACATCGCGATATCCGAGTGGATCAAAAGATCTTCGAGATCGCCTGTATCGTCGGACCGGACCGCAATGCCGACGCTGGCGCCGATATGAATTTCATGGCCCTGAATGGTGATGGTTTGCGAAATGCTCTCGATAATTTTTGAGGCATGGTCTTCAAGGTTTGTATTGCACAAGCTCTTTGGCAGGATGACCAGGAACTCGTCGCCTGCAAATCGCGCCAGTACCAGCTTGGTGGGGCAACTGGTGCATAATTCGCCGAATGTCGTGGTGCAGCTGTCTATATCGGCACGCGTCAGGCCGAAGCCGCTGCCGAGTATGCGCGTGCTGACCTCTCTCAGCAATTCATCCCCTATGTCGTGCCCGAAGGTGTCGTTCACGCGCTTGAACCCGTCCAGGTCGATGAACATCATCGCGCCCACGCATTCCGTCATGTTCTGCTCTCTGGAGAGCGAGATTATATGGTTGATGACGGAGCGGTTTGGCAGTCCGGTTACCGAATCGGTGTAGGCCAGTACGTTCATCCGCAGGATATTGGCATTGAGCCGCGCGACCATCGCCCGGAAGCTGTCGGCGAGGCCTCCCACTTCACAGGCGCAGTCAACATCCACAGGGCTGTCGATATCGCCTTCGATGATGGCCTCTGTGCTGGCGCGCAAAGCCCGGATCATCCCGGCCAGCTTGTTGGCCGCCAGAAAAGTGATAATAGGCGGAATTATCAACGCTATTCCGGCTAGTGCGATAGTGGCGGAATAGAGTTCAGCATCGAAATGCGGTTTGAGAAGCGCATATTCCGCGCCTGCTACCAGAACCATGAACACCGCTGACATTAGTCCGAAGCGGACCGGAATGCTGTTCAGACCGGTTCCCTTGGAGTTCGACGATGCAGGCATGGGCTTACTTCTCTCGGCAAATTATGACCGCAGAATGTAAGGCAGGATATTTTAAAGATTGGATAATAAGGGGCATTGTACCTCCCGATAATAGGCAGGCAGCGTGTGGGCTTAGCGCTTCGCCAGCCGCTTTTCTATCGCCTGCCACAGGAAGTTGAACTGCTTGGCGGCGGGAACGCTGCCCGCGAATTCGCCGATGGGCTTGCGCCGCGCTGACATCTGCTCGACGGCGCTGGCCATGGGTATTACGGGCCAGTTCTTGTTCTGCTCCAGCGTTTCGCGGTGCAGTTTGCGTCTGCGATCCACCATAGAATAGACCGGCAATATCGGCGCGTGGCTGCCGTCATTCTGCACCAGATAACGGGCGACCTCGCCCAGCGCCCGCTGCGACAACGGCGAGGGGATGACGGGAACGATCACGATGTCAGCGGCGCGCAGCACCTGCTCGCTGGTTTCGGTCAATCCCGGCGGGCAATCGAGGATGATGCGGTCATATTTCTTGGCAAGGCTCTCGGTCAGCTTGGCCAGCCGCTTTTTCTTGCCCAGCTCGAAGAACAGCCGGTCCAAGCCGCGCAACGACGTATCCGCCGCGATCAGGTCTATCCCCTCGATGGTGGATGGACGAATCAGCGACTCGATATCGACATCTTTGCTGAAGATGGCTTGTGCTTCGTCGCGACCCTTCATGTTGGCGGACAGCATCCATGTGGCCGCCGCCTGCGGGTCAAGATCCCAGAGCAGGGTGCGCCTTGAGCTCCTTTTAGCGGCCGCCCAAGCGAGGTTGACGGCGAAGGTGGTTTTGCCGACCCCGCCTTTCAGCGAGTAGACAGCGATTGTCGCAAGTTTCAAATCTTTGCTCATGCTGCAGATGCTAACTCGCATCATGCGAGTCACGCAAGCCGCTAGATCAGTGAAATGTTACCGTTTTGGGTCACGGGGCTGTTTCAGGGGAGCGAGAGGCTAAACCGTGCGGATAATCGTGAGATATGCTATCCACCGGAGTCGGTAAGCACATGAAAACATATCATATTGTGCTGCGAGGAGTTGGGGGAGAAGCATTATGGCACGGACATTCCATCTTTCATTTGGTACAATATCCTATCTCTTTTTCTTTGTTACGTTCCTGATATTGATAGCTTTCGTCGGGAATCTGCCTTTCATGCCCGTCACGATTGATCGCGGCGGGCCCGGCGCCGGAGCTGGGTGGGCCGCACTCGTAAATGTCGCGCTTATCCTGTCATTCGCTGTGCAGCATAGTGTGATGGCGCGGCAAGGTTTCAAGAGCTGGTGGACGAAGATCATCCCGGCGTCGATAGAGAGAAGCGTCTATGTTCTCGCGACGACGGTGCTGTTGTGGGTGCTCATGCTGTTGTGGCATCCGATGCCCGCAACTATCTGGTCCGTTGAGCATCAGGCAGGACAGGTGCTGCTATGGGCGCTTTTTGCCGCAGGATGGGGCATTGTGCTGCTGAGCACATTCCTCATCAATCATTTCGAGCTGTTTGGCCTGCAACAGGTGTGGCAGGGGTGGAAGAAGCAGGAAACTTCACCGCCGAAATTCGTTCAGCCCTTCCTGTACAAATGGGTGCGGCATCCTCTCTATTTCGGCTTGCTTCTTGCTTTCTGGTCGATACCGGCGATGACCGCGGGTCACCTGCTGTTCGCTGTCGGGATGACGCTCTATATCGTGATAGGCGCCACACTGGAGGAGCGCGATCTGGTCGCTTATTTCGGCGATGAGTATCGGGCGTATAAAAGCCGCGTAGCGATGCTGGTGCCCGGACTAAAGCGTGGCGGTTGAGAGCTATTTGTGAACGCAGATGACGCTCACAAAATCTCGCGCACTACCTCCTGAGGGCGGCAATAGCGCACGCCCTTTTCCGTCTCGACGAAGGGTCGGCCGACATAGGCCGAGTTGGCTGTCATTTCGTCGAGAATCTGCTCGTCGCTCATGCCCGGCAGGCCGCGTTCCTCGGCGTCCGTTCCACGCAGGCGGATCGCCTCTTTCGCTGTCATTCCGGCATCCTTGAATAGCTGGATCAGCTTCTCACGCGTATAGGGCGTCTTGAGATATTCGATTACCTCGACCTCGACGCCGGGCGTTTCCTCAAGAATGGCCAGCGTCTTGCGCGATGTGCCGCATTTCGGGTTGTGCCAGATGGTCGCTTTCATGGGCCTCTTCCTTTGTCAGCCAGTCGGAGAATCGTGTCGCCAATAGCGCGCCCAGAAGCTGCATGGCAATAAAGGCAGGCGCATCGAGCGGGCGGATACCGGAAAAGCTGTCGGTCATCGTGCGCGCAAGCGTAACCGCCGGGTTGGCAAAGCTGGTCGAGGATGTGAACCAGTAGCCTGCGGTGATCCAGGCCGCCACCAGAGCCGGGAGCGCGGCGGGGCGGTGCTTTACGGCCAGGCGAATCGTCATGATCAGGCCGAAGGTAGCCACGGCCTCGCCCAGCCATTCGCCATAGGTAGCGCGAACATGGGTGCTGGCGGCGTATAGCGGCTCTCCGAACATCGCATGCGCCAGCACGGCACCCGCTGCGCCGCCGCCGATCTGTGCGATGATAAGGGCTATGCGGCTATGCTCGCGTTCCAGGAACAGGGTGACGGCCGGGTTGAACTGAGCTCCGCTTGTTGGCGCGAATATCGAGATGAGCACATACAAGACTGCCCCTGTCGCCACCGTATTGCCGAGCAGCGCCAGCGCGATATTACCCGACGCCAGTCGCTCAGCCATGATGCCGGACCCAACCACGGTTGCGACCAGCAGGCATGTGCCCAGCGCCTCGGCGGCCAATATGCGTTTCAGCATGAGGATATATCTGCCTGCGCGGCGGCGATACCACACAGCTCGGGGCGTCCGGCGCAGCATTCTTCGGTGAGATAAGACAGCAGCGCGCTCACATTCTCGACGATGATGCCGTAGAAGATATGACGCGACTTGCGCCGCGCGACGATCAATCCGGCCTGCTCAAGCTGGGTGAGATGATGCGACAGGGTGGAAGGCGCGACATCCAGTTGCTCGGCGATATCGCCTGCCGCCATTCCGGCATCTCCGGCCTGCACCAGCAGACGGAAAAGGCCAAGGCGTGTGTCATGGGCAAGGGCCGAAAGTGCGGCCACGGCGTCTGATGATTCCATATTTCAAGAAATATGGAAATGAGAATGGTCTGTAAAGGCTATTCGTCCTTCGCCAACCACTCTTCCAGCCACTTGATCGTATAGTCGCCATTCAGGAACTCTGGGTCATCGAGCAGCTTCTGGTGCAGCGGGATGGTGGTCTTCATCCCCTCGATCACATATTCCTCCAGCGCGCGGCGCAGGCGCATGATGCAGCCTTCGCGTGTGCGGCCATAGACGATCAGCTTGCCGATCATGCTGTCATAATAGGGAGGCACCTTATAGCCATCGTACAGGCCGCTATCGACGCGCACATGCATGCCACCAGGTACGTGATAGCTGGTGACGGTGCCGGGCGAGGGTGCGAAGGTGACCGGATCCTCGGCATTGATGCGGCATTCGATCGCATGGCCGGTGAAGCGCAGTTCCTCCTGCGGTACGGAGAGCGAACGGCCCTCGGCGATGCGGATCTGTTCGCGCACCAGGTCGACGCCGGTGATCATCTCTGTCACCGGATGCTCGACCTGAAGCCGGGTGTTCATCTCGATGAAGTAGAATTCGTCATTTTCCCACAGGAACTCAATGGTGCCCGCGCCGCGATAGCTCATATCGGCCATCGCCTTGGCAACGATGCCGCCCATGCGGTCGCGCTCTGCGGCGGAAATGACGGGGGAGGGCGCTTCTTCCAGCACCTTCTGATGGCGGCGTTGCAGCGAGCAGTCGCGCTCGCCCAGATGGATGGCGTTGCCTTCGCCGTCGCCGAAAATCTGAAACTCGATATGGCGCGGATTGCCGAGATATTTCTCCATATAGACGGTGTCGTCGCCGAACGCTGCCTTGGCTTCGCTGCCCGCCTGCTTCATCAGCGTTTCGAGCTGGTCTTCCTCCGGCACGACCTTCATGCCGCGCCCGCCGCCGCCTGACGCTGCCTTGATGAGCACAGGGTAGCCGATTTCCTTTGCCAGCTTTTTGGCTTCGGTGACATCCTTGATCGCGCCGTCGGAGCCGGGGACCAGCGGCAGGCCGAGTTTGCCTGCGGTACGCTTGGCTTCCACCTTGTCGCCCATGATGCGGATATGCTCGGGCTTGGGGCCGACAAAGATCAGGCCATGTGCCTCGACGATTTCGGCGAACTGCGCATTTTCGGAGAGAAAGCCATAGCCGGGGTGGATGGCGTCCGCGCCGGAGATCTCGGCAGCGGAAATGATATTGGCGATGTTGAGATAGCTGTCCTTAGCCGCGGGCGGGCCGATGCACACCGCTTCGTCGGCGAGGCGCACATGCATGGCGTCTGCATCGGCGGTCGAATGCACGGCCACTGTCTTGATGCCCATTTCATGACAGGCGCGGTGGATGCGCAGCGCGATCTCGCCGCGATTGGCGATCAACAGCTTTTCGATACTCATCGGCGCGCCTTACTCGATGACGACCAGCGGTTGGTCGAACTCCACCGGCTGGCCATTATCGACAAGGATTTCCTTCACCGTGCCGCCGCTGGGCGCGGTGATCGGGTTCATCACCTTCATCGCTTCGACGATCAGCAGCGTGTCACCTGCCTTCACCTGGTTGCCGACATGAATGAAGGGCGCGGCGCCTGGTTCAGCGGCAAGATAAGCGGTGCCGACCATAGGCGATTTGACGGCATTGCCGTTCACGGCCACCGTCGCCGGCGAGGCTCCGGCTTCGGGAGCGCCAGCGGGCGCCGCAGCTGGAGCCGGTGCGGCGGGTGCGAAGAGAGCGGGCGCAGCAGCGGCGGCATGCAGTTGGCGCGCCACGCGGATCTTGCGGTCGCCATCTTCTACCTCGATCTCGGAAAGTTGGGTGCTGTCCAGCATTTCTGCCAGTTCACGGACCAAATCCACGTCGATCTGCATTGCGCCCTTGTTCGTCTTATCGTTCATATGACCCCTAATTCAGCTGTTCGGCCTAGCGAATTTCATCTTCGCCTATTGCGCTTTGCGTCTGAGCGCAACCGGCTTTGGGCTTTTAAAGCTCCAGAGCGGCTTCGAGCGCGAGCATGTAAGACAGGGAACCGAAGCCTGCGACCGTTCCTTTCGCCCCCATGCCGGCATAGGATTTATGACGGAAATCCTCGCGCGCATGCGGATTGGACAGGTGGGTTTCAATCACTGGCGTCTTGATTGCCTTGATAGCGTCGAGTAGCGCGACAGAGGTGTGCGTCAGCCCGCCGGGATTCAGGATCACCGCATGTGCACCCGCGTCATTGGCCTCGTGCAGCCAGTCGATCAGATGTCCCTCATGATTAGACTGACGGAATTCGATCTCGACATGGGCGCGTGCCGCGACATCTTCCATGCGCGCGGCGATATCGTCGAGCGTGTCATAGCCATAGATTTCCGGCTCACGCGTACCGAGCAGATTGAGGTTGGGCCCATTGAGTACCCATATCGTTCGTGTCTCGGACATATTTTCCCCCGATTGGCCTGTGGTAACCGGCCTTGGATTTCGATGACGATCTAGCGCCATGCATGGCGGGAAGTCGAGACATGATTTCTATGGGGTAGCCTGACAATCCGCACAGGGGCGGGCATGACCCCGTCACTGATCCGACAGAAAGGGCGTCTCAGCGGTCACGCACTCCTTTCGCCGCATTTACCGGAACCATGGAGTCCTCCTCCCGTTGGTTCAGTACCCCTTGAACGAAACGGAAGGAGAAAATCATGGGCGAACTTACTGAAAAAATTAAAGGTAATACCAACGAAGCGATTGGCAATCTGAAGCAGAAAAGCTCAGACCCGGAGACACGCGAAGAAGGCCGCCGCCAGGAACGCAAGGGTGAAGCCCAGCAGTTCAAAGGCGAAGTTGAAGGCGCTCTTGGCGACGATATCTGATCGCGCTGGAATAGCTAAAAAAGGCCGCCCGTTAAGGGCGGCCATTTTTCATGATGGGATCGGGGTATCGGTTAAGCCGATGTCCAGTTTGCTGGCGCGACGGAAGATTTCCAGTATCAAGGGGTCGGTTTCCCCGGCCTTGACCGCCACCTGAAACTCAATGGCAGGAATTTCCATGGCACCCGGGAACGGCATCAGCCTTTTTTCCCTGAGTTCACGTTGCACCATGGAATGCGGGAATATGCCCACGCCATTGCCGGACATCACGATGTCGATCATCGAGCGGGCGTTATTGCACAGATTGACAGAGTGAAAGGACAGGCCGGATTTGGCTATGGCCTCTTTCATGATCTGATAGAGCGGGGACAGGTTGGACAGGGACCATAAGGGGAAGGCGTCCGTCGATGCGCCATCCTCCATTGACGCCACCACTGCGGGGCTCGACAGCCAGAGCAGGTCCACGGTTCCTATCGGCGTCGCCTGTAATGCAGGATGTGCAATCCGCCCGGCGCCGAATACAAGGTCGGTTTTGCCTGTCAGCAGGTGCTGGATCAGGTCGGCGGTGAGGGCGATTTCGATTTCCAGCGCAACATTCGGCAGCTCCTTATGCAGTTCGGTAACAAAACCGGGCAGGCAGCTGGCGGCGGCGATCTCTCCCGCGCCTATGCGTATGATGCCGCTGGCTTCGGAAACATCGTTGGAGCCATGGATGATGCTGCTGAACCGCGCCATGATGGGTTCGCTTTCGCGGACAAATTGACGTCCAGCTGGCGTCAATGTCATCGTTCGGCCATCTCTTCGGAATAACTGGACTCCAAGGTGGCTCTCGAGTTCCCGCACCCGGGCGGAAATTGTAGGCTGGGTGGTATTCAGACGCTCGGCGGCCGCGCCGAACGTTCCCAGGCGGGCGATCCATTGCAGGGTTTCGAGGTGATACAGGGCAATCCGATTTATAGGCATTGTTTATGTATAACCCAAAAAACAAATCATTGGTAATGATGAATTGTGCGGTTTATGGACGCCGCATCTGGCGACAGGAAGGACAGGAATGGCGAAGAAATTATACTCCGACGCCGCCGCAGCTCTGGACGGGCTGCTGTTTGACGGCATGACGATCTGTGCGGGCGGTTTCGGCCTGTGCGGCATCCCTGATAAGCTGATCGACGCGGTTCAGGCCAGCGGTGTCAAGAACCTGACCGTGGCGTCCAACAATGCGGGCGTGCAGGGCGTTGGGCTGGGCAAGCTGCTCGAAACCCGCCAGATCAAGAAGATGATCAGTTCCTATGTCGGCGAGAACAAGGAGTTTGAGCGCCAGTATCTTGCTGGCGAGCTGGAGCTGGAGTTCTGCCCGCAAGGTACGCTGGCCGAGCGCTGCCGCGCGGCGGGGGCAGGCATTCCGGGCTTTTACACCAAGACAGGTGTCGGCACTGTCATCGCCGAGGGCAAGGAAGTGAAAATTTTCAACGGGGAGGAATATATCCTTGAAGAAGGTATCTTCGCCGACATCTCGATCATCAAGGGCTGGAAAGCCGATGAAACAGGCAACCTGATTTTCCGCAAGACCGCCCGGAACTTCAACCAGCCGATGGCGGGTGCGGGCAAGGTCTGCATCGCCGAAGTGGAAGAGATTGTTCCTGCCGGTAGCCTCGACCCGGACTGCATTCATGTCCCGGGCGTCTATATCAACCGCATGATCGTGGGCGCGCCCTACGACAAGAAGATCGAGTTCCGTACTGTGCGTGAAAGGGAGGCGGCATAATGACTGTACATGATGGCCTCACCAAGGGGTGGACCCGTGACCAGATGGCCGCGCGCGCCGCTCAGGAGCTGGAAGACGGTTTTTACGTCAACCTTGGTATCGGCATCCCGACGCTGGTGGCGAACCATGTGCCAAAGGGCATGCAGGTGACCTTGCAGTCGGAGAACGGCATGCTCGGCATCGGTCCGTTCCCTTATGATGACGAAGTCGATCCCGATCTCATCAATGCGGGCAAGCAAACGATCAGCGAGCTGCCGCATTCGGCCTATTTCGGTTCGGAAGAGAGCTTCGCGATGATTCGCGGCGGGCATATCAACCTGGCCGTTCTCGGCGCGATGGAAATCGCGGAAAATGGCGACATCGCCAACTGGATGATCCCCGGCAAGCTCATCAAGGGCATGGGCGGCGCGATGGATCTCGTCGCGGGTGTGAAAAAGATCATCGTCGTGATGGAGCATTGTTCCAAGAACGGTGATCCCAAGTTTATCCCGGCCTGCACGCTGCCGCTCACCGGCAAGAATGTCGTCGATATGATCGTCACCGACCTTGCGGTGTTCCAGCGGCCCGACCGCAACAGTCCTTTCAAGCTGGTCGAACTGGCTCCGGGTGTGACGGCTGAGGAAGTCGCGGAGAAGACCACGGCGCATTATATCGCCTGACACCTGCAATCAGGCGAGACGAAGGGGCCCGGTTCTTTGTGATCGGGCCTCTTTTTTTTGTTGGAACTTGGCGCTAGTGACCCGAATCTGAAGTTCGTCATACATATCCGCTAGGGTTCAACGAACTTCAGATTCATCAGGGTCACTAGCAATTATTAGGATTTTAGTGTGGTTTATGGATTTGAAATACGCTCTGGAGCTGACCGATTAATTGTTGCGTATTTCAAATCTACCACACTAGGGACAGCGACATGACACAGCCACGCACATTATATGAGAAAATCTGGGACGCGCATGTTGTTGAACGGCGCGATGACGGCACCTGTCTGGTCTATATTGACCGGCATCTCGTTCATGAGGTGACCAGCCCGCAGGCGTTTGAAGGCCTGCGCATCGCGGGCCGCAAGGTTCGTCGACCCGATCTCACACTGGCGGTGCCGGATCATAACCTTCCCACGACGGCGCGGCTGGACGGTGCGGGTAACCGCTTGCCGATTGCCGACCCGGAAAGTGCGCAGCAGCTGGCGGCGCTGGAACGTAATGCGCCTGAATTCGGGATCAAATATATCGGTGCGACCGATGCGGAACAGGGCATCGTTCATGTGGTTGGACCGGAACAGGGGTTCACCCTGCCGGGCACGACATTGGTATGCGGTGACAGCCATACGGCGGCGCACGGTGCGCTGGGCGCGCTGGCGTTCGGTATCGGCACCAGCGAGGTCGAGCATGTGCTTGCCACGCAAACCTTGTTGCTCAAACCCAGCAAGACGATGGAAATTCGCGTCGAGGGCGAACTCGGTCCGGGCGTGACGCCCAAGGACGTGATCCTGCATGTGATCGGCGTGATCGGCACGGCAGGCGGCACGGGGCATGTCATCGAATATCGCGGCAAGGTGTTCGAGGAAATGTCCATCGAGGGACGCCTGACGGTTTCCAACATGTCGATCGAGGGCGGCGCGCGCGCCGGCCTGTTCGCGCCTGACGAGAAGACTTTCGCCTACGTAAAGGGCAGGCCGATGGCGCCCAAGGGTGCGGATTGGGATGCGGCCGTCGCCTATTGGAAGACGCTGGCGACGGATGAGGGCGCCAGCTTTGACCGGTCAGTGGTGATCGACGCCGCCGATATCGCGCCAAGCGTTACCTGGGGCACCAGCCCCGAAGATGTCGTGTCCATCACCAGTACAGTGCCTGCACCCGAGAGCTTTGCCGACGCGTCCAAGCGCGCGGCGGCGCAAAAGGCGCTCGATTATATGGGGCTGACCGCCGGTCAGCGCATGCAGGATGTAACGATCGACCATGTGTTTATCGGCAGTTGCACCAACAGCCGGATCGAGGATATGCGCGCCGCCGCCGCAGTAGTGAAGGGGCGCAAGGTCGCGAGCCGCATCAAGCAGGCGTTGATCGTGCCCGGCTCCGGCCTCGTCAAGCGTCAGGCGGAGCAGGAGGGGCTTGACCGCATCTTCATAGATGCCGGCTTTGAATGGCGCGAGCCGGGATGCTCCATGTGCCTCGCCATGAACCCGGACAAGGTACCCGCTGGCGAACGTTGCGCATCGACGTCCAACCGCAATTTCATGGGTAGGCAGGGGCCAGGCGCACGCACGCATCTTGTGTCTCCCGCGATGGCCGCTGCGGCTGCGATTACAGGGCATCTGACGGATATAAGAGAGTTCGCCGAGGGAGAGGCCGCATGAAAATCGCATTCTGGATGCTGACAGCCGGTGCCGTGGCGAGCGCTGTTATGGCGGGTACGCTCAGCCGCGCTGCCGATCCGGTGCCAGTCAGCCTGACACGGCTCGATTGCGGTGCGGTGCAGGTCAATGACCTGAATGCCTTTTCGGATACAGATGCCTATACGGGGCAGAGCAAGCGGTTTACGGATAGCTGCTATCTGATCCAGCATGGCGACACCTATATGCTATGGGATACCGGCTTGCCCGAGGCGTTGAAAGGAGCTGCCCTCGATGACAAGGCCGCCATGTCGCCGACGCTGGACAAGACAATCAAGGAACAGCTGGCCACTCTGGAGGTGAAGCCGGAGCAGATCAGTTTGATCGGCATAAGCCATTATCATTTCGACCATATTGGCCAGGCCGCCGAATTCCCGAACGCCAAGCTGCTGATCGGCAAAGGCGACTGGGATGCTTTGACAGCCGATCCGCTTCCTTTCGGGGCTGATCCGGCTCCGTTGATGCACTGGCTAAAGGACGGTGGCGCTGTTGAGGTTGTCGCCAAGGACAAGGATATATTCGGTGACGGTTCGGTCGTCATGCTCGATATGCCGGGGCATACGCCGGGACATCACAGTCTGCAGGTACGCCTGGCCGAAAGTGGCACCTTTCTGATGACCGGGGACCTCGCGCATTTCCATGAAAATTACGACAGCTACGGCGTGCCCGATTTCAATACCAACCGGGCTGACAGTGTTGCGTCGATGGAGCGTTTTAAACAGCTGGCGGCCAACGAAAAGGCGACCGTCCTCATCCAACATGACGCGCGGGATATAGAGAAACTTCCCGCATTTCCGGAGGCTGCCAACTGATGGAACCGATCAAAACTGTTGAGGGCCGCGCCTATCCGCTGGGCGTTAAAAATGTCGATACCGACATGATCATCGCTGCAAAATGGCTGAAGGGCATTACACGCTCCGGCTTGGGCAAGGGCGCGTTCGAAGCGATGCGCGCAGACCCCGGCAATGTGTTCGACGATCCGGAATATGCGGGCAGCCCGATCCTGATCGCGGGCGATAATTTCGGCTGCGGTTCCAGCCGGGAGCATGCGGCCTGGGCGCTCATCGACATGGGCGTGAAAGTCGTCATCGCGCCGAGCTTTTCCGATATTTTCTCCGGCAATGCATTCAAGAACGGCATATTGACCGTCGCCCTGCCGCAGGAAGCGATCGACAGGCTGCTGGAAGTCGCCAAAACCGATCCGATTCATGTCGATCTGGAAGCACAAAGCGTCACGACCTCATTCCAGGACCGTTTCCAGTTCGAAATCGACCCATTCCGCAAATCCTGCTTGCTGGGCGGGCTGGACGAGATCGGTTTGACGCTGTCCAGCACCGCTAGCATCGACGCTTATGAAAAGGATCGGGAGTCGCAGCAGCCTTGGCTCACGCCTGAGCTTGCCTGAGCCGCACGCGCACCCTATTTACGATATACGACCATCACTCTTAACGGGGCCACGCCATTATGACCGACTTTCAAGACCGCGAACGCGCATTCGAAGCCAAATTCGCCCATGACGAGGAAATGCAGTTCCGCATAACGGCGCGCCGCAACCGCCTGCTGGGTGAATGGGCAGGTGCGAAAATGGGTCTTACAGCCGAAGAAACCGATGCCTATGCCAAGTCCGTTGTGCAGGCCGATTTTGAAGAAGCCGGTGATGAGGATGTGATCCGCAAGCTGATGGGCGACCTGACCAGCGCGGGTGTGGATATTGACGAGGCGACTTTGCGCGCTGCTCTTGAAGAGCAGGCAGTGATTGCGCGCCGCATGTTCATCGAGCCGCAGGAATAAGGGAAGGTCGTGACGTCATGCCGATGGCTGCCGATGAAATTGCCGAGCTGATCCGCGGCGCCATACCGGATGCGCAGGTCGAGATCAGCGACCTGGCTGGCGATGGCGATCATTACGCCGCCAAAGTTGTATCAGAGACTTTTCGCGGCATGCCGCGCGTAAAACAGCATCAGGCGGTATATTCGGCACTGGGCGGCCGTATGGGTGGGGTACTGCACGCCTTGCAATTGACAACGGGCGTTCCCACCTGAAGGGCTTGACCCGCTACAAGGCCGGGTAAGCGCCAGAACAAGCTTGAGGAGCAAAAAATGAGCCAGGATGTTCAGTCACGCATCGATTCCATGGTGAAGGGAAATGACGTCGTGCTCTTCATGAAGGGCACACCGCTTTTCCCGCAGTGCGGCTTTTCCAGCCGCGCCATCGCGATTCTCGATCATCTCGGTGTCGCATATGAAAGCGTTGATGTGCTGCAGGACCAGGAAGTCCGCCAGGGCATCAAGGAATATTCGGACTGGCCAACGATACCGCAGCTCTATGTGAAGGGCGAGTTCCTTGGCGGTTGCGACATCATGATGGAAATGTACGAGGCCGGTGAATTACAGCAGGCGCTGACGCATGCAGGTGTGGCGCGCGCGGACTGAGCAGGTTTTCGGGAGGTTCCCGGTGGGGGATGCGGAGCCGGAGACTTGGCGCCGACATCCCCCGGGGGGTCAAGCGGGGTAGATGCCAATATATGTGCATGGCCCGTGCCAATT
>JAGRES010000013.1 GCA_020446425.1 Sphingobium sp. | reverse complement strand
TCGATCAGCGTGTCGCGGAAGATCTCCCAGGTCAGCTCCTCGGCAATGCCGCCGACCTTCTCCAGCGCCTGATAGATGGGCACGGTGCCGATGGGGACGGGCGAGTTGCGGATGATCCATTCGCGCGTGTCGTGGATGTTGCGGCCTGTCGACAGGTCCATCACCGTGTCCGCGCCCCAGCGGATCGACCAGACCATCTTGTCGACTTCGCTGGCAACGTCGGACGCGACCGCGCTGTTGCCGATATTGGCGTTGATTTTGACGAGGAAATTGCGGCCGATGGCCATCGGCTCGGTTTCGGGGTGGTTGATGTTGTTGGGGATGATGGCGCGGCCGCGGGCGACCTCATCGCGCACAAATTCGGGAGTGACGTAATCGGGGATGGATGCGCCCCAGTCCTGACCGTCGCGCACATATTCCGCAAGACGCTCGCGGCCGAGATTCTCGCGCTCGGCGACATATTCCATCTCCGGCGTGATGATGCCGCGCTTGGCATAGTGCATCTGGGAGACGTTCATGCCGGGCTTCGCGCGCAGCGGGTGCTGTACGACATTGGGGAAGGGGCGGACGCCGCCGCTGCGGTCCGGGCCGAGCTGACCATTATCCTCGGGCTTTACCGCGCGCGCGTCATATTCCTCAACATCGCCGCGCGCCATGATCCACTCGCGGCGCAGGCTGGGCAGACCCGCCATGATGTCGATATGCGCCTCGGGGTCTGTATAGGGACCGGAGGTGTCATAGACGCGGATCGAGGGTTCCCCGCTCGAGGGCTCCAGATCAATCTCGCGCATCGCCACCCGAACGCCGCTGCCGCTATGCGCCGCCACATGCACCTTGCGGCTGCCACGGATCGGGCCAGTCGTCACGCCTATCTCTGCCTTCGCGGGTATGTCTGCCATCATGTTTCTCCAAAATAACGCATTGCACAGCCTCGGCGTTTGAAGCCTTGGTGTACGGATTTCCAACTCGCGTGACGGGAGAGTGGGACAGGCAAGTAATGCCCGTCTGGTTCCATTTCCTACGCCGGTGCGAGCCGGATCAGGTTCAATGGGTTTCCGCAAGCCGACTTGCCGTTTCCAGCAACCGTTAGCGGTGTCTCAGCTCCTATGCCGGAGCTCCCCGAGGAACAGAGACAAGGTGGAGCGGGCCCGCAGAGAAGTCAAGTCGGAATGCATTGAGAGAAGGTGTATTTTCCGCAGAAATCCTGGGATTTTCAATTTACTCCCAAAATTGGCGTTCAAAGATAAATTCCCGGCGCACCTCGGCAAGAGCTTCCCCGGCTGGCTCAATAGAAACAACATGACAAAGCCGTGACGGGCTTGAGTGAAGGCAGTTGTGGTACAGTTGAAGAGTGAGAGGATGCCTAGGGCGCGTTTGCGTATCTGTTCTGGTGTATGAACTCTTTCTCCTAGCCCGCAATTATAGATGCGTCTCAACAGCAGGCGTGCCGATAATGATGAGGAGCAGGATGGACTTTACGGGGAAAACTGTACTGGTGACCGGCGGCGCGCGCGGCATCGGTGCGGGCATTGCCCGGGCGTTTCATTCTGCTGGCGCGAATATCATTGTGTCAGATGTTTTGGATCGTGAGGGGTCCGAGCTTGTAGAAGAGCTTGCTGGCAATGCACTGTTTCTACAGCAAGATGTTCGAGACGAGCAACGTTGGCAACAGGTTGTTGAGCAGTGCGCGGATTGGGGTGGCGGCCTTGATGTGCTGATCAACAATGCGGGTATTGAGGCTGCGATGCCGCTTGTCGATTTCGATGCTGATGTGGCGCGCCGACTGCTGGACATAAATGTGGTTGGCGTGCTTCTCGGGATGAAGTGGGCTTTTCGCTCAATGCGACCGGGAGGAATCGTCGGAAAAGGCGGCGCAATCGTCAATCTTTCGTCGATTTCATCTCAGGCTGCTGCAGGCGGCATGGCCGCTTATGCCGGATCGAAAGCGGCGGTTGAGCGGGCCACTAAGGTGGCCGCAGTTGAGGCTGGCAAGGGCGGTTACAACATACGTGTGAACTGCCTTTATCCGGGCATCATACAGACCGATATGGTCGATCAGCTCATAGATGAGTGTGTCGACCTGGGGTGGTTCGGAGGATCGGACGAATGCCGGTCCTGGCTCACCGCCAAGACGCCGCTTGGCCGCTTCGGCAGCCCGGAGGATGTGGCGAAGGTCACCATGTTCCTGTGTTCGGATTACGCATCATTTGTAACCGGTGCCGGCGTACCGGTGGATGGAGGGTTTCTTTATGGTTGAATGCTCCGACCAGAAATGAAGCCAGAAATGAAGATCGCCGGATAACTAATAAAACATGTTCTAACGAATGAATACAGAGGGGAAGGATTAATAATATGACCAACAAGTTTTGTAACGGGCTACCCGCGCCGAAGCGCATGATTGGTGTATCCAGATATCTGACCGTTGGAATGGTGTCCGCCGCCGCGCTTGTCGCTTCGCAGGCCTATGCTCAGGAAGCTGCTGAAGACAACGAGGCTGGCGCAGCAATCGGCGAGATCATCGTGACCGCCCAGAAGCGCGCGCAGCGCCTTCAGGACGTCGGCATATCCATTACCGCACTGTCCAGCGATGTCCTGGAATCCACCGGCGTTCGCGAGACCGTTGATGTAGTGAACCAGGTGCCCAATGTTCAGAACGTCTCCGTGTTCGGCCCGGGGCTCAACCCGAACTTCTCGGTGCGCGGTGTCTCGCTGCCCGACTTTAACGATTTCACGGAGTCTTCGGTTTCCACCTATATCGACGAAGTCTATCTGGTAGCCAATGGTGCGGGTAGTTTCCCCGCCTATGACATCAACCGGGTTGAGGTTCTGCGCGGTCCGCAGGGTACGCTCTTCGGGCGGAACACCACCGGCGGCATCATTCATTTCATCACCAACAAGCCGGATCAGGATGAAATCCTGTTTGACGGAGAGGTCGAATATGGCCGTTACGACACGCTTCGCACCACGGCTGCCGTCAATGTGCCCATGGGTGACGGGCTGGCGGTGCGCGTTTCCGGTCTCTATCAGGAGAATGATCCCTGGATAAAGAATCTCAATGGCCAGCCTGACGCTGGCGAGCTGGAAACTTATGCTATCCGCGGGCAGCTGGGTTTCGATAATGGCGGGCCGTTTACCGGTAATTTCAAGGTTGAATATGGTCATGTCGAGGGCGTCACTGGTACCTATCACCATGTGTTCGCGACGCGCGATCCGGTAACCGGTCTGGTGGAAACGCCTGCTCCCAGCACGGGCCGCAGCCCCCGGAAGACATCCCGCAACAATACGCTGCATGAGCTTATCGGTGCGGGTTCCTACAATGCCGCTCTCAACCTCAATTATGATTTCGGTGATGTCGTGCTCACCTCGGTCTCCGGGTTCAACCATTACAGCCGTGACAGCATCGAGGATTACACATTCGGTGCCTATGACGGTCAGGCATATTACCAGTCGCAGAGCGAACATTTCTCGCAGGAATTACGTCTCGCCAAATCCGGCCCGATGACCGACTGGACCATGGGTGTCTATTATCTGCGTCAGAACGGCCGGATTCACTATTCCGCGCCGGTTTTCGCAGCGGACGACAGGCCAGGCGGCGGCGTACCCTTCTTTATCGCCGATGCGGAAGGCTCCCTGAGGCTGCGGTCCTATGCGATTTTCGGCAATATCGAGCACCGCTTTACCGACCAGCTTTCGTTGGCGGTTGGAGCGCGCTGGACGCGGGACAACAAGCATTTCGAGCAGGACCTATTCTATAACCTGACCGATGAGGCGCTGGCTGATTTCTGGCCGAGCCGTCCGTTCGGTGCCAATGTTACAGGTGTATTCGCCTCCAACATTTTCACCGATGAAACCGTTGGGGCGCTGACGCGGTCGAAAAAAGGCAGCCTCGCAGCCAAGGTTCAACTCAACTACAAGCCGAACCGCGATACGCTTGTCTATGCGTCGGTAAGCCGCGGCACCAAAGGGGCCGGTTTCAATAACGGCTTCATCGAAATTTCGGCGACCTCCGACCAGATTCCCTACAAGCCGGAACTCGCCTATGTGTATGAAGTAGGCGTCAAGACCGACCTGCTCGACCGCAAGCTGACCGTCAATGGTTCGGCCTTCTACTATGATTATAAGAGCTACCACGCGTTTGGCTTCGCCACCATCGGCGGGTTCATCGCGAACAACAAGGCGCGTATTTACGGCGCCGAGCTTGAAATCATGGCTCGGCCCGTTGACGGGTTGCTGGTCTCGCTGGGCGGTGGTCTGCTCGATACCAAGATTTACGATGTGACGACCCCGCCGCCGGCATTGCGTACCTATGATCGTGAAATGCCGCTTGCCGCGAAATGGAATCTTAATGGCCTTGTCCGGTATGATTTTGCCGCATTGGGTGGCGACATGGCGGTGCAGGCTGATTTTCGCGCCACGTCGAAATATCATTCGGATATTGTCAATAACCCGGCAACGCAGATCCCGTCCTACGCAGTGGTCAATGGCCGGGTGGAATATCGCGCGCCGGACGACACGTGGCGCGTCGCGGCATTCGTCAAGAACATCTTTGACAAGAAATATCTCACCAGCGCGTTCGATCTGACGACGTCTTTCGCGACGATCAACGAACAGTTCGGCCAACCGCGCTGGTGGGGCATCTCGCTCGGATACAAGTTCCGTCAGTGATGCCGGGTCCGGAGGGGCCATGCCCCCCGGATCATTGAGTTTTGGGGATCTCGCGCTGCACGACCGTCGGGTTGCGCGGGCCCGGCAAATCTAGGGGGAGGCGCCGGACCGTAAGGAACGGCGCTGACCGGTGTAAAGGAGAATATTGAATGCAGCTCAGTCGTGAAGACATGTTGCGGGCATACCGCCTGATGCGGACCATCCGCGAATTTGAGGAACGTGTGTTCGTCGAGTTCGAAAATGGCAATGTGCCAGGGTTCGTCCACCTTTGTTATGGCCAGGAAGCAACGGCTGTTGCCACCGGCATGAACCTGACGGATCGCGACAAGCTGAGCATTACCCACCGCGGTCATGGGCACTCGATTGCCAAGGGGTGCGACATCAATTCGATGATGCAGGAACTCTACGGCAAGAGCACGGGTCTGTGCGGCGGTAAGGGCGGTTCGATGCATATCGCCGACCTGTCTCGCGGTATGCTGGGCGCCAACGGCATTGTCGGCGGCACGGCGCCGCTCGCTGTCGGTGCGGCGCTGACAATCAAGACGCGCGGCGAAGATGGCGTGTCGGTTTGCTCCATGGGTGACGGCGCTTCCAATCAGGGACTGGTTTTCGAGGCTTTGAACATGGCTGTGGTCCTGCAGCTGCCGGTCATTTTCCTGTATGAAAATAATGGCTGGGGTGAAGGCACGTCGCATGATTATGCAGTTGGCTCGAAAGATATTGCGGGTCGCGCAGGGGCGTTTGGTCTGCCGCATGTAAAGGTAGATGGAACCGACTTCTTCGCCGTTCATGAGGCGATGAGAGAAGCCGTGGAGCGTGGCCGGTCCGGCGGTGGGCCTTCGGTTGTTGAATCCGTCAATCGCCGGTTTGGCGGACATTTTGTCGGTGATCCGATGCTCTACCGCACGCCGGATGAACGCGAACATACGCGTGAGTTCATGGATCCGGTCAAGATCTTCCGGAAGAAGGTTCTTGAATCAAATCTGCTGGAGGAAGCCCAGCTGGACGAGATCGACAAGGAAGCCGTGAAAACCATCGAGGACGCCGCCGATAGCGCTGCTGCTGCTGCATTCCCGGACCCCAAAGAGCTCGAGACCGACGTCTACGTTTCTTATTATTGAAGGAGTGGGCAGACATGCCAACCAAATCATACCGCGAAGCCATCAACGAGGCGATCGACCACGAAATGGCGCGCGATGAAAATGTTATCGTTATTGGCGAAGATGTGTCCGGCGGCGCGGGCTGTGAAGGTCCCGATGCGGAAGATGCCTATGGCGGTGTTTTGGGCGTTACCAAGGGACTGGTGGGCAAATATGGCCGCCGCCGCGTCATTGATACGCCGATCACTGAAAGCGCCATCATGGGAACCGCTGCTGGCGCGGCGCTGACCGGTCTACGCCCCGTGGCCGAGATGATGTTCGTTGACTTTCTCGGTGTGTGTTTCGACATGATCTATAATCAGGCGGCGAAGTTTCGATACATGTTCGGTGGAACGGCGCGCACGCCGCTTGTTGTCCGTGCGATGATTGGCGGCGGTTTCCGAGCGGCCGCTCAGCATAGCCAGACGCTGCACCCAATGTTCACCATGGTGCCGGGGCTGAAGGTAGTAATGCCTTCCAATCCTTATGACGCAAAAGGGCTCATGATTCAGGCGATCCGCGATGACGACCCGGTCATCTTCCTGGAGCACAAGGCGATGTACGACATGACCGGTGAAGTTCCGGACGAGCCGTATATCATCCCGTTCGGCGAAGCTGCTGTTACGCGAGACGGCGATGATGTGACAATCGTTGCATTCTCGATGATGGCAAAGCGCGCGGCCAAGGCTGCCGATGTTCTTGCCAAGGAGGGCATTTCTGTCGAGGTAATTGATCCTCGGACAACCAGTCCGCTTGACGTCGATACCATTCTTGAGAGCGTCGAGAAAACCGGACGCCTGGTAGTTGTCGATGAAAGTCCGCCGCGCTGTTCCATGGCTGCCGATATTGCGGCCTTGGTCGCGGAGCACGCTTTCCATGATCTCAAGGGGCCGATCGCGACCGTGACCGCGCCGCATACGCCGGTGCCTTTCTCGCCGTCGCTGGAGGATATTTACATGCCTTCGGTCGACAAGATCATAACCGCTGTCAAGAAGGTGATGAAATGAGCTTGCACGCTATCCTCGTCCCCAAATGGGGACTCGCCATGGAAGAAGGGACCATCGCCAAATGGCAGGTTGAACAGGGCGCAGAGATCAAGTCGGGCATGGAGATTGTCGACATTGAGACAAGCAAGATCGCCAATGTGCTGGAAGCCACTGTCTCTGGTACGTTGCGCGCGCTGACGGCGGATGAAGGCGAAGTGAAGCGCGTCGGCAATTTGATTGCCGTCGTTTCTGACGCCGATGAGGACGATGCTGCGATTGAGGCATTCATTGCCGAGTACAAAGAGCGCGAAGCGCTGGAAGCGGCCAATATCGTTGCGGCGCCGGAGCCGGAAACGATTGAAGCTGGTGGCAAGCGAGTCCGGTTCATGAAAGTCGCATCCGCGGCGGAGGACGCAGAAACGCCTCTTATCATGCTACATGGCTTCGGCGGCGATCACGCGAACTGGATGTTCAATCAGGCAGATTTGGCACAGGTGCGCGACACCTATGCGGTGGATCTTCTCGGCCATGGCGGCTCGTCTAAGGATGTCGGCGACGGCACGCTCGATACCCTTGCCGACACTATTCTCGCATGGGCGGATGCTGTCGGTCTCGACACCTTCCACATTGCGGGCCATTCCATGGGTTCCGCAGTGGCACAGGTTGTAGCACTGAAGGCACCTGATAAGGTCAAGTCGCTGGCTTTGCTTTGCCCGCCGGCATTCGGGGAGGCGCTCAATCACGAGTATATTGAGGGCTTCGTCTCGGCGCAGCGGCGCAAGGCCATTCAACCGTTCGTCGAAATGCTGTTCGCTGACTCGGCGCTGGTGACCCGTGAAATGCTGGATGACCTCATCGCCGCGAAACGCGTCGATGGTGCAAACGACGCATTGCAGAAGATTGCTGACAACGCCCTGAGCGATGCCGCACTGGCTGACTTGCGCAGCAAAGCCTCTGGCGTAACTGCTCCTGCATTGGCGGTGTTCGGCGAAAAGGATCAGATCGTCACCGGCCGCAATATTGGTGGGTTTGGCGGTAAAGTCGAAACCCTCCCGAACTCGGGGCATATGCCCCACCTCGAAAGCGCCGCTGCCGTTAATGCATTGGTCGCTGACTTTCTGGCAGGTTAGGCAAGCGGTCGCCAAGGGGTGCAGCCTTGGATGACGACTTAATGCCTGCCAGAGCGGGAGCCCGGACGGGCTCCCGCTCTTCTGTCCTAACGGAGCCATGTGTTGGAGAATGAAGTGACTCCCTCCGGAGAGACATTCGACATATTTCTGGAGCGAGTCCGCAATCTGGTGACGGATTGGCTGAGGCCTGCTGAGGCTCAGGTTGAGGAACAGGATGAAGTGCCGGAGCATCTTGTCGACAGGATGCGTAATCTCGGGCTCTTCGGTTTGTCGATCCCGACAGAATATGGCGGGCTAGACTTCAATATGGAACAGGAAGCCCGCATCCTGTTCGAAATGGGAAGGACATCGCCATCCTTTCGCGCGACGTTCGGCACCAATGTGGGGATCGGCAGCCAGGGGATCATTCTGGCCGGTACCGACCAACAGAAGGCGTACTGGCTGCCTAAAATTGCCTGCGGCGAAATCCTCACCAGCTTTGCCCTGACCGAAGCCGAGGCAGGATCGGATCCAGGCAATGTCCAGACGCGAGCGGTTCGCGAAGGCGATGGCTATCGGCTGAACGGCACCAAGATCTATATTACCAACGCAGATAAGGCTGAGCTTTTCACCGTGATGGCCCGCACCAGTGACGCGCCCGGCGCACGCGGCATCTCGGCATTTCTCGTGCCGCGCGATCTGCCAGGTGTGCGGGTGGGGATGCCCGAGAAGAAAATGGGCCAGCGTGGCACGGCGATTGCTGACATTCATTTCGAAGACGCTCTGGTTCCGGCCGCCAATCTGCTGGGTGAAGAGGGGCAGGGGTTCAAGATCGCGATGCGCATATTGGACCGCAGCCGTCTGCATATCGCGGCGCTCTGTGTGGGTATATCGGAGCGCCTGATTGCCGACAGCGTCGCGCATGCCGCAAACCGGCATCAATTCGGCAAGCCGCTAGCCGAGCATCAAATGATCCAGGCGATGATCGCGGACTGTAAGACAGAAACACTGGCGGCGCGCGCGCTGGTGCTTGAGACGGCGCGTCAGCGTGATGCCGGTACGGACGTTACTCTGGAATCCTCTGCGGCCAAGCTGTTCGCTTCCGAAATGGTCGGGCGCGTCGCCGACCGCGCGGTGCAGATTTACGGTGGAGCGGGCTATGTCGCCGGACCGGGGATCGAGCGCTTCTACCGGGATGTCCGGCCTCTTCGCATCTATGAAGGCACCAGCCAAATCCAGCAGATCGTGATCGCGCGGGAAACCGTGAAGCGTGGCGGTTGACGCTTCAAAACGAGGAAAGAAAGTGAGCGAGCAGAATATCATATCCCTGACCGTTGATGGCGGCGTCGCTGTCATCAGAGTCAACTCTCCGCCGGTAAACGCGCTGTCTTTTGCCGTGCGTCAGGGATTGTGGCAGGCATTTGAAAACGCCTTTGCGGACGATGGTGTTGAGGCAATTGTCCTCATCTGCGAAGGCCGGACGTTCTTTGCCGGGGCCGATATTTCCGAATTCGGCAAACCGATGCAGGAACCCAGCCTTGTTGATTTGCTCGCGATGATCGAGGGCGCGCCCAAGGCAGTGATCGCCGCGATCCATGGCACGGCGCTCGGCGGCGGGCTGGAAACTGCGCTTGTGTGCCATTATCGCGTTGCCGTTCCGTCAGCAAAACTCGGATTGCCCGAAGTCAAGCTTGGCCTGCTACCAGGTGCGGGCGGGACACAGCGGCTTCCGCGCCTTATCGGAGCCGCCATGGCGCTGGAGATGGTGACAAGTGGTTCGCCCATCGGCGCGAAAACGGCACTGGACGCAGGGTTGATCGACGAACTGGCTCCAGCCAACGGGCTGCGCGAGGCGGCCATTGCATTTGCCAGAAAAATCGTGAGCGAAAAGCGACCGCTCCGGCGCGCGCGCGATCTACCGGTCGAAGGTGCGACGCCCGAGTTGTTTTCTGAATTCCGCAAGGCCAAAGCGAGGAAATTCCGCGGGTTCGCAGCACCGGAAACCAATATTCAGGCCATTGAGGCGGCGTCCAGCTTGCCGTTCGATGAAGGCATGAAGCTGGAGCGGCGGTTGTTCGAAGAATTGCGGGCGGGAACCCAGTCCAAAGCACAGCGCCATATTTTCTTCGCCGAACGGGAGGCAGGGAAAATCCCCGGCTTGCAGCGCGATGCTGAAATACGCCCGGTCGGCAAGGTGGGCGTTATCGGCGCCGGGACGATGGGCGGCGGCATAGCCATGAATTTCCTGTCTGCGGGCATCCCCGTCACAATCGTTGAGATGCAGCAGGAGGCGCTCGACCGCGGCGTGGCCACCATCCGCAAAAATTATGAGAATAGCGCGAAGCGCGGCCGTATCACCGCCGAGGCAGTCGATGCCAATATGGCGTTGCTCAATCCGGTGCTGGACCTGGAGGCGCTCGCCGGTTGCGATCTGGTGATCGAGGCGGTCTATGAGAATATGGACGTTAAGCGCGACCTTTTCGGCAAGCTCGACACCATATGCAAGCCCGGAGCGATCCTCGCCAGCAACACCAGCTATCTCGATCTCGATGAGATAGCAGCCGCGACATCGCGCCCGGAGTCGGTCATCGGCCTGCATTTCTTCTCGCCCGCCAATGTGATGCGGCTTCTGGAAGTCGTGCGCGGCGCAAAGACGGATGCGTCGGTGTTGGCGACGGCCATGAAGCTCGCAAAAACCATTGGCAAGGTCGCCGTGGTGTCCGGCGTCTGTCACGGTTTTATCGGCAACCGCATGCTGGCGCAGCGCAGGCGCGAGGCTGACAGGCTCATCCTAGAAGGCGCGATGCCCTGGGATGTCGATCGCGTGATTTACGATTTCGGCATGCCGATGGGGCCGTTCCAGATCAGCGATCTGGCGGGACTGGATCTGGGGTGGAGCAAAGAAAGCTCCAAAGGCGAAACCATCCGCGAACGTTTGTGCGAGATGGACCGGCGCGGGCAGAAAACCGGCGCGGGTTTCTACGATTATGACGAGAAACGCCGACCGACACCTTCGCCGCTCGTCGAGCAGGTGATTCTGGAAATGTCTGCGCGGCAGAGTATAGAGCGGCGCGCGATTGACGACGAAGAGATTCTCGAACGCTGCGTCTATCCGATGATCAACGAAGGCGCGAAAATCCTGGATGAAGGCATTGCCTTTCGCGCGTCCGACATCGACGTGGTATGGGTCAATGGTTATGGCTGGCCGGTCTATCGCGGCGGGCCGATGCTCTATGGGGATACGGTCGGACTTGCCCATGTGAGGGACCGGCTGTCCCACTATGCGTCGATCCATGGCGCGGATTTCCTGCCGTCTGAATTACTCTGCCGCCTTGCCGACGAGGGCAAGGGGTTTGGCAATCTTTGAAATGGCCAGGGGCTGAAGAAAGAGAATGACGTGACACAGGCTTTCATCTGCGAAGGGCTTCGTACTCCCATAGGCCGGTTTGGTGGCGCGCTCGCGCCGGTTCGGGCCGACGATCTGGCTGCCATCCCTATCAGGGCTTTGCTGGAAAGCGTTCCGAACCTCGATCCCCAGTCGATCGACGAGGTGATTATGGGATGCGCCAATCAGGCCGGTGAAGACAATCGCAATGTGGCGCGCATGGCCGCCCTGCTGGCCGGGCTGCCGGTCAGTGTACCCGGAACCACCATCAACCGTCTGTGCGCCAGCGGCGCGGATGCCGTGGGCACGGCGGCGCGAGCGGTGATGACCGGACAGATCGACCTTGCAATCGCGGGAGGCGTGGAATCCATGTCGCGGGCGCCGTTCGTGATGGGCAAGGCCGAGGCTGCATGGTCGCGCAAGGCGATGCTGGAGGATACGACCATCGGTTGGCGGTTCGTCAATCCAGCGATGAAGAAGATGCATGGCGTCGATTCCATGCCAGAAACCGCGGAAAATGTGGCCGTTGATCATGGCGTCAGCCGCGAGGATCAGGATGCCTATGCGCTTCGCAGCCAACAGCGCACGGCTACGGCCCAGGCTGAGGGATATTTCGCCGGAGAGATCACGCCGGTCACTATCAGCGGGAAGAAGGGCGATACCGTAGTGTCGGTTGATGAACATCCGCGCCCGGATACGACCACCGAAACACTCGCAAAACTTCGTCCCGTTGTGCGGGAAGGCGGCAGTGTGACGGCCGGGAACGCGTCAGGTGTGAATGACGGTGCCGCCGCAATGTTCATCGCGTCAGAGGCTGCCATTGCGTGTCACGGTCTTGTTCCCAAGGCGCGCGTGTTGGGCATGGCGACGGCAGGTGTCGAGCCACGCGTAATGGGTGTCGGGCCCGTCCCCGCCAGCCAGAAGCTGATGGCACGGCTTGATCTCAAAATCGACGATTTCGATGTGATCGAACTCAATGAGGCTTTTGCCTCTCAGGTGATTGCATCGTTGCGCGCGCTCGGCGTCGATCCCGCCAGTGCCCATGCCAATCCGCATGGCGGGGCGATAGCGATGGGACATCCGCTCGGCATGTCCGGTGCGCGCCTGGCGTTGACAGCCGCGCGAGCGCTCGAAAAGCGAAACGGGCACCGCGCACTGGTGACTATGTGCATTGGCGTGGGGCAGGGACTTGCGCTCGCTATCGAGCGGGTGTGATGCAATGTCTAGGAATGTCGCGCGAAGCCAAAAAACTGACGTATGGCGGCAGGGCAGGCCGGTTGATTGTGGTCTTAATATCACAGCGCGCGCCGATATGAATAATAGCTAGAATTCGATACCGAGAGAGGACGGACCATGCAGGTGGTAGAGAAAACCGCGGCGGCGACAGAAGCATATGATTTTCTCGTTCGGCGTGACGATCTTTCGAGCGCGCGGGTGGTTGGGGCTGTCGTGCCCCAATTGCAGCCCGGCCAGGCTCTTTTGCGGATCGAGCGCTATGCCATGACCGCGAACACGCTGAGTTATGCGGCGTCCGCGGATCAGCTCGGCTTCTGGGAATTTTTTCCGGCGCCCGATGGCTGGGGGCGCGTACCGACCTGGGGCTATGCCGAAGTCGTGGAAAGCCTTCATCCCGAATTGAAAGCCGGCGAACGCATCTTTGGCTATATGCCGATGTCGAGTCATCTGGTCATTGCCGTCAATGCGCCGACCGCCAAGACCATATCAGATGGATCGCCGCATCGGGCCCATCTTCCGGCGGTCTACAATCTCTATCATCGCGACTCTCGGCGGAATGAAGATCAGCGTGATCGACGGTCGCTGCTTGAACCGGTTTTCCTCATGTCATTCGTGATGGACGACGACATCAAGCAGCATGGTGAATATGGCGCGAAATCTATTCTCATCATCAGCGCTTCGAGCAAGACCTCGCTCGGCCTCGCTTATCTTTTGAAGCGGAGGAACGCAGGGGAAGTGGTTGGCCTCACTAGCGCGGCGAATGTCGAATTCACCCGCTCGACCGGCTTTTACGACAGAGTCGTTTCCTATGACGATATCGCCGCGCTGACCGCTTTGGAATCCGCGGTATCAGTGGATATGTCCGGCAATGAGGACATTCTGAAACAGGTTCACGAAACGCTTGGCGATAAGCTCAGGCACAGCTTTCTTGTCGGTATCACGCATACTGCCAGCCGATTATTATCGGCTGTGCCCGGCGACGCGGCGGAGGGTGAACAGGCACCTCCCATACCCGGGCCGGCACCGCAATTCGCGTTTGGGCCGGATTATGTCCGCGATCGCGTCGGGGCGTGGGGACAGGAAGTGTTCCAAGAGCGCGTCGACCGGGATTCAGAGGATTTCGTGACCGGAAGCAGTCAATGGATGGGCGTCGCCTATGTCGATGGCGCGGAGGCCACTTTGGCAACATATGACAAGTTGGTCATGGGCAAGATTCATCCATCGCAAGGCATGGTTGTTCGTCCTTGAAGGCGAAGGCGTACGGTCAGGTGAGCGAGCCGGAGAACAATTCCAAAGATATCGCTCGGAGTTGAACGGAGGATATTATTTCTGGGAATTATGATGTTGTAATCCTGGGCTCTGGTCCCGGAGGATATGTCGCGGCGATCCGTTGCGCGCAGCTCGGCCTGCACACTGCTATTGTCGAGCGCGAAAATCTCGGAGGAATCTGTCTCAACTGGGGCTGCATCCCAACCAAGGCACTGCTGCGGTCCGCCGAAGTCTATCACACCATGAAGCATGCGGCGGACTATGGCTTGGCCGCTAGGGACATTACGGCGGATCTCGACGCAGTGGTGAAGCGCTCGCGCGGCGTTGCGGATCGACTAAGTCAGGGCGTCTCCTTCCTGATGAAGAAGAACCGCATCGCGGTTCATATGGGCGAAGGTCGGCTGGTCACTCCGAGCGAAATCGAGGTGAAGAACGAGCAGGGGTCAGAAACGCTGAAGGCGGAGCATGTCATCATCGCGACTGGCGCGCGCGCGCGCGATCTTCCTTTCGCGCAGGCAGACGGCAATCGTGTCTGGACCTATCGCAATGCGCTGACACCCAGCGAGATGCCCGAAGATTTGCTGGTGATCGGATCAGGTGCCATCGGCATCGAGTTTGCCAGCTTCTACAACGACATGGGCGCGGACGTTACGGTCGTCGAGATGATGGACCGCATCGTTCCTGTCGAGGATGCCGATGTTTCCGCCTTCCTCGAAAAAGCACTCAAGAATCAGGGCATCGCTATCATGACCGGGGCGAGCGTCGAGGCGCTGGACATCGACGACGAAGGTGTTTTTGCTAAGATCAAGGACAAGAACGGCAATGTCCGGGAAACCGAGTTCAGCCATGTGATTGTTGCGATCGGGATCCAGCCCAACACCGAGAATATCGGACTGGAGGATCTTGGTGTGAAGACCGATCGCGGGATCATCGAGGTAGATGGTTTCGGCCGCACGAATGTTCCGGGCGTGTGGGCTATTGGCGATGTGACGCCCGGCCCGTGGCTCGCACACAAGGCTAGTCACGAGGGCGTTATCGCCGCGGAAATGATCGCATATGAATTGGAAGAAGAGGACGAAGCGCCCCATGCGATGGACAGGCGCAACATTCCCGGCTGCACCTATTGCCATCCGCAGGTCGCATCGGTTGGCCTGACGGAAGCCAAGGCCAAAGAAGAAGGCTATTCGGTAAAGGTCGGTACATTCCCCTTTGCGGGCAATGGAAAGGCGATTGCGCTTGGCGAGGCCGAGGGTTTCATCAAGACTGTGGTAGATGCCAAGACCGGCGAGTTACTCGGTGCGCATATGGTGGGGGCGGAAGTCACCGAACTGATCCACGGTTATGTGGTTGGCAGGGAGCTGGGCGCCACCGACCGGAAGCTGGCTGCGACGATTTTCCCGCACCCCACATTGTCGGAAATGCTGCATGAAAGTGTGCTCGCTTCCGATGGGCGTGCGCTTCATATATAGGGGGCTGTCAGAGCAACGAGGCATTCAGTAGCTCGCCTCGGTACACCACTGCTTCTACAATCACTTCAACCCGTTTATCCCCATGACGCATGTGGCGTGCGCCCACGCTTTTTCCGTAAATACCATGTTCTATGACGATTCTGGTCTTTTCCGGGTTTGCGCTCCAAGACATATTTGGTAGTCAAGCTATCGAGAACGCTTTTGGCCTTGCGCCAATCAACGCCATCACCAAGCACGTTTTGCGCATCCTTAACTGTCATATGTTTTCCTTCCGCCGCCCAATTGGTCAGTAGGCGTTCCTCTGTGGTTAGGCTTTCATAAATCAATGGATCAACAACCGCTGGCATTGCCTCAGCTCGCACAAATGATTTGCGGTGCTCTACATTATTTTTGAGAATAACAGACACTTGGAAAACACCGCTTTGGCGTTCTTGAAAAACTGGCTCAGGCAAACCCTACAAACTAAGCGGCCACTCCCAGAGCTTTCAGTTTGGCGACCAGTTCATCCACGTCAGCAACCTTCACGCCCGCCTGGCGTACCGGCGGTTCGGATACCGTCACCGTGGTAAGGCGCGGGGTAATGTCGACGCCATACTCCTCCGGCTTCTTCTGCGCGAGCGGCTTGGACTGCGCCTTCATGATGTTGGGAAGCGATGCGCGCTCCGGCTCGGCCTCCAGCTTCTCAGCCACTTCCGCAACTACGAACTTGCCGCCCGCCAATATCTCGGTCAAGCCACGTTGCATTTCATCGGGTGTGGCGCTTTTATGGAAAAGGCCATCGACGCTCGCCGCCAGCCAGTCGGCCAGCTACCGTATTGGCCCCCGGATGCAGGATGTTTATGTATCGCATGGGCATAGCTTGGTCTAAGATTTTGCTGACCGGGGACTGGTGCTCATCAGCCTTGCTGTATCTAGGGCGTCATTCCAGAAGCACCGATAATATCGCGCATTTTTTCGATCTCTTCTTCGCTGTAATTCAGTTCGCGCAACAATGCCTCGCCATCCTGCCCCATTTCAGTTGCCGATGGCGTATCTGCCGGCGTTTCGGAAAAACGGGGTGCAGGTGCTGGTTGAACAACCCCATCCAGTTCCAGGAAGGTTTTGCGAGCCACATTGTGCGGATGATGGGGGGCGTCAGTCATTGATAAAATAGGTGCGAAACAGGCATCCGTACCTTCCAGCAATGCGCACCATTCAGCGCTGGAGCGGCTGCGGAAAAGCGATGCCAGTTTTTGCTTCAGCTCCGGCCATGCCGCAACATTTCGCTGTGCATCAAAGGCTGGATCATCCGCCAACCCCAATTTCTCCCGAAGAATAGCGTAAAACGCAGGCTCGATCGAACCGATCGAGATATAGCGGCCATCGGCACATTCATAACAGTCATAATAATGCGCCCCGCCGTCGATTATGTTTGTCCCGCGCTCATCACGGTAATAACCGGCCGCAAAGAGACCATAAGGCATCGCAGCGAGCAATGCGGAGCCATCCGTCATTGCTGCGTCGACGACCTGTCCTGGATGACCCATTTTCACGGCGAGCAGGGCGGATACAATGCCGAATGCGATCAACATTCCGCCACCGCCAAAATCGCCGACCATGTTCACAGGGGGTACGGGCGGTTCGCCTTTTCTTCCAACGAGGTGAAGGGCGCCGGAAAGCGCGATATAATTGATATCGTGCCCCGCCGCATGAGCCAAGGGGCCGGTCTGTCCCCACCCGGTGATCCGCCCATAAACCAGCTTGGGATTGTCCGTCAGCAATACATCCGGGCCCAGCCCCAGCTTTTCCATCACCCCCGGACGGAAGCCTTCAATTATCCCGTCAGCTGTCCTGCAAAGGCGTTTTATCAGCTCCACGCCCTCCGGCTTTTTCATGTCGACGATGATGGATCTGCGCGAGCGCGATGCAGCCTCTTCCCTGAAAAACCGTCCGCCCGGTCGCTCGACGCGAATGACCTCTGCGCCATGATCAGCGAGCATCATTCCCGCAAATGGAGCAGGCCCAAGGCCCGCAAACTCAATGATTCTTATGCCCTGTAGCGCTCCAGCCACTATCCGCCCCTTTATTCGATCGGCGCCCCAGCGACCAAGTTAGCCTACTTTCCCTGCCGACATTGCGAAAAAGCATCTGTTGGCGAGGATATGTCAATCGTCCTCAAAATGGCTCAGCGACCGCGGCGTCTCATGCACCCCGAAAATTTCGTGCGCGATGTGCGTTCCCAAATCGTCCTGCACCGCACGGCGCAGCGGCCTGCGCGCGAGCTGCGTGGTGAGGCGGCGAACGGTGCGCGGCTGCTTCATCAGTTGCGCCGCCATTTCCCGGGCCCGCGGCATCAGACGCTCTTTGGGAAGCACTTCTCCCACAAGTCCCCATTCGAGCGCTTCCGCCGCACTGATGCCTTCATCACGCAGATACATGACATGGCTGGCGCGCTTGACGCCCATGAGAGCCTGGTAGGTGAGGAACTGGCCGTCGCCCGGTGCGACACCGATCGAAAAATGCGGTTCGAAAAACACCGCTTCTTCGGCAGCAATGGTAAGGTCGCACAACAGGCCGAACTCGGTGTGGAACCCGGGGCCGTTGATCGCAGCTATGGTCGGGATATCGACGGACCATAAAATGCTTTCAATCAGCTTCGTGGAATCCCTGTACCAGATGTCGTAGGTGCCGGCTGGATTCTCGTGATAACTCTCCATGTCGCGCTTCTGGATCCAGTTATCTCCTGTCCCGGTGAGGATCATCACCTCGTTTTCCGGGTCCTGCCCGATGGTATGGAACATCTGCCAGAGCGCGCGATGAAGCTCCATGCTCCACAGCACCTCCGACCCCTTGGTGTGGAAACGCACTTCGATAACGCCGTTGGTGCGTTCCATGATGAAATGTTCGGCAAACCGTTTGCTATATTCATCGAAACTATAAGGCGGTACAAAATTTGTCTGGGCCATTATGCCGGGCTCCCTCTCTATTTTCTGGTGGCAGCGAATATTTGCAGACGCCGTTGAGTAACGTGCGTTCGTGCAAAATAAAGGCATCTACCTCATTCGACCGTCATGCCTTCCATATCTCCAGCCTTGCGCCAATCCGCCAGCATGTCGATGAAATGGAACAGTCCGCCATAATACCAGTCGCCCCAGAAGGTTGCGGTTGCTTCCCGGAACTTGCCCTCATTGTTATAATAGCCGGGCGTGCAGGCATCCAGGAAATCAAGGTTCAGCATGTTTTTCTTAACTTCCTTGACCCATGCCTCTTCTGCTTCCGCTGTGGCTTCTACCGTTTCAGCGCCCTGGCGTTGAGCTTCCGCGATGATGTGGGCGACATGTTCCGCTACCGGTTCCACAACGGCGACAAAATTGAATGTCACGCCCACTTGGGAAGCCCCTATGAAGAACCAGTTGGGAAAACCATGAACCGAATGCCCGTGCAAGGTCCGCATGCCTTGCCCCCAATGATCGTATAGCGATTCTCCATCACGGCCGAAAATGTCGACTGCCAGGCGGAGATCATAGCTGCTGGCCTGCTCAAATCCGGTCGAAAGGATGAGGCAATCCAGCGGATATTCTACCCCGTTTGCGACCACGCCATTTTCAGTCACGCGTTCCACGCCTTGAGTGTCCGCCGTATCGACCAATGTTACATTCGGCCGGTTGAACGTATCGAGATACTGGTCGTTGAAAGTAGGCCGCTTGCACAAATGGCCATACCAGGCCTTCAGTTTCTCCGCGACTTCCGGGTTTTTTACGGTTTCGTCGACGCGATCGCGAATCTCCGCCATCTTCTCGAAATCGGCCAGTTCCAAGGCTTTCACGATCTTGGTTGGACTGTCATCGTCGAAGGATATCTGGCCCACCGGGAACTCGCCTGCTTGCAGCCGCCAGGCTATATCCGTCCAGCCGTCGCGTATCATGTCCTCTTCAACGGTGCGATTGTTGATAAGATCATCGAGATTCTTGCGGCGGCGTATCTGCCATCCCGGTTCCTGCGATCTGAACCACTCCGGATCGGTCTCTTTATTGGCCCGAACGTCAATCGCTGACGGCGTCCGCTGAAATACGGTGAGATGCTCGGATGACTCGGCCAAATACGGAATGCACTGAATAGCCGTGCAACCCGTTCCGATGATACCGACTTTCTTGTCGGCAAGATTCGTCAAATGCGGGTCAGTGTAGCTGCCGCCGGTATAGTCATAGTCCCAGCGTGACGTATGAAACACGTGCCCTTTGAAATCCTCCAGCCCGGGTATGTTGGGCAGCTTTGCGCGACTGGTCAAACCGGGAGCCAGGACGACGAATTGCGCCGTCATTACGTCACCGCGATTGGTCTTCAATATCCAGCGCTTGGCGGATTCATTCCAGCGCATCTCCGTCACTCTCGTCTGAAATACAGCCTTGTCATACAGGTTGTAATGCTTGGCGAGAATCTGCGCATAGCCGTAGATTTCCGGTGCGTCGGAATATTTCTTTTCCGGCATGTAGCCAGTTACTTCCAACATTGGGAGATAGCAGTAGCTGTCTACATCGCACTGGCAGCCCGGATATCGGTTCCAGTACCATGCACCGCCGAAATCCGCGGCATCATCAATGATACGGATGTCGTGCACACCTTGCTCGGTCAGGCGGCCCGCCGCCATCAGGCCGGCCCACCCGCCGCCTATAATGATCGTGCCGACTTCGTCGTTGATGGGTTCGCGCTCGATCACTTCATCCACATTGGGATCGTGATCTACATAACGTGCATATTTGCCTTTGACGGGGACATATTGCGCATCGCCTTCGGGACGCATCCGCCGGTCGCGCTCTTCACGATATTTTTTGCGCAAGAATTCATACCGATCGTCCTTGAACATTGCATCAATTTTACTCATCGAAAACACTCCGTCGAAACTTGAGCATGCACCAACAGAAACTATTGGAACCACATCGAACTGATGTACTTCGAGTTGAGGCAGTGCGCCCTGAAGACATCGAAAATCTTATCATTCGAGCATTGCGGAATATGGAGGCTAACCGCTGGCAGCGATCTTGAAGGCCGTCCACCGTATGACGAGGCCACCACCCGGTTGCCACGTCGATAACCTCTCCTTTGTTTCGTATCTGATGTCGATCTTCACTTCCAAAACGGTACAAGCTCGCCAGTTGCGGGGCAATGTAATGCTCGTGATTTCGGCAGGTATTGAGCCATTAATCAGATATATGATGAAGTGGCAGAGTGTTGAGCTGACCCTAATGAAGGGCACATCATGCGCGTTGCTGGACGGCGCCATTGAGAACAGTCCATTCTGCTCGCGAAGCACGACAACAATGTTCAGAGAGTCACCGTCAGAGGATATTGTCCGGGAGCGTGCCAATCACGACGGAGCTGGTTACTCCCGATCGGAGGAGGGCTTTATGGGGCGGTTCCTCGCCACAGATTTTCCGTAGTTACTGATTTCATTGCGCATCGCTGCCACAAAATCAGCCTCATGGGTGCGCAGCACTTCCGTAATGCCCGCAAGAGCGATAACCAGCGAGCAGTCCCCGTCACGGGGGCCGGGCAGCTGCATCGCTATTACGCCCCCGCCGAGTGTCACGAGATTCGTGGTCAGTGCGTATCCCTGTTCCCTGACCGTCTGCAGATTTTCGAGAAGGGTCGGGATGTCGACCTTTTCCGCGTCGTCCTTCGCTTCGGCATTGATGCGCAAAGCCAGCCTGCGCGCCATCATGTCCCCCATCTGAGAGAGCAGAACATAGCCGACGCCAGAGCGGACAAGTGACCGCAGGGATCCTTGTACAATATATAGCCGCGCCGCAGCCGTCGCCTGAATAACGTGAATGTAGCGCGCGAAAAGCCCGGTCCTCGAGGCCAGAACGACCGCCTGGCCGGTCTCCCTGTTAAGCCGCTTCATCAACAGCAAAAGGTCTCCGTCGCCAACGACATTTCTGTCGATCCAGTTACCCAGCAAGGCCACCGACATAGTCGGGATGAATGTGCGGGCATGAGGATCATGGTGCAGATAGCCCATCCGGACCAGGCTGCGTAAAAGCATCGACGTGCTGGACTGCGGAAGCTTAAGCAGGTCGGCAATTTCAACTACGGTCGATTCCCGCTGCAACAGGTCGAACAGTTCCAGAACCTGCAGTGCCCGCCCGGCCGATTTGATTACTCCGTCGGGCAGCAGCGCTTGTTCACCGGCAATCCTGTCTGCCGCTAGTGCATTGGCAAGGTCTTTATGCGCTTTCGCCATGGAAACACATGCTTCCTCTCAATCGCTTTGGACGTCCGTTATATTTATAGACCCGCAACGGGTTCCTTGGCCGGCCTTCGGCGGATAATACCCCGCTTTTCCATAGACGCCAAGCTCGGTTCGTCCAATCCTGCCTCCAGAAGAAGCTCTTCGGTATGCTCACCCGGCATCGGCGCAGGTTGCCTGATTT
Source organism: Sphingobium sp. (assembly GCA_020446425.1). GTDB lineage: Bacteria > Pseudomonadota > Alphaproteobacteria > Sphingomonadales > Sphingomonadaceae > Sphingobium. The sequence continues at coordinate 273,372 of JAGRES010000013.1, read as the reverse complement.
GTGCCGGCGTGACCGAGAAGCGCACGGGCGGCGGCACCAGGCGATAGGATCCAACCACCGGGTGATCGGCAACCGGATAATCTCTCACTATATCGTTCAGCCCTTCCACAGCCCCCACAGGGATCTTGTTCTGGCGGCAGAAAGTAAGCCATTCTGCGGTAGTGCGCGTGGCGATGATCGGTCTCAACTGTGCGTAAAGATATTCGGCGTTGGTCATGAGACCCCGGCCGCGGGTGCGCGGATCCCCCACCAGGTCGTTACGTCCGCCCGCCTGGAAGATCGCGTCATAGGCTTCCGGCCCATATGGGAGTATCATGATCCAGCCATCGCTGGTTTTTTGTGGCCCGCGTTCGCTATTCAATATGCGCATATAGCCCGCATCGCCAGCATCAGGGTCAGTGACTCCGTTGGCCCCATGCTCGACCATCATGAACGCCTTCATCACATCAATCATCGGGATTTCGATTTTCTGCCCCTGTCCCGTCTTCTGCTTGTGGAGAAGCGCTGTCATGATGGAATTGGCGATAACAAGACCGCACACCTTGTCTGCAAGAATTGTCGGGCATAGCTGGGGCAGCCCTGTAACGCGCTGATAGGCATCGGCCAGCCCACATTCCGACTGGATGATGTCATCATAGGCTGGGTCGTCGGCGCGTTCGCTATCGCCTGGAAACCCTATTGCCTGGCAAAATATGATCTCAGGATTTGCCGCGAGAAAGTCGTCGCCGGTAAGGCCCAGTCTTTTCAAGGGCGTGGGGCGAAGATTGGTGACGACGGCATCGCAGCTGGCCGCAACATGCAAAAGCGCGCTACGCCCTTCGGGCTTTTTGAGATCAATGCTGAGGCTACGCTTGTTTCTCAGGAGGTTTAACGAGATGCCGGACAGCTCGGCAAAATCCTGTGCACCCAATTCACGAGTGCCTGTGCTTTTCGGATGTTCGACGAAAATGACGTCTGCGCCATGATCCGCGAGAATCTGAGTGCCGTACGGGCCCATGATGACGCTGGTGAGGTCAAGAATGCGCGTGCCCTGCAACGCATGCGCCATCGTCGCGGCATTTTGACCGTCAGCAATAGAGTGTTGTTCGATAGGCTTCTTGTTCACGGAAACTTGTCATCTATTGGTTGATTGCCCCAGGGTTGCTTGTTCCCTTGATACGATCACTTATGATGCACGATCCTCTCAAAGTATTGCTAGCATGCGCACGCTTGCCGAGCGCGCACAAGTGCCAGCGGGATTCATCACATATCTGAATGTTTCGGCCTGACCGTCGGAAATGCGCGCGGTGCCAGTATAGTTCGGCCAACAGTATCAAAGCTTGGACCGCACCAGGTGACAGAACAAGGCAGGACGCAGCCCGATGGATGACATAAGCAGGATTGCAATTGAGGATGCAGTTGGCGTGTTGACGATAGACTCGCCGCCTGTGAACGCCTTGGGAACCGCTGTCCGGCGCGCTCTTGTTTCCGGAATTACTCAACTGACACAAGACGATACTGTCAGCGCTATAGTAATCCAATGCGCTGGACGGACCTTTTTCGCGGGGGCCGATATCTCGGAATTCGGGAAACCTCCGCAGAGTCCGAACCTGCCGGAAGTTCTCGAGCATATTGAGAATTGTCCGAAACCGGTAATCGCCGCGATTCATGGAACCGCGCTTGGCGGCGGCTACGAACTCGCGCTCAACTGCCATTATCGCATCGCTGTACCTTCCGCGAAGGTTGGCCTGCCCGAGGTCAAACTGGGCCTGCTTCCGGGAGCGGGTGGAACCCAGCGGTTGCCGCGCCTGGTTGGTCCCAAGATCGCGCTTGAACTGATCGTCAATGGTGACCCGGTGCCCGCGCCCAAGGCGTTGGAACTGGGAATGATCGACGCACTGGCGGACGAAGGCCAGCTTCACCGGATGGCTGTCGAATATGCGCGCAGCGTCGTCGCGCAAAATCTCCCATTATACCGCGTAAGGGACCGAGGCGATAAAATCGCGCCTGGATCTTTCGATCCAAAACTGTTCGATGAATTCCGCAGGGCAAATGCATCTGCGATGCGCGGATTCAAGGCGCCTGAGCATATTATCCGGGCGATTGAGGCGGCAGTCAGCTTGCCATTCGACGACGGTATCGCACGTGAGCGAGCGCTGTTCGGGGAACTGCGCGAGTCGCCGGAATCAGATGCGCAGCGATATTATTTCTTCGCGAAGCGCAAAGCGGATAAATCGTTCGCGAACAGCGATGCCAGCGAAGATATTGTCGCCGACCGCATGAGGAAAGCCTTGGCCGATCAGGCCGAAGCCGCGATTTCAGGCGGCACATCCCCGCGCCAAATTGATGATGTTCTCTACGACTATGGCTTTCCTCCAGACTATCTTCAGACGATCGGCGTCAATCCCGGCAACGCCCCTGCTTCGGGCGCAACGGCGAAAGCCGACGAGTCTCTTCTGACAAGCCTGCTCTTTTCCGTAGCGAAGGAGGGAGCGCGAATGCTTGAGCAGGGCATCGTCCCGCACGCATCGGACATTGATGTTGCGGCGATCCATTGCTGCCATTGGCCGGTTTACAAGGGCGGCCCGATGTTCTGGGCGGACAGGGCCGGAGCGCCGAAGAAAGCGGCGGAGCCTGATCGCGCGCGGGCGCAATTTGATCAAAGTGAGGTGAACTGATGGCAGACGCCTATATCATCGACGCCGTGCGTACGCCCAGGGGCATAGGTAAGGTCGGCAAGGGCGCCTTGGCGCACCTCCATCCTCAGCATCTGGCCGCGACCGTTCTTGCAGCGCTTGCTGAGAGAAACGCTCTGAATACAGGCGAAATCGACGACATTATCTGGTCAACTAGCATGCAGCGCGGCAAGCAAGGCGGAGATCTCGGACGCATGGCGGCGCTCGATGCGGGATATGATATCAAGGCCAGCGGAACCACGCTGGATCGCTTTTGCGGTGGCGGCATAACTTCGGTCAGCCTCGCCGCGGCGCAAATCATGTCCGGTATGGAAGACCTGCTCATCGCTGGCGGCACGGAAATGATGTCGCTGACCGCGACCATGATGCAGGAAGATATCGCCGCGGGGCTCACGCCCATGCGCATGGGGGCTCATAATGCCCGTCTTGCTGCGAAATATCCGCAACCCCAGCAGGGCGTGTGCGCCGATGCCATTGCTTCGCTGGAAGGGATCGGGCGCGAAGCGCTGGACGCGCTGGGGCTGGAAAGCCAGAAACGCGCGGCCGCCGCGATTGCCGAAGGGCGTTTCGACCGCAGCATCGTCCCTGTTATCGACGATACGGGGCAAGTCGTGCTGGCGAAGGACGAATATCCGCGCCCTGACACAACAGCCGAAGGCCTGGCCGCGCTGAAGCCCGCCTTTGCGCAAATCGCCGATATGTCGCCCGACAAGGATGGGCCAAGCTTCGGCGACATGATCCGCCGGAAACATCCCGGCCTCACGATTGAGCCGGTGCATCATGCCGGGTCGTCATCCGGGGTGGTTGACGGGGCGGCGGGCCTGCTGCTTGCTTCCCGGCAATATGCGGCGGAACATGGCCTGACGCCGCGCGCGCGGGTCGTCGCGACCGCCAATGTCGGCGATGATCCCACATTGATGCTCAATGCGCCTGTCCCCGCGATCCGCAAGGTTTTGGCGAAGGCCGGACTTGGTATCGAGGATATCGACCTCTGGGAAATCAATGAGGCATTTGCCGTCGTTGTCGAGAAATGCGTGCGGGACTTGCAGCTCGACCGCTCAAAAGTGAACGTAAATGGCGGTTCCATTGCGCTCGGTCACCCGATCGGCGCGACAGGATCAATCCTGATCGGAACGGCGCTCGACGAGCTGGAGCGAACCGGCGGGCGCTACGCGCTCATCACCATGTGCGCGGCGGGTGGCATGGCTCCTGCGATCATAATCGAACGGGTTTGAAACGCCGTCCGCAGTGGCGCGGCGGATACTGGCTCAAACGTCATCCGGTGAGGGGAATGTCGAGGGCAGAAAGTGCGGCATTACGGACGCGCGCCGGTTAAGGAAATATCCTGCCCGGCGATTGGCAACCGAAAATCCATTATCGTCGCCCAGTTTTTGTGCGGCATCAATCGGCCAATTCGGATTGTAGATTAGTTCCCGCGCCAGAAATACGAGATCGGCGGCGCCTGATTGAAGAATATTCTCGGCCTGCTGGGCATGGGCGATCAGTCCGACGGCGGATGTCGGGACCCCAGTCTCCCTGCGGACTGCTTCGGCCAAATGCACCTGATAGCCATAGGTAGAGGCTGTCAGGACCGCGCCGGTCATGCCGCCCGAAGAGCAGTCGATCAGGTCAACGCCCAATGGAGCCACGCGTTTAACCAGCTCCACACTGTCCTCGATTTCCCACCCTACACCATCGACGACCGAAATGCGGATGAATATCGGCTTGGACGCAGGCCAGACGCTCCGAATTCCCTCAACGATTTCCGTCAGGAAGCGGATGCGGTTATCGAAGCTGCCGCCATAGTCATCGGTGCGTATATTGGACGCCGACGACATGAATTCATGGATCAGATAGCCGTGCGCGGCATGGATTTCGAGAACGTCGTATCCAGCGGCTGCCGCCCGCCGTGCGGCAGCAATCCAGTCATCCACCAGGGAGAGAATTTCTGATCGGGCAAGTTCACGTGGTAGCGGATAACCGGGATGCGCGAGCGCGCTGGGAGCGACGACTTCCCAGTCTTCCCAGCCTTCGACGCCATGCTCGGCCGTAAGAGGGCCGCCTCCATCAGCTGCCGATATCATTCTGCCCTTGCGCCCCGCGTGCATGAGCTGAATGCCCGGAACTGCGCCATTTTCGCGAATCAGCGAAACGATGCGTGCATATTCCGGTATCATCGCATCGTCCCAAATGCCGATATCGCCAACAGTTCCGCGACCGCTTGGACTGACGATCGTTCCTTCCTGAAAGACCAGGCCTGCACCGCCGTCGGCCAGCCGGCCCAGATTCATGAGATGCCAGTCGGTCGGATGACCGTTGTCACCCTTATATTGCCACATTGGCGAAGCAACGATGCGGTTCTTGAGCGTCACGTCGCGCAGCGAGAGCTCGGAAAACAATTTGGTATGCGTCATGTTTACCTCAGGATGGCCTTCGGCCCGTTCTGGAAATGAGGGAAGGCATTATGCTTTCCGCTTGTTCGCGGCTGCCATCTTCTTGGCGTCCATTCCGCCAACAATATGGTCGTTTGTCAGCTGGTTATGGGCATGCGCGAGATGATGCATATGAAAGACGCTGTCCATTCCGGCGCGCTTCCCGCGCAGGTCCTCGATATGATTGATGGCCTGCTTGGTCAGCGTCACGCCAAAGCGGGGCCGGGCCGCCAGTTCCTGTGCGATCTCCTCCACTCCCTTTTCAAGCTGATCGCGCGGGAAAATGCGGTTCACCATTCCAAACTGATAGGCGCGTTCGGCCGGCATGCGTTCACCCAGCAGAAGCAATTCCTTCGCCACACGCGGCGGCAATTCAAATGCATGCGCGAAATATTCGACCCCGGGTATGCCCATGCGCACCACGGGGTCCTGAAAGAACGCATCGTCCGACGCTATGATCAGATCGCAGACCCAGGCCAGCATGAGGCCACCTGCAATGCAGCCGCCCTGCACCATGGCGATCATCGGTTTGGGAATTTCCTGCCACCGGCGGCACAGGCCCAGATACACATCCTGTTCCAGAACATATTGGCTCTCGGCGCCCTCCAGCCCGAGGTGGCTGGGCCACAGGTGCACGCGATCACGTTCCAGATGTTTGTCGCGTTCAGGCGTGCCCAGATCATGCCCCGCCGAAAAATGCTTTCCGCGCCCTCCTAGCACGATCGCCTTTACTTCCGCGTCATCAACGGCGCAGCGGAACAGGTCATCGAGCTGGCCAAGCAAGCGCAGATTCTGGGTGTTTGCGACGTCTGGCCGCTCCAGCATCACCCACGCGACATTATCGCGCACTGAGTAGCTGACGAATTCAGGCTCTTCGCCGCTTTGAACGCGTTGCAACGGAGAGGAGGGGGTGCCTGTCATACTGTCTCCCAAAAGCGTGTTTTCGCGCAGCGCGAAAGTGCTGCAGCTTTTCCATACTCTTGCAGCACAGCGATTAAAACGCAACTAAAATTGCACATCGTGCATATTTCATTTGACGAAGTTGCTGCGGGTGTGCACATTCTGGCGCATCGCCGGTGACCGGATACCCGGCATCACAACGGCCTGAGGAATCTATAATGGAGAGCGATCTGGAAGGGTTTCGCAACGAAACGCGTCTTTGGATAAGCGAGAATTTTCCCTCGTCGCTTGCGGGTTTGACCGCATCATACAATCCCGCCGAAGCGACCGAGCGCCACAGATCCCATGACTACCAGCAATGGGTCAGTCTGATGGCGGCCAAGGGTTGGGGCGCTCCGGCATGGCCGACCGCATATGGCGGCGGCGGCCTCAATTCCGATCAGGTAGAGATACTTCAGCAGGAACTGGCGCGGGCGGGCGCGTTCAACCCTATCGTTGGTTTGGGCAATATGATGCTTGGTCCGACCCTGCTTGAATTTGGCACGGAAGAACAAAAGCTGCGCCACCTTCCCCCAATGGCGCGCGGAGAAATTCGCTGGTGCCAGGGTTTCTCCGAGCCGGGGTCGGGCTCCGATCTGGCATCGCTTCAGACACGCTGCGAAGATCATGGCGACCATTGGCTTGTCAACGGCCAGAAGATATGGACGTCCTTCGCCAATATTTCGGACTGGTGCTTTTGCCTGGTGCGCACCAACACCAGCAGCAAACAGGGCGGCATCTCTTTCCTGTTGATAGATATGCGGACGCCTGGTGTCGAAGCCAGACCAATCGAACTCATCAATGGCGTGACACATTTTTGCGAAGTTTTTCTTGAGGATGTGAAGGTCCCCAAAAGCGAAACCGTTGGCGAAGTGAACGGTGGATGGACCGTTGCCAAGAGGTTGATGCAGCACGAACGAAACGGCCTGTCGGAAAGCCGCCGGGCGACGCTCGATCTTCTGCCTCTCGCGCTGGAACAGGTTGGATTGGACGAACAGGGCAGGCTCGCAGACCCTGATCTGCGGTTCAGGCTTGTCGACCATCTGGTGACCGGTACGGCGTTCGAAGCCGCGATGCGTGCCCAGCTCGAAGCAAAGGAACGCGGCCTGCCCGGCGCCATCTCCAATTCCTCGCTCAAGAATATCGGCGCGCGTGTGGCGCAGGAACGATATGATCTCGCGGTGGAGATATTGGGCAGTCATGCTCTTGGATGGCTTCCTTCCAACAACGATAGCGAAGAACAGGAGATTGTAAGCGAGTGGCTCTATAGCCGCGCATTCTCCATTTATGGCGGCAGCCATGAAATCCAGAACAACATCACTGCAAAACAAGTATTGCAGTTGCCATCATGATGAAGAGAGCGTCATGACCGAAGTCACTTATGAAGAACGTGAAATGTTGGCCGATGCGGCGCGCGCATGGGTGCGCCAGCGTGCGCCCACAACGCTTGTACGCGACATACGCAAGAACCATTCGGAGCTGGGCTATGACTCTGCCCTCTTTGCCGAAATGGCCGAAATGGGGTGGGCCGGCATGCTTGTCCCCGAAGAATATGGCGGCCATGATTTCGGGTTCGAGAGCATGGGCATGCTTGTCGAGGAGCTGGGCCGCACCTTGACCCCTTCGCCACTGATCCCCAGCGCAGTCGGAGCCGTTTCGGCCCTCATTCTCGGCGGCACGGAAGAGCAAAAGCAAAAATTGCTGCCAATTCTCTCCTCGGGCGACTGCATAGGAACTCTCGCGATCGAAGAGGGCCGCCGGACCGATCTCACCCGTTCGAGCGTCGAAGCGATACAGGTAGATAATGGCTGGACGCTCAGCGGCTGCAAACATGCTGTTGAGGCGGGAATGGCCGCACATGTCATTGTCGTGGCTGCGCAAACGCAAAGTCAGTCGGGAAAGGGCCAGCCGGGCAAAAAGGGCATCACGCTCTTTCTGTGCTCTGCGGACCAAAGCGGCATCGACCGTCGACCTCTGGAAGAAGCGGACGTGCGAGGCCGCGCGACGATTACATTCAACAATGTTGTGGTGACGGATGACCACATCCTCGGCCAATTGAACGAGGGAGCAACCTTGGCAGAGGCCGTGCTGGAGCGAACATCCGCCGTCGTAGCGGCGGAAATGCTGGGCGGCGCTACCCAGGCATTCGAGACCACCATAGACTATCTCAAAACCCGGGTTCAGTTTGGAAAACTGATTGGATCATTCCAGGCGTTGCAGCACCGCGCAGCGGACATGCTTGGTGAAATCGGCCTGGCCCGGGCGGCGGTCTATGATGCCTTGCGCGCCATTGACCGGCAGGAGGAGAGGGCCCCATTGCTGGCATCCGTTGCAAAAATAATGGCGGGAAAGGTCTTCCATAAGGTTGCCCGGGAAATGATACAGATGCATGGCGGTATCGGGATGACCGACGAGCATGATGCAGGTCTGTATTTGAAGCGCGCTTATGCGGCCGACATGTTCTGCGGGAATGTCGCCTATCATCGCGAAAGAGCCGCGAGACTGATCGGAGTATAATACGCAGGTGGCAGTAGGACAGAAAACCACATTGCAGGCTGACGAGAAAACAGACGCTCCACGTTCCGGTCGCAGAGGGGGCTATTCCAGTCCGTCCATTATCGAGCGGCGGCACCGTATATTGGCGGCGGCCAGACAATTGATCGCCGAAAAAGATATACATGACATCAGCATGGATGAGGTCGCCGAACAGGCCCAGGTGGCGAAGCGTACCTTGTACAATATATTCAGGAACCGCGATCTTCTGATTGCAGCAGCGATCTACAAATATTTCGAAGATTTCGAGAAAAAGATACGTTACCGGACGGAGCCAGCCTCGCCTGCGCGTATGATCGAACATCTGGATGTTGTGATCCGCCGTAATCTGGAAGTCCGCAGTTATACACGCGCTTTGCTGGCGGCATTCTTTTCCCCGGATGCGGACGATGACGTTCGGCGTACGATTTTTGAAATCGCGGCCCACTCGCATCGGCCGTGGGTCGAACGCCTGTATCGCGATGGCCAATTACAACCATGGGTAGACCCCCAGATACTGATCGAAGATCTGGTTCGTTATCGCTATGCCTTGGGTTTGGACTGGGCACTTGGCCGTGTTGAAGGCGCCGATTTCGGACCGATCATCATTAAAGGCGTACTGACAATGGTCGCTGGCGCATGCCGCCAGAACGCACGAGACGAAATAGATGCTGCCCTTATCACTTGGGCGGAACTTGCTCCCGGCCAATAACGCAGCATCGGCTTAGCCACCTGGTCCCCGGCTTTTAAGCAGCTGCCATCACGCATATGATTTAGTCGGGCTCGACTTTGTGAAAGGCCGCCTTTCCCATACACTGTAGCAAGTCAGTAGACGATCAGGAGTGAGCACTGGTTGCAAAGTCCGCGATGGGACTATCCCTGTTTACCGATCGTCCAAGTGCAGTACAGGAGAGATTTCGATGCAATCGTCCGCGTTAGCCAGCCACGAACAGGCTGAGCAGGATTATCTGACCCACAGTATAGACCTGGACTCCCATGAAATGGCGCCCGTTCATTTCTGGAAAGATCTGTTCGGCGAATCTGCCGAAGAGGCGGTAAGGCTATGCAGCAATATGGAGCGGCTGGTTGACGGCGGCGCCAATAGTCTGGTTCGGCCTGACATTGCCGCAGACGACATCGAAATCAACGAGGACAGCGTTTGGAACGTCAAGGGGCCTGGCGCACCGGCTGCGATTGATTTTTCCCGTCGCATCGAAGCAATGGATGCGATGGGCATCGACCGCCAGCTAATCTATCCGGGCTATGGCACCGTCGCCCTGTTCCTGGAGCATAATCCTTCTGCCCCGGACTATATGGGTTTCGAGCCCGGTACAGTTGATGCATTGGGCCTGTCGAGAACCATTGCCCGTGGTCACAACGAATGGTGTATCGAGATCGCCCGGGAAATGGGTATCCGGGGACGGCCGATCGGCATGATCCCGACCGACTCCATCGAGCAGATGCTGAAAGACACCAAGCACCTGATCGACAAGGGCATCAGGGCTTTCGTGATTCCCAATGGCACCCCGCCCGCCGGATTGTCTCCGGCCGATGCAGAGCTTGACCCGTTCTGGGACCTGATATCCTCTTCGCAGTCCGCTCTCACATTCCATATCGGCACGGAATTCCCGCTATTCAGATCGCAGGCATGGGACCGCAATGTTCCTGCCTTCAAATCCGCGCATCAGTCTTTAGAACTGGGAATCCAGCCCTATTGGGGTTCGACTTTGGGCTTCGCATCAGAGGTCTTTCTCTCTGCCATGATCATGGGCGGCGTTCTTGAGAGATTCCCGGAGCTACGCATCGGGTCTATCGAGGTAGGCGCGAATTGGGTTGGCCCTCTGGCTGAACGGATGGACCTATGGTCCGCTCAGTTCAAGGATCGCATGTCAGGGTTCCTGTCGATGAAACCTTCCGAGTATCTGAACCGGCAGGTTCGGGTTACGCCATTCTATTTTGAAGACGTGGCGAGCTATTTCGAGCGCTTTCCGCATCTCGAAGATGTCTATTGTTTTTCGACGGACTATCCCCATCGAGAGGGCGGTAAGGCATCGAAGCAGCGCTTCTCCGATAATCTGAAGAATTGTGGAGAGCGCATCCGCCGCAAGTTCTTCCGCGATAACGGCCTTCTTTTGACACCCGATTGATGCATGGGAAGGCAACAAGCAAGTTATCCGGTCACGCGTGGTGAACAATGAACATTGAACTTTCGCATCCAGAAGACAAAGGCTCGCGCGGTGGCGACACCGTCCGGGCAGGCGTGATTGGTATAGGCCAGGTCGGGCGAGGGGTCGCACTGTGCCTGCAACGAAAGGGGCTGCTCTCTGCAATTTACGATGTGCGAGACAATCTGGGCGATGATTTGCCGCCGATCGAACAATCGCCAATCGAACTGGCAAGGAAATGCGATGTCGTCCTGATCGCGGTCGTTACGGCCGATCAGGCGATTGATGTTCTCCGCGGCCCGAACGGCGTTCTGGCGGCTGGCAACAAGGATCAGATTATCGTCCTGCTCGCCACTGTTGCGCTCAGCGACCTTGAGCGTATTCGCGCCGTTACGGATGCCGCAGGGGTCACGCTGATTGATTGTGGTGTCATGGGGGCTGCGCGATCGGCGGATCACGGTATGGTTTGTCTGGTGGGCGCCGATCAAGAGCCGCTCGACAGGGTCAGACCCGTACTTGAGGGGTTTGCCCGTTATGTCGCGCATATGGGTGGCCCCGGTGCGGGCATGACCGCAAAGATCGTCCGGAATGTCGCTGCTGTAGGATGTCTGAGGGCGGGGTATGAGGCGGCCCAGCTGGCTAAGGCCACTGGGACCGACCTACCGCGTCTCATTCAGGCGATTGACGACACCGCCGATGCCAATGTCGGACCGATGATCTTCTGGAGCCGGGAACAGGATCCTGCAACAGATCCAGCAGAAGCGTCCTTGCGCGAAAATTTATGGGGTATGATCGTCAAGGACGCACAGGCCGCGCTTGAGCTTGCCGATGTGACACATATGGACCTTTCGCTGATCAAGCTGGTTTGCGACAGCGGCGAAGAGCTGGTCGGGCTGGGTCAGGCCGCATCGCCGAAATCGAAAGACGCATAGACAGGTCAGCGTCCCGAACGGATTGTCTCAGCTACCTTCTCACCGATCATGATGGCCGTTGCATTGGTATTGCCGCTGGTTATCCGCGGCATGATTGATGCATCCGCAACCCTTAGCCCACCAATTCCCCGGACGCGGCATTGCGGATCGACCACTGCGCGATCATCCGCACCCATGCGGCAGGAGCCGACGGGGTGATATGTGACCAAAGCCTTGTCTCTGATATATTGCGTCCACTCTTCATCATTTGCTGGAATGGGGTCGGGTGACCGGTCGCCGATAATGATTTGCTGCATTGCGCTGGTTGCGAAAACCCCGTTTACGAACTTCATTGCCTTCACCATCGAGGCAACGTCGCGTTCATCGCCAAGCAGCTGATGATCTATTACCGGGCGCTTGTCGGCGCCCAATTTTATCCGGCCGCGAGATTTTGGACGAGTCAGCGAAGCGATAATGCTGACACAGGGTTCCTTCGGCATTTCTGCCTCCGCCGATGAAATCGTGTCCTGTTCCACATTATAGGCGAGGGGAAGGAAATGGATTTGCGCATCGGGTTCTTCGAGACCGTCATGGGTGCGCACCATTGCCATTGCCTGAACTGCGGGAGCACCTAACGGGCCGGTGCGGTTCCATAAAAACCTGACAAGATCGCGCATGATATGATGCGGCCGCAACTGACTGTTGATCGTTGGCCGGTTCACAAACTTGTTTTGCGTAACCCCGGGATGTTCCTGAAGATTTTCTCCGACTTCCGGATGGTCCTGGATTATTTCTATACCGCTTTCGCGAAGGCTGTCGGCTGGCCCAATTCCTGAACGCATCAGTAGGGCAGGCGAGCCCATAGTTCCCGCGCTCACGATCACCTCGCGCGCCGCACGAACAGTCTCATATTGTCCGTCGCGTCTGTAAGAAACGCCGACAGCCCGGCTGTTCTCCATGATGATTGTCTCGACGTCGGCGTTCGTAATCACCCTGAGGTTAGGCCGTTTGCGCGCATCGCGAAGATACGCCTTTTCCGTGCTGCAGCGCCAACCGTCCAATTGTGTCGCCTGCGTCAGAAAACTGCCCTCCATTGCGCCGCCATTATAGTCTTCCAGTTCGCCCAGGCCGACTTGCGCACATGCGTCCATGAAAACAGCGCAGAGCGGATGGGGGTCACGCATGGGCGATACGGCGACGGGGCCATGGCTGCCATGATTCTGATTGGCCGGGCCATGCCAATGTTCGCAGCGCAGAAAATAGGGCCAGACGTCATCCCAGCCCCAGCCCGTGGCGCCCAGTTGCAACCAGTGATCGAAATCATTGCGCGTACCGCGAATATAGACCTGACCGTTCAGGCTGCTGCCGCCGCCCAGCATCTTGCCCGCCGACCAGATGAATCGTCTGTTGCCGATTGATGGATCCGGAAGCTGCTCATATTGCCAATCGAACCGGTCGTTCAGCAGCATCTTGGCGAAGCCTGCAGGCATCTGGACCATGAAGGATCCGGCTTCGCCACCTGCTTCCAACAGGATGACGCGGGTTGCGGGATCTTCTGACAGCCGTGCCGCGATTACACAGCCGGCGCTGCCGCCGCCTACGATGATATAATCCGCCACGTCCATCGGATCTGATTTCGCGTCGGCCATTAGTCCTCCCGTGACGTTGTCATGACTTTGCGGCAAAATCGAACGCGCAACGCCAGGCCAGAGATAGCCCCGATTTCGATATCGGTTGCGGACCCGCAGAAATGATATTCAGCCGGCCATCAGCTCGCGAGGGTGCTCGGTTGCTGATGGTCGGCTGAGAGGGATGCGTCATTGATCAGCAGCTACTGCCGTCGATTGATCAATAACGGGCTTTCAGTCTGAGGCCGTATGTGATCGGAGGCGCCGCATAGACCTCGTAACCGAATGTGCTGGTGGCGATATGAGTGTAGTATTTCTTGTCGAGCAAGTTATCGACGTAGAAACCAATCTCATAATTACCGTTGGTAGGTCCAACACCTCCCGACAGATTGACTATAGTCAGATTCGGTTGCTTGTCGTTTCGAGCAGGGCCACCGGCGCCGATCACGAAATCATAGTTTGATGTATGCCGGAGATTTGGCGTCAATCGCGCCGTCCAGCTCGATCCGACAGGTATGTTTATGTCTGCACCGGCGGTAAACGTCCATTTGGGCGCGCGGGGCAGGCGATAACCCGAAAGGTCTTCCGCACCGGCCACATATCCTATCGGTTGGTTCATTGCGTCGGTGGCAATGAGGAACACAGTGGCGTTTTCATATTTGCGATATTCCGTATCGAGATAAGCAAGGCCACCGGTCAGGGTCAGCCAGTCGCTCGCACGATAACTGGACTCGATTTCGATGCCCTTGCCGCGCGAACTGGCGGCGTTCGTATTGACGCTGCCACCCGCGGCGGCGTTGACAACCGTCACCTGCACATCCTTGTGATTATACAGGAATGCAGCGACGTTTACAGATGCACGCCGATCCGGGCTTTCGAACTTCGCACCGATTTCATAGCTTTCGATGTTCTCCTGACCGAGCGGAGAACCGCCAGCTGCGTAACGGTTGGTCAAACCACCCGCTTTGAAGCCTTTGGTATAGCTTGCATACAGGTTCACGGCTCCAGCATCATAGGCGACGACGAAACGAGGCGTAAACTTGCTATACTTGGTCTTTTCGGTGAAGGTCGATGGCGATCCGGCCGGTGCGAAAAACGCCAGGCCCAAAGGTGAAACCGATGCGGTGTTTTGCCGCCGGTCTCTGGAATAGCGGCCACCAATCGTAAGCCTGAGGTTTTCGACAGGCGTGATGTAGACTTCGCCGAATATCGCAGCGGACTCCGTGGTCACGATTCCGTCGCTGTAGATTTGCTGTATCTCCGGAACGTCCTTGGGAATTCCGAACAGGCCACCAAACAACGTCTGACGGGCATAAGCCCTGTCATGAATATACTGCACGCCGACGAGGAAATCGAACATCCCGCCGAACGAACTGGAAGCCTGGAAGTCTTGCTCGAACGTCTTGCCGCCGAACCAGCCCCGGAAACCGAGTAGTGACAAGGCAGAGTGATCAACGTCAGACGCGCTCGCCCAGTCGATGCTGCGATAGGTCGTGATACTGCCCAGCGAAATATCGCCGCCTGTATAGTCCATCTTTAAGGCCACGCTTTTTGCGCGTTGTGGGATGGTAACGGTAAGGTCTTCGCTTACCTCATAAAATCCAGGCGCATTCGGAGCCCCGAACAAGCAGGGCACGCAGAACGGAGCAGGAGCTGCCTGTCGTCCCGCAGCACCGGACTTAATTGTATTGTGCTGATACTCGCCTGACAGAACCGCGGAAAATTCACTGCTCGGCTCCCACTTCATTTTGGCGCGAAGCGTGTATCCGTCAGTACCTCGAACCTTTTTCCCGGTTGCCAGGTTTTTCACAAACCCATCATCATGGGCATAAAGGCCGGCAAATCTGAACGACACGCTGTCACTCGCTGGAACGTTCAGAACGCCTTCGAGGCGGGTATGGTTGAACCTGCCATATTCGACTGACGCCTTACCTTCCAGCTGGTTGGTTGGATCGGCAGTGGTTACCAGGATAGCGCCCCCCGTGGCGTTACGTCCGTAGAGAGTGCCCTGTGGTCCTTTCAGAACCTGAACAGAGCTTACGTCCAGCATATCGAACAGCGTTCCGTTTGACCGGGGCATGTAGGACCCATCGACATAAAGCGCGACGGGCTGCTCAAGCCCTGGCGTGCTGGTAACAACACCAATGCCGCGGATATACATTTGTGGGAACAGATACCCGTTATCGAATACCAGCCCCGGAGTAACGGCTTCGATATCATCGACAGTCGTAATATTGACGTTTTCGATCGTCTCGGGCGTAATGGCTGTCACCGCGATCGGGACCTTCTGCAGAGACTCTGATCGCCGCTGCGCAGTCACGATTATTTCTCTTACTTCTGCTCCGCTGTCTGCGGCCTCGGCAGCCGCTGCTTGTACAGGCGTGCCACCCAGAGCAGCCGTCATTACGGCAAACGAACTTCCCCACAAGACGATATGGGATTTCTTAATAAATGACCTATGCATTGAAGTAACCTCCCCTCCAATTATGGTGAGCGATATTTGCTGCATCCCAATCATTATTTTAGAGATGGGTTTATTGATGCAGCGGGCTCTAATCTTCGAAAGTTACTGTACCGCCGAGAGCGGGTTCGGCAAGATTCTGACCTATTATATCAGATGTGTGATGGGTTTCTAAAATGACCATGAGTAACAAAGGGGCAGAACACCCATATTCTGGTCATGTGGATGGCGATTGACGCTTGAAGGAGCGCCACACCAGCAAGAATCGGTAGAACGCTCCGTTTCAAACGGACTTTGGAATGACCCTAGCCTATCGTTGTTCGGTGCGGCGCGGTTAGCGGAACAGCCAGCCGCCATCCACGCTGATGCATTGACCGTTTATCCACGATCCTTCGTCCGACATCAGGAATGCGGCCAGAGACGCAACATCCTCCGGCTCACCGTCGCGATGGGAATGAGCGAGGGTTTCGCGGACACGTCCATACCACTCGTCCTTGTCGGCACCCATTACATTGACCACGGCAAGCGCTCCTTCGGTAGCGATCGCGCCTGGCGCGATCGCATTGCACCGGACACCTTGCCTGCCATAAGCACTCGCGACATGACGGGTTAGTGCATTCATGCCAGCTTTCGATGACGCATAGGCGGGTATGTTGGGTTCGCCGGAAAAGGCTGCTGCTGAACTTGTGTTGACGATGGCGCCTCCGCCCTGCTTCAGCATATGGGGGATAACTTGGCGCATGGTCAGGAAAAGACCGGTCAGATTTACACGCAGCATCCGTTCCCAATCTGCAGGGTCTATATCGAGCAGATTGGTATCCTTCGGCGTAAGCGCGACATCGGCCACATTGTAATGCAAGCCATCAATTTGGCCATAAGTTTCAACAACATGCGCGATCAGAGCGACGATCGTGCTTTCGTCGGTGACATCAAACCGGAAAGGGATAGCCGAACCGCCAGAAGACATGATTGCCTCGGCGGTTGCTCTGGCGCCATCGTCGCTGATGTCAGCGACCACGACATTTGCACCATGTTTTGCAAGCTTGTGCGCACTAGCGGCTCCAATGCCAGAAGAGGCACCAGCAACCACAACAACTTTATCCTTCAGACCTTCCATGAGCCTCTCCTGGGCGCCGATCGCGCTAGCCCGTTATCGTATATCAGATGATGCACAAGGTAACCTGCAGGAGGACGGTATCATATATATGATAAGGGGCGAGTGCTCTTTTCCGGGTCTGTCGTTCGATTACGATCGGGCTCATACTGCATCAAAACCGACGGTCGATGCATAATCAAAAGCCTGAATATGAGGAGAAGTTGAATGGCAAAATGCTTTGTGACAGGTGAAAGCGCGAATGGCCGCTCTCATGCCGCAAGCAGCGAAATCGAGCTTCAGGCGCTTGGCGGCGGGTTTCTGTTCGCGCATATCTGGGGCAGCGACGAAGCCCCCAGCTTTCCCAATGACGGCACTCCGCCAGCTTTCGGCGATCTCTTTCCAGGGCCCAACGGTTACCGGGCAACCTTCATGCACATCCTTCCCTCACAAACCGTCCTGGCGGCTGAACGTGATGGTGCCGTCACAGGCGAGGCGCCGGGCATGCATCGCAGCGACACAGTCGATATTGGCATCGTGACCGCAGGGACGGTGCATATGGAACTGGATACGGGGGAAGTGCTGCAATTCAACACGGGAGATATTTTCGTGCAGAACGGCACATCCCACTGCTGGTATAATCGCGGTGATGTTCCGGCGAGCGTGTTCGTCGTTTTGATCGGCGGACACCCCAGAAGCTGACTGTTCCGGGCCCGCGTTTATCCGGACAATGGTTACACGATGCTGGTGTCGGTCTTGCCCCAATAGGCGTCTCTGATCAGCCGCTTGTACAACTTGCCGGTCGGATGCCGCGGCAGCTCTTCCATGAAGTCAACGCGCCGCGGGGCCTTTACATGGCTGAGATGATCCCGCGCAAATTCTGTAATCTCTGCCGCCAGCCCGGCATCAGGCGTGATACCGGGCATGGGCTGAACGACGGCAACCACCTGTTCGCCCATTTCCGGATGGGGCGCGCCCACGACTGCAACGTCGGCAATCTTGGGATGGCCGATCAGCAGATTCTCGATCTCCTGAGGATAGATGTTGACGCCGCCTGAAATGATCATGAAGCTCTTGCGGTCGGTCAGATACAGATAGCCATCCTCATCGACCCAACCCACATCTCCCAGGGTGGACCAGCCGTGCTGGTTGCGTATCTCTTTCGTTTTTTCCGTGTCGTTATGGTAGGAAACTTCGGTTCCGCCCTCAAAATAGACGAGGCCTTCGGCTCTTGGGGGCAGGGGGTTCCCGTCATCATCGCAGATGTGCAATGTGCCTCTCACCGCCTTGCCCACTGACCCCTTGTGCGCCAGCCATTCCGCTGAGGTGATGTGACACATGCCTACCGGTTCGGTACCCGAATAAAATTCGTGGATGACAGGGCCCCACCAGGCAATCATCTGCTCTTTCACCGGTACCGGACAGGGAGCCGATGCGTGAATGACCGATTGGAGCGAAGAGACATCATAGTGCTCCCGGATTTCCGCCGGCAGCTTGAGCATGCGGATGAAGTGTGTGGGAACGAACTGGGCAGAGTCTATCCGGTATTTTTCGATAAGCGCCAGCGCGGCTTCCGGATCGAATTTCTCCATTAATATAACGGTCCCGCCCAGACGCTGCACCGTCATCGCAAAACGGAGCGGTGCCGAGTGATATAGCGGAGCAGGGCATAGATAGACGGTTCCTTCGCGGAAGCCGAAAAGTGCACGGCACACCACTTCCATACGGACTTCGTCGTCAAAGGCGGTTGCGGTGGACTCCAGCTTAACGCCCTTTGGCCTGCCGGTGGTACCGGACGTGTAGAGCATATCTGCTCCGGGTGCCTGATCCGCTATCGGAGTGACCGGAAACTGGCTGATTTCCTGCTCATAGCTGCGAAACGAAGCATGTGCCTCATCCACCATATACAGCAGTAGACCCTCCATCAGGCCCGCAAGCTCATCCGCGATTTGCATGTTGGGAGAGGTGATGAGCGCCTGAGCAGCGCAGTCGTTCAAAATATATTCGACTTCAACAGCCGTCAGCTTGGTCGAGATGCATGTGAAATACAGGCCTGCACGCTGGGCGGCCCACGCGATTTCGAGAAAGCGGGGGTTATTTTCCATCAATATGGCAACGACATCCCCCGTTTTCAGGCCGATGGACCGGAAAAGATGCGCGCCCTGGTTCGAGCGGTGCTCAAGCTGGCTGTAGGTAATGGTCTCGCCACTACCTGCCATGATCAGGGCAGGGCGATCGGGCGCAGTTTGAACATGGTTCGCGGGATGCATATCAAATAGATCCGATCATTTCGCTGCAAACGACAAGAGGCCGTTCATTCAACTGGCGGGCGGTGCATCAGGATGCACGCTGGTTGAAACGGCGGCCAACCATGGCGGACGCGATATTCACTTTCTGAATATCAATTGCGCCGCCGGCGATACCCCAGCCCCATGAATCGCGGAACCGGCGCTCCATCGCATTTTCCTTGGAATAGCCATATCCGCCCATCAGCTGAATCGCAGACCCGGTCACTTCGCGTGAAACCTCGTTGGCAAAGCATTTGGCCAACGATGAATCCAGAATGCTGGGATTTTCCGATCCAGCATTACATGCCGCTCGGTAGATCAACAGGCGTCCGGCCTCGACCTTCATTTTCATCTCTGCAAGGCGCAGCTGGACCGCCT
Organism: Sphingobium sp.; assembly: GCA_020446425.1. Lineage (GTDB taxonomy): Bacteria > Pseudomonadota > Alphaproteobacteria > Sphingomonadales > Sphingomonadaceae > Sphingobium. The sequence continues at coordinate 253,870 of JAGRES010000013.1, read as the reverse complement.
GGAATTCGACTATCGGCCGTCCGAACTGCTGACGCTCCTGCACATAGGCGGTTACATCTTCCAATGCTCCTGCCGCCTGTGCCAGCGACATGATGGCGTTGCCGCAACGCTCCAGTCCGAATGCCGCCATAAGTTTCGGGAAGCCGCCGGCGGGAACGACGATCTGGTCGACGGGCACTTCAACATTATCGAGATAGATGTCTGCCGATGCTACACCGCGAAAGCCCATCAGCTGCTCGCGCGCGCCGAACGACAATCCCGGTGTATCCTTGTCCACATAGACGGCACCGATACCCTTGGCGCCCGGTGTATCGTCCAGCCTGCAATATACCAGATATCCGTCGGCATGACCGCCGCCGGAACACCACCGCTTTGCGCCATTCAGAATAATAGTGTCGCCATTGATTTTGCCGACTGTCTTGAGGTCGGTGAGCGCAGTTCCCGCGTCCGCTTCGGACATCGAGATCGCAATGATCATCTCGCCGGCGCAAACGCGCGGAATGACGCGCTGTTTAAGCGCATCGGAACCATAGCGTTCGATCACCTTCACAGGCCCCGTACATGATTCAAACACGGGAAACGCGACAGCGCCGGAAACCTTTGCAAACTCTTCCATCACAATCAGCGCTTCCAGTGGTCCCAAGCCAAGACCGCCATATTGCGCGCCGATATTGACGCCGAGAAAACCCAGGTCTGCATAGCGCTTCAGCCATTCGTCCGGCACCGGGTCCGACGTTTTTTCCAGTTCGACCGCAAGCTCCGGCAGCTGCTCGCTGGCGAAACGCCTGGCGGCCTCTTTCAGGCTCTCCTGTTCATCGGTCAGATCAAAATTCATGGACGTTCCTATCTTCTCTCACCCTTTGGCACGGTCAGTCGCGGCCCCTTGTCGGTATGTCGCGGAACGGGATACCCCGATCGGCGCGCAGGTCCGGCGGTAAGCCCAGAACGCGCTCTCCAATGATTGTGCGCAAGATTTCATCCGTCCCGCCCTCTATCCGGATGGCGGGCGCGCGCATCAGCAGGGTCTGGAAATAGCCGTCAGCCTCTTCGCCCAGCACGCCTGCCTGCCCCTGCAGATCGAGCGCGAACATGGCGAGCTCCTGCATCGTAAGGCCTGCCACCAGCTTACCGATCGAGTTTTCCGGGCCGGGGGCCTCACCTTTCGACAAGGCTGTGATCGCCCTGAAAGCGGTATATTTGAGCCCGCTTTCCTTTATCGCCAGTTTCGCGAGCCGGGATCGCACCATGGGATCGTCCACTGCCGGTTTGCCGTTCAGTTCCAGGTGCCTGCAATAATCGAGCAATGCCGGAAATCCGGTCGAAATGGCGGAACCGAGCGAGAGGCGTTCGTTCATCAGCGTGGTGAGCGAAACCTGCCATCCGGCGCCAGGAGCACCCAGACGCTGGGCGTCGGGAATGCGCACGTCGGTGAAATACACCTCGTTGAAACCGGACCGGCCATTTGCCTGTTTGATCGGCCGCACTTCTACGCCGGGGGAATGCATGTCCAGGAAGAACATGGTCAAACCCTTGTGCTTGGGGACATCAGGGTCAGTCCGGGTAAGCAATAGCCCGAAACTCGCCAGATGCGCGGCACTGGTCCATATTTTCTGCCCGTTGACGATCCAGTCGTCGCCGTCCTTTTGCGCGCGTGTGCGTATGCCGGCGAGATCGGACCCGGCAGCAGGTTCAGAGAACAGCTGACACCATATTTCCTCTCCGGCCGCGAGAGGCGGCAGATAGCGGTGCTTTTGATCTTCGCTCGCCCATTCCATCATCGTTGGGCCGCACATTCCGTGACCCACGGTGAATTGTGCCGACAGCGCAGCAAACGGCCCCTCTTCCTGGCTCCAGATCACGCTTTCAATCGGGGAGAAGCCAGCGCCGCCATATTCCGTCGGCCAGCGTGGGCAGGCATAACCCGCATCTGCCTTTTTCCGCTGCCACGCCTTTGACGCCGTTAGCGGATCCTGACTGACAATGCCGCTCGTTCCGAAGGCGGCTCTGCTGAGTTCCGGCTCCAGATCCTTGGGAGCATTCGCATGGATCCAGCTTCTTACTTTGGCCCGGAATTCGGCTTCTTCTGCGGTGTCATTGAAATCCATCTGACAGTCCTCAAGCAGCCGATTTCGCGCGGTCGCTGTCACGAAGGTTCGCGATCAGGCGATCCTCCCACACCGATTGCGAACCAAGGGCCAGCGCGAGCGCATTTGCGCGGCGATAATAAAGATGGTTTTCGGCTTCCCAGGTGAACCCCATGCCGCCATGCGCCTGAATATTATTCTTGGCACACAGCAGAAAAGCCTCCGTGGCAGACACCCGCGCAGTCGCTGCGGCAGCGGGCAGTTCCTCTGCACCGGTGGAAAGAGCCCAAGCGCCATAATAGCTGTTCGACCGCGCAAGCGTCGCAGCAACATACATGTCCGCGAGCATATGCTTTATCGCCTGGAACGAACCGATCTGCCGGCCGAATGCCATGCGCTCCAGCGCATAATCCCGCGCACTTTCGAGCGCCCTGTCCGCACCGCCAATCTGTTCAAAGGCGAGCAACACTGCTGCGCGATCAAGCGCGTGTTTAATGGTCATCCACCCTGAGTTTGGCAGCGGCTCGGCGGGTGTATTCTCAAAATGCAACCGTGCCTGCGGCGCAGTGGGGTCCAGATTTGCAAGCGTTTCGCGCTTCACCGTCGGGTCATGAAGATCGACCAGCCACAGCGACACCTGCTCGCCCTCCCGCGCCGATACAATCGCCATATTGGCCGTCGCGCCATGCGCGACCGGTACCTTGGCACCGTTCAGCTTTCCATCGCTGATGGACGCGCTGATAGTATTCGCTATCACCGGCCCGGCCCGCTCCGCATGCGCGAAAGTGGCAATGGCCTCACCGCTTGCCAAGCGTGCTAGCCAGCTGCTCTTTTGCGCATCTGTTCCGGCATTCATCAAAAGCTCGGCGGCAAGATAGATGGATGAGAGCAGCGGTACAGGTGCGAGTACGCGTCCGGCTTCCTCGGCAATGACGCAGAGTTCCAGCGGCCCCATGCCGCTGCCGCCATAGTCTTCGGGAATGGCCGCGCCCAGCAAACCCATGCCCGCCATTTCGCCGTAGAGCGACCGGTCGAAAGCGTCCTCGCCTTCGAAAATTCTCCGGACAGCCTCTGGCGGACACCGGTCAGCGAAAAAACGCCGGACCTGATCGCGCAGACTCTCCTGATCTTCGGAAAATGCAAAATTCATACTTCGCCTCGGATCACCCTCTCAAATTCACGTCATCATTTGACTGGTTTGGCAATATAACCGCTTACCTACCTGACGTCGCCGATTGAGGATCATTCATCACATCTTCGCGGGTGAAGGTAATGCGGTCCTGATACCTGTCGTCCATCAGTTCGATTACATATATGATTGCCGTCTTGCGCATGACCGTGAATATGTCACAGCCTGCAACCACTTATTCCCCTTCTTCCCTTGAGGATCACATACAGTATCTATGCAATATTACTGGTCCGGTTGAAACGTATGCGACCGAACCATCACGCATGTGATTAACCCCGGATCCATCTTGCCATAAGCCGACGACAGGGCGGATATAAGCATCATCTCGATGATAATTGCGGACTTCACAGCGGCCCGAGAGGCCGTTCTGACTTCTGCAAACCAACATGATCAGGAGTGGATAATCAGGCATGGAACTCAACGGACTGTCTGCCATCGTCACTGGAGGAGCAAGCGGGCTCGGCGCTGCGACAGCGCGCGCGCTCAATCAGGCGGGCGCCAAGGTTGCGCTATTCGACATCAATCAGGAGGCCGGGGAGGTGCTTGCTCATGAAATTGGCGGCACCTATTGCCAGGTCGATGTTACTGACGATGCTTCGGTCGACGCCGGGTTTGCCAGTGCACGTGCCGCGCACGGGCAGGAGCGCATCCTCGTAAACTGCGCAGGCATCGGGAAGTCGGTGAAAACTGCCTCCCGCAATCGCGAGACCGGCGAGGTGAGGAGTTATCCTCTCGACCTCTTCGACCGCATCATTCAGGTGAACGTCCTGGGCACCTTCCGGTGCATCAGCAAATCCGCAGCTGGAATGTTGTCTCTCGACCCGCTTGAAACAGGTGAACGCGGCGCGATCGTCAATACCGCCAGTGTCGCGGCAACAGACGGACAGATAGGGCAGGCGGGTTATTCAGCCTCAAAAGCAGCCATTGTCGGAATGACGCTGCCCATAGCGCGCGACCTTATGAACGAAGGAATCCGGGTGAACACGATATTGCCCGGGATCTTCGACACGCCGCTAATGGCGGGCGCACCCGATACCATCAAACAGGCGCTTGCCGCCTCCGTTCCTTTCCCCAAGCGTTTTGGCGACCCTGTGGAATATGCCTCGCTCGCGCTTGAAATTCTCCGCAATGTCTATCTCAATGGCGAAAGCATCAGGCTCGACGGCGCCATTCGCATGGCTCCAAAATGATGCCTGGCGTCAAGCGGTAGCAGCAGCCTCCACTGCCACGGCGACCGCGCCCATACGGGGGATGCCGCTTATCGGGTCGTGACCGACATCCATCCTGAGAAGTCTGTTGACGTTTGTGCCGACGGCCAGCGGGTCGTCATCTTCACCCATGGCGGGCCCAAAACCGTGACTGATCGACACCACGCCCGGCCGCAATGTGGCATCGCTTTCAAGGATCGCTGTCACTTTGCCATGACGCGACGTGATGGATATCAGGCTGCCTGACTGCAGCCCCAATTCCTCCAGATCGCTGGGGGCCATGAATGCCGGATTATAGCCTGCTTTGTGCATATCGGGTATGCGCCGAAACATCGAGTTGACGACACCGTCGTTTCTTCTGGTGATGAGCTGGAACGGGTATGTGCATTTGTCGTCGCTGGGCGGCTGTTGCGCAGCAACCTCAGAAAGTTCCGCCATCATCAGATCGTCGGCAACATTAAGCCGGCCGGTGCAACTCGGATCGCGAGGAGCGACTGACTGCTGCGCCTCCGCAAATATCTTTCCGTCTGGGTGACAGCGGACTTCCTCCATCGGAACTCCTGACCCCTGACACAGCAGGTCGATCAGTTCGTCCGTCGTGGGCTCTTCTCCGTCGCGCTCGCATGGTGATCCATCTGCGCCAAAGAACTGCATCGGGCGGCCCATCAATTGCGCGACCCGGTAGAAGATTTGCCAATCCTCGATCAGATCGGACTCCTCGGGCGGATCAAGCAATGCCGGTGTATAATGTGCATAGGGAACATCCCAGCCATAGCCATGGTGGACGTTCTTGGTCACCTCGACCAGCTGTGTCGTCGCCGGAGTTTCCAATATTTGTTTCGTTGCCAGAACATAATGTGCGACCCGCGCTGTCTCTGAATATTCAACATTGGGGACAACCAGCAGCTCAAGCTCGGACATGGCCTTGTGCGCAAGCGCGGAGTCCGGCCATGCCGCCAGCGGATTGCCAAGGCATATCAGTGCTCTCACTCTCCCTTCGCCCGGTGTCAGGATTTCGTCGGGAAGGCCGCTTGTGGGAAAGCCCGCTATTGATTGCTTGAGGTCACGAACTCTGAGTGCGTCGCCAGTAAATGCGCTTGAGGGAGACTGCGGCTGAGCCTTTGGTTCGACTTGCGCCGTAAGCACCGCCGACGCAGTGAACGTGTCGCCAGCGCGCGGCCAGAAGCCACGAATGGATTGGAGGCAGAGCAGCAGGTAGAAACACAGATTGCCATGGCCAGTCATGCTGATGCCGGTTCCGCCTGCAACATAAGCGCGCCGGGCCTGCCCCAGAACATTGGCGGCTTCCTGCAAATCGTCACCGCTTATCCCGGCCCGCTCAGCCACATATTCGGGTGTGAACGGCTCAACAGCCTTGGCGAGCTGATCAAGGCCGTCGACATTTTCGGCAACAAACGCCTGGTCGACCGCGTCCTGTGCGATCAGCAGATTGATGATGCCTGCAAGGACCGTCGCATCCTCACCTGGCCGAACCTGCAGGTGAACATGAGCGCGCCGCGCTGTCTCCGTTCGGCGTGGATCAATCACAATCAGCTTCATGCCTGCGTTGACGCGATCCTTGAGCTGCCGCGCGGGGTTCTGCGACAGATATTGCTTGGAGATGACCGGATTGCCGCCGATGATCAGGGCGGCGTCGGCATCCGCAGCGGCTGTCCGCCCGCCAAGCCATTTGCCGTGCAGCGCATTGGAAATCGGTATTCCAGGCTGGTCCAGCGTCGCTGCGGAAAAGCTCATTGGCGACTTGATCGCGGTCATGAACATGGCGGCGACGAAGGACAATACCGGATAGGGAACAACCGAGTTGCCATAATAAACGGCAACCGATCGTGGTCCATGCTCTTCGATCAGGCTGGACAGTTTGTCGGCAATCTCCGCAATCGCCTGATCCGTGTCGATGCGGTGATGTTTCCCGGCATCATCCCTTTTGAGGCTGAACAGCAGCCGGTCGGGGTTAAGGTGAATCTTCGGAAGCGCGCGGCCTTTCACACATGTATAACCGCCATAAAGCGAAGAGGACCGATTGCCGGTAACACGAACCGGCTTCCCGTCGCTGAACTCCACCAGAGTAGGACAAGAAGCGGTGCACAGGCGGCAAAATGTCGCTGCAGTCTCGGTCATCCCGATTTATGGGCTAGCCAGAGCTCGCATGGTCAGCCTCACGAAGGAAGCTGCAAGTCGAACACTTCGATAGCGGTTTGTCCCAATATTTTCTTTGCGTCCGAAGGGCCCATCCGATCAACGATGTTCTGAACGACTTTCTCGGTATAGCCATGGCTGCCCTCATTATGAGGGTAATCCGTGGCCCACATGATCCGGTCACGACCAATATAATCGACCAGATCCAGTCCCACTTCGTCCGCCATGAAGGTCGCATAACAATGTTTGTGCCAGTAATCGGTCGGACGATGCTGGATCTTGGGATCAAGAAACTTGCCCCAGCTGTCCAAGATCATTTCCGCATCCTGAAGCGCGCCGGGCACCCAGTTGATCCCGGCTTCGGCAAACACGACTTTCAGTGTCGGGTGCCGATCGAAAATGCCGCCAAAGATCAGGTCTCCGAGGGTACGTCTGAACGGGACGAATGTACCGAGCAACCCGGCGCCTACGCCACCTGGCCCTTCCAGATGAGGGTTCTCGCCAATGTGATAGGTTATCGGCAGATGGCAATCTTCGGCGGCAGCCCACATGTCGTCCATATCGTCGGTTGCATAGTTCACCTTGACGCCTGCGGGGCTGTTGCCGGCGTTCACGGGCAGCATGGCCCCTTTGAGACCGATCCGCTTGATATGCTCTATCGAAGCGGGCGCTTTCGCACTGTCCCAATAGGTTGGGATGCCCATCCCATGGAACCTGCCGTTCGACCTTTCCGATATTTCGGCGAGATATTCGTTGTAAATTCTGAACAGCCATTCCCGCATTTCGAGATCGGGGTGGTGCAAATAGAACATCAGCCATTGCGGATAGACGATTTCCATCGCGACACCGTCATCATCCAGATCGGCCATGCGCGCATCGAGATCATAAAAACCCGGGCGGTTGAAGCTCGCCAACAGCTCCTCAATGGGGCCTGCCAACAGGTTCTTGTGCTCTATCCCGATACACAGTCTGCCTTCTTCGTCCGTCCAGATCCGGGGCATGCGCTCTTTTAGATCGGCAGGCGCGCGGTCGTAGAATATGTCCTCGGTAATATTCCAGTGGCTATCGCTTGAAATGAGGACGGTGCCCTCCGGCAGGCTCGCGGAACTGCCCTTCAGGACGCGCTTCAGCGAAACATCCAAATTCTCCAGCGCCATCATCCGCGAAGATTTCATTGTAGCGGTACTCATGAACCTGCATCTCCTATCATATTCGTTCTCGGCCTGAATTGAGCGATCCGGCTTTTCATTCAGCACGGGATGCACAACTGGCCGCCTGACGCCGCAGTTCTCGCGGCTTTTATGTGCACCATGCTAATGAGGTGTCGCCCAAACTTCTATAGTTCCCCAAAATGAGCATATATGTGATGCTCCTGAGAGGCTGATGATTTCGGACACCTCGCGCAGCTGCTGAAATGCATCAGCTGAGCGATGCCAGACTGGCCTTGAATTGAGATCTTTGGCGACATCGCGCTGTGGATTGCTCGTGCGCGTCGATTTTATGAAACGCTGGCCGCCTCAAGAGAGTTCGGCGGCACTGATCCGATCAAATATGTGATATACTGCGGTATCGGGGTCACGGCAGTTGCGGCACCCAAGTGCGAATTTATACTCGTCGCGATGGTAGCGCTTCGAATTCGTCTGGTGCGCATGCCTAATATGGATGGTGCTCCATCCCAAAAGCCCTGATCGAGGAGAGGCCGATGACCCAGCGAGACGATATGTCCGCCCAAGAAGCTGCGCCCCAATCCGGCGGCAGCCAGCATTTTCGAATACCTTTTCCCGAGAAGGAAGTTTCGGGGAAACTGCTATTCGAAGGCCAGCCATTGAACGGCGACCGAATGCTTGAACATTTCGATCCGGAATTCGTCGCCGCCTATAAGGCATTCGTAATAGGCTTTTTCAACGCGACCAGTCTGGACCCCGTGATCAGGGAGCTGGCCATCATTCGCATCGGTCACCTGTCTGCATGCCCCTATGAAGTGCATCATCATGTGTCCTTCGCCAGAAATCTTGGCGTACCGGAGACCAAGATTTCGAGTATGGCTGAGCCGGCACCCGAAAATCTGACGGCATCGGAAAGCGCGGCGATACGGTTTGTCGATGAGCTCGTTCGATCAGCCCGCCCCAGTGACGCAGCTCTGCAAGAGGTCAGAAGCCAGTTCAGCGATCAGGAAGTTCTCGAACTCGTCATGGTCGTTGGCAACTGGATGATGGGCGCTCGCTTTATCGAAACAGTTGGCCTGCCGGTCGATGATTTCGCGATTAAGGGGCGGTGACGCTCCGGAAGTGGCGGTTGGAGATAACGATGCGAGACATGTGGTGACGGAAGGCCTGGAAGGAAAAATCATCATCGTGTCCGGTGCCTCATCGGGTATCGGCGCTGCAACGGCAAAAGAATTGGCCAGCAGCGGCGCTCAAGTTGTCGTTGCCGATATTGATGAGAAAGGCGCGGCGGACACTGCGCAGGCCATCAGGGATGCCGGTGGTTCGGCAATATCCACTGCGGTCGATGTCAGAGACGATGCATCGGTCAGAAAGATGATTGATGTCACCATCGAGCATTTTGGACGGATTGACGGCCTCCATAACAATGTCGCTGATATTGCGCTCGTCGTGAAAGACACGACCATACTCGACATGGAAACCTGGGTCTGGGAGCGAACGCTGCAGACAAACCTGACCGGCATATTTCACATCATGCGCCATGCCCTTCCGCATATGCTCAAGGTTGGTGGCGGCGCGATCGTCAATACGAGTTCCGCATCTGCCTTTTCCGCCAAGCCGGTCAATCCCGGCTACGCATCCTCTAAAGCGGCACTGAACGCGCTCACCCGGCATGTTGCAAGCGCTTATGGGCGTCAGGGCATTCGATGCAATGCCATTGCTCCCGGCGCCGTGCGGACGGAGGGGGCAGTTGCGGCGGCGACCGCAATGGGACATGACGTGGAGGCGTTCTACAAGAATCTGCGGGAGAATATCGCCCATTCGCATCGCGATGGAACGCCGGAAGATATAGCGGCAATCGTCGCGCTATTATTGTCGGATAGAGGTTCCTGGATAAACGGGCAGTGCATCAGCGTCGATGGGGGCTGGCTGTTCCGCTGAACGGCGCAGGATTTGCGCGATACCGGTTCAAGAGCGAGGGCAGCCGCTCCCTTTACCAGTCCAGTTCAGTTCAGTTCACGCATCACTGCTGGTGTTCCTGAAGAGCGGATAAAACACCTCCTCGGTCCAATGCGCGTTGCTTCCGGGCAATCCATAGCGATGGGGCCTGCCCCGGGGGATATGCAGTGTGCCGAACACCCAATCGTAAACCGACAGCAATAGCCCGAAATTGCGATATGGCGCGCCATCACGTCCATATCCATGATGAGTGTGATGAATGCCGGGACTTACCAGAACATGCTCGAGCGCATAAAATATCGGACCCAGCGCCCGGTGCTGGCGAATTTTGTCATCCCACCGGAAGTTGCTGTGCGTTACGAGATTCCAGAGGCTGTAAAGAAATAGTGCCGATGCGACCGCTGGTGCTTGTCCCAAATATATGCCCAAGCCGAAAATCCAGCTCATAGGTGTCACAAAGGGCCATATTGGGTGAGTCCTGTATAAGAGGATAACGTTCACATAGGACCCTGAATGGTGAGTGCGGTGCAGTTTCCACAACCATTGAAATGGCCCTGGTTTTACCGATTGGTGGGATAGCCTGTGGAACCAGTAAAAGACAAAATCGGCGCAAAGAATTAGTGCTGGAAAGGCTATCCAGAAAGATATGTCGGACAATAATCCAACATATCCCGGTATCACAAAAGCCAATATAATTGATATAACAATGCTTGCGAAAGGTTGAGTGGTTGCCGCTACTATTGTGCTGCATAGTCCATTCACAATATAGTCGTTCTTTTTATATATGCCTTTATGCCGACCGGCAATGATTTCAACTATCAAAAGGGCGAGAAACGCCCCGAGAACTATGCCGATTTGCGTGCGATCCATCTAATCTCTCCACCCTTGAACATTTTCATGGCGGCAAAGTACCAGTCTGCATATAATGATAAAAATGCATATTAAAGGTTATTTTGATGAGAATTAAGAATATAGATCTGCACAAGATCCAGCATGCAGCGGTGCTGGGTGAAATCGGTAATTTCGCAGAGGCTGCCGAGCGCCTCCACATCACGCAGTCTGCCCTGACGCGCAGCATACAGGCTCTTGAGACATCTATAGGTTTGAGGTTGTTCGACAGGGATCGAAGCGGGACGCGGCTTACGGCAGCGGGTCTGGCTTATATGAACCAGGCCAGAAAATTACTGAGCGATGCACGCGCGTTAGAGCAATTTACTTCCGAACTCGCAGGGGGGAAGGCGGGAGAAATCAGGCTAGGGTTGGGACCATTGGTTGCAGCCCTGATCTTGCCTGACCTTTTTGTCCGCCACCTGACAGAGCAACCACAGGTCCATATGGGGATCATGATTTCCTCCGCTGAGGTGCTCAATGACGAAGCATTGGCGGATAGATTAGACCTTTTCGTTACAGGGGCAGGCTTCGCGGCTCCCGGCTGTGTTTCCGCTTCCAGCCGTTTGGGAAGAGTTCGCGGAAGCCTTGTCGCCAGAAAAGGCCACCCTCTGGCTGGCTCCAAAATCACTTCAGCAGACTTGAAAGAGTATCCTTTAGTCGGCGGCCGAACAGCCCGCAGCCTGCAAGAATATGTTGCCGACCTCGGCGATTTGTCGATCGTGTGTGACGATTTCAGAGCTTTGATTGCGCTTACGCTGGAAAGCGATGCCTTGTTTGTTAGTACGCCCTCTCTTGTCAGCCAGGAGATCGCTGCGGGTGAGCTGGTCGAACTAACCATTACAGACTGGTCGCCGCCAAGTATGGATTTCGGTATTTTTTCGGTCGCGAAGCGAACTTTGTCTCCCACGGCGCTCAGAACAATAACGATCCTGCGGTCGACATTTTCCGAAATAGGTCTCGGCCAATCCGCATAGGTTTCTAATGCTGGCTCACATACGGCATTATGGAGCAACTATATCAGCTTCGGCTATGCGCCGTCCCTGATCAGCGCCGCCCCTCCAGATAGTCGTTCAGCACCTCATGGAAACGGCGCACGCGTGTTTCCTGATCGGCGAGATAGCAATCCTCGAACGCCATGGAGCGCAGGCCGCGCTGCTGCGTTTCGGCGAGGGATAGGTCCTGCGTCAGGAAATCGCCCTGGTCGATCGCGGCTTCATAGTCGGCGAAGCTGCCATCTTCATGCTCGGTTTCGCGATAGGGGCGCATGTCATAGAGGGTGGCCACTTCCGTGGCGCCTTCGATGCGCGGGACCATGTACCAATAGTCGAAGGTCGACCAGTTGGGATCCTCTGCATCCGGCTCTGTGCGGAACATGTGCAGCCCTTCCGCTGTGGCTGTGAGCGTCAGGTTGGGGAAACAGGTGTGGTGCATCTGATCGGTCAGCTCATCATCGGTAAGCTTGTCGAAATAGCCATAGCCACGCTGCGGCCCCAATTTACGCCGCGCCTGTTGCAGGGCGATACGGCCTTCCTGCGCACGGCCCTGGAAATCATCGGGGTCGAGATCCCATGTGCGCAGCACGTCGGCCCAGAGCGGCTGGACATCGTCCTTGTCGGAGGTACGCGATGAGGGCTGCAGCTTTTCGATCATCCGGTTGTGCCCGGTGGGGTACATCTCGAAAATGGTCGTCGAATAATGATCGTCGATCATCGGCATGAACTGCGGATGGACCGCCGGAATATGATAAGCCTCGTTGAAATTGTCGGAGGCGAACTTCCAGTTGGTGTTCACGCGCAGCGTGCGCCACACCACCCGGACATAATTTTCCAGATCGCGATTGCCAAGCAGCGTCGGTATGGGGTCGAGATATTCCAGCAGCGGCTTGGCGTTCTTGTCGAAGCTCCAGAAGATGAAACCGCCCCATGTTTCGCAGGGAAGCTCCTTGAGGCGTAGCTTTCCGCACGGATTGCCCTGCGGGAAATCCTCGGGATCCTGCACCCAGTTGAGCGCGCCGTCGAGGCCCCATTTCCAGCCATGATAGGGGCAGGAAAAGCCATCGACCACGCCGCCTTCGGCAACACTGACAAGCTGGTTGCCGCGATGCATGCAGACATTGAAGAAGGCGCGGACGGAGCCATCTTCCTGTTTCACCATCATCACCGATTCATGCTTGAAATTATGGACGATGAAGTCGCCCGGCTCCTCAAGCTGTGCGGTGCGCCCGCCGACATGCCAGACGCGCTTCCACATATGCTCCCATTCGCGGTCGGCAAAGTCTTTCGACCAGTAACGGTCGCCGGTTATCGCATCGCCGCGCGCGGCGGGCCGCTGCGCATCGGGATGGGTGGGATAGCTGGCGTTCGGTTTCTCGGGGGCTGTAGTAGCCATGATATGTCCTCCGGGTGGGGCAGAAGGGGAAGGGGTCAGCGGTCGCCGTGAATCTCGTCCAGCGATCCGGGCAGGGGCATGCCAGCGAATATCTGATATTTGCTGCACAGCCAACGTCCGCCCTGCTTCACGCATTCCATGCGATAGCGGACATGGACATGGACCTCGTTTCCGTCCTTGGCACGGCCCAGCCCCTGCACATAGGCGCGCATGTTGGCGGTGTCTCCGGCATAGCTCTCAACGCGGAAATTGCTGATATAGTGGGTATGGTGGCTCATGTCCGCGAACACGGCATCGTAGAATTTCCGGAAGCTGTCTTTGCCGGGCATTGCCGGAAGGCCGATGTCGGAAAAATCGAGCACGGCGTCGTCGGTGAACAGCGCCAGCAGTTCATCAACGTCCGTCAGCTTGTCGACCGCATAGCAGTAATCGACCATCAGGTCCTGAAGGGCGATGCGTTCTTCAAGCGGTATTTGCGTCATATTATTGTCCTCCGATCAAGCGTCCGGGAAGCCGGGCCGCACCGGGTCGGTCACGCCGTCCCAATGCTCGGCCCCTTCCGCGACACGCGCGAATATCTGATCCTCCAGCGGATCATGTTCGATGATTTCCACCATGCAGCCCAGCGGGCCGCTCGTGTCGACATAAGCGAAGCGCATCTCGCCGAACGTACCTTCGATAGCCGCCTTCAAACCCTGATCAGTGAAATGGGCGAGAGCCGCATCATAGTCCGCCACATAGATGGCGATGTGATGCAGCCCGTTCTCGCCCTTGGAGACCAGATCCCGGTAGGCCGAGGGATTGTCGCAATGCTGCTGCGCGAGCTCGATCTGCACGCCGCCGGCCTGCGCCATGGCGATGGAAAAATGGGTGGATGTCGGCGTACCGCGATAGCGTACGCTGTCGATCTTGAGATCGCGAAAGATGAAAAAGGGGCCAATGCCCATCACCCTGGTCCAGTCGGCCATCGCCTTGTCGATGTCGTCGACCACCCAGCAGACCTGCATCACCCGGCGCTGTTCGGACGGGATGGCGCTCATGCTATCGTTTCCCCATTGTCGATCACGATATTCGTGCCGGTGATATGGCGGCCGTCGTCGCTTGCGAGATAGAGGACCATGTTGGCGATATCGCTGGGCTGGCCCATGCCATGATCGACGTTCTGCTTGAGGCCCGGATCGTCCGCGTCCAGCTCGGCCACCGCTTGCGCGGTCATAGGTGTAACGATGCCGCCCGGCGCGATGGAATTGACCCGGATCCTGTAGCCTTGCTCGCGGCAATGAATGGCAATGGAGCGGGTCATCGCGATGATACCGCCCTTGGCCGCGGCATAGGCCGGAATGACGCTGATGCCCTTTATCCCGCCGATGGAGGCCATATTGACGATGGAACCGTTGCCGTTTTTCGACATATGCGGAATGGCATATTTGCAGCCCAGAAAGGTACTGTCGAGCATGATGTCGATCTGCAGCTTATAGTCTGCGAAGCTCATGTCCTCGATGGTGCCGAAGCGGACAAGCCCGGCATTGTTGACCAATATATCTATGGTGCCGTGCATCTCGACTGTCTTGCCGATGACGGCCTGCCACTCTGCCTCGCTCGAGACATCATGCTTCAGGAAGGTACAGCCGGGAATTTCACTGGCGACCTTGCTGCCGAGCTCTTCCTGAATATCCGTAATGACAACTTTCGCGCCTTCGCGGGCAAGCGTGCGGGCGTCCTCGGCGCCGAGACCCGAGGCACCGCCGGTGATAAGGGCTACCCTGCCGTCCAATTTTCCCATTCTTGCCAGCTCCATCTGTCCGAAAGCGCTCCGCGGCCTGGGCCGCGGAGCAAGTCGGTGGGGGGGATTAGAATTTTGCCTTCGCGGAAATGCCGTACTGGCGCGGCGGAGCGTAGGCGGTCAGGCCCATATAGCCTGGTGAGTCATAGACAGACGCGATGTACCGCTTGTCAAACAGGTTCTTGCCCCACAGCACAAACTCGAAACGGTCTCCGGCTGGCCGGAAGGCGATTGAGCCGTCGACCAGATAGGTCGGTTGAACAGTCGAACGCGGGGTGTTGAGAATGGCGGTGTAATATTTCTTGCTCTGATATTTCCATTCCGCGTCGAACACGATTTCCGAGCCGCCAGCCAGTTCAAACGCATAGTTGAGGCCCAATGTGGTCGACCATTTGGGTGCGTTCTGAAGGGCTTCGCCTTTCAGATCAAAGATGTTCAGCGACACCGGATCGAAATAGAGGAAGTCCTTGTACTTGGTGTCGAGATAACCGAGCGAACTCCGCAGCGTCAGCCGCTCGACGGGAACTGCCGTCACTTCCAGTTCGAAGCCCTTGATCTCGGACTTGGCCGCATTGAGGATGCGGTTGCCCTGGACATTGGTATTGGGATCGAAATAGATCTGTGCCACCTGCATGTCGCGATAATTGGTGTAGAACATCGCGAAGTTGGTGCGCAGACGGCGGTCAAGCAGGTCGGCCTTCAGGCCGACTTCAAATGTGTCGACCTTTTCAGGGCCATAGGGGGCGTTGCCGTCCTCCAGCACCCCGATACGGCCAGTGAATCCGCCGGACTTGAAGCCGCGCGCCCAGCTGGCGTAGACGCGCTGCCTTGGCCCGAACTCGTAATCAAGCCCGATCTTCCAGCCGACATTGTCCCAGCTTTCCTTGCCGCCGGTGTCGATATCGTGCGGCGTATCGCGCAAGTCGCGCCCGACCTGCGTGAACACGCCGGGAATGACGATGTCGGGTATGACAGCGAAGTTCGGTGAGGTGAGCGCGGGTGCGCCCACGCCATAATCCAGTGTCGAGCGTGCATCGACCTTGTCATGCGTATAGCGGATGCCCGCCTGCAGAGTCAGCCTGTCGGTGAGCTCGGTATAGGTCTGCAAAAACGCCGAGAGGGACTCCGTATCCTGGTCTTGCGTGTTGAACTGCACAAGGCCCGGTGACGCAAAATCGAGGTGATACATCTGATAATGATCGAAATGCGTCTTCATGTAGAAGCCGCCCAGCACAGCGTTGATGCTGTCCGTGATATCGACCGCCGTGCGTACCTCCTGGCTGAACTGCCAGCCTTCGGTGCGGCGGCGGGTGGCATTGTTGGTTTTCGCGCTGCCGTCCTGATCGGTATATTCGAACAGGGTGAACTTCTTATAGCCGGTGATGGTCGTAACATCGCCAATACCGGTGTTGTTGAAGTTCATCGTCAGCACGGTGAAATATGTGTCCATGTCGGACTGGTCGGGCACTTCATTGTTGCCGGAATAATATTTGTCGGGGGCCTTGCAGGGCTGGCCAGCGACAGCACAGGGCGATTCATATTGCGGCAGGACCGCACCGTTCCAGAATGTGCCTGCGGGGACATAATTGCCTTCGCCCGGCAGGCCGCCATTGATGACAATGGGAGCGCCGTTGCGCGCGCCGACATATTCGCCCTGCAATGTGATGTCGACATCGGGCGAGGGCGTAAAATACAGCATACCGCGCACGGCGTTGATATTCTTGTCGCCCATGGACTTGCCGTCCCACACATTGGTGGTCCAGCCGCTGCGCTCCGTGTGAATGCCCGACAGTTTGAGCGAGAGCGTGTCACTGACCAGCGGCACCTCGATGGAACCGGTAATGTCGAAGCGATCCCAGTTGCCGACATTGCCTTTGATGTAGCCGCCGAAATTGCCCGTTGGCCGTGCGGTGGTGACGTTGACCACGCCGCCGGTCGTGTTGGCTCCGAACAATGTGCCCTGCGGCCCGCGCAGAACCTCGACACGGTCCACGTCATACATGTCGAGCAGCGCGCCCATGCTGAAAAACTGCGGCACGCCGTCGACTACGATCGACACGGTGTTACCGGCATAAGGGTCCGGCTCGATCACACCGATGCCGCGGATGGTGAACACGGCGGTATTGGGCGTGTTGGAGAAATTTTCGATCTGCGTATTGGGAATGCTGCCCTGAAGCGCCTGCAGTGTTGTGACCTGCATCGAACCCAGGGTTTCAGACCCAACAGCGGAAACCGCGATGGGAACATCCTGCAGATTTTCCTCTCGCTTTTGGGCGGTGACGACGATGTCGGTAATGCCGACATATTCGTCTGACGGCGCATCTTGCGCCTGTGCGTGGGCCGGCATCGCAATGATTGCAATGGCTGCGCCTTGTACCAACAAGTCCCTTTTCAATTTCAACATGACAACTCCCCTCACTTTTGTTCCAGATATTTGTCGATTGTCCGGTTGAAGTGGCGGATGCGCACTTCCTGATAATTGGCCAGTGTCTCGCCGTGCTTGCGGCTTGTTTTCACGCCCTGCTGCTGTACGCGCAGATTGTCGGTGTCCTGGTCGTAAACGGCGCCGAACGCGGCATCCATGCCGGGCGCCGAGGAATAGCTTTCATGCTCGGAAACATAATGCGGCTCTGCCGGTTCGGGGGCATGGCCCTTGTCGGGCTTGGGGCGCAGGAACAAGATTTCAAACAGGGTCCGGTCTGGGTTGCTGCCTATCGGGCGAAAGCGATAGACCATCGGCAGCGATATGCCGGGAAACAGCACCATGTTGGGAAAGACATGATATTCTATCGTGTCGATCATTTCGCTGTCGGAGAAGCGGGACAGGTCGGTCTTGTATTTTTCGCCCATCACGTTCCGCAGGAACCGCGCCATCACGATCCGCGCATTTTCGCCCTCGCCGACCTTCAGCGCATCATTATCCAGCACTGAGCGATCGCCGACGAGCATTTGGTTGATCAGCTCCTGCTCGGTGAGCGGGCTGGCAAGGTGGGGGCTGTTGACTCCCAGCGCTGCGTAAAAGCGCGATATGTGGTCGCCATAAGTGTCATATTGCACATTGGCGTCGCCCACACCGGTCATCAGCTGCGGGTGCGTTTCCAGCACATGATAGGATTCGAGAAACGCTTCCTGCGCCATCTTCCAGTTGCAGGGCAGCTCCTTGCACATATGCAGTTCGACGAACCTGTCCTCCATGCCCCAGTCGGCAAAATGCTCCGGCAAGGGCGCGAGATAATCGAGCAGTTCGGGGCCATCGTCCGACGGATTGATGAATATGAAGCCGCCCCAATGGCCGACGCGTACCTGCGGCAACCCGTATTTGGCCGAGTCCACATGCGGGAAATCCCAGGCGCATGGCACGGCCTTCAGGCGTCCGTCATTCTCCCATGTCCAGCCATGATAGGGGCAACGCAGATCATTGCCGGATCCGAAACCTTCAGCCCGTTTCAGCTTGGTTCCGCGATGTAGGCAGCTGTTGACGAAGCCCTTTACGCTGCCGTCCTTTTGCCGGACGACGAGGTAGCTGAAGTCGGCGACTTCATAGACATAATAGTCGCCGGGCTCGGGGATATGGTCTTCCCGGCATACCCATTGCCAGCATTTCGACCAGATATTCTCGATTTCATGGTCGAAGAAGGCCTGTTCGTAATAACGGCCATAGCCGATGTCTTCCGACCCCATATATTCATAGCTCTCATGAGCCAGAACGGGGGGCGCGGGCATGGCGTCGCCCTGGATTATTTCCTGAACCGAAGGAGCTGGGCAGCGGGCCTCGCCGAACTCCCGCCCGTCATCTGCGGGAAGGCCGTGCGGGTTGATTGCGTCTACCATTGCACCCTCCTGAATTCTGGTCTGTTCGGCGGCCCTGACAATTGCGCTGCGCACAAATAACAGGACGCGATGCCTGTTTTATGCGATATTGGCTATGGTGCCGAAACTAAGACTTTGGATAGGGTGGCTTTCGGATACGACTCGGACACAATTTCCATGCTGAGCCGAGCGTGATGGAATGAGGGTGGATGCAGGAAATAAGGCAGAAACTGCTGAAAAAGATGCGGCCCGGCAGCCTTGCTGCCGATGATGCAAAATGGCAGCAGCAAAAGAGCGGCCAGACCCGTCTGCGGATTTTTGAGGCCGCTATCGATTCACTTGTCGAGAATGGATATGCGGGCATGTCGATACCCGACGTCTGTATGCGCTCCGGCGTATCGCGGGGCGCATTGCATCATCATTTTTCGGAACGGGCGCAGCTTGTCGAGGCGCTTACCGAATATCTTTTCTACAAGCGCATGGACCGTTTCATCACGGACTATTTCGAGGTGTTGAGCGACGAGGTGGATTTCGTTCGTAAAGCGACGGAACTTCATTGGGAAAGCGTGCAGACGCGGGAATATGCCGCCTATTTCGAAATCGCCATCGCGGCGCGCACCGACGATCAGCTTCGCAATATATTCATGCCTTTGTCCGAGAGGTTCGACCGTATCTGGCATGATGAAATGGTGCGCAACTTTCCGCAATGGCGCGAGCGGCTGGAAAAGCTCCAGCTGGTCAGCGATTTTGTGATGTCCGCACATCTCGGCCTTTTGCTCAATCGGGATGCTTTCGGTTCGGGCGGCCGGGTTCAGGCGGTTTACGACCTGATTACGGAAACGGTGTGCCAGGTGCATCGCGGTGACCTGCCTCAGGGTTGAGCGACATCCAAGCGCCATCACCATAGTCGATCTCCCTATGTCCTGTGCAAACTGCTAGTCCGCAGTGCGCAGGCAATGGCCTATTATCATAGTCATGGAAGCAGGGATGCTTTGTGCAATCCGCTGCGCGGCTATGGGAGAGAGCAGAGGATGAGCATTGCGACGCTGGCCGCTCGGGACGCCATAGCCAATGTGCTGGCCTGCCACAGCCGGGGCGTGGACAGGGCGAACGCGGCCTTGCTCGCCAGCGCCTATCATGAAGACGCGACCGTCGATTATGGCTTTTTTTCCGGGCCAGCGAGCGATCTGGTGCAGATATTGAGTACGGCACAGGCCGCCGCTCCATCGACTTTGCACCGGACATCGAACATGTGGATTGATGTCGACGGTGACCGAGCGGTTTCGGAATCCTATGTGCTGGCATATGTGGAGGAGCCCGAACTTCAGCGGCTGGTTATGGGCCGGTATCTCGACCAGCACAGGCTGGTGGATGGGAAGTGGGCAATCGCGCACCGCACCTATGTGATGGATGCGAACACCAACACGCCAAGCAGCGTTGCAAGGCCAGCAGCGCCCGCCGGTTCCACTGGCTTCGCGCCGCAGGGCTCCAAGGGCGCGCAGGATCCGGGAGCGGCGCTGCTCAATCATCATCAGCTGATGCCGTCATCGCAACATATGCAGAAGAGGAGTGCTTCAATGGCTGAAGAGCAAGTCGACCGGCTTCTCTCCCGGGCCGCTATCATGGACCTGGTCCATGCCTATGCCCGTGGTGTCGACAGGGGAGACGCAGCCTTGCTGCGAACATTGTTCCATGACGATGCGACCGCGATGTGCGGTATCGCCAATGGAAATGGCGTTGAATTTGCCGACGCCATTGTGGATTTCGTCACCAGCAATCTCGACAGATGTTTCCATTCGACGTCGAATAGCTGGGTCGAGGTTGACGGCGATGCGGGTGTGGGTGAGCATTATGTCATCGCCCATATGACAGCTGGCGGCAACGATATCATGACCGGCGGCAGATATGTCGACCGCTATGAGCGGCGCGGGGGCGTATGGAAATTCGCCAGCCGCAGTTTTGTGATGGATTGGAACAGCACACAGCCCACGACGTATGAAGGCGACGGTTTCTATGCATCCCTGACCACGCGAGGATGTTTCGGGAGCCAGGACCCGGTCTATGCGGTCTGGCCCCGCTGAAACCGCAGAATATCATATAGGAGAAATAAGGTGATCAACCGTCAGATCGTGCTCGCTTCACGCCCGTCGGGAGTCCCCACGCCTGAGAATTTCAAGCTGGTGGAGAATCCGGTGCGTGAACTGGAGGACGGCGAGATTCTGATCGAGAATCAGGTGTTCGCTATCGACCCGGCCATACGCGGTATGCTGGATGATATTCAGGACAGCTATTTGCCGGCCGTTCCTATTGACGGCTTGATCCCGACGATGGTGCTGGGACGTGTGGTCAAATCGCGTAATTCCGCATTCAAGGAAGGCGATTATGGTCGTGGTTTCGCGGGCTGGGAGGAATATTCGATCCTCAACCCGTCCAACTTCGCGATCGAGAATGTTCATGTCGACCCGACCGTACCGTTGACGGCCTATATGGGGGCGCTCGGCTGGTCGGGTATCACGGCGTATATCGGCCTCAAGAAAATCGGCGAGATGAAGGCGGGCGATACGGTGGTGATGAGCGCGGCTGCCGGAGCGGTGGGCAGCGTTGGCGGCCAGATCGCCAGGCTGTCGGGGTGCCGCAGTGTCGGTATTGTCGGATCGCCCAGCAAGGCGGAGCTGGTTACAGGCACTTTTGGTCTGGATGCGGCGATCAATTATCGGGATACCGGCGATCTTGCGGCGGCCATCAAGGCGGCCTGTCCGGATGGGACCGATCTCTATTTCGATAATGTCGGCGGCACCATTCTCGACACCATGCTGCCGCTGATGAGCGATTTCGGGCGTATTGTGGTGTGCGGCATGGTCGCAAATTATAACGATCAGAATAACCCGATCCCGATCCATAATTTGTGGCAGGTATTGGTCCACAGGATCACGATGAAAGGCTTTCTCGCCTATGAGCATCTGGACATGCTTGAGGAAGCCGAGGCCCAGCTGGGCAGCTGGATCAAATCGGGTGAGCTGATCGCGCTGGAAAATGTGACGACCGGTATCGAAAATACGCCCTCCGCCTTCATCAACCTGATGTCGGGCGTGACCACCGGCAAGACGGTCGTGCGTCTGAATGAGAGCGTTTCAACCCTTTAACGGGCAAAAAAATGGAGGGGCAAACGCCCCTCCAGTCTCCGGTAGTAACAAGGGTTCCGGAACGTGTAATTACAGTTCAGGCGGGGCCGCGTTGGTGGTACCGCCCAGCAGGTAATCGACATATTTGTGGAAATACTGGTTGCCGCGCTCGTTACGGCCAAAGATGACGGACTTGACCGCACCGGACTCCAGACCTTTCTGCACCTGCAGGCCGACACCATAATCCTCATCATTTACGACATCGCGCAGCCAGTCCATCATTCCTTCGATGCTTGCGGCATCGGTGTCGTCTTTTGGCGGGTCGCGCCGCAGGAACATCAGGTTGGTGATGTTCTTGTCTGGCGTTTCGCTGGGAATGAGCTGGGCGATCTGTGTGATTTCAGGCGCGAAGAAGATGCTCACATTCGGGAAAATGGTGCGCACGAAGTCATAGCCTTCATTTTCATGCTCCCCCCATGTCTCTCGCGGTAGTGCGCCCAGCGCCTCCTTGATCCGGTTTTGCGGATAGCCCACGCGCATGTGCGGGCCGAAGGCGGTGAAGTGCATGATGTTGCTGAAGCTGCGCGGATGGATGGTCTCCGGATGCGCGGCTGCGAAATGATAGCCCTCCAGATAGCCGTCATAGGCGATCTTCCAGTTGGGGCCATAGATGCGGCGCTGACCGCAGAAATGCCAGGAGGCAAGGTCATAGACTTCCAGATCGGCGAGCATGCCGTCCAGATGCTTTTCGATATCGAATTCGAGGCCCTGCGTGAGGCATACCCATATGATCCCGCCTGCCTCAGCCACCGGCAGGGCCGTCAGGTTGCGTTCTTCCTTGCATATCGGACCGAATTTCTGCGGCTCGGCGACGCCGATCAGCTTTCCGTCATTACCAAAGGTCCAGGCATGATAGGGGCAGGAGAAACGCTTCTTGCTGCCATGGCCTTCCGGCGTGAGCATCATGCCTCTGTGGGTGCAGACATTATACATGGCGGCAACGGTTCCGTCGCTCTTACGGGTAATCAGTATTGGCTTGCCGACAAGCTCCATCGCCTTGTAATCGCCGGGGTTGGGAATCTCCGCAGACAGCGCGGCAAGCAACGGCATTTTCAGGAAGATTTCCGACTTCTCACGCGCGAAAATTTCGGGGTCGGTATAGGCGGCGGCGGGAACCTCGAAACTGGACTCGGCAGAGTCGGTGGTGCCCGTTTCAACATATTCCAGCATCTTCTCGGCTTCGCGGCCGATGATGTCGTGATACTCGCTCATGACCTCTCCTGTTTGCAGACATGCCGTTGAGTACAGACCCATGGATACACTGGTTCAAGAGAGCGCAAAACTCATGTTGGTCATAGGTTGGCGAAGAATCTGCGCACTCTGACTAGCGCTAGTTGTGTTCGGTGCTCCTGCTGGCAATCTATTCGCCGAATATGGAGGATGCAGGGAATATGATGATTGATCTGAATGGCAGGGTAGCGCTGGTGACCGGCGCCGCTTCCGAGGGAGGGCTGGGATTTGCCGCAGCGCGGATCCTGGCGCGCCAGGGAGCAAGCATATTCCTGACAGACCTAGACGGCGCGGCGGCGGAAGCCCGGGCGGCTGATTTGCGTGCAGCCGGTTACACGGCACAGGCTGCGCAGCATGACGTGACCGACGAGGCAGCCTGGAACCATATCATTGCTGCGGTTGTCGCGGCCTTTGGAAAACTCGATATTGCGGTCAACAACGCAGGCATCGCGGTGCTGCGTGCGATGAGCGATATGACGCTGGCGGACTGGAACAAGCAGATCGCGGTCAACCTCGACAGCGTTTACATGGGCACCAAGGCGGCGGTGGATCAGATGCGTAAACAGGGGACCGGTGGTTCGATCATCAACATGTCGTCCGTTGCCGGGCTGGTCGGTGTCCCGGGAACCGCGGCTTATGCGGCCAGCAAGGCTGGCGTGCGCCTGTTTTCCAAGACGGTCGCTCTGGAAACCGCGCGCGAAAACATTCGCGTCAACACCATTCACCCCGGCATGATCTGGACCGACATGCAGAAGGTGGCGATTGCCGACAACAAGGAGGTGTTCGACCAGATTGTCGAAGCTATCCCGATGGGCAAGATGGGCGAGCCCGATGATATTGGCGCGATGGTGGCGTTTCTTGCTTCCGACGATGCCAAATATGTCACCGGTGCCGAACTGGTGGTCGATGGCGGGATGGTCGCGCAATGACACTCGAAAAATACTTGAACAATTGTTCAAATTCTTTGCGTCTGATGTTATGGTCCACGGCAAGAGACTCGGTATGCGATCAGGCTGCGCAAAAGTCTCAGGAGGATGATAATGGCTGAAAGCGATCCGAAAATTAAAGGCGCACCGTTGGCGCGCTGTCCGGGAACGTCTGTGCGTGACCTGGCGATGGCGGATACCAACCCGGTTCCGGAATTTCTCTATACCGATGAATATGAGAATCTCGGTTCTGATCCTATTCCTGCGGAACGCTATACCAGTCCAGAATTCTTCGAGCTGGAAAAGCAGAAAATGTGGCCGCGCGTATGGCAGTTTGCCGCGCGTGAAGAAGAGCTGCAGGAGCCGGGCGATTATGTCGTCTACGAGAATGTCGGCAGGTCCTTCATCCTCATGCGTCAGGACGACGGCTCCGTGCGCGCCTTCGCCAATGTCTGTCTTCATCGTGGGCGCAAGCTCAAGACCGAGGATGGCTGGACGGCTGAGCTGCAATGCCCATTCCATGGCTTCACCTGGAACAATGACGGATCATTGAAGCAGATACCCTGCCGCTGGGACTTTTCGCATCTCGATGAGAAGAAAATGAGCCTGCCCGAAATCAAGGTCGGACGCTGGGGCGGCTATATCTTCATCCGCGAGAGCGAGGATGGGCCAAGTCTTGAGGAATATCTCGCGCCCATGCCCGAGCATTTCCAGCGCTGGAAGCATGAAGAATGCACCACGGCGATGTGGGTGGGCAAGGTGGTGCCGGCCAACTGGAAGGTCGTGATGGAAGCTTTCATGGAGAGCTGGCACACGGTCGTGACCCATCCGCAGCTTTTGCCTTTCACCGGCGATGCCAACTCGCTCTACAATATTTATGGTGACTGGGTGAACATGACGCTGACGCCGTTTGGCACCATGTCTCCGCACATCGACGCGCAAGGCAAGGAACAGCAATGGATCGTCGATGAGTTCGTCAAATATAATGGCCGGTCATCGGATAATTATGACGATGAAAGCGCTGGAGGCGGTTATAATGTTCAGGTGCCTGAAGGCATGACCGCGCGCGCCGCGCTTGGCGCTTCGCTGCGCGAAACCACGACGCAAATGTTTGGTCATGATGTCAGCTTTGCGTCGGACGCAGAGATGATGGATGCGATCCTCTATGATGTTTTCCCGAATTTCAGCCCCTGGGCCGGGTTTCAGCCCAATGTCGTCTATCGCTGGCGTCCGTGGCATGATGCCGACCACTGCCTGATGGAGGTGCGCATCCTTACCCGCGTGCCGCCGGGGCAGCAGGCGCCCAAATGTCCGCCGATGAAGTTTCTCGGCCTTGACCAGAAATGGACCGAAGCGCCGGAACTCGGCATTTTGGGGGATGTGTTCGAGCAGGACATGGACAATCTTCCCTATGTCCAGACAGGCCTCAAGGCCTCGCTCAACGGCAGAGTCGAACTGGCCAATTATCAGGAAATCCAGATCCGCCAGTTCCAGAATACGCTGGCCAAATATATCGAGGGTAAGCTCTAGCGGGCGAACCCTGTAGCCTTAAGAGGAGGAAAAGGCGGCCATGGGCCGCCTTTTTTGTGCGTGAGTGGGCTACAGATAAAAAGGGCCGGAGCAGCGATGCTCCGGCCCTTCTTTTGCGCCCTTTGGGATTTTAGAATTTGAAGCCGATCGTTGCTCCATAGGTGCGCGGCTCGAGAGCCATGCCGAAAGACCACAATCCGGCAACCGTGAAGGCGTGGGTGGTGGTGCGTTCATCCGTCAGATTGCGGCCGAATACGCGGACATAGGCATCGGTGTTGCCCAGCGTGAAGTCCACGGTCAGGCTGGCGTCCACCAAATCCTGGGTGGTGGTGCGCACGCGCGGATCGTTTCCGTTGACGATGATCAGGGTGGCACTACCCATTCCATCGGTTACCGGCGTTAACGAAGCGGCGGAAAGCTGCTCGTCATAGGGGCTGATGTGCCGCCAGCCGACATTGGCTGTCACTTTGCCGAAGCTCGTCGGCACGGAATAGTTGCCGCTGATCGACCCCGTGAACTTGGGCGCATAAATCAGATTATTCCCAGAATAATCGAACGGAACCAGACCGGCACCACAGCTGTTCACCGCGACCGGACCTCCGACATAGGCACCGCACGTCACGAAGTTGCGGAAGTGCGATTTCATGTAAGCGGCGGACGCAGTGATCGTGAATTCGGGCGTTATGCGCAGCGTGCCGTCCATCTCGATGCCTTTAATCAGCGCACCGCCTGATACGTTGCCGGTGATGGTCTGGTTGCCCGTTGGACCGCCCGGCACTGTCAGGTTCTGCTGCATGTCCTTATAGTCGGACACGTAGCCGGCAAGATTGATGTCCAGCTTGCGATCGAGCAGCGCGAGCTTCAGACCCACTTCATAGGAATCGACCGTTTCCGGTTGAAATGGCGTACTGGCCGTGGCTGCGGTTGCCGCGCGGGGGCTGAAACCGCCGGAGCGATAGCCGCGCGACCAGCTGGCATAGAGCATCGTATCGCTGTTCGGCCGATAGTCGATTCCGACTTTGGGCGTGAACTTGCTGAAGCTCGCGTCACCCGACCCGACTGCTGCAAACTGGCTTCGCGACACATTGCCGGGATCGACCAGCACGCCCGGTGCGAAGCCGTTCCACAGCTTCTTGTTGTCGTGGCTCCACCGGCCGCCGAAGGAGAGACGGAACTTGTCGGCAAAGGCCCAGTTGAAGTCACCGAAAAACGCATAGCTCTCTGTCTTTCCTTCGACATGCTGCGCGTTCGCGTCGAACAGCGTGGGCGGCACGGTTGGGCTGAACCCGAATACGCGCGACCATTGCGTCAGATCATATTTCGAATTGAAATAATATCCGCCGACAACATAATCGAAGCCGTCGAACATATTCCCGGATGCGCGCAGCTCCTGGCTCCACTGCGTGTAGTGCTGGCGGCGGTCGACATAATAGAGGTCAACCGACGAGCCGTCGAAATCCTGCGTTTGCTTTTCGCGGCTATGTCTCCAGCCGGTGATCGAGGTAAGTTTCACAGGACCTGCGTCATAATTCATCTGCAGCGTTGCGTCGGGCGCGCGATATTTGCTTTTGGCCGCGTCGCCGAACGTCGTGTAGAGGTCCTTGCGGGTGTTCCGGTTGCACTCGTTCGCCGGTTCGAACGCACAGAATAATTCGGTGCTGTTCGCGATATTGCTCACAACCGGGTCGAAGCTCTGGACGACATTTTCAACGGTCAGCTGTGCGTCGAAACCGCTTCCCGCCGGTTTGAACAACAGGCTGCCGCCATAGGTGTCGCCTTTGCTCCAGCCAGCGTTCGTATTGCGGGTGACGTTGTGATAAAAACCGTCCGTCTCATTGTGGAAATAGAACAGCTTGACGCCCCAGGTGTCGCCATCGCCATAGTTGACGATCGCCTTGCCGGCCCATGTGTTCCAGCGGCCATATGTGAACTCGGCCTTGCCGCCCGGTTCCATCGTCGGCTTTGTGCGGGTGATGCTGATGACGCCGCCAATCGTATTAGCCCCGAACAACGTACCCTGCGGACCGCGCAGCACCTCGATCTGGGCGATGTCGAACGCGTCCTGCAGCTGACCGGTGTTGGTGCCGATCGTAATGCCATCGACTACCACGCCGACGGTAGGGGTCTGTGACTTCTCGATGTCCGCATAGGTCAGTCCGCGGATCGAGATGTTCGCTGCCTGAGCGCCGGAATTCTGCTGGGTAATGAGCAGTCCGGGTGCAGCACCTTGCAGATCGCCAATATTTACGGAGGCCTTGTTTTCCAGCATGGTTGCGCTGACCGCTGTGATCGCGATGGGCGTATCCTGCAGAGATTCCTCACGGCGGCGCGCGGTAACGATGATATCGTTGCTGTCACCTGCACTGGCGGCAGGTGCGCTGTCTTCCTGCGCCTGCGCAGGCATTCCCCATATCAGCGCTACGCCGATGGCAAGCAGGACAGGGCGGTTCATTATGTCTTTTGGCATTCTCATTCCCCTCCAAATGCCGCACTTGCAGCGGCTATATGGGGCCTGCATCATGTTAGTGATGCGGCCTGCTGTTTAGAATTATAGGAACGGCCCCTTTTGCTAACTGCGACTTGTGTCAGGTGAGCCGCATACCTATCCAGAGTGTGTGCAAAATGTCACAGCCTGGGGATCGACTGGGAAATGTGGCAGGGGACAAACGCCTTCCGGTGCGGCACTTTTTTACAGGTTGGATGCCTTGGAGATTCAATTGAGCGACCGTCAGGAAAAATTTGCGGGTACAGGCGCTATTCGCGAAGGGCACGCATTTGATGCGGCCGCCCTTGAAGGCTGGATGTCGGCCTATGTGCCCGGCTTTACCGGCCCGCTCCGCGTCGAACAGTTCAAAGGCGGGCAGTCCAACCCGACATACAAGCTTGTCACGCCCGGGAAATCCTATGTCATGCGGCGTAAACCGCCCGGCAAGCTGCTGCCTGGCGCACATGCGGTCGAACGGGAGTACAGGGTGCTTCGTGCGCTGGGAGGCGCCGGTTTTCCCGTGGCCCCCGTCCATGGGTTGTGCGAGGATGCCGATGTCATCGGCACGGCTTTTTACATCATGGATATGGTGGAAGGCCGGATATTCTGGGATTCGACTCTGCCCGATCTCTCACGCGACGAGCGCCTAATCTATTTCGATGCGATGAATGCGGCGCTGGCGCAGCTGCATTCTCTTGATTATCAGGCGCTGGGGCTGGGTGATTATGGCAAACCCGGTAATTATTTCGCGCGTCAGATAGCCCGCTGGAGCCGCCAATATAGGGAGGATGAGGAGGCCGGGCGGCTGGACGACATGGACTGGCTGGCGGGATGGCTGCCGGACAATATTCCTTCCGGGGACGAGACATGCATTGTCCATGGCGACTTTCGCGCCGACAACATGATCTGGCACTCCAGCGAACCACGAATATTGGCGGTACTGGATTGGGAGCTTTCCACGCTGGGCCACCCGCTGGCGGATTTTACCTATCATCTTATGATGTATCACTTGCCGCCGCACATCATCGGCGGCTTTGCGGGCGCGGATCTGAAGGCGCTTAATATCCCGTCCGAGGAGGACTATGTCGAGGCCTATTGCCGCCGCACAGGACGGACGGAAGGCATCCCCAATCTCAGCTTCTATCTCACGTTCAACATGTTTCGTTTCGCGGCCATATTGCATGGCATCAAAGGGCGTATGGCGCGCGGCACGGCGGCATCACCTGAAGCTGCCAATCTGGTCGCGACGCTGCCGGAACTGGCTGCCATTGCGCGCCGTACCGCCGCATAATCCGTTTCAAGTACAGGGGAGTCACCATGTTCAGCACTGATCGTGCACAAGAAATCGCGGAAAAGGTTGAAGCCTTCGTTCGCGAGGTTGTTGTTCCTTATGAGAAGGACCCGCGTTTTGAGGTTCATGGCCATGGTCCCACTGAGGACATGGTGATGGAGATGCGGGAGAAGGCGCGAGCAGCAGGCGTGCTGACACCGCATATCTTGCCGGACGGGTCTCACCTCACCCAGCGTGAGACGGCGACGGTGCTGATCAAGTCGGGCCTGTCGCCCTTGGGGCCTCTTGCCTGCAACACCATGGCGCCCGACGAGGGCAATATGTACCTGATCGGTCATGTCGCATCGCCAGAACAGAAAGAACGTTTCCTCAAGCCGCTGGTCGAAGGGAGGGCACGTTCGGCCTTCTTCATGACAGAGCCCGCCGCCGACGGCGGAGCCGGCTCCGATCCGTCGATGATGATGACCACATGCAAGCAGGACGGCAATCATTGGGTGATCAATGGGCGCAAGGCGTTCATCACCGGTGCTGATGGCGCGAAAGTGGGCATCGTGATGGCGAAGAGCGATGACGGCGCTTGCATGTTCCTGGTGGACCTGCCCGACCCTGCGATCCGCATCGAGCGTCTGCTGGATACGATCGACAGCTCCATGCCCGGCGGACATGCCGTCGTCACCATCGACAATTTGCGCGTACCCGCCGATCAGATGCTGGGCGCGAGCGGCGAGGGCTTCAAATATGCGCAGGTGCGCCTCAGCCCCGCGCGCCTCTCCCACTGCATGCGCTGGCTGGGCTGCTGCATCCGTGCGCAGGAGATTGCGAGCGCTTATGCTTGCAAGCGGCAGGCGTTCGGCAAGCCGCTGGTGGATCATGAAGGCGTCGGCTTCATGCTGGCCGAGAATATGATCGACATCCAGCAGTGCGAGCTGATGATCGACTGGTGCGCTTCGGTGCTCGACACTGGCAGCCTGGGCACGGTCGAGAGCTCGATGGCGAAGGTCGCGGTATCCGAAGCGCTGATGCGCATTGCCGACAAATGCGTTCAGGTAATGGGCGGCACCGGTGTTTCTGGCGATACCATCGTCGAACAGATTTTCCGCGAGGTTCGCGCCTTCCGCATTTATGATGGACCCACCGAAGTCCATAAATGGTCACTGGCCAAGAAAATCAAACGCAATCACAGGGACCAGTAGGCTCGCCCTCTCGCATTTGCCAGTAGGCTAGGGCTCCGTTTGCGCCAATTCTCCACTGGTTAAGGGGAGAATGCCCAATGACCGCTTTGCCGGAGAGTTTCGATTATATCGTCGTGGGTGCGGGGTCGGCGGGCTGTGTGCTTGCCGAGCGTCTGTCGGCTGACCCGCGCAACCGGGTGCTGCTGGTGGAAGCGGGCGGCAGGGATAAGTCGCCCTGGATCGCCATGCCCAAGGGAATCGCCAAGCTTGTCACTGACCCCGATTATATCTGGGCGTATCAGATCAGTCAGCCGCGCCAGCCCGGCAAAAATGCCCATGAAATATGGATCCGGGGCAAGGGGCTGGGTGGTTCGTCGTCGATCAACGGTATGATCTGGAGCCGGGGCGAAACGCAGGATTATGATGAATGGCAAGCAGCTGGTGCGACCGGCTGGAATGGCGCAAGCATGCTTGCTGCCTATCGCGCCATCGAGGATCATGGCCTTGCCGGCAGTGACATGCGCGGCAGCGGCGGGCCGGTGCATGTGACGCCGGATACCTATCGCTACCCGCTGGCGGAACGCATGATCGCCGCTGGTGAAGAAATGGGCCTTGCGCGCACCGATGACCTGAACAGCGTTCAGGGCGGGCGCGTGGGTTACTATTGCCACAATATCCGCAAGGGCAGGCGCGAAAGCGGAGCAAAGGTGTTTTTGCGTCCGGCGATGAAACGCGGCAATTTTCACCTGCTGACGGACACTATCGTCAAATCGGTGCGGATATCCGGCGGTGTCGCGGGCGGGCTGGAATTGCGCAATGCCCAGCGTGGCGATTTCACTGTGGGGTGCGCAGGCGAGATCATCCTGTGTGGGGGCACGATGGAAAGCCCGCAAATATTGCAGCGCTCCGGCATCGGCGACGGCGATACGCTGAAGGCTGCCGGAATCGAAGTACGGCATCACAATCCGCATGTCGGGCGCCATATGCGCGAGCATCTCTCCTATTCGATGCCGTTCCTGCTCCGGCGCAACAGCGGGATCGGGCATTGTTATTATGGAGCGGGCCTAGTGGCATCGGTTGCGCGCTATTATCTGTTGCGTAACGGACCGATGGCGACAGGGCCGTTCGAGGTTGGCGCATTTATGAGCACCGGGGTGACCGGCCCGCGCACCGACCTGCAGCTCTATCTTAGCGGCTATATGTTCGCGCTGGGTGATGACAATGACCCGGTGCCGCTCGGCAATATCGACAAGCGTCCCGGCATGACCGTTTCGGGAACGATGCTGCGGCTCGAAAGCGAAGGCGAGATCATGGCGCGCGGGGTCGATCCGGCTGCAGGAGCTGCGATTACCCCGAACTGGCTTTCGACGGGCAATGATGAGGAAACAGCCATCGCGACTATCCGGGCAATGCGGGATTACGTCGCGCAGACCGCACTGGCAGACGATGTTGGAGAGGAGCTGATACCGGGCGCTGATGTTCAGAGCGACGCCGAATTACTGGACAGTTTCCGCGCACTGGGCACCAGCGGGCTTCACGGTGTGGGCACATGCCGCATGGGCCGGGAGGGCGAGGCTGTGCTGGATGCATCGTTGCGTGTCTATGGCGTTGAAGGGCTGCGCGTCGCCGATTGTTCCGCCATGCCGGGTCTGGTCACCGGCAACACCAATGCACCCGCCATGGCGCTGGGGTGGCGAGCGGCTGATATTCTCCTGCACGGCTAGCCTATCGTTTGAGCTAGTCGGAGCCGAGATAGCTTGATGATAGCTTCTCCTCAAAATTCAGGAGAGCGTTGTGAGTGAATTGGGCAAAAAGCAAATCAACCGTCGTGACATGATCGCGGGAGCAGGGCTGGCGACCGCCGCAGCGGTGATCCCGGCTGCTGCTGCGCAGGCTGGCGAAAGCAAGAAAGCGCATTGGGACCACGAGACGGATGTCATCTGCGTCGGTAGTGGGGCAGCTGCGGGTACCGCCGCTGTGACCGCCGTCAGCCATGGCGCAAAGGTCATGCTGCTGGAGAAAATGCCGATCACCGGCGGCACCACCGGCAAATCCGGCGGTGTGGCCTGGATCTGCAACCATTTCGTTTTTCGCGAGCAGGGGATCGACGACAAGAAGGCCGATGCGATGGCCTATATGTGCCATTATTCCTATCCGCAGCGTTTTGATCCTAACAGCCCAACTCTTGGGCTCGAAGAAGCCGATTATAAGCTGATCGAAGCTTTCTACGACAATGGCTACAAGGCGATCGACCATCTTCAGGAAATAGATGCGGTGAAGTGGAAGCAGTTTCGCCTCTTCTTCGTCGATGAGCCTGCACCGGACTATGCGGATCACCTGCCGGAGAACAAAACGCCGACCGGTCGTGCGCTTGAACCTTCGGTGGGGTCGGGCTCGTCAGAGGGCGGCAACAGCTTCGCCGCGCAGCTCGCGGAATGGCTGGAGAAGAAGAATGTGCC
This sequence comes from Sphingobium sp., assembly GCA_020446425.1. Lineage (GTDB taxonomy): Bacteria > Pseudomonadota > Alphaproteobacteria > Sphingomonadales > Sphingomonadaceae > Sphingobium. The sequence continues at coordinate 220,960 of JAGRES010000013.1, read as the reverse complement.
GATCCTGACCGACACGCGCGTCACACAACTTGTCATGGAGAATGGCCGCGTCATCGGTGTCGAAGCCGAGAGCGAGGGCAAGACGGTGCGGATCAAGGCCAACAAGGCGGTCATATTCGGCACCGGCGGCTATGCGCACAATACGCACCTCATCGGTTTGCACCAGACCGCGCTATACGGTGCCTGCGCGATGCCGGGTTCGACCGGCGATTTCATCTCGATTGCGGGCGCGGTTGGGGCGCAAATGGGTTCTCTTGATACCGCATGGCGCACGCAGGTCGTGTTGGAGGAGGCGCTCCAAAACCGCGCCATCGGCCTTGGCGCATTTGTGCTGCCGGGGGATTCGATGATCCTCGTCAACAAATATGGCAAGCGCGTGGTCAATGAGAAACGCTGCTATAATGACCGCACAAGGGCGCATTTCGTCTATGATCCCTCACGCGACGAATATCCCAACCAGCTGATGTTCATGCTGTTCGACGAGCGCTCGCTCGATCGCTTCGGCGGTGCGTTTCCGTTTCCCGCCGACAAGGCGGCAAGCGAATGGCTGGTCAGCGGCGAAAGCTGGGATGCGCTCTTCGCCAATGTCGCGAAGCGGCTCGCGGCCATCGAGAGCAAGACCGGGGGCGTTCGCCTCGCCGAGGATTTCTCTGCCGCCACCAAGGACAGCATCGCGCAATATAACGGCTATGCGAAGGCGGGTAAGGATCCCGATTTCGAGCGCGGGGCGCGGCTTTATGATGTGCAGTGGCACAAGCTGTTCTCTGCTGTGCGCGAGGGCAGTGCATTTGGCGCGAACCCCTATCCCAACCTCACCATGCATCCGCTGGCTGACAAAGGGCCCTATTACGCCTTTATATTGGCGGCGGGTGCGCTCGATACCAATGGCGGGCCGCGCATCAACCATCATGGACAGGTGCTCTCGACCGGTGGCGAGCCTATCCCTGGCCTTTATGGTGCGGGCAATTGCATCGCCAGCCCATCGCGCAATGCCTATTATGGCGCTGGCGGGACGATCGGTCTGGCGCTCACCTATGGCTATATCGCCGCCAACCATGCGGTGGGAGAGATAGCTTGAAGTATGTTGCAGTATTGGCCGCGAGCATCGCCTTGCTCGGCGCAGCTCCCGTATCGGCAAAGGACGTCAGCTTTTCGGCAGACATAGTGCCGGTGCTCAAGAAGCGCTGCGCGATATGCCATCTGACGGGGCAGGAGGCGGGGCATCTCGCCTTGCATCCCAAGGCTGCCTTCAAGAACCTGGTCAGCCACAAATCGGAAGAAAGTGACTGGATGCTGGTGCAACCGAAGCAGCCGGACAAGAGCTATCTGGTCATGAAACTGGAGGGAACGCACCTCAAGAGCGGCGGGAAGGGCGCGCGTATGCCTTTCGCGCAACAGCCGCTCGACACTGAGACGGTGGCATTGTTCCGGGCGTGGATAAAGGCAGGCGCTCTGAATAACTGAGCGCGCATCCTTATATCAGCTTCAATATCATCTTGCCCTGATTGCTGCCCTCGAACAGGCGCATGAAGGCGCGATAGGTACTGTCGATGCCCTCTTCAATATGTTCATCGAAGACCAGCTTACCCTCGCTGACAAGCTGTGCGATGGCACGACTGCCCTCGGGAAAGCGATCGACAAACTCGCTCACCAGATAGCCTCTTATCGTGGCGGTATTGACGAGCACGCGCCATAGATTGCGGGTGCCATAGGGTGCGCTGTTATATTCCGAGATCAGCCCGCACAGGATGATGCGGGCATAGGGGTTGATATGCATCAGCGTGGCGTCCAGACCGATGCCGCCGACATTTTCATAGACCAGATCAATGCCATCGGGGCAGGCTTCGCCAATGGCGCCGGAAAGCGCATCGGCATCCTTGCCGCGATAATCTATGGCAGCGTCGAAACCATAGCGGTCGATCAGTCTGGCACACTTCTCCGTCCCTCCTGCTATGCCGACCACGCGCGCGCCGCGCAGTTTGGCGAGCTGCCCGACCATGGAACCAACCGCGCCCGCCGCGCCGCTCACCAGCAAGGTCTGCCCCGGCTCCGGTTTCATCACGTCGTTGACGCCGAACCAGGCGGTGAGGCCAACAGCGCCCATCGCCGACAGATAGGCCGTGGGAGATGGAGCAAGGGAAATGTCTATCGGATGCATGAAATCATCGGGCGCGACTACGCTGTAATGCTCGATGCGGTTGAGGCCCATCACCCAATCGCCGGGCTTGAAGCGGTCGACATTGCTGGCCTCGACCACACCGATGGTGGAAGCGCGCACCGGGTCTCCCAGCGCAACCGGCGGCAGATAGCTCGGCGCATCGTCCAGCCATCCACGGATTGCTGGATCGAGCGACGCATAATGATTGCGGATTACGATCTCGCCGGGACCTGGATTGGGTACGGGTGTGTCCTCCAGGCGGAAGTCGCTCTCGACCGGCATTCCCTTGGGGCGCGACACAAGCACGAAACTGCGGTTCATCATGTTGGATGTCATTTTATCGTCCCGATGTTCCTGAGGCCCAGTCGCGGGTCTGGCTGAAATCAGAGCCTTTGCGCCCGGACAAGTGGATAGCGGTCATTTCCCCTAATATGTCGTCCGTAGCCGGATCCTTGCGCGCCCAGTCGATCAGTTCGCGGCGGCGCTGGATCGCCCATTTGCCGTTCTTGCAGCTATAATCATCAATATAGCGTCCCGCCATCAGCAGGTCCTTGTGCTCTTCGTCCTCGATGATCCGGTGCCAAGCGAAGAAATAGACTTCGCCTGTTGCCGTTTCAGCGTCGATATCGACATCGAGATCGACCTGCCCGACGATATGCTGGCTGGCTTCCAGATCGGCCAGAAAGCCTTGCGCGAAATCGGTATAGGCCTTCGGCCCGCCGCGCAGCAGCCCGCAATCGACATCTGCATCCTCATGAAAAGCACTGAGTTGCAGGCCATGATCGAGCCGGTCCTGCCCGCGCATATAATTGCATATGGCCTTCATAATATCTCTGCGGGCAGCAAGGTCGCGCAGTTCGCGTTCCATATCCATGGGCGGCATCCTTCCTATTGCCAGAATTCTGTTATGCGTTCTTCCGGGATTGGCGCATCATCCGCCGGAACGGCAAATGGATAGACATCCCACACGGTCCCAAGCGGGCGCTGCACGGCATTTTCGCAAATGAACCGGCGTTCCGTGAATTTCCATGTTCCGTCCCGCCGATCGAGCCGGTCGACGTAAAATCCGCTTACCAATATTTCGGCCGGGGCGCCGTCCCACCCGGTTATGGCGCCGACCGCCACCATATGTGTTTCGCCATTGGCGCTGTCGCCATCAATATCATACCGGATATTGGTGACGTTATGTCGCGTCTGATTGAACACGGTCTTCATGACGGTGCAGATTTTCGACGCGAAGCTCTGGCCGTTACCGGTAAACAAGCCGCTGGAAATAAAACTGTCCTGGTGAAAAAGCGATTTCAGGGCCGTTTCGTCGGCACGGTCGAGATTGCGGCAGAATGCTTCCGCCAGAGTGTGAATTTCCAGTTCCGCAATCAGCTCTCTCACCCGACTCTCCTCAGCATTTGCATCTGAAAATGCTATCAGCTTTGCGGAGATCGGCACCTTGCGTTTCCGCTAGGTGTTAAGAATGGGGCAATTTGCTGAAAAGGCTGCGGCTGGATCAGCACCACCGCAGCCCTTTGGTCCAGGATATGCGTAATCCCTAGTCGTGGATATCACACATATCGTTGAGCATCTCGTGGAACGCCTGCACGCGCTTTTCCTGATTGGGCAATATCCCGCCCGTATACCCGCGTGAATGCAGCCCCTGCTGCTGGCCAATGGCGACGCTCATATCCTGATCGGCAACGTCGCCCAGGGTTTTCTCTCCGAAGACAATTGTCTCACGGTCAACTGGTTCGAACTGTGTCGGCCCCATTGGCCCCATCACCATATCGCTGCCGCCGATGGGGTGCGCCATGAACCAGTGGTCGAAGATGCAGCGTTCCGGATCGGTGGGATGCGGTTCCGAGCGCAACAGTTGCACGCCATCCGGCCACATGGTGAAGGTGGTGTTGGGGAAAAGCGTGCAATGGTGATAATCGACCAGCGCGGCATCATCCATGCCTTCGTAATGGGGATGGCCTTTCTCTTGGTAGAGTTTGCGCTTCTGGGCCAGTATTGCTTTGCGTGCTTCGCTCGCTCTGCCTTCAAAGTCCTTTGGGTCGAGGTCCCAGAACTCAAGCGCTTGTGCCAGCGGCATCTCCAATATGTCCGCGGTTGAATAACGCCCGGATGGGCGCAAGCCCATCATGATCATCCGGTTATGCCCTTCGGGATACATTTCGAAGACCGTGCTTTCCAGCGCGTCGTCGATTACGTTCGAGATTTGCGGGTGCAAGGTGGGCAGGTGATAGGATTCGTTGAAATTGTCGCGGATGATTTTCCAGTTGCAGGGCACATCGGATTTCAGCGCCATCACGCGCGTCATCTTGCCCATATTCCATTGTTCCAGAACCTTTCCGAGCGGACCGAGCCATTCGCCGAGCGGCTTGGTATCGCGGTCCATGTTGAACCAGACGAAACCGCCCCATACCTCGCAGGGAATTTCCTCCAGCTTGGTCTTGCCGCAGGGGGATCCGCCGGGGAAATCGTCAGGGTCCTGCACGTCCACAAGCGTACCATCGGGCGCATATTTCCAGCCATGATAACCGCAGACGAGATGAGGCGCGCCGCCGACTTCGGTCCAGGCGAGGCGATAGCCGCGATGCTTGCAGGCATTATAGAATGCGCGGACTGAACCATCTTCTTGCTTCAGCATCACGATGGATTCCCGGCCCAGATTATGGGTCAGGAAATCGCCAGCATCCAGCAGGTCAGCGGCCATTCCGCCGATGTGCCACACCTTGGTCCACACATGATCCCATTCCGCCTGTGCCCAGCGCTGGCTGTAATAGCGCTCGCCGGTAATCGGGTCTCCGCGCACCGGCCGGTCCAGCTCCTCGATCCGGCGTCCCATCAATGTCTCGACGGTCATGGCATGCCTCTCATTATTTATTTGAACGACCGACTAAATATATTATGATTGCTTGCGGTGTGTCAATCGCTTTGGCAAGGAACAGATGGGAACTATCACAAAACTGAGGAATTGCGTGGGCGAGCCAGCAAAGAAGATCGACCGGCGCCGCGCACCCGAGACTGCGGCGCGCATATTGGATGCGGCCGAGTCGCTTTTTTCGCTACGCGGCTATCATGGCGTCTCATTGCGCGACATTGCGACGGAGGCCGAGGTACAGGTTGCTCTGACCCATTATCATTTCGGATCCAAGGAAGAGCTGTTCTCAGCGGTGCTGGAACGCCGGGCCGAGGAACATGCCTTGGGTATCGCCGGGGCATTGGCAGAAGCCAGAGCCGTTTCGGGTAGCTCGAAAGAACGCCGTGAAGCCGTCATCCGCGCCTTCATCATGCCGATCGTTGACAAGTCGATGCGGGGTGGACCGGGATGGAAAAACTATATCCGCCTGCTCGCCCTCGTGGCGAATATGCCGCAGGAGGAGGGCTTCGTCTCACCGTTCCGCAGTAACTATGATCATCTGATCGCATCTTATGTGGATGCGCTTCACGATATCCATCCGGAAATGAGCGAGGGCGATGTACATTGGTGCTTCTTCTTCTTTCAGGCGATGACGACCCATATATTGGTCGAGAGCGGCATGCTGGACCGGCAATCTAGTGGACGTTTCAAGTCCAACGATCTCGACGCTATGGTCGATAAGCTCGTCAGCTTCGTCGCGGCGGGTTTCACCGGGCTGGGGGCTAAATGAGGCGAGTCAGCACCCCCCTGTCATAAACCCGAGTTTGGCGCGGCGCATATGCATTCTAGACTGCGCCATGATGCAGGACACCGACTCCATTTTTGGCATAAATTGCGCGCTGGCCCGCTATGTGGATGGCGTCAACCAGCGTGATGCCGCGCTGTGGGCTTCCTCATGGGATGAAGAGGCCGAATGGATCCTGTTTTCGCCCGAACCCGTCTGCGGAAGAAAAGCAATTGTGGCATCATGGGAAGAGGCGATGGAGGGGTTCCCCTTCGTCGTGATGCATGCAACGCATGGTGATGTCAGCGTTTCGGGCGACAGGGCGCAAGGGCGATCCTACACCTTTGAAGTGGCCGAGACCGCTGACGGCAAGAGGCTGCGTGTCTGGGGCCGGTATGACGACGAATATAGGTGCCGGGATGGGGAATGGCGTTTCTCACGCCGCGTATTTTCCATCCTGAAATCGGAAGAATATTGAATAAGAGAGGATGGAGATATGGGACGCCTGAACGGTAAGACGGCGGTAATTCTGGGCGCGTCGGATGAGCGCAGTATGGGCTATGCCACTGCGCGCAGGTTCATCGAGGAAGGCGCCAATGTAATCATCGCTGCGCGCCGCAAGGATGCAGTGGAAGCGCTGGCAGGGAAACTTGGCGCGGAGGGCGTGGCCTGCGACATCACAAGTGAGGCGGAGCTGGAAGCGCTCGCCGCCCATGCGGTAAAGACATTCGGCACGCTCGATATCGCGGTCAACTATGCCGGGATAGAGGTGTCCGCTCCCATTCTCGATGTAACGGCGGAAGACCTGCGTCGCTCGTCGGATGTGCATTTTGTCGGCGCGACATTGTTTATCAAGCAAATGGCGCGCGTCATGGCCGCAGGCGGCTCCATCATGACTGCTTCGTCGCTGACCATTTTGGTGCAGGCTCCGGGGCAGGCCGCCTATGCCGGTGCAAAGGGCGGCGCGGATGTCGTGGTGCGTATTGCCGCCAATGAGCTCGGCGAGAAGGGCATACGCGTTAACAGCATCGCACCGGGCTTCACGCGCAGTGCGATGACCGAAGCCTATTTCGAAATGGAAGCTGTGCGCCGCGCTTTTCTGAAAGAAATGCCCCTGGGGCGCTTTCCGACCGTCGAGGATGTTGCGGAGGTTGCGCTCTGGCTCGGCAGTGACGAAGCATTTGTGACCGGGCAGCGTATCGACGTGACGGCGGGCCAGGCACTCCGCCGCGTGCCGCTTGCCAGCGAATATGTGTGAGGAAGGCGGGCGTTATGGGACGGCTTGAGGGAAAACGCGCGCTCATTGTCGGCGCCGCCGGCACAGGCAATATGGGTCAGGTGATCGCTCGGCGTTTCGCCACCGAAGGCGCGAAGGTCGCTGTGGCCGGACGTCATATGGATGTGCTGCAGGCTCTGGCCGGAGAGATTGGCGGTGTCGCCGTTGAATGCGACTTTACCCAGAGAGACAGCATTTTCGCCATGGTCGAAGAGAGCATGGCCAGGCTGGGCGGCATTGATGTCTCAGTCAATGCCACCGGCTGGGGACTGCTCAAGCCGTTTCTGGAAACCAGCGACGAGGACATGGACCGCATGTATGCGCTGCAATTGCGCGGGCCGTTCCAATGGATGCAGGCGCTGATCCCGGTCATGGAAAAACAGGGGGGCGGCTCGATCATCCAGATCAGTTCGGCGACCGCGACGATCATGTTCCACGACCATAGCGCCTATATGGCGACCAAGGCGGGCACAGACCATATGATCCGCACCGTCGCCAACGAGTTTGGTCCTGCGGGCATCCGCGCCAACAGCGTTTCGCCGGGCGTTACCGAAACGCCGATGACTGCTGAGGCGGGGGCGGTGCCCGGCCTGCTCGACGCGTTCAAGAAGGGCTATCCGCTCGGGCGTTATGGAACATCGGAAGATATTGCCGCCGGATGCGTATTCCTCGCCAGCGACGAGTGCTTCATGACAGGCGAAAACCTGCAGGTGAATGGCGGACTGCGGTTGCGGGGCAATCCGACCAAGACAGATATAGAGGCGTCTGTCGCTACGGCTATGTCGGCTGAAGGCTGACATGCCCAACGGCTTCCCGCTGTGCATGGCGTCGGGCATCATGCCCGAGGCGACGCCGGTGCAGTTGGTGGAATGCGCCGCGCAGGCCGGTTTCGATTATGGCGGTATGTGGGTCGAGATCGGTGACTGGACGCCGCAACTGCTGCGCGATGTGAAATCGGCGCTGCGGGAAACCGGCCTCCCGCTCATTGACGTCGAGGTGGTGTGGCTGAAAACCGGGCCTGCCGATCCGGATCATCTGCGGATCGTCGACATTGGCAAGGAACTGGGGGCGCGCAATGTATTGTGCGTCAGCAGCGATCCTGACCGTGCCGCGACGCAGGGCAAGCTTGCGCGTCTTGCTGAACATGCCGGCGGCGATATCCGCATCAATCTGGAATTTGGGCTTTTTACCGAGGTGAAGACGATTCACGACGCCACGGCTATCATCCAGGCAATCGACCATCCGGCCATGGGCCTGCTTGTCGATGCGCTGCACTGGAAGCGTTCGGGCGGCAGCGTGGCGGACGTGGCGGCCCTTCCGCGTGAATGGCTGAGCTATGTGCAACTATGCGACGCGCCGGAGCCGGGTGCCGATCCGTCTGACCCCGATGCGATATTGACCGAGGCCATCGACGGGCGCGTGCCGTTGGGCCAAGGCGGATTGCCGCTGTCTCGGTTGCTGGATCAGCTGCCTTTCGGAATTCCCATATCCATAGAAGAGCGTTCACAGGCGCTGCGCGATGGCTTTCCTGACCTCAGCGCACGGGCAACCGAACTTTATCGCACCAGCCACGCCTGGCTGAACCGTTATCTGGAACATCAGGAGGTTTGATAGGCCCAGATCATCGAGCGCGAATGGTCGATGAACTTGCGCTCGTCTTCCAAAGCTTCTTCCGCCACGTCCGGACGCGTGAGCTGCGCGACTAGCGCCGCGACGCTCGGGAAATCCACTTCCACTACACCGTCGAGCGTTGAGGCCGGGATGTCGAGCGTGCCGGAAAGGCTGGCCGCTGCTGCCGGGTCGGCGTGAAGCTGATGATAGCTGTAGGGCGGTATCATCCGGCGTCCATAATCGGCATGATGGTTGAGCCAGTAGTCATGGAATTGATCCAGGCTCATACTGGGCAGCTTGCGTAGCCCATAGAACAGCCTGACCGTGTCCCGCCCTTCGAGTATGACATGCCGTGTGAAGACAGCGAATGAAGAGCTCGTCTTGTCGATGGCGTTTTCCGGGCGCTGCAATGTTGTGGTTACGGCATCTATGGCTGCGTCACTCAGGGTGAAGGAAAATATCAGATCAGGCAGCGCCAGATCGGGCCCTTCTGTGCGCGTCAGAACAGGCAGGGCGTCATCGGGCAGTCGTATGCTTGCCCAACTCTCTTCGTCATTCACCTCCGATAACAGAGCATCGGCAACATGTTGCGGCTCTGTCTCAGATGTCAGGCGAAGATAGAGCTGCGCTTCCTTCATCGCTGTTATCCCACCAGCGCGGCCGGGCTTTCCAGCAACTCCTTGAGCGTGCGCATGAAATCGGCGCCGACTGCTCCGTCGATGGCACGATGGTCGCAGGAAAGTGACATCTCGACGATAGTTGCGAAGGCAAGCGCGTGGTCGATTTCGATCGGCTGGCGCGTACCCGCGCCTATGGCCAGGATCGCGCCCTGCGGCGGGTTGATGATCGCGTCAAACTGGTCGATCCCGAACATACCGAGATTGCTGATGGAAAAGCTGCCGCCCTGAAATTCCTCAGCGGCCAACTTGCCGCTCCGGGCCTTTTCGGCGAGTTGCTTCACCTCGCGGGAAATGGCGGAGACGGATTTTTGATCCGCCGCGCGCACGATGGGTGTTATCAGGCCTTTGTCGGTCGCCACCGCGACAGAAACGTCAGCGCTGCCGAAACGATGGATCTCGTCGCCATGGACCTGGATATTGACATCCGGGTGCTTCATCAGCGCGAGGGCGCAGGCGCGCACGATATAATCGTTGATGCTCGGTGCTTCGCCGGTCGCGGCCTTGGCCTGCGCACGCATCGCCATGACCGCATCCATACGTACTTTCGAGCGCAGGTAAAAATGCGGGATGGTCGATTTGCTGTGCGACAGCGCTTTGGCGATCGCCTTGCGCATCGGCGACATGGCGATAATCTCGACGGCACCCGCAGCAGGTTTGGAAGGCGCGGCGGGGACTTGTGCCTCGGGAACCTGAGCCAGCACGTCCGCCTTGCAGATGCGTCCGCGCGGGCCAGTGCCCTTGACCGCGCCAATATCAACACCATGCTGCACCGCGAGCCGTTTGGCGAGCGGGCTTGCATAAATACCGTCGAGTGCATTTCCAACCGGGCTGATATCCACGGGCTCACCCGATGCCGCCGGCGCAGGGGGCAGGCTGGCCTGCATCACATCCTGAAAGGTGATGCGCCCTTTGAGGCCGGAGCCAGAGATACCGGAAATATCGACGCCCTTGTCTTGCGCCAGCGCGCGGGCGGCGGGCGAGATATTGGCGTCCTCCGGGATTTCAATCTTCTTTGCAGCTTCTGGCTGCGGTTCCGGTGCAGGAGCAGGCGCAAGTGATGCCGCCGGTGCTGGAGCCGGTTTGGCACCAGCCTTCGACGCCACTTTGGTGTCCGCCGGTTTGAAGCTGGCAACGAATGCTGCGACTTCATCGGCTGAGACAGACGCATCGGCTGGCGCGAGTACCGCGATCAGTTCGCCCACCTGATAGCTGTTGCCGGGCTGCGCCACCAATTTCGCAAACTGGCCGTCTGCTTCGGCCTCTACCTCGTTGGTGATCTTGTCGGTTTCGATGAGCGCAAGCAGGTCGCCCTTCTTGAAGGGCTGGCCTTCGCCCACCATCCATTCGGCGACGACCCCCTCGGTCATCTCGATGCCCCATTTGGGCATCGCAAAGGCACGCAGGTTCGCCATGCTCAACCCCTCCTGTATGCCATCAGCTTGCTGGCCGCCGCCACGATCCGCTCTGGCGAGGGAAGGTAGGCCGACTCCAGCTCGCGTGCGAACGGTACGGGGCTGTGCGGTGCGGTCACCATTTCGATAGGCGACTTGAGCGAGGCGAAGGCCTTACTGGAAACCAGTGCGCTCAGGTCGGTCGCCAGCGAGCAACGCGGCGGCGCTTCATCGACGATCAGCAGCCGTCCGGTGCGTTCCACGCTGTCGAGGATCGCTTCCTCGTCCAGCGGGCTAGTGGTGCGCAGGTCGAGCAGGTCGCAGCCGATGCCGTCCTCGGCGAGCTGAGCCGCGGCGGCTTCGGCGAACCCTACCATCATGCCGGTTGCCAGCACGGTGATGTCGTCGCCTTGCGTGACTTGCCGCGCATGGCCGAACGGGATCAGATATTCACCATCCGGTACTTCGCCTTTGACGCCATAGAGCGCCTTGTGCTCCAGAAATATGACCGGGTCGTCGTCCCTGATCGCTTGGGTGAGAAGGCCCTTGGTGTCGGCGGGGGTCGAGGGCATGACGACCTTGAGGCCGGGCATGGCGGTGACGAAACTGTGGATCGACTGGCTGTGCTGCGGCGCTGCGTTGAACCCGCCACCCCAGGGCATGCGGATCACCACCGGGCAGCGGGACTTACCGCCGAACATGTAACGGAACTTGGCGATCTGATTCCATATCTGGTCCATGCAGACGCCGATGAAATCCGCGAACATGATCTCTGCGATGGCCCGCTTGCCGGTGAGCGCTGCACCCGCCGCCGCGCCGATGATTGCTGCTTCCGAAATCGGCGTATCTATCACCCGGTCCGCGCCATATTTGGCCCACAGGCCAGTCGATGTACTCCAGATGCCGCCAATAGCCTCCGGTCCGCCCGGTGCACCATTGCCGCCGACAATATCTTCGCCGAGCATGATAAGGCTGTCATCGCGCGCCATTTCCTCGTCGATCGTATCGCGGATGACATCGCGGATCATTTTCTGTGTCATTATTCCGATCCCCTCTGTCAGTAGCTGATATAGACGTCTTCAAGGACGTCGTTGGCGGTGGGGCGGGCTGCGGCCTTGGCTTCCTCGACTGCCCGGTCGATGAGGTCGGCGACTTCCTTGTCGACTGCATCCAGATCGCCGCCTTTGAGCAGTTTTGCTTCCGTCACCTTGGCGCGGAAAGTCTTCAGGCAATCCCGCTCCTCCCTGATGCGGTCGAGCTCTCCCTCGCCGCGATAGCGTTGCGGGTCGCCTTCAAAATGGCCGTAGAAACGCTCGCAATCCAGCTCAATGGAGGCCGGGCCGTTGCCCGCTGTGCAATATTCGATCAGCTCTCGCATCGCCTCATAGACGGAGAAGAAATCGATGCCGTTCGCCTTGATCGCCTTCATGCCGAAGGCTGCGGCGCGGGTGGTCATGCTCTCTGCGCCGACCGCATAGGCTTCGCCGGTATGTTCGGAATAATGATTATTCTCGAAGACGAAGATCACCGGCAGCTTCAGGACAACGGCCATGTTCATCGCCTCGAACGTGGTGCCCTGATTGCAAGCGCCATCGCCTGAGAACGCGATCGAGACCGTTCCATTGCTCTTCGCGGTGATACCTGCCCCCACAGCAATCGGTGCGCCTGCGCCTACGATACCATTGGCCCCCAGCATACCAACGTTCACGTCGGCAATATGCATCGAACCGCCTTTGCCCTTGCACAGGCCTTCGGTGGAGCCGTAAATTTCCTTCATCATATCCAGCACATCGCAGCCTTTGGCGATGCAGTGGCCATGCCCGCGATGGGTTGAGATGATATAGTCTTTCGGCCCCAGATGCTCGCATACGCCTACGGCGCAGGCTTCCTGTCCGGCATAGAGATGGGTAAAGCCCGCTATCTCGCCCAGTGCGATTTCATCATGAAGGCGTTCCTCAAACATGCGGATTGTCTTCATCTGACGGTAGGCCTGGAGCAGTGCTTCACGGCTCAATTGCATCTTATCTCTCCCATGGTTCGCGGCATTCAGAGTCCGAGAACGGTTTTTGCTATAATCGTACGCTGGATCTCGTTTGTCCCGCCAAAAATGGTCCACGCTCGACTGTTAAGATAACGCGGGGCTGCGAGTTGCGCTTCCTTGTCATAGAGCGGTGCCGGACTCTCATTACCATAGAGCGGGCGCTGCGTTTCCAGCGCGAGGCCGGTGTGGCCATACAGCTGTACGGCGAGTCCATCGACCTGCTGCCGCAAGGTCGACGCCACCATTTTGGAGAGGGATGTCTGCGGTCCCGGCGGAAGGCCTTTCGCCATTTCCGCCAGCACACGCAGCTCAGTCATCTCCAGCGCTTGCGCTTCCAGTTCGACGTGAGCCAGCCGGGTCATATACAGCACGTCGTCGGCCATGGAGCCTCCCCGGCCATCGGGCTGGTTTTCCGCCGCCTTGCGCAGCTTGGCGAGGTCCGAGAGTAATTTGGGCGCATGGCATGCGCCGCCGCGCTCATTTTCCAGCAGGAATTTCGCGATGGTCCAGCCTTGCCCTTCTTCGCCGACGAGATTGTCGAGCGGCGCTGTGACATCGTCGAGGAACACCTCGTTGACCTCATGATCGCCCGCAAGGCCAATGATGGGGCGCACTTCCACGCCCGGCTGGTCCATATCCACCAGAATGAAACTGATGGCGCGCTGCGGCTTTTCCGTCTGACTGGTCTTGGCGAGGCAAAAGATATGGGACGCATGATGCGCATGCGTGGTCTACAGCTTGCGGCCATTGATGAGGTAATGATCCTCTTTGCGCTCTGCGCGGGTTTTCAGGCTGGCAAGGTCAGAGCCGGAGCCGGGTTCGGAAAATCCTTGGCACCAGTAATCCGTGCCGTCCAATATGCGGGGCAGATAGTGGGCTTTCTGCTCGGGCGTGCCGAACTTGCATATCACCGGGCCCAGCAGCTTCAGGCTGAGCACCGGCAGGCTTGGCGCATCGGCGAGTGCGCATTCCTTCTCGAAAATATAACGTTGTATCGGGCTCCAGCCCGTACCGCCGCAATCTTCCGGCCAGTTATAGGCGAGCCAGCCCTTGCGGTGGAGGATGGCCTGCCATTCCTGGCCGATATCGGGTTCCACGAAAACGCCGGGTGTCGCGCGCATACCGTCGCGCAGGCTTTGTGGCAGGTTCTCGTCGAGAAAACGGCGAACCTCCTGACGGAATGTTTCGTCCTGTGCTGAGAATTGAAGGTCCATCCCTATTTCTCCAAGATCGTCACGCTGGAGATGCCGGGCGCGCCATAGACATGAGAGTAGGCCGTGCGCGGTTCGCCGGGAACCTGACGACCGCCGCCCTGACCGCGCAGCTGCACCGCATTCTCATAGACCTGCCGCAGGCCAGACGCGCCGATCGGCTCCCCGCAAGCGATGCATCCGCCGTCGGTATTAACTGGCAGCTTCCCGCCAATATTGGTCCAGCCATTGGCCAGCCATTCTTCCTGATCGCCATCGGCGCAAAAGCTGTTCTCGGCCATGTGCATGATTTCCGCACCCGACTCCGTATCCTGAAGCTGAGCGACGTCGATATCTTCGGGACCAATGCCTGCCATCTCGAAAGCCGCTTTGCTGGCGAGCTGAGTGGGCGCGCCGCCGCGTTCAATATCTATGCTTGGCGCAAATACCTCGAACGATCCAGGGGGACGCGTGCGAACGACCGCTGATTTGATTCGTATCTGGTCGCGCCCAAGCTCGCGCGCTTTCTTTTCGCTGGCGAGGATCAGGGAGACGCCGCCTTCGCCAGGCGAACAGAACATATATTTGGTCAGCGGATCACTGATCATCTGACTCTGCATGATCGTATCGAGATCGACCGGTGAACGCCGCCAGGCATGACCGGCATGGGCGCCATTGGCGAAGGACTTTTCCGCCACCCGGCCAAGCGACACTGGGCTAATGCCGTGAAGGGCCATGTAGCGCTGTATCTTCATCGCAAAAAATTGCGTGGTGACCATGAAACCCGCGTCGCCATACCAGTCCGGAAGGCCGTATTCGACGGGCAGCGCATTGAATGCGCCGCGCGGATGCTTGTCGAATCCGAGCGCCATACCGACATCATATTGGCCCGATGCGATTGCCTGCCACGCGCCGATCAGCGCCGATCCGCCCGTTGCACAGCCGTTCTTTACGTTGATGAAAGGAAGGCCGGTCAGTCCCAGCTCATTGACGATGGCGTCAGCTGCGCCGGCTGCATCCGACCCGCCATATCCGAACTGCATGTCCGGCCATTCCAGACCGGCATCGGCCAAAGCTTGGCGTGCGGCGTAAGCACCTTGCTGCAACCCGGTCAAACCCTCCGTGCGCCCGAAGGGATGAATGCCGATACCGATAATGAATACGTCCTGCATCGCCTACGCCTTTCCATCCGGGATAAAGGCGAACGTCATGACCTGTCTGCCTTCGTCATCGGTCGTGAAAGGCACCGCCGTCAGCTTCATTGGCATGCCGATGCGCAGGTCATCGAAAGCCACGTCTGCCAGGCGGCTTTCGACAATAGTCGCGCCGGGAAGCTCAACATAACCGATGGCGAAGGGTTCAAACTCCTCCGGTCCCTTATAGGGTGGCGTTTTCGGGCGAAAGCGCTGCACTGTCCAAGACCACAATGTGCCTTGTCGCGGCAGATCAATTTCTTCCCAATGTTCGGGATCCGCAGGGCAGGGAAAGACGATCCAGCCGGATTGGCGATTTCTGCCCCCGATCAGCTTTGGCTCCGGATGGATCTCGAAGACCCCCTCTGCAATGGCTGTGCTGCTCATGATTCGTCCTGTCGTGGCCCGCGTTAAGGCGCACTATGGGAGAGGCAGGGCATGAATTCTTCTGTAAGAAAGCATAGGTTGTGACAGATTTTAACAGATTTTAGGTGCGGCAGGCCGAAGCCGCATATGACAAGGGCGCGCTCACAGAGCGCGCCCTTGTCAGGGGTTGCAATCATAAACCCGGTCAGGCGTGACCAGCTTCCTGCACGCCGGGGTTTGTTACTGCCGCAACATTACCGAGATAGCCCAACTGCGTAGCCTTGAACACGGTCTGGCTGCGGTTGACGGCCTCAAGCTTGGTGGCGGCATTATGGATGTGAAAGCGTACCGTTGCGCAACTGCGCTCCAATATCAGTGCTATTTCCACATCGGTTTTGCCTACCGCCGCCCAGCGGAGGCACTCTACCTCGCGTTTGGACAGGCGGCAGTTTTTCGGGATCCATGGGCGATGGCTGGCAACCCGGGTATAACCATTGATGAACCGGCGGGTATGATATTCCAGCGTGTCGGCATATAGTTCATATTCTTCCGAAAGATCATCGCGGCTGCTGTCTATCGGCGAAAAGCTGACAGCGCCAATCTGACCGAACGCCATGTGAATCGGCACGACGATGACCGAGCTGGCATTCACTTCCTCACGGAAAAGTGAGAGGTCCGCCTGATCCAGAAGTGGATTGGGCGCGCGCGTGTATATGCCTTCGGCATTCGCCCAGAAAGGTTCGTTTTCATAACGGCAGGCAAAGGTAAGGGGGGAGCTGAGCGCCAATAGCGGCTTCTTCCACCATTGCTCCTTCGATGCGGGCCAACCGAAAATGGAGGATGCCAACACATCTCCTTCGGCGTCGCACATTGGTATTTTCGACGCGATATTGGCGCACGCGGCGACTCTGAGGTTTCCAAGCGTTTCGGCAAGGTCACGCAGAGCAATCGCCGCCAGCTTAATGTCGGCGACCGATGCAATAGATGTTGCATAATGCCTGCTTGAATGCAGATCGACCGCGTCGTTTTCCAATCTACGATCGTCATTCCGGCAGGCGACGAGCTTATCACCTGATCTCTCCATGATTGCAAACTACACCTTCGCGTGCTGCCCGGCAAGGTTGGTGGCCGTAACTGGGGGAAAACCTATCACTAGTCACAGGTTTTTGTTTCCCGCTTCATGGCAAGTGCCAAACTATCGGAAAATGCAGGCTGCATTTGGGCGCGCCCAATGCATATTCGGTTGCAAGCAAGAGGATGCCATGCGGTGAAATACCGCAGGTGAAGGATAGGGGAAGCAGGTTTGAATTTCGACCTGACAGAAGAGCAGGCTTTATTGCGTGACCTGGTGCTTCGCTATGGAGCCGACCATTATGACGCAGTAAAGCGCCTTGCCTATATTCGCCAAGCCGATGGCTTTTCGCGCGATCATTGGGCCATGCTGGCGGATATGGGCCTGCTGGCCTTCGCACTTCCCGAAGACGCTGGTGGCCTCGGGGGCTCTGATACGGACCTGATCACGGTAGCCGAAATATTTGGCAGCTATGTCGCCGCCGAGCCAATTTTGCCATGCGTCATCATGGGGGCGGGCGCGCTTCAGGAAGCAGGCACGGATGCGCAAAAGAGCGAGCTGCTTCCCCAGCTGATATCCGGCGAGCGGTTTGCTGCGCTCGCGGTGTTCGAGGCCCGCTCACGATTCAACGTCGACGCCATAACGACACAGGCGGTTGTCAGCTCCGATGGCGAGGCGACGCTTTCGGGCAGCAAACAGATTGTGATGGGGGGAAGCTTTGCTACCGACCTTGTTGTAGCTGCCAAAGACAGTGCGGATGGCGTTATCAGGTTGTTTCTTGTCGATGCGAGTTCAGAAGGGCTGGCCTTCCACAACTATCGCCTCACCGATGGATCGGTTGCGAGCAATATTGATTTTAACAAGGTACCGGCGCGCATCATGGATGGAGGAGCGAGCGTGCTCCAGACATTGCTGATGAATGCGCGTCTCTATATATGTGGCGAGCTTGTTGGTTTGATGTCGATGATGTCGCGCGAGACGCTCGATTACCTCAAGACGCGTAAGCAGTTTGGACAGCCATTGGGTAGCTTCCAAGCGATCCAGCATCGTATGGCGGATTGTTATGCAAAGGCTGAATTAAGCCGCTCGCAGCTCTATCGTGCTGCCGGTCAGAAGCTGGGGACACCGGAACGCGATGCGGCGATATACGGCGCCAAAGCCTATATATCGCAAGCGGCGCTGCACATCGGTGAGGAAGCGGTACAGCTGCATGGCGGTATCGGCACGACCGAGGAACTGCTGGTGGGCCAGGCATTCAAACGCGTTTTTGCCTTGGTATCTTTGCTGGGCGATGTGGACGCCGAAACAAATGCCTATCTCGCTTTGACACGGGCCGCCGGGTGATATGTGTTCAAGCTTGTGACATTGCTGAGGCGCAAGCCGGGAATGAGTGTCGACGCGTTCCGGGACTATTATGAGCAGAATCACCGCCGCATTGGGGAGAAATATCTGCGCGGGCAAGCGGTTCGCTATGTCAGGCGTTATATAGAGCCCCTGACCGGTATGGGTGAACCGGCTCATGACGTGGTGATGGAAATCTGGTTCCCTGATGAGGACAGCTATGCCGCCTGCATGCGGACGCTTGGAGAACCGGAAGCGGCGCAGGAAATTGCGGTCGACGAGGAGCGTTTGTTCGACCGGCCGGCGACCGTCTCCTTTTCCGTGGTTGAAGTTGAGTCGCCGATGGGCTCAAATGATGCAGCGCTTCCATTGTGAGCGCGCAATGCATGGGTGAGTTGAATGCCTGATATGTTTCATAAGGTTGTAAAGGCTGATGAGGTCGAAGACCGCGCCATGATGGCTTTCATTGTCGGCGGCTGGCCGGTGCTGGTGACACGTGACGAAGGAACGCTCCATGCGGTTATCAACCGTTGCAGTCACGCGGCGGCGCAATTGGCGCCCGATGGCCGCGTCCGTCGCGGCGCGGTGATGTGTCCACTCCATGGCGCGCGTTTCAAGCTGGAGAATGGCGAGTGCATGGGTGCCGCAGGCTACAAGCCCCTCAAGGTTTTTGACCTGCGTGAAACAGAAGATGGCTGGGTAGAGGTTGCGGTGCCGGAAGAGGCGCCGGGTGCGGAACACCTGCCTGTCAAACCCCTGGGCTAACGGGTCAGGCTTTGGGTTCCTTGCACCAGGCGATGCCGCGCCTCAGCAGCTCATAAAATACCGGAAGGTCCCAGGCGCAGCGGTCGACGGTCGGCCACCAGTCGAGGAACGGCTGCATGTCGTAATGCCCCCGGCAATGGCCCAGGGTATTGTATAGGACCGCACCTTTTTCCTGCTGTTTTATGTAAAATACAGGGTGGCGTCCCTGTTCCCATTCATGCTCGTCGAAGCCGGTCGCGTCCCCGCCAAACTCGGTATCGAGCAGGACATGCAGGTCGCCATGCTGTTCCATCAGATAGAGTTCGTCGGTGGTTTCAAATGGCTCTATCCCCCGCGACAGCGGATGATCCTTGTCCGCGACCTCCACACGATAGGGTGCGATCGGCGGGTGGGCGACGAACTGTGTCCCCAGCGTTTCCATAAGCACTGGCGCCCAGCGCGGGCTGCCGTAAAGCCCATTGTCAAACAGTCGGAGAACCGAGTTTGTGCCGTGCAATGCATACCAGCGCCCGCCATCGCGAACCCATTGACGCAAAGCTTCCTGTATTTTCAGTTCCGGGATGACGTCGCAGGTATAGGTGATGAGGAAATCGGCGGCGAGAATGGCATCGACATTGGAATAGTCCTCGAACACGCGCGTGCGCACCCGCTGGTCTTCGGCCAGCAATTTCAGCAGCTCCAGACGCGCGAAATCCATGTCGTGATAGAGCCCGCCGACAATGAGCACGCAGTCTATCCGGCTCGGATTTTCCTCGGCCATATTCTTCTCTCCGCCTTCAATATTGCACGCCTTTGGTGAAGCAACCATCAATTAAGACATTTGCACCGGTCATGAACGGGCATGCAGGGGATGCGATGAAGGCAATCGCCTTGGCCAGTTCCTCGCCGTTGCCCAGTCGGCCAAAAGGAATCTGCTGCAATGTCGCATTATAGAAATCAGGCATATTATCTTTGATATACTCCCATGGCCCATCCTGAGTATGGATGGGGCCGGGCGATACACAGTTCACACGCAGGCCCTGGGGCGCATATTTCTGCGCCAATGCGGCACTATAGTTGATGAGTGCGGCCTTGATCGCATTATAAGGCTGGGGCCCCATGAATTCTTCAAGCGCGCCTGTCGATGAAATGGTGACGATGGAACCGGCGTCGGATTTTTCGAGCGCAGGCATGGCCGCCTGGATTCCTCGCACCGTAGGCAACAGATCGCCGGTGACCATAGTTTCCCATGCTTCGGGCGAATCGTTGCCCGGATTGCAGGAAACGAAGGAGATGAAAATGTCGCATCCGCCCATCTGGTTTGCGGCACTGGCGACCCAAGCGGGAAAAGCCTCTGCATCGGTGACATCCACCGACGCCCCATAGGCCTTCACGCCCAAGGCCTCGATCTCGCTCGCGACATTATCGACCTTTTCCTGCGTGCGGCCGCATAATGCGATATCGCATCCTTCAGCCGCGAGTGTCTTGGCTACAGCCCTGCCGATGCTTGCATTGGCACCCGCCAATATCGCCTTGCGTCCTTTGAGACCGATATCCATCCTTCATGCCCTCATTCTATGACCTATATGATGACGATGTTAGCGATTATGCCGTCAAGCTGCACTGTCGTTTCCAACAGTAGGGCAACCCGACATTCTCCATCTTAGAGGAATTGCCAGTCTCGTCTGTCGATTTTCTCATGTAAAAGCCGGAGCGTAATGGAGAGGAAATGATGGCCCAGCAGAAAATGACCCTTGCCGACCTTATACGCCGCCAAGCTGCCGAACGGCCTGGGGAGACGGCTTTCATTTTCGAAGACGCCGAAACCAGTTATGCGGAGTTCGACAAGCGGGCCAGCCAGGTTGCCAATGGCCTGATCGCGCAAGGGTGCAAGCCCGGGGATCGTGTGGCCTATCTCGGTAAAAACCGCGATGCCTATTTCGAAATGTGGTTGGGTGCGGTCAAGGCGGGGCTCGTTATGGTCCCGGTTAACTGGCGGTTGGCGCCTCCCGAAGTCGCCTACATATTGGGCGATGCCGATCCCAAGGTCATATTGACGGACCCCGAATTTCTTGACCGCTTGGGAGACTACAGCGGGCGCATATTAGTGACTGAGGGAGAGGATGAGCGCCTCTTTTCCACATGGCGCGATGCGCAACATTGTGACGATCCCGAACGCGAAGCGGCCTATGACGAACCGGTGCTTCAACTCTATACGTCAGGCACCACTGGCCACCCAAAGGGCGCGCTGCTCTCCAACCGCAGCCTGCTCGGATTGCGTACCTCGACACCGCAAGAACAATTGTCCGAATGGTATCGCTGGACATCGGACGATGTAGCTTTGGTCGCCATGCCGGTTTTTCACATCAGCGGTTCCGGTTGGGGGCTATGGTCGCTGCAGCATGGCGCCAAGGGCGTGATCGTGCGGGAGTTTGACCCGGCGCAGGTGCTGGACCTGCTGATCCGCTATCGCATCACCAAGATCATGATGGTGCCTACGGCGCTGCGCATCGTATGCGATCATCCCGATGCGGAGACGACGGATTTCAGTTTCCTCAAATATATATGTTATGGCGGTTCGGCCATTCCGCTCGACCTGCTGCGGCAGGCCATCGCGATCTTTGGCTGTGGTTTTGCCCAGATGTACGGCATGACCGAAACGGCAGGGACGATCATCGGCCTGCCGCCCGAAGATCATGACCCTGAAGGCAATGAACGCATGCGCGGCGTCGGTAAGGCGCTACAAGGCGTTGAGATACGCATTGTCGATGAGGCGGGGCATGAACTGCCGCGCGGTGAGATCGGCGAGATTGTTACCCGGTCGCAGGCCAATATGATCGGATATCATAATCGCCCGGAGGCGACGGCAGAGACGCGTGATGCTGATGGCTGGCTGCGCACGGGTGATGCCGGGCGGATGGATGCGGATGGCTATCTCTATTTGGCTGACCGGATCAAGGACATGATCATCACCGGCGGCGAAAATGTCTACCCCGCCGAGGTCGAGAACGCGCTTTACAGCCATCCGCGGGTGAAGGATGTGGCCGTAATCGGCGTGCCAGATGCGAAATGGGGGGAGGCGGTCAAGGCGATCGTAGTGCCGGCCGGGGATCCACCGCCCGATCCGGCTGAGCTGATAGCCTGGGCGCGTGAGAGGGTGGCGGCCTACAAAGCGCCCAAGTCCGTGGACTTTCGCGCCGATCTGCCCCGCAACCCTTCGGGTAAGATCTTACGGCGCATATTGCGGGACGAATATCGCTGACCTCACTTTTTCAGCAGGTTCAATGCGTGCGATAAAAGCATAATCTACGTCGATAACAGACAGGAGGAGAGCGATATGAGCAGGAATTATTCGGGTCCGCTGGAGGACCGGATCGCTATCCGCGAGCTGCTGGAAAGCTATGCCGACGCCGTCAATCGCGTCGATCAGGAGACATGGGCGTCGCTCTGGGTAGAGGACTGCCACTGGGACCTGTCGCATTATCCCGAACTGGGTGTCGTCTCGGGCAAGGACAAGGTTGTCGAGCTATGGGCAGGGGCCATGCCGCATTATCCCAAGCTCAGTTTTGTTGCCATGCCGGGGATGATTCACGTCGATGGCGATACTGCTGTAGCACGCACCTATTTCTCGGAAGTCTATGAAGAACCGGAAACGGGCAAGGATAAACGCGCGCGCGCCTGTTATAATGACAAGCTGGTCAAGCGCGACGGCGAATGGTTTTTCCAGAGCCGGTCCTTCACCATCCTGCATCAGACCTGAGCAGTTCACTTAACCCGTGTTCCAAACCAACGACAGGAAGTCTGCATGATAGTCATCACCGGTCAAATATTCACTGACCAGGAAACGCTGCCGCATCTCTATGCTCGGCTGAAGGAATTATGTGAGCCTTCACGCGCGGAAGACGGCTGCCTTTTCTATCACATGGCCATGGAAGATGAGAGTAAGTGCACCATTCTGGCGGTTGAGGCATGGCGCGATATGGACGCGTTGCAGGCGCATTTTGCGATGCCAGGCATTGTCAGGCTACTCGCTGATTTTGAAGGAAAATTCTCTAATGACATCAGCATTCACGAGGTGAGCTCGACACAGAAGATGTAGGTTTTCCCAGGTCCGCCAGCGATCTCTCCATCATGGCGGATAGAAGGCTCGGCGTCGTGGGCACAGCCGGGCCTTCTTTTTTGGTACCCGTTGTGGATTAGTGCGCGGTCATGCCGCCGTCGATGACGAGCTCCGCTCCTGTCATGAAGCTTGCGGCGGGAGTGCACAGATAGACGATACCCCCTGCAATTTCATCCGGCGTACCCATTCTGCCCATAGCGTGTCCTGCAGACACGGTTTTCCGGGCGGTTTCTTCGTCCGGGAACAAGCCTGCCTCGAC
Source organism: Sphingobium sp. (assembly GCA_020446425.1). Taxonomy (GTDB): domain Bacteria; phylum Pseudomonadota; class Alphaproteobacteria; order Sphingomonadales; family Sphingomonadaceae; genus Sphingobium. The sequence continues at coordinate 197,877 of JAGRES010000013.1, read as the reverse complement.
GTAGCGGGCATAGATGGTGTCCATCATATTGGTGTCTATGCCGCCGGGGTGGACGCTGTTCACGCGGATAGGCATTTTCAGGGCCGCATATTCCATCGCTGCGCTTTTGGTGAACAGCTTCACCGCGCCTTTGCTGGTGCAATAGGTCGCCATATAGGCGGCGCCACGCAGTCCTCCGACCGAGGAAAGGTTGACGATGGACGAACCGCCTGCGCGGTCCTTGCCGCTTTCGGCCAGCAGATTCTGCATTGCCTGTGTGCCGAGAAATATGCTCTCGACATTGATGCTCATGCATTTGCGGAATTCGGCCAGACTGGTCTCGGCGATGGAGTTGGTGACGGAAATGCCGGCATTATTGACCAATATGTCGAGGCGGCCATGCGTGTTGCGTATTTCGGCGGCGAGTGCGCTCCATGCATGTTCGCTTGTCACATCGAGCGAGCGATAGGCCGCCGCACCGTCAATTGAAGCATGGTCCGGCAGGTCGGTCGCGATTACCGTGGAGCCTGCTTCGGCCAAGGCCTTGACGGTTGCGCTGCCAATACCGCCATTGGCGCCTGTCACCAGCGCGACGGTGCCTTTCAATCCGAAATCGCTCATGTTTCTCTCCCGACTTTCAACGCGCGGTCCAGCCGCCATCCACCACGACTTCGCTGCCGGTCATATAGCTGGCGTCGTCGCTGGCCAGGAAGGCGACCACCTTGCCGATCTCGATTGGCTGGGCCAGCCGCTTGATGGGCGTTGTCTGCGCCATGCCGTCAATCAGATCCTGCGCGGTAAGCGTGCCGTCGCGCTCTGCCCAGTTTTGCATGCCCTTGCGCAGCAGAGGCGTGTCGACAAAGCCGGGATGCACGCTGTTCACGCGAATCGGGACGCCATTATCGGCGAATTCCAGCGCGTTGGACTTGGTGAATAGCCGCACCGCGCCCTTGGAGGCGTTATAAGCTGATACATCGCCCAGGCCGACAATGCCCATGATCGAACTGATATTGATGATGCTAGATCCATAGGGCGTGGTTTCACCTGTCCGGGCGAGCATCGGCTGGAATGTCTTGGTGCCCAGAAAGACACTGTCCAGGTTAAGCGCCATCAGGCGGTGCCACGCCGAGAGCTCCAGGTCCTGCACCTTGCCAGTGAGGTCGGCGCCGACATTGTTCACCAATATGTCGAGCCGCCCGAAGCGTTTATCCACTTCGTCACGGGCGGCCTGCCATTCACTCTCTTGTGTCGCATCCAGCCGGAGATAGGCCGATCCCGGCATTTGCGAGAGCGCTTCGGTCACGGGTGCGCTGTCGAGAGCATCGAGATCAGTGATGATCACGGTTGCGCCGTCATGGGCAAGACATTCCGCGATTGCACGGCCTATGCCTCTCAACGCGCCGGAAACCAGCGCCACGCGTCCTTTCAGTCTTGCCACGGGCATCTTCCTTCTTGTGATGATGGTGCTGCTCACCATCCTCCGCACTATCCGTTATCCGGTGAATTTCCCGCACTACGTATGAATACGGGTCTCCTTGTCGCCTGTGGTTTTCGGCCTAAGTTTGGCGGCCATCACCTGTTGCTTTTGACAGGGGAGAGCAAACCTGCCGCTTTTGACAGGGTGACGCCTCGTCTTTCTCGGCGCATTTATGGTTGCGGACAACAAGAAGCGCTTCGGCTCGGCCGAAAGGCTTGGAAATAAATGGTTTGGGAGGGACAGAGGATGAACAGCAAGTATTTTCTCGCTACCGGAAGCATCGTCGCGATGATGATGGCCGGTATGCATCCGGCTCTGGCGCAGGAAAGCGATGCGGCGATAACCGAAGGCGGCCTTGCCGATATCGTGGTCACGGCGCGTAAGCGTTCGGAAAGCGTGCAGGATGTTCCAGTCGCCGTCACCGCCATTGCGGGTGAAATGGTCGAAAAGCTCGACCTGACCTCGATTGAGAAGATCGCGGCGCGCACGCCGAACCTGAATGTTGGCCGTGCCTCGAACGGTTCGGGCGCACAGCTTACACTGCGCGGTATCGGTTCTTCCTCTACCTCGATCGGTATCGAACAGTCGGTCGCGGTTGTTGTTGACGGCGTGTATTACGGGCAGGGCCGTATCATCAATGAAGGCTTCTTCGACCTCGCCCGCGTTGAAATCCTCAAGGGGCCGCAGGCACTGTTTTTCGGTAAGAACGCCACGGCTGGCGTGATCTCGCTTACCTCTGCCGACCCTACGTCGTCACCGGAGTTCAAGGCGCGGACCGGTTATGAATTCAAATCGCAACAGGCGCAGGTCGAACTGGTGGGGTCCGGCCCCTTGTCCGATACGCTCGGCATTCGCCTTGCCGTGCGCGGCTCGAAAATGTGGGGCGGCTATTATCGCAATGTTGCCGATCCTGTGACGTACTCGACCTTCGATATTATCGACAATTCGCTGGAACCGCATGTCGCCGCGCCTGCGGCGCATGAAGCGCCAGGCGAAAAGGAACTGCTGGGCCGCCTGACGCTCAAATGGGAGCCGACCGACCGTTTGACGGCGACCTTCAAGGCATCGGGCGACTATAACGAGGTCAACAACAGCAGCTGGAACTATGTCGCCTATAATTGCCCGAGTGGCTCCAGCCAGCTCAATGGCTATACCTGTGAGCGCGATTTCGTTACCCATCAGAACAATATCCCGACGGATATCGCCCCCGATTTCCCTTTCTCGAAATCGGATGGACAGCTCTATAACCGCTATAAATCATACGCTCTGACGGCCAATCTGGTTTATGACATGGACGACGTTACGATCACGTCCGTCACCAACTATAACTGGAACAACAACCGCTGGGCCTGCGCCTGCGACTTCCAGTCCAGCGCGGCGGGAACATGGGCGACGGAAAATTCAACCTGGCATGCGTTCTCGTCCGAACTGCGCGCATTGACGACGTTCGACGGGCCGCTGAACATCATGGTCGGCGGTTTGTATCAGAAGACGAAGCGCACCTTTGAACAGTATATCATGTTCGCCAATATCGAGGACAGCAGCCAGTCGGCAGCCAACCGGTTCCTGGCGACGACCAAGACCAGCTATACCGATGGCGAAACCGCCGCATTATTCGGTCAGGCGACCTGGAAAATCGTGCCCACGCTCGAACTGGCCGGTGGTGTGCGCTACACGCATGAAACCAAGGACAGCTATTTCACGCAGCCCTATAACAATGCGGGTGTTACCTTCATTTTCAGGGATCAGAACGATCCAGATGGACTGGGCGAAGTCTTTGCCAAGCAGACCTTCACCAACTGGTCGCCTGAGGCCACCCTCACCTGGAAGCCCTCGCGCGACCTGCTGGTCTATGGCGCCTACAAGACCGCGTATAAATCCGGCGGCTTCTCCAATGGTGGCATCAACTCGAAATTCTCGACCGATCCTTTCGGAGATCTGACTTTTAATCCGGAACGCGCGCGGGGATTTGAAGCAGGCGTCAAGTCGACCTTGATGGACAATCAGCTGCGCCTCAACCTTGGTCTGTACAGCTATGCCTATAAGGATTTGCAGGTCGATTTCTTCAACTCGCCGATCTTCGCGTTCCAGACCCTGACGGCTGATGCTCGTACCAAGGGCGTGGAGCTGGAGTTTGAATATGCCCCGCGTTCTGTGAGCGGCCTCAACCTGCATGGCTCGATCAACTATAACCGGGCACGCTATACCAGCTTCCCCCAGGCACCCTGTTATGCGGGGCAGAGCATTGCGGAAGGATGCGACATCGTGCTGGCCGGTGGCGGCGTGCGTCAGAGCCTGAATGGCAAGCCGCTGTCCGTTGCGCCCAAATGGACCGGCACGATTGGTGCGTCTTACGATGCACCGATGGGCAACGGCCTGATGCTCGGGGTTAGCGCCGACATGCGCTATAGCTCTTCCTATCTCGCGTCAGGCTTTGGTAACCCCGACTCGCGTCAGTCGAGCTACGCGACGATTGATGCCGGTCTGCGCGTCGGTTCCGAAGATGAGCGCTGGCAGGTGGCCCTTATCGGCAAGAACCTGACCAATCGTTTCTATGTGACGGGCGTAGTCGATGGACCTTCGACCGGTGGCGCATCCGGCACCGCTGTTCCGGCACATGCAGATCAGCTCGGGTTCGGTACGTTGCCACGTACTGTTACGCTGCAGGTGACGACCAAATTCTGAGCTGCACTGGGGCCTGCTCCGCTTAACCCCACTAGCGGAGCGGTCCCCTTTTAGGAGGATCAAATGGACGCAGGCCAATATCAGGCAATCGTGGATCGCGTGAATGGTCTCTATGCGCTTACGGCGCAAGGGCGCTGGGATGAAGTCGAGGAACAGCTTACGGACGACTTCATCATTAGAGAGGCCGAGAGCCTGCCCTTCGGCGGGGTGTATGAGGGCAAGCAAGCGCTGCAACAGCTTTATACCACTGTCTTCGACTTCTGGGATGATCCTTCGCTTGAAACCGGGGATATGACGATTTCGGAAAATACAGCGATCGTCATGCTCACTTTCCATGCAACATCGCGTCATAATGGCGAACGCCTGGCTATGCCGCTGTGCGAGGTTTTCCATCTGCGGGGCGACAAATTCTGCGGTATTACGCCCTATTATTTCGATACCGCTGCCATTGCCCGTGCTACGGGTACACTGGGCTGAGTGACAGGAGAGGGAGTTCATGGCTGATCTGTCGGGCAAGGTGGCTCTGGTCACCGGGGGGACATCCGGGATAGGCCGTGCCGCCGTCAGACGCCTGAGCCGGGACGGTGCCAAAGTGCTCTTCACCGGATCGAAGGAAGCGGCCGCGCAGGCGCTGTGCGAAGAAACCGGTGCAGCGTTCATCAAGGCCCGCGTGCAAAGCGAAGAGGATTGGGCCCGCGTCGAGGCGCTGGTAAAGGCCGATTTTGGCCGGCTCGATATTGCCTTCGCCAATGCCGGAACCGAACAGGGCGATGGCAGCGTGGAGTCGATCAGCCTTGAAAACTGGAACGCAATTGTCGGCGTCAACCAGACAGGTGCAATGCTGACCGCCAAGACTGCGGTGAAGCTGATGCGGGGCAATCCGGGCGGGGCATCCGGTTCCATCATCATCAACGCATCCATGTCGGCGCACAAAGTGATGGGCAATTATATGGCCTATTCGGTTACCAAGGCCGCTGCGCTGGCGCTTACCAAGTCGATCGCCATTCATTGCGCGACCGAAGGTACGCCCATACGCTGCAACGCTATTTCGCCCGGCGTGATCGAGACGGAGATGATCACCGCGATCATCGAAAAGTCAGGCGCACCGGAAGCCGCGCGCGCGGCCTATTGTTCGATGTCGCCGATGAAACGCATGGGCAGCGTCGATGAAATAGCGGCGCTTGTCGCTTTCCTTGCCTCGGACGAGGCAGGATTCATCAACGGCGCGGAATATGCGATCGACGGCGCTTCGACGTCGGGCATGACCGGCGTCTGACAGGCGGCGTTCAATGACTGGTAAACTTGGGCCGACGGACATTCCCGATATTGTGGCGGCCGACGAAGTCCCGGCCTGGGACCGGGAAACCGACGTCATTGTCATAGGGCAGGGGCTGGCCGGAACATGCGCGGCGCTCGAAGCGCACAGGGCTGGCGCCGATGTGCTGGTCGTTGAACGCGCCTCCGGTGGTGGTGGCGCGAGCGCCATGTCGTCCGGCATATTCTATCTGGGTGGCGGCACGGAGGTGCAGCAGGCCTGCGGCTATGACGACACGCCTGACGAAATGGCCAAGTTCCTGAGCGCAAGCTGTGATCCGCTAGACCCAGGCGCGGTGCGTGCCTTCGCCGATGACTGCCCCGATCATTTCCGCTGGCTGGAGGCGCAGGGCGTCCCGTTCGAGCGCAGCAGCTATAAGGGCAAGGCGGTGTATCTGCTCACCACGGAATGCCTGATGTACACAGGCAATGAGAAAGTCTGGCCCTATAGCGAGGTCGCCCGCCCGGCTGCGCGCGGCCATAAGTGCGCTGGCGCGGGCGAAAATGCAGGCATCGCCGCCATGACGCCGCTGCTCCAGCGCTGCGAAGACGAAGGCGTGCCCGCAATCTATGACTCCGCTGTCGTCGCTTTGATACAGGACCGGGATGGCCGGGTGGTTGGCGTAAAGGTGAAACAGCCCGGCGCTACATTATGCATCAGGGCGCGGCGCGCAGTCATTATCGCCGCCGGGAGCCATAATCTGAACCCGGAGCTGATCGCGCAGCATATCCCGGAAATGCCGGAAATTGCGGTTGGCCTCGGCATTCCCAGCAATGACGGTATGGGGGTGCGCCTCGGCATGTCTGCCGGTGCGGCGACCAGCGCGATGGATGGCCTGATCCCGACCGCCTCCATCTATCCGCCTGCGGATCTTATCAAGGGCATCATCGTCAACAAGCTTGGCCAGCGGTTTGTGGCCGAAGACAGCTATCATGGCCGCACCGCCAATTTCATCAAAGAGCAACCGGACCAGAAGGCATACCTGATCGTCGACAGCGAGATTTTTGCCTATCCCGAAATGACGGCGCATCAGCACAGGCTGATTGACGGGTATGAGACGATCGAGGAAATGGAGGCTGGGTTGGCGCTTCCCGCCGGTTCGCTTGTCAGAACCATGGCGGATTATAACCGGGACGTTTCCGCTGGTGAGGACCGCTTCCTGCACAAGGCAGCGGAATGGCTGAAGCCGCTCGATAGCGGGCCCTATGCTGCCTTCGATATCAGTTTCGATAGCTCGATCTACTTCTTCATCACGCTGGGCGGCATTCGCACAGGCGTGAATGGGGAGGCTCTCGATATTCGCGGCGAGGCGATACCAGGTCTTTATGCTGTCGGCGCGAGCGCGGCGCATATTCCGCGGACGGGCAAGGCCTATGCCAGCGGACTCAGTCTCGGCCCCGGCTCTTATTTCGGGCGCAGGGCAGGGCGTCACGCAGCAGGCGCGAATTTTACCTGACGCGAGGCCTCGTTTTGGAGGTTCCGGCCATATTTATTGGCAAATGCGCCGGAAGCTCTCGCCGGTTGATTAGGTTACCGGATCGACATCGACAGAGACGGTCATATTTTGGCCTGCGTTGCCAAGAAACACACCGTCGACAGGCGCGACATCGCCATAGTCGCGCCCCATCCCTGTAAAAATATGGTCGCTCTGGGTGATCATGTTGTTGGTGGGATCAAATCCTACCCAGCCTAAGGCCTCGCCGCACCAGAGGTTGACCCAGGCGTGCGTTGCGTCCGCGCCAACCAGCTTCTCGGCACCCGGTGGCGGGATGGTGCGCAGATAGCCGCTCACATAGGCCGCCGGTATGGCCAGCGCCCGGGCGGCTATGATCATGATATGCGCAAAATCCTGACATACGCCGCGCCGCTTGCGAAACGCCTCAATGGGAGGTGTATCGGCTTTGGTCGCATCGTCATCATAGGCGAAGTCACGATAAATCGCGTTCATCAGCGCCATACCCGCGCCAACGATGCTCTGTTCCTCTGCTATGATCGCGCCAGCCCACTGACCGATATTCTGCTCCATCCTGGCTAGGGGAGAAGCGTAGAGATAGGATGCCGGGCCAAGCTTCGACAGGTCGCGATTATCGAGCGCCATACGGCGCAGTTCCGCCAGTGTTGGCCCTTCCGATGGATCAGGAGCGGGCGGCGGCGAAACCTCCACCGTGAAGCGGCTTTCGATGTGAAGCTGACTGATCGGCTCACGTATCAGGATACGGCTGTGATTGACCACATAGGCATCCTCGCCGGTCGAAACAGACACGGGCCGGGGCTTCACGGTCAATTGATAGTCGAGCAATCTCTGGCCTTGCCAGTCGGCCGGTTTCAATCGCAGGTTGAAGCGCGCAAGCTGGACCATAGCCGCATAGCGAACCTCGGTGACGTGCCGGACTTTATATATCATGCCAGGAAATTATCTCGCTCTGCCCTGTCCGACTTTTCATATTGCAGGAAATACCGTTCCGAGATCGCGTCCGACAGGCCGAGCAGCCGCGTCTCTATTTCCTGCAGCTCGTCACCGGCGATCTGGTCTATGGTCAGACTCTCCAGTGGCCGCAATATGGAACGCGCCTCACGCAGGGGGCGCTCGGGTATCTCGTCCTCTGTCAGTGCGGGGAGCAAGCCGATCAGCTCCTCGATAGCCATTAACTGATAGACGAGCGAGCGGGTATTGTTGGGATCGAGCAGCACCAGATCGAGCACCGGATCGCGCATCGGCCCGCTGAGGTAGCGCGAACGGTAGACGATCTGGCTGTCGGTAAGATCGAGCAGCGCGCCGAGAGAATCTCTATCTTCCGGCCCGTCGGTCAGACGCCGCGCGATCCGGCAGGTATTAAGGGCGCGTTCAACGCGGCGGCCCATATCGAAAAAGCGCCACCCGGGGCCGCGTACCATATTTTCGGCGGCCAGACCGGAGAGAGCGCTGAACCGCTCGATCAGCATATTGGCCGATTTCAGCATGGATTCCGCATGGTTGGAATCGACGATCGGTACCGGCCGGTTGGCGGTGCGCCAGAAATCATTGGTAAAGCGGTCCCGCAGGCTGCGGCCGATGCCACGCATGCTGCCGATAAGCGCGGAGACGCCGCCCACCATTTTCTTTTCAGCGAAGGCCCGTCCGCACAATTGTGTAATTGGCAGTTTCGCGTCTTCCGCCGGTACGGCTCCCCATTGGACTAAAATGGAGACAAGCCGGTCCATCGCCGCTGAATTCTGACCCGTGCCGCTGTCGACTTCGATGGAGCTGCCGAGCAGGCTACGAATGATGCGCACCGTCATCTCGGCGCGTTCGCCATAGCGGCTGAACCAGAACAGGTTGTCGGCTGCCTGGCTCGACAATATGCCGCCGCCCCGTCGGATTGCCGGAACGGCTCCGCTGGAAAGCAGGCTTTCCTGCTGCACCGCCACGTCGTCAACGATGCACACGTCGGCGGAAAGGTCACCTTCTCCCATCAGGGAGGTGCGCAGGTTGCCGGAGGAGGACAGGCGCGCGAAACCGCCGGGCATGACGGTCCAGTTGCCGTCTTCGTCACGTGCGACAAAGGCGCGAAGGGTGAACGGACGGGGCGTGGCGCCGTCTTCGAGCAACACTGGCGCACTTGAAAGGTGAACCACTTCCTCGCCACAATAGTCCATCGGACGTCTTTCCATCGCGGCCAGCAGCGTTTCACGCTGTATGGCATCGAGACTGGACGCCGCGTGGGTACGGCCATCGGGCAGCCCTTCCACCTGCTGGCCGAAGGCCGACGCTATGACCAGTTCGTCGAAACGGCTGCGCACCAGTTCCGCCTCGGCGGGCTGGCCACACCACCAGGTGGCGACATTCGGCAAGAGCAGTGGTTGGCCGAGCAGCACATGGGCGAGACGAGGGAGAAAAGCCGAAAAAGCGCGGCCTTCGATGACGCCCGCTCCGGGCCAGTTGGCGACAGTGAGGCCGCCCGCCGCCCAGGCCTCGAACAAATCCGGCACGCCGATTTGCGATCGCGCGTCAAAAGCGAGCGGGTCGAGATGCTGGGTGTCGATCCAGCGCCATATCGCATCAATCCGCTTGGGGCCGGCGATGGTGCGGACATAACATTTCTCGTTGCTGACGGTCAGGTCCCGGCCTTCGACCAATGGAAACCCGAGATAGCGCGCCAGATGCGCCTGCTCGGGATAGCTCTGGCTGAACCTGCCCGGAGTAAGCAGCGCGATACGCGGGTCGTCACGCTGGCAATCGGCGGCGATCCCGCCACGCAAGCGTGCGAAAAAATCGGCAAGCCGGCGGACATTGATGTCCGAAAGCAATGACCCGGTGCTGCGCCCCAGCGCCAGCCGGTTTTCAAGTGCATAGCCGATGCCCGTGGCAAAACATACGCGGTCGGCCAGAACACGCCATTCGCCAGTGGGGCCGCGCGCCAGATCAACTGCATAAACATGCAGATAATGGCCGCCACCGGGAGCCAGACCAGTCATGGAGCGCGTGAAGTTCCGGCTGCCCGCAATCAGCGCGGCGGGAAGATGGCCGTCGGTTACCAGCCGCTGTTCCCCGTAAATATCGGCAATGATCTGTTCGAGCAGCCCCGCTCTTTGCATCAGGCCGGACGCGATTTGCGACCATTCGCCCGATCCGATGATCAGCGGCATTGGGTTCAGCGGCCAGTTACGCTCCTCCTCATCGCCAGTGATACGAAAGCTGAGGCCAAGATCCTGAATCTGGCGGCCGACATCTTCATGCAACTGGCTTCCGCCATGATTGCACATCCGGGCGAGCCCTGCCGCCATGATATGCCATTTTTCGGCGACATTGGGGGAAGCGCCGCCATAAAGGTCGCTCAATGCACCTTCTGCAGCATAGCCGCTCAGCAAATCAAGATCCTGCGGCGTTGTGGCGGCATGTTCCCTCAGCGGCTGGAACCTGACGTGTCAGACCGGCTCCTTCGTGCCGGACGTCTCAGATCGAGTGTCATCGGAAACTCCCCCGGTAATTCCTCATCCGGCATCTCTACCGGCCCCGGCGAATGACCATGCGCCTGAAACCGTGCCTTGCGGCGCGATTCGGCCTCATAGCTGTTGACCGGTACATCATCATAGGAGCGCCCGCCCGGATGCGCTACATTATATACACATCCGCCCAGCGATCTGCTGTTCCAAAGATCGAATATGTCAAAAGTGAGCGGCGCATGGGCCGGCATCACCGGATGCAGGCAGTTGGCGGGAGCCCATGCCTTGTATCGGACGCCACCCACACCTTCGCCGGGAACACCCGTGGGGTTCATGGGCACGCGGCGGCCATTGCAGGTGATGATATGACGGCCGGAAATGAGGCCGCTCGCCTTTACCTGCAACCGTTCGGTCGAGCTGTCGACATAGCGCACCGTCCCGCCAATCGCGCCGGTTTCGCCAAGCACATTCCAGGGTTCCAGCGCGTGGGCAATTTCGAGGCTGACGCCGCCGCCCTCGACCTCGCCATGCACCGGAAAACGGAACTGCCGCTGTGCCTCGAACCAGTTGGGATCGAAATCATAGCCCGCACCGCGCAGGTCATCGAGCACCGAGAGGAAATCAGCCCATACGGCATCCGGTAACAGGAAGCGGTCATGCAGCGCCGTGCCCCAGCGTACCAGTCCGCCATTTTGCGGTTCGCGCCAGAACCAGGCGACCATCGCGCGCAAGAGTAATTGCTGCGCGAGGCTCATCTTCGCATCTGGCGGCATTTCAAAACCACGAAACTCGACAAGCCCAAGGCGCCCTGTAGGCCCATCGGGCGAGAACAGCTTGTCGATGCAGATTTCGGTACGGTGGGTGTTACCGGTGACATCGACCAGCAGGTTGCGGAACAGCCGGTCGACCAGCCAGGGCGCGGGTTGCTCCTCCGATGGGCCGGGCACCTGAGACAGCGCTATTTCCAGCTCATAGAGGCTGTCATGGCGCGCCTCGTCAATCCGCGGAGCCTGGCTGGTTGGACCTATGAACAGGCCGGAGAAGAGATAGCTCAGCGACGGGTGCCGCTGCCAGTACAGGACAAAGCTCTTGAGCAGGTCCGGGCGGCGGATGAAGGGGCTGTCGTTGAGGCTTGGGCCGCCCAGCACGATATGATTGCCGCCGCCTGTGCCGATGGCGCGGCCGTCGACCATGAACTTGTCGGCAGTCAGCCCGCATTCGCGTGCGCAGTCATAGAGAGTTTCGGTTATCTCGACCGCCTCGGCCCAGCTTTTGGCTGGCTGGATGTTGACCTCGATCACGCCGGGGTCGGGCGTTACCTTCAGGACCATCAGGCGCGGGTCGGGCGGCGGCGGATAGCCCTCGATCCGCACAGGTATGCGTGTTTCCTCCGCCACTGCCTCGACCTCGGCGATCATGGCGAGATAATCTTCCAGCGTTTCGACCGGCGGAATGAAGACGGAGAGATGGTCGCCGCGCGGCTCGATGGTCAGCGCGGTGCGAACCGCACCCTCGATGATCTGCTGCTCGACCCTTTCCTGATGCTCAGCCGCCAGAGTTTCGACATGCTGGGAGCGCTGTTCGGGGTGCTTGTCCGGCGTCTTGGGCGTCAGCGCCTCACGCGTCTCGGCCCCATGCTCGACTTCTTGCGCGCGATAGTCGGCAAGAGGCTCGCGCGGCTCGCTGGTATCGCGCGGGTGGATATAGGGGTAGTTGGCGGGCGGTACATAGGGCAGCGAACCGAGTGGCAAGCGATAGCCCAGAGCGCTGTCGCCCGGAACGGCGAAGAGCACGCCCCGCCGCACAGTCCATTTTTCGCTCTTCCAGCGCGCCGCCTTGGCGGGCGCCGCGTTCCACCGCTGGATCGGCAGCACATAGCCGACCGGCTTGGATAATCCGCGCTGGAAAGTGCGCATGATGCGCGTGCGTTCCTCGGGATTGTCGATCTTGGGATCATCGGGCGACGTATTGTCCGGGAGCTCGGCCTCCTTGACGATCCACGCAACTGCGTCCTCGTAAACAGGGGTTATATACTCGCTGTCGATGCCAAAGCGCCCCGCCGCAGCGGTCAGGAAGGTTTCCGCGCTATCGGCGGTTACGGTCGCATCCTCGCCAGTGGGCATGGTGCCATCGTCGACCGCCGGGTTGCGCGCGATCAGGCTCTCATCGCGCCAGATGGGCACGCCGTCCGTGCGCCAATAGATGGAATAGCCCCAGCGCGGCAGGCTTTCGCCCGGATACCATTTGCCCTGCCCATGATGCAGCAGTGACCCCGGCGCGAATTTCTCGCGCAGCATGCGGATCAGTGTGTCCGCATAGGCGGCCTTGGTTGGCCCTACGGCCTCGGCATTCCATTCCGGCGCCTCGAAGTCGCCATCGGCAATGAAGGTCGGCTCGCCACCGATAGTGAGGCGCACATCCTGTGCCTGCAGGTCCGCATCCACCCGTTCGCCCAGATCGAGCAGCGCGTTCCAGCGCGTCTCGGTGAATGGTTTGGTGATGCGCACCGCTTCGGCGATGCGCGAAATGTCCATCTCGAAATGGAAATCGACCTCGGCGGGTTCGGCCATGCCGCTGACCGGTGCTGCCGAGCGATAATGCGGTGTCGCGGCGAGCGGGATATGCCCTTCGCCCGCAAACAGGCCCGATGTGGGATCAAGCCCGACCCAGCCTGCACCCGGCAGATAGACCTCGGTCCAGGCATGCAGATCGGTGAAATCCTCTTCTGGTCCTTTTGGTCCGACCTTGGGTTCGACATCGGCCTTCATCTGGATGAGATAGCCCGACACAAAACGCGCCGCATAACCGAGACGCCGCAGCAGCTGAACCTGCAGCCACGCGCTGTCGCGGCACGAACCGGTGCCCAGTGTCAGCGTATCCTCGGGCGTCTGCACGCCTGCCTCCATGCGGATGACATAGCTGACACGCTGTTCCAGCGCCTGGTTCATCGCCACCAGAAAGTCGATAGTACGGCCTTCTTCAAGGGCTTTGAATTCTTCTACCAGAGCCTCAAAGTGTTTGCCCTGCGGCTCGGTCTCGAAATAGGCGGCAAGGTCTTCCTTCAGGGCCGCGTCATAGGTGAACGGCACATCTTCGGCATAAGGGTCGACGAAAAAGTCGAACGGATTGACGACAACCAGATCGGCGAGCAGGTCGACCTCGATAGAGAAATGGTCGACCTTTTCGGGGAATACAATGCGCGCCTGCCAGTTGCCGTGCGGGTCCTGCTGCCAGTTGAGGAAATGCTCGGAAGGGCTGATCTTCAGCGAATAATTGGGCACATCGGTACGACTGTGCGGAGCGGGGCGGAGCCTTACAACCTGAGGGCCAAGCTTGATGGGCCGGTTGTAATTATATCGCGTGAGGTGATGCAGTGCCGCCTTGATCATAGCAGTATGAAACGATGTTTTTTGTTGCATTGCAACAAAATTGCGTGACTGGCCTCCAAAGGCGGAACATCATCCATGCCGATGCGTAGTTGCGTGGCTATCTCTTTATCAGACCAGAAGAACCATGCCGGACCCTATAGACCCGCAGCTCATTGAATTTCCCAACATTTCCCTGTCCGGGACTGTGGACCAGAACATGTATGTCTATTTCAAGGGGCGCCTGGGCCAGCTTCCCCAGTCCGGTACATGTACGATTGAGCTTTCAACGCTGGGCGGAGATCCAGAGGTCGCACGGATGATGGGCGAGGACGTCCGCTTCCACAGCGACCTGCATCCCGAGCGTCGAATCGTCTTCATCGGCAAGGCCGCAGTATATTCGGCGGGCGCCACCTTCATGAGCTTTTTCGCTGTGCCCAATCGCTTCCTCGCGCGTGGCACGCGGCTGATGATCCATGAGCGCCTGATCAACAAAACGGTCCACCTAGAGGGACCGCTTTCGACCTGCCTGGCGCCATTGCGCGCCGCGATCAATGAAATCGAAGCATCCATTTCGATCCAGAATGAGGGCTTCGCCAATCTGGTTCTGGGCTCTTCGATAACATTGGAAGAGCTGCAGGGAAAAGTCAGCGAAAACTGGTACCTAGAAGCTCAAGAAGCAAAAGCGCTTGGCCTCGTGGCAGATATTATCTGATTGATAATCGGGCAAAGCATCAGGTCCTGATGGTCTGTCTGTTCCGGATGGCAGAGGCTCCATTTGCACCATGTGCACCGTTTGGACGCACGGCCTCGCCAATGAGCAGCAGGGCGGGACCATCCCCAATGGCGTTCGCCGCAATCGGCAACAGATCGAGCCGGGTATGGACAAGGCGCTCATCGGGAAGGCTGACATTTTCCGCAACCAGCACCGGCGTCTCCCCCGCCAGCCCTGAGCGGACGAGCTGGTCCGAGACCTCCTTGGCAGCGGCCTTGCCCATATAAATGGCGAGTGTTGCCTTCGGGTCAGCGAGCGCATTCCATTCCAGATCAAGCGTTTCGCCAGCACGGGCGTGCGCCGTCACAAGGGTCAACTTGCGCGCCAGCCCGCGTAGCGTGAGCGAAATGCTCGCGCTCGCCGCCGCCGCGGATGCCGCCGTGATGCCGGGGCAGATATGAACGGACACGCCATGTGTGGCCAGTTCCGTCATTTCCTCCGCCGAACGTCCGAATACGGAAGGATCGCCGCCCTTCAGGCGCACCACACGTTCCCCTGCTAAAGCCGCGCGTACGAGCAGATCGTTGATGCTGTCCTGATCCTTCGAGTGACGCCCGGACCGCTTGCCAACGGGAACGAGGCGCACATCGTCGGGAACCAGCGCCAGTACGCCGGGCCCCACAAGTGCGTCATAGAAAACGACGCTGGCCGATCGCAGCAACTTCTCCGCCTTGCGGGTCAGCAGATCGGGATCGCCCGGTCCCGCGCCGACCAGCCATACAGAGCCCGGCGCGATCATGCTGCCTTGTCCTTGCCCGCGACCATGGTGTCGGCGAGCACCGTATAGGCAGCGATCCAGGCGGCCTCGACATCGGGCGTGAAATCGTCGCCCAACCCTTGATCCAGGGTCCAGAGCAAAGCACTGCCCACTGTCGGATATTGATCTGGCGTCACGCCATAGCCTGCGTGGCGCTCACCCAGCTTCATGACGGCGGGGACAATCGCTTCTATCTGGCCAAGGCCCTTTACCGCCACGGCCAGCATCGCCATCAGCTTCTGTTTCTGCTCGGATATGTCGTCGGGGAACAGGCTGCGATAGCCGGGTTCTAGCTCAAACAGCCTGTTATAAAACAGGTCGGCGGCGGTCTGCGCTATGGGCTCGACCTTGGCGAAACTGGATTGGACGAGTGCGATTTGCTCGGGGGTCATTCCGCAGCCTCCTGTACAGGGTGTTTCGTTTCTTCGACCAGTTTTGCGATGGCCGGACGGCAGCTGCCGCAATTGGTGCCTGCGTTGATCGCCTTGCCGACGGCCTCTACGCTGGTGAGCGACTGCGCGGTGATGGCGCGCATGATCGCATACATGCCGATATCGAAGCAGACGCATACAACCGGCCCATCGTCCGGCGCGGGATTGGCGGCACGGCCGGCGAGGAGTTCAGCGGCATGACCCGGTTTTTCCTCGCCTAGCTGCGCCAATATCCATTCGCGCGGCGGCAGAGTGCCGGAGCGGGTGACGAACAGCGCTGCGGACAGCCTTCCTTCATCGTCACGCACGGCAATGCGCAAGGTGCCGCGCGCACCATCCTGCACCTCGATACGCTGGCCCTCGGGCAACAGGGCCTCGATATCGACTGCGCCTTCACCCGCCATTTCGACCAGCCAGCCATGTTCGCCGCACACCTGCGTCCAGTAACAATCCAGTGCGATATTGGGCTTTTCCGCCGATACCAGGAAAGCGCGCCAATCAACCGCAGCCGGTGCAATCGAAGCAGCACTGTTCTTGAACGCGGGCTGGCCGGAAACGGGATCGACGTTCTGGGGAGGAAGTCTGCCGGTACGCCCGCCGCTTGATATCTGATCTGTCCAATGGATCGGCGCAAAGATCTCACCGCGCCTTTGTCCTTTTGACAGCGCCACGCGGTAGATCGCGCTGCCCTGCGCCGTCGCAACGCGGGCAAGACCGCCTTCTGTCAGTTCATATTTGCGTGCATCGGCGGGGTGCACTTCGGCCAGTGGTTCACTGCGATGCCGCGACAGACGCGGCGACAGGCCCGTGCGCGTCATCGTATGCCACTGATCGCGATACCGCCCGGTGTTGAGGCGCAGCGGGAATTTGCGGCCCCGCACATTGACAGAGGGTAGAGAGACAGGAACGAGACGGGCCTTGCCGTCCCGGGTGGAGCAGCGTCCCTTCGCCAGCGGCGACGGTCCGCCCCACTGCCACGGGCGCAGTGTGTCATATTCGGCGTCGCTGATCGACGACCAGCGGGACAGGTCCAGCAACCGCTTGCCTTCATTGCGGAAGCCGGTTTGCGCCGCATATTCGCGGAAGACAGCCGCCGGGCTGTCATAGGCGAAGGCGTCTTCATGCCACATGCGCCGCGCCACATCGGCGATGATGTCCCAATCTGCGCGCGTCTGGCCCGGCGCATCGAAAATGGCGCGCTGGCGGCTGATCACACGCTCGCTGTTGGTGACGGTGCCGTCCTTTTCGCCCCATGCGAGAGCGGGCAGGCGCACATCGGCAAAGCGCGCGGTATCGGTATTGGCGATCACGTCGGACACCACGACGAACTCGCACCGCTCCAGCGCTTCGCGCACGAACCCGGCGTCCGGCATAGAGACCGCCGGGTTGGTTGCCATGATCCACAATGCCTTGATGCGCCCGTCATGTACGGCGCGGAACATATCGACCGCTTTCAGCCCCGGCTTGCGGGCGACGGCGGGGCTGGCCCAGAAATCCTGCGCGGCGGCGCATTCGTCATCGGAAAAGCCCATATGGGCGGCGAGCATATTGGCGAGGCCGCCGACCTCGCGCCCGCCCATGGCATTGGGCTGGCCGGTAATGCTGAACGGGCCCATGCCGGGCTTGCCGATGCGTCCGGTCGCAAGGTGCGCATTGATAATCGCATTGCCTTTATCCGTGCCGCAGGCGGACTGGTTCGCGCCCTGGCTGAACAGCGTAACCGTGCGCGGAAAATCCTCAAACAGGGTGAAGAACTCGGCCAATATGTCGGACTCAAGTCCGGTGTCGCCGGCTGCGTCGCAGCAGCAGATAGAGTCCCAGAAATCCTCTGACACATTTACATGATCGCGTAGATAATCTTCGTCCAGCTTTCCGCGATTGCGCATCGTCGCCAGCAAGGCCGTGAACAGTGCGACATCACCGTCCGGCCGGATTTGCAGGTGCAGATCGGCACGCTCGGCGGTTTCGGTGCGGCGCGGGTCGATGACGACCAGTAATGTGCCACGCTTCTCTCTCGCCGCCTCGATCCGCTGCCATATAACAGGGTGGCACCAGGCGGTGTTGGACCCGACGAGGATGATGAGATCAGCCTCGTCGAGGTCACTGTAGGAGCAGGGTACGATATCTTCGCCAAAGGCGCGGTTATGGGCGGCAACCGCGCTCGCCATGCACAACCGGCTGTTGGTGTCGATATTGGCCGAGCCGATGAAGCCCTTCATCAGCTTGTTGGCGACATAATAATCTTCGGTCAGCAGCTGGCCCGACACATAGAAGGCGGCGCTATCCGGGCCATGCTTCGCAACAGTTTCCGAAAAGCGCTGCGCCACCAGATCGAGCGCATTGTCCCAGCTGGCTTGAGTATCCCCGATCATCGGTTTCAGCAGGCGGCCTTCCAGCCCGACCGTCTCACCCAGATGCGTACCCTTGGAGCAGAGCCGCCCCATATTGGCCGGGTGCACATCGTCACCGCGAATTTCGACCGATCGCGCACCCGTTCGCGTTGCGGTTATTCCGCAACCTACTCCGCAATAAGGGCACGTCGTTTTTACCACCGGGCTCCAGCCTCATGAAGCGCACGCAAAAAAACCGCCAAGCCGTCCCATGGAGGAACCAGGCTGGCGGCGTCATTGCCACGCAATTTACAGATATTGCCGAAATGCGGCTTCCACCCTTGGAAGGCATCTCGCTTTCGAGTCGAAATATTACATGATGACGGGCGGGCGGCAAGCCCTTTTTGCACCGCAGCAAAAGCTTTCCGCCCGCTCATCTCACCAGCTCTTATAGGGCAGGAACTTGCCGCTCATCGTGACCTTGATGCGGTCGCCCTTTTCATGCGGTACCTTCTCAATATCCATATCGAAATCAATGGCACTCATGATGCCGTCACCAGCCTTTTCCTGAACCAGTTCCTTGAACGCTTCGCCGAACACGCCGGTGATTTCGTACCATCGGTAGATGCATGGGTCGGTGGGCACGACACGGTCAAAATCCTTGGTCGGATATTCGGCCAGAACCACAGCCGCCTCGGCGGGCAGGCCCAGAAAATCGGCAACTTTCCCGGCAGCTTCGGGCAGCAGGCTGTTCATCCCCAGGCATGCGGATGTGGTGAACACCTCGGAGAGACCCGCCGCTGCCGCGATATCCGCCCATTTGATTTGCTTCTCGCGTTTTTTTGCACGGATCATTGTGGTCACGTCAGCTTTGGTCATCATCGCGTTGTCTCCTGTTTCCCTGAGTTGAAAGTTCGCCCGATATCGGGCCGTGTGAGGATCGAGATTGCGAGGGCCAGCGCGAGCAGCAGCGCGATGGCGCGCCATAGCCCTGTCGAGCCGCGCTGGATCAGCGGCGGCGGCTCGGGCCGCGCAAGACCATGATTGGGATGCGCCAGATCGTAGGTGAACTCGCTCAACTCACCATAACGTTTGGCAGGGTCAATCGCGACGGCTCTGGCCAGCGCGGCATCCATCCAGTCGGGTACTGCCGGGTTGCGCGCCGATGCCGATATATAACGCAGCCGCCTTTGCTGCGCCGCCGTGCGCGATGCGGCAACGCGCGGCCCATAGGGCAGGTCGCCGGTCAGCATCTGGTATGCGATCACACCGAGCGAAAAAAGGTCGCTCTGCGCCGTAGCGGGGTAGCCCAGATATACCTCAGGCCCGCTATATTGCATTGTCCCGGCATAGGCGGCGTCTTCCGTTTCGCGCGGCGCCAGTTCCTCGATACCGGCCACGTGCACCGACCCGAAGTCGATCAGCTTCACCGTGCCATCCGCGTCGATCAGGATGTTTTTGGGCCGCACGTCGCGGTGGATCATCTCCCGTCGGTGGAGCGCGAGCAAGCCGCTGGCGATCTGCCGCACGATGTCGCGAACCGTGGGCAGGTCGGGTTCGGGATGATCGTGCATCCATTCATCCAGTGTCTGGCCTTCGACATATTGGGAAACAGAATAGAGATAGCGGCGCGTACGATGATGCGGCGCGCCGCCCAATATATTCTGGTGCGATATGCGGCGCATCACCCAGTCTTCGAGTAACAGCGCAGAGAGCTCCGTCTCGTTCTGTGCATGCTCCGTCGAGGGTATCTTGATCGCAACCTTCTCGTCCGTCGCTTCGTCACGCGCCAGGAAAACATGGCTGCGGCTGCCGCTGTGAATCCGGCGCAATATGGCATAGCCTTCAAAACTGTCGCCCGCTTTGATGTCCTGCGGCACAGGCAGGCGCAGATCCGGTCCGACCAGATCCTCGATCTGACCCTGCGGCAGGGCGTCGATACGGACGATCTGAACGGTTAGATTATCGCCGCTGCCCGCTGCATAGGCCTTATCAGCCAGAGCCCTAGCAGCAGCATCGAGGTCGCTCTCGCCCGCCAGAATGGAAGCGATGTCCGCGCCGCTGAGATATTCATACACGCCGTCCGTCATCAGCAGGAACAGATCGCCCGGCTGAAGCGGAACGATGCGATAGTCGATTTCGACCGAGCGATTGACGCCCATGGCGCGGCCCAGATAGCTCTGCCCGCCGCCTATGGAAATCCGATGTGGCTGGGTGAGCGGCTCGAGGCCATTGCCCGATATGCGGGCAATTTGCGCATCGCCAATGTGGAAGATATGCGCGCTGCGCGACTTGAGAACGAGAGCTGAAAAAGTACAGATCAGCGCATTGGCTTCGGTGTCTGCGCCTTCTTCGCGCGGGCGGCCACGTGCGTTTTGCGCATGCATCCAGCTATTGGTGGCGGAGATCACGCGTTCGCTGGAGTTCTGTACGGTCCAGCTATCCGGCGTGGCGTAATAATCTGTCAGGAAACTTTTGACCGCCGTTTCAGCAGCGGTTGCGCCCAGCCTGCTGGTGCTGATCCCGTCGGCCAGCGCGATGGCGATACCCTTGCTGGTTAGTGTCCCACCTTCGGGTATAAGGCTGCCGTGGAAATCCTGATTTTCGGATTTGCGCCCGGCCGTCGAATAGTGGCCGATCGCGATATTCAGTGCGTCGCGCCTTTCCGGCGCAGCAGAAGGGAGGCGGCTGGTTGTTGCCATGGCCGCCTCCGTCTCCATTTCTTATGCGGCCAGCTTGATGTCGGCCGGAGTACGCTTCGGATTGGTGCGATAGTGCGTGGTGTAGAGCATCAGGCCGGTGAAGGTCAGACCGCCCACCAGATTACCCAGCACAACCGGAATTTCGTTCCAGATCAGGTAATCGGCGATGCTGAAATTGCCACCCATCATCAGGCCGCTCGGGAACAGGAACATGTTCACGATCGAGTGCTCAAACACCATGTAGAAGAAGAGCATGATCGGCATCCACATGGCGAGGATCTTGCCCGATACGCTGGTCGAAATGGTCGCGCCGACAACGCCGGTGGATACCATCCAGTTGCACAGCATGGCGCGCACGAAGATGGTCAGCCAGCCTGCCGCACCAAAGGCCGCGTAGCCAACGGTACGCGCTTCACCCATCGTGGCGAACTTCATCCCGACCGGATTGGTCTCTGCCGCAAAGCCATAGGTCCAGTATATTGCCATCATCACGGCGGTTGTTAGTGCCCCGGCAAAGTTGCCGCAGAACACAAGGCCCCAGTTGCGGAATACGCCACCCCAGGTACAGCCGGGCCGCTTGTCCCATACCGCAAGCGGGCAGAGCACGAACACGCCGGTCAACAGGTCATAGCCCAGCAGATAGAGCATGCAGAAGCCAACCGGGAACAGGATCGCACCCGCGAGCGGCTGGCCGGTCTGGACGTTGATGGTTACCGCGAACGCGGCGGCAAGAGCCAGAGTGGCGCCCGCCATATAGGCGCGGACCAAGGTATCCTTGGTCGACATCATTATCTTGGACTCACCTGCGTCGATGAGCTTAGGTACAAACTCCGATGGTGCTAAATAGGACATATTATTTCCTTCCCTGTTCGATTGCTTTCCTGCCGTTCGTGTTCCTCGTTGCTGTTATGAATGTACTTGGGCCTGCCGCTTATGCGGCGTTGGCCAATGCTTCCTTGCGGCCGATGAGAATACGGCCGCCGTCGATCTTGACCGGTATGGTGGGCACGCAGCCCACATCGTCGCCCAGTGCCTGGCCGGTCGCCAGGCTGATCCGCCAATTGTGAAGGGGGCAGGTCACGGTATTGTCGTGCACGATGCCCTGACTGAGCGGCCCCTGTTTGTGGGGACATTTATTGTTAAGCGCGTAGACGTCGCCGTTCGCGGTGCGGAAAATGGCGATCTCCTCGCCGCCCTGAACGGGGAGCGTGCGGGCTCCCAATGCCGGGAGCTGTTCGACCGGGCCGACATCGAGCCAAAGTGCGGAATGTGGCATGGTTCAGGCTCCAACGACTGCAAAGGGCCGGATTTCGGCCAGATGTTGATGAAGATGGGCTTCCTTGCCCGATGCGCGCTCAGCCCACGGGTCTTTCTGCAGGATTTTCTGCGAATGCAGGAAGCGCGCGCGCAGGGCACGACGGCCTTCGTCGTCATCGACGACACGGCTTTTCACATAATCGAGGCCTACGCGTTCCACCCAGGGCGCAGTGCGGTCAAGGTAGCGCGCTTCCTCGCGATAGAGCTGGATGAAGGCCGCGCAATATTCGAGCGTCTCTTCCTCAGTTGCGACTTTGCACAGCAGGTCCGTGCCGCGCAGGTGAATGCCGCCATTGCCGCCAATGTGCAGCTCATAGCCGCTGTCGACGCAGACCACGCCGAAATCCTTGATCGTTGCCTCGGCGCAGTTGCGCGGACAACCGGACACGGCGATCTTGAACTTGTGCGGCATCCAGCTGCCCCAAGTCATCTGCTCGATCATGATACCGAGACCTGTGCTGTCCTGCGTACCGAAGCGGCACCATTCGGAGCCGACGCAGGTTTTGACCGTGCGCAGCGCCTTGCCATAAGCATGGCCAGAGACCATCCCTGCGGCATTGAGATCTGCCCATATGTCGGGCAGGTCTTCCTTCTTGATGCCGAACAAGTCGATGCGCTGGCCACCGGTCACCTTGACGGTCCGCGCTTTATATTTATCGGCAGCGTCGGCAATCGCCCGCAGCTCGTTCGGTGTAGTAATTCCGCCGAACATGCGCGGCACAACGCTGTAGGTGCCGTCTTTCTGGATATTGGCGTGCATGCGCTCGTTGACGAAGCGGCTCTGCGGGTCTTCCTTATGCTCGGCAGGCCATGCGCACAGCAGATAATAGTTGAGCGCGGGGCGGCATGAGGCACAGCCGTCCGGCGTGGACCAGCTCAGCTCCTGCATCACCTGCGGGATTTCCTTGAGTTCCTTCTCGAGGATTGCGGCGCGGACATCTTCATGCGTGAAGCTGGTGCATTTGCACATTGGCTTCACATCGCGCTCACCTGCATAGTCGTCGCCCAATGACAGCGCGAGCAGGTTCTCGACAAGGCCGGTGCAGCTGCCGCAGCTTCCCGATGCCTTGCAGCCCGAACGCACAGCGTCGAGCGTTTGCGCACCACCACCGATGCAGGCCATGACCGTGCCCTTGGAAACGCCGTTGCAGCCACAGATTTCCGCATCGTCGGAAAGCGCCGCAACGGCATCAATAGGGTTTAGCGCAGCGCCGCCTCCGCTCGCGAACGCCTGTCCGAAGATCAGCGCGTCGCGAATTTCGGCAATGTCCTCACCTTTTTTCAGCAGGTCGAAATACCAGTTGCCGTCAGCGGTATCGCCATAGAGCACCGCGCCGACGATCTTGTTGTCTTTCACGATTACGCGCTTGTAAACGCCGCGCGTCGCGTCGCGGAGCACGATATCCTCGCACCCTTCGCCGCCGGAGAAATCGCCTGCCGAAAAGACGTCGATGCCACTGACCTTGAGCTTCGTCGAGGTGACCGAACCGCGATAGCCATTGGGCTGCGCAACCAGCCCATCGGCCAGGCTGCGGCACATCTCCCAGAGCGGCGCGACAAGGCCGTAGACATTGCCGTCATGCTCGACACATTCGCCAACCGCGAGAATGTCCGCGTCGCTGGTCACCATATCGTCATCGACCTGGATGCCCCGGCCTACGGCGAGACCCGCCTCCTTGGCCAGCGCGACATTGGGCCGGATACCAACGGCCATGACGACGATATCGGCAGGGATTTCCGTGCCATCTTTCAGACGCACGGCCTCCACCTTGCCGTCGCCGACGATTTCTGCCGTATCCGCGCCGGTCAGGATGGTCTGCCCGCGACCCTCTAATGCTGTTTTGAGCAGCCATCCCGCCGCCTCGTCGAGCTGGCGTTCCATCAGCGTCGGCATCAGGTGCAGGACGGTGACCTGCATGCCGCGAAGCGAGAGCCCATGAGCCGCTTCGAGGCCAAGCAGGCCACCGCCGATGACGACCGCATTCCCCCCCAGGTCTGCGGCCGCCAACATTTTCTCGACATCGTCGAGATCACGGAATGTCACGACACCGGGCAGGTCCTTGCCCGGAACCGGAATGATGAACGGGTCGGACCCGGTCGCGATCATCAGCTTGTCATAGCTGATGGCACGGCCCGAACGGCTGGTGACCGTTTTGGCCGCCCGGTCGATGCCGGCGACCGGATCGCCGGATATCAGCTCTATGCCGTTATCATCGTACCAGTCCTGACCATTGATGATAATTTCCTCATAGGTTTTTTCACCGGCAAGGACGGGTGAGAGCATGATGCGGTTGTAATTGACACGCGGTTCGGCACCGAAAATCGTGATCCGGTATTTGCCCGGATCGCGCGCCAATATTTCCTCAACCGCACGGCATCCCGCCATGCCATTGCCGATAACTACCAAATGAGGGGGGGTATCTGTCATGGTCCTGACCCTGTCGTTCCTGTTTGCGTTCAGAGGCTGAAGTCGAGCTGCAGCCAGAATTTCTCGGTATCCACGGCAAAACCGTCCGCATCGTAATTGGCGTATTTCGCGGTGAGACCGAGCATCTTGTTGATTTTGTAGCCGACCACGACATCCCATTCGGAGCCATAGTCGACGCTGCCTGCGTCGCTGCTGAAGTCATGATAGGTGACACCCGCTTTCAGCCCAGGCAGCGGGCTGACGCCGATACCGGCATACAAGTCCTCAAGACCGGCAGGCGGCGTGGAGAGGAATATGTCGGCCCAGCCATTGAACTTGTGCAGCGTGGCGAGCGGCGTCTGGAACGAGCTGCCATTGTCTTCGCCCAGCTTTTCATATCCGACGGTTGCCGAGAACATGCCGAAACCGGCATTTGCTTCTGCGGCGATATAGTCCGCCGAATAGTCGGACGGGTTGGCCTGATAATCCATCTGCTTCGCATAGCTTGCGGCCAGACCGAGCGAGACCGTGCCAGGCAGCTTGAAATCCACCGTTGCGCGCGCGCCGTATGTCTGGGTCGAGCTCAGCGCGATTGGTTCCTTGGCATCAAGATCGAGCAGATAGCTGAACGCCTTGATCTTGACCGGGCCAAGGCCAGCGCCAGCACCCAGGAAGAAATAGGTGCCGCTGAATGCCTGACGCGGGCCGGAATCGACGCCGAAGATCGTGCGCCGCGACCAAGCGTAGGTGCCATTCAATGCAACCGGTCCCAGCTTGGCTTCGCCGGTCACCGCGTCGAAGGTCTGCTCATTCTGACGCCAGCCGACCGAACCGACGAAACGCTGGTCGTCGATATTGATGCGCTGGCGGCCCAGGGTCGCGGTAATCGCATCGGATTTATATTCGAGCTGAAAGCGGTTCAGCTCGATATTCTCCGGGTCTGCGACCACGGAATATCCGCCTTTGCCGTTGGTGGTGCTGTTATAATCTTCGACTATGGCAAGCGTGGCTTCCGGCTCTACGAGGAGCGATATGCCGCCCTTGCTTGCGGTGATGCCGGGCCGCACCCGCAGGGTGAGCGCGTCGGCATCGGTTGCCGGTTGATCCACCATTTCATAGCGCAAACGCGCATTGATGCTGGGCTTGAGCGTGAAGCCCTCATCCGCCTGTGCCTGCGCCGGAACGGCAGCCAAAGCGGCCGCGAATGCGCTGGTCCCCAATATCAGTGTCTTTTTCATATATGTCTCTTCCCTGTCATGCTCTGGTTGCGTCTTTTTTGGGGGGGACGTCTGTTGCGAGGGTCAGGCCGCGTGGGCCTTCACCCCATGTTCGTAATCGGCGAGGAACTGCAGCACCTCCTCGCGGTAAGCATAGAATTTCGGATGCTCGAGCAGCGCCTTGCGGTCGCGCGGACGCGGCAGGTCGACCTCCAATATCTTGCCGATGGTGGCTTCCGGCCCATTGGTCATCATCACGACCTTGTCGGCGAGCAGGATCGCCTCATCGACATCATGGGTGACGCAGATGGACGTCACATGGGTACGTTCCCACACCTCCATCAGCACGTCCTGCAGGTCCCAGCGGGTCAGGCTGTCGAGCATGCCGAAAGGCTCGTCGAGCAGCAGAAGCTTGGGGCTAAGCGCGAACGCGCGGGCGATGCCGACACGCTGACGCATGCCGTTCGACATATCGGCGGCGAGCTTGTCCATCGCATCGCCAAGACCAACGCGCGCGAGATAATATTCGACTATGTCCTTGCGCTCGGCCTTGCTGGCGTGCGGGTAGACGCGCTCGACACCGATCGACACATTCTGCCGCGCGGAAAGCCAGGGCATCAGGCTGGGCGCCTGAAACACCACTGCCTTGTCGGGTCCGGCTACGTCGATTTCGCGCCCGTCGAGGATGATACCGCCGCCGCTGATCTCGTTCAGGCCGGCTGCCATGGACAGCACCGTTGATTTACCGCACCCCGAGTGACCGATCAGCGAAATGAAGTCGCCCTTGTCCATCAGCAAGTTGAAATCCTGCACAACGGTGAGCGGACCCTTGGGCGTTGGGTATATCTTCTTCAGGTTGAAGAATTCGAGGAAGCGGGTTTCCATATTGGTGCGCGCCGCATCCTGATAGGCCTTGGGGGGCGTCAGCAGGCTGATCGGCGTCACCTTGGGCAGCTCGCGCTCATCACCCTCGGCCGACTTCTGCTCCTGATTGAGCTGGCCGAGATAATGCACGATCTCGTTGCGCAGATGCTGATAGGACGCGTCATGATTGAGCGCGGTGCGCTCACGCGGGCGGGCGATGCCGACATCGAAAATACGGCCGATCTTCGCACGCGGCGCGGGTTCGAGCACGGCCACGCGATCGGCCAGCAACAGCGCCTCGTCCACATCGTTGGTGATGAGGATGATGGTGCGCTTCTCGACGCCGCGGATACGCTCGATCTCGTCCTGCAGCTTGGCGCGGGTGAGAGCATCGAGCGCGGAAAGCGGCTCGTCGAGCAGCAATATCTCCGGCCTCATGGCGAGCGCGCGGGCAACGGCAACGCGCTGGCGCATGCCGCCCGACAACTGAGCGGGTTTGCGGTCCATGGCATGGCCCAGGCCAACCAGCTCGATCTTTTCTTTGATCAGCGCGGTCTGGTCAGCCTTGGACAGGCCCTTGTGCACGGCTTCCACCGCGAGGCGCACATTGCCCTCTACCGTCAACCATGGGAACAGCGAGTAGCTCTGGAACACCAGACCACGATCCGCACCAGGTCCGGAGCTGGGCTGACCCTTGACGATGATTTCGCCGCTGTCAGGCTCCAGCAGCCCGGCAATGGTCGAGATCAGCGTCGTCTTGCCCGACCCGGAGAAGCCGAGGATCGCGATGAACTCACCTTCGGAGACATCGAGGTCGATGCCTTCGAGTACTTCGGTACGGGCCCCCGTGGCGTCGACATAGGCTTTGCTGATGCCGCGCAGGGAAAGGATGGGTGCGGATGCGGTCATTGTCATGCCCTCACACGCTGTGGTTGCGGCTGGCGAGCGACTGGAGCGATGCCATCAGCCGGTCGAGCAGGAAGCCGATAATGCCGATCACGATCACCGCGAACATGATGCGGGCCAGCGACTGGGAAGAACCGTTCTGGAATTCGTCCCATACGAACTTGCCGAGACCGGGGTTCTGCGCGAGCATTTCGGCTGCGATCAGCACCATCCAGCCAACGCCTAGCGACAGGCGCATGCCGGTGAAGATGTAGGGCAGCGCGCTTGGCAGAACGAGCTTGGTCAGGCGCTGGAAGAAGCCGAGACGCAGAACCTTACCCACATTGAGAAGGTCCTTGTCGATGGACGCCGCGCCAACGGACGTGTTGATCAGCGTCGGCCACAGCGAGCACAGCGTCACCACGAGTGCGGAAATCACGAAGCTTTTGGGGAGCATCGGGTCGGGTCCGCTCATCGTCGCGGAAATCACCATCGTCACGATGGGCAGCCAGGCGAGCGGGCTCACCGGCTTGAAGATCTGGATCAGCGGGTTGATCGCTGCGTTCACGCGCTTGGACAGGCCACATACCAGACCCAGCGGCACCGCCACCAGAGTAGCCAGTACAAAACCCAATGCGACGGTTTCCAGCGACGTGAAAATCTGGTCGAGAAAGGTCGGCGCGCCCGCATATTCAAAATATTGACGCTGCGCCTCCGGCAGGGTGGCGTTGCGTGCATCCTGATCGGCGTAGAATTGCGCCTTGGTGTCCGCCGTTGCCTGGAAATCGTCATACAGCGCCACGCCCTGTTCCGCGACTTCAAGCGGGCCAGGCAGGCTACCAAGAGATGTATCCACCTGCGGCGCCAACACCGCCCACATCAGAATGAAGCAGGCGATGCCCGCTATCGGCGCCAGCAGACCTTTCAGGCCCGCTAGGATTTTATCCGCCGAAGGCAGGAAGCGCGACGAAGAAGAAACCGGAGGAGGCGTGAGAAGGGGTTTATCCTCCTCCGGCACCGTTGGCGCGGCGGACCGCGCCGGGGGTATTTCATTGACGGCGGCCTGGTTACCCAGCGTTGACATTGTTTCTTCCTCTGTATTTGGTCGAAGCGCAGCAACATTGCTCATGGTTTCAGTCTCCGTCCGTCCTGGTGTGTTCAGTTGACGACGCCCGCCGCCGTCACCGTGGCCTTACCCTTGAGGCCGATTTCAAACTGGCTGAGATAGGCGTTGGGCTTGTGGCCATCATATGCCTTGCCGTCGATGAACTCGCTGGTCGCCGGCTTGAAGCCATCGGTTTCCGGGATGGAGTCCGCCGGGATTACGCCCGCTTCAGCCAGGGATTTTGCGGCCGAGAGATAGAGGTCCGGACGATAGACCGCCTTGGCCGTATCGAAATACCACTGGTCGGACTTCTCCTCGGCGATCTGCCCCCAACGGCGCATCTGGGTCAGGTACCAGATGGCGTCCGAATAATAGGGGTAGCCCGCATAATGGTTGAAGAAGATGTTGAAATCCGGGGCAGGGCGGGTGTCGCCCGGCTCGAACGTGAAGTTACCGGTCATCGACGCCGCAATCACGGCCTCGTCCGCACCCACATAATTGGGCTGCGACAGGATTTTTACAGCCTCCACACGATTCGCACCATTGTCGGCATCCAGCCATTGCTGGGCCTTGATGATCGCGCGGAGCAATGCTGCTGTCGTCTTCGGATATTTCTCGGCAAAGTCCTTGCGCAGGCCGAAGACTTTCTCCGGGTTGAGGTGCCAGATCTGCTCGTCGGTCACGACCGGTACACCGATCTTCTTCTGCACAGCGGCCTGGTTCCATGGCTCGCCAACGCAATAACCTTCGATCGTGCCCGCTTCCATCGTCGCCGGCATCTGCGGCGGCGGCGTCACCGAAAGCTGGATGTCGGCAGCGGTCGTGCCCGCGACGTCACCCGGCAGATAATAGCCCGGGTTGATGCCACCAGCCGCCAGCCAGTAGCGCAGCTCGT
Organism: Sphingobium sp.; assembly: GCA_020446425.1. Lineage (GTDB taxonomy): Bacteria > Pseudomonadota > Alphaproteobacteria > Sphingomonadales > Sphingomonadaceae > Sphingobium. The sequence goes on along the minus strand of JAGRES010000013.1, from coordinate 168,448 downwards.
AATTGTGGGTCGAAACCGGGAAAACCATACCGAATTTCAGCGGCTTGCCCTGCGCCTTGTAGGACGCGAGGACCGGCTTCAGCGCCGATGCAGAAATGGGATGGGTGGGTTTGCCGTCTGCGCCCTTGGGCAGCCCGTCCTTAATCTGCGACCAGATCTTGTTCGAGACCGTGATGGCGTTGCCATTGAGGTCGAGGCTGAGCGGCGCAATCAGATCGGCCTTGGTGCCATAGCCGATGGTTGCAGCGATGGGCTGACCAGCCAGCATATGCGCGCCGTCAAGCTGTCCGCCGATCACACCGTCGAGCAGGACTTTCCAGTTCGCTTGCGGCTCCAGCGTGACGTTCAGGCCCTCTTCGGCGAAGAAGCCTTTTTCCTTCGCAATAGCGAGCGGCGCCATGTCCGTCAGCTTGATGAAGCCGAACTTCAGCACCGGCTTTTCAACAGCGCCAGCGGCTGCTGCGCCAGCAGCAGGTGCCTCGGCCTTCTCGCTATTGCCACCACCACAGGCGGAAAGCATCGCCACGGCGCACGCCGAAGCCATCCACTTGCCACCAGTCTTCAGAAAATTACGTTTGTCCAACATGCCAGCCCCTTTTCATTTTTTGGAGGCATCCGGCGGATAAGCTGGGCATAAAAAAAGCCGCCCTGACGGACAGCCTCTCATGCTTCCTCGGGGCGGCATCATTGCCTTGGGCTTATTCCTTACGGAGTGCCAACCTGCGCTCTGCCCCCCGATGGACAGAGCCGGAATATCTCATCGGACAACCTCGCCCGATGTCTTAAAGATGTCATGATTCGCATTTTTCGACAAGCCCAATTTTTGCAACGCGGAAAGAAAAGTTAATCAGATGTTGCGTCCAGGTAACTATCAAGCTGTTCCGGATCGAACAGGCGGCCATCGAAAAAGCTGTCCGGCCCTAGCGTCAAACGCCCTTGAATCGTGCCGACTCCCATAGGGTTGGCAATCCCGCCTTCCAGTTTTGCACTGGCCCCCGGCAGAGGGACATTCGTGCCGGCAAAGGCCGCGCGATAGACATCGGGACGGAAAACGCGTTGCGCTGCAGCATAGTCGTCATCCGCTTTGTCGGTATGTCCCGCCAGCACCATTTGCGCATACAGCCATGCCGCCTGGCTAACCCATGGGAAGTTGGCCGCCTCGCGATGCTGGAACATGAAGTCGGGTATGCTGACCGGCTCCTGTCCAGCCGCCAGCTTGATCTTGTCGGCAATGGCCCGCTCGATCAAATCGGCTGAACCGTCGAGATAATCTGCGCGCGCCAATAGCGCTGCATTGGCGCCAGAACGCTCTGGATCGACGAATGCCTTGCCCGCAGCATATAAAGCCCGGATCAGCCGATGGACCAGTTCGGGCTCTTGCTCGACCCGGCTGGCCGGCATCGCCAGGACCTTTTCCACGCCGCGCAGCCATATGTGCGATGTCACATTGACGATAACGCCAACCCCACGCTCTACGGCGACGCTGTTCCACGGTTCGCCAACGCAAATCCCGTCCACCTCGCCTGCCGCCAGGGCATCGGTGGCAAAAGGAGGCGCAATGGTGAAGATTTCTGTATCTCGGGCAATGTCCACGCCGCTGGCGCGCAGCCAATATTGCAGCATGTAATTATGGCTGGAATAGCGGTGAACGACTCCGAAGCGCAGCTTGGCGCCTTCCTGCGCACGCAGGTGGATAAGCTCGGCGAGGCGCTGGCCGGAGGTGCGCGAATCGAGCAGCTGCCCCTTGCCGCCCAGGGCCTCGGCCAGCGAAGGCGCGAGCGTGACGGCATTGCCGTTCAATCCCAGCACAAAGGGCACAGCCATCGAAACTGCCGGTCGATCCAGCCCCAAGGTCGTGGCTATGGCGAGCGGAGCAAGCAGATGTGCCGCGTCGCTATGCCCATAGATCAGCCTGTCCCGCACCGTCGCCCAGCTGGTGTCGCGTACGAGTTCAAGGTCTATGCCTTCCTGCTCCGCAAAGCCCAGTTCGCGCGCCAATATTGGCAAGGCGGCATCGACCAGAGGGAGGAAACCGATACGGAAACGATCCTGTGTCACAAACCTCCTCCCAGCATGTTTTCGGCGGTAATCAGCGCCTGCGCGACGTCGGCGATACGGCGATTGGATTGCATGGCGTGGGTGCGCAGCAGCTTGTACGCATCCGGTTCGGAAAGACCGCGCTTTGTCATCAATATGCGCTTGGCTTCATCGACCACCTTGCGTTCTGCCAGCTGCGTTTTCGCTTCGGTCAGCTCGGTCTGCAACCGGTTGAACGCCTGAAACCGCCGCACCGCAAGGTCAAGCACCGGCTTGATACGTTCCTTGCGCAGGCCATCGACGACATAGGCGGAAATCCCGGCGTCGACGGCATCGGCAATGGTATTTTCGTCGGAGTGATCGACGAACATCGCGATAGGACGCGCCAGCGCCCGGGATAGCGCAAATGTTTCCTCCAGCATGTCACGGCTCGGGTTTTCGAGGTTCATCAGAACAACATCGGGCGAACAGGCTTCCAGCTGGGCCGCAAGCCCCTGACGCTCAAGAAAGATGTGCAGGTCGGTCAGGCCTGCTTCACGCAGGCCTTCCTCAATTACTGCCGCGCGGGCAGCGCTTTCATCTATAACCGCTATTCGCACGCGACCCCGCTTTGCTGCACTGCGGCATAAATGACGCCTATTTATCGCGGAAGTCAATCAGTTGTCAGCAAATGCGCTCGATTATATCGAATGCTTCTACATCCCGACCCGCTATTACTCGACCCTGGGTTGCCTCAACCCTATCGACTTCGAACGGGAAGCTTGGGTGGCCCGAATGAGCCTATCCCGGTGCCCACCAAACCGGCAGCAGGCCAATTCATTTTCCTTAAGAGCCAATGCTGGTGGAATAGTCCTTGTGACCTTTTTTATACTTTGCGGTTCATGGCAACAGAGAGATACGCGCAGTATCCTTGAGCCATCATTTCTTCTTGTTCTTCTTGCAACTACCTTTGCTTTTCTTTTGGCTCTTGCCGCACGTGGTACTGCCGCCACTCGACCCAAAGAGGCTTCCGCCGCCGCCGGATGAGGATGAAGAGCTGCTACCCGAAGAAGAGCCGCCGCCTGAGCTGCTCGTTGATGACGAGCCTCCGCCGCCCGAAGAAGACCCGCCTCCGCCAGAGCTGGAAGACGAGCTGCTTCCGCCTCCCGGAGAGCCGCCGCTGGACGAGGATGAAGAGCTGCCGCCCGAAGAAGACCCGCCGCCTGAGCTGCTCGTTGATGACGAGCTTCCGCCGCCCGAAGAAGACCCGCCTCCGCCGGAACTGGAAGACGAACTGCTTTCGCCCCCCGAAGAGCCGCCGCTGCTCGATGAAGAACTGCCACCAGAGGAAGAAGAGCCCCCCGACGACGCGGAGCCCCCACTGGATGAAGACCCGCCACCTGTACCGCTCGAAGGGGCATGGGATAGACCTTCGGCAGTCTCGCTGAAGACCGACGAAATACCTGTCCCCACATCGGTCATGGTGAGGATGGCAGCACTGGAGATCAGCGCAGCTATCAGACCATATTCCACGATAGCCGCCCCGCAATTGTGAGTTGCGAGTGACATAAGCTGCTTCTTCATCAGACAATTCCCAATCCCTATCAGTAAATTATCTATTATAGATAGAATATAAACGGGTTATTAAAATCAAAATAATCAAGATTGGCGCAAGTGTAGTAAAATAAAATTGAATATATATTATTGATATATGTCGGTAAAAAATGCGTATTATTTATAATAAAATGTAATTTATTATTAGATAAATTTCCACGATTTTGCGTATATATTACTTGATTTAGGAATCGGGAAAATATTGGTGGCAATAGCGAAGCAGAAAGTTGCACTTGCTCAAGTGCTTATCCAAATTGCCAAAGGCTTTGATGCAGAGACAAGAAGCCAGGTGCCCCCGACCTGAGCCCCTGACCTCCTGAAATCAAGAGAGTAGAGACCCGGACCCGGAGTGAGTCGATCAGTCGCGATTACCGTTTCTCACGGCGAGGCAGTTTGTTGATGACCGCGATGGCCTGACTCTACAGCAGCACATACCGTGGGTCGCGCCTGATTCCCCTGTGGATGGACCACAATCATGCACCCAAGCCAGACCCAAAGGCGAACGCCCTTTCGGCAGTAGCCCGCGCTTTTCCTTGCTGAACGGTCTTTAGGAAGGTGGTGCCGCTTACGTGACTCGAACACGTGACCCCCGCATTACGAATGCGATGCTCTACCAACTGAGCTAAAGCGGCATGGATACAGGGCGCGTGGCCTCATATCGGCGCTGCGCATATCAACAAGCATGGGTGCTGGCAAGCAGCTTAGTGTGCTCTCGGCCGTCCGCACCACGCTCTTTCCATCACTTATCCTGCATTTTTAGACGTTGTTAACCATGTCCGTGCCAAGGTCCCGCATTGAGCCAGAGGGGCGCTCAGAATGAGAAGCAGGTGAGTAGCATGGATAGTCTACGCGGCCAGGACGATATCGAGAGAGAAGAGGCACTGGATAACGGTGCGATAGAGGCGCCGCCGTCGATCGGTAACCAGGAACGGCGCATGCATGTGCGCGCCTATAATTACTGGGTGTCGCTGCTCGGTAATCGCGCGCTTCCCTCGATCGAGGACCTCAACCCCGAGGAGCTGGAAGATTTCGGCGCGAACAGCGTATTGCTCGATTTCTCGATGGGTATGGAAAATCCCGCGATCATCTATCTGGGTTCCGCCCTGCGCGAGGAGTGCGGCATTACGGAGATGGTTGAGCGTGTGGAGGAAGTCCCCAATCGCTCGCTTCTCACCCGCCTGACCGACCATTATCTTCAGATTATCGCCAACGCTGCCCCTGTTGGCTTTGAAGCGGAATTCACCAACCAGCGCGGCGCCGAGATCATGTATCGCGGCATATTGATGCCTTTCTCCTCGGACGATGAAACCATTGATTTCATCTATGGCGTCATCAGCTGGAAAGAGGTGGCCAGCCAGAACATGCTTGATGAACTGGGCGAAGAGGTGATGGCCGCCATGTCGAGCGCGCCCGCTGCTTCGGATCCCGCGCCGATCTGGGCCGACGGCCCGTCGGCGACGGCCGATTTCGATGATGAGGATGAGGCGGAAACCGCCAAGCAGCCCGTCGACATCGCCGAGCTGGAAGCTGACGATTTCGGGTTTGAGGACATGTCCGCCAGCAGCCCTTCCGCTGAAGCCGAGACGAGCGAAGCGCCCCAGCCCCAGCCCGAGTCCGATTCCATGCCGGACACAGAGCTGGAACTGGACGACCTGATTGCCGATCTTACGGAATTCGACAGCGTCGATGAGGGTACGGCGGATGATGCCACCAGCGCGATTGCAGAGGTAGAGACACCGGACGCCAGCAGCGATGGCGTGATGGATGAGCTTGATCTCTCGGAGTTCATGGCCGCCGACCAGGACCATGTTGTGGCCGATGCGATGGGCGACTTGCCCGACATTGACGACCTGCTCGGGGAGCTTGGGATCAATGAGCAACCCGAAGCCGCCGAGGTAAATGACCAGGCCGATGATGATATCGGGCTGGACGAGGTCGGCCTTGATGAAGTCGACTCTGAGGAAGCCGCGGATGACTCCGTATCGAGCGACCTCGATTTCGACATTGACGACATTGGCCTCGATGAAGTTGGTCTTGATGCAGTTTCTGATGACGCGGTTGAGCCCGAGCTGGCCGTAGAAGACGAAAATGCCACGTCCGAAACACAGGATGAGGCGGAAACGGCGCTGGAGGATGATGTCCTTTCCGATATGGAAGTGGACGGTGACGATCAGGCAGTCGCCGCAGGTGCCAGCATTTTGGCCAGCATCGGTGAGATTGGCCTCAGTGACGACGAGGATGATGATGATTTTGCGGACATGACGGAAGATATGGCTCCGGCCCTTGCCGCCGTCGACGCCGCACCTACAGACAGCGCGGACATAATGGCCGTGCTCGACCCCGCCGAAGTGGCAGACGGTCTGGCCGGGGCGCTCGATATTGCACGCCAGAGTGCCGCGGAAGCGCTCGATGCCGATGCGCGCAGTCGCACGGCGCTGTACTGCGCCATCGGCCATGCCTATGATTTTGCGCTCGCCACGCGTGAGGAGCCTGCCGGTTATGCGGCCATGCTCGAAGAAGCAGGCATTGTCGTACAGGACCGCAGCCCGATGACCGCCGTGGTCAAACTGGTTTTCGGCGCCGATTATGACAAGACCCGCGTCGCGGAATATGCGCTTGCACTGGAATATGCGCTGTCCGAAGGCGTGGAAAAAGGCGCGTTTGCCGGGCAGCTGGGTTTCTATGAGGGCGGCCTCAAGGGGCTGGTCAGCGATGTCCGCGCCGCGCGCAAGGCAGGCGAGCCGCCGCGCGGTGTCCGCCGTCTGGAGCGTGCCTATCGCAAGATCGGCCGGGCCCAGCGTCTCGATGCCGGTGCGCTGACATTCGACGAGCAGGGTGTTGCGCTGATCGTCGCGCGGCAGGAGCCGGACGGCAGCGTGTCCTTTATCGCCAGCGTCGACACGCAGGACAAGGCGGCGCAGAAGGTTCTGATCGCCGCAAGCAAAAAAATCTGATGCCGTAAGGGCCTGGTGACATGCCCGAGCATTGCAAATTTGGCGCGCCGGCTAGCAGAACATTCTGCTCGCTGGCGCGTTTTTACTTATATGGTAAATAAGAGGTTCCTAATCATGGCGGTGTCATGATTACACTCTATAATAATAGAAGATGCAGGAGACAGTATGGCCAGAGGCGATAAAGATAAGGCCGATAATATAGAAAATGCCTTTCGAGAGGCGCTACGTCATGGCGCCTTGCCCGGCTCCAGCGAGAGTTTTGATGACAAGGCGGTCGAGGCCGCCGCCGCGTTCCTGATGAAGGCTGCTGCAACGCGCGCACCCGGAACGCCGTCGATCACCATCGAAAGCCTGAGCGCCGCGCCGGGGAAGCGCGACAGATCGGCATCGTCCCATCCCGCCCGCATCGCCATTGTCAATGACGACATGCCGTTCCTGGTCGACAGCATCGCCAATTGCCTTTCGCAACAGGGAATGGTGATCCAGCAACTGGTTCATCCCGTGCTTAGCGTGGAACGCGATTCACGGGGCAAGCTGGTCGATATCCTGCCCGATGACAGTGCCGGTGCCCGGCGAGAGTCGGTGGTCTATATCGAGGTTGACCGGGCGACCGCCAAACAGCGCAAGAGCCTGGAGGCGGAAATCGCGGCAACGCTGGCGCATGTTCGCGCGGCAGTGAATGACTGGGGCCGCATGCAGGAAGCTCTGGCGGCGGATGCGGACAGGCTGAACGAGGACGAAGGCGCTGCGCTGCTTCGCTGGCTGCTCGCCCGCAATCTGACGCAGATCGGGCATCGGATCTGCTATCGCGGTAAAGCATGCGACGAGATGCTGGGCATATGCGCATTGCCGGACAATGAGCCGTTACTCGCGGCCGGCAGCATCAAGGCGGCTTTCGATTGGTTCGAGGAAGGCGGCCGTAGCCCACTGATCATCAAGAGCAACCAGGCATCGCGCGTACACCGCTCCAGTCTGATCGACTTGTTCATCATTCCCATCCGCGAAGGGAAAAAGATCACGGCGCTGTCCATCCATGCGGGCATGTGGACCAGCGCGGCGCTGGCTACCGCGCCAGACAAGGTGCCGATGCTGCGGGCCGCACTGACGGCGCTGATGGAGAAATATCATTTCGATCCGGCGGGCCATGCAGGCAAGGCGTTGTTCCATGCACTCACGACATTGCCGCATGATATCATCATCGGTTTCGACCGCGCTACGCTGGAGCGGCTGGCGCTGACCTTCATGTCGCTCAACGACAGGCCAAGGCCGAAACTGGTTCTGGCGACCTCAGCGTTGCAGCGACATCTTTACGCTTTCATCTGGCTGCCGCGCGACGATGTGTCCACGGCGCGCCGCGTTGCGATTCAGGAGATGCTGGCGCAGGCGGCGAACGCACCGCTGCTCAGCTGGTCGATTGCGCTGGAAGAAGGCGGCATGGCGCTGCTGCGCATCACGCTCGATATTCGTGCGGGTGGCCGCACGCCCGATGAAAATGTGCTCGACAAACAGGTCAAGCACATGGTGCGCGGCTGGGTGCCCGGCGTCGAGGCGGCGCTGGCGGAGCTACTCGACAATGGCGGCGCGGAAACGCTTACCGAGGAATATGCCGAAAGCTTCCCGCCCGGATACCGCCTTGGTGCGGGGCCGGAAGAGGCCGCGATAGATATTATCGAAATGTCCAAGCTGGAAGGCGAGGCGGATCGCCGCGTGCGCCTCTATCGCAATAGTGACGACAAGCCGGATCAGCTGCGCCTCAAGCTTTACAGCCAGACAAATGTCACTCTGTCCGACGCGGTGCCCGCGCTGGAAAATTTCGGGTTCAAGGCGATTGAGGAAATCTCCACCCCGCTCGATCGCGGCCGCAAGGGACATATGCACCGCTTCCTGCTTGCGCGCCACGACGGAGGTGACGCCGTTCCCCTGCTGGAGCGCGCCAATATCTTGCAGGACACGCTGGCCGCCGTTCTGACAGGCTTGGCGGAGGACGACCGCTTCAACGAACTTATCGTTTCGGCTGGGATGGAGCCATCCGCGGTGATATTGATGCGCGCCATTTTCCGCTATCTGCGTCAGACCGGGATGCATTATGGCATGGCTACCGTCGTCGACACGTTACGCCGGGAACAGCATATCGCCCATGCGCTGACCGGCCTGTTCGGAGCGATGCATGATCCCGCCTTCAAGGGAGATCGCAACAAGGCCATCAAGGCTGGCGACGAAGCGATTATGACGGGTCTCGCTAGTGTGTCCGCAATCGACGAGGACCGCATATTGCGCCTCATCCAAGCGGTAATTCATGCTTGCCTGCGCACCAATTTCTATGTCGAGAGCGGGCGTCTGGCGCTGGCCTTCAAGATCGAGAGCACGAAGGTGCCGGGCTTGCCCAAGCCGTTGCCCTGGCGTGAAATCTGGGTCTACAGTCCCCGTGTCGAAGGTATCCATTTGCGCTCCGGTCCGGTGGCGCGCGGCGGTTTGCGCTGGTCCGACCGGCGCGACGATTTCCGCACAGAGATATTGGGGCTGATGAAGGCGCAGCGTGTGAAGAACGCCGTCATCGTTCCTGCGGGCGCGAAAGGTGGTTTCTATCCCAAGCAATTGCCGAACCCTGCTATGGATCGCGATGCCTGGCTGGCCGAGGGAACGGAAAGCTACCGCATATTCATCCGTTCGCTGCTTTCCATCACGGACAACATCGTCAGCGGCAAGGTGGTGCACCCCAAAGGGTTGGTAGTGCGCGATGACGACGATCCCTATTTCGTGGTCGCCGCCGACAAGGGTACCGCGACTTTCTCGGATGTTGCCAACGCGATTGCGCTGGAGCGCGATTTCTGGCTGGGCGATGCGTTCGCCAGCGGCGGCTCCAATGGCTATGATCACAAGGCGATGGGCATCACTGCGCGCGGCGCCTGGGTATCGGTGCAGCGGCATTTCGCCGAGATGGGCATCGACGTCCAGAGCCAGAGCGTCAAGGTGATCGGCTGCGGCGATATGTCGGGCGACGTGTTCGGCAACGGCATGCTGCTCAGCAAGGCTATCAAGCTGGTCGCCGCGTTCGACCATCGTCATATCTTCATCGACCCCGATCCCGACCCGGCGAAAAGCTGGGCGGAGCGCGACCGGCTATTCAAGCTGCCGCGGTCGAGCTGGGACGATTATGACAAGTCGCTCATTTCCGAAGGCGGAGGCGTTTTCCCGCGTTCGATGAAGAGCATCCCGCTCTCGCCTGAGATGAAGGCGCTGCTGGATGTCGGCCATGACGAGATGGACCCGGCGTCGCTGATCTCCGCCATATTGCAGTCGCCCAACGACCTGCTCTGGTTTGGCGGCATCGGCACATACATAAAGGCGGCGGCGCAAAGCAACGGCGATGCCGGCGATACGGCGAACGATGCGCTACGTGTCAATGCCGAGGACCTGCGCGTCAAGGTGATAGGCGAGGGTGCCAATCTGGGTGTGACCCAGGCCGGGCGTATCGCCTATGCGCTGAATGGTGGCCGCATCAACACCGACTTTATCGACAATAGCGCGGGCGTCGATTGCTCGGATAACGAGGTCAATATCAAGATCGCGCTCAACCGTGAGATGGCGGAAGGGCGGCTTGCGCTGGATGACCGCAACGCGCTTCTGGTCGAAATGACAGACAATGTCGCGCATCTGGTGCTGGAAGATAATCGTTTGCAGGCGCTGGGCCTTTCCATCGCGGAGGCGGGCGGAAGCGAAGCATTGCCCAGCTATGTGCGCCTGATCGAGACGTTCGAGGACAGCGGCACGCTGGACAGGCGGGTTGAGGGGCTGGCGAATAACGACCAGTTGCTGCGCCGTGTGCAGGACAGCAAGGGACTGACCCGGCCCGAACTGGCTGTGCTGCTCTCGACCGCGAAACTGACACTGCAGGACGCGATAGAGCGGGGCACGCTGGCCGATGATCCCAGCATGGGGGCCGATCTGGCGGCTTCCTTCCCGCAACAGATGCAGGAGCGCGAGGCGGATGCCATCGCCAGCCATCAGCTGCGGCGGGAAATTATTGCGACGGAGCTGGCAAACCGCATCATCAACCGCCTTGGCCTTATCCATCCTTATGAGATGGTCGAAGAGGAAGGCTGTTCGCTCGCCGACATAGCCAGTGCGTTCGTGGTGGCGGATCGCATATTCGGCGTCAAAGCCCTGTGGCAGGATATTGATACGGCGGAGATGCCAGAGAAAGGGCGTATCGAGCTTCTCGGCCTGATCGCCAAAGCGATGCGTTCGCAGATGGCGTCCATTGTTCGTATCACGCCGCCGGGCTTTGTTCCGGGTGAAGCGGTAGCTGCCCTGCGTGACGGCGTGGAGCAGCTTTCGGGCGAGGTCGACGCGATACTCACCGAGATATTGCTGGCGCGCGCCGCATTGATGGAAGACGATCTCGAGCTTCTTGGCGTGCCCGGCGACCTGGCGCAGCGTGTGTCCATGCTGTTCAAGATGGACGGTGCCCTGGGGCTCGCCAATCTCAACCAGAAACTGGGCGGAGATATGCTGGAGACCGCGCGGGCTTTCGTCCGCCTGGGCGATGCGACCGGCGTTCACTGGCTACAGACGGCTCTAGCAAAACTGGACCCCAGCGACCCGTGGGAGCGCCAGCTATTGTCGGGTATCGAGCGGGATACGCAGCAAATGCGGCTCGATCTGCTCGGCAGGCTTGGCACGAAAAACGCGCTGGAGAATGTCGAAGCATGGTTGGGCAAGCATAAACCGCGTATCGACCAGTTCCTGCATCAGTTCGAACGGGCCAAGGCCGCTCCGGCTCCGCATGTTGCGATGCTGGCCGAGCTGACCGGTCAGGCGCGTGGGCTAATGTCGCGATAAATTCACACTGATGATGGGCGGCGCTGCGAGATTAGCAGGCTGCCCAGTGCCGCATCATATTATGATAGACGTTGGTGAGGCGCAGCACCTCTTCATCGGTGCTGCCGTGGCGCACGGTGAGCGCCTGAATCGACTGGTCGAGTTCGAACAGCATCGAGCGATGCTCGGTGCTCGCGACCAGTGACTGCATCCAGAAGAAGCAGCTGATACGCTCGCCGCGCGTCACAGGTGTCACGCGGTGCAGGCTGGAGCTGGGGTATAGCACCGTATGCCCGGCGGGCAGCTTGTAGGACACATCGCCAAACGGCCCTTCGATTTCCAGTGCGCCGCCGTCATAATCGTCCGGGTCGGTAAGGAATAATGTGGCGGACAAATCGGTGCGGATGCGCGTGCCGCTGCCGCCATGAATGCGCACGGCATTGTCGACATGGGTGCCGAAGGTTTCGCCTGGCCCATAACGGTTGAACAGCGGTGGGAATATGGTGTGGGGCAGGGCGGCGGAGAGGAACAGCTCGTTATTGCCCAGCGCCTTGGCGACGATAGCCTGCGCGGTTTGTGCGGCGGGGCTGGCTTCTGGTAATTGCCGGTTCTTCTTCTTGAGCGCCGATCCGGGCCCGCTGGTCGCGTTGCCGTCCACCCACTCGGCGTTCAATATCTGCGCCCGCAGTTCGAGTGCTGCCTCGCGGCTTATCATATCCGGTATTATGATCAGCATGCTATCCCCGTAGGCCCTGTTCGATTTCAACGAAATCAAAATCGTGGCCTAGTTGGTTAGTTTGTCGCGATTTCCGAGCCGTGAAATGTTCCATTTCACTCGAAATCACTCTTGGCCCTTGATAACCCAGCCCGCCCGCCGGGACTATCCTCCAGGTGGGGTGGCGAATAGTGCGGCGGACGGGTGGGGCGATACACCCTGGGGGGGCATCGCAACTGGTTACGGCTCCTTAGAAAATGATGCTCGCGGTCAATGTCGCGCTCCGGCCGGGGGCGACATAGGCGAACGGCGCCGATGAACGGTAGATCGCGTCATAATAACGCTTGTCCGTCAGGTTCATCACGTTGAGCCGCAATTCGGTATTCTGCGTAGGCCTCACCCGCGCCACCGCGTCGAAGCGCCAGTAACCCGGTACGCTCGGGTTGATATTGTCGTCCGTCGTGGTGAGGCCATATGTGCCGCCGAAGATGCGGCTCTGATAATAGGCCTGTCCACCGACCATCAGCCAGTCGGTCAGAGCATAGGTTGAGAGCAGGGAGAAGTTATATTTCGGTACGTTGGGGAAACGCGAGCCGATTTCAAGCGCGTCGCTGGAGTCGACGATCTCCGCGTCGAGATAGGTGAAGCCACCGAACACCGACCAGCGGGATGTCAGATTGCCGTTGACGCCTATTTCCGCACCGCGGGACCGCAGCTCACCTACCAGATTGAAACCGCCGGAAACCGGGTCGGCCTCACGCGCGTTTTCCTTGTCGATCTGGAATACTGCGGCGGTGACAAGCAGATTCTTGTTCAGCTCATATTTGACGCCCAGCTCATAAGCTTTGTTGCGTTCCGGGTCGATGGTTTCCGTTCCGTCGCCCAGACCGCCATAGGTGGCGCTGGTGCTGTCGAGCTGTTCTCCCGATGGGTTGGACGATGTGCTGAACGAGGCATAGATGCTCACCGGTTCCACCGGCTTGTAGAGCAGGCTGACCTGACCGTTCAGGAAGTCGATCGACTGCTGGCGGGAATAAGGTGCATTGGACCGGCGGTCGAAGCCGTTCACATTGATATCGAACATGTCGTATCGCAGGCCCAGCGTTGCTTGCAGCTTGGGTGAGAATTTTACCGTGTCGATCAGATAGGCCGACATGGTTTCGACTTTCACGATCGTTGACGGAACACTGGTGTCGATGATTGTCGGAATTTTGAAGCCCAGCACCGGATCGGGATTGAACAGATCGCGCGGCGGGATCTGATCCGTAGATTGAGGATTGCCATTGGCATCCTCGACGAAGTCGGGGAAGGTGTAGCGCTTGTTGTCGATCTTCTCACGCGTGATTTCGACGCCGCCCACCAGCGTATGGCCGATGCTGCCCGTATCGAAACGCGCGGTGGCGTCGGTCAGCATCGCGAAGGTTTCGTTATCCGCGTGGCGCTGCGGGGCGCCGGTGTCGACGACCAGATCTCCATCCATGAAGCCAGCCGCGATAGCAGCGTCGTATCCGTCGATTTCGCGCTGCGATGCGCCTGCGGCAGGGGGCGTGACGGCGCGTGGGCTGCGCGGTACGCTGACAACATAATAGTTCCATGTCTCGCCATAGCGGACGGTGGAACGCAATGCGATCTGGTCATTGGGTTCGAACTTGACCGTCAGCGTGCCGATATCCGACCCGTTTTCGATAAAGTCACGCCCCACAGCGCCATAGAAATTGTCGAGATTTACCTGGGCGGGTTCGTTGGGCAGACCGCCGGCGTCGCCGTCGTTATAATCGTCGCTTTCAAACGGGTGGCCATAATCGGACATGCCGTCGAGGCGATAACCATAATAATCCGCCATCACCGTCAGCGTGTCTGTGACTTTCAGCGTGGCCGCCGCCGCAATACCCCAGCGTTCGGAATCGACATAGTCGCGGCCTGGCGTGTCGGCACTGTGGTACAGGCCGTTGACGCGGATGGCGAAGCGGTCGCTCAGCGCATGATTGGCGCCGAGGGTAGCGCGGAAATAATTCTCCGTGCCGATACCTCCCTCGGCGACGACGAAATCATTGCCGAACTGGGGCTGCTTGGATTGCAGGCTGACGAGACCGCCGGTTGTGCCGCGTCCGCCGAAGCTGCCGGACGGTCCCTTGACCACCTCGATCTGCTCGACCGCGAAAATCTCGCGGCTGGTGACGCCGGGATCGCGCAGGCCGTCGATATAGACATCGCCGCGCGCGTCGAAGCCGCGAATGAAGATGCGGTCACCGAAAGCATTGCCGCCTTCGCCCGTGCCCAATGTCACGCCCGGTGTCGATCGCACGACTTCGCGGAAGCTGGTCGCGCCGATATCCTCGATCACTTCCTTGGGAATGGCGGTGATCGTCTTGGGTGTATCGCGCAGTGGCTCGGTGAATTTGCCATCCGCAGACTTCTCGACCTTATAGGGCGCTTCCGGGTTGGCATTGGGGTTTACGTCTGCGGTGCGGCGCCCGTCGACATAGATGTTGCGCTGATCGCCTGCATCGGCTTCGTCCGCATGTGCGGCGACCGGAAACCCAATGACTGGAAGCGCGGCCATGGCCAGCGCCGACAACATCCCACCCCTAGATGTCTCGCTCTTGTTTTGAATGACTTGATTGTTGGTGGAACGACGTAACGGCATTGAACAGCTTCCCCTATTGTTCGTATAGAGGTGCTGTTATTGATAATCATTCTCAGAGTCAATCGCGGATGATAATTATTTGCAATATCGTTCCCAGAGCCAGCTGCGAATGGCGCTGGCCAGATTTGCCGATGTCGCTTGCGTGGTGTTTGTGGATGGGGTTGGCGGGTTCTGCCCGGCCGTAAAGCTCGCGATTCGCTGTTCGTCAATGTGCGCAACCAGGGCGTTCAGCGCCAGACCTTCTTCGCGCGCCGCACGTTTCAAAGCGTCCCAGAACACCGGTTCCAGGCTGATCGAGGTCTGATGACCTTCAATGGTGATGCTGTGTTTGACTGGGCCGGAGTAGCGCATGGATTCGCCCTCCGGCCACATGGTCAGTATCAGTACATATGCTGGCCACCGTTGATCGACATAGTCGATCCGGTGACAAAGCCTGCTTCCTCACTGCACAGAAAGGCGACGCCGCGTGCAATTTCTTCGGCATGGCCCAGACGGCCCACCGGGATTTTCGCGATGATTTTCTCAAGCACGGGGGCGGGAACAGCCGCCACCATGTCCGTGTCGATATAACCGGGCGCAATGGCGTTGACGGTGATGCCCGACTTCGCGCCTTCCTGCGCCAGCGCTTTGGTAAAGCCGTGAATGCCCGACTTGGCGGCGGCGTAGTTCACCTGGCCGTACTGGCCAGCCTGTCCGTTGACCGAACCGATATTGACGATACGGCCCCATCCGCGTTCACGCATGCTGCCAAAGGTCGCCTTGGCCATGTTGAAACAGCCGCCCAGGTTGATGCGCATCACGTCGTTCCAGTCGTCGAAACTCATCTTGGCGAGCACGCCATCCCGTGTGATACCCGCATTATTGACCACCACGTCAATCGGGCCGACATCCGATACCACCTGTGCACAACCGTCAAGGCAGGCCTGATGATTGCCCACATCCCATTTATACGATTTGATACCGGTGCGGTCTGTAAATGCCTTCGCTTTTTCTTCGTTGCCGGCATAGTTGGCGACGACCGTCATACCCATTTCTTTCAAGGCGAGACTGATCGCTTCGCCGATTCCCCGTGTGCCACCCGTAACAATCGCAACTCTGCTCATATAGACATCCTCCCTGTATTAGACGCGGGGACTGTCATCATATTATTTCGCCCATCCTGAAAACTCTCTCCGAAGCAGTCCCTCATAAAGCGTGATAGCCTCATCTTCCGCGTTCAAACAAGGTAGATATGAGAATTTTTTCCCGGAATTCTGCAGAAAAACATCTCGCCCGCGCAGCATGATCTCTTCCAGCGTCTCCAGACAGTCGGCAGAAAAACCGGGCGCCATGACGGCTATATGTTTTGTGCCGCTGCGAGCCAGCTGCTCCAGTTTTTTTTCAGTCGACGGCTCCAGCCATTTGGCGCGACCGAATCGGGACTGGAAACTGATCTCGACAGGACCCGAAAAATCGGCGCGCAGCGACTCCGAGAGCAAGCGTGCGGTCTTGACGCAGTGGCAATGATAAGGGTCGCCCAGATGCAGCGTGCGCTCCGGCATACCATGAAATGTCAGCAGCAGCACATCGGGCTGTTCGCTCAGTGCACCAAGATGACGGCGTGCGCTTTGGGTAAGTGCTTCGATATAGGCCGGGTCATCATAATAGGGAGGCAATATGCGGATGGCGGGTTGCCAGCGCATGCCCTTGAGCGCGGCGAACAATGCATCGTTGGCGCTCGCGGTCGTCGCGCCGCTATATTGCGGATAAAGCGGCGCGAATAGGATGCGTTCGCACCCCTGCTCCTTCATCGCGGCAATACGGCTGGCGATGGAAGGGTTGCCATACCGCATTGCCCAGTCGACGATTATGCCGTCCTCGTGGAATCGCTGGGCCATGGCGTCTGCCACGGCGCGGGTATGCACGGCGAGCGGAGATCCGTCTTTGGTCCAGATCTGGCTATAGGCATGGGCGGATTTACGTGGCCGGGTATTGAGGATGATGCCGCGCAATATCGGCTGCCAGAGGAGAGGCGGGATTTCGACCACCCTGCGGTCGGACAGGAATTCCCTGAGATAGCGCTTCACCGCGCTGGGTTCCGGGGCGTCGGGCGTGCCGAGATTGACGATCAGGACGCCGGTTTTCGGTGGCGGGGTCTGTGGATGGTCAGTGGGGCGGGCGGGAAGCAGGTTACTCATGATGCGGCTACCAGAGGAAGGTCGCGATAGCGGCGACCGGTCAATGTATAGAGTGCACCCGCAAGCGCCGGTGCGGCGGCGGGTACGCCGATCTGGCCGACGCCAGCCGGTTCGGCTTCGCTCGGCAGAAGCTCGATCGTGACATCGCCTATATCGGCCAGACGCGGCAGGCCCATGCGGCCCATAATCGCACGGAGAGGAAGCCCGCCTTCATATTCCGCGCCACAGCCAAGGGCTGCGGCAAGACCGAATATGATGCCGCCCTCAATCTGTTGCCGTGCGATATCAGGATGCGGCTGGGCGCCGATATCAGCGGCGGCTGTGATCTTCTTCACCCGAATTGATCCGCGTTCCATGGAAGCCTCGACCAGCATCGCGATATAACCGCCGTCCATCGCATGACAGGCCAGGCCTTGCCCGCTCGACATCACGCCGCCCTGCCAGCCGCCAATCGCCGCAGCGGTTGTGACACACTGCGCGAGGCGAGGTTGCCCGGAGAGGTGCTGCATGCGAAAGGATAGCGGCTCCATGCCCGCCTGCTGCGCCAGTTCGTCCATGAAGCTCTCGGTAAAAAAGCAGCTATAGCTGTCGGCATTGCCACGCCAGCGCCCGGTCGGCAGCCTGATTGGTGTAGGGTAATGGTCAATAGCATAATGGGGTATTTCGTAGAGCGAAGGCATGCCGGAAAGGGCGCGCGCGTCGGCGACTCTGCCTGCATTATCCGCTGCCTCTGCCGGAGATGTGCTCCGCGCGATCCGGTCCCATGTTTCGCGGTCGGTGGCAGGAGCGGCGACCTTGGCGGACAAGGCCTCGATTCGTCCACCGGCGACCAGCTTTGCGTGCATGCGTGCATGAGCGGGCGGGCGCGGACGATCCGTGATAATGTCTTCGGCGCGCGACCATAGCAATTGTACAGGCCGCTTTATCTCTTGCGCGATCAGTGCGGCCTGCACGGCGGGTTCATGATCCATGCGTCGCCCGAACGAGCCGCCTGCGGAAATCGGATAGAGTATGACCTGGTCTTCGTCCATGCCGAGCGCATCGGCGACGGCGCGGCGGCAGAAGGCAGGTGCCTGGCTCGCGGTCCATATCTCGGCCAGGTCACTGGTTACCCGCGCGGTGGCGCAGGGTGGCTCGACGGCAAGGTGCAGGGCGGGGGCGACGCGGTATTCCGCGCGCACCAGACGCGCGCCATTGAAGGCCGTGGCCAGCTCGCCCTGTTGATATAGCCTGCGTCCCGCGTCGCTCGTAAAAGCGGTTTGCAGCGCTTCTTCGATGGCCAAAGTGTCGAGCGGTGGCCCGGCGACATCGAATACAGGATCAAGGCTGTCGAGCGCCTTGTTTGCCGCCCACCAGTTGGTGCCGACTGCTGCGACCCAGTGGTCGTGTTGCACGAGCTGGAGAAAGCCGGTGACCTTTTTCGCTTCCGCGTCTTGCAGCGATTTTATGCCGGTCGCCCCGATCGGGCCCTGCCGGATGGAGGCGAACACCATATCGGCGATGCGGATGTCGGCTGCATAATTATGAGAGCCGTCGATCTTGGAGGGCAGGTCAATGCGCGGAATATCCCGGCCATATAACCTTTCCTCCTCGCCGTCGCCGGACTTGAGCGGCAGCTCGTCCGGCAAGGTGAAGCCGACCGCGTCGGACACGACCTCGCCGATGCGCAGGGTTTTCTGGCCATCGGTTATGATGCCGTTTTCAATATAGCAGCTTTCCCAGTCGGCGTCCCAGCGCGCCGCGGCTGCCTTGCACAATAATATGCGCGCCGATGCGCCCGCTTCACGATAGCCGCGCATGAACATGCGCACCGATGTCGATCCGCCGGTCAGCATCATTGCCTCGCGGCTGGCATATTCGCGCAACGCCCAGTCGCCTGCATCGCCCGCCAGCTTGCTCCAGTCACTGGTGAGGAACTGCCGGGCCAGCAGGCTGTTCGCGTAAAGCGGATTGACCGGTGCGCCCTGCACGGCGACGGTGCGCCAGTCCGCGCCCAACTCGTCCGCCAATATCTGCGGCAGCACGGTGGTGACGCCCTGGCCCATTTCCAGCTGAGGCACGACGATGATGATCTGGCCCGCCGTGTCGATCTTCAGGAATGCGTTGATCAACCGTTCATTGTTGGCAACCGCCAGATTGGGCTGGTAGCTGCGCGGCCACAGTCCCCATGCGATCATCAAACCCGCCGCCGCGCCGCCGCCGATCAGCAGGCTGCGCCGGTCGATGGCCGAGGCCTTCCTCTCGCGTGTTTCCGATGATCGCGGCATATGCCTGCGTCTGATAGCCAGCTGCCGCGCAAAGGCAAAGCGGTAATCGTTTCTCAGGCGACAGGGGCCAGTCCAAGGCGAGGGATCTCGATTGCCGGGCAGTGGTCCATCACCACTTTCAGGCCCGCTTCCCTTGCGCGCTGGGCCGCCGGTTCGTTGATGACGCCGAGTTGCATCCATACCGCACTGGCGCCTGCTGCAATTGCTTCGTCCACCACGTCACCCGCAGCCTCGCTGTTGCGGAAAATGTCGACCATATCAATGGGCTCGTCGATGTCCGCGAGCGATGCGACTACCGTCTGTCCATGGATTTCCTGTCCGGCCAGTCCCGGATTGACCGGGATCACATGATAGCCGTGCGCCAGCAATTTACCCATCACCCGATAGCTGGGCCGGTCCGGCTTTTGGGAAGCGCCGACCAATGCGATTGTGCGTACGGTACGAAGCAGCTCGGCAATATCGCTGTCTGAGGTCATCAACTATTCCCGGCATGAAGAGCAAAAAGTCATATGCCCCGTTAGTGCCGCAATGCCGTCAATCGAGCAAGCGCCCCGGCGGAACCCGCAATGCTCGGGCAATCCTGTCCACCACCATGATTGTGGGATTGCGCACGCCGCGTTCGATATCGCTGACATAGGTTCGGTGCAAGCCCGCCTCTTCCGCGAAAGCTTCCTGGCTAAGGCCTTGTTCTTCGCGTAATTTTCGGAGGTTAGTACCGAACCGGAAACGTATGTCATCCATGGATGCGACATCGCGGTTGTCCAAGGTTCAAGTCTACAGACGATAAGTGACAAGGGTTATTTGGTCCATTTTGGAGTAATTAATCCATAACGTCCCTTATCGTCTACATGCAGCGTTACAAAAATAACAAACGCAGAATGGGAGCGGCCTGCTGTGGGGCAGAACAGGTATGGGTTCATGCCGGTGCTGGGTAGCCGCTCCTATATCTGCCCCATGATATCGGGATAGGCTTATACTATTGAAAATAGCCCTTTAATTTCGATTTTGGAGCCAGTCTTGTATCCGGCTGGCGATAGCGGAAAAGCTCTCTGCATATATGCCATCGCTCGCGGCGGGCGGTGTGCCGGCATCGGACGCGGCACGAATTTCGATGGCAAGCGGGATGCGGCCCAGGAAGAAAATGTTTTTTTCCGACGCGGCACTTTCTGCTCCACCCGACCCGAAAGGATCAGAAACTTCTCCGCAATGGGGGCAGGCATAGCCCGCCATATTCTCGACCAGTCCGATTATCGGCACGCCAGCCTGTTCGAACAGGCTGATGGCACGCGCGGCGTCTATCAGGGCAAGGTCCTGAGGCGTGGAAACGATCACGGCGCCCGCAGGCTTGTGCTTTTGTACCATGGAGAGCTGAATGTCGCCGGTACCGGGGGGCATGTCGACGATCAGCACGTCGACTCCGTCCCACCGGGCATCGACAAGCTGACCCAGTGCATTGGCGGCCATCGGTCCGCGCCACGCAATCGCCTGACCCGGGTCGACCAGATGTCCCATGGACAGCATCGGGATGCCGCCCGCACCCCGGATCGGGATCATGCGTTTGTCCTCGGCGGCGGGGCGCTGGCCTTCGCTGGCGAGCAGGCGCGGCTGGGACGGGCCGTAAATATCGGCATCGACAAGGCCGGTGCGCACGCCAAGGCGTGACAGGGCAATGGCGAGGTTGGCCGAAACGGTGGATTTGCCGACACCGCCCTTGCCGGACGCAACGGCGATGATGGTTACACTCTGCTTCTCGGCGGTTTGGGCGATGCGGACGTCCGAAATATCAGGCAGTGCGCGCGCTTCCTGCTCAAGAATGTTGACCATGGCCTGGCGTTCTTCCGGCCCAAGGCCGGTGACATCAAGAACCAGCGACAATATAGTATCGCGCAGGCGCAGGCCGCTTGCGCGGCCGGAGGACAGGTCGGAAAATCGCCGGGATAAGGTGTCAATGTCGGTCATGGCCGGGGCCATATGCGATTATCTTGGCAAAGACACTGTTTTTCCGTGCTGCGGCTACCTATAGAGTATCTCATGATGAAAAAACGGAATAAGTTCGTCGCTCGTGTTCGTTCCCTCATTGGTGCTCCCATTGCGGCCATGGCTCAGGGGCCATGGGGCGGTGGCGGCAACGCAGGCGACGGAGAGCCGCCGACCGGTGGCGATGGTGGTGACGCAGAGGATGCAAGCGGATCTGGCCCGCGCAATCCATGGACGCAGCCCGGCGGACGCAGGCCAACGGGCGATCGTGCGGGGCAATCGCGCGCGTCGCTGATCGAGGATTTGCTCCGGCGCGGCCGTGGCGGTTTCGGCGGCGGCAATGGCGGTGGCGGATCGGGCGGTTTTCCCGGCGGCGCGGAGGCCCGCTCGCTCTGGCCCATCGCGCTGGCGATTGTGGCGATCCTGTGGGTCGCTCTCACCAGCTTTCACCGCATCGGCCCGCAGGAACGCGGCGTTGTACTGATGCTCGGCAAATATAGCCGCACGCTGACGCCGGGTATCGGGTTGACGCTGCCCGCGCCGCTGGAAACGGTGGAGACGGTCGACGTCGAGGAAATTCGCACCATTGATATCGGTTCGGTTGCCGCCAACGACGAAAACCTCGTTTTGACCGGTGACCAGAATATCATCGACCTGGCCTATTCGGTCCGCTGGAACATCAAGGATGCGGAGCTGTACAAATTCCAGCTCGCCGACCCGGATTCGACCATAAGAGAAGTCGCGGAGGCGGCGATGCGCGCGGTCGTGGCGACGGTATCTTTGACAGATGCGCTGGGTGCGGGCCGCACGACCATAGAGCAGCAGGTCGAGCAGCGTATGCAGGACATATTGGATGGATATCGCTCCGGCATCCGTCTGCGGGGCATTGCGATCAAGCAGGCCGATCCGCCAAGCGCTGTCAACGATGCGTTCAAGGAAGTGTCGGCGGCGAAGCAGGACGCGACGACCTATCTCAACCAGGCGCGCGCCTATGCGCAGCAGCTCACGGCGCGGGCGCAGGGTGAAGCGGCAGCGTTCGACAAGGTATATGAGCAATACAGGCTGGCGCCAGATGTGACGCGCCGCCGCATGTATTATGAAACGATGGAATCGGTCCTGTCCGATGTCGACAAGACCGTGGTGGAAGCCAAGGGCGTTACGCCCTACCTGCCGCTGCCGGAGATTAAACGCCGCTCAAATGCTGGCGCGTCCGATTCCTCCTCCAAACAGGGAGGCGAATGATGGGAGACGGTATCAAAAATCCGGTCACGCTCGCACTCGCCATATTGGCGGCGGTCATATTCATGGGCAGCACGCTGGCCATCGTGCCGGAAACGCAGCAGGCTGTTGTCGTCCGCTTCGGTGAGCCGGTGCGCATCATCAACCGTTACAAGACAGATGAAAATTTCGGCGCTACCGGCGCGGGCTTGGCCATGCGCATTCCCTTCGCCGAGCAGCTTGTCTGGATCGACAAGCGCATCCAGTCTGTCGAGATGGAGCGGCAGCAGGTGCTTTCGACCGACCAGTTGCGGCTTCAGGTTGACGCTTTCGCCCGGTATCGCATTACCAATCCGTTACGCATGTATATTACCGCGGGCAATGAAGAGCGGGTGAAGGACGCGCTGCGCCCCATATTGGGTTCAGCCCTTCGCAACGAACTGGGTAAGCGGCCCTTTGCTGCGCTGCTGAGCCCAGAGCGCGGTCAGGTGATGAACAATATCGAGGCAGGCCTCAATCGCATCGCGCGTCAATATGGCGCCGAAGTGATCGACGTGCGTATCAAGCGCGCTGACCTGCCCGACGGTACGCCATTGCAGAGCGCGTTCCAGCGCATGCGCACCGCCCGCCAGCAAGAGGCGCTGACAATACGAGCGCAGGGCGAGAAGCAGGCGCAGATCATCCGCGCGGAGGCCGATGCGTCGGCGGCGCAGATTTATGCGGCCAGTTTCGGCAAGGACGAGAATTTCTACGATTTTTATCGCGCCATGCAGGCCTATCGCCGGACCTTCGCCAGCCAGAATGGCGGGGAGACCAGCATCATATTGTCGCCCGATAATGACTTCCTGCGGGAATTCAGGGGACGATAGCTGCTCGGCACCGCCTGAGGCCCTTCATTCAATTTGCGTTCAGGCGCTTTTTGGCAAAGCAGGCCCAGTATTATGAGGTCAATTCTGTCCGTAGAGACATGAGAGGAAGTAAAGACGTGCGTTACGCTTATGCCACTACCGCCGCCCTGTTGCTGGGCGGCACTGCCCTTGCAATCAGCACACATCAGCCGCTCGGTGCACAGACCGCCCAGAATGAAGGGTTGCAGGCGGCGGCCCCGCATGGCGCCCCAGCCAGCCTCGCCGACATGGTCGAGCGGCTTCAGCCTGCGGTCGTTAACATTTCGACCCGGCAGCGCGTACAGGTTCAAAACCCGTTCGCTGGTACGCCCTTTGGCGATATGTTCGGCGGCGGTCGTCCGCAAACCCGGCAGGCGCAATCGCTGGGGTCCGGTTTCCTGGTTTCGGCGGACGGCTACATCGTCACCAATAATCACGTGGTTTCGCCCGGTGCACGCGGCGCCAGCGTGGACAGCATCACAGTGACGCTGACCAACCGCGAGGAATATGAAGCCGAACTGGTGGGCCGCGACGCGGCGACCGACCTCGCGGTACTCAAGATCAAGGCGAAGAAAGCACTACCCTTCGTCAAGTTCGGCGACAGCACCAAGGCACGCGTCGGCGACTGGGTTGTCGCCATCGGTAACCCCTATGCTCTCTCCGGCACGGTGACGGCGGGCATCATCTCGGCCGTTCATCGCAATACCGGCGGCACCTATGACCGTTTCATCCAGACGGATGCGTCGATCAACCAGGGCAACAGCGGCGGCCCGATGTTCGACATGAACGGTAATGTCATCGGCATCAACAGCCAGATCCTTTCGCCCTCAGGCGGCAATGTCGGCATCGGTTTCGCCATTCCTTCCGAGCAGGCGGTGCCGATCATCGAGACGCTGCGTAGCGGCAAGTCGGTCAAGCGCGGTTATCTGGGCGTGCAGATCAGCGCGCTGAGCGATGACATGGCCGAATCCCTCGGCCTCGCCAAGAATCGCGGCGAGTTCGTCCAGGGTGTCGAGCCCAAGGGCGGTGCCGACAAGGCGGGCATTAAGCCGGGCGACGTCATCGTACGCGTTAAAGGCAAGGAAGTGACGCCTGACGAAACCCTGTCGTTCATCGTGTCCAACCTGCCCATCGGTTCCAAGGTGCCGATCGAGATCATTCGCGGCGGCAAGCGTCAGACTGTGAACGCTATCGTGGGTGAGCGGCCTTCGGAAGAACAGTTGGCGCAGTTCGGCCAGAATCCCGACGAGGATTTCTCGCAGCCCGGCGAAGAAGACAGCGCACAGGCGGCGCAGCAGGACCTCGGCCTTGCCGTGCTCGCACTCAACGGCAACATCATCCGCCAGTTGCGCATCCCTGCGGATACGCGCGGCGTGGTGATTTCGGCGGTCGACGGGTCTAGCGATGCAGCGACCAAGGGCCTGCGTCGCGGCGATGTTATCCTTTCCGCCAACAATCAGGCGGTTACCAGCGAAGCCGAGCTCAATGCCGTTATCGGTGGTGTGAAGAAAGCAGGACGCGGCGCCGTGTTGCTGCAGGTACTCCGCTCCGGCCAGCCGGCTGCCTTCATCCCGGTGCGCCTGCGCGATCAATGATGCGGCAGGTAGCCGGATAGGAAAGGGCGGGCTATCTGCGCCCGCCTTTTCTGCCCTATTCGCCCTTTTCAGCGCCGCCTGTCGCCGCTATCCCCATGACGGAACCGAAGTGGGAGGCAGGCGATGGCGGACGGCATATTTCTGGGCGCGGCGGGCATTGGCGGCGAAGCGCAATATCTCAACCTGAAGCGTGCCAATCGTCACGGCCTGATCGCGGGCGCGACCGGCACGGGCAAGACCGTCACCTTGCAAGGGCTGGCAGAGAATTTTTCGCTGCTTGGCGTGCCGGTGTTCGTCGCGGACGTGAAGGGGGACCTGAGCGGCGTGTCGATGGCTGGTTCGCCCAGCTTCAAACATGCCGACAAGCTGGAGAGGCGGGCGAAGGATATCGGCCTCGACCCCTATGAATATGCCGATAATCCGGCAATTTTCTGGGACCTCTATGGCGAGCAGGGGCATCCGATCCGCACCACTGTCTCGGAAATGGGGCCGCTGCTGCTATCGCGGCTGATGGATCTCAACGAGACGCAGGAGGGCGTGCTCAACATCGCTTTTCGGTTTGCCGATGAGGAAGGGCTGCTGCTGCTCGATCTCGGCGATTTGCAATCCATGCTCGCCTATTGCGCGGAGAACGCATCGGAGCTCAGCGCCAAATATGGCAATGTCACCAAGGCCAGCGTCGGTGCGATCCAGCGCCAACTCCTGACGCTGGACAGCCAGGGCGGCGGCATGTTCTTCGGCGAACCGGCGCTGGAGATCGACGATTTCTTCCAGGTGGATGAAAAGGGGCGCGGCTATATCAATGTGCTTGCCGCCGACAAGCTGATGCAGAGCCCCAAGCTCTATTCCACCTTCCTGCTCTGGCTGCTGTCGGAACTGTTCGAGACGTTGCCCGAAGTGGGTGACCCGGAAAAGCCCAAGCTCGTCTTCTTCTTCGACGAGGCGCATCTGTTGTTCGACGATGCGCCCAAGGCGCTGGTCGACAAGATCGAGCAGGTGGTGCGCCTGATCCGCTCCAAGGGTGTGGGCGTCTATTTCGTGACGCAGAACCCGATCGATATACCGGAAGAAGTCGCGGGGCAGCTCGGCAACCGGGTGCAGCATGCGCTGCGCGCTTTCACGCCGCGCGACCAGAAGGCGGTGAAGGCTGCTGCCGAGACCTTCCGCATCAATCCCGACCTCGACATCAAGACCGTCATCACCGAACTGAAAGTGGGTGAGGCGCTGGTTTCCGTACTGATGGAAGATGGCGCGCCCAGCGTCGTGCAGCGTACGTTGATCGCGCCGCCGCGTTCGCGCCTCGGCCCGGTCGACAAGAAGGAACGCGCGATCATTCAGTCGATCTCGCCGGTCGACGGCAAATATGACGATGTGGTGGATCGCGAAAGTGCGGAAGAAGTGCTGGCGCAAAAGGCGGCCGATGCCGCCGCGACCGCCGAGGAAGTCGAGGAAAAGGGTAAGGAAGAGGTCGGCAAGCGCCCGCGCAAGACGACCTCGATCTGGGGCAAGGTAGCGAAGGCGGCGGCAGGCGCGGCGGCATCGTCAGCAGGCGCGATCATCGCGGGCAAGCTGAGCGGCAAGAAATCCCGCGCCAACCCGCAGGCTTCAGCCGCTAGCGCGGCGGCAGGTACCTTCGCGACCGAGATCGGCAAACAGTTCGGTCTGGGCGGTATGGGCAGCATCGTCGGGCGCTTCGCGCGCAACCTGATGGGCGGGTTGATGCGGTGAATCCAGAGCGATTTCTGGAGCATTTCCCGCTTAGATTGTGTCGGGAATGCTCTAGATTGAATGTTTTCCGCGCTTTCTGACAGAAAACCGGTTCCCGCTTTTCCGGAACGCGCTCTAGGAAAATATAGGACGGTCTAGGAATTAAATAGGATTTTTCCTATCCTCATTTATAACCATTTTGGTTATAAATACTTGCAATATAGGATTTCGTTTCGCAGCGTTTCTCCGCCCCAAGGAGAGTCTCTGTCATGTCCCAGAAGAAAGCCCTGCGCCTCACCGAACGAGAGCGCTTTTCCTATTATCTGCGCACCGGGTTCATCGCGCCGGAGGTGAAGGCCGAACCGGCAGATCAGGCCGCGCTTGAAACCAAGTTCAACCCCTATCACGACCCCGAAAATGGCCGCTTCACCTTTGCGCCGGGCGGCCCGCAATCGCGCCGCAGCGTCGTGACATCCTGGGGCAAGTACAAGTCCAGGGCGGTGAAACCCAAAACGGAGCTGGAACCCTCGCCCTCTAGCGTTGAGGTGAATAGCCAATCCCGGCCAGAAGCGAGCCATGTCTCTGGCATTTCTCTGTCGAGGACGCATAGGGACTTCCTATCTCAGAAGGATAAATACGCGCCGAAACCAGATACGAAGGCAAAGTGGGATTCTTCAGAATTTCCAAATAAAAATGCTTTCAAGGCGCAATATGTACACGGCTATCGTGATGTGATCAAAGTCGCTGCCGAACGTTATGATTTACCGCCCGAACTTGTTGGCTCCGTTGCATATTCAGAAGTAGGCAATGACAATTTGTGGAATGACATCGCTTATTCCATAAGAGCGGAAAGCGGACGCGATATACCAGAGAGCTTGGGTGTCTTTGAACGCGGCAAAGAAGAAATCAGACGCTTCAACCGCCCGCGCGCGGAAACATCCTTCGGCCCCTATAATATCCAGCAGCGCCGCGCCGCTGAGATATTGGGCTATGGCGATATCAACGCCATGTCCGAAACCGCTCGGCGGCGGCTGGTGCCGACGTCCGAAGATCCCGTACCCGCTACGTTCATGCTGGCCAAGCATTTATCAGACCTGCGAGATCAGGATTTTCCGGGCGTGGCAGGGCAGGACTTAAACCGAGATCAGCTCCTCGTGGTCGCAACGCGATTTAAGTTTGGGCGAGAGCAAAGTCGGAAAGAAATAATGTCAAAAATTGACAGTGGCAGAGATTATCTAATGAATTGGTCAAAAGTTAAAAAACTAATTAAGTGATCCCATATTTCTTATATAAACCTTCCTGCTTTCATTTCCATAAGTACATACTGCGGAATACGATGTGTATTCATTTAAATTATTTTTTACATGGTATGTTATAATATAGGTTGATGTGGACTTTCCTTGGCCAAATTCTTCTTTAATCTTCTCTTGCTTATATGAATTAGGATCATTTAGCTGGCTCTTTAATGCTTGCTCGCAAGCAGATATGCCAGGTACGTCGCAGCCCGCTAGGAACAGCATCGCTGTCAACAATGTTCTGCGCACGCTGTGAACCTCATTGCATCGGTGCGCATATGATTAGCAATGTCATGATCTGGCGCAACGTTCAGCGGCACCATCTTACTCCGAAAGCGATCTTTCTCTTCCCCTTTCGTTCCTCTCTCCCTATACCCTCGGCATGAGTGACGAACCGCAAAATACCGCTTCGAGCGAAGCCCCCAAATCCAGTGAATATGGCGCAGACAGCATCAAGGTGCTCAAGGGCCTCGATGCCGTGCGCAAGCGCCCTGGCATGTATATCGGCGATACTGATGACGGCTCAGGCCTGCACCATATGGTGTTCGAGGTTTCCGATAACGCGATAGACGAGGCGCTGGCCGGTCATTGCGACCGGATCGTCATCACGCTCAATCCCGATGGCTCGGTTTCGGTCGAGGATAATGGTCGCGGCATTCCGACCGACATGCACAAGGAAGAAGGGGTTTCCGCTGCCGAGGTCATCATGACCCAGCTGCATGCGGGCGGCAAGTTCGAGAACACGTCGGACGACAATGCCTATAAGGTCTCCGGTGGCCTGCACGGCGTGGGCGTGTCGGTTGTGAACGCGCTTTCGGAGTTTCTCGACCTCACCATCTGGCGCAACGGGCAGGAGCATTATATGCGCTTCGCCCATGGCGATGCCGTCGCACCGCTCAAGGTCGTCGGCGACGCACCAGAGGGTAAGAAGGGCACCAAGGTCACCTTCCTGCCCAGCCCCGCGACATTCAAGATCACCGAATTCGATTTCGAGAAGCTGGAGCATCGCTATCGCGAACTGGCCTTCCTCAACAGCGGCGTGCGCCTGTTTCTGGTCGATGCGCGGCATGAGGACAAGAAAGAGGTTGAGCTCTATTATGAAGGCGGCATCGCCGCGTTCGTCAGCTGGCTCGACAGGAACAAGACGCCGCTCATCCCGTCTCCTATCGCTGTCACTGGCGAGCGTGACAGCATCGGCATCGACGTCGCGCTGGAATGGAACGACAGCTACTACGAAAACGTGCTGTGTTTCACCAACAACATCCCGCAGCGCGATGGCGGCACACACCTGGCGGCGTTTCGCGCGGCGCTGACCCGTACGCTCAACAATTATGCTGACAAGTCAGGCCAGCTCAAGAAAGAGAAGGTGAACCTGACCGGCGAGGATATGCGCGAGGGTCTGACCGCCATCGTGTCGGTAAAACTGCCTGACCCCAAGTTCAGCAGCCAGACCAAGGACAAGCTGGTCAGCTCCGAAGTGCGCCAGCCGCTCGAAAGCCTGATGGCTGACAAGATGGCCGAATGGCTGGAGGAAAACCCGCAGCATGCGCGCGCCATCGTGCAGAAGATCATCGACGCCGCCGCCGCGCGCGAGGCTGCGCGCAAGGCGCGCGAGATGACGCGCAAGGGCGCGATGTCGGCTGGCGGCGGGCTGCCCGGCAAACTGCATGATTGCGCCGAGAAGGACCCGGCCAAGTCCGAGCTGTTCCTGGTCGAGGGTGACTCGGCAGGTGGTTCGGCCAAGCAGGGCCGCAACAGCAAATTCCAGGCGATCCTGCCGCTGCGCGGCAAGATATTGAACGTTGAGCGGGCGCGTTTTGACCGCATGCTCGGTTCCAAGGAGATCGCTGCGCTTATCCAGGCCATCGGCACAGGTATCCGCGACGATTTCGACCTCGAAAAACTGCGCTATCACAAGATCGTCATCATGACGGACGCCGACGTCGACGGCGCGCATATCCGCACGCTGCTGCTCAC
The DNA here is from genome assembly GCA_020446425.1 of Sphingobium sp. GTDB lineage: Bacteria > Pseudomonadota > Alphaproteobacteria > Sphingomonadales > Sphingomonadaceae > Sphingobium. Next base: position 138,581 of record JAGRES010000013.1, on the reverse strand, counting down.
CTTCTTCTATCGCCAGATGCCGCAGATCATCGAGGCCGGGCATCTCTATATCGCACAGCCGCCCCTCTATAAGGCCGCGCGCGGTCGCAGCGAGGTCTATCTCAAGGACGATGCTGCGCTCGATCAGTATTTGGTAGACAATGGCATCGAGACAATGGCGCTGGAGACCACTGAAGGCGTGCGTATGGGCGAGGATCTGCGCGGCCTGATCGAGCATGCCCGCCGCATCCGCACCGTTATGCGCTATGTACCGCGCCGCTATGACGAGCGCATTATCGAGGCACTTGCGCTCAATGGCGCGCTGGCTTCGGATCAGTCGACAGGCGATCGCGCCGCCCGGCTGGCCGATACGGTGCGCTGGCTCAACGAGCATGACGTCGAAGGCAAATGGTCCGCCGATATCAGCGAGGAGGGCGGCTATCATTTCCAGCGCGAATGGCGCGGCGTCACCGATCATATGGTGATCGAGGCCGCGTTCCTGACCAGTGCCGAGGCGCGCAAGCTGCATGGCACGGTGATGGAGCAGGCGTCGGCCTATGCCAAGGCGAGCCGCCTCGTCCCGCTCAAAAATGCCGCGGTTGCGGAAGAAGCAGCTGCTGATGCAGGTGAAGATGGCGAGGAACTGCCCGCCGCGCCTGCCGCCAAGGGCGTCAGTGTGATTGGGCGGCCGAGCGAGCTGCTCGATGCCATCTTCGCCGCCGGGCGCAAGGGGCTGTCGATCCAGCGCTATAAAGGGCTGGGCGAAATGAACGCCGAGCAGCTGTGGGAAACCACGCTCGACCCCAATAACCGCTCGATGCTTCGGGTGGAGATCGATCAGGCGGACGTGGCGGACGAAATCTTCACGCGCCTGATGGGTGATATCGTGGAAACGCGCCGCGAGTTCATTCAGGACAATGCGTTGAATGTCGCCAATCTCGACGTATAAAAATAGCGCGGCGGTTTTCGAAGCGGGAATGCGTTGACTCCTGCCCCTGTTTCGTTATTGCGCTGCGGCATTGGGATTATCTGCTTTGACCGCCGGTTGATGCACGGGACGACACGGTAACCAGAGCCGCGCCAGCGCGGCGGTGACCGCAAAACCCTCGCCATCCTCCCCCATCCGGCCCGGCTCAGGCTCTACTGCACGGAGAAGCACCACATGACAGCCATCGGACAGGACACATTGGGAACCCGCCAGACGCTTACCGTCGGCGGCAAGGATTACGCCATCTATTCGCTCAAGAAAGCGGCGGAAAAACTGGGCGACGTGTCGCGCCTGCCTTTCTCGATGAAGGTCCTGCTCGAAAACATGCTGCGGTTTGAGGATGGCGGATTCACTGTGTCCACCGATGACGTTCAGGCGATCATCGACTGGCAAAAGAACCCGGTCGCGCCCTCGCGTGAGATTCAGTACCGCCCGGCGCGTGTGCTGCTGCAGGATTTCACCGGCGTTCCCTGCGTCGTCGATCTGGCAGCCATGCGCGACGCAATCTCGAAGCTGGGTGGCGACACCAGCAAGATCAATCCGCAGGTTCCCGTCAACCTCGTCATCGACCACTCGGTGATGGTCGACGAATTCGGTCACCCCAAGGCGTTCGAGCAGAATGTCGAGATCGAATATCACCGCAATATGGAGCGCTATGACTTCCTGAAATGGGGTTCCAAGTCGCTCAACAATTTCTACGCCGTGCCTCCCGGCACCGGCATCTGCCACCAGGTGAACCTCGAAAACATCGCGCAAACCGTATGGACCAGCGCGGACGAAGGCGGCGCGACCATCGCCTATCCCGATACCTGCGTCGGCACGGACAGCCATACGACCATGATCAACGGTCTGGGCGTGCTCGGCTGGGGCGTGGGCGGTATTGAGGCGGAGGCCGCTATGCTTGGCCAGCCGGTTTCGATGCTCATCCCCGAAGTCGTCGGCTTCAAGCTGACGGGCACGCTGAAGGAAGGCGTCACCGCGACCGACCTCGTGCTGACCTGCACCAACATGCTACGCAAGCATGGCGTGGTTGGCCGTTTCGTCGAATATTTCGGCCCCGGCCTCGCGTCGCTGACGCTCGCCGACCGCGCGACGCTCGCTAACATGGCGCCGGAATATGGCGCGACCTGCGGCTTCTTCGGTATCGACGACAAGACGCTCGACTATCTGCGTCTCACCGGTCGCGAGGAAGACCAGATCGCGCTGGTCGAGGCCTATGCGAAGGAGCAGGGTTTCTGGCTCGATCCCAATGGCCCTGAACCGATCTTCTCCTCGACGCTGGAGCTGGACCTCTCGACCGTGGTTCCCTCACTCGCAGGCCCCAAGCGCCCGCAGGACCGTGTCGACCTGACCGAAGTCGACGATGTGTTCAACAAGGACATGGCTGAGGTTTACAAGAAGACGCAGGGCCGCGTTCCTGTCACAGGCAAGGATTTCGATGTTGGCGACGGTGACGTGATGATCGCCGCGATCACCAGCTGCACCAACACGTCGAACCCCGGTGTGCTGGTCGCCGCCGGTCTCGTCGCCAAGAAAGCCGATGAGTTGGGCCTCAAGCCCAAGCCCTGGGTCAAGACGTCGCTGGCGCCCGGATCGCAGGTCGTTACCGATTATCTCAACAAGGCGGGCCTGCAGCCGCACCTCGACAATATCGGTTTCAACCTCGTCGGCTATGGCTGCACCACCTGCATCGGCAACTCTGGCCCTCTGGCTGAGCCGATCAGCAAGGCGATCAACGACAATGGCCTCGTCGCCGCCGCCGTGATCTCCGGCAACCGTAACTTTGAGGGCCGCGTGTCGCCGGACGTGCGCGCCAACTTCCTCGCTTCACCGCCGTTGGTCGTCGCTTATGCGCTGAAGGGCACGGTGATCGAGGATTTCACCACCACGCCGATCGGCACGAGCAAGGACGGACAGGACGTGTTCCTGAAGGACATCTGGCCGACCAATGACGAGGTCTATTCGACCATGACCGGTTGCATGGATCGCGCCATGTTCCAGGCTCGTTATGCCGACGTCTACAAGGGTGACGAGCATTGGCAGGCCATCGACGTCACTGGCTCGGAAACCTATCAGTGGCGCGCGGGCAGCACCTATGTCGCCAACCCACCCTATTTCGACGGGATGGAGATGACCCCGGCGCCGCTCACCGACATCGTCGATGCGAAGCCGCTTGCGATCCTGGGCGACTCGATCACCACCGACCACATTTCTCCGGCAGGCTCGATCAAGGCCGATAGCCCGGCAGGCCAGTGGCTGATGGAGCATCAGGTCGCCAAGGCTGACTTCAACAGCTATGGCGCACGCCGCGGCCACCATGAGGTCATGATGCGCGGCACCTTCGCCAATATCCGCATCAAGAACGAAATGGTGCCGGGCGTCGAAGGCGGCATGAGCCGTTATGACGGCGAAGTTCTGCCGATCTATGACGTGGCGATGAAGTACAAGGCCGCCGGTACGCCGATGGTCGTCGTCGCGGGCAAGGAATATGGCACCGGCTCGTCGCGCGACTGGGCGGCCAAGGGCACCAACCTGCTGGGCGTGCGCGCGGTGATTGTCGAGAGCTTCGAGCGTATCCACCGCTCCAACCTCGTCGGCATGGGTGTGCTGCCGCTGCAGTTCAAGGAAGGTGAGAGCCGCGAGACGCTAGGCCTGACCGGCGACGACAGCTTCACGATCAAGGGCGTCGCTGATCTGCAGCCGCGTCAGGATGTCGAAGTGGAAGTCACCCGCCCGGATGGTTCGACCTTCACCTTCACCGCACTGTGCCGCATCGACACTGCCAACGAGGTGGAATATTTCCGCAACGGCGGCATCCTGCACTATGTGCTGCGGAAACTGGCGGCCTAACCTAAGTCATCAGAAGCAAATATTAGCGCCCCGGCAATTGTTATTCGATTGCCGGGGTTTCTTGTGCATTCAACGGATTGATGCTGCTTGCCCGGTCTGCGAGGTGGTATCTGAGCCGCTTCTGAGACGCCGCGCCCCTATTTTGCGACAATCCGGGCTTCAGCATATTGTGTTGCCGCTTATTGACCGCAATCGGTCATATACAAGCAATTCATAATAGCGGGACGCAAGTTTTGACGCTTCACAAGCCGATCATTCGCCTCTTGATGGCGGCGATGTTGTTTTCATTCGGTGGCGCAGCGGCGCAGGCCCAGGACTATGCGCATGTCAGCAGCCTTACCAACAGGGAGTTGCTGCGCCTGTGCAGGAGCGATGCGCCGGGCGGGGTCAGCGCGCGCAGCGTGTCGCTTACGCCCTGCACGACCTATATTTTAGGCGTCGCCGACCAGCTCTCCATCGACAAGCAATTTTGCCTGTCCAGCCCCGATTATGCGCTCAAGGTCATCAATGAGGTGACCGGTTATTTGCGCAGGCATGAGGAGCTTGGCGCGCAGCCGCCCGCGCTGGCGATCCGCAAGGCGCTGTCAGAAGCTTTTCCCTGCGAGGGTGCGCAGCCCATCACGCAAGATTAGTGACCACACTTATCTGGAACCGGATGGTCGGCATTGCCATCAATTGTGCAATCGCGCTTTACACGCTGGTACAGATCAAACGAGCCCAGATGCCATCCCCACAGCAGGACGGCGATTGAGCCGTCAGCTTTTGTCGAGCGGGCAGGTGCTCAGGCCCAGCAGACTGTACAGCGGGCAGCTACGGAAAAGCCCTGTCACCAGCGGTATGATGCCGACCCAGCCCCAGGGCGTTTTCGGCCCGATAAAGACCAGCGCGATCAGCACGACTCCAACCGCGATACGCAGGGCACGATCAATCGCGCCGACATTGGTTTTGAACATAGCAACCCTCCTATTCTGCACATGAAATCTATGCTTCCCGGAACGCGTCGCCTTGATCTCAATCAATTCGGCGTTTTAGTCGTATTTCATACAGCCGGGGCCAGTATTTGCCGGTGACGAACAGCCGGTCGCGCTCTGCGTCATAGGCGATGCCATTGAGTACAGCATCATAGGTGGGCCGCTTCAGGCGCCGTGACAGGGCCGACAGGTCAATCCAGTCAATAACGGCGCCGCTGGCCGGGTCGATGCGGGCGATACGGTCTGTCATCCAGACATTGGCCAATATCTCGCCTTTTACGAACTCCAGCTCGTTGAGCAGGCGCACAGGACGACCGTTCCAGGTCACGTTGACGCGGCGGAATTCCTCGAAGGTTTCCGGGTCCAGAAACCGTAGCTGGTCGGTGCCGTCGCTCATGATGAGGCGCTTGCCATCCTGCGTGATGCCCCACCCCTCGCCGGGATAGGTAAAGCTGCCGATTTGTGAGAAATCATCCCGTTTCCAGCGAAAGCCGGTGCGCGCACGCCATGTGATGGAGATCAACTCCCCGTCCCAATGCGTCATGCCTTCGCTGAAATAACGCGCGTCGAGGGGCAAGGTGCGTAGTGGCTTGCCGTCTTTCAGGCGGACTTCCCGGATTTGCGATCGGCCATATTGGCCAGTGCTTTCATAGAGCGCGCCGTCGAGAAAGATCAGCCCCTGGGTGAAGGCCGTGCTGTCATGCGGATAGCTTTTTACCAGCTTCCACCGCGTGTCTGCGTGTGCGGGGGAAAGCGCCGCCAGCAATAATATGATGAAGGTGAATAGCCGGGTCACGCCTGCTCTTTGGCAATGGCGTTTGCCAGCCATCCGGGCAGGTCGAGGCCCGCCATATCCTCGGTACGGCGATGATCAATGGCGAGGCCGAGTTCAGGGAACACCGCGCGCTGGCGTGCCGGGTCGGACTGCGTCAGAGGTACTACGACAAGCCGTCGGTTTACCTTGGCGCGATAATGCATGCGGGCCGTATTCTCCTGCCCGACATAGCAGCCCTTTTTGTAATCGACGCCGTTCAGTTCTTCGGCATTGGCCTCCAGCCATAATGTCTGGTCGCTGCCCAGCTCGGCCACGCCTTCTGTCACGCCGAGCGACAGGCGGTGCGTGCGAAAGGCATCGCTCGCGTCATCATCCTGTTCCCGCGCTAGCCAGCGATGCCCCAGCGCGGCAAGACGCGGATCGTGCGGCCGGTCCGGCGCGTCCAGCGACCAGTGGACATGGAAAGTTTCGTCTCGAGCGATCTCAACCTTCCGGCGCAGGCGATAGAGGCTGAGGCGCCGCATCAGCGCGTCGGCCTGCGCCGCTTCGCAATCGACCAGCACATGGCCATTGTCGGCCCACAACATGAAATCGAATAGCGCTTTGCCCTGCGCGGTTAGCAGGCCGGACCAGCGCGGATGATCCACTTTCAGGGGCAGAACGTCCTGCGTGATCAGTCCCTGCAGGAAAGGACGGGCGTCTTCGCCTGAAATTCGTAACAGCGCGCGGTCTTTGAGGGTGGTGCTCGTCATACGCATTAGGTAGGACAGGCCAACGCATTCGCCAAGGTGATTAATATGTCTGGCCCATTCGATCTGATCCTTAAAAATGGCACTGTCCACACGCCCGGCGGGCCTGTGCAAACCGATGTCGGCGTGCGTGACGGCAAGATTGCCGCGTTAGGTGGCGCATTGGGCGATGCCGGAGAGATTATTGATTGCGGCGGCCTGGATGTACTGCCCGGCGTGATCGACAGCCAGGTGCATTTCCGCGAGCCGGGGCTGGAGCATAAGGAAGATCTCGAGTCGGGCAGCCGCGCTGCCGTGCTGGGCGGTGTGACGGCGGTGTTCGAGATGCCCAACACTAACCCCAATACCGACAGCGAAGAGCGCATTGCCGACAAGCTGAAGCGCGCGCATCATCGCATGTGGTGCGACCACGCCTTTTATGTCGGCGCGACGGCCGAAAATGCGGAAAAGTTGAAAGAGCTGGAGCGTATTCCCGGCACGGCGGGCGTGAAGATATTCATGGGTGCGTCAACCGGCAGCCTGCTGGTCGATGACGATGCCGCTTTGGCGCGGGTTCTGGCATCAGGGCGGAGGCGAGTCGCCATCCACGCCGAAGACGAGGCGCGGATGAACGCGCGCAAGGATTTGCGGGTGGAAAACGACCCGTCGTCACATCCGGTCTGGCGCGACGATGAAAGCGCGATGCTGGCAACGCGGCGGATCATTGATTTGGCGCGCGGGGCGGGGCGACGCATCCACATATTGCATGTCACTACGCCTGCAGAACTGGAATATATTGCCGGGCACAAGGACATCGCCACCTGCGAGGTGACGCCGCAGCATCTCACGCTTGCCGCCGAGGATGCCTATCCGCGCTTGGGCAGCTACGCGCAGATGAACCCGCCTATTCGCAGCACCGCGCACCGCGAAGGGCTGTGGTACTGGCTCAATCAGGGCGTGCCTGATGTCATCGGTTCCGATCATGCGCCGCACACCAGGGAAGAGAAAGCGAAGGCTTATCCCGCTTCACCCAGCGGCATGCCCGGTGTGCAGACACTTGTTCCCCTCTTCCTCAACCATGTGGCCGAAGGGCGCCTGACGCTGCAACGCTTTATCGACATGACCAGCGCAGGGCCGCAGCGTATATTCGGCCTTGCCGGTAAGGGGCGCATTGCGCTCGGTTATGATGCCGATTTCACCGTCGTCGATCTCAAGAAGCGCTGGACCGTCGGGCCGGGCTGGCTGGCGTCGCGTTGCGATTGGTCCCCGTTTGAGGGCGATACGCTCACCGGCAAGGCGATCGGCACCATTGTGCGCGGTCATCGCGTGATGTGGGAGGACAGCCTTGCCAATGACGCCATCGGCGAGCCGGTGCGTTTCGAGGCGACGGAATTCGCCTGATTTCTTAGATATTTGCCCGCGCTGGACGCAGTACGGCGCGCTCACGCCGCCGCATGGCCGCGCCAACTGCGCCAAAACCCAATATCATCAGCGCCCAGCTCGCCGGTTCGGGAATGGCGCTCACCGACAAGGCGAAACGGCCATCGGACGGTGCGTCGAAATCGAAATAATAGGAGCAGCAGCTCTCACTATCCTCGATGCGCGAGGTGAAGCTGCCGGGGAATAAGGTGGTGGTCGGCGCATTGACCGTTACCGTCGCCTGATAGCGGGTCGGCGTGACGGGCATGAAGTCATAGCCGAAGGGCACGTCATTTCCGCCGCAGTAAAATTCGCCTCCCGGAATACCGGGGTCGGTGCAATAGAAATTGGAGCTAATCTGCTTTTCAACATAGCCATAGAAGAAATTGACCGGCGCGCTGGTGTCGACCGTGAACTGATAGCGACCGGGCCCCAGGCTGGTGCTACCGGATACCTGAACAAAGTCTCCATTGATATAGGACCCGCTGTTAATGACGGTTGCGGCCTGTGCGGAGGCAGGAATAGTTGCGGTCACCGCACCCATTACCATCAATGCGCCAATGGTGCTTTTCACGTATCCGGACTCCCCTTTGTGCTTTCCGTTACCCTCCCCATCCAATGCGGAGATGTCAAATAGGGTTGCGACGGATTGCACTATCTGTCCCATTTTGGGAACATTCCGGCAGATTGCGGCACTCGCTTGTCCGCCATGCCCTGTGCGGACAGCGGCGCCGGCCGGGAAAATTCAGCCCAGCATCTTGATGATGGACGAGAAGTCCGTGCCGCCTTGTCCGGCATTGGCGTGTACCTGAAAGAGAGCCTCGGCGGCATGCCCCATGGGTACGGCGGCATTGGCGGCTTGTGCGGCCTCCATCGCCAGCTTGAGGTCCTTGAGCATCAGCGCGGTGGCGAAGCCGCCCTGATAGCCATTGTCGGCCGGACTTTGCGGGCCGACGCCGGGCAGCGGGCAATAACTCGTCATCGACCAGCACTGGCCGGACGACACGCTGGAGATGTCATAGAAGGTTTGCGGGTCGAGGCCCAGCTTCTGTGCCATGGCGAAGGTTTCGCAGGTGGCGACCATCGACGCGCCGAGCAGCATGTTGTTGCAGATCTTGGCGGCCTGTCCATTGCCCGCCGCACCCGCATGAATGACGGCCTTGCCCATGGTGGCGAGAATCGGTTCGGCTTTGGCGAAATCGCCATCCGGGCCGCCGACCATGAAGGTGAGCGTGCCGCCATTGGCCGCAGCAATGCCGCCTGATACCGGCGCATCGACCATGGCATAGCCCTTGGCGGCTGCGTCGGCCGCCACCGCACGGGCGGTGGCGACGTCGATGGTCGAACAATCGAGCAACAGGCAGCCCGCTGGCGCATGGCCAAACACGCTCGTCTCATAGACATCGCGCATGATCGCGCCATTGGGCAGCATCGTCACCACCGCATCAGCGCTGGCGACGGCTGCCTCAATAGTCTCGCAGCTTTCGCACCCGGCTTCTACGGCGCGCGCCAGCGCTTCCTGGGAGAGGTCAAAACCCAGCACCCGATGCCCGGCCTTCACCAGGTTGGCGGCCATGCCGCCGCCCATATTGCCGAGACCTATAAAGGCGATAGTGCTCATGAAACCTCTCCCTATATTTGTGTGGATCAGCGGCCCTTCCAGACGCCCTCGCGCTTTTCGACAAAGGCGGCCATGCCTTCCTTCTTGTCTTCGGTAGCTGCTAGAATCTGGAACATCCGGCGCTCGCCGACGAGGCCTTGCGCCAGACTCGTCTCGAAGGCGAGATCGACCATTTCCTTGTTCACCATCGCTGCCATGGGGGGCATGGATGCGATAGTTGCTGCTGTCTTGAGCGCGTCATCGAGAAGCTCCGCCGCAGGAACGATACGCGTCACCAATCCTGAACGCTCGGCTTCTTCGGCGCCCATCATGCGCCCTGTGAGGCACATTTCCATCGCCTTGGCTTTGCCTACGGCTTTGGTAAGGCGCTGCGAGCCGCCCATGCCAGGCGCAACACCCAGCTTGATTTCCGGCTGACCGAATTTCGCGGTGTCGGCGGCAATGATGAAATCCGCCATCATCGCCAGCTCGCATCCGCCGCCCAGCGCGAAGCCGTTGACAGCCGCGATCCATGGTTTGCGTGTGGCGCACACATGACTGGTCCAGCCCGAAAAAAAGTCTTCGAGATAAAAGTCGGCGGCTTGCTTCTCGGACATCTCCTTGATGTCCGCACCTGCCGCGAAGGCCTTGTCGCCGCTGCCGGTGATAACGGCGCAGCGCTGCGAAGGGTCGGCGTCATAGGCCGCAAATGCGTCGATGAGGTCCGCCAGGACTTGCTGATTGAGGGCGTTGAGGGCTTTGGGGCGGTTGAGCGTGATCAGCGTTACCGCGTCGCGTTTCTCAACCAAAATCGTTTCATAGCTCATGCGTAAAATCCTTGTTTCAAGGTGCCGGGGTCCAGGCCTCATCCGGTGCAAGAGGGGCAAAGATGGCGTCGATCATCGACTCCGTCACGCCCTCGGCTGTGGCTGGGCTCCATTTGGGCGCATTATCCTTGTCGATCAACAGGGCACGCACACCTTCGGCAAAATCGTGCGACATTACGATGCGGGAACCGATGGCATATTCCTGACGCATTTCGTCGGCGAAGTCGGTCATGGCGGCAGCCTCGCGCAGCTGGCGCAGCGAGACCTTACCGGTCTGCGGCGATTTGGCGAGGACGATGCCGTGCTGCTTCTCCGCCCATTCGCCACCGTCAGCGGCCAGCGCGGCAATGATCTCTTCGAGCGTGTCGGCGGCAAACAGCCGGTCGATCTCGGTGCGCTGTTCCATCAGGGCTGAGGGGGGAGGGGTAGTGGATGCTGCGTCGAGGATGGCCTCAACCTCGCTGGGCCGCGCGATCAGCTCAGCCTTGACCGCTTCCAGTTTTTCCGAGGGGATATAATGGGTCGCGAGGCCAACAGCCATGCAATCCGCGCCATCGGCTCGCGCGGCGCTGAGCGCTAAATATTTGCCGATCTGGCCGGGCAGGCGTGAGAGATACCAGCCGCCACCGACATCGGGGAACAGACCGATCGTGCCCTCCGGCATAGCGAATTTGGTGTTCTCGGTCGCCACGCGGTAGCGGCAAGGCTGTGAGATGCCCACGCCGCCACCCATGACAATGCCGTCCATGAACGCCACCGTCGGCTTGGGATAGGTGAACAGGCTGTGGTTCATGCGATATTCGCTGTGGAAGAAAGCGCGCGCTTCCTTGCCGTCGCTGGTGCCGCTGCGATGCAGGGCCAGCACATCGCCACCCGCGCAAAAGCCGCGCCCTTCGCTATGGTCGATCATCAGCAGTGTGACGGCGTCATCACGCTTCCAGTCCGCCAGTGCGGCATTAATCGTGTCGCACATGCCAAGTGTCAGCGAATGGATCGCCTTCGGCCGATTCAGCCGGATGCGGCCAACGCCATTTTCAGCGGAAATCAGAACCTCGTCGCTCATTATTTCAGCATATCCCTGCCCACGATCATGCGCATGACCTGATTTGTGCCTTCAAGGATCGAGTGCACGCGCAGATCGCGCCAGAAGCGCTCGATGGGATAGTCCATCAGATAGCCATAGCCGCCATGCAGCTGTAGCGCCCGGTCCGCCACAGCGCTGCCTGTATCAGTCGCCAGCCGTTTGGCCATGGCGGCGAAGCGGGTCTTGTCCGGTGCGTTCTCCGTCACCTTGACGGCCGCCATATACAGTAGCGCGCGCGCGGCCTCCAGCTCGGTCGCCATGTCCGCCAGCGTGAACTGCGTGTTCTGGAAATCGGCAATCGCTTTGCCGAACTGTTTGCGGTCTTTGGTATAGGTGACTGCTTCATCGAGGCAGCGCTGCGCGCCGCCCAGCGAGCAGGCGCCGATGTTCAGCCGTCCACCGTCCAGACCCGCCATGGCGATGCTGAATCCCTGGCCTTCTGTGCCCACCAGATTTTCGACCGGTACGCGCACACTGTCGAAATTGACTTGCGCGGTAGGCTGTGAATGCCAGCCCAGCTTGCGTTCCTGCGCGCCGAAGCTGACGCCTTCCATATCCTTTTCGATGACGAGGCAGCTGATGCCCTTGGGCCCATCCTCGCCGGTGCGCACCATCGTTACGTAAAGGTCGTTTTCGCCGCCGCCGGAGATGAACTGCTTCGAGCCGGTGACGACATAGTGGTCGCCATCCCTGACCGCCTTGGTCTTGAGGCTGGCCGCGTCCGAACCCGCGCCCGCTTCCGTGAGGCAATAGCTGGCGAGCAGATCGGCGGAGACAAGCGGCGCCACATATTTGCTCTTCACCGCATCGCCGCCGAAACGGTCGATCATCCAGGCCGACATGTTGTGGATCGAGATGAAGGCGCTGGTCGAGGGACAGCCATAGGCCATCGCCTCCATGATCAGCGCCGCCTCCAGCCGCCCGAGACCGATGCCGCCCGATTCCTCACTCACATAGATGCCGCCAAAGCCCAGCTCGGCTGCCGCCTTCACCACATCGCGCGGGAAGATATGTTTCTCATCCCATTCGCCCGCATGCTGGGTGATGGCGTCCGCTGTGAAGCGGTGCGCCATCTCCTGTATCGCGCGCTGGTCGTCCGAAAGCTCGAATTGGCCGGTCATAGTCGGTGCTTACCCCATCGTCGGAATGACAAAGGCGTTGCTACCATCCGGTGAACCGTCGGGCCAGCGCTGGGTAATGGTCTTGACCTTGGTCCAGAACTTGACGCCTTCCATGCCGTGCTGATTGGTGTCGCCGAACGCCGAGCGCTTCCAGCCGCCAAAGGTGTGGTAGGCGACCGGAACGGGGATCGGCACGTTGATGCCTACCATGCCGACATCGACCCGCGCCGCAAATTCGCGCGCCGCATGGCCATTGCGGGTGAAGATGGCGACGCCATTGCCATATTGGTGCTGGCTGGGCAGGGCGAGCGCTTCCTCAAAGCTTTCGGCGCGCACCATCTGAAGCACGGGGCCGAATATCTCTTCCTTGTAGGATTGCATCGTCGGCTTCACATGATCGAACAGGCTCGGGCCGACGAAGAAACCGTCCTCATGCCCCTGCAGCTTGAAGCCGCGCCCGTCGACGACCAGCTCCGCGCCTTCATCGACGCCGGTCTGGATCCACTGCTCGACCTTTGCCTTGTGCGAGGCGGTGACGACGGGGCCATAATGCGCTTCCTCGTCGGTCGATATGCCGACACGCAGGCCCTCGATGGCCGGGATCAGCTTCTCGCGCAGTGCGTTGGCGGTCTTCTCGCCCACCGGCGTCACGACCGGAAGCGCCATGCAGCGCTCACCCGCCGAGCCGAAGGCTGCGCCGGAAAGGTCGTTCACCACCTGGTCGAGATCGGCGTCCGGCATGACGATGCCGTGGTTCTTCGCGCCGCCCATAGCCTGCACACGCTTGCCCGCGTCGACGCCACGCTTGTAGACATAATGCGCGATATCGGACGAGCCGACGAAGCTGACGCCCTTAATGTCCGGATGGTCGAGGATCGCGTCGACCATTTCCTTGTCGCCATGCAGCACCTGAAGGATGCCCTCGGGCAGACCCGCCTCTAGCATCAGCTCGGCGAGGCGCACCGGCACGCTGGGGTCGCGCTCGGAGGGTTTGAGGATGAAAGCGTTGCCTGTGGCGATAGCAGGGCCGAACATCCACATCGGGATCATCGCCGGGAAGTTGAAAGGGGTGATACCCGCGCCAATACCGAGTGGCATGCGCATGGAATAGACGTCGATGCCCGGGCCCGCGCCATAGGTATATTCGCCCTTCAATGCATGCGGGATGCCGCAGCAGAATTCGATCACCTCAAGGCCGCGCTGGATGTCGCCTTTAGCGTCTGCGATCACCTTGCCATGCTCGGAGCTGAGCATGTGCGCCAGTTCGTCCATGTTCTTTTCGACCAGCGCCTTGAATGCGAACATGATGCGTGCGCGGCGTTGCGGGTTGGTTGCGGCCCATGCAGGCTGCGCGGCCTTGGCCACGGCTACAGCCCTGTCGAGCAGCGCTTTGTCTCCGAGCGTAACCTGTGCTTGCACAACGCCGTTATTTGGGTCGAACACGTCGCCGATGCGCCCGGATACGGCACCGGGCATGGTAACGTCATTGGCGAGGAGGTGGGTTATTTCGCGCATGATTAGGCATCCTGTGATTCTCTATCTGCAGCGACTATAGAACCTTTGCACTTTTGCCTTCAATTGCGTATTTATGCATATCAAAGCTGCATTTTTGCAGCATAAATAGGCAGGCAATATGCTCGACTGGGACGATCTGCGCATCTTTCTCGCTGTCGCGCGCACGCGGAAAATTGCGCCGGCGGCGCGCACGCTTGGAGTTGACGCCACTACGATAGGGCGCAGGCTGACGCGCCTGTCCAGCGCGCTGGAGGCGGATTTGTTCGAGGGTGGCGGTAATGACCGCCGGTTGACCCCACATGGACAGGCGCTGATGCGGCATGCCGAGAGTGCCGAAAGCGCGGCCCTGGCAGCGATGGAGGAAGTGACCGGTGAGCAGCATGCCCTATCGGGGCAGGTTCGCCTGTCGGTGGCCGAGGGTTTCGGTACATGGGTGCTCGCGCCCCGGATCGCCGATTTCCACGCACGCCATCCTCATATCGGTCTCGACATCATTACCGCATCGGGTTTTCTCAACCCTTCACGGCGTGAAGCCGACATGGCGGTCATGCTCGCACGCCCACAGCGAGGCAGGCTGATGGTGCGGAAACTGGGAGATTATACGCTGCGCCTCTATGCCTCGCATAGCTATCTTGAAGAAAATGGTACACCATCCTGCGTGGACGATCTGCGCGGCCACAGCCTGACGGGCTATGTGCCCGAGTTCATCTTTGCGCCGGAACTGGATTATATCGATGAAGTAGAATCGGGGCTGGAGGCGCAGTTGCGGTCCACCAGTATCAATGTGCAGCACAGCATGATCCGTCATGGCGCTGGTATCGGTATATTGCCTGATTTCCTGGCGGTGCAGGATAGTCAGCTGCGCCCGTTATTGCATGAAGGGGAAAAGCCCATAGCCATCACACGCAGCTTCTGGCTGGTGATTCATGCCGATATGCGCCGCCTCGCGCGTATTGATGCGGTAGCGAAGTGGCTGGAGGAATGCACGTTGCAGCTAAACAGGGCGACCGGCTGATAGCCACTTATGGCGTAGCGGCCTCATCGTGACGCGACAGCCAATATCCGTCATGGCGAGCCAGCACGGCCATGGCGAGATGGCACTCTCTCGCTCTTTCAAGCGCTAGGCTGGTGGGGGCGGAGATGGTGACCAGCATGGGGCAGTTGGCGAGAGCGGCTTTCTCTACCAGTTCATAGGAGCAGCGCGATGTGAGAAGCGCGAACCCCTGCTGCCAGTCGAGCCCTTGCCGCATCATCGCGCCGAGCAGCTTGTCGAAGGCATTGTGCCGGCCGACATCTTCGCGAACGAGAAGAATATCTCCGCTCGGGGAACATAAGGCCGCTGCGTGCACCGCGCCGGTTTCGATATTGAGGTGCTGCTGCGTCTCTATACCCGCCAGCGCGGCAAAAATAGCGGAATCGTCCGCACCGCTTGCCGAAGTCACCATGGGTAACGGGCGCATCGCCTGCTCCAGATTTTCGATGCCGCACAGGCCGCATGAGGATTCCGACAGCCGGTGCCGGACACGATCCGTTATCCGGTCTGCGCAGCTTGCATCGACATTGACGCGGAGAACGAAACCATTGGGCGTTTCGTGAGGTTCAACTGACAGGATTTGATCCGGCCGGTCCACCAGACGGTCCGACCTCAGAAAGCCATAGGCGAGATCATTCAGGTCGCATGGTGTCGCCATCAGCACGGCATAGCCGATACCGTTTATCTCAATGGCGACGGGCCGCTCCACCGCGACAGGCCGGACAGCCGGGGATGCGGAAGCGTCCGGGCCAACCTTGGTCAGGGTGACTGTGCGCGCGCCTTCCGTCATCCGGCGCTGGACTGTCCCGATGCATCTTGCGTTCGCAACAGCTTCAATCCGGCAAGCGCCGATGGCGACAGGTCTGTGGATCCAGCGTTGATATGGGCGAAGATCATCTGCTTCATGCGCGGGTCCCAGAAATGCGCGATATGGTCGGCCACCGCTTCAGCTGCTTCGCCCGCGCCTGAGGGCGCAATATTGCGGGCAATCTGGTTCGCCATATAGACCAGCTTTTCCTCGCTGTTCATTCCGCCGCTTCCTGATGCGCGATCCGCCGGGACCGTTCCGACAAGGCTTCGTAATCCTCCTGCCAGTCGGTGGGACCATTGGATGCAGAAACCTGTACCGCTGTCACCTTATATTCGGGACAGTTGGTTGCCCAGTCCGAATATTCGCTGGTCACGACATTGGCCTGCGTCGCGGGGTGGTGGAATGTCGTGTATACCACGCCCGGCGCGACCCGGTCCGTCACCAGCGCCCGCAGCGTCGTTTCGCCAGAGCGGCTGGCGAGGCGCACCCAGTCGCCATCGCGCAGGCCGCGGTCCTCGGCGTCGACCGGATGGATTTCCAGCCGGTCCTCGGGGTGCCAAGCGGTATTTTCAGTGCGGCGGGTTTGTGCGCCGACATTATACTGGCTCAATATGCGTCCGGTGGTGAGCAAAAGCGGATAGCGCGGCCCGGTCTTTTCATCCGTTGGCACATAATCGGTGACCACGAATTTGCCTTTCCCGCGCACGAAGCCGTCAATATGCATGACCGGCGACCCCATCGGCGCCTTGTCATTAACCGGCCATTGGAGGGAGCCTTCGGCGTCCAGCCGGTCGAAAGTCACGCCTGCGAAGCTCGGCGTCAGTCGCGCAATCTCGTCCATGATTTGCGACGGATGCGTGTAGTTCCAGTCGAGCCCCAGTGCCTGCGCAAGGCGCTGCGTCACTTCCCAGTCCTCCATCCCGTTCATTGGAGTCATCACCTTGCGAACGAGCTGGATGCGTCGTTCGGCATTGGTGAAGGTGCCGTTCTTTTCAAGGAAGGTAGAGCCGGGCAGGAAGATATGCGCGTAGTTCGCCGTCTCGTTGAGAAACAAGTCGTGCACGATCACGCATTCCATTGCCGCGAGCCCCGCCGCGACATGATGGGTATTGGGGTCGGACTGGAGAATGTCCTCGCCCTGAATATAGATCGCCTTGAACGCGCCATCGACCGCGGCATCGAGCATGTTGGGAATGCGCATCCCCGGCTCGGAATCGAGCGATACGCCCCAGTCGCCCTCGAACAGTGCGCGGGTTTCGGTGTCCGAAATATGGCGGTAACCGGGAAGTTCGTGCGGAAAGCTGCCCATGTCGCACGCACCCTGCACATTATTCTGGCCACGCAGCGGGTTCACGCCGACGCCGGGACGGCCGATATTGCCGGTCGCCATGGCGAGGTTGGCGATCGCCATCACGGTGGAACTGCCTTGGCTGTGCTCGGTGACGCCGAGGCCATAATAGATCGCGCCGTTACCGCCGGTAGCATAGAGCCGTGCGGCCTCCCGTAGCACCTCTGCCGGAACCTTCGTCAACGGCTCGACTGCTTCGGGTGAGCGCTTGGGATCAGACACGAACGCCGCCCAGTCCTGATACTCGTCCCAGTCGCAGCGTTCGCGGATGAAGGCTTCGTCGGCCAGACCCTCGGTCACGATCACATGAGCCATTGCCGTCAGTACCGCGACATTGGTGCCAGGGCGCAGCGGCAGATGATGTGCGGCTTCGATATGGGGCGAGCGGACCAGGTCAATGCCGCGCGGATCGACAATGATCAGCTTAGCGCCTTCGCGCAGCCTGCGCTTCATGCGGCTGGCGAATACCGGGTGAGCATCCGTCGGGTTCGCACCGATGATTAGGATGACGTCGGCATCCATCACACTGTCGAAATCCTGCGTGCCCGCCGACGTACCGAAGGTGGTTTTCAGACCGTAGCCGGTGGGCGAATGACATACACGCGCGCATGTATCGACATTGTTGTTGCCGAAGCCCGCACGCACCAGCTTCTGAACCAGAAAGGTCTCTTCGTTGGTGCAGCGCGACGAGGTGATGCCGCCGGTCGAGCGCGTGCCATATTTCGCCTGAATACGCTTGATCTCCGATGCTGCGTGAGAAAGCGCTTTTTCCCATGACACTTCGCGCCAGGGTTGGTCGATACGCTCGCGGATCATCGGGCTGGTGATGCGGTCCTGATGCTGGGCATAGCCCCAGGCGAAGCGTCCCTTGACGCAGCTATGCCCGCGATTGGCCTTGCCGTCCTTCCATGGCACCATGCGCACCAGCTGCTCGCCGCGCATCTCCGCGCGGAAGGTGCAGCCGACGCCGCAATAGGCGCACGTGGTGACGACGGAACGGTCGGGCGTGCCGATTTCCGCCACCTTCTTTTCCTGAAGCGTCGATGTGGGGCAGGCCTGAACGCACGCGCCGCAGGATACGCATTCCGATGACAGGAAATCGTCGAGGCCGGTACCCGCCGACACCTTCGACCCGAAACCGCTGCCCTCGATAGTCAGCGCGAAGGTGCCCTGCACCTCGTCGCACGCGCGCACGCAGCGCGAACAGACGATGCACTTGGCGGGATCGAAATCGAAATAGGGGTTGGAGACGTCCTTGGAGACGTCCAGATGATTTGCGCCTTCATAGCCATAGCGGACTTCGCGCAGGCCGACCGCGCCTGCCTGATCCTGTAGCTCGCAATCGCCATTGGCGGCGCATGTGAGGCAATCGAGCGGATGGTCGGAGATGTAAAGCTCCATCACGCCCTTGCGCAGTTTCTGGAGGCGCGGTGTCTGGGTATGAACGACCATATCCGCCTCGACTGGCGTGGTACAGCTTGCCGGGGTGCCGCGCCGTCCGTCGATCTCGACCAGACACAGGCGACAGGAACCGAACTGCTTCACGCTGTCGGTCGCGCACAGCTTGGGTATGAAAGTGTTGGCCTCAGCGGCCGCGCGCATCACCGTTGAACCGGCGGGTACGGTCACAGACTGGCCGTCGATAGTCAGCGTGACGGGTGCGCCTTTCGCTTCTGGGGTGCCGAAATCGGCCTGAGGTTCATAGCCCATGGTACATGTCCATCTTAGGTTTCATTCCGCCGCTTCGGCAATTCCGAAATCCTCCGGGAAATGGCGGATCGCGCTCATCACCGGATAGGGGGTGAAGCCCCCCAATGCACAGAGCGAGCCCGACTGCATCAGGTCGCACAGGTCGGTGATGAGCTCCAGTTCGGCTGACGCCTCGCGCACGCCGCCAGACGTGTTGCGGATTTGCGGCAAGGCTTCGACACTATCGGAACCTGCGCGTCCGCCCCCACGCATCCGGTCGAGCGTTTCCATGCCACGCACCGATCCGATACGGCAGGGTGTGCATTTGCCGCAGCTTTCATGTGCGCAGAATTCCATCGCGAACCGGGCCTGCGCCCACATGTCGACGCTGTCGTCGAACACCACCACGCCGCCATGACCGATCAGCCCGTCCTTAGCCGCGAAGCTCTCATAATCGAACGGAGTGTCGAACAGGGTAGGGGGGAAATAAGCGCCGAGCGGCCCGCCGACCTGCACGGCGCGCAGTGTACCTCCGCTATCGGTACCGCCACCGATATCGCTCACCAGTTCGCCCAGCGTAACGCCGAACGCGGTTTCGTAGAGCCCGCCATGTTTCACATTACCCGCAATCTGGATCGGCATCGTCCCGCGTGATCTGCCCATGCCATAGTCGGCATAGGCCGCGCCGCCATGCGCCATGATCCACGGGATCGCAGCCAGCGTCAGGACATTGTTGACGACGGTCGGCTTGCCGAACAGGCCTTCGATTGCGGGGAGCGGGGGCTTGGCACGCACTTCGCCGCGCTTGCCTTCCAGGCTGTTGAGCAGCGACGTTTCCTCGCCGCATACATAGGCGCCCGCGCCCATGCGTACCTCCAGCTGGAAGGGGGCGACGATATGCGCTGATGCTTCGATGGCGGCGTTCAGCTTGGCCATCGCATGCGGATATTCGGAGCGCAGATAGATATAACCCTGCATCGCGCCCACGGCATGACCTGCAATCGCCATGCCTTCGATCAGGCAATAAGGGTCGCCTTCCATCAGCATCCGGTCGGCGAAGGTGCCGCTGTCGCCCTCGTCAGCATTGCAGACGATATATTTGCGGGTTGATGCTGCATCGGCGACGGTCTGCCATTTGATGCCTGCGGGGAAACCCGCGCCACCGCGCCCGCGCAGCCCGGATGCCTTGACCTCGTCCAGTACCGCCTGAGGCGTCATGTCCCGCGCGCGTTTCAAGCCCGCCCAGCCGCCGGTGTCTTCATAATCGCCAAGGTCGAGCGGGCGGGTCTGGCCTGCGCGTGCAAAGGTGAGCCGCTGCTGCCTGGCGATCCAGGGATGCTCGGTGACCTTGCCAATGCGCTTTTCCGAACTGCCATCAAGAATGGCTGCGACATCATCCGTAGTTACCGGGCCGAAGCCGATGCCGTCGACTTCCACCAGCGGCTCCAGCCAGTGCATGCCCCAGCTCGACACGCGCCGGATCTCGGCATCTGGTGCGGCCTCTGCAAAGGCCTCCGCCACCCGGTCCGCGCCGCACGCGATGGCGAGCGCGTCATCCGATATGCAGATAACCCGGCTCATGCCGCTGCCTCATCAATCAGACGCGCGATATCGCTCTTGCCCAGGCGCGCATGTACCTGTTCGCCCACCATCGCATTGGGACCGACACTGCACAGGCCGAGGCAATAGACGGGCTCTATCATGACACGCCCGCTTGCCATATTCTCGGCTTCCGCTGCCAGTGCTTCTCCGCCGCGCGCCTGACAGGCTTCCGCCCGGCACAGGCGGATGACCGGTTTGCCTGTGGGCTGGTCCCTGAAATCATGATAGAAGCTGGCAACGCCATGCACTTCGGCGCGGGAGAGGTTGAAGACTTCCGCGCACTGCCGCTTGGCGGCGTCACTGATATGGCCAAATGTATTTTGAATATCGCGCAGCGCCGGGAGCAGCCCTCCTTCCGCATCGCGATACCGCTCGACAATAGCGGAAAGCTCCGCATTTTCGCTGGTCATGTCCATTGAACGACGCTGATCCCGATAATCGACAATGTCAAATAGGATTTGCCGATTTGTAATCGACGCTGTCTATCATAAGCTGTTGCGCAGCCAGAGCGGCTACACGGGAAAGTGGTGACGCTGGATCGCGGCTGGGAATGACGAGGCCTATCTGGTTCGGCGGTGGCGGATCATCGAATTCGATCAGCAGGATTTCCGGGTGCGCCTCGACCAGCGAGCGGTGGCTGTCGGTCACGATGGCATCGACACCGCCATAAGCCACCATGGCGAACAGAGCGACATAGCTGTCTGCCGTTGCGACGGGTTCCGCTTCGATCTGACGCTGAGCCAATACTGCATCCAGTATCCGGCGGTTCTGCATTCCCTGATGCAACAGGCAGAGCGGCTGGGCGGCGGCCTCCGCCATGGATAGCGTGGTGCGACCTGCGAACATTCCCGTCCGCCGCGTCGCGAACAGGAACCGCTCCTGATAGAGCGGCACGCTGTGTACCTGCGCAGGCGGTTCGCTCGACAAATAGGTAACGCCTGCATCCAGATCGTGCGCCACCAGCCCGCTTTCGATTTCGCGCGATGTCATCGAACGGATCGCGATCTTCAGCATGGGTTGCAGTGCAGAAATACCCGCGACCAGATGACCAGTGCATGGCATGGCAGCGGGAATGACGCCCAGCCGCAGGGTACCGCGCAGCGGGCCGGTTCCGCTGTCTATCGCGGCGCGCATCGCGGCTTGATCGGCGATCATCTGTTGCGCGAAGGGCAGCACGGCATAGCCTTCTGGCGTCAGGTCAAGAAACCGCCGGTCGCGCAATATGAGCTGGCGGCCCAGCATTTCTTCCAGTGCGACAATCCCGGCGGACAGCGTGGGCTGTGCGACATGGCATGCCTGTGCCGCGCGCCCGAAATGCCGTTCTCGGGCGACCGCTGCAAAATATTCCAGATACCGCAATTGCATCGACTGTCCTTACGCCTCTGCCACTACAAAGCCCAAATCCTGCTGAAATCACAACCTCAAATCTGTGCGATAGGCGGTGATTGGGAGCGTAAGTTGAATGTGTAAGGAGGCATGAGGAAGGTCTCATGATCTGGCATGGTTGTCTGCCGCCATCAACTGGCGTCATGCTAGTCAGCGGCTCTCGTGGTGTGGTCCAGCTTGTTCAGCAGCTCCAGCATATCGCTGGGCAGCGGCTTGGCACCTGTCGCCGGGAAGGCGCTGAGCAGGGCTCGCGCTATACCCTCCGTTGGACGCAAAGAGCGATGAAACGCCGCTTTGGATCCCTTGCGGGTGCCGACCCTTCCGTCTTCGGATGATGATTTGCGATCATTCATACTGGAAAAGACGTAGATGCGCGGTCATTGTTCCCATTGAATCGATGAACTGATGTAAATTTGTGCAACAAGAAATTTGTGCAGCAAGGTAGTGCAATGGCAAGAGACGCGGATCAGCTGAAAAACTGTGCCGATTTGGGACAGGGGCTTGATCGCGCACGCGAATATTCCCCGTTCTTGTCGCGCATGGCCGACCGGCATGGTGAAATAGCGGCATATCTTGCAGGGGGCGCAGTCGACGATGCATGGGCGGCTTTACCCGCAGTGGAGGGGGAAGAAGGCGATATATGCCGCAGCCTGCGGTTGCGCCGTGGCGGCATCGCCCTCATCGCGGGCGTGGCCGATCTTGCCGGCGTGTGGGACTTCGACACGGTCACGCGGACATTATCGGATTTTGCCGATGAAGCGGTGCATGCGGCGCTCATGGCCGCATTTGCCGAACGCTATCCCGATGAAGAGCCGCGCGGCTTTGCCGTCATCGCGCTTGGAAAGCATGGCAGTCAGGAACTGAATTACAGTTCCGACATTGACCCGATCCTGATTTTCGACCCCGAAACGCTGCCTCGCCGCGCCAAGGAAGAACCGGTCGAGGCGGCGGTACGGATCGCGCGGCGCATGGTCGAGATATTGTCTGCGCGCGATGGCGACGGATATGTGTTTCGCATCGATTTGCGCCTGCGGCCCTCGCCGGAAGCTACGCCGGTCGCGCTGCCTGTCGAAGCCGCGATCAGCTATTATGAGAGCATGGCGCTGGGGTGGGAGCAGGCGGCGTTCATTCGTGCGCGGGTATGTGCGGGCGACCATACGCTTGGCGATTATTTCCTGCGCGCCATCCGCCCGTTCATCTGGCGGCGCTCGCTCGATTTCGGGGCCATAGACGCGATCCTCGATATCAGCCGCCGCATTCGCGATCATTATGCCAGCGGTCAGGCCTTCGGACCCGGCTTCGATTTGAAGCGGGGACGGGGCGGCATCCGGGAAGTCGAGTTTTTCGCGCAGGTGCATCAGCTTATTCATGGCGGCAGGCATCCTGAACTGCGCACTGGTGCGACACGCACGGCGTTGCGGGCGCTGGCGGAAGGGGATGTTATCGACCAGGCAACGGCGCACCGGCTGGATGAGGCCTATGTGCTGCTGCGCACGATCGAGCATCGCCTGCAAATGGTGGACGACCGCCAGACGCATGAACTGCCCGCCAATAGGGATGCGCTCGACAATGTGGCGCACCTGCATGGCCTGGAGAATGGCGAGGCATTGCTCGGGCTGTTGCGCCCGCAAGTCGAATGGGTGGGCGCCAATTACGACAAGCTTGCGCCTGACAAGGAGGCCGAGAAATTCTCGTCAACACCGGAGCGGCTGACGGAGCAGTTGGCGGCATTGGGCTTTGCAGATGCCGAAACCGCGACCACGCGCATCATGCGCTGGCGCGATGGATCGGTACGGGCCTTGCGTACTTCGTCTGCCCGCGAGGCATTGGAAGATTTATTGCCAAACCTGTTCGCCGGGCTGGCGCATGCCCCTGACCCGGTGTCGGCGCTCAACCGGCTCGACGACATGATCCGGCGCCTGCCCAGCGCGATCAACTTCTTCAAGCTTCTAGCGGCGCAGCCGGTATTGGTGACGATGCTGACACAGATATTGAGTCATGCACCGGCACTAGCGGACGATCTCGGGCGGCGGGCGGAACTGCTCGACGGGTTGATCGACGCCAGCGCGCTGGAGCCTATCCCCGAGCTGCCGGAACTTGTCGAATGGCTGGCCAGTGGGGAAGAGGGCGACGATTATCAGCTTCTGCTCGACAGGGTCCGGCAGAAGATAGGCGAGCGCCGCTTCGCGCTCGGTGCACAGATCGTATGCGGTGCGGTCGATCCGCTGGAAGTAGGGCGCGGCTATGGCAGGTTGGCCGAAGGTGCGGTCGAGGTGCTGGCGCGTGCAACACAGGAAGAATTTGCGCGTGCGCATGGCCGCGTACCCGGCTGCGAATTGGTGATCGTGGCGCTGGGTCGCATGGGCGGCGGCATATTGACCTACGCATCCGACCTTGACCTGATCTATTTGTTCACGGGCCAATATAATACTGAATCCGATGGCGCGAAGGCGCTGGGCGCGACCCAATATTTCAACCGGCTAGCGCAGCGTATTGGCAATGCGCTCTCCGTTCCCACGGCGTCGGGGCCGCTCTATGAAGTCGACACGCGCCTGCGGCCATTCGGGGCTCAGGGGCTGCTGGCCGCCAGTCTGGACAGTTTCGCGCGCTATCAGTCGGAAAATGCATGGACATGGGAAAATCTGGCGCTCACCCGCGCGCGGCCCATTTTCGGTTCGGGTGCGGCGCGCACAGCCGTGCAGCAGGTTATCGACCAGGCGCTGCGGCGAGAGCGTGATGGCGCGATGATCACCGCGGACGCGGTCAAGATGCGCGGCGAGATCGCCAGGCACAAGCCGCCTGCCGGGCCGCTCGACATCAAGCTGGCCGAGGGCGGGCTGGTCGATCTCGAATTTCTGGTGCAGGTGACGCAGCTTGTTCACCGCACCGGTTTCGACCCCGATCTGGGCGCTTCTGTCCGCGCTCTTTCCGCGTCTGGCCTGCTGCCGGAAAGCATGGGTGCGGCGCATGATCTGCTGACGCGCTATCTAGTGGTGTCGCGTCTCGTTTCGCCCGCTTCGACCGAACCGCCCGAAGCGACAAAAATGCTGGTGGCGCAGCGATGCGGGGCGAAAGACTGGGCAGACCTGCTTGCCATGCTGGACGCGGCGCGGCAAAGCGTGTCGCGTGAATGGCGCGCCATTGTCGACAGCGTGCCGCCTAGTGAGCCTAATGAGGAGAAATGATCATGCTCGAAGCAGGCGATACTTTGCCCGATGTCAATCTGGTGGATATCGATGGCGCTGCCTTTTCCCTGGCGCGATACAAGGGCAAGCCGCTGATCGTCTATTTCTACCCCAAGGCCGACACGCCCGGCTGCACAACCGAGGCCAAGGATTTTACCGAGCTGATGGCTGAGTTCGCCAAGGCCGGGGTGCCGGTCGTTGGAGTGTCGAAGGACAAGCCCGCCAAGCTCGCCAAGTTTCGCGACAAATATGACCTGAAGGTCGTTTTGGCGTCGGATGAAGAAGGCGGTGTGTGCGAGGCGTTTGGCACATGGGTGGAAAAGTCCATGTATGGCCGCAAATATATGGGGATTGCGCGCGCGACATTTCTGGTGGGTGCCGATGGCGTGATCGCCCGCGTGTGGCCCAAAGTGAAGGTGAAAGGCCATGCCGCCGAAGTGCTGGAGGCCGTGAAAGCGCTTGGCTGACGCGGCTCCGGCATTCACGACTATTGGCGAAGCGTGCCGTGCGGTACTGCTGACGGCGGAGCCGCGCGCCAAACTGATGCTCGCGCGCAGCGTGGCGCGGGCCTGGCGGCAGGGCAGGCTCGACCATCGGTTTGACGCGGCGATGCCGGACGAACCGGCACGGCCCGACACGCCGGAGCTGCTGCCGCCCAATAAAATGCCCAAACGCGGCAAGGGCGGGTCGGAGCGCGCCCGTATCGCGATGTTGCATGCGCTGGCGCATATCGAGTTCGTCGCAATTGACCTGGCTTTCGACCTGATCGGTCGTTTTGGCAGCGAATTTCCACAGGAATTTGTCGGCGACTGGCTGCGCGTGGGTGCGGATGAGGCAATGCATTTCGCATTGCTCGACCGGCGCTTGCGGCAAATGGACAGCCATTATGGTGCTCTTCCGGCGCATGGCGGGCTGTGGGAAGCGGCGCAGGAAACGGCGGGGGACGCGCTCGCGCGTCTCGCCATCGTGCCCATGGTGCTGGAGGCGCGGGCGCTCGATATCACGCCGGAAACGATCAAAAAATTTAACGATGCCGGTGATTTTTCATCGAGTCGCATGCTTGCGAGAATCATGACGGACGAAATTCGCCACGTCGCATTTGGGACCAAGTGGTTCAATGCGGCGACGAAGCGATTAGGGTTAAGTGCCCCTTATCATTACCAAAACCTTGTAAATCGGCACTTTCGGGGGGTGTTGAAGCCACCATTCAACGACTCGGCGCGTGATCAGGCCGGTTTAACGCGCGATTATTATATCCCGCTTGCCTATTAACCTTTGTCTGGCAGACATGTTCCCACGGGGGCGGAATTAAAAACCGCTTAAGAAATGTAAATCGTCCGGCAACGTCCGGGCGAATGGATAGGGTCGCATGTCAAAAACAACTGTAGACATCAACGAAACCGCTGTGCGTCGGTTCCATGGTTTTGCCGGAATGCTGAAAATGTCGCTGGGTGCGGCGGCTTTGGCGATCTGCACCGCAGCCATTCCCGCGCATGCTGACACGCTGACCAATGCGACCAACGCGGACGACGATCCGTGGAGCGACGACCTGACCGAAGTGCAGCAGCCGGTTGCACAGGGGCAGGACAAGACGTTCGCTAATCTGTTCTCCAGCTGGAAAAAGTTCGATCATGCAGGCCAGGCGCAACCGCGCGCCGAAATCTATATCCCCACGGGCCGTCCGGTGGACGATCTGGCGCTGACCAGCAACTATGGTGTCCGCTCCGACCCGTTCAGTGGCCGTACGCGCATGCACAAGGGTATTGATATCCCCGGCCCGGTCGGCACGCCGATCTATGCGACCGCCGACGGCATCGTCAGCCGGTCCCAGTGGGTCAACGGCTATGGCAAGTTCATCGAAATTGCCCATGGCAACGACACGCAGACTCGTTACGGTCATCTTTCCAAACTGGTCGTAAAGCCCAATGAGCGCGTCCGCCGCGGCCAGCTCATCGGCCTGATGGGTTCGACGGGCCGTTCGACCGGTAGCCACCTGCATTATGAAATCCGTATTGCTGGCGCCGCGATCAACCCGCTGCCTTTCGTGATTGGATCGGAACGCGCGATGGCGCTGAACGCTCGCGCGAACATCGCTCTGGGCGGCCCGACCGCGACAGAGGAAAAGGCTGCGAAATAATTGGCCGCAGGCGCGAAACCTTTCGCGTCTTTTTATTATGATATGAACTCTTGCAGGCTTGCGATGCGCGCGCCGCTATCATATCTGTCAATATATGAGTGACATCATCCTCACCCCTTCGGCGGCCGCGCGCGTTGCGGTCATTGCCCACAAGCAGGAAAAACCGGCCATATTGCGGCTGGCGGTGGAAGGTGGCGGCTGTTCCGGTTTTCAATATCGCTTCGGCTTGGCTGACGGCGTTGAAGAGGACGATACATCGGTCGAAACCGATGGCGTCACATTGGTCGTCGATGCGATGAGCCTTGATTTGGTGCGCGGCAGCGCGGTCGATTATGTCGAGGATCTGGGCGGCGCGGCGTTCAAGGTGACCAATCCCAATGCGACCGCCGGGTGCGGTTGTGGTTCATCCTTCTCCATTTGATCCACGCCAAGGCTTGACGGGTCGCATGATTTCCGCTCCCTGTGCGCCATGCGTATCGCCACTTTCAACATCAACGGCATCAAGGCGCGCCTGCCGCGCCTGATCGAATGGCTTGACGAGACCAAGCCGGACATTGCCTGCCTGCAGGAACTGAAAACCTCCGACGAAACCTTTCCCGAAAAGGATATCGAGGCCGCCGGTTATGGCGCGCTCTGGCACGGGCAAAAGGGGTTTAACGGCGTCGCCATATTGGCGCGAGGGGAAACGCCGGTCGAGGTGCAGCGCGGGCTGGATGGCGAGCCGGAGGACGAGCATAGCCGCTATGTCGAGGCCGATGTGAAGGGGGTGCGCATTGCCTCCATCTATCTGCCCAATGGCAATCCGCAGCCGGGCCCGAAGTTCGATTACAAGCTGCGCTGGATGAAGCGGCTGCGCGACCGCGCGGCGCAAATCTGGGCGGAGGAAGTGCCCGCTATCCTTGCAGGCGATTACAATGTCATCCCCTATGACCGCGATGTCTATTCGGTGCAGGCGATGCAGGACGATGCGCTGATGCAGCCGGAAAGCCGCGCCGCCTATCGCGCATTGATGGGCGATGGCTGGACGGATGCGCTCGCCATGCGGCACCCGGTGGGCGGCGTGTGGACCTATTGGGATTATCAGGCCGGTGCATGGCCGCGCAATGCGGGCTTTCGCATCGACCATCTGTTGCTCTCACCGGTCGCGGCGGACCGGCTGACGGATGCGCAGGTGGACAAGGAGTATCGCGGGCGGGAAAAGGCCAGCGATCATGCTCCGGTGTGGATTGAGATGCGGGATGTCTGAAAATAATGGGAATCGAACATTTACGATGTTGTGGCGTATCGAAAGCTACGCCTAATAGGTTGGCATTTCTCACCGAGCCGACGATTATCCCCAGCGAGCTCGATACATTAGGTAAGACTATGAAATTGGTCCTCACGGCGTCGGCTTACATATTGATAGTTTTTCCGTTGGCCATTGGCTGGCACCTCGGATTTTTCAGGGAAAAATATGTAGCATTTGGCTACTTCGAGGGTGAGCCTAACGTCTTGCTTGGACTTGCCGCAATCGTCATGCAGGGCATCGCTCTGGCGCTGATCTATCCTCATTTTCAAGGTAACAGCGCAGGATTCGTTCGAGCGTTTCAGTTTGCGAGTCTAATGGGATTATTCTTCTGGACATCGCATGTCCTGGCTTTTGTTGCGAAAAATACAATACCGAACTGCGCTGAATTCATGATCATGGAATCAGCCTATCTCATTATACAATTCGGCTTGTTTGGGCTGGCTGTCGGTTTGATACACCGCAGCAGCACATAGGTCGAGAACAGCCCCGCACGACGTTAGCAATCAGGTCGTGGGCTGGCGCTCACAGCGGCTTCTCGTACACCGTATAGACTTTGTTTACTTGGCTTTCGATGGCGTCGGCAATCGCGTTCATGCCCTGATTGTCATCCAATACCCAGCCGATCTCGCCGCGCGTTGCGCCATAGTCGGTGATTGCGGAGCGACGGATATATTCGATCATCATGAAAGCAAGCTGGCTGGCCATGCGGCTGGCCTGAAGTCGCTTGACCACGCCCATCAGCGGCACGCGCATCGTGCGAACCTTCGGCTTGCGCAGCCACCAGAGCAGCCTGGCCCAACCGAACGGAAAGAGATTGCCGTTGAGCGGCTTCAGCACTTCATTGAGGTCGGGCAGCGTCATCATGAACGCGACGGGTTCGCCATCCAGCTCGGCGATGCGGATCAGATCCTCGAACACGATGGGTTTCAGCTTCTTGCCGGTGAACGCCACTTCCTCATCCGTGATCGGCACAAAGCCCCAATTGTCGCCCCATGCGTCGTTGAGGATGGCGAGGATGATCGCAGCTTCCTCGTCGAACTTGCGCTTGTCGACCTTGCGGATGCGGATGCGGTCACTCTTCTCGCCAGACTTTACGATGCGCTGGATCAGCGGCGGGAAATCCTGCGTGATGTCCAGTTCATAGGTGCGCAGTTCCTTGACGGAGGCATAGCCTGCCGCCTCGACCCAAGGCTGATAGCGCGCGAGATGGTGGCCCATCATCACCGTTGGCGGATGGTCATGCCCCTTGGTGAGCAGACCCGGCTCCTCCCAGATCGAGAGCGAGATCGGTCCCAGGGCGCGCGTCATACCTTTGCCGCGCAGCCAGTCTTCGGCGGTGGCGATCAGCGCCTGTGCGCTTTCCCCGTCCAGCGCGTCGAACATCCCCCAGAAACCGGTGCCGGGGCCCATGCCCTGCTCCGGCGGCATGGTCAGCGCCAGCGTGTCGATATGCGCGGAAATGCGTCCGGTGATCGCGCCGCCGCGCCGCGCGAGGAAATATTGCGCCTCGGCATGTCCGAAAAACGGGTTCTTGCCGGGGGTCAGCATGCCATGGACTTCGTCCTTCAGCGGCGGCACCCAGTTCGGATCGTCCTTGTAAACGTCCCAGGCGAAATCGACGAACGCCTTCAGGTCCGCCTTGCCGGAAACGGGAGAGATCACTACTTCGGATGCTGTCACGACGGTGCTTTCATATTGACTGGCGTCAAAGCCGGGAATGCGGCGCACTTGTTACGATGTGCCGGGAAGTTGGACAATGATTATGTCACTTTGCTGCCATGATCTGCGCGCAATTGGATTTTAGAGGCGGGTGCATGACGGCGTATGAGAAGATAGACAAGAAGGCGGCCAAGACCCCCGATGACGCGGCGATGTTGCGCGCGGCGGTAGATTTGACGCGCGACCTGTCGGCGGCGCGGCCCGGAATTTACTGGCCGGACATGCTAATTTCGGCAGTTGTCGGTTATGCTGCGCTGGCCGGAGCGATCCTGCTGGAAAACGGTGCGCTGGCCGTGGCGAGCGGCGTGGTGGCGGCGCTCGCGTTGTATCGCGCGCTGCTGTTCATCCATGAACTGACCCATATTCACAAGAATGCGCTGCCCGGCTTCCGCTTTGTCTGGAACTTGATTGTCGGCATTCCTATGCTCACGCCCTCCTTCATGTATGAGGGCGTGCATACGCTGCATCATGCGCGCACGCGCTATGGCACGCCGGACGATCCGGAATATCTGCCGCTCGCGCTGATGAAGCCATGGTCGCTGCCGCTGTTCATCGTGGTGGCGCTGCTCGCGCCGCCATTGCTGCTCATCCGCTCGGCGATACTGGTGCCGCTGGGGGCGCTCATTCCGCCGCTGCGTACTTTGGTGTGGGAGCGTGTGTCGGCGCTGTCGATCAACCCGGATTTCCGCCGCCGCCCGCCCGAAGGGGCGTTCAAGCGCATGGTGTTCTGGCAGGAACTGGGCGCAAGCGTGTGGGCCATCGCGCTGCTGGCGAGCACGCAGTTTATCGGCTGGCGTCCGCTGCTTATTGCGCTGGGCGTGTTTTCACTGACCGCTGTATTGAACCAGCTGCGTACCTTGGTTGCGCATCTCTGGGAGAATGATGGCGAGGCGATGACGGTGACCGCGCAATATCTGGATTCGGTCAATGTGCCACCGCCAGGTACGCTGCCGGGCCTGTGGGCGCCGGTCGGCCTGCGGTATCACGCGCTGCATCACCTGCTCCCTAGCATGCCCTATCATTCATTGGCCGAGGCCAACCGCCGGTTGACTGCGCATCTGGGTGCGGGCTCCACCTATGAGCGCGCCAACTATAAAGGCATGCTGCCTCTGGTGGCGAAGATCGCGCGCAGCACAATGGTGAAGCGCGACTGAGGTTTCACTCCTCCGTGCGGATCAGTACCGCTTCGCCCACCAGAACGAACAGCAGGAACGGCGCCCACGCGGCGAGGAAGGGCGGATAGGCGCCCAGATTGCCCATGGCGAGCGCGAAATTATCCGCGACGAAATAGGTGAAGCCCAGCGCCATGCCGATCACCGCGCGCACGAACAAATGGCCCGAGCGCGCTAAGCCGAAGGCCGATACGGAACCCAGCAGCGGCATCAGCAGGGCGGAAAGCGGCCCGGCCAGCTTGTGCCACAGGCTAGCCTCCAGCGACTGGGTTGGGCGACCCGCATCGCGCAGGTCGGATATGGCCTCACGCAGCTTGAAGAATGTCAAGCCGTCCGGGTCCACCTTGGCCAGCGTGAACTGATCTGGCCGCACGCCGCTGGCGGCATGGATGGTGCCGATATGGTTGACCGTGCCGCGATTGACGTCGAACAGTTTCGCGCCTTCCAGCACCCAGTCCTTCGCCTGCGGGTCATAATGCCCGTTGGGCGCGCGGATGATGTTGACGAGCCTGTTGTTGATGCGGTTGAAGATCTCCACCTGCTGCAACGCGACTTCATGGCCGCTGCCGGTGATGATGCCCGCAGTGACAAGGTTATTGCCCTCGCGCACCCACACATTGGTTTTCACGCCGCTGTCGCGCGGCACCTCGCCGAAATCGACGTCTTCCCAGGCGTTGAGCGCGGCGGTCGCCCGCGTGACGATGCGCTCGTTGAATGTGAAGCTGACGATCGCGATACCAGCCGCGGCGAGAAACAGCGGCGCCAATATCTGGTGCGCCGATAACCCTGCCGCCTTCATCGACACGATCTCGCTATGCTGGTTCATCGTCGCCAGCGTGATGAGTGTACCGAGCAGAACCGAGAAGGGCAGGAAGCGGGCGACAATCTGCGGCAGGCGCAGGCCGACATAGCGCCATAGCTCCGCTTCGCCATTGCCCGGTGCGGCGAGCACATTACCGCTCTCACCAAGCAGATCGAGCGTCATCAGCACCACCACCAGCATGGCCAGCACCGCGAAACTGCGGATCAGGAAGCTGCGTGCCATATAGATGGCGAGGCGGCGGGATGGGAAGAACTGGAGTTGCATCGCGGCCTCGCCCTACATCTGCACGTTATGCTTGAGCCTCTGCCGCCCGAAACGGAACCATTTCGAGAGCCAGCGGGTGATCTTGGCAAATACAGCCTCTAGCGCACCGATAGGCTGGCCGCCGGGTCGATGCGCAATGACATGGTACATCCACAGGATCAGCGCGGCGAAGGCCATGAAGGGAACCCACAGGGCCAGTAGCGGGTCGATCCGCCCGGATGCGCCCATCGCTTCGGCATATTGGTTGATCTTGTGATAGGTCACGATAAAGACGATAGACAGGAATACGCCGAGCGCCGATGTCGAGCGTTTGGGCGGTATGGCGAAGGCCAGCGCCGCCAGTGGCAGCAGGAACATCATCGCCACCTCGACCAGCCGGAAGTGGAAATTGGCGCGCACCTCGTTGCGGGTCATGACATCGGTCTTGTCCGCCATGCCGACCTGCACCAGTTCGGGCAGAGTCAGCTCGCGATCCCTGTCGCCGCGCCCGCGGAAATTCTCGATCTTCGGCAGGTCGATCGGTAGGTCATGCCCGGAAAAGCTGAGGATACGCGGGCTGGATAATTTGTCGGAACGTTGCACCAATACGCCGTCGGTCAGGCGCAATATGATCGTGTCTGGATCATCGGTGCCCAGAAAGGTGCCGCGCGCGGCGGTCACCGCCAGCGACTGTCCGCTTTTCTGTTCGACGCGCACGAAAATGCCATGCAGGTCGCGGCCCTGATCGCGGCTTTCCTCGATGCGCAGGGTCATCTGCTTGCCTAGGTTGGTGAATTCCCCGACCTTGATCGACGCGCCCAGCGCGCCGGAACGCAGCTCATATTGTAGGCCTTCATAAGCATAGCGGGCATAGGGCTGAATGAAGCCGACAATTGCGAAGTTCACGGCGGCGAGTGCAATGGCATACATATAGGGCACACGCAGCAACCGGGCAGGGGACAGGCCGACACCGCGCATCACGTCCAGCTCGGATGACAAAGCGAGCTTACGGAACCCCAGCAATATGCCCAGCATCAGACCGATCGGGATGCCCAGCGATAGATATTCGGGCAGCATATTGGCCAGCATACGCCATACGACACTGACCGGGCCGCCTTGCGCTGCGACGAAATCGAACAGGCGCAGCATCTTGTCGAGCACCAGCAGCATCGCGGCGATCACCAGCGTGCTGGCGAGCGGAATGGCAATCTGTTTCGCGATGTAGCGGTCGGTCGCACTCAGCGGTTTCAATTTATCGTCGTCCCGTCACCATGATTTGGCCGCAAATTGATCCCATATCACCCTTGGGGCGAACAGGGCCACCCGCGCACCGGCATGTGCCATGTGCGGGCTATAGCTTCGAGGAGAGACTTGGTCATGTTTAAATTTTCACGCAAAGTTCCGGTGCTTGCACTTGGCTGCGTCGCCCTGAGCGCGGTCAGTACGCAATCGCTGGCCTATGCGAAGCAGGTCATATCGAACGATATGAGCAAATGCTATTCCAATTCCGGCCCCGCCGTGCTGATCGAAATTCGCAATTTCGAGAAGGATAATGGCCGTATCCGTGTTCAGTCCTATCGCGCGACCAAGAGCGAGTGGCTGGAAAAAGGGCGCTGGCTCAATCGCATCGAGATGGACGTGAAGCCGGTGAACGGCGTCATGCGCGTTTGTATGCCGGTTCCCACCGCAGGCAGCTATGGAATTGCCGTGCGTCATGACGCCAATGGCAATGGCAAGACCGACATCTGGAAAGATGGCGGCGGATTTTCCAATAATCCGAAGGCCAATATCTTCAATCTGGGCAAGCCGCCGGTCGACAAGGTGGGCGTCGATGTCGGCAAGCATCCCACCAGCATCGCCATTCGGCTGCAATATATGTAGAAAGGGGAGGGCACACCGCCGGTCCATATGGTTTGCGTCGCTTTACTGTCCAATCCCCGATCGACGGGCAACCGCCAGTTGCTTCCGCGCGTCCGCAGCTATTGCGCGAACCATCTCGATATCTTCCATTATGAAGTAGAAAGCGTCGAGCAGATCGGCCGCGCAATGCAGATGATCGCGCATGTGAAGCCGACCGTGATCGTCATCAACGGCGGAGATGGTACGGTGCAGACCGCGCTGACCGAGCTGTATCAGGGCAGCTATTTTGAAGGCGGTGCTGTACCTCCGGTTGCGGTGCTACCCAATGGCAAGACCAATCTGATCGCACTTGATCTGGGTATTCGGGGCGACCCCATCAAGGCGCTGGAGCGCATTGTCCATATCGCGAAGACGGACATCGCCAACCATGTCGTCGCGCGTGAGCTGATCGCCCTGTCTGATGGAGAGGATAGCAGCCGCCCGGTGCTGGGAATGTTTTTGGGCGGAGCGGGCCTGGCGGATTCGATCCTCTATTGCCGCAACCGCATCTATCCGCTGGGCCTGTCCAACGGGATATCGCACTTCCTGACGGCTATGGCGGTGCTGGCGTCCGTGTTTTTCGGGATCAAGGGGCGGTATATGCCGCCCGCCGCGCGGCCTGTGTCCATATCGCTGATCCGAGACGGGCAGCTGGCGGGCCGATTTGCGGTGCTTATCGTCACGACGCTGGAAAAGCTGTTGCTGGGTGCGCGCCCTGCCGGACAGGCCGCAGGCGGCCGTTTGAAATTGCTGGCGGTCGATCACAGCCCGAAGGCTGTGTTCGTCATGCTGTTCCTGAGCATATTGGGCCGGTTCGGTTCGCGCCAGATGGAGGGTATCCATCTGGAGCATGGCGATACCATCCGCATCGAGGGCGAGAACAGCAGCGTCATTCTGGATGGCGAGATTTTTCAGGCGGATGAAGGGCGGCCCATCGTCCTTAAATCGACACCGCCCGTACCCTTCCTGCGTCTGGCGGCGTGACCTTCTCCAGCCAATCTAAACTATCGGCTCTTGTTGCCGATGAACTGTCGCAACCGGTTGATTCACGTGCCACCGCGATGGCGGAGGCGATTGCGGCGCTTTATCCCGGCGCGTCGCGGGCGGTGCTGTTTTATGGGTCCTGCCTGCGCGAGCGTCAGCTCGATGGACTGATGCTCGATTTCTATCTGATCGTATCCGATTATCGCTCCGCTTATGGCAAGAGCTGGCTGGCTATTGCTAACCGCCTCATTCCCCCCAATGTATTTCCCTTCGCGCATGATGGGTTGAGCGCCAAATATGCCGTTCTGTCGCAGGCAGATTTTGAGCGCCTGTGTGGGGCGGAGGCTGATAATGTTTCGGTATGGGCGCGCTTCGCGCAGCCGTCGCGGCTCGTCTGGATAGCGGATGACGAGGCGCGCACTGCCATGGCGAATGCTGTCAGCGCCGCTGCGCCGACATTGCTCACCATGGCGTTGCCCGGCGTTGCGGCGGACCGGCGTGGCGATTGGCAGGCCGTATTCGACCATGGCTTTTCGCATACCTATCGCGCCGAGCTGCGCGCCGAGCGCAAGGGTAGGGCGGCCAGCATTGTCGATGCCGATCCCGAATATTACCGGAAGGTGTTCGATGCGGCCATTGCCGAGGGAGCCATCGACCCGGGAGCCTCATCAAGCGAGCCAGCGCAGCGTGCCAATGCACGGCGCTGGCGCAAGCTGCAGTGGCGCGGCAAGTGGCTGAGCGTTGTGCGGCTGACGAAGGCGAGTTTCACTTTCGCCGGAGGAATAGATTATCTGGCGTGGAAGATAAACCGGCATGCCGGCACGGATATCGTCATTACGCCGTGGCAGCGGCGTCACCCGTTGCTCGCTGCTTTCATGCTTGTACCACGCTTGATGATAAAGCGCGCTGT
The DNA here is from genome assembly GCA_020446425.1 of Sphingobium sp. Taxonomy (GTDB): domain Bacteria; phylum Pseudomonadota; class Alphaproteobacteria; order Sphingomonadales; family Sphingomonadaceae; genus Sphingobium. Next base: position 102,495 of record JAGRES010000013.1, on the reverse strand, counting down.
TGGCTGACTGCCTGCGTGATCGCCTGCTTCAATGCCATGAGTGTATAGGGTTTGCGCAGCAGGGAATGGCCCTCGAACATTTCATTGCCGGAAACATCGCCCGCATATCCTGTCACAAATACTACCGGTATGCTCTGATAGAGCGGAGGTAGCGACGCGATCATCTCCGGCCCGGTCATGTCGGGCATCAGAACATCGCTGAGGATAAGTTCGATATCCCGGTTTTCCTGCAACATGGCGATCGCCTTGTGCGGGTGGTCACAGCTTATGCAGTCATGACCGAGGTCCGCGAGAGCGGACCGGGTTTGCGCCAAAACGCGGGGATCATCCTCAACCACCAATATTTTCACGCCCAGGGCATCATCATTATCGGCCGAGGCAACAGGCTTGGCTGGTTGCGCTATATTCGCAGGTTGCATGCCGACGGGGGCCGATTGATGGCGGGGGAGATATATATCGACCTTCGCGCCCTGGCCCGGTTGCGAGGTAATGCGAATTTCTCCGGCGCACTGACGAACGAAACCGAACACCTGGCTGAGGCCCAGGCCTGTGCCCTTGCCGATATCCTTAGTGGTGAAAAAGGGTTCGAACACATGCTCCAGAACATGTTCGGACATGCCGCATCCGTCATCGACGACCGACAGCAATATATATTCACCCGCGGCGCAGTCGCCAATCTCGCCAGCGCGCAGCCGGTTATGCCCGGTCCGGATGGTCAGGGTGCCGCGGCCTTCCATCGCATCGCGCGCATTGACCGCCAGGTTGATCACGACATTTTCGAACTGGTGGCTGTCGACATGGATTTTCCAGTCGTCGCAATGCAGGTCCAGATTGACCTTCACCTGGTCGCCAATGGCGCGGTCGATCAGGTCGGCCATCCCCTGAACCAGCTCATCGGGCGACCGGGTTTCCCGCAGCATCGGTTCGGAGCGCGCGAAGGCCAGCAGGCGTCGCGTCAGTTCTGAAGCGCGGTTCGCGCCCTCCATCGCATTGTCGATATGGCGCACGGCGTCATGCACGTCCTCGACCCGCTTGCGCGCCAGCTCCAGCCCGCCCACCACCACGGTCAGCATATTGTTGAAGTCATGGGCGATGCCGCCGGTCAGCTGGCCGACGGCTTCCATCTTCTGCATCTGCCGTAGGCTTTCCTCTGCCCGGGCTCGTTCCGAGGATTCCTGTTGCAGCTTGGCATAAGCCAGTTGCAGCTCTTCCGTGCGTGCGGAGACAGCTGCCTCCAGAGCCTGCGCGCGGAAATATTCGTCATCAATTTCCCGCCGCTCGCGCCGGCGCTCCTGCATGATCATGCGCACAAACCAGCCCAGAACCAGCAGGCCAATGATCAGGGCGAGGCCGACAAGCCGGTATGTCTTGGTAACCTGCTGGACTTCGTCTCCGGCCTTTTCGACAACGACATTGCTTTCGCGCAGGCGTTCGTTCTCGGTTTCTATAACCTGCTCGAGCAGGCTGTTGATGCGGGCGAGGCTTTGCGCCTTGCTGGCCTGATAGAATTTGCCGAGCGCGGTTTCCTTCTGGTTATAATTGATGCGCAGTGCGATATCGTTCAGCGTATTGCCGCGTTCACGATATGCGGCGCTCAGCTTGTCGACCAGTTGCCTTTGCACCGGGTCGTTGCGTGTTACGCGCTTCAGAGCCTCCAGTTCTTTCGATGCCGACTGCCATTTATCCTGATATTGCAGGCCGATGTCGCGGTCCATGCTGATGACATAGCGGGCAAGCGTGGACTCCGCTTTGGCGATGGTGGAGTCAAGGCGCCGGGACAGCGTGACGATCTCGTAGCTGCGCTGCTGATCCATCAGAGCGCGGTTCTGGTCTCGCGCGGTCATGCTGGAATAATAAAGCAGGGCCCCGATGGCGATGAACAGGGACGTGCCGATCAATATCGGCAGCGCGCGATCAACCCTTTTTTTCCAAGGGGTTACATCCTCCATATCGTCAAGGATAGGGTCCGCCATTGCGCCTGTCTAGACCATAAGCGGAACAGAGGAAAGCGCGTTAGGAACTGTAACAGACTGTAATCCGGTCAGCTTATCGCGCCGGTCGCCTTGCCCGCCGCTTCGAACATGCCGAGGATCTGTGTGACCTGTTCGTCACTATGTTCAGCGCATAGCGAACAACGCAACAGGAAGGTGCCTGCCGGCGTCGCGGGCGGACGCGCCATGTTGACGTAAAGGCCCAGCTCCAGCAGCGATTGCCACATGGCAACGGCCTGCGTCTGATCGGTCAGGATCACGGCGATGATTGCCGATTGTGGCGTTTCGGTGCCGAGCTTGAATCCCATTTCGCGCAGGCCGGTATGCAGGCGCTTGCTGTTCTCCCACAGATGCGCGCGCTTGTTCCCCGCGTGCATCAGCTTGCGGATCGAGGTCGCGGCGGTGGCGACAACGCTGGGTGGCAGCGATGCGGTAAACACATAGGGGCGGCACACCAGGCGTAGCACCTCGAACTTCGGGTGGTTGGATACGCAGAAGCCGCCGACCGTGCCGACGCTTTTGGAAAAGGTACCGACGACAAAGTCGATCTCGTCCTCGACGCCTTGCTCCTCGTATACGCCGCGTCCATTGGGACCGAAAAAGCCCATGCCGTGCGCTTCATCGACCAGGATCATGCAATTCTTGTGCTTGCGGACAGCGGCGACCATGTCGGGCAGCGGCGCGATGTCGCCCAGCATCGAATAGACGCCTTCCAGCACCACCAGCTTTTGCGCGTCTTCCGGCAGGCGGCCCAGACGCTTGTCGAGATCCTCGACACTGTTGTGGCGGAAGCGCACGATCTCCGCATTGCCGAGATAACAGCCGTCATAGATGGACGCGTGGCTGTCGGCGTCGAGGATGATATAGTCACCCTTGCCCGCGAGCGTGGAGATCATACCCAGATTGGCCTGATAGCCGGTCGAAAAGACCATGGCATGATCCATGCCGTAAAATTCCTGCAGCGCCTCTTCGCACGCCTTGTGGCCCTGATAGGTGCCGTTGAGAACGCGGCTGCCGGTGGTACCCGATCCGAAATTATCGAGCGCATCCTTGCCCGCCTGCACCACGTCGGGATCGAAAGTCATGCCCATATAATTGTACGTGCCGAGCAGGATCGTCTCCTTGCCCTTGATGACGGCAAGTGTGGGGGATTTTACCTCGTCCATGACGATGGCGAAGGGGTCGCGTACGCCCGTGGCGAGCAGCGCCTCACGCTCCCCAATTAGCGCGTCGAATTTCGAGAAAAGATCGGTCATCTTGTATCGGTCCTAATATCCGTTCGCCCTGAGGAGGGGCTGAGCTTGTCGAAGCCCTGTCTCGAAGGGCCCTCTGCGTTCTGTCCTTCGAGACGCCGCTTCGCCTTCGACAAGCACAGGCATGCGCGGCTCCTCAGGACGAACGGGATTCATGATTATCCCTGCAACTTCACGACCGCGTCGACGAGCTGTCCCACGGTTTCGATCTCCGCCTGCATGTTCATCGTGATGATGATGTCGAACTCGTCTTCAATCGCAGCGACGAAATCCATGACGGTCAGGCTATCCCACTCCAGATCGCCTGCGAAAGTGGTACTCTCGGTCAGCTCAACCTCCTTCTTGTTGAAGGGCGCGATCTGCGCGGCGATGCTGTCGAAAATCTGCTGGCGATCGGTCATCTGTCGTCTTTCTTGTTATTCCAGTGGCGGTTCATGCCTGTGCTTGGCGGTCTTTGGCAAGCGAATAAGGCGGTAATCGGGCAGGGGTATGGCGACCCCTTACCCTCTTTTGAAGGAAGCGGCTATTTCGGCAAGGCCCTCGTCATAGGAAATCTGGGGCGCCCAGAAATCGGCGGGCGGACGTTTGGCGGGGTCGACCACCCAATCCGGGTAACACATATAGCGCACGCGGTCGGGCGTCAGCTTGGCGCGGCTGCCGCGCACCAGCCGGTCTGCCCTGGCAATCGTCATCAGTGCGGCCTGCGGCACGGGCAGGGCGATAATCCTGCGGCCCAGCGCGCGGCCAATGGCGGCAGCCAACTCCTTGTGTGACAGGCCATCCGGTGCGCCGTCATCGACTTCCCACAAAGCGCCAACATGCTGGTCTCCCGCCCCGCCGCACAGCGCGACAAGCACGCGCGCTAGATCGCGCACATGGATAAGCGAAGCGCGGCCAACGGAGGGAACGGGCAGCAGGCCATGGCGGGCCACGCGCAGGACTTCGCGGAACTCGGTATCGCGCGGGCCGTAAACGGCGGGCGGGCGGACCATGGTCCAATCGAGGCCGGACGCACGCACATGTTCCTCGGCCAGATGCTTCGACCCGCAATAGTCGGACAGCTCCGGCTGGCGCGCGGCATAGGAGGATACATGGATCAGGCGCGTCAGGCTCGCGCGCTTCATTGCGGCGATGACATTGGCGGTTCCGGCGCCATTGCCTGCCTCGAACCCTGCCCGATTGGGTGCATTCACCACCCCGGCGATATGCAGCACGATGTCCGCACCCGCGATCAATGTATCGAGCGCGGCAGGATCGTTGAGAGAGCCGGGCACCCACGTGACATGCGCCCGTTCGTTCTGCGCGCGGCGGACGAGCGCGCGGATCTCGAAACCGGCTTCTGCGAGTTGGTCGAGCGTCTCAGCGCCGACAAAGCCGGTTGCGCCGGTCATTGCGACGATGCGTGTCATAGGATGACCATATGGTCCCGGTGGACGAGTGCGGGGCGCATGGCGGTGCCGAGCAGCGATGCGATCTCGCTCTTGCGTTTGCCCGCGATGCGCCGCGCGTCATCGGCGTCATATTCGGCAAGGCCGCGCGCGATGGGCTGGCCATCCGCCGCGCAGATATCGACCATATCGCCGCGCGCGAAGCTACCGTCGATTTCAGTAACGCCAGCGGGAAGCAGGCTGTTGCCCTTGCGCAGCGCCGCTTCTGCACCAGCGTCGATCAGGATCCAGCCCTTCACCGTTAAGCGGCCCGCGATCCAGTTCTGGCGCGCGCGCTTGCCCGTTTGCGCGAGGAAGATGGTGCCGTTCGCGCCGCCTTCCCATGCCGACAAGGGCCGATCCGCCTTGCCCGAAATGATTGCTAGGTGCGCGCCTGCGCCGGTGGCGATTTTCGCGGCTTCGATTTTGGAGGCCATGCCGCCCGACCCCATGCCGCTGCCCGATCCGCCATCGGCCATGGCCAGAATATCGGCGTCGATACGCTTGACTTCGGGTACCAGCCGCGCATCCGGGTTGCCGTGCGGATTGGCGGTGTAGAGGCCATCAACATCGGAGAGCAGCACTACGGCATCGGCGCGCGCCGCCTGCCCGATGCGCGCGGCCAGCCGGTCATTATCGCCGAAGCGGATTTCCGTGGTGGCGACGCTGTCATTCTCGTTGATGACCGGCACGACGCCCAGCGAGAGCAGCCTCTCCAGCGTGGCGGCGGCGTTGAGATAGCGGCGGCGGTTTTCCAGATCGTCAAGCGTGAGCAGCATCTGGGCGGCGGTGAGGCCATTGTCGCCAAGCAGGCTCGCCCAATGCCCCGACAGCGCGATCTGGCCAACGGCGGCGGCGGCTTGTGCATCGTCCAGGCTGCCACGCCCGCCCTTGGGCAGGGCAAGGCGGCGCGCACCCAGCGCAATCGCGCCGGAGGATACGACGATGATCTGTTGTCCCGCCGTGCGCCGCGCGGCGATATCTGCCGCGACGCCCGCCAGCCACTCGCTGCGGATCGCGCCGTCGCTGTCGACGAGCAGGGCAGAGCCGATCTTGACGACCAGCCGCTTGACCGATGCCGCCGGAAAGCCCGCCAGTGAAGAAGAAGGATCGCCCATAGAGCCTATTCAAATGCCTTGCCGACCGGCTTGCCGTCAATAAAGACCTGCCGACGCTCGACATTTTGGATTTCTGCACGGCCTTGCTTGAATGCTTCATTTATCGCCTTGGCTTCGTCATTCGACAGGCGGGCATCCCGGTAACTGACATTATTCCAGCCATCCTTGTCCTGTTTGAGCAGCTTGGAGCCATACCGTCCGACGACAATCGCTTCCCCTGCTTCCGGCCTGTAGATGACGTTGCACGGCTTCTCTCCGGCGCATGCTCCATATTGGGCAAGCCGATGCACCAGCGCTTCGGGCAGTTTCGCATCCTTGGGCAGTGTCACGATGTTTCGGCGCGCCTCGCTTTTCTCCTTTCGCTCCACAGCCGCATAGCGACTGTCGGAAGCAAGCATATCGGTAGCGGCTGTGCGAATTTCCTTGGTCTTGCCGTCTTTCGCCAGCTTCTTCAGCGCTTTCATGCCGGCCGGGCCGAAATCGAAGCGCAGGGCCGCGAAATCGAACTTGTCCGCGCTCACTTTGCCGCTTTCCAGCCGCGCGATCTGGTTACGTGTGGACAGCGCGCCGAAGCTGATGAGCGGTGTCGATAGCAGGAAGGCGAGGGCGCACAGGCCGACCGCGAGGCGCATATTGGCTGGACGCACAAAGCCGGTCCAGCCCGCTTCCCGTCCTCGCGCCAGCGAAACCAGATAGGCGAGGCCATAGGCGCAGGCGATGGCGGTGAAGGTCACGGCCCACAGGCGTTCCGGCGTCAGACCATATTGCTGGATGCGCAGGCCCGTCGAAATGGCGGCGATGATGCCGAGCGGCAATATCACGACACCCAGCGCCATCGCACTCCAGCGCATCGGGCGCAGCTTCGCCTCGTCCTCGGGTTTGTCGCCGATCACGGCATTGGCAAGGATCAGCGCACCGATCACGCAGGACAGCAATATCGGCGTGGTCGATTTGGTCGTTTCCCACAGCGCTTCCAGCCCGGTGAAGGGCAGGGCAATGAGGAACAGCACGAGGCCTATGGCCAGCACCGGCGCGAGCACCGAGAGCACGATCATAATCACCCGCTGCAACAGCCGGACGATGCGTTCATGATCGCGCAGAAGGCCGCAGGCTCCGCCAAAGGATGCGCCAGCGAGCATCATTGCGAACCAGTTTTTCTTGAGCAGTTCCTCCAGCGCGTCGATGCCGATCAGGTTGAATAGTGCGGCGAGCAGCCATGCCAGCAGGAACACCAGTCCCACAAAGGCCCAGGTTGCGAACCACAGGCATACATTGGTCCAGGCGCGATTATGCGTCTCAACATAGGGGATATGCCATTTGCGGCTGCCCCCATCGCGCCAGCCCTGAAACAGCGGCGCGGCGATGGCGATAGTCAGCAAGGCGCTGACCAGCCGCCAGGGTTCCCAGCTTGTGAAATCGCCGCTCCAGTACAGGACCGAAGCGACGACCAGACCGGCGATGATGGCAAAAATGGCGCTGCCCTTGATACGGCCGCGCTCGACGACAAAGGCGAAGGCGATGCCTGCCGTGCTGAGGAAAGAGGCGAGCGCCAGCCGGGTGGCGTCTTCTGTCCAGTGATAGCGGCTGCCTTCGTTGACGATGTGATAGATGGCGAGGCCCACTAAAGCACCGAGCAGCGCGAGCCCCCAGCTCCGCAGGGGCCAGCCTGCATCGTTACCGCTGGCGGGCTCGTCGGGGTTCAGATCGGCGACCATGGCTTTTCCTCTCCGCTATCGCTTGCGGCTTCTGGTTCGTCCGCTTCGCTTTCCTGTTTATCTGCATCCAATATCGGCAATACGGCATCCAGCATCGGTTTCACACCTTCACCGGTAGCCCCTGATATCAGGAAGATGCGGTCGATGCCCGCTGCTTCGCGCAATTGCGAGGCTACGTCTTCCATCAGCTCCGGGCCGAGCAGGTCGCCCTTGTTGAGCACGAGCAGCTGCGGCTTGTCCTCCAACCCTGCACCATAGGCTTCCAGCTCGCCCTGCACGACCCGCCATGCCTCGACCGGGTCGTCTCCGGTGGCGTCGATCAGGTGCAGCAACACCCGGCAGCGCTCGATATGGCCGAGGAACCGGTCGCCAATGCCCGCGCCCTCCGCCGCACCTTCGATCAGGCCGGGAATATCGGCGAGCACGAATTCACGGTCGCGGTGCAGGACGACGCCGAGTTGCGGCTTGGTGGTGGTGAAGGGGTAGGCGCCGACCTTGGCCTTGGTGTTCGTTACCTGATTGATGAAGGTGGATTTGCCTGCATTGGGCAAGCCGACAAGGCCGACATCGGCCAGCAGCTTAAGACGCAGCCATACCCACATTTCCTCGCCCGGCCAGCCGGTGCCGTGCTGGCGCGGGGCGCGGTTGGTCGAGCTTTTGTAGCTCGCATTGCCGCGGCCACCATCCCCGCCGCGCAGGAAAACCTGTCGTTGTCCAACCTTTGTGAAATCGGCGAGTAGTGTATCTTCGCCATCGTCGGCTATCACCTGCGTGCCAACCGGAACCTCGATGACCAGATCCTTGCCGCCTGCACCGGTACGGTCCTTGCCCGCGCCGGGGATGCCGCGCTGCGCCTTGAAATGCTGGGCATAACGAAAGTCGATCAGCGTGTTGAGGCCCGCCACCGCTTCGAAAATGATATCGCCGCCCTTGCCGCCGTCACCGCCGTCAGGACCGCCATATTCGATATATTTTTCGCGCCGGAAACTGACGGCACCGGGACCACCCGCGCCGGAGCGTATGAAGATTTTGGCCTGATCGAGAAAATGCATGACGCGCGTTTATCGCGCCTTTCCCCGGATGGCCAGAAAAGATGCGGGGCAGGGGGACGCGACCTGCCCCGCAAGCTCTCCTTTTCAGGATGCGGTTTGTATGGCGCGTTTCGCCTGCCTGCGGCGCGAGCGGCGCAGGCCCGCGCCAACACCACCAAGCCCGACGATCATCAGCGCCCATGTCTGCGGCTCCGGCACAGCGGCGAAGCTGTACCCGTCGGTCAGCGTGCCGAGGAAGCTGACGATATATTGCTTTTCCCATTTGTTGAGCGGCAGGTTGCCGAGCTCATCGACATTCATCTGGTCCGGAAATTCCGCTTTCGGCCAGCAGCCCAGCAGCATCGCCTCGGTCGAGCTAATGTTTGAGCTGGTGCATTGCGGCTTTACGTCGCGCGTGGCGTAGAAATCGACAATCTGATCGAGCGTGTCGAACCAGCCATTATGGCCATAGGCGCCGGTGATCGCGATGTTGCGCAGGGTTGAAACCTTGAACGCGCCATAAAGGTCTTCGTCATCCAGCACGCCGCCGAGGCCATAGTCGATGAAGCTGGTGCCGTCGGGGTTGAATTCATCGTCGAGCGTCAGGAAGTCGCTGCCATAGTTTTTCGGAATGCCGATATTATCGTATGTGAAATCGGTGAACAGCGGCGGTGTGCCGTCATCTAATGGATCGCTGATGTGGCAAGCCGCGCAATTGCCCTTCATCGGATCGTTGAACAGCGCAAGGCCGCGCTGTTCGCTCTGCGTCAGCTTGACTTCGCCCTTGAGGTAATAATCGAACTTGGAGGTGAAGGGTGACAGCTCATAAGAGCGCTCGTAGGATGCGATGGCCTGGGCCACCTTGTCATAGGCATTGTCGACATTGTTGAAGATATCGGCCCCATAAACGGCGGTGAAAGCCGAGGCGTTGATGCCATTCTGCAGTTTCGCGATGACCACGGCCTTGGAGGCGTTGCCCATTTCCACAGGGTTCAGAAACGGCGCCATGGCCTGTATCTCAAGTGTTGCTGCCCGCCCATCGAGAAACTGGCCGCCAACCCACAGACCCTCGGTCGCGTCATAACCGAATTCGGGGCTGTAGGCCTGATACATGGCGGTCGGCGTATTGCGGTTGCCGAACAGGAGCGGGTTGTCGCCCTTGGATGTGGGGTGTGACTTGTCGGGGTCGGTAAAGCCGGTGCTGGCCGAATGGCATGATCCGCATGCCTGTTGTCCCGTCGCAGACAGGCTCTTGTCGAAAAACAGCGCTTTGCCCAACGCCTGTTCCTGAGTCAGCGTATTGGCGAGAGCTGGTTGGCTGGCTGCCCCTGCCGATATCGACAAAGCGGCGGTAGCGATAACAGTCTGAAATTTCACGCTAAATGCTAATGATTCTGCGAATCTTTTGCAATTAATCATAATGACTCACCCCTGTTCCTGTGATTGGAACATGATGGCATATTGTTACAACTGCAAGAAATTGCGGGATTTTACTTAGATTGAACTGTGCCAGAAATGGACTCAGGCGGCAATTGCCGCCTGGTCCGTATAGAGTTCCTGCACGGGTTCATTGCCCGGTTTGGGACCCGCGCCTGAGCCGCTGTCTTCAAACAGCATGGTTTCAACGTCTGTGCCTCTGCCACGGCTGAAACGCTTCTCCACACGCCCGGTGGGGCGAAAACCGAGCTTGCACAAAACCCTGCCTGACGCGGGGTTATCCACAAAATGGCCTGCCTTTATGCGGGGCATGCCCGTTGCGCGTGCGAGTTGCATCACTGCGCTGGCGGCCTCAGTCGCGAAGCCCAGGCCCCAATAGGGCCGAGCGATCCAGTATCCCAGCTCCAGATCGCCGTCGGCATCGTCGCGGATGCCGCAACCGCCGATCAGCCTGGGTGCACCGCGGGTGCGGCTGAACGCCAGGAAATTTGGTCGCGCAGGATTCCAGCCACTGGTCAAAAAGGCCCGTGCATCTTCGATCTCATAAGGCCAGGGAGCCTGTGCCAGGTTCCTGATGACGGCCGGATCGGCAATAGCTGACTTCAGCGCAGGTGCATCCTCGGTCCAACCGGGACGCAGTAACAGTCTTTCCGTTCTTGCGAACATTGTCTTTATCCTCTCGTGCGTCGCGGCTGTGGCCATCTTCGGTTACAGCATTACGACATTATAGACGGATTTACCCGCTTCCCGCTTCGATCCGTGTGACGCTTCGGATGGATCGAAGTTCCATGCTTAAAAACAAACATGAAAAAAAACGGGGCGAGCCCGATTGGGGCGCCCCGTCTGCTGATCTGGCTGGTGCCGAGTCTGCGTGTTCCGGGGCGTCCCATGGACGACCCGGTACAGATCGTCCGTTATTCGGCGGCTTCGGCCACCATGTCGACCGACACATATTTGCGGCCGAGCTTGCCATCGTGGAATACCACGCGGCCTTCACCAAGCGCGAACAATGTGTGGTCCTTGCCCATGCCGACATTGCGGCCGGGATAGACGCGGGTGCCGCGCTGGCGAATGATGATGTTGCCGCCGATCACGTGCTGACCGCCGAACTTCTTCACGCCAAGGCGTTTGGATTCTGAATCGCGACCGTTGCGCGACGAACCGCCTGCTTTCTTATGTGCCATGGTCTATACTCCTTGAATCTTGTCCGCGCTCAGGCTTCGGCTGCCGCGGTGTCATCGGCCTTCGGCGCGGCCTTCTTGGCGGCGGCCTTCTTCGGCTTGTCGCCACCGATTGCCACGATCTTCAGGATCGTGTGGCGCTGACGGTGGCCGTTGCGGCGGCGATAATTGTGGCGGCGGCGCTTCTTGAAGACGATGACCTTCTCACCCTTCGCCTGCGCGACGATTTCTGCAGACACGGTCAGGCCCTTGGTGTCTTTCAGGTCGGCGCCTTCGCCGGCCAGCAGGACATCGTCCAGCGTGATCGTATCGCCGGCTTCACCCGCCAGCTTTTCTACGACTATTTTGTCTCCTGCGGCAACGCGATACTGCTTGCCGCCCGTGCGCACGACTGCGAACATGGCTTTAATCTCTTCATCCAAAAATGCTTGGCGCATACCCATGGAGCCGCGGCCCCCGGCATCCGCGCGGAAAGTGGGCCGTTAGTGGATCGAGGGGCTTATGTCAACCGATTCAGCGGTGTTTATCGCGGCAAAAAACTCAATAGCGCGGCAATAGTCGCGACCGACACTATGGTAGTCAGCAATATCGTGCCGGATGTCGCCTTCCCGTCGCGCGCATAAAAGCTGCTGACCATGAACGGGCCCGTTCCCGTGGGCAGCGCAGCAATGAGGATCGCCATGGTGCCGGCAAAGGCGTCCATGTTTAATACTGGCCATACGATCACGGCGGTAATGGCCGGGTGCAGCAGCAGCTTCACCGCAGTCAGGCGGATCACGGCCATATTGTGCAACGCTTCGCCAAGTTTGCGCTCGGCCAGGAACAGGCCGATGGCGACCAGAGCTGTGGGGCTGGCCGCCGTACCCAGCATATGGGTGAATGCGTCGACAGGTGCGGGTAGCGTCCACCCGGTGAGCCACCAGGCCAGACCGAAAGCGGGGCCGATCATCACCGGATTGCGAATCAGCGCCAGCCCAGCCTTGGCGACGGCATGCCCAATGCCGTGTGCCCGGTTGTGGCCCAGCTCGATCATTATGATGCTGAGCGCAAACAGGCTCATGAGCATCAGCGTGGCCGCGACAATCACATAGGGCGCGCTATTCGGGCCAAGGGCGATCAGGAATAACGGAAGCCCGATATAAGCCGCATTGGAATAGCTGGTATTGAGGCCGTCGACCGCCATGTCCGCTGACGGTAGACCGCGCAGGCGGCCCAGCGCCATGCCGATAAAGAAAACCGCCATGCTGCTGCTCATGATCGCGATGACGAAATCGCCATTCCATAGGCCGTGCCAATCGGTGGTGGCGACGATGGAAAACATGAGCGCAGGCAAGGCCAGCCAGATGACGAAACGATTGAGCTGTGCATGAGCCGCTGCCGGCACGATGCCGGTTTTTCCGGCAAGATAGCCCGCCATGATGATCGCAAATACCGGAAATATGCTGGAAAGCGCCATGAGCATGCTTCCCCATAGGGCGGGGCTCAGCGATTGCCAATCGCTTTGAACAGGGGTTGATGCGGCTGGATGAGCTTGCCCCATTGCGCGCAGCGGTGGGGGAGATTATGGGCGGGCGTATGAGATTAAGCGTAACATTTCTATGCGGACTTCTTCTGTTGCCGGGCTGCGCGGGAGAGGATGGGCGTGGCTACCCCTCGCTCGCCAAGAGAGCTGTTGAAAATGTAGATGCGGACACTGCGCCCATGACGGAAGGCGGGGCACCGTCAGAGAAGGGCGATGCCGCCACGGATAAGGCATTTAGCCTTAGGCTCGCAGACATCTCGATGCGGGCAAAAGACGCTGACACGCTGTTTGAACTGGCTCTGGCCGAAAATGCCCAGCGCGTTCGTGCCGCCCGAAATGCAGCGGTTCTGAGCGAGAATTGGGTGTTGGCGCACATCGCGCTGGGAAAAATCGAGAAAGCGCGCTCGGGTAGCCTGATTGCGCTTGCAGAACTCGACCGTCTGCACGCTGATCGTCTGGGGGCCATATATGATGGCAAAGCATCTGACGGAACAGCAGAACTGGAAACGGCCATAGCCAGTGCGTCAGCGTTGGTTGACCGGCAAAATAGCGAGATCGACAAATTGCAGGCAATGCTGCTGCAACCATAAGTGCTGAAAAAAGAGGGCGCCGTGGGCCGCCCTCTTTCTCGATATAGATCAATATAATAATCAGCGCATGGTGATTATTGATGCTTCTCCGCGATTGATCGCATTTTTTGCGTCTTTCACTTTGAAATTGACGGATTGATCTCCATAAATCCCGCGAACAGTTTCGTCATTCACCCGAAGAGTGAATGATTTGTTGCCGGGATATGACTTGCCCTTAATAATCTGAGCGGAACCCTCATTCTCTACTTTGTAGACATAGGTTACGCCATCATATTTGAAGGTTTCCTCATCAGAATTCTTTGCATTTACTGGGCCTGCCAGAGAAACGGAAAGGGCAGCGGAATAAAAAAATAGCATTCTCATAAGAGTCTCCTCATGTGGAATGCCAAACAAACACCCAATTATCCTTATTTCGCCCTTTTAATGCTGTACTTCAGAATCAATCGCAAACGCAAATTAAGCAACGATGGTTGCGCAACTTGCAATCATCATGGTCTAATGGCCGAAAAGGGTTGGCTGAACCTGTTTTGTCAGTGCATCAATCGCGCCGCATGAAGCGCGTGGTAGGTAAGAATGCCTGAGCACCCCGCCCGTTTGAAGGCGAGCAGGCTTTCCATCACCAGCGCATCGCGGTCCCCCGCGCCGGTTGCCGCTGCGGCTTCGATCATCGCATATTCACCGGACACCTGATAGGCGAAAACCGGGATTTCAAAGCGGTCCTTCACCGCCCGGATAATGTCGAGATAGGGCATGCCGGGCTTGACCATCACGCTGTCCGCACCCTCGGCAATGTCGAGCGCAACTTCGCGCAGAGCCTCTTCGGCATTGGCGGGGTCCATCTGGTACCCCTTTTTATCGCCCTTCAGCAGCCCGCGAGACCCCACGGCGTCGCGGAAAGGGCCATAGAAGGCACTGGCATATTTGGCGGCATAGGCCATGATCTGCACATTGATATGGCCATGGCTTTCCAGCGCGCCGCGTATAATGCCGACGCGGCCATCCATCATATCGCTGGGCGCGATGATGTCGGCGCCTGCTGCTGCCTGATTGAGCGACTGGCCAACCAGAATTTCGATGGTTTCGTCGTTGAGGATATAGCCGTCATCGTCGACCAGCCCGTCCTGACCATGGGCGGTGTAAGGATCGAGTGCGACATCGGTCAGGATGCCGATACCCGGCACGGAATCCTTGATGGCGCGAATGGCGCGGCACATCAGATTGTCGGGATTAAGCGCCTCACGCCCATCGTCACTGCGGCGTTCGGGCTGCGTATTGGGAAACAGCGCGAGGCAGGGGATGCCCGCATCGCGCGCCTGCCGCGCGCAGCCGACAATGCCATCCACCGACCAGCGGGAAACGCCGGGAAGCGATGCAATAGGTTCCTCGACATTGCTGCCTTCTGTAACGAATAGCGGCCAAATCAAGTCACTGGGGTGCAGCCGGTTCTCCGCGAACATCGCGCGGCTCCATGCATGAGCGCGGGTGCGGCGCAGACGCAGGGCGGGATAGGAAGCGGTCGGATCGGGCATGATAGGGCTTTAGGATGTGCCGGAAATCACCGCAAGCGGATTAGCGCATCGCGATCTTGGCGGGCTTGGCCTTTTTGGCTTCTTCTTCGGCGCGCGGCTTCACCAGATTGGCGGGAACCACGGCGACGACAGGGCCTTGCGCAGTGCGTTTCAGATCCGCCAGTTTGGTGCGGAATGCCGACAATTCACGGCCAGCAAGCTGCGAAGTCTGCTCGAACTTGACCGACATCGGGTTGACGGTCTTGCCGTTGCGATAGACCTCATAATGCAGGTGCGGGCCGGTCGACAGTCCGGTCGAGCCGACATAGCCGATAACCTGACCGCGCCGCACGCGCTGGCCCGCGGATACGGCGATGCGGCTCATATGCGCATAACCGGTCGCGAGACCGCCGCTATGGCTGAGCTTGACGAACTTGCCATGGCCGCCATTTCGTCCGGCATAGGAAACGCGCCCGTCGGTGACCGCATAGATCGGTGTGCCGGTCGAGGCGGCGAAATCGACGCCTGCATGCATGCGCGAATAGCCAAGAATGGGGTGGAAACGCATGCCGAAGCCGGAGGAAAGGCGCGCAGAAGTAACGGGTTTGCCGAGGCCGGGGCGTTTCTTGCCGACGCCGGACGCCTCAAACCATTCGGCCTTGCCCTGATGCGCCCATTTCAGCATTTCGACCTTCTTGCCGCTGGCGAATTGCAACCCGCCATAGAGCAGTTCGCCCACCTCGGTCTCGCCGGTTGCGGCACGCCGATGAGCGACGATGATATCGAACTGGTCGCCCGCGCCGATACGGCCCAGAGCGACCTGCTGCTTGATGACGCGCAGATAGGTTTGCACTGTCGCCGGAGTTGCGCCTGCTGCGCGTGCGGCCTGATACAGGCTGTCGGTCACGACGCCGCGAATGCGCATCGGTGTGTTGTCGATGGCGATATGGGTGCGGTTGACGTTGAGCGCGCCGTTCTGGCGTGTCACGTCGATGGCAAGATCGAGCCGCGCGCGGAAGGACAGGCCGTCGAGCGGGCGTGGCACATTGCGGTTCGGGCGGCGGCCAAGCGTAAGGTCGAGGCGCGTTCCGGGTGTCAGCGCGCCGGGGGCGACATCGTCACCCAGCAATTCGACGATCTGCTTAGCGTCCGATGTGCTGACACCTGCACGGGAGAGCGTGCGCTGAAAGCTGTCGCTGGCCCCGATGGCGGCGGACAGCTGTATCATCGGCCGTTCCGGCGTTTCCTTCAGTGCTGCGACGGCGTCGGTCGAGCCCATATGGCGGCCGCTATCCGCGCCCAGCGCGAGCGGGGTAATCATCTGAGAACGGAATTCGTCATAGCTTGCAGGCGTCATGACGGATTGCGGTGCGGCGGGCAGAGGCGCGAATTCGGGTCTCAGGCTGATGGCGGTGAAGCACAGGGCCGCGCATGTCGCCGCACCCCGCAGCCATTCCAGGCTGCCGATATTCTGTCCAAGGTCGGGAACGAGGTTGATCTCATAAGCCCAGTTGCTGATGTGAGAGCGCCAGTCCATGATCGAGCGCACGGAGACGCGTGCGCCGAAAGTTCCGGTGGAGGCGTCGTTTTCCTGCGCTTTCGTCAGCCACAGCGACGCGCTCGACGCGCCCGCGCTGCCTTGTATTGGCCCAAAATCACTTTTTGCAAACAATCCGGCGATCCCCCCGGTGTCTCAATTCTTGCTCTCTCAGCGCACCCGCTTTGCACCGATTTGCGCGACTTTTGTGAGGCCAGAGGGTTAAAGTCAAATTAATTTCCCGGTTTTCCGGGGTTTGGCGCGATGAGATGTGCGCAGGTGTCGGTAAAAGACAGGCGGCTACCCCCTTGCGATGTCCGCCCGCTTGTTCGACAAGAGCGCATGGTTGAGTTCTCCCGCGCATCCGTCACGGCGGTGCTTGGTCCCACCAACACCGGCAAGACGCATCTGGCGGTCGAGCGTCTGTGCGCCCATTCCAGCGGTATGATGGGCTTTCCGCTGCGCCTGCTGGCGCGTGAGGTTTATGACCGGGTGGTGGCTATCAAGGGGCCCAAAGAGGTCGCGCTGATCACTGGCGAGGAGAAGATCGAACCGCCCGGTGCGCGCTGGTACCTGTGCACGGCGGAGAGCATGCCGTTAAAAGACAGGGACTTTGCGTTCGTCGCGCTGGATGAGGCACAACTTGGCATGGATCCCGAGCGCGGCCATATCTTTACCGACCGGATGCTGCGCGCACGGGGCCGGGAGGAGACGATGATCCTCGGTTCAGAGGCGCTCGCGCCCATGGTGCGTGCTTTGCTGCCCGATGCGGAAATCATCTCTCGCCCGCGTTTTTCGACACTCAGCTATGCCGGGGCCAGGAAACTGTCCCGCCTGCCCAAGCGGTCTGCCATCGTCGCCTTTTCAGCCGAAGAGGTCTACGCGGTGGCGGAAATGCTCCGGCGATTGCGCGGCGGAGCGGCGGTGGTGATGGGCGCGCTGTCGCCCTCGACCCGCAATGCGCAGGTGCAGATGTTCCTGAACGGCGATGTCGATTATCTTGTTGCAACCGATGCCATCGGCATGGGCCTCAATCTGGATGTCAGCCATGTCGCTTTCGCGTCCTTGCGCAAATTCGATGGGCGCCACACGCGGCGGCTGACCGTGTCGGAAATGGCGCAGATCGCCGGACGGGCGGGGCGTCATCACAAGGATGGCACTTTTGGATCGCTGGGTGCGGAGGATGGCGACGGCGCTTTCCGGCCAGAGGAAATCTCTGCGATAGAAGAGCATGAATTCCCCCGTATTGAGCAGCTTTTTTGGCGCGATGGCGATCCGCAGATGGACAGCATAGACGCGCTGATCGGGGCACTGGAAGTGCGGCCGGATGGGCCGGAACTGCGTGCTGCGCCTCAGGCTATCGACCTGGCTGTGCTGAAGGCCATGGCCGACGCATCCGAAGTGCGCGAGCAGGTGCGCACGCACAAGGATGTGCGGCGTCTTTGGGATATTTGCGGCTTGCCGGATTTCCAGAAGCTGGGCATGGAACATCATCATCGCATGGTTGCGCGCCTGTGGCGCTTCCGCAGCGAGGGCGACGGGCATGTGCCGCGCGACTGGTTCGCGCAGAATATTGCCCGTCTCGATAATGTGCAGGGCGATGTCGATACCCTGTCGGGGCGTATCGCTGCGGCGCGCACATGGGCTTATATAGCGCACAGGCCCGACTGGTTGGCGCATCCCGCCGAAATGGCGGAGCGCACCCGCGCGCTGGAGCAAAAACTGTCAGACGCCCTGCACGCCGCGTTGACGCAGCGTTTCGTTGACCGGCGGACGTCGGTGCTGTTGCGCGATCTGGGCCGAAAGACGGAGCATCTTCCTGTCAATGTGGACTCAGATGGGGCTGTGCAGGTAGATGGAGAAACGCTAGGACGGCTGGAAGGATTCCGCTTCCATGTCGATCCCTTGGCTAGGGGTGGGGATCGGAAATTGTTGCTGGCCGCTGCGGAGCGGCGATTGGGGAAGATGTTGAACGTGCAGGCCGAAGAACTGATCGCCGCGCCCGACGCGGAATTTTCGCTGCTGGCGGAGGCAGGGGGCAGCCCCACTATCGCTTGGAAAGGGCAGAAAGTCGCCAGCTTGCATCCTGGCCCGGCCTTGCTCAGTCCTGAGGTTCGCACAGACAAGGCGATCATGGCGCTGGGGCAGGATGTGTCGAACCGCGTGACCGCGCGATTAGGGGCTTGGATGAAGGCCCAGCATGAAAAGCATCTTGCGCCGCTTAGCACGATACTCGACCAGTCAACGCAGGCCGAAACCCCGGCGGTTGTACGCGCTCTCTTCATCCAGCTCGCGGATGCCGGCGGTATTGTCGCGCGGCAGGACCTGGATGACGCGCTCAATCTTCTCGACAAGGAGCAGCGGCAATTGCTGCGCAAGGCCGGGTTCACGATCGGTGTGCTCGATATCTATCATCACGCGCTTTTGAAACCCGGTGCTGCGCAGTGGCGTCTGGCGCTGATGGCGGTCAGACGTGAGAAACCCATGCTGCCACTGCCGCAAGCGGGCGCTGTGTTGCTGACGCTGAGCAGCCGTGATGAACAGATGGGTGCACGGCATGCGGGTTATCGTGGTTTTGGCGATACACAGGTGCGTATCGACATGGTTGAGCGGATCGCGCGTGGTGGCCACGAGGCCATTGCAAAGAACGAGCGCTATGACGTGACGTCGCCGTTTATCGTCTCTCTCGGGCTGTCGGAAAAACTGTTCAATCATATCATGCGCAATGCGGGGTTCCGGCCCATCACTCCCGCTCCCGCAGAAACCCCGGTTGTCGCTGAGGATAGCGCTCCGGCAGAAACCGATACGGCCATAGCGGTGCAGGGCGACCCGGAAACGCCGCCAATGCCAACCGAATTGCCGCCCCTCTCCCCGCCGGATGTTCATCCCGGATCGACACCGGATGAAACGCCAGTTCTGCCCGATGAGCCTGCGCCTGCGGTGCCTCCGGCGGAAACGCCGCCTCTCATTCCCGAAGAAACCCCTGCTCCACCTGTTGAGCCGCCAGCGTCGCCAGAAGCCGAGGTGGCGGAAAGTGCAGAGGGAGAGGCGCAGGCTGAGCCTCAGGGCGCCAACTGGGTATTCCGTGGCCGGTACAAGCCGCGCGAACGCTCAGTGGGTGGCGGCAGGAATGACGCGCGCCAGTCGCGCCCTGCGCATCATCCGTCCGGGAAGCAGGGCGGTAAACCGCGCAAGCAGGATGGCCGGCAGGCGCGTGAAAATAAGCCCGGGCGTTTCAGCCGTCCCGAGAAAGCGGCTGACCGGCCGGCGGGCGGCGGCGCATTCGCCGGACTGGCTGAATTACTGGGACGCAATGATTGATCGCCCGGTGAAGGCTTGATGGCCAGCGTAGTTCAGAGCGGGCATGCTCCCACGCTTCGCATCGACAAATATCTCTGGTTCGTACGTCTCGCCAAGAGCCGCTCCATAGCACAAGCCATGGCGGAACAGGGAACGATGCGCGTGAATGGCCGCCGTATAGAACGGGCGCACAGTCCAATACGGGTTGGCGACCTGATAACATTCGCTCACGGGGCGCAGGTTCGTGTGGTCCGGGTGCTTGGTTTGCCCCTGCGGCGGGGACCGGCCAGCGAAGCGCTGACCTGCTATGAAGAGCTGGAATTGGGCAGTTGACAGGATTTCTTGTCCATTACGATATTGACGCAGGCGTGGGGCGGGAATAGCAGGACGATCATAGATATAGTCGCCTGCGCGTCGTGAGACGCGCTGCCGGGAAGGGAAATTACGCAGATGACCTATGTTGTGACCGACGCCTGCATTCGCTGCAAATATATGGATTGCGTCGAGGTATGCCCCGTAGATTGCTTCTACGAGGGCGAGAACATGCTGGTTATCAACCCCAACGAATGCATTGACTGCGGCGTGTGCGAACCTGAATGCCCGGCTGAAGCGATCCTGCCCGACACCGAAAATGGCCTGGAGCAGTGGCTGGAGCTGAACACCAAATATTCCGCTGAATGGCCCAATATCACTACCAAGGGCGAACAGCCCGACGATGCCGATGAGCATAAGGGCGAAGAGGGCAAGTTTGAGAAATATTTCTCCGCCGAGCCGGGCGAGGGCGATTGAGGCGTTAACCGCCAACTCTACCGAAATTCTAGGCAATAGAGGCCTGCTCACCCCATAATGATGAGCGGGCTGGTAATTTTATTACGAATCTGTTAAAATACGCTCGAAGGCGGGATCGTCGCACCCCGTCAGGAGACTTACGTAATGATCCTTAGATCGGCGCGCGCATCTACTGGGTGTGCCTGTGTACGCATATATGTACACCGCTGATCCGCCCCCTGAGAATGAAGAAAGGTTGCCAATGGCTTCTAAAGCCCTGTCCTTCGACGTCGGTGATTATGTTGTATATCCCAAGCACGGTGTGGGCCGTGTGATCGAGCTGCAGAGCCAGCAGATCGCGGGAATGGACCTTGAACTTTATGTGCTGCGTTTTGAGAAAGAACGCATGACCCTGCGTGTTCCCACGAACAAGGCGGAAAGCGTCGGCATGCGCAAGCTGTCGTCGAACAAGACGCTTGGCGAAGCGCTCGAAACCCTCAAGGGCAAGCCGAAGGTGAAGCGCACCATGTGGTCGCGCCGCGCTCAGGAATATGAAGCCAAGATCAACTCGGGCGATCTGGTATCCATTGCCGAGGTGACACGCGATCTGTTCCGTGCCGACGATCAGCCGGAGCAGAGCTATTCCGAGCGTCAGATTTTCGAAGCCGCTTCGAGCCGTCTGGCCCGTGAGTTGGCCGCGATGGAAGAAACCGACGAGCCGAGTGCGCTGCGCAAGATCCTTGAGATCCTGAATGAAGCCGCACCGAAATACGCCAAGGAAAAGGCGGAATAATATTGGCTTTCATCGAAAAAGCTGAAGAGGGGCGTCGCGTTTGGCGCCCCTTTTTCATGCGTCTGATTGCCGCGCTGCTTGTGGTGATGACAGGGGCCACGCCAGCTCAGGCTGCGATGCGCGGCTATATCGTTACTAGCTTCGATAGCATCCGCGTCGAGGCGCCGGTACGCGTCATTCTGACGACAGGCAGTGGCGTTAGCGGTAGCGGAGAGGGCGACCGCGAGGCGCTCGACCGGGTGCAATTGTCGGTATCGGGCGGGCTGTTGACCGTGCGGATGGCCGATGGGCCAAGTGGCGGTTTTGGCGGTGATGACACTGTCGACGCGCCGACCATCATGCTCTCCACCGGGCAATTGCGCCGCGCCATGGTGCTGGGCGGTGCGGTGCTGGCCATTCGTGAGTTGGCTGGGTTGGAAGCTGACCTGTCGATGAGCGGCAATGGTGAGATGATCGTCGAAGAGGCCGATATCGACCGGCTTAACCTCTATGTTGGCGGCGGCGGCAAATTGACCATTTCCGGTACGGCACGAGAAGTGCGCGCCACGGTCAATGGGCCAGGGGAACTGGCGGCGACCGGCCTGGAGGCGCGGGGCGCAACCATCGCCAATGACGGGCCGGGCTCCATCACCATGACCGTCAGCGGTCAGGCGCGCGTCACCTCAACCGGATCGGGCGATACCATCGTCCAGGGTCAGCCATCCTGCACCGTGAACCGGCGCGGCGTGGGCAAGGTGATCTGCGGCGCAGGCGTAGCGGGCGAGTAGGCTAGATTAGAGGCTGTGATCAGAATCTGGACGTGATCAGATTGTATTTGCAAAGATGAGAGTCTTTCGACGAGATTTAGCAAAATACTGACCGTTTTTTGATGTTGAAATAGCCCCAATAGTCCTGTTTAGTCGCTGTCCTAGTCTTGACCTCTCGTCAAAGGACCGTCCAATCACTCCTAGTCCAGCGCACCGCTTCCACGCCTTCATTGGTTCCTCATCAGCGGCAATGCCGATCCTTCCGGTTATGCACACTTGCTTTGGACGAAGCTTCTTGCGGATTATGGATAGCGGAGAGATTGCAGTCGGAAAGCTTGACTCCGTTATTGGTAAGGAGGCTTCATTCTTCTTTTACGGGAAACCGAGTTATCGGCCGAATAGTGATGGCAGATCAAGCAGTGATATCTTTTCGGCACTTTATACATTTATTTTAGATTACAATAAATTGCCTTGTCCCGCGAGTATGCTGCCTTTCGATTCTGGCGGCTATGATAAATTTTATCGTGATATTTGCGATAATGCAGTGATGGAAGAATATTATCTTCCGCAGAAGAAAGAAATGCCTGCTCAGGTGGTCAATGCTTTTTTTGAAGACAACGCAGCTTATTATGAATGGAAAGTGCGGGATGATCTATCGAACCGAATTTCAACGCTCGATTTCCATAGCTATAGTATGAAGCAGATATGCGTTCCAAACGGCAAGACGGACTATGATCAGCGAGCGGCTTCGATAGAGCTGCACTTCACTGCACCAATTAAATTGGAGCGTGCGACCCTACTGGCTATCGTGGGACCGGATACGGCGTTGGAGGACCCTGAGGTCGTGGCGTTTGCATCTGGCCTGGGCGCGGAATGTGTTCCTTACAAGCTTGATCTTGACAATATAGACGCGCGTCAACGGCAGATCCGGGATGTGACGCGAGCTTGGCTCAAGAGCGGGAATTACATCTCATGATGCCGCTAATGCCGCAATTCTTCCGGTTGACTGGCGCACTCCATGCTTCCGCAATCGGTGATGGGTTCGTCATTCCTTTATTCGAAATAGACGGCGGTCGCGATAAAGCCACCTATGTTCAACACTATCAAGAAGATGTGATCATAGGGTTTGACCAGCTGAAGATCCGTGAAGACGATATAGTCGTTCAAACGAATGAGCAGCGAGATGTAGTGGCAGGTGACCGGCCCCTATTTGGTTTCAAGTCGCGCACTTCGGGCCTGCTAATCGGTAATATATTTTATCTCCGTAAAGTGCTCGGAGCCATCCGCGCAGATTATCGAGAGGGTTCGAGCGTACGGCGTCATGTCGATGACTTTCTTGCTTCTCATTTTTTAGCCGTTACGCAAATAATGCGTTCTGGCGAAAGCATGCCGCTTGTTGGATTTGGTCAGTCGATGCCGGAGGTTGTGACCGCCATGACAGCGGGTAGCCTTGGCATAGCAGGAGTTATGGATCCCGATGGTCGCTTGGCGGGAGTGATCACAGATGGTGATCTCCGCCGCAATCTCACAAACTTACTCGACCGAACAGCAATGGATATCATGACTTCTAATCCGGTGACTGTTCCCGCAAATATGCTTGTTGAAGATGCGTTGAGGCTTCTCAATGACCGTCAGATCATTACGGCATTTGTGACGGACGAAGACCGCCCTGGCTACCCAATCGGTGTAGTCCATATTCACGATTGCATGCGATATGGGCAAACGACACAGCTCGATTATGAAGCGAAAGCGACGTCGACTGTCAAATATACTGTCGATTAGGGGCTCATGACGATTATGTGGTTGCGCGCGCGAGATTGCAGACGTGCTTGAGCAAGAGAACTGGAACAGACTACCGGTTTTCGCTCCGAGCTGTCTCAGTCAAATATGTTGTTTGGAGGCAAAGTCCAGGCTGTTGCCAGCTATGCCTTATAAAGCCCGTCCAGCCTGTCCTGATAGGCGCTGCGGATCATATGCCGCCGGATCTTGATGGACGGGGTCATCATCTGGTTTTCGACCGTGAAAGGTTCGTCGGCGACAATGAATTGCCGCACGCGTTCGGTGACGGATAGGTCCTTGTTCACCCTGTCCACTGCAGCACGCAACGCACTGTGGAATGCGGGATCGTTTTTCAGCGCATCCAGTGACGCATCCTTGCCATTGGCCTTGGCCCACTCCTTCATCCAGTCAGCTTCAGGCACTATGATACCCACCAGATAGGGCCGCTTGTCGCCGCTCACCATCACCTGCGCGATTTCATCCTGCAGGGTGAGCATGCCCTCAATCTTCTGCGGCGCGACATTGTCGCCCTTGTCATTGACGATCAGGTCTTTCTTGCGGTCGGTGATGCGCAGACGCCCGCCCTCGTCGAACTCGCCAATGTCACCGGTGTGCAGCCAGCCGTCTTTCAGCGCGCGCGCGGTTTCATCCGAGTTGCGCCAATAGCCGTGCATCACCAGCTCGCCGCGCACCAATATTTCGCCATCCTCGGCGATCCTGATTTCGGTATTGAGCAGCGGCGTGCCGACCGTATCCATTTTGAGGCCGGTCGATGGCCGCGTGACGGAAATTACCGGGGCGGCTTCGGTCTGGCCATAGCCTTGCAGCAGCATCAGGCCGAGTGAATGAAAGAAATTGCCGATATCGGGATTGAGCGGCGCACCGCCGGAAACCAGCGCCTTGATGCGCCCGCCAAAACGCGCCTGCACCTTGGGCTTGATCGTGCGTTCCACCAGCAGGCGCATTGGCCAATCCCACAGGGCAAGTTTGCCATCCACCTGTTTCGCGCCGAGGCGCAGCGCCTGATCGAGCAGGAACACCGGAACCCGCCCCTGCTTTTCGATGCCTTTCAGCACGCGGGTGCGCAGCACCTCGAACAGGCGCGGCACCACAACCATGATGGTCGGGCGCACTTCCTCGATATTGCCGGCCAGCTTGTCGAGCCCCTCGGCATAGTAGATCTGCCCGCCAAGACCGATGGGGAAGAACTGGCCGCCGCTATGCTCATAGGCGTGGGATAGAGGCAGGAAGGACAGGAATACCTCATCGCCCAGCCCGAAATCGGTGGCGATCACCTCGGTGCAGCCCTCGACATTATGCAGGATGGCCCCGTGATGCTGCTGCACGCCGCGCGGTGCGCCGCCGGTGCCGCTGGTGTAGATGATGCAGGCGAGATCATCGCGCGTGGCCGCCTGCGCACCTGCGCAATAGTCGACCCTTGCTTCCGGGTCATCCGCGTGCGCGGCCATCAGGTCAGCCCATTGGCACACCCGCAAAGTCTCAAGCTGCATCTGCCGGAGCGGCTCCATAGCGATGACCAGTCGTGCATTGGATCGCAAAACCGCTGGCATCAGCGGCTTGGCCAGCTTCGCCGTAGACACGATGACGGCACGCGCGCCGCTGTCGGTCAAAATATGCTCATGGTCGCGCTCGGTGTTGGTGGTGTAGGTGGGTACCGTCACCGCGCCTGCCGCCATGATGGCGAGATCTGCGATGCAGAATTCCGGGCGGTTTTCGCTGACCAGCGCAACTGTGTCGCCCGCCCTGATTCCTTCCGCGCGCAAGGCAGCGGCAAGCGTGGCGACCTGCCGCGCCGCTTCTGCCCAACTGATCGAGTGCCAGCGCCCTTCCGATTTCCGCCACAGGAACGGCTTTTCGCCCTGCTGCGCGGCCCGGGTGAAGAACATGGTCACGAGATTGGGGAACTGCTCGAAGGCGTGCATCAACTCTCCATGTATTATGGGCCGACAGCTATAAACCCCTCATTCCGTAAGGGCTACCCCTATGCTGCGTGGGTCCGCCGCGCCGCGCCAGGTGTCATCGGACAGACGCTCAGCCGCATTGGCCTTGAGGCCCAGCTCTCTCACAGTGATGTGATGGCCCAACTTCTCCAGCGGTTGCCGCATGGCTTCCAGCGCAGTGCCCTGTTCCAGAATCAAGCCGTCGCGATTGAAATAGATCAGCCCTTGGCCGATGGACTCCTGCGCATCCATGCCCCAGTCCAGATGGGCGATGATGGCTTTGGCGACCTGCATGATGATGGTTTTGCCGCCAGCGGCACCAACGGCGAAAACAGGTTTGCCCTGCGTGTCATAGACGATGGTCGGCGACATGGACGAGAGCGGGCGTTTGCCCGGTTGAACGCGGTTGGCGACGGGCGCTCCATCCTGCTCAGGGATGAAATCGAAATCGGTCAGCTCATTGTTGAGGAAAAAGCCATGCGCGGTCAGCTGGCTACCGAACGGTCCTTCGACGGTCGATGTCATCGAGACGACATCGCCGTCATCGTCGATAGCGACGAAATGGGTCGTGCCCGGCATATCCTTGTCCGGCGGCGTGGTGCGTTCCGGCGCGCCGGGCGGAGTGCCCGCTTCATACTGGCCCAGCACATGCTGTGTGGAAATCAGTTTCGAGCGCTGGCGGACATAGGCCGGGTCGATCAGGCCCGCGACTGGAACTTCGACAAAATCACGATCGCCCAGATATTTGGCGCGGTCGGCATAGGCGAGCTGCATGGCTTCCCCGATCAGGTGCCAGCTGACTGGATTATCCTTGCCCAGCGCCTTGAGGTCAAAACGCTCCAGCATGCCCAAAATCTGAAGCACGGTTGTGGCACCCGATGAAGGCGGGCCCATGCCGCATATCTTGTAGGCGCGATAGGGCGCGCAGACGGCGGGCCGCTGTTTGGCGCGATAGGATGCGATGTCCTCTGCGGTAATCTGTGTCTTGTTGCGCGATGCGTTTGCCGCCGCTGCAATTATGGCTGGTGCACCGTCGCGATAAAAGGCATCCGGGCCATCTTTGGCCAGCGTTTCAAGGAAATCAGCCAGCTCGGGATTACGGATGGTCGCGCCTTCCGGGGCGGGCTTGCCGTCGATCCAGTATATTTTCTGTGCATCGGGAAAGCCGTTTTCCCATATCTGCGCCAGCATCAGCAGGCGGCCGGAGAGAGGCTTGCTGACCGTGAAACCGTCGCGTGCCAGACGGATGGCTGGGCCGAACAGCTCACCCCAGGGAAGCCTGCCCCATTTATCATGCGCCATTTTCATCAACGCCACATTGCCGGGCACGCCAACGGACCGCCCACCCGGCACCGCCTGCATGAACGACATTGGGTTGCCCGCATTATCGAGGAACAATGTAGGCGTGGCGGAAGACGGTGCAGTTTCACGGCCATCTATGGTGTCGATCAACCCGGCCTTGCCATCATGATGAACAAGAAAGCCGCCGCCGCCAATGCCGCTCGATTGCGGTTCGACCACTGTCAGCGCCAGCATCATCGCCATCGCGGCGTCGGTCGCGCTGCCGCCCTTGCGCAGCATTTCCATACCCGCCTCGCTGGCGCGCGGATCGGCGGAGGAAACGGTCCCGCCGGCAATCGCCTGTACGGGCAGCAGGAAGAGCGCAACAAGAGCGAGGATCAGCCGGGTCATGGGTACAGACCTAGTGGGAAGGCGCATCAATGCCAACTGCCTGCGCAATATTGGTGAACCCGTCGCGTGCAAGCAGCTGTTTCAGGCCCTGATTGATATGTGCGGCGAGCCAGGGGCCTTCATAGACCATGGCGCTGTACAGCTGCACCAGCGATGCACCCGCACGGATGCGGGCATAGGCTTGTTCGGCGTTGGAGATGCCACCCGCGCCAATAAGAGGCATGGCCGTGCCCAGCTTGGCACGGAAGTCGCGTAGCCTCTGCAGGGCCAGATCGTGCAATGGCGCGCCGGAAAGGCCGCCTGCTTCGCCTGCATGGCGGGAGTGCAGAGGCGGGCTCGTTATCGTCGTATTCGAAATAATCAGCGCGTCGATTTTGTGATCGGTTACGCACTGGGCGATGTCGTCGATGTCGGCAGGTTCGAGATCGGGCGCTACTTTCAGGAATATTGGTGTCAGGTCCGCGCCGCGCGCGTCCATCACGGCACCCAGCAACTCGTCCAGCGCTTTTCTGTCCTGCAACGCACGCAGGCCGGGGGTGTTGGGGGAAGATATATTGACGGTGAGATAATCCGCCAGCGGCGCCATGTTCCGGACGCCGGTTGCATAGTCGGCTATCCGGTCCACGCTGTCCTTGTTCGCGCCGATATTGATGCCGATGACGCGGCCTGTGCGTGGCATGCGGGTAAGGCGCTTTTTTGCCTCCTCCTGCCCGCCATTGTTGAAACCCATGCGATTGATGACTGCCCTGTCTTCGGCGAGCCGAAAAAGCCGCGGAGTCGGGTTTCCGGCTTGGGGCAATGGGGTGAGAGTGCCCAGTTCGGAAAAACCATATCCAAAATGGTGCATTTTCTCGGCGACTATCCCGTCCTTGTCGAAGCCGGCGGCGAGTCCCACCGGCCCAGGGAAATGGATTCCGACTACGATAGTCGACAACGCCGAGTCGGGCTCGGCAGGCGTACCGGCAGGCAGCCATTTTAACGCTGCAAGTGTCAGATGATGTGCTTTTTCTGCATCAAGTCTGAATAATAAGGGGCGGAAAAACGGATATATCATTGAGCCGCTATGCCAAGCGCCCGCTGCCGCGTCAAAGCCCTATGTCGAGCGCAGGCCAAGATGGAAATTATGTAAAATTCCATCCAAATTCCAAGCTATGTCCGATTTGTACAAGTATAAGGGAGGCCGAGGTTCTAGACAGGCTCTGCGACCCGAAGGGCTCTTTGGTCTTGGATCCAAGAGACCTTTTCAACTCAGACCCGGCAGCCATGTGCTGTCGGGTCATTTTTGTTGCAATCACCCCGTGATTTCCAATGTGATCCTGTGTATGAGACAGTGTTCCTCATCATTGTGAGGGTCGCGGGCCTTTGGCGGCTCACAGACAATAATTCGCGGCAGGGGCGGCTAGCGAACATGGACGACGTTTCTGTCTTGAACCAATCGGCTGACGCGATCAGCCTGCGCTATTGGGAGCCATCTCCCGAGATGCGGTATTTCTTTGGTTCGATCTATCTGTTCCGAACCGACCTCAACAGATATCAGGATATGACAAGGGCAGATATGCCCCAGCTCCGCTTCATGATGGCGGGCAAGGGGCATTATCGCTTTTGCGACGATACTACCGCTCCCACGCCTGAGATATGTATGCTTGGACCGACGATGGGCGCTACCCGGTTTTCCCTCGACAGTTCGGCGTTGGTTTTCGGCGTCTCTGTGCTGCCGCTCGGATGGTATGCCCTAGGATGCGACGATGCTTCCAAATGGGTCGATAAGCTATACGATGTTTCCGCAGTTCATGGGGCAGAATTTCAGGAGGAACTGGAACGACTGCGAACGACGCATGATATTGACGAGGCGGCGGAAGGTCTGTGGGCGTTTCTGCAAAGCCGGTTGGCCCCGGTATCGCCTTCAATGGTCGACATGGTCTCCAAGATCGACTCATGGCTGAGCGATACCGACTCGCCCCAGATAGAAGATATTGTCGCGGCTACCGGTCTGTCGGCGCGGCAGCTGGCGCGTTATACGAACCGGTTATATGGCGCGCCGCCCAAGATGCTGGCGCGCAAATACCGCGCCTTGCGCTGTGCGTCCCAGATCGTGATCGACAAGAAGAACTGGACTGAGCTGTGCACCGAAGGCAATTTTTATGATCAGTCGCATTTCATCCGGGAAATCAAACAGTTTCTGGGCCTTACCCCGCATCAGTTGCTGAACGATCCGACCATGGTGGCGAAATTGACGGTTCAGCGGCGGGCGCTGACAGGCATTACCAAGATTAATCGTATCAGTTAGCCCTTGATCCGGGCGCCATATGCTCCCACATGAAAATCAGAGCGAATCAGTCTGATTTGACGTGGAGATAGAATTTGCGGCTTTCCAGCCTTGCCGATTACGCGGTTGTGATGATGGGTGCAGCGGCGCGCCATTGCGGCGGCACGCGGACCAGCGCGACGGACCTGTCCGACGAAACCGGCGTTCCACTGCCTACCGCACAGAAGCTGGTGAGCCTGCTGACCCGTGCGGGGTTGCTTAAATCGGTTCGCGGGGCAGGGGGCGGCATAAAGCTGGCGCGTCCGGCTGCGGCGATCAGCCTTGCCGACATTATCGAGGCGGTCGAAGGCCCTATCGCGATGACATCCTGTGTTGAGAGCGGCAGGCATGACTGCGCGCTTGAGGGCAGCTGTTCTGTGCAGCCGCACTGGGGTGCAGTGAATAGTGCCGTGCGCGGGGCGCTGGGCGGCGTGACGCTGGCGAGCCTGGCTAACGCGCCGCAACCGGCAATGGAGGTTCGCACATGAGCGAAGACATCGAAATCAAGGACGCCGAAGCCCGCGCCGCTGCCGCGAAGGTCGCGGATTATGAGCATGGCTGGTCGTCCGATATCGAACAGGAATTCGCGCCCAAGGGTTTGAGCGAAGACACGGTGCGTTTCATTTCCGCCAAGAAAGAAGAGCCCGAATGGATGCTCGACTGGCGGCTGAAGGCATACCGCCACTGGCTGACGATGGAAACGCCGGACTGGGCGAAGCTCAATGTCCCGGCCATCGACTATCAGGATGCCTATTATTACGCCGCGCCCAAGAAGAAAGAGACGATAGCATCGCTCGACGAGGTCGATCCCGAAATCCTGCGCGTCTATGAAAAGCTTGGCATCCCGATCGAGGAGCAGAAGGTACTCGCGGGCGTTGAGGGCGCGCGCAAGGTTGCTGTGGACGCGGTGTTCGACAGCGTGTCGGTGGCGACGACCTTCCGTAAGGAACTGGAAGAAGCAGGCGTCATCTTCCGCTCGATCAGCGAAGCGATCCGTGAATATCCTGAGCTCGTGAAAAAATGGCTCGGCAAGGTCGTGCCGATGCACGACAATTATTTCGCCGCGCTCAATTGCGCGGTCTTTTCCGACGGCACCTTCGTCTATGTGCCGGAGGGCGTGCGCTGCCCGATGGAGCTTTCCACCTATTTCCGCATCAATGCCGAAAATACCGGCCAGTTCGAGCGTACGCTGATCGTATGCGACAAGGGGGCCTATGTCTCGTACCTTGAGGGCTGCACAGCGCCGCAGCGCGACGAGAACCAGCTTCACGCCGCCGTGGTCGAGCTGGTGACGCTGGACGATGCCGAGATCAAATATTCGACCGTGCAGAACTGGTATCCGGGCGATGAGCAGGGCAAGGGCGGCATCTACAATTTCGTTACCAAGCGCGGACTGTGCCAGGGCAGGAACAGCAAGATCAGCTGGACGCAGGTAGAAACCGGCAGCGCGATCACCTGGAAATATCCAAGCTGTGTCTTGAACGGCGAGAACAGCGTGGGCGAGTTTTACTCGGTAGCCGTCACCAATAATTATCAGCAGGCTGACACCGGCACCAAGATGATCCACAACGGCAAGAACAGCCGCTCGACGATCATCTCCAAGGGGATCAGCGCGGGCAAATCCAGCGGCACCTATCGTGGTCTCGTGCGCGTTGGGCCAGGTGCGGAGAATGTGCGTAACTTCACACAGTGCGACAGTCTGCTGCTCGGCGATCAATGCGGCGCGCACACCGTGCCATATATCGAGGTGAAAAACCCGAGCGCGCAGATCGAGCATGAGGCGACAACCAGCAAGATCAGCGATGATCAGCTCTTCTACGCGATGCAGCGCGGGCTCGACACCGAAAGCGCGGTGGGCCTGATCGTCAACGGCTTCGCCAAAGAGGTGCTGCAGCAGCTGCCGATGGAGTTTGCCGTCGAGGCGCAGAAGCTGCTCGGTATCAGCCTTGAGGGGAGCGTGGGATGAGCGCTCAGCCGACATTCGTGATTAACGCATTTGCTCCGGCAGCGCATATGCGTTTACCTGTTGCTAACCGCAGCGATTCGCAGAATCGCGTGGGTTTACGGGCAGGAGACGCATGTGACGTTACGGATTTCGGCAGCGATTATGGTTACCGCGCTTGCAATCCAAGCCGCGCCTGCGTTGGCCGAGACCGCTCCGTCCAACACATCCATTCCCGCCGAGGCGGAAATGCCGCTGAGCGAGCAATTTGTTTCCGCCCTGACGCGCTATCGCAACTGCGTTCTGAAAGAGGTCGACGCTCAGGCGCTGGCCGACAAGGACCGGATGGTGCGCGAGGCCATGGAATCCTGCGCTATCGTGCGCAGCGAGGTTCAGGAACAGCTCGCTACGGACATCCGCACATCGAATCCGGCGCACACGCAGGAAGCAGCACTCAGTCAGGCGGAAGGCGCTTTGACGGGTATCGACCCGATGATCGAGGAAGCCGCTGCGGAACGCGCCAGCATCGCCTACGCGCGAGTAATGATTTAGCTGAACGCTCCGCACGGCCGGCGTTTGGCGGCCTACGGAGTATTTCATGCTGATTATCGACAATCTCTCCAACACCGTTGCAGACAAGCCGATCCTGAAAGGGCTGTCGCTCACCATCAATGCGGGTGAGGTGCATGCGATCATGGGGCCTAATGGCGCGGGGAAATCGACGCTCGCCTATACGCTGGGCGGGCGGCCCGGCTATGAGGTGACGGGCGGGTCGGTGACGTTCGACGGCCCAAATGGACCAGTAGACCTGCTTGAAATGGAACCGCATGAGCGTGCGGCGGCCGGACTCTTCCTCGGTTTTCAATATCCGGTTGAGATACCCGGAGTGTCCAACCTGCAGTTCCTGCGCGAGAGTCTGAATTCGCAGCGCAAGGCGCGCGGTGAAGAACCATTGTCTGGTGGCGATTTCATCAAGCTGGCCAAAGAGAAAGCCGCGCTGCTCAATCTCGACATGGAGATGCTCAAGCGCCCGGTGAATGTCGGTTTTTCCGGCGGCGAGAAAAAACGCAACGAGATGGTGCAGATGGGCATACTCGACCCGAAGCTGGCCATTCTCGACGAAACGGATAGCGGCCTCGATATCGACGCGCTCAAGACCGTCGGCTCGGGCATTAACGCAATCATGCGTAAGCCTGACAAGGCGGTGCTGCTCATCACTCATTATCAGCGGTTGCTGGATTATGTGGAGCCTGATTTCGTGCATGTGCTGGCGGGCGGCAAGATCGTGAAATCCGGCGGGCCGGAGCTGGCGCTGGCGCTGGAGCGCGAAGGCTATGCCGAGGTGATCGCGGCGTGACAGCGCTTACTCTCCCGACAAAGCGCCAGGAAGAATGGCGCTATAGCGACATAGAGGCCGTCGCCTCGGTGTGGCCGCTGCCCGCGCCAGAGCGGGTCGTTGTGGGCGCAGGCGAGGTGCAGGCGCACACCCTGCTGCAGGATGCAGGCGAGGGTTCGGTTGCGGTAAAGGACTATGCGGTTGAGGTTGCCGATGGCGGCTCATGCGCCTTTCACCTGCTCAATATCGGCGGGCGCTTCGGGCGTATCGCCTTTGATGTGCGGCTCGGCAAGGGCGCGCATTTCGAACTGCACGGCGCAATTATTGGCGGCGGGGAGCAGACACTGGAAATCGTCACCAACGTCACCCACGCCGAGCCGGAAGCGACCAGCGAGCAAGTGGTGCGTTCCATTCTCGGCGGTCATGCGACCGGCAGCTATCTCGGCAAGATCGCCGTCGCGCGCCATGCACAGCTTACCGACGCATCCCAGTCGGTCAAAGCCATGCTGCTCGACCGGACGGCGACGGCCAATGCCAAGCCGGAGCTGGAGATTTTTGCTGACGACGTGAAATGCGCGCATGGCGCGACCGTGGGCGAACTCGACAAGCAGGCGCTGTTTTATATGGCATCGCGAGGGATGGCCCCCCAATCGGCCAAGACACTGCTGCTGCGCGCCTTTGTCGCGGGCGTATTCGATGGTATCGCAGATGAAGCGGAGCGCGAGCGCTTCGAGGCTGCGGCGCTCGAGAAGCTGGAGGCGCTGTCATGAGCGCATTCGACAGCGCAGCTATTCGCGCCGAGTTTCCCGGTCTGAAAACCGACAAGGGCCAGGATTGGCATTATCTCGATACCGCCGCGACTGCGCAGAAGCCGCAGGCGGTGGTCGATGCAGTCGCCCGCGCCATGGGCGAGGATTATGCAACCGTGCATCGCGGCGTCTATGCGCGCTCGGCTAATATGACCCTCGCCTACGAGGCAGCGCGGCGCACCGTGGCGCGCTTCATGGGCGCGCAAACAGCGGATGAGATCGTGTTCGTGCGCGGCGCGACTGAAGGCATCAACCTGATCGCGCAAAGCTGGGGCGGGGAGAATATCAAAGCAGGCGACCGCATCCTGCTCAGCCAGCTGGAGCATCACAGCAATATTGTGCCATGGCAGATGCTGGCCGAACGTGCCGGTGCACATATCGATGTGATCCCGCTGACCGAAGAGGGCAAGATCGACCTTGAGGCGATGGCGGCGATGATCCGGCCAGAGCACAAGCTGGTGGCGCTCGCGCATGTCTCCAACGTGCTGGGCAGCGTGCTCGACGTGCGTCGTGCGAGCGATATTGCGCATTCGGCTGGCGCGAAAATATTGATCGACGGGTGTCAGGCAATTCCGCGCCTCAAGCTCGACATGCAGGCGTTCAATTGCGATTTCTATGCGTTTTCGGCGCACAAGCTTTATGGTCCGACCGGCATTGGCGCGATCTATGTGCGTAAGGAGATTCTCGATGCAATGCCGCCATGGCAGGGCGGCGGTTCGATGATCGACAGGGTTACGTTCGAGAAGACAACCTATGCGCCCGCGCCGACGCGGTTCGAAGCAGGCACGCCCGCAATAATCGAGGCGATGGGCCTGACGGCGGCTATCGACTATGTCGAGCGCTATGGCATAGAGGCGATAGAGCGGCATGAGGCGGCCCTGGTCGCCAAGGCGCGCGAGGCGTTGTCCTCCCTCAACAGCGTGCGCATCTTCGGACCCCAAGACAGTGCCGGGATCATCAGTTTTGAGGTCGAGGGGGTTCACCCGCACGATGCCGGCACCATATTGGATGAGGAGGGCGTGGCGATCCGCGCCGGTCATCATTGCGCGCAGCCGCTGATGGACTATCTGGGTGTACCGGCCACCGCGCGGGCCAGCTTCGGCATATACAGTAACGAAAGCGACGTCGAAGCGCTGGTGCAGGGAATAGAACGCGTAAGGAAGATTTTCGGATGAGCGAGGAACGGAAGATCATGGTCAAAATGGAGGAGGTCACGTCAGTCGATTCTCCGCCCAAGGCTCGTGTTACCGATGCTGACGAAAGCGCGGGTGACAAGCTGGAGCGCAAGCGCGACTATCTGGAGGGGTTCCTCTCGCAAAAGCCTGAAGGTGAAAAAGCGGGCGAGCCGGGCGGCAGCACCTATGATGCGATCATTGATGTGCTGAAAGAGATTTTCGATCCGGAAATTCCGGTCAATATCTATGATCTGGGCCTTATCTATGGTGTTGAAGTGACTGACGAAGGCCACGCAGTCGTCACGATGACGCTGACGACACCACACTGCCCGGTGGCCGAGAGCATGCCCGCCGAAGTCGAGCTGCGCGTCGGCGCTGTACCGGGCGTCGGCACGGTCGATGTGAACCTGGTGTGGGATCCACCCTGGGATCCACAACTGATGAGCGACGAAGCGA
The DNA here is from genome assembly GCA_020446425.1 of Sphingobium sp. Classification (GTDB taxonomy): domain Bacteria; phylum Pseudomonadota; class Alphaproteobacteria; order Sphingomonadales; family Sphingomonadaceae; genus Sphingobium. Next base: position 67,123 of record JAGRES010000013.1, on the reverse strand, counting down.
AACTCGAATTGGGAATGCTATGAACGCCGAAACCAAAACCACCCGCCAGCGCCCCGCCGCCGTCATATTGACGCCTGCGGCTGAGCAGCGCATCGCCGACCTGATGAGCAAGGCACCCGACGATGCAATCGGTGTCAAGCTGTCCACGCCGCGCCGCGGCTGCTCCGGCCTTGCTTATTCGGTCGATTATGTCAGCGAGGAAGAAAAGTTCGACGAGAAGATCGAAACGCCGGGCGGCACCTTCTACATTGATGGCGCGTCTGTGCTCTATCTGGTGGGCAGTACGATGGACTGGCGCGAGGATGATTTTACCGCCGGGTTTGTGTTCGAGAACCCGAACGCCACGGGCAGTTGTGGTTGTGGCGAGTCCTTCACCGTTTAAGGGTTGTTGCGATTATTTAATGTAGCAAAAACAAGGAATTTGTGTGCGGCGGGTTGTACCGCACGCTCACATATGACATCGGCTGAACGCATATTCGACCCTGAAAACAGAAGTGGAGGTAAGGCGATCCGGCCCGCCTGAGTGATGGAAGCACTGCAACACTATCTCGCCGAGCAGCCGCTATGGTTGCAATCCCTGTTTGGCCTTACGGCATTGGCGCTTGCCGCTGCAGCCGCCAATTATCTCATCAAGAAAGTCATATTGCGGGCGGCGGCTCCCTTTCTCGATCCGCGCAGCCTGACGGTCGATCATGCGGCGGCCCGACTCGCCAATGTCATTCCGGCGCTGATCATTTCGCACGGCATATTGTTCGTGCCGAACCTGCCGGACGGCGCCATCACCGTCGTTCAGAATGTAGCGCAGGCCAGCATCATCGTCAGCATAGCCCTGGCGATCAGCGGCGGGTTCGATTATGTGAACGAGGTTTATCAGCGCACACCCGAGGCGAACAGCCGCCCGATCAAGGGCTATCTCCAGCTGTTGAAAATCGCGCTGTTCGTTGGCGCGGCGATATTGGTGATTGCGGCGCTGCTGGAGCAATCGCCGGTCCTACTGCTCTCCGGCCTGGGTGCGATGGCCGCCGTATTGCTGCTGGTGTTCAAGGATACGATCCTGTCGCTGGTCGCCTCTGTTCAGCTTACCTCAAATGACATGCTTCGCGTGGGCGACTGGATCGAAATGCCTCAGCTCAACGCCGATGGTGATGTGATTGATATCGCGCTGCATACGGTGAAGGTGCAGAACTGGGACAAGACGATCACGACCATTCCGACGCATCGCCTGATTGCCGAGAGTTTCAAGAATTGGCGCGGCATGAAGGACTCCGGCGGGCGGCGCATCAAGCGCACGCTGCTGATCGACCAGAACAGCGTTGCTTTTCTTTCGCCCGAACAGGTGGAGCGGGTACGCCGGTTCAGCCTGTTGCGCGATTATCTGGCGCGCAAGGATGAGGAATTATTGCGCTGGAACGAGAGCAAGGTCGGACGCGGCGACGATGCAGTGAATGCGCGCCGGATCACCAACATCGGTACCTTTCGCGCTTATGTGCTCGCTTATCTCAAGGCGCATGAGCAGATCGCGAAGAACATGACCTTGCTGGTGCGCCAGCTTGATCCCGGGCCGACTGGCCTGCCGCTCGAAATCTATTGTTTCACCAACACCACCAACTGGTCGGCCTATGAAGATATTCAGTCCAATATCTTCGATCATATGCTGGCGATCATGCCGGAATTCGGCTTGCGGATCTATCAGGAACCAAGCGGTCTGGATTTGCAGAGGCTGGTCAATAGCCCAGCGTAAACCGCACCGCACCACCCATGTCGTCGTTCGCCCATGCGATATGGCCGGGCTGCCGCCGCCAATAGCTATTGAGGCTGAGCCACCCGCCTGCAACGGGTGGGCCGTAACTTATTTCCGCATCAATTTCGCGCCCCATAGGAGCCAGATTGATACGCTGCATCGCCCACTGGCTCTGGCCTGTCGTATAATCGTGGGCGATGGGCAGCAGCGCGTCGACGCCGCCGGACGTAACGCGTAACGGTTGCGACAGGCGCAGACCGAAGCGATCCTGCCCGTTTATCAGGCCTGAGCGGGCAATATCCGCGCTCCATGCCAATGTGCGGATATGTGCCTCGCCGCTGGTAGCACTGGTCCAGCCGTGCCGTGCGGCTAAACCCAGCGTCCAGCGCGAAGATAAGGCAATGTCCGCATGGGCATCGGCAAATAGCGATTGACCGCCCTCCACAGCGAAAAATTGCGCAAGACGTGCGCCCAGCAATGTGTCCTTCTCGCGAAGCAGGCTGGCACCTAGTGAGAGCGATACGGGGCCGGACATATGGCGGATGCGGGCCGAGACCTGCTGATAGCGGTAAGCGCTGTCCTGACGTTCGCTGGTAAGGCGCTCGTCCAGATCCAGCGTCCCGCTTTCCGCGATGAGGGTCAGTGTGGAGCCTTCACCAATGTCATGGCCGATGCCGAGCGCATAATCGGGCGATGGCTGGAACCCCAGGCTGGAACCGGCATCCTGCGCGGCCAGAAAATGACCCGGCGCATTCAGCGCGCTGCTTGCAAGCCCATTTGCAAGGTCATGGCCTACCAGCCCATATCCCGCGCTCATGCGCGTCTTCGGGCCGAATGCGAATTGAAGCTGGCCGGAGAAACGCCCCGGCTGGGCCATATCCGCCTGTTCGCCGAAACGGTCATAATGTGGCGCACGGTTAACGAAGCTGAACGCGCCGGACAGGCCGCCCTGTTGGAGAGAGGCAGAGCGCAGCGGCGCATCGCCGAGCGGCGTCAATATGGTGCGGACCTTGCCGGTAGTGAGCGTGCGTTTCAGGTCGACACGATAGGCGCGGCCCAGCGCGTCGATTGTCACCGCCTGCGGTCCGGCGCTGCCGCTCGCGTCGCCCATGGCGGGCGACAGGGTTCCGTTATTGGCCAGGGAAAGGGCAGTCTTGCTGTCGCCCAATGTCGTCGTACCCGCAGGTGCAAAGGCTGCGGCGATATCCATAATACCCATGCCGAACAGCGCGTCAGGGCCGCTCGCCCCCGCATCGGTGGCGGTGGTCAGCAGGCGCTGCACCACTTCCTGCGGCGTCATGCCGGGAAAGGCTTCGAGCATCAACGCAATGGCTCCCGCCACTTGCGGTGCGGCAAAGGATGTCCCGCTCCACAGGAACTGAGTCCCTTCATGGTCTGGCGCGCGGACTCTCTCTCCGATCGTGGACAGCGTGACGGTCTCATAGCCTAGTGCACCATTGGCGAAATCGCTGTGCACACCGCCGGAGTTGTTCGATGTCGCGATCAGCACCAGCCCGCGAGAGATGCTGGCGTCGGTAAAAGCGCGCGCGAACGCATCGGGCGATGCCGCGCTGTCGTTCCCCGACGATATCACGATGATCACACCTGCAGCTGTCGCGCGGTCCACGGCAGCGATCAGGGAGGAAGGCGGAGCATCGCCGCCTAGGGAGATATTGATGACCTGTGCGCCATTGGCGACGGCATGGTCGATTGCCTGACGGATGTAGGTCGTTGGGTGTGAACAACCATCGGTGTCGCAATCCGTCGGGTCATCGGTACGCAGCGCCATGACCGTGGCTTCCCACGCCATGCCAAGCGTGTTCTGATTGTTGCGGGCAGCGGCAATGACGCTGGTGACAGCAGTACCATGCCCATCGGTATCCTGAATGGAGCCGGTTGAGTTGAATGCCGTTGAAGCGGAACTGATCCGCCCGGTAAATTCCGGGCTGTCGACGTCAATACCGGTGTCGATCACCCCGACCGTGACGCCCGCGCCGCTCGCGTCGTTCTGATAGGCGGTAATGGCACCGTGATAGTTGGGGCCTGTAGAGTTGGCATATTCGGTGGTGTCGTAATTGGTTGGGGTCGGCGTCGGAGTCGGGCTTGGGGAAGGTGATGGGCTCGGTGTCGGAGAAGGTGCTGGCGTCGATGACACGCCTCCTCCACCGCCGCCGCAAGCGCTCAGCATGACCATCATTGAAACCGAAAGCACGGACGCCGCCGCGCGATATGCCTTCACCATCCTGTCGTCCCTCGCCAGATGTGCAGCATGGCGGTGTGCTGCGGCACCATAAGTCTCGCTTTTTCTAGGCCCAGCATGCTTAATTATTCCTTTATCCCGGCTTAACCGGACAGCATAGCGGCTTAACGAATGCGTGTGGCGCTGGGGCTGGTATGGCCGGGCGAATGACGCTAACGTCCGCCCATGGGCTGGAAATATACGACACGAACGGCATCGGTCGTTTTATGCGCGCTTGTCACGGCATGTGCCGGGCCGGTTTCGACACATATCACTTCAAGCGGTAACGGAGCTGCGGAGCCGATGACCTTGGCCTGGGCGAGTGGACCCGCAGGGAAAGGCGAACCGCCTGCTGTTTATGGGGCCTTGCGCGCCGCAGTGGAAAAGGCGTTGCAGGACCGGGGGTTCCGTTTTTCCGATGATGCGCCCGCGATCATTTCCGCCGGTTTTGCGGAGCGGCCCGCCAGCATATCTTTGGAAGGGACGGCTGGGCGCATGCTGTCTGACGGCAAGAAACAGCGGCTGCTGCAAAATTGTCAGGATCGGATGATGCGCGTGCGGATCGCCGTCATCGACCGCGCGAGCGGCGAAAATCTCTACACAGGCAATGCGCAGGAAAGCCATTGCCATGCGCAGGCCATCGACGTGCTCGACCGGCTGGCGAAGGATGCGGTCAGCGATATTCATGCGCCGGGCAAGGACCGTACGAATACAGTGCTGGCGCAGGACTGAGTTTATTCCTCGTCCGGTGCAATCGGCAGGCGCAGCGAGAACCGCGCGCCGCCGTCGTTTCCGTCGCTATACTGGGCTTCGCCTCCATGCTGGAGGGCAACGGCACGCACGAAGGCGAGGCCCAGACCTGCGCCCGCCGTTCCATCCTGCCGGTGGCGGGTGCTGTATCCGAAGCGGGCGAAGGGGTCGTCCCTGCGTTCCGGCGGCAGGCCGGGACCGTTATCTTCGACATAGGCGACGGCAAGGCCATTTTCTCTTTTGACGCCGCAAAGGATGGTTCCGCCCTCCGGCGCGGCTTCCACAGAATTGTTCAGCAGGTTGGAAAAGGCGCGCACCAGTGCGGCGTCGTCGCCATGAACCCATAGTTCATCATCCGAAGGTTCAAACACAATATGCTGCTTTCTGGCCTGAGCCTTGGGCCATATGATATCCCGCGCCTGCGCCATGGTATCGGCCAGATCGACAGGGTGCATGTCGCTGCGCCGCGATTCCATACGTGTCAGCTGAACGAAATCGTCGGCCAGTTGCAGGGTGCGTTCCGCATTGCCGCGCACGCGTGCAAGCAGTTTGGGGTCGGCCCTGTCGGCTGCACCATCAATCAGCGCGATGATGGATGCCTGAGGCGAGCGCATGTCGTGCGATAGGAACTGGAGCATCTCTTCACGCTCTTCGGCGTTACGGCGCATGACGGCGATCACCCTGTGCAGGCGGGACGCGTCGCTGCCCACCCGGTCGTCGCGCCACCGCGCATCCTGTTCCGGTTCGCCTATACCTGTCTCCTTCAGCAGCGTGTGAACCTCGCGCTCCATGAAGTGCGTGACGGCGGCCAGGCGGCGCCAGCCCCAGAGCGGATAGACGATGGCGATGCCAAGCAGGGCGGCCATAGGCGGCGCCCAGATACCGGCGGTTGCGAGCAGCAGGACTGAGAGCAAAAGCAGGAGGCCGGTGGTTGTCAGTGACAATGCAAGACCGCGCGAGGGCGCAAGGCGCAGGAAAGCGACCAGCAACAGCCAGACAGGCGCAAGTGCCATCAGATACAGCCATTTCGTCGGCAGCGGCGATATGAACCTGTCGGCGAGCAGGCCGCTGAGCAAATTGGCCTGAACTTCCGCGCCTGCCATCAATGCGCCGCCGGATGCGGAAACGGGATGCAGGTCGCCCAATCCTTCGGCGGTCGCGCCGACTATTATAAGTTTATCCCGGATCAACCGGGCGGGGACTTCGCCTTGTATCAGGGATATCAGGCTCACCGTGCGGAAGCTGCCCGGAGCGTGAAACGCTATCCATAGCGGATCGCCCGATGCTTCCGATCGCATAAAGGCGGGGGATGGCTGCTTGTGCAACTCGCGGTAGGCCAGCTCGGCTATATGGGGAAGCGGTTGGGGTTCCGCCGGTGTGGCGATGGCGATGCGGCGTGCCTGCCCGTCGCTGTCGAGCAGCAGGTTGACGGTTCCCAATCCTTTTGCCGCTATGCTGAGCGGTTGTGCTGGTTCCCGAACATAATAGGGCGCGCCATTGGGACCGGGTGTTTCAAACAGCAGGGGCAGGAAGGTCTTGCCCGTTGTTTCCATGCTTTGTGCCAACGCGGGGTCTTCCGGCGCGGGTTCAAGGAACAATACGTCGTAGATGATGGCTGCGGGCTGGTGCTGGCCGATAGCGGCAATGGCGTCCGCATGTATATTGCGCGGCCATGGCCAATGGCCGAGGGCCGCAATGGATTCATTGTCGATCGCCGCTATCAATATACGGTCATCGGCATCGGGCGCGTATAGCGGCGCGGCGAGATCATATATCAGCCGATCCGCGCGATCCAGAAAGGAGGTGCGAACCGCCAGCATTACGATAAGGCTGGCGCCGATACCGATCAGCAGCCATTCGATGAGAAGGCGTCCGCGCTGCACGCTTGGCCCTAGGGGGTGCCCTGCGATCCGCCGCCGGGCGCAGTCACTTGTTCTTCAGCCACAGTGAGTTTTTGCTCCGGGAGCCAGTTCACGCCTTCTTCGCCGTCCTCATATTGGCGCACGCCGACCTGCCATACATATTCCCCGGGATGCAGGTCCGAGAGAGTGAGAGAGTCCCCGGTGAGACCGGGCTCATCGACCAGAGGCACGGCCTGCGGCGTATCGGGGCGCAGGCGGAAATGATAGACGCGCTTTCCTGAACCCTTACCCGACCAGCGGAAACGATAGCCGCCATCCGCGCCCTGTTCGGCCGAAGCATCCAGTCCGGTGAGCAGCCGTTTCATGCTGTATGTCCGCGGCATGCCTTCCAGCCCGCTTTGCGCAATGGCGGTAGCGCGCACGAACCACCGGCCATTGGGCACGTCGGCGAAACGCGCTTCCGGCGTGTCGGAATAGGTCTCGGTGAGCAGCTCTACAAAGCCTGCATCGCTCGCAAGCTGGAGATGGTAAGCGCGCGCATCCGGCAATGGCGTGAGTTGGAATGCGACCACGGGATCGACCTGTACTTTCCCCGGATCGACAAGGGCAGGGGAAGGCAACAGTTCTTCCTTGGTCAGCGCGCCGCCGGTCGCCACGCTGGCGCCATAGCCTTGCGGTATCGGGGTTTCGGCGCGCGCTTCGCCGGGCTTGACGGCCACCGTTCCTTCCACCACTTCGGTCAGCGAAGGCTCAGCTTCGCCGTTATAGCCGATGCGGAATGTTGTGCCGCGAACCGCTGACACCGCAATGGGCGTGCGGATACGATAGCGGCTGCCGTCCTTGCCCAGCGGTGCGGCGCTGGTTTCGATCCGGCCTTTTTCAACGGTGAAATCGAAATCGAGCGAGCCGGTCAAAAGGAAACGGCGCATTGCCGTAATGCGAAGCCGGGTTTGTGAGGGAAGCGTAATTCGCGAACCGTTCGATAATTCCATCGTTGCGAAACTGCCTGGACCGGTCTCGATAACCGACCCTTGCCGAACGGCCATATCGAGAGAGAGCGCTTCCGATGTGCCCTGCGTTTCAACCTGACCGACACCCTTGAAACCAATCACCTTCGCGTCGAGCGGTTCGGCCCGCAATATACGGGCAGGGATCTGGATGATGGCGCCGACGGGAATGGCGCGCGCATTGCCGATGCGGTTGACTTGCTGGACTATGCGCCAATCCTGTTGGCGCATGAAATAGCGCGAAGCCAGCACATAGAGAGAATCGCCTGCACGCATGGTATAGGCGATATTTTCTCCGGCGCGGTCGGATATGACATTGGCGTGCGCGGTCGCGGGCAGCACCAAGGGATGCGCGAACGAGAGCGCCCCAGCGGCGGCCAATAGCCATGTCTTCATTCCGTTTTGGCGACCGAGCAGGGATTCGCCCATATCAACCTTCCCCGTCAAATGCCTCCAGCCTATAGCCATGACCGAAGATGGTCTGCAACCTATAGCCGTTTTCGGGGCCGAGACGAAGCTTCGAGCGGATGCGCGAAATATGCATGTCGAGCGTGCGGGTAGGCAGGTCTGGCACACTGTTCCACAAGGTTTCGAGAATATACGCGCGTGAGAAAGCGCGATTGGGGCTCAGAAAGAAAAGCCGGGCCAACTGGAACTCACGCGACGTAAGGCTGATTTCCTCACCGTTGAGCGTTACCGTGCTGGTCATGCGGTCAAAGCTGTATGGACCGAATTCCTCGATCCGCGACGGTTTTTCCTGTGCACCGTTGGCAGAACGCCGCATGACGGCATCGACCCGCGCCAATATGACATGCTCGGTTTCCGGCTTGATGATATAGTCGTCGGCTCCGGCGTTCAGCGCTTCGACAACGTCGGTCTTGTCGGACCGGCTGGTCAGCATGATGACCGGGGGGCATGGGTCCACAACGCCGCGTGCCCAGCGCACCAGATCGAGTCCGCTCATGCTCGGCATCATCCAGTCTACGACGACCAGATCGAATGTGTCGCGCTGAAGCGCGTGCATCAGATCCTTGCCATCGCGAAATAACGTGCACCGGTGCCCTGCTTTCGTCAGCAAGGATGACAGGAAGTCACGAATCGTTTCTTCGTCATCGGCAACGGCGATCCGCATGTCCCTCTTTCCGGAAAATACCCACATAGCCCATGTGCACGGGTGTATGCGGCTATTCTATCCATGTCATGCGCGTTCATCTGGATTTTACATATATTTACACCACTTTGGACTAATACTCGTCAATCTCTGTCTTGAGCGGTTCAAATTGTAAAATGCGTCAAAGCATCCGCCGCAAGACACCGTCCTTTCGTGACAAACCATGATATAGAGCGGCGCCAATATGAAGCATGATCAGGGGGATGAATAATTTACCCATGATTTCATGGCCCTCATGCGCGGTTTCAGCCAAGGCGCTGCCTTTTTCTACCGGCCATTTGGGAATATCGAACAATCCGAACCATTGGATCGGCGATTTACCTGACGACGCCAGGAGCCATCCCGTCACTGGCACGGCGATCATCAGGAAATAGAACAGCCAGTGAACCGCCGCCGCCGATGCCGCCTGCCATCCCGGTACGGTAGAGGGCAATGGCGGAGGCTTATGGCTTAGCCGCCAATATAGGCGGAACAGGCTGAGCGCGAGGATAGTGATGCCGGTCGCCTTGTGAATAGGCATGACCGCAAAGCTGTCCTTCCATGCCTCATGGCCGAGACCCATGGCGACTTCCGCGATAATCGCCAAGGCGATCACCCAATGCAGCAGGCGCGCGACTCCATTATATTTCTCGTTCCGGCCATAATCCATGGTCTGCTCTCCTTCGCCTGGCAGCGTGCCGTTATTTGCGGCGCGTGCCGCTCATCGCCATGGCCCCGAATGCGCCGGCCTGTATCGTTCCGGTAAGCGTATCGCCGTTGATGATGGCCTCACATTCCAGCGTCATCGGCATGGGAATGACCATATCCATCCGCCAGGTCAGCATGTCGCCGTCAACCTTGCCCTCCTTGACGTCCAGCGATCCCAGCGGGCCTGCGTTGGTGCCGTGGAAGGTGTCGCCATTGCTCACCACCGTAAAGACGCTGGCCTGATCTCCCATCGGGGTTTTGGTGATGCAATCATACGCGCCGTCGACCTTAGCCATATTTCATTCTCCCTTATCCGATGCCGCAGCATCCTTGTTTTCCACGGTTTCGACCGGCAGGCCGAGCCCTTCCAATTGCGGCAGTACCGCAGACTTGTCGCCAACCACGACCCAGGTGAATTTTGCCGGGTCAATCATTTGACGCGCGGCAGAATCCAGCGCTTCACCGGTTTGCGCCCGATATTTATCGGCGAGGCCTTCGACATAGTCGAAAGGCCGGCCAAACAGCGCATCGCGCTGCATCTCTGCAAGGACAGCCGCCGATGTCTCGAAACTGCCCGGCAGTTCGCGGATGCTACCATTCCTCATGCGCTCCAGCTCTTCCGGCGTTACGCCCTTGTCGGTAAGGAAAGCGGCCATCTGTTCCTGCAACGCCTTGATGCTCTCGCCCGTCTTGTCGGCTTGAACCGGCGCGACGACGATATAGGCGACATTTTCCTCGTTGCGGTCGACGACAGAACCGACACCATAGGACCAGCCCTTGGTTTCGCGCAGGTCCATGTTGATGCGGGACAGGAAGTTACCGCCCAATATATCGTTGGCGGATATCAGGTCGACCATGTCGTCACCACCTTTGCCGTTCAGTACCTCGCCAGCATAGATATAGGACTGCGGCGATTGCGGCCTGTCGACAAGGATGATGCGCGGCGACGGCGCGGGTATCGTTACGGCAAAATTCTTCTTGCCCGGCATGTCGCGGGTCATCGGCCATGCAGCGAAGCGGGCTTCCAGCTCCTTTTTCAGTTCTTCGATCGTGGTGTCGCCGACTGCAAAGATTTCTGCAGTGTCGGCCCGTATCCACTTGCGGTGAAAGGATGCCAGATCCTGACTGTTGAGCTTGCTCACCACATCGGGATCGCCCGTGCCGCTACCGAAATTGGCATAGGGATGACCCTTGCCGTAAATGGCCGGGAAAAAGGCGGCACGCGCCATCGCCTTGGGTACCGTCTGCTCCTGTGCGATCTGCGCTAGCTGTCCTGCGCGCACTCGCTCCAGCTCCTTGGCGTCGAAGGACGGGTGCAGGACAATGTCTGCCAGCAGATCTAGCGACGGCCCTAGATTGGGCGTCAGCGCATAAAGCGATACCGCTGTGCGGTCGAGCGTCGCGCCAACACTTATGGCGGCGCCCAGACGTTCCTGCTCCTCTGCAATCTCGATGCTACTGCGTGTCTTGGTGCCCTCTTTCAGCATTGCGAGCATCAGCGCCTGCGTGCCTTGCGCATCCTTGGGGTCGGCTGCGGCGCCCGCATCGAAGGTCATCGTCATGCGCAATGTCGGCACAGTGCCGCGCCGCGCGAAATGTAGCTTGATGCCGTTCGACAAGCTTGTCGTTTCGACGGCGGGAAAGTCGACATTGGGTATCGTGCCGACGTCGGGCAGCTTGCTGCGATCGACTGCGGCTTCGGGCGCAAGGGCGGGTTGCTCGCCATCGTCGAGATAGCGGGCCGGACTGGATAGGATGCCTGAAGGTTCCATGGCTGCGCCTGTCTTGCTTCCTGCTTCCTGATAGGCGTCCCGCTCTCCGGGCATGACGGAAAGTGCGACCACCGGGCGGTTCAACCATTTCTGCATGGCGGCACGCACGCTGTCGGGCGTAGTGTTGGCGAGAGCGGCCATCTGCTTCTTGTACGCGTCAGGCGTGCCGGAATAGAGCGCGCTTTCCGCCAGAACCTTAGCCTTGCCGGAAAATCCGCCGACCTGCTCCATGCCGCCGATGCGGCCGGAAACGTCCGACATGGCGACACGCTGGACCTCGTCGGCAGTCGGGCCCTTGGCGATATAGTTCTCCAGTATTTCATCGAGGCGCTTTGACACTGTGGCGGGATCGACACCCGGTTTCACGTCCGCCGTGACCTCGAAAAAGCTGAGCTGCGCGAAATCCTGAAGGCTGGCGGTCACCCGCACGGCCAGTTGCTCGTCCTTGACCAGCATATTGTCTAGGCGTGACGATGCAAGGCCACCCAGCACATGAGCACCGACGATGAGCGGCGCGGTGTCGGCGTCATTGAGGCCCGGTGCGGTCCACCAGCGGTACAGGCGCGTGGTGGCCACATTGTCCTTCATCACGATATCCTTGCGCGCATCGAGCGTCGGGATATCTGCCTGCACGGGTTCCACGGCCTTGCCACGAGGGATGTCGCCGAAATATTTGGTAACGAGCTTCTTGGCTGCCTTGGTGTCGATGTCGCCAGCCAGCACAAGGATCGCATTGTTCGGACCGTAATGATCGGTGAACCAGCCTTTCACGTCATCCAGCGTGGCGCTGTCGAGATCGGCCATGGAGCCGATGGTCGGATGGCCATAGGGGTGATCGGCGGGCAGCAGAGCTTCCAACTGCTTGTAATCGACCAGGCCATAGGGCTGGTTGTCGCCCTGCCGCTTTTCGTTCTGCACGACGCTGCGCTGGTTATCGAGCTTCTCCTGCGTCACTGCACCGAGCAGGTGACCCATGCGGTCGCTTTCGAGAAACAGGACGGTTTCCAGTGCGCTGGTCGGCACTGTCTGGAAATAGTTGGTGCGGTCGAACCAGGTGGTTCCATTGAAATCGGTCGCGCCAACCTGTTGCAGCGGCCCGAAATAATCGTTTGGTGCGTTCTCCGAGCCGTTGAACATCAGGTGCTCGAACAGATGAGCGAAACCTGTCTTGCCCTCGGGTTCGTGCTTGGAGCCGACATTATACCATACCGATACCGCGACAATGGGGGCCTTGCGGTCGGTGTGGACAATGACGCGCAGGCCGTTTTTCAGCGTGAATTCGGAATAGGGAATATCGACCTTGTCGATCAGCGTGGAGGCGGCAACCTGTGCCTGGGCTGTGGGAATGAACGATGGCGCCGCGACCACCGGAACAGTCGCCAGAGCGATAGCTAGTGCGGTACGTGTAAATAAGGAGCGGAGCGAATATTGGGGCATGAGTCCCATCCTGCGATATTGTGATTTGAGGGCGAGCATAGCAATGCGCCATCCGACTGCAACCGCAATTGGCATGGCAGGATGAAGCTGTGATGAACGGCTTGTAGAGAGTGGCCGATCAGCCGGTTTGGGTCAGCGCTGCAGCTGAAGCCAGAGCATCGGCGCGCTCATTTTCCGGGTGGCCCGCATGCCCCTTCACCCAATGCCATTCGACGCTGTGGCGGCTTGCCGCTTCGAGCAGCGATTGCCACAACTCGACATTCTTGACCGGTTTCTTGTCCGCCGTCTTCCAGCCATTTTTCTGCCAGCCATGCACCCATTTTGTAATGCCGTCGCGCACATAGCTGCTGTCGGTGGTCAAAATCACATGGCAGGGGCGCTTGAGCGTATTGAGCGCCTCTATCGCGGCCATCATTTCCATGCGGTTGTTGGTGGTCTCCGCCTCGCCGCCGGATAATTCCTTCTCATGTTTGCCGGAACGGATTACCGCGCCCCAGCCGCCCGGGCCGGGATTGCCCTTGCAGGCGCCATCGGTGAAAATTTCCACGCGGGTCAGGGTGCTCATGCGCCAAGCAAGTCCTGGGGTGAGGCGCTGGCATAGAAATCGAGACGGCGCAGATAGGCGAGCGGGTCCTTGCGCGTCACGAGCGCATCGGCGGGCGTATAGATCCAGTCATAAGCACGAGTGAGCAGAAAACGCAGCGCCGCGCCCCGGCATAATATGGGGAAAGCGGCATGTTCGGCATCGCTCATGCCGTGCGCGGCCTCGTAACCGCGGATCATCGCCGTGCCACGGTCGGCATGATAGGTCGCGCCGTCAGACGAAAAGCACCAGGCGCCGTGCGTTATCGCAAGGTCATAGGCGGTGATGTCGGTGCAGCTGAAATAAAAGTCGATGAGGCCGGTGACCTCGTCGCCGTTCATCAGCACATTGTCCGGGAACAGGTCGGCATGGATGACGCCGCTTGGAGGGTCGGCTGGCCAGTTGGCATCAAGAAACGATAACTCTGCTTCTATGCGCTGTGACAGGCCGGGAGCGATATCATCCAGATGATCGCCGCATTTATCGGCCAGGTCGTGCCACCCCGCCTTGTCCAGCGCATTACGCCGCACTTGGGTGAAACCTTGTGCCGCCATGTGCAATTCGCCCAGCGCGCGGCCAGCCGCTTCGGACTGGGCAGGGGTGGGTTCCGTCACCGATATGCCGGAGAGAAACTCGATGAGGCAAGCAGGCCGGCCGGAGAGCTGCTGCAACTTGCGGCCCTCCAGGTCCGATATGAAGCGCGGCACCTTGCATCCGCGCGCATGCAGATGATCGAGAAAATCCATGAAGAAGGGTAGGTCGGCCTCATCGACGCGTTTCTCATAAAGGGTCAGGATGAAGCGCTCGCTTGTTCCATCCTCACGCTGCGTCTCGACAAGATAATTGCTGTTCTCCACGCCCTCGGCAATGCCCTTGGCGGAGACGAGATGGCCGGTGTCATAGCGCTTCAGAAACTCCGCCATTTCTTCGGCGGGGACATGTGTGTACACCGCCATTGTTCAGGCGGCCTCCAGCCCGCGCGGCAGCTTGAACGATATATTCTCCCGCGCGGTTTCGACCTCGCGCTCTTGCACGGTAAAGCGTTCGGATAGCGCGTCTACAACCTCGCGTACCAGCACTTCGGGGGCGGAAGCGCCAGCGGTCAGTCCAAGTGTCTTCACCTCTTCGAGCCAGCCGAAGTCGATATCGCCGCCGCGCTGTATCAGCATCGCCTTTGTGCCTTCGCGCTCCGCACACTCGACGAGCCGCATGGAGTTGGAGCTGTTGGGCGCGCCTATGACGATCACGGCGTCGCAATCCTTGGCCATGGCCTTCACCGCCGCCTGACGGTTGGAGGTTGCGTAGCAGATATCCTCGCCCTTTGGCGCGACGATTGCGGGAAAGCGTTCCTCCAGAATCGCGATAATGGCTGCCGTGTCGTCAACGGAGAGAGTGGTCTGCGTTAGATAGGCGAGATTGCCCGGGTCTGCAGGAGTGATGGTCCGCGCATCTTCCTCGGTTTCGATAAGGCTCATCTCGCCTTCGGGTACCTGTCCGAAAGTGCCAACGACTTCGGGGTGACCCTTGTGGCCGATGAAGAGGATATGCCGGCCTGCCTCGACCTGACGCTCGGCCTGCCTGTGGACCTTGGAAACCAGCGGGCAGGTAGCGTCGACATAGTCCAGTCCGCGCGCTTCGGCCTTGGCGGGCACGGCCTTCGGCACACCATGGGCGGAAAACACGACAGGCACACCATCGGGTACGGCGTCCAGTTCCTCGACGAAGATCGCACCCTTGGCGCGGAGGTCGTCGACTACATATTTGTTATGGACGATTTCATGGCGCACATAGACCGGCGCACCATATTTGCGCAGCGCGCGCTCGACGATGACGATGGCGCGGTCCACGCCCGCGCAAAAGCCGCGTGGCGCGGCAATCAGCAGCTCAAGCCGGGGCAGGGCGGTTTCCTGTTCGCTCATGACTCTGGCCTTTAGGCAGGATTGTGGCGCATTGCTAGGGGTGGAGTAGCGGTGCAGAGCCTGTTTCTGCTCTTTATGTTGCACCCGCCTGCCGGGATGGATAATGAGGCCCGACCACATCTCAAAGGTAAGCCCGTGACCATAGCCCGTTCTTCGACCATGAAACTTTCCATAGCCGCGCTGGCGGTGCTGGCGCTGGCCGGATGTTCCCGCAAGGGCGAGATTGATGCGACGGGCGGAATCGTTGCTGTGCGCAGCGCCTGCCCCGTGGCGGCGATCCCGGCGCAAACTGGCGATATCACCCTGTTCAATCCGGCAGGCAGCACAGCGGCGGCCGCTATCGACGTGGTGGCCGAAATCACCGATATGCGCTCCACCTGCTCGGAAAGCGCCGACCAGTTCTATACCGAAGCGACGTTCGACGTACACGCGACCCGGCGCGACGCCAGCGGGCCGCGCGAAGTGACGCTGCCTTATTTCTCGACAGTCGTGCGTGGCGGTAACGCCGTCATCGCCAAGCGCGTCGGGCAGGTGCAGCTTTCTTTCGCTCCGGGTGAATATCGCGCCAGCGCATCCGCAAAGGCGGCCTCCTATGTCGATCGCGGAGCGGCCACCCTGCCGGCCGACGTTCAGGCGAAGATTACGCAAAAGCGCAAATCGGGCGACGCCGATGCGGCGATCGACCCCTTCGCCTTGCCCGAGGTGAAAGCGGCCCTGCAACGAACCAGCTTTGAGCTGCTGGTTGGCTTCAACCTGACGCCGGACCAGTTCAAATATAACGCGACACGGTAATATATTCCTCGGCGATCTGCTCTTACGGCGCGCCGAGGGCAGATAACGGGATGACCCAGTGACACTATTTGTTCGTTTCGCCGCACATATGGCGGACATATTGGATGCAATGGAAGAAGCGGGGGAATTGCCCGCTGGCCTCAATCGCAAGCCGGTAACGGTCGAGCCGCCGCGCGACCTCTCGCATGGCGACCTTGCCACCAACGCGGCGATGGTGCTGGCAAAGCCGGCGGGAACCAACCCGCGCGCGCTGGCGGAAAAGATCGCGGCGCGGCTGGAAGCCCTTGATGAGGTCGCTTCGGTTTCCATCGCGGGGCCGGGCTTCATCAATATGACGCTCACGCCCGAGACATGGGCTGAGGAATTGCGCGAGATAGAGCGACTGGGCTCTGACTATGGCCGGTCTGACGCAGGCAAGGGCGTTACCGTCAATGTCGAATATGTCTCGGCCAATCCAACGGGGCCGATGCATATGGGCCATTGCCGGGGTGCGGTGGTCGGCGATGCACTGGCGACCCTGCTCGAATATGCCGGGCACAAGGTGATCCGCGAATATTATATCAACGATGCGGGCGGGCAGGTCGATGTGCTCGCGCGTTCGGTGCATCTGCGCTACCGCGAGGCGCTGGGCGAGGATATCGGCGAAATACCCGAAGGCCTGTATCCCGGCGCATATCTGGTGCCGGTCGGGCACAAGCTCGCCACCCATTATGGCAGCAAATTCGTAGACGCGCCGGAAAGCGAATGGCTGGTTCTGTTCCGCAAGACCGCCGTGGCCGACATGATGGACATGATCCGCGATGACCTCGCGCTGCTTGGTATCCATCATGATGTGTTCGCGTCCGAGGCCGAGTTGCAGGCGGCGGGAAAGCCCGATGCCGCCGAGAAATGGCTGCGCGAACACGACCTCGTCTATGATGGCATGCTCGAAGCGCCCAAGGGCGAAATGCCGGAGGATTGGGAGCCGGTCGAGTTGCCGCTGTTCCGTTCCACCAACTATGGCGACGATCAGGACCGCCCGATCAAGAAGTCGAACGGCAGCTGGACCTATTTCGGCGCGGACATGGCCTATCATTACCAGAAGGCGCAGGCGGCCGACCAGCTCATCGACATCTGGGGCGCCGACCATGCGGGTACGGTGAAGCGCATTCAGGCGGCTGTTGCGGCGCTGACCGAAGGCAAGGCGCGCTTCGATGTCAAGCTGGTGCAGATGGTGCGGCTGCTGCGTGATGGCGAGCCGGTAAAGATGTCCAAACGCGCGGGCAATTTCGTCACACTCGCCGATGTCGTGCGCGAAGTCGGCAAGGATGTCGTGCGCTTCACGATGCTCACCCGCAAGGCCGATGCGCAGATGGACTTCGATTTCGCCAAGGTGGTGGAGGCGTCGAAAGACAACCCGGTTTTCTATGTGAACTATGCCCATGCGCGCATTTCCTCGCTCGGCAGGCGGGTTGCAGAGGCGGGAATCGACCTGCCGGAACCGGACCTGTCCCGGCTTGGCACAGAAGAGCTGAATCTCATTAAATTGGCGGCCCAGTTCCCCCGTATTGTCGATGGTGCAGCGCACAACCGTGAGCCGCATAGAATTTCCTTTTATTTGAATGACTTGGCATCTGCGTTCCACAGCTGGTGGAACATGGGTAACGACGATCCGTCCAAACGGATAATCGTGGTTAATGATGTTGAGACCACGTCCGTCAGGCTTTCCTTGGCGCGGCAAATAGGGCAGATAATCCGAAATGGACTTATGTTGATGGGGGTAGAGGCCCTTTCGGAGATGCAGTGATGAGCGACTACAGCAGCGGCAGTCTCGATCTGGACGACGAAGACCGCCTGCCCTGGCTGGAGCCTGCCGGCGACGATGATTATGACGATTCCGTATCTCTCGGCCGTCTGCTGGGCTTCATTGTCGGCGGGCTTGCGCTGCTGGGATTGATCGTCGGCGCCGTTTATATGGTGCGCAATTATCTGACGCCTGCTGAAGACGCCACCCTGATCGCCGCGCCGGAAGGCGACTATAAAGTGCCTGCGGAAGACGCCGACGCCAAGAAGTTCGATGGCGAGGGCGATGCCGTCTATGCGGCAAGTGAAGGCATAGACCGCAACGGCAAGATCGATCCGTCCCGTCTGCCGGAAAAGCCAGTGATATCGGGCAGCGCCAGCAAGGATGCCGCCGACAAGGCGAATGCGCCCGCGGCATCTTCGGAAGTAAAGACCAAGGTGGCGGATAACACATCTCCTGCGGCTACGCCCGCGCCGGTTCCGGAAGCTGCGCCGAAGCTGACCGGCCCGATGATCCAGCTCGGCGCCTATGGCAGCGAGGCCATCGCGCAGGACGCGTGGAAGCGTTTCTCGAAGCGCTTCGATTATCTGGCTGGCCTGACGCACAGCGTGCAGCCCGTCACCGTGGGCGGCAGCAAATTCTATCGGCTGCGCGCAAGCGCGGGCAAGGACGCCTCAACCCTGTGCGGCAAGCTGAAAGTCGCGGGCGAAAACTGCATCGTCGTGAATTGAGCGGCGGCTTATGGCTTAATTCCGGCATTATACTGACCAATCGCATTTGCACTGAGCAGACACATTGATGCTTCAGCAATGGTATCAGCCATGCTGCCGTAAGAAAATTATACCCGTTTTGGTTCATAGTCTTGCGGCAGTGAAGATAGCCAGCCATACTGCTCCAATTGACCATGGGGGGTGGATGTGGCGGTGAGGGGACCTAGCCCTATCGGCGAAATGGATGTTTCTGGACAGCGCTGGAATAAGGACCATACACTCTGGATTCCTGATCTAGGCAAAGAACGCCGAATCGAGATTGAAAAGATACGCGAAGAGCTCGATCTGGATGAGCAGGCCCGTACGCATGGCCGTATGGACCAGCCCGCGAGTAGTGATCAGTCGTTGAACGAGCCGCAGCTCGAAATTTGCAACCGCATATTCAGTGGAATCCTTATGCTCAACCAGTTTCTGGCGGAGCAGCTTGGTACGGCCTTAGCTGGAGGGCGGCAATCGCTACCATCCCTGATCGATGAGAAGAATTATAAGGCGCGTATCGGGATCGCTATGAACGAAGTCTTCGCTGAACGATCCGGCTATATTCAGCAATTACGGCAGAGCGACCTGACATTGCATAAGGACCTTCGATACTTCCGCAATAAGAATAAACTAGAGCGGCAGGCCCATTACAAGGATTCTATTATCCTTGTCTTGGGTGTCATCTCCGCAATGTTAGTGCTTGAATCTATGGCAAATGGCTTTCTACTTGGCGATGTGCTGAGTGGCGGACCAGCTGCGGGGGCTTTGATTGCGCTGACGATTAGCATGCTCAATATTGCGCTGGGTGTATCAGCCGGAATGTATGGTTGGCGAAATCTAGGCCATATTGAATGGCGCCGGAGAGTTCTTGGCGGTTTTGTTATGATTGTCTGCCATGGCGGGGCCATTGTTTGGAACCTTGCAATTGCGCAGTTTCGCGATGTTGCGGAAAAGGCTGCGGCTGATCCCAATTATGACTTTAACTTTGCGGGGCTCACCGCTCAGACCGTGAGCCATATTAAGGAAAACGGTCTGTATAACTTCGACTCCATTCTTGCCTGGGCGCTCCTATGCCTTGGTCTGTTCATCCATTTTATCGCCGCCAAAGAAGGTTGGGACGATTTCGCCGACCGTTATCCAGACTATAAAAAATTCGACAAGCGTGCCCGCACTGCGCGACAGGATTTCGAAACCGCTCTTGTCGATTTGCGCGCCGCGGCGCGAGACAAGGCAAAGGAGGTCGTTGCCGAGGCCGAGCGCGAGGAACTGAGATCAAAAGGTCAGGCGCTTACTATCGCAAATCTTATCGGTCTCGCACGCCAACGCGAAAAGGAAGTTCGTGATAGCGAAGACGAATGGGTTGCTGGCGGTACGCAGCTATTAAAGATTTATCGCGACATCAATGTCGAGGTGCGTGGCGACGACAGCGAACCGCCAGCCTATTTTGAGACATTTCCCAATAGCGCCGATTATCGAAATCGTCATTATGGTCTAGCGGGTGAGAAAAGCACAACTGTTGATCGCTACCTTGCAGAAACCGACGCCTCGTTAAAGGAGATTTCCGCATTGAAAATCGCGGCCGATGAGTTGGTGGAAACTAACGCCGACACGATTAGGGAGCTCAATGCCGAAATTAACGTAGCTTTAGCCGCACTCGATAAACGCGTAAGTTCGGTGAAAGCCGAAGCCACAAAAGAGGCAAAAGCCGCAATGCGTGATGCGGAGATAGAGAATAGCTGATGGCCCAGCATTATGGGCGTGCATATGATCGACGTAAGCGGGACGATCGAACAGGCATTATCCTGATGGCTCTTGCACTGCTTGCTGCGGTGCTTGGTGCATACACAGTCTATGCGACCCGTGAACCAGCACGTAACAAAGAGAATGGCTGTCCGATCGGTCGCCACACAGCACCGCAGGCGCGTACTTTCGTTCTTGTTGATCAGACCGACGCTCTGCCAAAATCAGAACTTGATTTTGCTCGAGATTTGATTCGAAACGAATATTTTTGGCTTCCAATCAACGGCGTACTCACCATCCGAACGATTTCAGCTTCGGTCGATACCGATGTTGACACAATCACCGTGTGTAGAGTCAAGGTTGGATCGGAAGGGAATGGCATTACTAACAACCCAGTCGCCCTTGATAAGCAGTTTCGCGCTATGGTTGGTAAGCGCCTTGATAAATTCCTTGCAGATCTTGAAAAGACACCGGTGCAGCCTGCATCTCCGATTGCTGAATCGGTTGGTACACTGTTTAGACGCACCGACTTTGGGCCCGATGTGAAGAAGCGCCGGGTAGTTATTCTCTCCGATATGGCTCAATATAGCCGAGTTTTTTCGCAATATGGACGTTCGGACAGGCGCCGGTATCAAATACCTAAGGCGTTGATTGAACAATATGGTTCGGACATGAAGGGCGCGGAAATTCGCATTCAATATGTCCGCCGCCCCAGTATAAGGTTTCAAGGCGAGAGACATCGCGAATTTTGGGAGTCCTACTTTCGCGACCAAGGAGCCGATGTTGCCCTTGGTCACGCCCTAGCCCTTGGTGAACCATCCGATCGCTCCGTTTGGCATGACGATAAGATGTAGTTAGGCCAAATTCCTAGTGCTTCAATGATGTTTGGGTTAAATGGCTGGCTATTGTTAGTGGCCATTATCTAATGAATAGAACGCTTGGTAGAGCTCGCCATTTTCGCCAACAAACGCATTCGCGCTTTGCGACGAGGGCGATGGCCGCTAATCTCTGCTCATGAAGCCAGTGATTTTCGGTCTGGCCGGGGAACAGCTTAGCGGGGACGAGCGCGCCTTTTTCCGCGAAAGCGATCCGGCGGGATATATATTGTTTCAGCGCAATTGCCGCGACAGGGACCAGCTACGCGCGCTGACGGACGATCTGCGCGCCCTGCACGGTCGCGATGACCTGCTGATCATGATCGACCAGGAAGGCGGGCGCGTGGCGCGCATGAAGCCGCCGGTCTGGCCGGAATTTCCGCCGATGCAGCGCTTCGATGCCCTGTATGAGGTCGCGCCATCAACAGCGATTGAGGCGGCGCGCGCCAATGCGCAGGCGATTGCCGCGACCTTGCGCGAATGCGGCATCACCGTCGATGCGCTGCCGCTGCTCGATGTGCGGCAAGACGGCGCGAGCGATATCATGGGTGACCGCACGCTGGGCACGGACCCGATGCGCGTAGCGGCGCTGGGCCGGGCGGTGCTCGATGGCCTGAAGGCGGGCGGCGTGGTCGGCATCGTCAAGCATATACCGGGCCATGGCCGTGCGCTGGTGGACAGCCATCATGAGCTGCCCACCGTCATCGCCGATGAAGCAGCGCTGGCGACAGACCTGGAACCCTTCATCACCCTCAATCAGGCTCCGATGGGCATGACCGCGCATATCGTCTATACCGCATGGGATGCCGAGCGCCCCGCGAGCCTGTCGCCGGAGGTTATCCACAAGATAATTCGCGATCGCATCGGTTATGACGGCCTTTTGATGTCCGATGACCTCGACATGAAGGCATTGAAGGGGGATATTCCCGCTTTGGCCGCGGGGGTGGTTGAGGCCGGATGCGATCTGGCGCTCAACTGCTGGGCGAAAATGGAGGACATGGTGGGGATAGCGCAGCGCCTGCCCGATATCAGCACCGCATCGCGCGTGCGGCTGGACCGCGCGATGGCATGGGCCGCCGGGGCGATGTCCGATGAACCACTGGAAAGTCTGCTGGCGCGTCGGGATGCGCTGCTGGAGGTGATGGCGTGATGGCGACGATGGACGACGCCATTGACCTGTTTGAGGCGCCGCGCGCCGGCGAGGATGTGCTGACTGTCAGTTTCGACAGCTGGGAAGGGCCGCTCGATCTGCTGCTGACGCTGGCGCGTTCGCAGAAGGTCGATCTGCGGGAAATCTCGATCCTCGCGCTGGTCGAGCAATATCTCGAATTCATCGCAAGCGCGCGCGCGATGAAGCTGGAGCTGGCGGCCGATTATCTGGTGATGGCGGCGTGGCTGGCCTATCTCAAATCGGCGCTGTTGTTGCCCAAGGCGCAGCAGGAAGACCCATCGCCTGAAGAGCTGGCGCTGCGTTTGCAATTGCGCTTGCAGCGCCTGTCGGCAATGCGCGATGCCGGTGCGCGGCTGATGGCGCGGGACAGGCTGGGGCGCGATGTATTCGCGCGCGGCGCGCCGGAAGGGCTGAAGGTCGAGAAAGTCGCGATCTGGCAGGCCAGCCTTTATGACCTGATGACCGCTTATGGTCAGGTGAAGGCGCGGACCCAGCCAGCGATGCATATCGTGTCACGCCGCCCGGTGATGACGCTGGACGAGGCGCTGGAGCGGGTCGGTGCGCTGGTCGGTGCGCGGCTCGACTGGACCCGGCTGGAGGCGTTCTTGCCCGACGGACTGTCCGGCGCGCTCGGCAGATCGGCGCTTGCGTCCAGCTTTGTCGCCATATTGGAGCTGGCGCGTCAGGGCCGGGTGGATATCAAGCAGGAAGAGATTTTTGCGCCGATTTTTCTGCGGCCTGCCGCAGCGGAGCCTGAGATGGAACAGCGGGAGGAAGCGGACGCATGAGCCGGTTTGACGAAGAAGCCGACGATGTCGTGCGGGCGATTGAGGCCGCGCTGTTCGCCAGCGAAGAGCCGCTCTCGGTCGCGCAGCTGCGCCAGACATTGGGCGATGTCCCCGATTTGGCCGCGATGCTCGGGCAGCTTGCGGAGGATTATGCGGGACGCGGTGTCAATCTGGTCGAGCGCGGCGGGCGCTGGCATTTCCAGACCGCGCCCGACATGGCGCATCTGCTGCGCCGGGAAAAGGACGAGCCGCGCAAGCTGAGCCGCGCGGGCATGGAAACTCTGGCGATTATCGCCTATCATGAGCCGGTCAGCCGCGCCGAGATTGAGGCGATTCGCGGCGTTCAAGTCGCGAAGGGCACGCTTGATGTGCTGATGGAGGCGGGCTGGATTCGCCCCGCAGGCAGGCGGGAAGTGCCGGGACGGCCGCTGATTTATGCGACGACTCCGGAATTCCTGACGCATTTTGGCCTGTCCAGCCGCAAGGACCTGCCCGGTATAGACGATTTGCGCGCTGCTGGCCTGCTGGACCCCGTCGATTTGGCGATGGAAGGTCTCAGCGAACAGGACGATGCGGAATCGCCGCTGGAAATGGATGAGGAAGAGGCCTAGATAGGGCCATATTCCAAGGAGATTGGTAATGGGTTCGTTTTCGCTGATGCACTGGGTGCTGGTTGTGCTCGTCATCGTGCTGTTGTTCGGCGGTGGCCGGATTTCTTCACTGATGGGCGATGTCGCCAAGGGCATCAAGGCCTTCAAGAAGGGTATGTCCGACGATGAGGATGATGCGTCGCGCCCGGTAAAGCATATCGAGGGGCAGGCTGCGTCCAATTCCTCCACGTCCGCCACCAAGGAAGAGCAGAAGCAGGGCTAGGCGGCGCTCTCGCCGTGCGCACCGGTTAAGCCATGTTCGACATAGCACCGACAGAATTGCTGCTTGTCGCGATCGTCGCGGTTGTCGTGATCGGGCCGAAGGATTTGCCCCGCGCCATGTACAAGGTGGGGCAGGTCATCGGCAAGGCGCGGGCCATGTCGCGCCATTTCCGCTCAGGCGTCGACGCGATGATGCGCGAGGTCGAGATGGAGGAAATGGAGAAAAAGTGGGCCGCCGAGAACAAGCGGATCATGGAGCAATATCCCGGCGCGGAAGCTGAGCCGGATACCGCGCCCATGGAAGCACTGCCCCCACCTGCTCAGCAGGAAGGCCCTAAAGAAGCAAAAGCGGTGGAAACCAACACCCAGCCGGGCCTGCCATTTGGTGACGAGCCAACCGGCGGCAAGAGCGCATGAAGGACATTGACGACAGCAAGGCGCCGTTGCTCGATCACCTGATCGAGCTGCGCTCGCGTTTGCTGAAATGTGTCGTGGCGCTGTTTCTCGGTTTCGTTCTCTGCTTCACCTTCTCCGAGCAGCTTTTCGCGATCCTCGTGCATCCGCTGCGTGAGGCCTTTGGAGCGGGGCAGGGCAAGCTGGTCTATACCAAGCTGTACGAGGCCTTTTTCGTGCAGGTGAAGGTGGCGTTCTTCGGCGCATTCTTCCTCAGCTTTCCCATCATCGCGAACCAGCTCTGGGCGTTTGTCGCGCCGGGACTATATGCAAAGGAAAAGAAGGCATTGCTGCCTTTCATTCTGGCGACGCCCATTTTGTTCATGCTGGGCGCGTCACTGGCTTATTTCATCGTCATGCCGACGGCCTTTCATTTCTTCCTGCAATTTCAGGGGGACAGCAGCGGCATAGAGATGGAGGCCTTGCCCAGCGCTGACGCCTATCTCGGCCTTGTCATGCAGTTCATTCTGGCCTTCGGGATCAGCTTCCTAATGCCGGTGCTGCTGATGCTGCTCAACCGGGCGGGCATCGTCTCGCGCGCGCAGCTCGTCGGAATGCGCCGTTATATGATCGTTATTTCCTTCATTATCGCCGCCATATTCACGCCGCCTGATGTCGTTTCCCAGCTGATGCTCGCGCTGCCGCTGGTGCTTCTCTATGAGATTACCCTGCTGGCGATCTGGTTCACCGACCGGAAAGCACGGAGCGAGGAGCAATCCCTCGCCCCGCAGGATCAGGCTTCTTAATCGGCGGCATCCTGAACGGCCTCGCCGACGCTTTCGACATCGCGGCCAGCGCCTTCGACCGTGTTGCAGGCCGCTACCAGCAGCGATGAACCCAAAAGCAATGTTGCAAATACTGTGCGGATCATGTCGTACCTCTCTTCTGTTCTAAGCCTCATTGGGCTGCAGAGAGAAACGCTGGATTTACGCCTTCGTTCCGCCGTTTTCCATGAAGTGGGCAAGCCATAAGCCGGAAAGGGACGAGCCCGGAACGCGGGTGGGGGGAAGGCGTTCCGGGCTCCTGTATGTGGATAGCGTTAGCGGGGGGCAAAGGGTCGCCATCCGAATAGTAGAACGAAGGGTGGCCCCGACAGTTCCATCGAAATGCGAAAAAAATGAATTTTTTTCTTTATAAGTTACAATGGCTTATACGTGTTGATCCATAGTGGATTGAATGGACGCGATATTTGCACGCCTCGTCTCTGAGAGGAAGGGCTGCGGAAAATTTCGCGCCGACAAACACAGCTTTTACACGGATGAAAAATTCGTCGGCTTGGCAGTAAGCGGGCGCTGCGCTAAGGACCGGCTATGATATTGGCCAAAGATACATTGTCCCTGATCGGCAACACGCCCCTGGTCCGCCTGAAAGGGCCATCCGATGAAACCGGCTGTGAGATTTACGGCAAATGCGAATTCGCCAATCCGGGTGCCAGCGTGAAGGACAGGGCCGCGCTCTATATCGTCCGCGATGCGGAAGAGAGGGGAGTGCTCAAGGCGGGGGGAACCATTGTCGAGGGCACGGCAGGGAACACCGGAATCGGCCTGGCGCTGGTCGCCAATGCGTGCGGGTACAAGACCGTCATCGTCATGCCGGAAACGCAGAGCCGAGAGAAGATGGACACGCTGCGCGCCTTGGGGGCTGAACTCGTCCTGGTTCCGGCCGCGCCCTATTCCAACCCCGGTCATTTCGTGCACACATCCCGCCGCATTGCCGAGGAAACAGAGGGCGCGATCTGGGCCAACCAGTTCGATAATATCGCCAACCGCAAGGCGCATATTATGGGAACCGCCGAAGAAATCTGGGATCAGATGGATGGGCGCGTGGACGGTTTTACCTGCGCTGCCGGTACCGGTGGCACTATTGCTGGCGTCGGCATGGGCCTCAAGGCCAAGAACGAGAATGTTACTATTGCGCTCTCTGACCCACATGGCGCGGCGCTCTATAATTATTACGCGCATGGCGAACTGAAGGCCGAGGGCAGCTCGGTTGCCGAAGGAATCGGCCAGGGGCGCATTACCGGCAATCTGGACGGCGCGCCGATTGATACGCAGTTCCGTATTTCCGATGAGGAAGGGTTGCTCTGGGTCCGGCGGCTGCTGTCCGAGGAGGGGCTGTGCCTTGGCCTGTCGAGCGGCATTAATGTCGCGGGTGCGGTTGCGCTGGCGAAACAGCTCGGCCCGGGCAAGCGCGTCGCAACGATATTGTGCGACACTGGCTTCCGTTACCTTTCCAGCCTGTACAATCGCGAATGGCTGGAAGCCAAGGGCTTGACGGTTTTCCCATGGCTCATGCAGAAAGAACCGGCCTAACGGCATTTTCGCCGTTCATGCTGTAAGGAGCGCATATGCTCGACCTATTGCGGCGCAAGGAAGGAATCCGGCGTATCCAGATCGGCCTGTCGGGGCTGGCTGGTGTCGTACTGCTGGTGGGGCTCGCCAATATCGTTGTCGATAATGTGCGGCGCGACGAGGCGGCCGTTGCCGATGCGGCCAATGACGGGAGCGCGGCCAACATGGCCGAAACCATCATGCCGCCTGAAAAACCTACCGAGCCGCTGGCGGAACTGGGGGTAACTCCCGCTCCCGAGGCGAGTGCGCCATCCGTGGTGCAGGACCTTCAGCCCGACCCCAATTTGCGCGAGCCGCTCGACCAGCCATCGCCTAATCCGCCCCAAACCACGCCGCCTGCACCGCAAGGTCAATAACACTTATGGGGCCTTGGCCTATGTTGCGCGACTGGGGCATGGCCGCATGGAGCGTCTTTCTGACGACGGCCGTTCTGATGGGCGGTTTGCTGCCCTTGTCCATGCCGCTGGGGATAGCCACAGGCGGTATAATCGACACCGGCCAACTGGAACCGCAGCGCTGGTGGCTGGCAGCAGCAGCGGCCATTTGCGTGTACACAGCCCTGTCATGGCGCATGGGGGGCAGCCGCTGGCTCTATTGGCTATCGGTTCTGCTGCTGGGGTTGGCCGGGACTATCCTCATTTTTTGCTGTCAGGCCTCTTCGGGTCAGAACAGGTCCGGTTACATAGGCGGGATCGCGCGCCAAAAAGTCGGCGTGGTAAGCGCGCTACCGATATTCTGGAGCGAGAACAAAACTATAGCGGGGCATTTGCAGGCCGGACCTGATGGAAGCGGTATGCCCTTGCCTGCGGCCTCGCGGCATGAGTGGAAACCTGTCGACCATGTCGATGCACAGGCTTTGCAGTCCCTGTCGGCTTTGCTCCTTGCCCAGCCGCGCCTGCTGCAACCTGATGAGCTGGTGGCGCTCGATACATGGGTGCGGGCAGGCGGAAAGGCCGTGGTGCTGGCCGATCCGATGCTGGTGTGGCCAACTGCACTGCCGCTGGGTGATGCGCGGCGCGCTCCGGCGACCAGCCTGCTCGACCCGTTACTGACGCATTGGGGCTTGCGGCTGGAACCGGTTCGTGTGGGGCAGGAGTCCGTGTCGCGGCGCATGCTGAAAAGCGGGCATGTGCTGATGACGGCGGCGGCTTCCCGCTTTTCGCTGTTGCCGGCAACAGCAGAGGCGGTGAAATGCATGTTGTCCGAAGGCGGATTTGTCGCGACTTGCCAGGTCGGAAGCGGCCATGTGCAGCTGGTTGCGGACGCCGATATGATTGATGACCGGCTATGGCTGGCCGATGCGCGTTGGCCGGGCCGTAGCGAGGCGATGGCATCCGACGTAGTGATGCTGGTCGATGGCTGGCTGGCGGATCCATCCGGTCAGACGCTGCTTGTGCCACCGCGCAGAGTGGTCAGCGACGCTGCGCTGGTCACCGCCATGCGTCACGCGATTCTCGCTGCGATTCTCTGGGCAGGGCTGGGAGCATTTGGGTATCGCCTGATTTTCCAGTCTCGCCGCGGCGAAAAGTGTTAAGAAATAAGAACATGGGGGGAACGAATGGTTAAGAAAAAGCGCCAAAACCTCTCCGGCCCGTAAAATCTGCATGGATTCCCATCTTTTCCCAACATTTCCCCTTTTCTCCCACCTCATCACTTGATAGGCATCCCCAAACTAGGGGTTGCTTATAGTCGTGTGATTCCCGTGAAGGATCGGCGCTCCCCAATGCGCTTTTCCGGCGGGGTTCGTGCGGCCTCAAGCATCCGGCATATTGGGGTGAGGCGCACTAGGTGTCTGAGGGCATCATCTTTTCTGGCAACGGGGTCTGCGTGGCGGACAGCAAGGGGCGCTTCGCCCTGCCGCTGGAAATGCGCAAGACACTCGTCACCAGCAGCGCCGATAACAAGCTGTGCCTGACCATCCATCCGCAACTTCCCTGCGCTGTCGGTTTCGGACTTTCCCACAAGCAATGGCTGGAAGATCAGGTGGTCGAGATGGAGCGTGCCGCGCTTGAAAAAGGCGTCGCCTTCAACGCGGAAGCTGAGCGCGAAACCCGCTTCGCCGATCTGGAAGATCTGAACTTCGATAGCGGCGGGCGCTTCTTCATGCCCGCCGATATCCGGGACATGATGAATATTGACGATGCGGTCGTGTTCGTAGGGGCCAGCCGCCATATCCAGATGTGGAGCCCGGAGACCTTCCTTGCCAGCGACGGGCGCACGCCGCGTGCGCGCCATACGGTCGAGAAATTCCTTGCCGAGCGCAAGGCAGGGAAACGCAAATGAGCGCAGCTCCGCAGACGGTGGCGCCTCATGTGCCGGTGCTGCTCAACGAAGTGATGCATGCGCTTGCGATACGCCCCGGTGAGAAACATGCCGATGGAACTTATGGCGCGGGCGGATACAGCCGCGCCATGGCGGCGCGTGGCGCGCATGTCATCGCCATCGACCGCGACCCCGACGCCATAGCGGAAGGCCGCGCACGCATCACCCGTGATGGCGATGACATCATTCTGGTCGAAGGGCCATTCTCCGCCATGCAATCCCTGCTGGAACAGGTGGACGTGCCGCAGGTCGACGGGGTGGCGCTTGATATTGGCGTCTCCTCCATGCAGCTCGACCGCGCGGAGCGGGGCTTCTCCTTTCAGGCTGATGGTCCGCTCGACATGCGTATGAGCCAGTCCGGCATGACCGCCGCCGATTTTGTCAACACGGCGTCCGAAGAGGAAATCGCTGATGTGCTCTATCGCTACGGTGAAGAACCGCGCTCACGCCGTGTTGCCCGCGCTATCGTGGCGGCGCGTCCGCTCTCCCGCACGTCCGAGCTGGCCAATGTGGTGCGCCGTGCCCTGGGGCATAAGCCGCATGACAAGAAGGACCCGGCCACGCGCGCATTTCAGGCGATCCGCATTCACCTGAACGGCGAGCTGGACGAACTGGAGCGAGGGCTTGAGGCAGCGGAGTCGGTGCTTGCGCCGGGCGGCAGGCTGGCGGTGGTCACTTTCCACAGCCTGGAGGACCGGATCGTCAAGAATTTCCTGCGCCGCCGCAGCGGCGGCGATGCGGGCGGCTCGCGCCACCGCCCTCAGGTCACGCCCATGGAACGCCCCGCCTTCGCCAAGCCCGCACGGGCGGTGCGTCCGTCCGAAGAAGAAATACGCCTTAACCCCCGCGCCCGGTCGGCCACGCTGCGAAGTGCGGTCCGGCTGGGCCAATCCGGTAATGAACGAGAGGATGGACGATGATCGCCGTCAAACGCCTGCAGAGTCTGCTACTGGTATTGCTGGTCGCGCTGGGCGCGCTGGGGGCCTATTTCGTCTCGCTCAGGGTGGCGACGGAACGCAATGAACTGAACAGTGTCCAGAGGCAGATCGCTCATGCACGCAGCGATATCCGCTATCTTGAAACCGAATTCCGCGCCCGCGCCAATATGCGCCAGCTTGAGCAGTGGAATGCTGAGGACTTCCGCTATTCCGCCGTTAGTGCCGAGCATTATCTGAACGGCGAACGCGCGCTCGCCAGCCTGGACGGTATAGAGCCTAACGGTCCCACTTTTGTAGCGCCGCCAGTCATGGTCGCTATGGTGGAAGCGGGCGATGAGAGCCAGAGCGTGCCGACGTCTAGCCCCGCTGTGCTGCAGATCCGTTCCGATGTGTCGACCATCCGTGCGGCTCAGGCCGAAGACGGGCGTTCGCAAATGGTGGCGGATATGACAGCGCCCAAGGCTACCCTGCACAAGGGCATTGAGAATGCCGATGGCAACAAGCCCTCAGTGCAATCAGTCAAGCCTGCGCAGATGGCGAAAGCGGAAAAGCCGGTTCACTCCAATGCGATTGCACGTCAGGCAGAGCGGGTCGCGATGCTTGATGCGCGCCTGCTCGATGATCGCACTCTGGGTGACATTGGCCGCCGCGCCGCTGCCGAAAAGGGGAGCGATATCCGCTAATGGCTACGGTGGTCGTCCGGCATGAACGCTTGCCTGTCAGCCGGGAACGGCTGAACCTGACGGCCATTGCGCACCAGCGGCTGATGATTGTCCTGCTGCTGGTGATGGCGATATCGGCGCTATTGCTTGTGCGGCTCGTCTGGATGGGGTTGTTTTCCGACGATCGCGGGCATTTCAACTATGCCTTGGCGGGTGTGCCGTCGCGCGCGGACATCGTTGACCGCAACGGTGTACCGCTGGCGCGGACGATAGAAGGCTATTCCATCGCCGTGCGTCCCGACCGCGTTCTGGGCGACCCGGACGAGCTGGCGGGTAAGCTGCACGCGATATTTCCCGATACATCGGTTGCGACGTTTCGTACCAAGCTGACCGGCAAAGGCTGGGCCTATCTGCGTCAGCGCGCGCTGCCTGAAGAGGTGTCGTCGGTCAATGCGCTGGGCGAGGTCGGCATCGAATTTCCGCGCGAGGACGAACGGCTCTATCCGCAGCGCAGCCTCGCAGCGCATGTGCTGGGTTTCGTTCCGGTGCTGGACGGCAAGACCTATAGTGGCGGGATGGGCGTGGAGGCTGCGTTCAATGATCGTCTCGTCGATCCGGCGAATAGGGGCGCGCCGCTGGTGCTGTCCATCGACAGCCGGGTGCAGGGCGTTCTGGAGAGCGAACTGTATGCCGCGATGACGGACCAGAAGGCCGTCGGCGCAACCGGCATCGTGCTGGACGCCAACACTGGCGAAGTCATCGCCATGACGTCCTTTCCGGTCTTCGATCCGAACAAGCTGGTGCGCGGCAATGAGCGCGCCCGGCGCAACGACGTCGTGCAATCGCGCTATGAGCTGGGCTCGACGTTCAAGCCGCTGTCGATAGCCGCCGCTATGGATGCCGGAGTCGTGACCTCCATGGCGCGCCGTTATGACGCGACCACGCCGCTCAAGGTTGGGCGTTTCAGCATCAAGGACGATCACCCGCTGGGCCGCTGGCTCAATGTTCCGGAAACGCTGATCCACAGCTCCAACATCGTTACCGCGCGCATCGCCGACGAAATGGGGCCTGAGCCGATGCAGAAGCTCTATCGCGCGTTGCAATTCGACGAGCGGCCGAGCGTTGAGCTTAAAGAGCGGGGCCGCCCGCTCTGGCCCGCCGATTGGGGCCGCGTCACCAACATGACCGTCGCCTATGGCCATGGCATTGCGGTAACCCCGCTGCATCTCGCCAGCGCTTATGCGGCGCTGGTGAACGGCGGTGTATGGCGCCCCGCGACGCTTCGGAAACTGCGCGAGGAAGATGTGCCCAAAGGTCGCCGTGTTTTCTCAGCGGCCACCAGTGCGCGTATGCGCCAGTTGCTCCGCATGATCGTGATGGACGGTACCGGGCGGTTCGCCGATGCGCCGGGCTATCGCGTCGGCGGCAAGACGGGCACGGCGGAAAAACCCAGGGATGGCGGTTATGCGAGACACTCGCTGGTGACGACCTTTGCATCGGCCTTCCCGATGGACAACCCCAAATATGTCGTCATCGCGATGATGGACGAACCCAAGGGCAGCAGCGAATATCCCGGCGTGCGCACCGCAGCCTATACTGCTGCGCCCGTGGTGAAGAAGGTGGTCATGCGCGTTGGCCCGATGCTGGGCATCATTCCCGACCAGCGGCGCGATGTTGACATTTCGGAGCTGACGCCTCTCCTGTGGCATCCTGAAGGAGGGGAATGATGCAGCTGGGCGATATCACCGGCAAGGTGACGGGTGATGCCGCGCAGGCACGGGTTACGGGCTTTGCGATCGACCATCGCAAGATAGCGCCCGGCACGATATTCGGCGCTTTTCAGGGCGCCCGGGTCAATGGCGAGGATTTTATCCCACAAGCGGTTGCCGCGGGGGCGGTCGCAGTGGTGGCGCGCCCCGAAGCACGGGTCGAGGGCGCGCCCCACATCGCAGACGATGAGCCGCGGCAGTTGTTCGCGCAAATGGCCGCGCGCTTCTTCGCGCCTTTTCCCGAAACCTGTGTCGCGGTTACGGGCACCAATGGCAAGACCTCGACGGTCGAGCTGACCCGCCAGCTATGGCGCATGCTGGGGCACAAGTCGGCGTCCATCGGTACGCTGGGCGTCACAACTTCCGTCGATCAGGTATCGACGGGCCTCACCACACCGGACATCGTCACCTTCCTCTCCAACATGGCTGGCCTGCGCAAGGAAGGCATCACCCATGCCGCGTTCGAGGCGTCGAGCCACGGCCTTTCGCAATATCGCACCGAGGGGCTGCCGGTTAAGGCGGTGGCTTTCACCAACCTGTCGCGCGATCATCTCGATTATCATGGCGACATGGACTCCTATTTTGAGGCCAAGATGCGCCTGTTCGATGAAGTGGTCGGTGATGGCGGCGCAGCGGTCATTTGGGCGGACGATGCAAAATCGGCGGACGTCATCGCCAGGTCGGAAAAGCGTGGCCTTGCCATTATCACCGTCGGTGAAAAAGGGGATGCGCTGCGCTTGGTATCGCGCCAGCCTACGCCGCTGGGGCAGAAGCTTGTGATCGCCGTGGACGACACGGAGCATAAGATCGACCTGCCATTGATCGGGGCCTATCAGGTCGCGAATATGCTGGTTGCCGCTGGGCTGGTAATGGCGACGGGAACCCCTTTTGCGCAGATTGCGCCACTTCTCTCGCGGTTGCAGCCTGTGCGTGGACGTCTGGAGCGGGCTGTGCTGACCAGAGCGGGTGCGCCTGTCTATGTCGATTATGCCCATACGCCCGATGGCCTGCGCGCTGCGATAGACGCGCTGCGTCCGCACACCAAGGGGCGGCTGATCGTGCTGTTCGGTGCAGGCGGTGACCGCGATCCCGGCAAGCGCCCGCTGATGGGCAAGGTGGCGGCGGAACTGGGTGATCATGTGATCGTGACGGACGATAATCCACGCTCGGAAGACCCTGACGTGATCCGGGCTGCCATAATGGCGGGAGCGCCCAAGGCCGAGGAAATTGCCGGCCGCCGCGCCGCCATCGCCGCTGCGGTTGCCCAAGCAGGGGCGGACGATATCGTGTTGCTCGCTGGAAAAGGGCATGAGCAGGGCCAGATCATCGGTGAGCGGGTATTGCCTTTTGACGATGTCACCGTTGCGCGGGAATGCGCGCAATGACGGTGGATGTGCTGACACGGCCATTATGGACGGGGCAGGAAGTAGCGCGCGCCGTGGGCGGCGTAGCCTCCTCGGATTTTGCCATTGGTGGCGTTGCCTTCGACAGCCGCGAAGTGGGCGAAGGCGACCTATTCATAGCGCTCAAGGGTGAAGCGACCGACGGGCACAAATTTCTGGAAAAGGCTTTTGCGGCGGGCGCGGCAGGTGCCCTCGTCAGCAACCGCACGCTCGATCAGTCGCATATATTGGTGAAGGATACGACCGCTGCGCTCAATGCCCTTGGCGTTGCCGCGCGCGCGCGCATGCAGGGCAAGGTGATCGGCGTCACCGGCTCCGTTGGCAAGACAAGCACCAAGGAAGCGCTCTATAGGGCGCTTGACCGTTTTCGTCCGGGGCAGGCGCATCGTTCGGTCAAAAGCTATAACAATCATGTCGGCGTCCCGCTCAGCCTCGCGCGTATGCCGCGCGATAGCCTGTTCGGCATCTTCGAGATGGGCATGAACCATGCGGGCGAGCTTTCCGCGCTCACCCGGCTGGTTCGTCCGCACGTCGCCATCGTAACGGCCATAGCGCCAGCACATATCGAGTTTTTCGAGAGCGAAGAGGCGATAGCACGCGCCAAGGCGGAGATTTTCGAAGGTTTGGAACCCGGCGGCATCGCCATCGTGCCTTATGACAGCCCCTATTGCGCCTTGCTGAGTGAAGTGGCGCGGCGGCATGGTGCGCAGGTCGTCACATTCGGCCTTGGCGAAGGCGCGGATGTGCGCGCAACCGAAGCCGTCCCGGCGCGTGAAGGCGGTACAATGGTTGCGGCCAAGCTGCCTCATGCGGAGCTATGCTATACGGTCGCCAGTCCCGGCGACCATAATGTGCTCAATTCCCTCGCAATATTGGCGGCGGTGGAAGCTGTCGGCGGGGATCTGGCCGCCGCCGGTCTGGCCCTTGCCGAAATGCCGGGTCTGGCGGGCCGCGGCGCACGCAACAAGGTGCGGCTCGGCCAGGGCGAAGCTTTGCTGATCGACGAGAGCTACAACGCCAACCCGCTTTCCATTTCCGCGACATTGAAGCAACTGGGCCGGGAACAGGCCGGGCGACGCCTTGCCGTGCTGGGCGCGATGAAGGAACTGGGCAATGCCAGTGCGGAGCTGCATGCCGGGCTGGCCGATCCCATTCTTCAGGCGGGCGTGGACTATGCCATATTGGTCGGCGATGAAATGAAGCCGCTGGCCGACAGGCTTGCAGGAAAGCTGGCTTTAGAGCATGTCGCGAATGCAGCAGTGGCAACGCAACTTCTCAAAGAGCGCATCCGGCCGGATGACGCTATTCTGGTCAAGGGTTCCAACAGTGTCGGCCTGTCGCATCTTGTGGAGGCGATGGTCGGCGGAGACGCATAAATGTTATATTGGCTGGCGCAACAGCTTGATTTCCCTGGGGTATTGAACCTCATTCGCTATCTGAGCTTTCGCGCGGGTGCGTCCATTGTGACGGCGCTGGTGATCGGGTTGCTGATCGGTCCGCGCTTCATCGGCTGGCTGCGGGTGCGCCAGGGCAAGGGGCAGCCGATTCGTGATGACGGGCCGCAGACCCACCTCGCGAAAAAGGGCACGCCGACCATGGGCGGTCTGATGATCCTGACCAGCCTCACCATCTCGGTGCTGCTGTGGATGGACCTGTCGTCGGCCTATATCTGGGCCTGCCTGTGCGTCACCATGGGCTTTGGGGCTATCGGTTTTCTCGACGATTATGACAAGGTGACCAAGGCCAGCCACAAGGGTCTTTCGGGCAAGTTTCGTCTGGCTGTCGAATTCCTGATCGCCGGTGTCGCGGCCATGCTGATCGTGCAGCACAACGGCACGGCGCTCTATGTCCCGTTCTGGAACGGGCCCGCCATTGATTTGGGTATTTTCTATTATTTCTTCGCTGCCTTCGTGATCGTATCCTTCGGCAATGCGGTCAACCTCACAGACGGTCTGGACGGCCTTGCGACCATGCCGGTGGTGATTGCCTGCATGGCCTTTACCGCCATCGTCTATCTGGCTGGACGTGCCGACTTCGCCGAATATCTTGGCATTCCGCATGTGCCGCGGGCGGGCGATCTCGTTATCCTGACTGGTGCGATCATTGGTGCGGGGCTGGCGTTTCTCTGGTATAATGCGCCGCCCGCTGCTGTGTTCATGGGCGACACCGGTAGTCTGGCGCTGGGCGGCACCATTGGCGTGATCGCCGTCGTGTCGCATCACGAAATCGTGCTGGCAATTATCGGCGGACTGTTCGTGGTCGAGGCGCTGTCGGTCATCATTCAGGTGTTTTTCTACAAGCGCACTGGCAAGCGGGTGTTCAAGATGGCGCCGATCCATCATCATTTCGAGCAACTGGGCTGGCCGGAGACGACCGTGGTCGTCCGCTTCTGGATCATTTCCTTCGCATTGGCACTGGCGGGCCTGGCCACCTTGAAGCTAAGGTGAGCGGTATGGGGATCGTCTCGCCCGCCTTCACGGACAAGCGCTATGCGGTATTGGGCCTTGCCCGGTCGGGACTGGCGACGGTCGAGTGCCTTGCAGCCAGCGGTGCGCGTGTCGTGGCCTGGGACACGCGCGACGAAGCGCGCGACGCAGTGGCGGACAAGGCGGAGATTGCCGATCCTCTGCTCATCGACCTCAATGGTTTCGACGGCGTGGTGGTGTCGCCCGGCGTGCCGCTCAACCGGCACCCGATAGCCGACCATGCAAAGGCGGCGGGCGTTCCGATCATTGGCGACATAGAATTGTTCGCGCTGGCCCGCCCGACCTTGCCCGCGCACAAGGTTGTCGGCATCACCGGGACCAACGGCAAGTCGACCACGACTGCGCTGATCCATCATATTATTGAGACGGCGGGCATCCCCGCGCGCATGGGCGGCAATATCGGCTTGCCGATATTGGGACAGGACCCGTTGCCAGAAGGTGGGATCTACGTGCTGGAGCTGTCCAGCTACCAGATCGACCTGACCTACAGCCTTGATTGCGATGTGGCGGTGCTGCTCAATATCTCACCCGATCATCTCGACCGCTATGACGGGTTCGGGGGCTATTGCGCGTCGAAAGCGCGTCTGTTTGCGATGCAGTCAGCGAGCAATAGGGCTGTCATCGCGGCGGATGATGACAATAGCAGAGCGATTGCGGCTCAGGTGCCACGGGCGACACAGGTGCACGCAGCCGATATCGCCCCGTCGGATCAGGCCCGTTGGCCCGCATTGCAGGGGCCGCATAATGCCCAGAACGCCATTGTCGCCATTGCTGTGGCGCGCGCGCTCGGTATTCCTGACGAAGTGACCGATCGTGGCCTGGCAACCTATGCCGCCTTGCCGCACCGGATGCAGCGCGTCGCCGAGATCGGCGGCGTTCTCTATGTGAATGACAGCAAGGCGACCAATGCGGCGTCGACCGCACCGGCGCTGGCCGCCTATCCACCGGTCGACGGCCAGCCGCGTATTCACTGGATCGTCGGCGGCCTTGCGAAGAGCGATAGTCTCGATGAATGCACGCCCTATCTCGGCAATATCAAGGCGGCCTATACCATTGGTGAAGCAGGGCATAGATTTGCCGAGTTGCTGAGTCCCCACATGCCCGTCAATGACAGCGAAATGTTGAGCGCAGCCGTGCGCCGCGCCGCCCGCGTGGCGCAGCCCGGCGATGTCGTGCTGTTGTCGCCTGCCTGCGCCAGTTTCGACCAGTTTCGCGATTTCGAGGCGCGCGGCGACGCCTTCGCAGCTTCTGTGGATGCGTTGAGGGAGGGCGTGGATGGCTAAACAGCATGATCCGCTGCGCCCCGGTTTTCAGCCAGGGAAGATGGTGCGGGATTTCCGCAGCAAGACGGTACCGCGTGAGCGTACCGCGCTCAGTATCTGGTTCTGGGAGATTGACCGGCTGCTGCTGGCGCTGATCTTCATCCTGATCGCCATCGGGCTGGTTGCGGTGGCGGCGGCTTCGCCCGTTGCGGCGATTGACCGCTCCACCGCGCATGTCAGCGTCGATCCGCTGGTTTATTTCTACCGTCAGCTTTTGTGGGTGGCGCTGGGCGTCCCGGTGATGCTGATCATATCCATGCTGCCCAAGGAACAGGCGCGGCGCGGCGCGATCATGATGGCAATCATCTTTTTCTGTACGCTGCTGCTGGTGCCGCTCTTGGGTAACAGCGTCAACGGTGCGAAGCGCTGGATCGACCTGCCCGGCATGCGGTTCCAGCCTGCCGAGTTTTTGAAACCGACCTTTGTCGTCGCGGTCGCGTGGCTGCTCTCCTTGCGGGAGCGTGACGCCACCCTGCCTGTGATACCGGCGACCGGCGCGCTCACCGCCGCCATCGCATTGCTGCTGATGCGTCAGCCCGATTTCGGGCAGACCGTTATTTTCTGCGCCTGCTGGGGTGCGATGTTGGTGATCGCCGGGGCGTCGGTGCGCATCATCGGCCTCTTGGCAGGTGGCGCGGTAGGCCTCTTTGTTGCGGTATACCTGTTTTACGAGAACGGGCGCCAGCGCATCAACGATTTCCTCGGCATCGGCGTCAATCCCGATACCGGCCCAAACCAGACGGACCTTGCCTATCGCACCATCACCAATGGCGGCTTCACGGGCGTGGGTCCGGGCGGTGGTCAGCAGAAGTTCAGGCTGCCCGAAGCGCATACCGACTATATCTTTTCCGTGATCGGCGAGGAATTCGGGCTTATCGCCTGTATCGGCATCGCGCTCGTCTATCTCGCGCTGGTGATGCGGGTGCTGCTGCGCCTGCTGGATGAGGAAAACAGCTTCATCATATTGGCGTCCGCCGGCCTTGCGATCCAGTTCGGCATGCAGGCGATCATCAATATGGGAGTTAATGCACAGATTTTTCCATCAAAGGGCATGACACTCCCCTTTATCAGTTACGGCGGCTCCTCTATGCTGGCACTGTGTATCGGAGTGGGGCTGCTTCTCGCATTCACACGGCGCAATCCCTATCTGGATTCCCGGCCCCATACCGCGAAATGGAGTGGTCGATGAGCATTTCCCGTCACTTCGTTCTCGCCGCAGGCGGGACCGGGGGGCATATGATACCCGCACATGCGGTCGCGCAGGAGTTGATGGCGCGCGGCCATCATGTTGCGCTGGTCACCGATGAGCGCGGTGCCAAGATACCGGGTATTTTCAAGGATGCAGCCGTGCACGTCCTGCCTGCCGGGCGGATGCAGGGCGGACCGCTGGGATGGATCAAGGGCGTTCGCGGCATCATGGCGGGGCGCGACATGGCCCAGCGCATGTACTCGACATTCCAACCCACCGTGGTGTGCGGGTTTGGCGGCTACCCAGCGCTGCCCGCATTGCTTGGCGCGCTGAAAGAGGGCATCCCTACGGTCGTGCACGAACAAAACGCCGTGCTGGGGCGGGTCAATCGCCTGCTGGCGCGCCGGGTCGATGCCATCGTCACCGCTTATCCGATGGTCAGGAAACTGGCCGACAAGCATGAGCATAAGGTGCATCTGCTCGGTAATCCGGTGCGTGAAGAGATATTGGCGCTGCGTGGCGAGGAGTTTCCGCCGCTGACCGACGAGAGCGTGTTTCGTCTTCTGGTGACGGGCGGCAGCCAGGGCGCTTCGATATTGTCATCTGTGGTGCCGGAGGGACTATCGCTGCTGCCGATCTCGTTGCGCCGCCGCCTGCAGGTGACGCAGCAATGCCGCGCCGAGGATATCGAGAAAGTGCGCGCCACCTATGCCGAGCTGGAGATACCGGCCGATCTGGCGACCTATATTTCCGACATGCCCGAAAAGCTGAGCTGGGCGCATCTCGTAATCGCGCGCGCGGGCGCGTCAACGCTCGCCGAACTGACAGTCGCGGGACGCCCGGCCATCCTTGTTCCGCTGCCCAGCGCCATGGACGATCACCAGACCGCCAATGTGCGCGAAATGGTGGATGCGGGCGGCGCGCGCTCCATCCGTCAGTCCGCCTTCACGCCGGTCGAACTCGCCAAGCAGATGCAGAAGATGGCGATGGAGCCCGGTGCCTTGCAAAATGCCGCGAAACGCGCCTGGAATTGTGGTCGCCCCAATGCAGCAAGCGATGTGGCGGACCTTCTCGAATCCTTTGGAACAGCGCCATTGATGAATGATACCCTCGTGACCAAGCCCGTTGCCGCTTCTCCCAAGATCAGCATGACGGGGGCGCCGGCATGAGGGGTGTCGCAACCGACATTGGCACGATCCACTTCATCGGCATCGGCGGCATTGGCATGTCCGGCATTGCCGAGGTGATGCATAATCTGGGCTACAGCGTGCAAGGCACGGACGTGGCCGATGGCTATGTGGTAGAAGGTCTGCGCAAGAAGGGCATCAAGGTGATGATCGGCCATGCCGCCGAAAATCTCGGCGATGCGGCGGTGGTCGTGACCTCGACCGCGATCAAGCGCGGCAATCCCGAGGTGGAGCTGGCGCTGGAAAAGCGCGTTCCCGTCATCCGCCGCGCCGAAATGCTGGCCGAGCTGATGCGGCTGAAATCGACCGTCGCCGTTGCCGGAACCCATGGCAAGACAACGACGACCAGCATGATTGCGGCGCTGCTCGATGCAGGCGGGGTGGACCCGACCGTCATCAATGGCGGCATCATCAATGCCTATGGCTCCAATGCGCGCCTCGGCACCAGCGACTGGATGGTGGTGGAAGCCGATGAAAGCGACGGCAGCTTCCTGCGCCTCGATGGCACGATTGCGGTCGTCACCAACATCGACCCGGAGCATCTCGATCATTATGGCAGCTTCGACAAGGTGAAGGACGCCTTTGTCGAATTCGTCGAAAATGTGCCCTTTTATGGCGCAGCCATGGTGTGTCTCGATCACCCGGAAGTGCAGGCTATCCTGCCGCGTGTGCAGGATAGGCGCATTGTCACATACGGTTTCAGCGCTCAGGCCGATATTCGCGGCGAGAATGTGCAACCCTATCCCGGCGGCAACCGCTTCGACGTGCAGGTGCGGGAGCGTGATGGATCGGTGCGGCGGATCGAAGGTGTCGACCTGCCGATGCCGGGGCGGCACAATGTGTCCAATGCAATGGCGGCCATCGGTGTCGCACTGCATATGGGCATTGACGACGCGACGATACAGACCGGCTTTGCCCAGTTTGGTGGTGTGAAGCGGCGCTTCACCAAGGTCGGTGAAATTGCCGTGCCCGGTGGCGGGGTGGCGACCGTGATCGACGATTACGGCCACCACCCGGTCGAGATCAAGGCTGTACTGGCCGCTGCGCGCGAAGGTGCGGCAGGGCGCGTCATCGCCGTGGTGCAGCCGCATCGTTTCACACGGTTGCGCGACCTGATGGATGAGTTTCAGCAGGCGTTTAATGATGCCGATGTCGTTTATGGCACACCGGTTTATCCGGCGGGCGAGCAACCGATAGACGGGGTCGATACTGCCGCCCTGATCGGCGGACTGAAGCGGCGCGGGCATCGCGCAGCCGCGGAAGTTGGCGGTGCAGACGATCTCGCGTCGACGCTTGCCGCCGACCTGAAGGCCGATGACATGATCGTGTGTCTGGGCGCGGGCGATATCACCAAATGGGCAGCAGGGCTGGCCGATGCCGTCAGCGCGCAACTTTCGGAGGCGGCGGCATGATCGAGATGATCGACCTGTGCATCGACGCACAAAAGCGGGTGATCGAGGCGCATGAGAAAAGCCTGGAGGCTGCACGCAAGACGCTGGGGTCGGCCAATGCAGCCGTAAAGATGCAAGAAGCCATGCAGGATGCCACCAAGGCCAATATCAGTGCATGGCAGAACTGGCTTTCCCTGTGGGGCTGGCGCAAGTGAATGCACCGGCTACCGTCCCTGACGCCACAAAAGGCAAGCTGACGGCGGATGCGCCGCTCGGCCCGCTGGTCTGGTTCAAGACCGGCGGCGCTGCGCAATGGCTGTTCGAGCCTGCCGATATTGAAGATTTGCAGAGTTTTTTGCGTTCTCTCGACCCCGCGGTGCCTGTCATGGCGCTGGGGCTGGGATCCAACCTCATCATTCGTGACGGTGGCGTGCCGGGCGTGGTCGTGCGGCTCGGTAAGGCGTGCGGCAAGGTGCAGAGCGTGGGCCCGCTGATGCTGAAATGTGGCGGCGGGGCCAGCGGCATCGCTGTATCCTCGGCAGCGCGCGATGCGGGTATAGCGGGGCTCGAATTCCTGCGCTCGATACCGGGCACGGTCGGCGGTTTCGTACGCATGAACGGCGGCGCCTATGGCCGCGAGACCAAGGATATATTGGCTGAATGCGATGTGGTGCTGCGCTCTGGCGAGCTGGTGACCCTGCCGGTTGAGGCGCTGAACTATACCTACCGCCATAGCGAACTGCCCGAAGGCGCTATCGTCGTTTCCGCGACCTTTCGCGGGGAATCTGGCGAGCCGGAGGCGATCCAGACGGAGATGGACCGCATCGCCGCTGCCCGGGAGGAAAGCCAGCCGCTGCGGTCCAAGACGGGCGGCTCGACCTTCAAAAACCCGCCGGGGCACAAGGCATGGCAGCTGGTTGATGAAGCCGGATGCCGTGGCCTGAAAATCGGCGGCGCGCAGGTGAGCGAGAAACACACCAATTTCCTGCTCAATCTGGGTGACGCCACCAGCGCGGACATCGAGGCGCTGGGTGAGGAAGTCCGCCGCCGCGTCAAGGACAAGAGCGGTATCGAGCTGCAATGGGAAATTCAGCGGGTGGGGATGAAGAGATGAGCTCCAGGCCTTTCTTCCAGCCGTTCGCTTCGAGCAGCTTCGAGCCCTTCGACTGCCTGCCAAGGCAGGCGCTCAGGACAGGCCAAGGCCGAGAAGTGTTAGTCGAGAAGCGTTCTCGACTTCTGCCTCGACAAGCTCGACCTTCGTTCGAACCGAACGGTGAGTGGAGAGGTTTGGCATGACCCGCGGCCCCTGGCATGTCGCTGTCCTGATGGGCGGCTGGTCGGCGGAGCGCTCCGTATCGCTCAGCAGCGGCGAAGGTGTGTCCAAGGCGCTGGAGTCGCGCGGGCACAAGGTAACACGCATCGACATGGATCGCGACGTTGCACTGCGCCTTGCCGAGGTGAAGCCCGATGTTGTGTTCAACGCGCTGCACGGCGTGCCCGGCGAAGATGGCACGGTGCAGGGCATGCTCGACCTGATAGGCCTCAAATATACCCACAGTGGCCTTGCGACGTCAGTGATCGCCATCGACAAGCAGCTTACGAAACAGGCGCTGATGCCCCATGGCATACCGATGCCCGGCGGGCATATGGTCGAGAGCGAGAGTCTCTACAGAGCCGACCCTCTGCCACGCCCTTATGTTCTCAAGCCCGTGAACGAGGGCAGCTCGGTCGGTGTCGCCATCGTCACGGAAGAGAGCAATTTCGGCAACCCCATCGCGCGCACTTCCAAGGGGCCGTGGCAGGAATTCGATGAACTGCTGGCCGAGCCCTATATTCGCGGTCGCGAACTGACGACGGCGGTGCTGGCCGATGAAGCGCTGCTGGTGACGGAATTGAAACCCAAATCCGGCTTCTATGATTTCGATGCCAAATATACCGATGGCA
This sequence comes from Sphingobium sp., assembly GCA_020446425.1. Classification (GTDB taxonomy): domain Bacteria; phylum Pseudomonadota; class Alphaproteobacteria; order Sphingomonadales; family Sphingomonadaceae; genus Sphingobium. Next base: position 23,768 of record JAGRES010000013.1, on the reverse strand, counting down.
TGACCGATCATATCTGCCCAGCGGATATCCCTGAAGAGATCGCTGAGGCTTGCCGCGATATCGCGTTGCGCGCGCACCGGCTGCTGGGCTGCAAGGGAGCATCGCGCTCCGATTTCCGCTGGGATGATGAGAAAGGCGTGGCTGGCTTGTTCTTGCTTGAGGTCAATACCCAGCCGGGTATGACACCGCTCAGCCTGGTGCCGGAGCAGGCGGCCAAGCTGGGCATTGATTATGCGGAACTGGTCGAGCGAATGGTCGAGGAGGCGTTATGACAGGAACGCGTATCCGCAGGGGCGGCAGCAGCAAGCTGACGACAGGGAAAGCACAAACGCGGCAGGGCAGAGGCGCGGGCAAAGGTAACCGCAAAAAGAACGGATCCTTCGCTCAGCTATTGCGCGCCCGCTTGCCTATCAGTGAGCGCTTCATGCACCGGGCGATGACAGGTGGCATCATTGCCATTGTCGCGGTTGCCCTATGGGGCGTCGCCAGCTTTTTCGGCCTGCCCTCGATGGTGCATATGGAATTGGCGGAACTGGCTGCGCGCACGGGCTATGAGGTCAAGAAGGTGGAGGTGCGCGGCACCGACAAAATGGACGATGCTCCGGTTTACACCATTGCGCTGGGCCAGGTGGACCGCTCGATGCTGAATGTCGATTTGTCTGCGGTTCAGCATGACATTGCACGGCTCAGCTGGGTCAAGGAAGCCCGGGTGTTCCGCCGTCTGCCCGAAACACTGGTCGTCGACATCATCGAGCGCACGCCAGCTGCCGTCTGGCAATATAAGGGGCTTTTGACGCTGATCGACGAAAGCGGCGTAGTGCTGGAGCCGGTCGTACCGGGCAAGCAGCCTGCCCTGCCGTTGCTGATCGGGGAAAATGCCAACCGTCAGGCGCCGCGTTTTGCGCAGCTGATGGAGGCTGCACCCGCCCTTAAGCCCACACTTCTGGGCGCGACATGGGTCGGCAATCGCCGCTGGGATGTGCAATTCCAGTCCGGTGAAACGCTCGCCCTGCCGGAGGGGGATGAGCTCGCGGCGGCGGCTCTGGTCGATTTCGCGCGGCTGGATGGCACGCATCGGTTGCTGGGACGCGGCATACAGCGGTTCGACATGCGCGATCCGGACAAGTTCGTGATGCGCATGCCCAAGGGCAAGACACCCCCTGCGATTGTCGATGAGCATCGTGACGTGACACAGCAGCCGCCCGAACCGGAAACGCCCGCCTCCGCGCCGCAAGCGTTGGCCAGCAGGGACCAGGGGTAACTATGGCTGCATCGAAGAACCGCTCGCTTATCACGGCTATTGATGTCGGCTCGTGGAAGATATCGGCGCTCATCGCCGCCATCGGCGATACCGGCGAGCTTGAGGTGCTGGGCACCGGCCAACGGGAAAGCCGGGGTGTCCGTCGCGGCTTCGTCGCCGATATGGAGCGCACTGAACTGGCCATTCGCGAGACGATGGAACAGGCGGAGCGGGTCGCGGAAACCAATATCGAGAAGGTCTGGGTCGGCTTTTCCGGCGGTAACCTGATCAGCGACACCGTGTCGGTCGAGCATAATCTGAAGGGGTACCGCGTCGAAAAGGAAGATATCGACGCGCTGCTGGCCGATGGCCGCGACAGCATCGACCCGGCGGGCAAGGTGGTCATGCATGCACAGCCCGCATGCTACACGATCAATGGCAATGAAGGGGTGAAGCGTCCGGAGGGCATGCATGCCGACCGGCTGGGCGTCGATATCCATGTCGTGCTGGCCGACGGCGCGCCGCTTTCCAATATGGAGATGTGCGTGCGCGGGGCCTATCTGGACGTGAACGCTATTGTTGCCGCGCCTGTCGCTACGAGCATGGCCTGCCTGACCGAGGAAGAACGCGACCTGGGTGTTGCGCTGGTCGAGATGGGGGCAGGTGTAACCAATATCTCGGTCTATGCGGGCGGCATGCTACTGGGGCTGCATAGCATCCCGATGGGGGCGTCGGATATTACCGACGATATCGCGTCGGCCTTTGGTATCCGCCGCAGCCAGGCGGAACGCATCAAATGCTTTTATGGTTCGGCGATGCAGAACCCGCGCGATTTCCGTGAGATGATCGAGATCGCGCCCAATATCAGCGAAGGTGAGCGCAGCGACGGCGGCAAGATCACGCGCGCCGCATTGGTATCCGTCATTTGCGAGCGGCTGGACCAGATTCTGGGCAAGGTGAACGACGCGCTCAAGCAGATGGGCTTCAATACACCGGCTGGCCGCCAGATCGTGCTGACGGGCGGTGGCGCTGAAATGAAAGGCATTGCCGACTATGCGCAGGGGGCGCTGGGGCGCACGGTGCGCATCGGGCGGCCGCGCGGATTGCTTGCCTTGCCGGAGGCGCATGCTGGTCCAGCCTTCGCGACTTTGGTCGGTTTGGCTCTCTATGGCCATGCCAACCCGTTGGATTTGCGGACAATGAATGTGGGCCCGCGTGAGAATAAGGGAGGTACGTCGCTCGGCTGGTGGCACAAGCTCGTCACCGCAGTGAAGGCGAATTACTGAAAAGATGCGAATGGTTCCTTTTTTTGGTTAAAAAAGGGGTGAATTGCGATTCCATCTCGTGCATTAAGGATAGTTGAAACATTCCTCTGCGCCGCTTGTGCGTCGGAGGCTGGAGATCAGTTGGGGGCTGGCCCCAGGGAGCAGGTATATGAGCATCGAAATCGGACCGCCATTGGTTGACGAACTGAAGCCGCGCATCACCGTCATAGGCATCGGCGGGGCGGGCGGAAACGCGATTGCGAACATGATCGCCGCCCAGGTCGAGGGCGTTGATTTCATCGTGGCCAATACGGACGCGCAGTCGCTCAACGCATCGCCTGCCGAACGCCGCATTCAGCTTGGTCCGCGCATCACCGAAGGGCTGGGCGCTGGTTCTCGCCCCGAAATCGGTCGCGCGGCGGCGGAAGAAACGATCACGTCGGTCGAAGAAGCGCTCGATGGCGCACATATGGTGTTCATTGCGGCCGGTATGGGCGGTGGTACCGGAACCGGCGCGGCGCCCGTCATCGCCAAGGCGGCACGTGATCGTGGTATCCTGACCGTCGGCGTGGTGACCAAGCCCTTCACGTTTGAGGGTACACGGCGCTCCAAGTCGGCGGATGCGGGCATCGAAGAACTGCAAAAGCATGTCGATACGCTGATCGTCATTCCCAACCAGAACCTGTTCCTGGTCGCCAACCCGAACACAACCTTCAAGGAAGCTTTCCTGATGGCGGACGAGGTGCTGCAGCAGGGTGTACGCGGCATCACCGACCTGATGGTCATGCCCGGCCTGATCAACCTCGACTTTGCCGACGTGCGCTCGGTCATGGGTGAAATGGGCAAGGCGATGATGGGCACCGGCGAAGCCGATGGCGATGGCCGCGCGCTGGCAGCTGCTGAAAAGGCGATCGCCAATCCGCTGCTCGACGGTGTGTCGATGCAGGGCGCCAAGGGCGTGATCGTGTCGATCACCGGCGGCGAGGATATGCGTCTGATGGAAGTCGACGAAGCGGCCAATCACATCCGCGAGCTGGTCGATCCCGACGCGAACATCATCTGGGGCTCGGCGTTCAATCCCGAGCTAGAGGGCAAGATCCGCGTCTCAGTCGTTGCCACGGGTATCGACAGCGATGCGGTCGCGCGGCCTACGCCGCAGACGCAGCCGTTCAGCTTCGCCACGCCAGTAGCATCTCCCGCGCCAGTGAGCGAGGAACCGGAAGCAGAGGCAGAGGTCACGTCGGAGGAAGAAGCACCGGCATCGCCGCTGCCTTTCTCGGCTCCGGCGAGCGCCGACTCTGCTGAAGAGGAGCCGATGGATCTGGCCGGGTCCGAAGCGCCGACGGATACACCGGTGGAAACCGATGCTTCCAGCGGTACGGACACAATCAGCTTCCCCGATACGCCGCAGAGCGAAGAGCCCAAGGCTCCGGTTGCGCGCTTCGACGATATCGACGGCAAAGACGAACTGGTTCTTGGTGAGGATGCTGCGGTTGAGCCCGCAAAAGAAGAGCCGGCGCCTGCGCCCGCAGCGGCCAAACCGTTGGGAGGCACGCTGTTTGAGCGCATGTCCGGCCTGTCACGCGGATTGGGCAAGAATCAGGACGCCGATGACGAGGACGATGAAGATGGCTCGTCCAGCGTCACAAGCTTTCCACAGTTCCTGAACCGGCAGGGCAATCAGTAATCGAGGCTGCTCCGGCGGCTTCCAGCCTTGCCGTTTTGGTGCAAGCGATCATTCGGAATGGGCATGACGGCCTTTGAGCGTTTAATGGGATCGGTGGCGTGCGGCGCGGTGGCGGCGCTGTCACTCAGCCTGTGCGGCATTGCGCAGGCTCAGGCTCCGACGTCACAGCTGCAACTGACACGCAGCGATGCTGGCGGAGCCTTGGCCAAGGCGATGTCCGACCTTGCCTCAAATCCGCGCAATCTCGGCGCATTGCTAATCGCAGGCGAAGCTGCGTTGCAGCTGGAAGATCCGCGCTCCGCTTTGGGCTTTTTTGGCAGAGCCGACGATATCTCGCCCAATAATGGCCGGGTGAAGGCCGGGCTGGGCCGTTCGATGCTGCAGCTTGAGCAGGTCGTTGACGGCTTACGGCTGATGGAGGAAGCGGGACGGCTGGGGTATAGCGATGCAGCATTGCTCGCGGATCGGGGCCTTGCGCGCGACCTGAGCGGTAACCAGTCCGGCGCGCAACAGGATTATGTTGCAGCGCTCAAGCTCGACCCCAAAAACGAAACCTATATCCGCCGCTATGCGGTCTCGCTGGGCATATCGGGCAATGTCAACGATGCCGAGATGGTCATCCAGCCGCTGCTCTATGCCAGCAATCGCGCTGCGTGGCGGGACCGCGCGTTCATCCTTGCGATAAATGGACGGCGAGAGGAAGCGACAGAGATCACCTCGCGGGTGATGCCCAAGCCACTGGCCGACGCGATCAAACCCTATATGGACCGGATGACGATGCTCAAGCCCGGCCAGCAGGCGGCGGCGGTGCATTTGGGTCAGTTCCCTCCGGGCCTGGTGAACATGCGTATCGCATCGACGGCGGTGCCAGCTCCCGCTGCGCCCACCGCTGTATCGCCCGCTGCCAAAGTGGAGAAAAAGCGGAAGAAGGCTGAAAAGGTCGCAGCAGCGAAGCCCGTACCTGTCAAAGCCCAGCCTGCGCCCCGACCAAAGATCGCTGCCGCAGAGCCGCCACGGCCCGCTCCGGCGCGTCAAAGCCCAAAGCCTCAGCCAGCGACTCCGGCTACGCAGCCAGCCACGGTGGAACCCAAGCCGGCTGTGACTGCAGCTGCTCCGGCCACTTCGCGGCAGGTGCAGGGGCCAACCGCGAGTGGTCAATCCGTTGCGGCGGCCCGCGCTGCGGCACAGGCGCAACAGGCGGAGCCCGCCCCGCAAGAGCCGGGTGAATCGACACGTACGCTGGCCGACATCATGTCCGAGATCAAAATACCGGAGGCGGAGCGGCAGAATGACGTGACTCCTGTCAATCTGGCCGAGGTCGCGGCGATGCAGGAAAAGCAGCGCAAGGCCGAAGAAGCCGCCGCTAGGGAGGCAGCGCGCAAAAAAGCCGAGGAAGAAGCCAGAGCCAAGGCAAGAGCGGAAGAGGCCGCGCGCAAAAAGCTGCTTGCTGACAATCCGGCGCGCTATTGGCTGCAGGTTGGCGTGGGCCGTAATACGTCCGCACACGCTTTCACTATGCGTCAACTCAAGAAACAATATGACTCCATTTCCAATTATGATGGCTGGTGGGCACAAATGGGTCAGACGAAGCGCATCGTTGTCGGCCCCTTCTCCAATCTCGATAAGGCCAAACAGGCTGAAGCCGCCATCCGCAAGCAGGGCAGCGACGGCTATGTCTGGCGATCGGACGCGGGCGAGATCGTCACCAAAATCGGGAAATAAACGGCATGATGGCCCATGCTTCCTATGCCTGTCGCCCCGATGACAGTCGGGGCCGATTACACCCGGAGCCGGGCGGCGAGACACGCGGTCCGCGCGATATATTTCAGCGCGACCGGGATCGCATCATCCACTCGATCGCCTTCCGCCGCTTGCGCCACAAGACGCAGGTATTCATCGCGCCCGATGGCGATCATTACCGTGTACGCCTGACGCACAGCCTTGAGGTCGCGCAAATCGGACGCACCATCGCTCGCGCGCTGGGCCTGAACGAAGACCTGACCGAGGCGCTGTGTCTGGCGCACGATATCGGTCATCCGCCCTTCGGTCATGCGGGCGAAGATGCTCTGGAAGTGACGCTCGCCGATGCGGGTGGCTTTGACCATAATGCCCATTGCCTGCGTATATTGATGCTGCTCGAAAGCCCTTATCCGCGCTTTCCAGGCCTCAACCTTAGCTGGGATATGCTGGAGGGGCTGGCCAAGCATAATGGCCCGGTGACCCGGCCCAACTGGGCGATGCAGGAACTCGATGTGTTATTTCCGCTGGAGTTAGAGAGCTGGCCCTCTCTTGAAGCACAGGTGGCGGCGATTGCTGACGATATCGCCTATGACAATCACGATATCGACGATGGTCTGCGCGCGGGCATGCTCAGTCTGGATCAGATATGCGAGGTTCCCATTGTTCGCCATGGATGGGACAAGGTGCGCGCCCGCTATCCTGATATTGAGGAAGGCCGGTTACATCGCGAGCTGGTGCGCGACCAGATTGGCGTGATGGTCAACGATGTAATCGAAACGAGCCGCGCCAATATCGCTGAATCCGGCGTGGAGAGCGTTAGCGATGTGCGTGCTGCGGGCCGGGCGCTGATCGGCTTTTCACCCGAGATAGAGGCACAGGAACAGGAACTTACCCGCTTCATGTATGCCAACCTCTATCTGCATGAATCGCAGCTTGCCGAAGCGCAAAGGGCGCGGGCCATTATTACCGGTCTATTCTCAGCCTATCGCGATGGCCCCGAGAAAATGGGTGGCGTGTGGAGCAATGCTGACGCAATGGCCGAACCGCTGCGTAGCCGCCACATAGCCGATTATATTGCCGGAATGACGGACCGCTTTGCCGAACGCCAATATGAGGCGATTTATGGTGCACTGCCGAAGATATAATTGACAGGCGACGGGCTTTGGGCGAAATCTAGTCTGTCTCCATGGTGAGGATTCGCCATGGTCAGAATGCGGGAGAGCGCTGAAGCCGGTTTCCGGTAACAGCCGCCGAAGGAGCAACCGCCCCGGAATCTCTCAGGCCAAAGGACCGTATTCTGTTGTAGACACTCTGGAAAGTGAGCGGGGTTCCGCTCCACCGAAGGGGTAAACCGGCTGGTCTTAGGGCCAGATGGTCAAAGCTCTCAGGTTCCGTGACAGAGGGGGTGGCTGGATGAAGACGCTGTGCGTTCGATTCCGCCCCGACCACGTTACGGAGCAAGAATATGAGCGCATCGGAAACATCCGCACACGATACCGAAACCGAAGAACTGCCGTTGCAGGCGTTACCGCTGGATGGCTGGCACCGTGCGCAGGGCGCGCGCATGGTTGGTTTTGCCGGTTATGAGATGCCCATCCAGTATGAGGGCATCATGGCCGAGCATCTGTGGACGCGCGAGAGTGCAGGTCTGTTCGACGTCAGCCATATGGGTCAGCTCTCTTTTACCGGAGAGGGACTCGATGCCGCGCTTGAGGAAGTCATCCCGGCGAGTATCGCGACGCTCGCCATCGGTCGGCAGCGCTATTCGCTGCTGCTGGACGAAGAAGGCGGCATATTGGATGACCTGATGGTGTCCTGCCGCCCGGACGACATGTACATGGTCGTCAACGGCGCGACCAAATATGACGACATTGCCTGGTTGCTCGAACATCTGCCTGAAGATGTAACGATGAACCTGATGGACGAGCATGCGCTGCTCGCGTTGCAGGGGCCGAAGGCGGTCGATGCCTTGGCGCGGGTCGTACCAGGTGTGGAGAAGCTGTTCTTCATGGATTGCGCGGCCTTCATATGGAACGGCCATGCGCTGTGGGTCAGCCGCTCCGGCTATACCGGCGAGGACGGCTTCGAGATCAGTATCCCGACCGATGCAGCATCCGATTTCGCCGATGCGCTGGCGGGGCAGCCCGAAGTCAAACCCATCGGCCTTGGTGCGCGCGACTCCCTGCGGCTGGAGGCCGGCCTGCCACTCTACGGCCATGACCTGACGCCGGAGATCGGACCAATCGGCGCAGATCTCGGCTTTGCAATCCTCAAGAAGAGGCGCGAGGCAGGCGGTTATATCGGCCATACGCGTGTTGCGAAGGAACTGGCTGAAGGCGCACCGGTGCGCCGTGTGGGCCTGTCCATTGAAGGACGTATGCCCGCGCGCGAGGGTGCGGAAATTTTCGCGGGGAAAACGAAGGTTGGCACCGTCACCTCCGGCGGTTTCGCGCCCAGCGTCGGCGCGCCCATCGCCATGGGCTGGGTTGACGCCGCGCATGCCGGAGAGGGCACCGCGCTGGAAATCGAGGTGCGCGGCAAGCGCATCGCGGCGCGGGTCGCGCCCATGCCGTTTGTACCGCATCGCTATTATCGCAAAACGTCCTGACAGGAGGGAGCTGTCCAATGAGCCGTTATTTCAGTGAAGATCATGAATGGGTCGATGTAGAGGGCGAGATCGCCACCGTCGGCATTACCGATTATGCACAGGGTCAGCTTGGCGACATCGTGTTCGTCGAATTGCCCGCCGAGGGTGCTACCTTCAGCAAGGGCGATGACGCGGCGGTTGTTGAATCGGTGAAGGCGGCTTCAGACGTCTATTCGCCGATTTCCGGCGAAGTGGTCGAGGTCAACGGCGATCTGGAGGAAGATCCTGCGCTGGTCAATAATGATGCCGAGGATGAAGGCTGGTTCTTCAAGCTGCGGCTGTCCGATGCGTCGGAGCTCGAGGGCCTGATGAACGAAAGCGCTTACGCCAAGTTCGTCGAGAACCTCTGACGCCGCGGCGATGAGCGCGCCCAACACATCCAGCACATGGGATGCGGCTGATTATGGCCGCAATGGCGCGTTCGTGCCTGCTTTGGGGGCGCCAGTGGCCGAACTGCTCGCGCCGCAGCCGGGCGAGAAAATCCTCGATCTGGGCTGTGGCGATGGCGTGCTGACGCAAGGATTGATCGACGCGGGCGCCGTCGTCACTGCTGTCGATGCATCCGAAGACATGGTTGCGTCCGCGCGGGAGCGAGGCATTGAGGCGCAGGTAAAAGATGGCGAGAAGCTGGACTTCAACGCCCGTTTCGACGCTGTGTTTTCCAACGCCGCCTTGCACTGGATGCTGGATGGCACTGCGGTCGCAGCGGGCGTGTTCAAGGCGTTGAAACCCGGTGGCCGCTTTGTCGGCGAAATGGGCGGTGCGGGCAATGTGCGGGCCATGCGCCATGCGTTGTATCGGGAACTGGAAGCGCGCGGCTATGTGCTGCCGGAAAGTGACCAGCAATGGTACCCTTCCGTCGAAGAGTTCAGCGGGATTTATGCCACAGCAGGCTTTGCTGATATCGAGGCGCGCCTGATCGACCGGCCGACGCCGCTGCCCGCTGGTCCCGCCGGCTGGTTTCGTACATTCCGCAGCGGCTTCATGGCGGTAGTGGGTGTTCCTGCTGACCAGTGGGAACCGATATTCGAGGCTGCGGCAGAGCGTGTTCCTGCCGCATTGCGCGGCGATGATGGCATTTGGCGCGCTGATTATGTGCGCCTGAGATTTTCAATGAGGAAACCGGACTGATGCGTTACCTTCCCCTGACCGATGATGACCGGAGTGAGATGCTCGATACGGTTGGCGCTGCCTCCATCGACGATCTGTTCGCCGATGTGCCCGCCGAAGCGCGGCTTGATGGCAAGATCGCGGGCTTGACCGATCATATGAGCGAAATGGCGGTCGAGCGGCATATGGGCGCACTTGCCAGGCAGAATATGGCGGCGGGTGATGTGCCGTTCTTCCTGGGCGCGGGTGCCTATCGCCACCATGTTCCCGCCAGCGTCGATCACCTGATCCAGCGCGGTGAGTTTTTGACAGCCTATACGCCCTATCAGCCGGAAATCGCGCAGGGCACGTTGCAGATGCTGTTTGAATTCCAGACGCAGGTCGCACGCTTGCTCGGCTGCGATGTGGCGAATGCCAGCATGTATGATGGCTCGACCGCCTGCTGGGAAGCGGTCGCCATGGCGGCGCGCATCACCAAGCGCAAGCATGTGGTCCTCTCTGGCGCGCTCCACCCGCACTATGCTGAGGTCGTGCGGACCATGGCGAAGGTGACGGATTACAGCATCGCAGGCGCATTGCCCGCGATCCAGTCCAGTCCCGATAATCGGGGCCTGATCTCGCGCATTGATGACGAAACAAGCTGCGTTGTCGTGCAATATCCCGATATCCTCGGGCGTTTATCCAACCTTTCCGAGGTTGCCGAGGCGGCGCATGCCAAAGGTGCCTTGCTAGTAGTGGTCAATACCGAGCCGGTCGCGCTGGGCGCGATCAAGGCGCCGGGGGAATGCGGCGCGGACATTGTTGTGGGCGAGGGGCAGTCGATTGGTGTCGGGCTACAGTTCGGCGGGCCTTATCTGGGCCTGTTCGCCTGCAAACAGAAATATGTGCGCCAGATGCCCGGACGTCTGTGTGGCGAGACGGTCGATGCGGAGGGTAAGCGTGGCTTTGTGCTGACCCTTTCGACCCGCGAGCAGCATATCCGCCGGGAAAAGGCGACGTCGAATATCTGCACCAATTCCGGGCTCTGCGCGCTGGCCTTCAGCATTCACATGACCTTGCTGGGCGAGAAGGGGCTGCGCGAGCTTGCCATGCTCAACCATGCGCAAGCGGTGAAGGCTGCGGACAAGCTCTCAGCAGTGCCGGGCGTGAAGCTGCTCAACGAGAGCTTTTTCAATGAGTTCACGCTTCTGCTTGAGAAGGATGCGCGGGAGGTCGCGCGCGCGCTGGCCGACCGCAACATCCTGGGCGGTGTGTCGCTCGGGCGGCTGTACCCCGGCGAGGATAAACTCTCTGGCGGTTTGATAGTCGCTGTCACGGAAACCACGAGCGACGAGGATATCGACGCGCTGTGTACAGGGTTGAAGGAGGTGCTGGCATGAGCACTGCCCGCTCTCATCTCCGTTCGGTTCGAGCGGCCTTCGAGCGAAGCCGAGAAGGTCGGTCGAGAACATCTTTCTCGACTTCGGATCTCGACGGGCTCGATCCTTCGCTCGAAACGAACGGAAATATATTGACTGCGGGAGACCGGCCATGAGCATGAACCAGAGCGGATGGCGCCCGGAAATGAATGCCGCCGACGGAACCAGCGCTGCACCTACCGCCACCGGCAATCGCGCGCTGATGTTGGAAGAGCCGCTGATCTTTGAGATTGGCGGTACGGATCGCACCGGCGTCGATTTTTCCGAAGCGCCGGATTTCACCAGCCGCCTGGGCGGGATGGAGCGCAGCGAGCCTATCGGTCTGCCCGGCCTGTCCGAGCAGGAGACCGTGCGGCATTATACGCGCCTGTCGCGCCAGAATTACGCGATCGACCTTGGCCTCTTTCCGCTTGGGTCCTGCACGATGAAGCACAACCCGCGCCTCAACGAGAAGGTGGCGCGTATGCCCGGTTTCGCGGATGTCCATCCGCTAGCGCCCACCGCAACGGTGCAAGGTGCACTGGCGGTCATTCATCAGCTGGGCGAGTGGCTGAAAACGCTGACCGGCATGCCTGCTGTCGCCATGTCGCCCAAGGCTGGCGCGCATGGGGAGCTATGCGGCCTGCTGGCCATCCGTGCAGCATTGGTAGCGCGTGGCGATGCGCGGCAGGTCGTACTCGTACCGGAAAGCGCGCATGGCACCAATCCGGCGACTGCGGCGTTTTGCGGCTACAAGGTAGAGGACATTCCCGCCACGCCGGAAGGCCGCGTGGATCTCGCGGCGCTGAAAGCCCGCCTCGGCTCCGATGTGGCGGCGGTGATGATCACCAACCCCAATACCTGTGGCCTGTTCGAGCGCGACATGAAGGCGATCTCTGACGCGGTGCATGCGGCGGGTGCATTCGTCTATTGCGACGGCGCCAATTTCAACGCCATCGTCGGGCGCGTGCGTCCGGGTGATCTGGGCGTGGATGCGATGCACATCAACCTGCACAAGACCTTCTCCACGCCGCATGGCGGGGGCGGTCCGGGCAGCGGACCGGTGGTACTGTCCGAGGCACTAGCGCCTTTTGCGCCGCTGCCGTTCGTTGAGAAGGACGAAGATGGCCTGTTCCATCTGATCGAGGAAGAAACGGCGGGCGAGCATCATGCCGCCAATTTTGGCCGCATGGTTGCTTTTCATGGGCAGATGGGCATGTTCACCCGGGCGCTCACCTATATTCTCAGCCATGGCGCGGATGGCCTTCGTCAGGTGGCCGAGGATGCGGTGCTCAATGCCAATTATATCCTGCGCAGCCTGGAGGACGTGCTCGACGCGCCCTTCGGTTCTAGTGGCCCATGCATGCATGAGGCGCTGTTCAGCGACAAAGGCATGGCCGAAGGCTTCTCGACGCTCGATGTCGCCAAGGGCCTGATCGACGAGGGTTATCACCCGATGACCATGTATTTCCCGCTGGTCGTGCATGGCGCGATGCTCATCGAACCCACCGAGACGGAAAGCAAGGCGGCGCTTGACCAGTTCATCATGGCGTTGCGCTCTGTTGCGGAGCGGGCGAAGGCGGGCGACGATGCGCTGAAAGGTGCACCATGGTTCGCGCCGCGACGCCGCCTTGACGAAACGCTAGCAGCGCGCAAGCCGGTATTGAACTGGGAAGATCCGGCCCTTGCGGAGGTGCAGGCGGCAGAGTAGCTTGCCCGTGAGGGGAGATGCTCATGCAAGTTGATGAAGACAGCGCGAAAGTCACTTTCCCGCCGCCGTTCGTCTATCTCGGCTTTCTGCTGATCGGGATGGTGATCGACCGGCTGATGGGCGGTGCTTTGCCGTTCAGCTTGCTGACGCGCAGCGTCATTGCAACACCGCTGATCGCACTCGGCATTTTCCTACTGATGGCGGCTGGCGGTCATTTCCGGCGTGCAGGGACGGAGGTCAAGCCCTGGAAAACTGTGTCGGCATTGGTCGATGATGGCGTTTACAGTATGACCCGCAACCCCATGTATCTCGGTATGGCGCTACTCTACACGGGGCTTGCGATCGCGTTCCGCAGTATCGGGGCATTGCTTCTGCTGCCGGCGGTCATTCTGATAATCCAGACACAGGTTATCGCCCGCGAAGAGCGCTATATGGAGGAGAAATTCGGTGACCCCTATCGCGCGTACAAGGGGCGCGTGCGGCGCTGGTTGTGACCGGGGCTATGAAGGGCGCACAACCCTGGTTCGCGGGTGAGGCGGATGGCGCGGCGAAACGTCATGCACCCGCCACGCAGCGCAACCGGGATGCGATTGCCGAAGTGCTGCGGCGCGAACTGCCTGAAGACGGGCTGGTTCTGGAAATCGCCAGCGGATCGGGCGAGCATGCAATCTACTTCGCCGAACAATTTCCGCGCCATATATGGCAGCCCTCGGACCCCGACCCTGTAGCCTTGGCTTCCATATCGGCCTGGATAGCGGAGGCTGCGCTTCCCAACGTTCTGCCTCCGATTGAACTGGATGCGTCGTTTCCGCACTGGCCGGTCGAACAGGCGGAGGCCATATTATGCATCAACATGATCCATATCAGTCCCTGGGCGGCGACACTGGGATTACTGGAAGAGGCAACACGCCTGCTGGATAAAGATGCGCCGCTTATTCTCTATGGGCCGTTCCTGAAGTCGGATATCGAGACCGCGCCCAGTAATCTTGCTTTCGATCAGCAATTGCGGTCGCGAGATGCGGCCTTTGGCATAAGGTCGGTCGAGGATATTGACGTTGCAGCGCGCGAACGCGATCTTGCACGGATGGCGCTATACCCAATGCCCGCCAATAATATGATGCTGGTGTATCGCCGACCCTAATCGACCATGGTGCGGGCCGAGCGGATTTCCTTCAACCGCAGATGCTCGCGCCAGCTGATATAGATGCCGCTGCTGCAGATCAGTGCGGCGCCTATCCAGGTATAGGTGCCGGGCAGGGTGGACCATATAAGCCAGCCGAGCAAGGTCGACCATATCAGGCTGGTATAGTCCATGGAAATCACCAGTGAGACCGGGCCCCAGCGCAAGGCCGAGGTGAGTAACCACTGGCCGAGCCCGCCGATAATGCCCATCATAGCCAAAACCGCCCATATTCGCGGTGAATGCGGCTGAATGAAGAATGGCAGTAGAATGGTGAGCGGAACCAGTGTCAGGCTGGAAAACCAGAACAATATTGTTGTTGGGGCTTCGGTACGGCCCAGATCGCGCAGCAGCAAAGTTATGATTGAGGCGATCAGGGCGGCCAGAAGCGCAATGGAAACACCGAGCATGTTGAAGTCCGTGTCAGGCGCAGCCCCATATTGGGTGATCACGAGCACACCGGCAAAACCGGCGAAAACGGCTGTCCAGCGATGAATGCCGACATCTTCCTTCAGGAACAGTGCGGACAAAATAGTCGCGAATATAGGTGTGGCGAACCCGATGGTGGTCGCTTCGGCAAGTGGCAGCATGATATATGAGGTGAAAAAGCAGACCATGCCGAAAATGCCCAATGCGCTTCGGCTGAGATGCTTGCTGAAATGACTTGTGTAGACGCCTTTCAGGCCCGGCCCTTGCATCAGGAGCAGCAGGACGACTGGTAATGCGCCCAATTGCCGGAAAAACAGGCTTTCGACCAGATGTACGCTGTTCTCGTCCAGATATTTCACAGCCGCGAACATGCATGACAGCATGAGCATCGCGCCAGCACGCAGTACAAGAGCGAAGAACGGTTTGTCGTGAAGATCGGAGCGTGGTTCGGGAGCAGGCACAATCGTGCTTTAGCTGCTTTTGCAGTCAGAGCAACGGCCTGCTCACCTTATAGTGCCTGATCCTAGGAAGCAGGCTTCCGGAAACGCAGTGTCATCCGGTCGCTTTCACCGATTGCGAGATATTTTTCGCGATCCGTTTCACCATTTCTGAGTACGGGCGGCAGGGTCCACACGCCTTTTTCCCAATTTGCGCTATCTTTCGGGTTGGCGTTGATTTCGGATTGGGCTTCAAGCACGAAACCTGCGTCTTCCGCAAGCTTCCGAACGGTCGATGTCTTGACATAGCCGCTAGCTTTTTCCTGCGCGCTGTCACGGTCCTCCGGCAGCCGGTGATCGACGACACCCAGAGTGCCGCCGGGTTTCAGCATTTCGTAAAATGTGGAAAACGCAGCAGGGGCGCTGCCGTTCATCACCAGATTGTGCACATTGCGGAAAGTCAGGACGGTATCAACGCTGCCCGGCGCGACCGCGCCTTCTGCCAGCGGCCAGCTCATCAATTTGACCTGTCCATATTTCGATGGCTCGTCAGAGACCTTTTTAGCGATCATGTCGTAATATTTGCCGGCTGGCGCGGCGGCGTAAAATGTTCCTTTCGCCGAAAGCAGAGGGCCCAGGATCTCGCTGTACCAGCCGCCTCCCGGCGCATATTCAAATACTGTCTGCCCCGGTTGAACGCCGAAAAATGCAAGCGTTTCTGCAGGATGGCGATAGACGTCGCGCTCCGTATAGGCGGGTGTCCGGCTGTCGGCGGAAACCGCTGTGGAGATAGCGTCATCTGCCGCTTCATGATGGTTTGCCAGCACATAGCCAGCCGGTACGATGGCGGAAAAGGCGATAAGGCTGGCGATCAGGGCAGGGCGCATGGGGGTCTCTCCTTGTTGACGCGCGCCAACGTGGCCGTTCGCGTCTCAAGCGGCAACCCCTAATGCGATATAAGGAAGAGTTTGCGGGCTATCGCCCTTACAGGCAGGCTTCCAGCAGTGCCTGATCGAAGCCGAAGCCGCGTGCTTTTTCAAGCGTATAGGGGCGCAGGCCCATGGAACGATATTCGCCCACGATTTTCCCGTCGGTATCTTCTGAAAGATACTCGAATTTGAACAACTCCTGCGTCACAATGACCTCGCCTTCCATGCCGATCACTTCCGTGACGTTGGTCACGCGACGCGAACCGTCGCGCAGGCGCTTCACCTGAACGATCAGGTCGACCGAGTCGGCAATCTGCTTCGAAATCGCTTCTTTCGGGATCTTGATGTCGCCCATCAGGATCATGTTTTCCATACGGCCCAGGCATTCGCGCGGGCTGTTGGAGTGGAGCGTACACATGGAGCCGTCATGGCCCGTGTTCATCGCGGCGAGAAGGTCGAAACATTCGGCGCCACGAATTTCGCCCAGGATGATGCGGTCCGGGCGCATACGCAGGGCGTTTTTGACGAGATCGCCGATGGTGATCGCGCCTTGACCTTCCAGGTTAGCCGGACGGGTTTCGAGCGGCAGCCAGTGCGGCTGTTGCAGCCGGAGTTCGGCCGCGTCTTCGATGGTCAGCACGCGTTCGCCCGGGTCGATCATCTTCGACAGGGCATTGAGCATCGTCGTTTTACCGGAACCCGTACCGCCCGAAATAACGATATTCATCCGGCAGGCGCCCGCGATTTTGAGCGCGGTGCACATTTGTGGGCTCATCGCGCCCCAGTCGCGCAGATTGTCGAGTGTGATCGGCTTGGCCGAGAATTTACGGATCGAGATAGCGGTGCCACGCAGGGAAAGCGGCGGCACGATGACGTTCACACGCGAACCGTCAGGCAGACGGGCGTCGGCCAGCGGCGTGGTCTGGTCGACGCGGCGGCCGACCTTGTTCACGATGCGCTGCGCAATCTGGAACAGATGCTCTTCGTCGCGGAACTGGATCGGCGCGATCTGCAGCTTGCCCTTTTTTTCGACATAGGTCTGCTCAGGGCCGTTGACCATGATGTCGCTGATGTCGGGATCGCTGATCAGTTCTTCGAGTGGGCCCAGGCCGAGCAGCTCATCCACCAGCACCTTTTCCAGCGCAAACTGTTCACGCCGGTTGAGCGTCAGTTTAAGCTCGGCGAGCACCTCCATGATGATGGGGCGGAATTCCTCGGCGAGTTCTTCCTTGGTCAGCGTCGCGGCGGCTTCCGGGTCGACACGTTCCAGCAGGCGCGGCAGCACCTGTTCCTTGATCTTGTGTACGGAAGCGTCGAAGCCCTCGGCCTTCACATCGCTGTGGTCCGCGTTCATGCGGTCCTGCAGCTTGGCCATGGCCTCCGCGTTTTTCACCTGCTGCGGTGAGAGTTCGTCCTGTTGAACCGCGCCTGCGGCATCATCAAGCGGCGGAAGCTCGGACGGGTTGATTGGCGGAAACTGGTCGCCGCCCGCAGGTTCCTGCGGAATGGGCGCGGTCGAAGCGGCACCTTCCGGTGCGTTGGAAGTGTTAGGCGTGACGACATGCATGGGCTTGGCCACACCGAAAGCTGGCCGCATGCCTCCAGGGCCGTTTTTTCGTCCAAATGCGCTCATGTTCCCCGCGGACCTTTCGTCCTTTGCCCAAAAACTATTGGGACAGGGGATAATGGGGAAACTTTTATAAAATGCTAATTTCTGGCCCGATCCGCCGCCGGAATAACAAACTGTTAACCAGCATCCCATAGAAGAAAGCGCGATATCAGGAGGCGGAAAGACGGTTTCCGTATCCCCATTTGCCGCGGCGGGACTGCATATAGATGAAACTGATCATCCAGATACCTTGCTATAATGAGGCCGACAGCCTGCCGGACACGCTGGTGGACATTCCTCGCCGCATCGACGGAATCGATGAAATCGAGATACTGGTTGTGGATGATGGCAGCCATGATGGCACCAGCGAGGCCGCCCGCCGTTTTGGTGTGCGTCATATTGTGCGCCATCGACGGAACAGGGGGCTTGCCGCCGCTTTCCAGAGCGGAGTCAATGCGGCTCTGGCTGCCGGGGCAGACATCATCGTCAATACCGATGCCGACGGCCAATATGCTGGCCGTGCCATTGCCGACCTTGTGGGCCCGATCATCCGCGGGGAGGCGGATATCGTGATTGGTGACAGGGGTGTAGCCAACAGCGCGCATTTCGGGCCGGTAAAGCAGCAGCTTCAGAAACTCGGCAGTGCTGTGGTGCAACGGCTTGCGCGCACGGATGTGCCGGACGCAGTCAGCGGCTTTCGCGCAATCAGCCGTGAGGCGGCGCAGCGGCTGACGATTACTACGGAATTTTCATATACTACGGATATGTTGATTCAGGCCGGTCGCAAGCGCCTTGCGATCAAGAGTGTGCCGGTTCCCACAAATGCGACGCCGCGCCCCTCGCGCCTGTTCAAGAGTATTCCACAGTTCATTTTGAACACGGGCGTGACCATGGCTCGCGCCTATACCATGTACAATCCGCTGCGCGTCTTTGTCTGGGCGGGTGCCTTGTGCGCGCTGCTTGGTCTGGCCCCTATTGTGCGGTTCCTTTGGTATTATCTATCAGGCGAGGGCGCTGGTCATGTGCAATCGCTGGTGCTGGGCGGTGCATTGGTGGTGCTTGGTCTCGTCACGGCAATGCTCGGCATCTTGGCGGACCTCATCGCCGGCAACCGGAAGCTTATGGAAGCGACGCTGGAGCATGTCCGCAAGATTGAGGACAAGGTGAACCGCGCTCAGATTCCTGAGGAACAGCCCGTTAGGCCTGACGCCACCGATCAGGTGCGGCCGGTAAGGAAGAGCGCGTGACCACTCAGCAGGCGGCGATGGCCGATACGCCGGGCCTGACCCTGATGGACAGGGTGCGCGCCTATGCGGATTCGCCGCTACTACCTGTTATTTGCATCGCTCTGGTCCTCATCATGCAGGGGACGATGGTATTCGGACGGGCCATCAATTGGGATGAGTTTCACTTTTATCGCCAGGTCGAGCTGTTCACCCAAGGCGTATTGGAGCTTCCGCTTCAGACGTTGCATGTAAGGATATTTCAGTGGCTGCCTGGACTTGCCGGTACAGGCGTGGATCATATCGTCATCGCGCGCATGTTCATGTTTGCGTGCGAGATGGTCACTGCAAGCGGTATCATATTGCTCGCGGCGCGTTTCACCGACTGGAAAACCGGGGCCGTATGCGTATTGGCCTATCTATCGTCCGGCTTCGTGATGCAGCATGGGTTTTCTTTCCGCACGGACCCGATCATAACAGCATTGACGATGAGCGCCCTGTGTATATTGGGATGCACGCGTTTCAGGGGGGGGTGGCTCCTGCTATTTGGAGCGTTCATTGGCACGGCAGCCATGTTTAGCATCAAAATCATCTTGTGGGCGCCAGCGTTTGCCGGACTGGCATGGTGGCGCTGGCATCGAGAGGGGTACGGCTTTTCTCTCGCGCTGCGGTTGGCTGTGGCATTGACGGCCGCAGCTCTGTTCTTCGCAGTGCTCTATATGCTCCATTCCGCAGGTATGACGGTGGATGGATCCGCGAAAAGCGTTTTGCAGAATTCGGCGCAGAAGATGTTTTTCCTCGGCATTCCCCCTTATTGGGCGCTGATGCTGAAATTCGTCAGCATGTCGGAAATATTGGTGCTGACGATCCTGTGTTTTCCTGTCGCCATTTATATGAGCGGGTTGGGGAGGCATAAAAAGATTGCGCTAATTGGCCTCTTTCTGCCGATTAGTGTGTTGGGCTTTTATTTCAACGCTCTTCCCTATTTTTACGCGTTTCTTCTGCCGCCTGTCGCCGTGGCGTGTGCCGTTCCGCTGTCGATGCTAGGCCGTCGCTATGGTGCGGGCTTGCCTGCTGTCGCTTTCCTGATGATGGCGCTGAGCACCTGGATGCACGAGGACAAAAGCGTCATCGACCGGCAGCGCAAGCTTCAGACAGTTGCCAAGGCCATGTTCCCGCAGCCCATTTCCTATTTCGACTTTGCAGGCTTTCTGCCTTGGCAGGACAAGGCTAATGCCTTCATGACCCTGTGGGGGATGGAGCTATATCGTGCCGGTAATGTGCCACCCATGCGCGAAGTGATGCAGGAAAAGGCCGTGCCGCTGGTCGTTGAAATGGACGATATGTTCAGCCCGGTTCTGAACAGCACGGGCGAGCAGAGGGACCTGTTGCCGGAGGATGTTGCCGCGTTGCACGACACCTATGTTCAGCACTGGGGGCCATTCTGGGTTCCTGGCGAAATTCTCCAACCCAGTGAGGCACGGCGAGTGGAGATATATGTGCCCGGTCCCTACACGCTCGAATATGGCGAGATACGTGTCAGCGGCAGGGTGCTGCATAAAGGCGATGCTATACAGCTCGACAGGGGACGGTATGAGATGATGGCTAGTGAGGGAGGCGCGCGGCTGGTCTGGGGCGACCACCTGTACAAGCCGGACCGAGACCCGCCTGAGCGGCCCTATTGGACGTTTTTTTGACCGATGGCTGTTCCGCTCTCCTTTTCGAAATTTACTGTGTGGGGCAGTTACGACATGGGCAAGCCCCGTGTACGCTTGCTGCTTGATGCGCTGAGGAAAAGGAACATGTTGGCGTCAGAGATCAATATTGATGTCTGGCGGGGTATCGAAGATAAATCAGTAGCTGGATTGATGCGCATCGCCAGTGCATTGATCCGCCTTATCATAGGGTATCCTTATGCGCTGTTTCGGTTCTTCGGAACGTCGCGGGTTGACGTCATTCTGCTGCCTTATCCCGCGATTTTCGATATCTTCATCATCTGGCCGCTGACTCGTCTGCGTGGGCAGAAAATCATCTTCGATGCTTTCATTTCCCTCTACGATACGATCATAAACGACAGGAAGCTTCTTCGGTGCGGTGACTGGCGCGCACGCTTGTTATGGCATTTCGAACGTTTCGCACTGAGAATGGCGGACATTGTCATCGTTGATACCGATGAGCATGGCCGCTATTTCGCCGCAAGTTTTGATATTGCGCCAGAAAAATTTGTCACTGTCCTGGTTGGGGCTGAAGATTTGTTCTGGGAGGTCCGCGATCAGATTGCGCCGAATGAAGCGCCGGCCGATGTGCCTTCGCCATATGTGTTGTTCTATGGCCAATTCATTCCCCTGCATGGCATTGAAACCATATTACACGCGGTTGAGTTGACCGCGTCGCAGAATATTCACTGGCTGATCGTCGGCAGTGGACAAGAGGAAGATCTCGTACGGGAGTTTGTCTCCAGGAACGCACCTCGCAATATGACGTGGCTGCCATGGGTCGATTATAGGGAGATTCCCGGCCTGATCCGCAATGCTGCAGTATGCTTGGGTATATTTGGAGATAGCGACAAGGCTAGCCGGGTCATTCCTAACAAGATGTTCCAGATTTTAGCTGCAGGCGGCACAATTATCACACGGGATAGCCCCGCAGTGACCGGGTTGGCGCGGCAATGTCCGGATAATATATTGCTGGTGGCTCCAGCTGATGCTGATGCTTTGGCGAACGCGATGATAAGTGCCTGTAGTCAATATAACCCTGCTTCCATGCCATTTTCATCCGTGACGAGAGAAGCACTGTCACCGGATAAGGGTGTGTCTAAGCTTTTGAGGCGGTTGAAACAATTGCGTGTGGTCGGCGACGTTAGCGAAAGGCGAGCCAGTGATTTTGCTTGATCGTTATGCACGCATCATGACGGTCTTAATATCCCGGAAATGGATGTACGTAGCTGGAGCTCTACTGTCTTGTGTATGTCTTTTTTATTTTGGCCAGCGGGCTATTCAACTGGATGACAAGCTGGTGGACCTGTCAAATGCGAAGCTTGCCAGACCATTATTTGCTGTTGTGCCTTTTATAATGGCTGGTTTGGCCTCTGCTTGGGCATGGCAAGTGATGTTATTGAGATGTGGTGCGTCCGTTCGTTTCTCGTTAGCGGCTGGAATATTTTTTACGGCTCAGTTCGCTAAATATATTCCGGGCAACATAGCGCAGCATATCGGGCGGGTCGCGCTCGCGAAGCAGTATAATGTGCCCATTGTTCCGGTTTTTGCCTCTATGGCGTTAGAAGCCCTGTTTGGCATAGCAGTGATGTTTTTATTGAGTATGCCAACAATAGCGACTCATTCGGATGTTCTTATATGGCTAAGCGGCCTTATATTGATGATATTTGCAGCTTGCCTTCTGAATTCATCTCGACCTGTACTAAAGCATAAAGCGTTGAATGTTCTTAAAGAGCGGTTGGGCGGCCAAGGCCTCAAAATACAGAAATGGGCCATTCCAATAGCTTTGTCTCTACTATCTACTCTGTTGAGCGGAGCGGGTTTGCTATTGCTTGACCCTGCATTTACCGCCACGCCTTCGGTGTGCCTTCAGGTGGTTTCGATTTTCTGTGTGGCCTGGCTGGCAGGGTTTGTAACGCCGGGCGCACCGGCTGGGTTGGGCATTAGAGAGGTGATTTTAAGTCAGGGCCTGGAGCCCATTATAGGCTTAGAAGCCGGAACAATAGTGGCATTGTTACTGCGTATCGCCGCTACAATCGCTGACCTGGTATCTTTCGGTGTTGGACTAGGCCTATTGCGCTACAGCAATATCAAGGCCCAAGAAAATCAATGTGCTATCGGACATACAAAGTCCGTTGCTAACTGAGCTGAGATCTAACCTCAACCCGCCTTTTCAGCGAGTACCGTCAGGCCCTTCTCATTGACTTCGGCGAAGCCACCGACGACCGGAATGGTCTCCGGTGTGGAGGACGCGCTTTCGAAAAGCAGGATTTCACCGTCGCGGATGGTCGACATGAACGGCGCATGGCCTTCCAGCACGCCGAAATCGCCTTCGGTGCCGGGAACGACAACCTGATACACTTCCGCCGAGCGGACCAGCTTTTCAGGGGTTACGAGTTCGAAATGCAGCGCCATGTCTTGGTGTCCTGTAACCCCTCCCGCCCGGCAGACCGAGGGGGAGGGGCGTTATTCAGTGGATCAGGCCGCTTCAGCAGCCAGCTTCTTGCCCTTTTCAACGGCTTCGTCGATGCCGCCAACCATGTAGAAGGCCGCTTCGGGCAGGTGATCATATTCGCCATCGACAACCGCCTTGAACGACTTCACGGTGTCCTCGATCTGCACGAACTTGCCGGGGATGCCGGTGAAGACTTCGGCGACGTGGAACGGCTGCGACAGGAAGCGCTGGATCTTGCGCGCACGCGCAACGGTCAGCTTGTCCTCTTC
This sequence comes from Sphingobium sp., assembly GCA_020446425.1. Lineage (GTDB taxonomy): Bacteria > Pseudomonadota > Alphaproteobacteria > Sphingomonadales > Sphingomonadaceae > Sphingobium. Next base: position 725 of record JAGRES010000013.1, on the reverse strand, counting down.
GCTCAGTTCGTCCATGCCGAGAATGGCGATGATGTCCTGCAGCGACTTGTACTTCTGCAGCGTTTCCTGAACCGCGCGGGCGGTTGCGTAATGCTCCTGACCCACGACAGCAGCGGTCAGCACGCGGCTGGTGGAGTCGAGCGGGTCAACCGCCGGATAAATGCCCAGCTCGGAGATCGCGCGGTTAAGAACCGTGGTCGCGTCCAAGTGAGCGAACGAGGTTGCAGGCGCAGGGTCGGTAAGGTCATCCGCAGGCACGTAAATGGCTTGAACCGAGGTGATCGAACCCTTGTTGGTGGAGGTAATACGCTCCTGCAGCGCGCCCATGTCGGTCGCGAGCGTCGGCTGATATCCCACGGCCGAAGGAATACGGCCGAGCAGCGCGGACACTTCCGAACCCGCCTGGGTGAAGCGGAAGATGTTGTCGACGAAGAAGAGAACGTCCTGGCCTTCCTGGTCGCGGAAATATTCGGCCATGGTGAGGCCGGAGAGCGCAACGCGGGCACGCGCGCCCGGGGGCTCGTTCATCTGACCGAAGACGAGCGCCACCTTGGAGCCCTCGGAAATGGCGTTGCCGTCGGCGTCCTTGGCGATAACGCCGGCGTCGAGGAATTCGTGATAGAGGTCGTTGCCCTCACGGGTACGCTCACCGACGCCCGCGAACACCGAGGTGCCGCCATGGCCCTTCGCGATGTTGTTGATCAGCTCCTGAATGAGAACCGTCT
>JAGRES010000012.1 GCA_020446425.1 Sphingobium sp. | reverse complement strand
AGTGGATTTGAGCAAAAAATTGAGAGGTCCAGAGGCACGAAGTACCCTTTCCGCACGTCATGAACTGGCACGGGCAATCCTCGATCAGGGCAGAACCGCTGAAGCAGAAACAATATTGAAAGAACTAATACCCATAAGAGAACGCATAGAAGGTCCAGAGGCATTGAACACCATTATTACACGCCATGCACTGGCATGTACAACCCTCTATCTAGGAAGAGCTGCTGAAGCAGAAGCTATGTTCAGAGAATTACTTCCTCTATTTGAACAAGCGAAGGGAATTGACACCATATCCGCATACGTTCCACGATATTGGTTGGCCCTCGCCATATTAGAGCGAGGAGATTTAAATCAAGCGCAAGCATTGCTGGATACCATACCGGACCTTTCAAGCAAAAAAAGCTGGCTCCCTCGCTACGCAGCCAAGCTTGCTTATGTAAGAGGCAAGACAGCAGATGCGCTTGGGAAGAATGATGAAGCCCTCATATGTTTGAATGAAGCGCAACAAATATATGCCGAAATCTATCCGCCGGATCATTTTGAACGAAAAACAGTAGATACCTATCTCGCCAACCGAGGAGCACCCTCCTGATGCTTGATGTTGCCCTACTGAACGAAAGCGGATGGCCCGAGGATCAGGACTGGAAGCGACTGGCCATACAGGCGGTTCAGGCGGCCTTCGCACAAACCCCGCATGACGAACTGCGCCGCAAGCCGGTCGCGGTTGAAATATCGGTAAAACTGACCAACGATAGCGAAGTACAGGGCCTGAATAAGGCCTATCGCGACAAGGACGCGCCCACCAATGTGCTGTCTTTTCCGATGGTGCCCCACGACCTGATCGAAACCCTCACAAACAGCGACGATGGCGAAGTATTGCTGGGCGATATCGTGCTGGCCCGCGAGACATGCGCGCGCGAGGCGGAAGAGAAAGGCATCGCCTTTGCCGATCATGCGACGCACCTCATCATACATGGGGCTTTGCATCTTTTGGGATATGACCATATGATAGAGCATGAGGCAGAAGAAATGGAGGCCATGGAGGTGCGTGCACTCACCTCTCTGGGTATTTCCGATCCCTATGCCGGTTCAACAGGGGACTGAAAACGCAGATGGCTGAAGAAGGCCCGTCCAGCTCAAAGGAAGCGGACAGTAGCGGCGAAGGCAGTATATGGCGGGGCATAAAGGCCCTGCTTTTCGGCAATGATGTCGATCACAGCCTGAGGCGCGAACTCGAAGACACGATTGACGAATATGACGAGGAGACGGGCGAATACAGAGCTTCGCCCCGAAATGGCGACCTCACCCTGCTTGAGCGGCAGATGCTGCGTAACATGCTGCATTTCAGCGAGCATACCGTCGATGACATCGCCGTGCCGCGTTCGGACATGGTGGCGATAGAGGAAAGCGCCAGCTTTGATGAGCTGGTCGCCCTGTTCGCCGAAGCGGGTCACAGCCGTATCCCGGTATATCGCGAGACGCTCGACACCATTGTCGGTATGATCCATATTCGCGATGCCTTTGCCATATTGGCGAGCACCGAACCGCCACCCAAAACGCTTGAATCGCTTATCAGGGAACCGCTCTATGTTCCTGAAAGCATGGGCGTTCTGGACCTCCTTGTGGAAATGCGCGCAAAACGCACGCACCTCGCCATCGTGCTGGACGAATATAGCGGAACCGAGGGCATGCTGACCTTTGAGGATCTGGTCGAGGAGATTGTCGGCGAGGTCGAGGACGAGCATGACGATGAGCCCGAAGAAGTGCTTGTCGCGCTCGATGACGGCATCTGGGAAGCCGATGCCCGCGCCGAGCTGGAAGATGTAGCCGAAGCCGTCGATGCACGGCTTGCCGACGTGAACGAGGATGTCGATACGCTGGGAGGTCTCTCGTTCGTCATTGCCGGGCATGTGCCGCAGGAAGGCGAAATCGTAACGCATGAGCCCAGCGGCTGGCGGCTGGAGATCATTGCCGCCGACCCGCGCCGGGTGAAACGCCTGAGGCTGCATCCGCCCCAAAAGGCAGAGGAACCGGTCGAGTAGCCTAGCGGTCAGCGCTTTTTCGCGCCGCGTCCACCCCGCGTCGGTGCGTGAAAATCCGGCGGTTTGTTCGCGATCCAGTCGAGGAAGCGCGCCATATCGGGGTTTGTGCGCAGAGCATCCGGTTCAGGCGGCAGCTTCGCCAGCTCCGCATTGGCGAAATTGGCATGGATCGCACGGTGGCATATTGGATGCAGCGGCACGGTGCCCCGCCCGCCCCTGCTTTTGGGAACAGGGTGATGCCACTCCACCTTGGTGCCCAACCGGCGCTCGCAAAGCCAGCAATGTTGTAAGTCCGTATCGGATACGCTTTCCATTTCCCCGTTCTACAAGTCCGCTTTGCGTTCGGCAAAGCCCTGTCTATAGAGGCTGGATGTCCACCGCGCCCCTTCGTGTAGCCCTGTTCAGCGGCAATTATAATTATGTGCGCGACGGCGCGAACCAGGCGCTCAATCGTCTCGTGGACTATCTGTTGAAGCAGGGTGTATCGGTGCGCGTCTATTCGCCGACCACGGACACTCCGGCCTTCGAACCAGCAGGCGAGCTGGTCAACGCGCCTTCCATGCCCATTCCCGGACGTTCCGAATATCAGATACCGCTGCGCCTTTCCGGCAGGCTGAAGCGCGACCTGAAACGCTTCGGGCCGGATCTGGTCCATGTATCGAGCCCCGATCCGCTGGGCCATGGCGCGGTGAGCTGGGCGCGCCGCAAGGGCCTGCCTGCTGTCGCATCGGTTCATACCCGCTTTGAGACCTATCCGCGCTATTACGGCCTCGCCTTCATGGAGCCCGTTGTCGAAGCGATGCTGCGCCGTTTCTACCGCCGCTGCGACGCGATTGTCGCGCCGTCGGAGTCGATGGCGCAACTGCTGCGCGAACAGCGGATGAATTATGACGTCGGCATCTGGACGCGCGGCATAGACCGCAGCATTTTCCATCTTGGACAGCGTGACCTGGCATGGCGGCGCGGCCACGGGATTGCCGACGATGTATCCGTGATCGGCTTTGTCGGCAGGCTGGTGATGGAAAAAGGTCTGGACGTGTTTTCCGACACCATCGGCGAACTGACACGGCGGCAGGTCAAGCACAAGGTGATGATTGTGGGCGATGGCCCCGCGCGGAGCTGGTTCGAAAACCGCCTGCCCGGTGCCGTTTTCCTGGGTTTTCAAGGGGGGCAGGATCTGGGCCGCGCAGTCGCCAGTATGGACATGCTGTTCAATCCATCGGTCACCGAGACATTCGGCAATGTCACGCTGGAGGCGCTGGCCTGCGGCAACCCGGCGGTGTGCGCGCGCGCAACCGGCAGCGAAAGCCTGGTGCAGCATGGCGTAACCGGGCGCTTGATCCGCCCCGGCGCAGTCGGTGAATTTGCCGATGCGCTGGCCCATTATTGCACCGATGCGGACGCGCGCGCAGCGGCCGGCGAAGCGGCGCAGGCCTTCGCCGAACGTTTCGGCTGGGATCAGGTCAATCAGGCCTT
>JAGRES010000011.1 GCA_020446425.1 Sphingobium sp. | reverse complement strand
GGTTGGGAGGGGGAGCGGGCCGGCACCGCATCTCCACATCAGTGGAGCAAATAACAATGAATGGCCTGACTTTCCTCATCCCCATCGCCTTGCTCATGGGCGTGGCCGGTCTGGCGGCTTTTCTCTGGGCGATGAGCAATGGCCAGTTCGACGACCCTGACGGCGCAGCGATGCGCATCCTGATCGACGACGAAGACAAAGAGCGGGAGGAACGGCATGACCGGGCCGCTTGATGCCGCAATGGCGCTGGGTGCGGCGATGATGCTGGCCACCAGCCCTGTCACCGGCGAGTGCGAAGGCCGGGTAATGCTGCTCTGCCACCCGGACGGCAGCGCCCGCAAGATTCTGGTATGGGATCGGGAAGCGCCTTTGCCCGAACCGTCGGCCAGCAAGGCCTGCCACGCCTGCACGTTCGAGAAGAAGCGACAATGCAAGAGGCGTGGTAGCTGAATGTAGGTATTTATTTGCTTTTGAGCGACGCAAACGATCAGTTTCTTCGCACTAACGTTCCTGTTGCACATTGACCGATATCGCAAGAATAAGGCCCCTCGTGGCATTTACAATAAAGCTTAGGGCGCTGGAAAATGCGCACAATATTAGAATTTGGGCAAAGAGAGGCTGATCGAAAAATTCCGCCCAATTAACACACAGGTAAATGGAAGGATGAGCAGTTCGACCTCGAAGACCGGACTCGGGGTCGGGACAAACGGTTGCACCGAAATTTGCATATAGGCTTCCCGTGTGATCGAACCCACCATATAACGCGATACACAGGCCAGTGCTCATAACGAGAATGGGTAGAGACAGGGCTAGATGTGTCGCGATATTGACAATGGCATTGACCTGATCATCCGTGAGCCACGCACCTTTGATTATGAATAGGCCGTCTTCATCTCTGTGTCCGAGCGCTTCTATGTATCGCCTGATAATCATCTTTGGAGTGCATAGATTGAACACAACAGGAATCAATCAGCAAGGCATGAAAGTGGTATTGACGAAGGAAATTGTGCGCGTGATCTTCCACAATAGGTTTTGAGCAACCGATAGATCGCCTTGATTTGCAAGCGCGCAAAAAAGCCGCCCTCCCGAAGGAGAGCGGCCGCGCAACCCGTTTTATAGGCTTAATCAGAAGCGGTAGCTTACGCCCGCGCTGACGACCCATGGGTCGAGCTTGTGCCTGGTGCTCAGAACCTTGGTGCCATTGGCATCAAACCAGTTGGCGGTGGTACGCAGGAAATAGCGCTTGGCATCAAGGGAGAGGCCAAAGCCGCCCTCGCCCAGCGCGATGTCCACACCGCCCTGCAAAGCAAAGCCGATCTCATCGGTCAGATGCGCCTTGGGCAGGCCCAGCGCCTTCGTCGTCGCGCCCGATTTCTCATCAATGAAGATGAAATAGGTCGGACCGGCGCCGACATAGGGCTTGATCGCGCCAAGCGGCATATGCGCCTTCAGCGTCACCGTGGCGGGCAGAATCTTGATGTTGGACACCAGTTCCGTTCCGGCCAGCGCGCCATCGCCATCGACGTCATGCTGCGTCAGGCAGCAGATGGTCTCGACGGAGAAATTAGGCGAGAAGAAATATTCAACCGCAAGCGTCGGCACGACATTGTCGTTGGCCTTGCTCTGCGAACCGGCGGGAAGCGGCACATTGTCCAGCTTCACCTTGGTGATCTTGCCATCCGGCAGCACAGCCGTGCCGAGCAGCTTGACCTGCCATTTACCGTCGGCGTCTTGCGCCATTGCGGGCGTCGTCATCAGCGCGAGCGCCACGGCTCCTGTGATTGCCCCTATTTTCCCGATCATTTCTTCACTCCACATTTTCCTATACAGGCCGTGCGTTCAGCCGCGCGGTCGCACCTTCTATGGGCGCATTTCGCACCTGCATCATTGATCGGGCGCAAAACTGTTTTTGACCTCCCTCAAAGAAAAGACCGCCTGAGCGAGTCATGTTCCCCGCAATGTGGACCTATTATCCTGAACTGTTGCAGCGCCCGGTGCCGCGATACACGAGCTATCCCACCGCCGCAGATTTCGACGTTCAGGTCGGGGCCGATACCTATGCGAACGCATTGCGCGATATCGCGCCGGGATCGGAAGTGTCGCTCTATGTCCACATCCCCTTTTGCGAAGAGATATGCTGGTATTGCGGGTGCAATACAGCACGTTCCAACAAGCGATCGCGCCTGACGGCCTATCTCGATGCGTTGCAGAGCGAAATCGCGATGGTCGCGGCCCTGCTGCCGCGTCACTGCCGCATCTCACGAATTTCCTTTGGCGGGGGCAGTCCCAATGCGCTGGAGCCGCTCGATTTCGTGCGCCTGCTCGGCGATCTGGTCGTTGCGTTCAAGGCGGAAAACCCGCTTATCTCGCTGGAGATCGACCCGCGCAAGATGAGCCGCCACTGGCTCAGCGTCATTCGCGCGGCGCATGTCACCAATGCCAGTCTGGGCGTGCAAAGCTTCAACCCGGCGGTGCAGAAGGCCATAGGCCGGGTTCAGCCGTTGGAGCTGGTGCGGATATTGACCGATCAATTGCGTGAGGCAGGCATCCGCTCGCTCAATTTCGACCTGATGTACGGCCTGCCGCATCAGGATCAGTTCAGCCTGATGGAAACGCTGGAACATGCCGTCGAGATGGAACCGGAGCGCATTGCCCTGTTCGGCTATGCGCATGTGCCGTCCGTGATCCCGCGCCAGCGGCGTATCGACGCATCGGCCCTTCCCGATGAGGAAACCCGTTTTCGCATGGCAGGGGCAGGCCATGATTTTCTGGCGCAGCGCGGATACAGCCCCGTTGGCTTCGACCATTTCGCAAAACCGGCCGACCCGCTCGCAATAGCCGCCAAGCAAGGGCGGTTGCATCGCAATTTTCAGGGCTTTACGGACGATAGCGCGGAATATCTCATCGGGCTGGGCGCGTCGGCTATCAGTGCCTTTCCCGGCCTGTATGTGCAGAACACCAAGAACAGCGGCGCTTATCGGGCAGCAATTGCGCATCATCGGCTGCCGGTAGAGCGCGGCGTGCTTCGCGATGCTATCAGTCGCGCCAACGGCAAGCGTATCAATGACATACTCTGCCATGGAAAGACGCTGCTGCCAGCAGACCTCTCGCCTGTGCAGCACGAGCATCTGGAGGCGTTCGCACGGCGTGGGCTGATATCGACCAGTTCGGGCATGCTGACGCTCAAGCCGCAGGCCGCGCCCTATACACGCACCATCGCCGCGATATTCGACCCTCGCCTCAATAACCAGATAGGCCGGTTCAGCGCGCCTGTATAGCCGCATGACAGAGGTCGCGGCCTGTGATAGGCGGCGGCTATGAACGACGCGCATGAACCCATATTGATCCTCACCACAGGCGGCACCATCGACAAGCAATATTTCGATGCGCTCAGCGAATATCAGGTGGGGGAATCAATGATCGCGCGCCTGCTCTCCGTGGCGCGCGTCGTCCAGGACTATGAAATATGCGAACTGATGCGCAAGGACAGCCTGGAGCTCAGCGATGCCGACCGCGCCCTGATTGTGCAAAAGGTGCAGGACAGCCCGCACAAGCGCGTCGTCATCACCCATGGCACCGACACGATGACGGAAACGGCCAAGGCGTTGATGCCGATGGTAGGAGACAAGACCGTCGCATTGGCGGGTGCCCTCGCCCCCGCCCGTTTTGCCGAGAGCGACGCCATGTTCAATCTCGGCATGGCTTTCGCCTGCGTTCAGAGCGCGCCTCCCGGCGTCTATATCACGATGAACGGCACCGTGTTTGGCGGCGACAGGGTCGTGAAGGATCGCGAAAAGGGCTGCTTCGTAACGACCGGCTAATTCGGCAATTGCCTTTGCGCTGTCCGGCACATGCTTTGTAACGGGCAATGTGCACAATCGGTTCGCGATGGCCGGCACCAGGTCTGGCCGACACGCTTCACCAGCAGATGATGCTCGTCGATATCGGCGGCCGCCCACTCAGGAGGCAGCACGGGCTCCAGCGCCTCATAGGCGCGCGCCGTATCGGCCTTGGCGGGCACCAGCCCGACACGCTGGATCACGCGGCGGTGATTGCTGTCGATCACCAGTGCCTTGCGATCCAGCGTACTGGTGTTGACCACACCCGCACTGACTTTGCGAGCGACGCCGGGCAGCGTCTCCAGCCAGCGCATCGCTGCTTCTGTCTCCATCTGCTCCAGATGCGAGAGGTCAACCTTGCCGCGCTGGGCCTTTATCGCGGTCAGGCATGCCTTCAACCGTTCCCCTGCGACCTGCGGAAAGGTGGCAGTGGCAAGGTCGGCAGCCAGCGCGTCCGCTGGAACATCGGCCACCGCTTCCCAAGAACCATATGTGGCGAGCAACCGATCGGTATTCTCGTTGGATATAGCGGTTTTGGTGCGTGCACCAATAACGCCCTGCACCAGCACCCATACCGGATCGCGCCGCTTTTCCGGCGGACGGATAAGGCGTCCGAAATGCTGGATCAGGTTATTCTGTATGCGCTGAAGCTGTTCTGTGCGCGGATCGGGGCCGAGGGGGAGTTGCATTGGACGCCGTTCAAGCCATGAGAGACCGTGACTCTATGGCTGCGGCCCCTTGTGGGGCCGAGTAAAGCCGGAAAATGTCCCCCGGACATTTTCTCATCGGCTTTACTCCCACTCGATGGTGCCCGGCGGTTTCGACGTATAGTCGTACACCACGCGGTTGATGCCCTTCACTTCGTTGATGATGCGCGTGGCGGTGCGGGAGAGGAAGGCTGCGTCAAATGGATAGATGTCCGCTGTCATGCCGTCGGTGCTGGTGACGGCGCGCAGCGCGCACACACTGTCATAGGTGCGCCCGTCGCCCATCACGCCCACCGTACGAACGGGAAGCAGCACCGCAAATGCCTGCCAGATCGCGTCATACAGGCCCGCATTGCGGATTTCGTCGAGATAGATCGCGTCGGCCTTGCGCAGAATGTCGCAACGCTCCTTGGTCACTTCGCCGGGAATGCGGATGGCGAGGCCGGGACCGGGGAACGGATGTCGCCCGACGAATATCTCTGGCAGGCCCAGCTCGCGGCCCAGCTCACGCACCTCGTCCTTGAAAAGCTCGCGCAGCGGCTCGACGAGCTGCATGTTCATACGTTCGGGCAGGCCGCCGACATTATGGTGCGACTTGATCGTGACGCTCGGCCCGCCGGTGAAGGAAACGCTCTCGATCACGTCCGGGTAAAGCGTGCCCTGCGCCAGGAAGTCGGCGCCGCCGACCTTTTTCGCCTCGGTCTCAAACAGGTCGATAAACGCCTTGCCGATAAACTTGCGCTTGGCCTCCGGGTCGGTGACGCCCGCAAGGCCGGTCAGGAACATCTCCTCGGCATCCACATGCACAAGGTTGATACCATAATGCTGGCGGAACAGCGTCACCACCTGCTCGGCCTCGTTCATGCGCATCAGGCCATGATCGACGAATACGCAGGTGAGCTGATCCCCGATTGCCTCGTGGATCAGCACGGCGGCGACAGCGCTGTCGACGCCGCCGGACAGGCCACAGATCACCCGGCCCTCGCCAACCTGCTCGCGGATCTCGGCGATCTTGGTCGCACGGAACTCCGCCATCGACCAGTCGCCCGGACAGCCGCAGACATGGCGCACGAAATTGGCGATCAGCCTCGCACCGTCAGGCGTGTGCACAACTTCCGGATGGAACTGCGTGCCGTAAAATTTGCGCTTTTCGTCGGCGATCACCGCAAAAGGCGCGCCATCGCTGACCGCAACGATATCGAACCCCTCGGCAAAGCGGGTCACCTTGTCGCCATGGCTCATCCACACCTGATGACGCTCACCGACCTGCCACAGCCCATCGAACAGCGCGCACTTCTCGGTCACCGTCAGGAAGGCCCGGCCGAACTCTCCGCCATCGCCGGTCTCGTGGCCGGGGCGTACCTCGCCGCCAAGCTGGTGCGTCATCACCTGCTGGCCATAACAGATGCCAAGGATCGGTACGCCCGCCTCGAACAGCATTTGCGGCGCGCGCGGGCTGCCTTCCTCGGGCACGCCTGCGGGCGAGCCGGAGAGAATGATGCCAGCCGGCTTCATCCGGTTGAATGCTGCCTCGGCCTGGGTGAAGGGGGCGATTTCCGAATAGACCCCCGCCTCGCGTACCCGCCGCGCGATAAGTTGCGTCACCTGGCTGCCAAAATCGACAATGAGGATCGACTGATGGCTGGGCGTGGCGGACATGAGAATCGGCTTTCCGGAATGAAGAAGGGGATGAGAAAGCCGGTTAGGCTCCTCATCCCCGCCTGTCCAGTCATGCGCGGATTTTCCGCGGCGATGCTCAGGTCAAATTGCGCGAAACATAGACATGCGCCACCCGGCCCCGCTCATAAGAGCAGGAGAAACTTTTCGTCACCAGTTCATTGTCGCGATAGCTCGACCGCTGCTCGAGCCTGCCTTCGACGTCCCAGCCGCCTTCACTACTGCGGCGCGGGGATTCAACGTCGATAATCTCGGCATAGCCACCGCTCTGCGACTCCGCTTCGTTGCGCGCGGCGGAAACGCATACATCAACCGCTTCATTCTCGCTCGCGGTGTCGCGATTATCGTCACGGTCGTCATAGGGCCGGTCCTTGTCGCGCCAATCGCGATCACGATCCCGCGATTTCTTGTCCTTGTTTACGGAGCTCGCGACTACGGCAACTGCGCCTACCAACAGCGCGATACCGATCACGTCGCCGGCATCCAGTCCGCCGCGATGGCGATGATGGCGGTAGCGATAATCGCGATACCGGTCATATCGGTAGGGATAGCTATAGCCATAGCGACTGCCATAATAGCCGCCGCCATAATCCTTGTGGCGCGCCATAGCCGGAGCGACGCTACCCACAAACATCGCCCCGGCCGTGATGGCCCCCACAGCCCATCTTGTCCTCGAACTGCGTTTGCCGCTCATTCGAAATCCTTTCCGGTAATCCCGCTCAGTAGCGATCCTTACCGGTCTAGAAGATGTGAGCTGTCGATTAGCTGAATGGGAGTGAATGAAACACTGCCAAGATGTAAAATTGTTTCAATTCCGTGACAATTTGCGGTCAGCCGTTTTGACCTTCAACCCTGTCCAGTGCGCAACAAAGGCATAGGCATCACCAAACTCGTCGATCAGCTTGTCCGTAGGCTTGCCGGATCCGTGCCCCGCCCGCGTTTCGATACGGATCAGATGGGGTTTCCTGCCAATATCCGCCGCCTGCAACGCGGCCGCATATTTGAAGCTGTGTCCCGGCACGACCCGGTCGTCGGTATCCGCCGTCATCACCATGATCGCGGGATAGTCCGCACCACCGCGAATATTGTGATAGGGCGAATAGGATCGCAGGATATGGAAGTCCTCTTCCTTGTCCGGATAGCCATAATCGTCGACCCAATAGCGCCCCGCCGTGAACTGGTCGAAGCGCAGCATGTCCATCACGCCAACCGCGGGCAGGGCGGCGGCGAACAAGTCCGGCCTCTGGTTGACGACCGCGCCGACCAGCAATCCGCCGTTCGAGCGTCCTTCGATTGCAAGCTGCCCCCTACCGGTATAGCCATTGTCGATCAGATACTCGCCCGCCGCGATGAAATCGTCGAACACATTCTGCTTGTTGCCGAGGCGGCCCGCGTCATGCCATTCCTTGCCGAATTCACCGCCGCCGCGCAGATTGGCGACGGCGATCACCCCGCCCTGCTCCAGCCACGCCATTCGCGTCGCGGAAAAGCCCGGCAGGATCGAAATGTTGAATCCGCCATAGCCATAGAGGATCGTCGGCGCCGCGGTGCGCGTCATCGCCAGCTTCTTCTTGCGGATGATGAACATGGGCACTTTCGTCCCGTCCTTCGACGCATAAAAGAGCTGTTCCTCCTCATAGTCGTCCGGGTTGAACACCAGCCTGGGCCGTGCAAACTCCTCGATAGCCCGCGTCTCGGTATTGAAGCGATAGATGGTTCCCGGCGTGGTGAAGCCTGAGAAATGAAAGAAGGTTTCGGGATCGCCCGCCTTGCCGCCGAAACCCGCCGCCGTACCGATGCCCGGCAAGGGAATGGTCCCCAGCGGATGCCCTTCCAGATCGGCCAGCTCCGCCACCGACTGGGCGTTGCTCATATAGGCGAGGATGATCTTGCTGCCGACCATGGATGCCCCGGCAAGCGTGTCGGCGCGCTGGGGCACAATTTCGACTGCTGCGCCCCTGCGCCGGGCAGCGTCCAGTTTGACCAGCCGCGAACGCGGCGCATCCTGATCGGTGACGAACCACATCTGGCTGCCGATGCTGCCGACATAGCGCCAGTCATTCTTCAGTCCGCGCACCAGGGTACGTGGCTTCCAGTCCTCGCTCGACAGATCGATGACGGTTAGCTCATAGCGCGGGTCGGTCCCTTCCGATGTGGTGATGATCAACCACTCGCCATCATCCGTAACCTGCGCCGTATGCCGCCATTTCGGCTTCTTGGGGGTCGCGTAGACCAGCCGGTCCTCACTCTGACTGGTGCCGATAAGGTGATAATAGATCATGCTGTCGGCGTCAGTGGACTGAAACTCTTGTCCTTCGGGTGGCGCCGGGAAGCGGGAATAGAAAAACCCCTTGCCTTCACCATCCCATTCCAGACGGGAAAATTTCACCCATCTCACCTGATCGGCCAGCTTTTGCCCGCTATCTGCATCGAGCACATGCAGCGTCCGCCAATCGCTGCCCCCGTCCTGCACCGCATAAGCCAGCAACTTACCATCGTGCGACGGAGACCATTCGGCCAGCGCGGTTGCGCCGTCCTTCGCAAAGGCGTTGGGGTCGATCAGCATACGCGTCTTGCCGCCCCACCCGTCCCGCACGAACAGCGGCGACTGGTTTTGCAGCCCGCTATTATGCGTAAAGAAATAGCGGCGGCCCGCTTTATACGGCACCGAGTAACGCTCATAATCCAGCATGGCGCGCATGCGGTCCTTCAATATATCACGGCCCGGAATTGTCTCGAGATAGGCGTCGGTCACCCGGTTCTGCGCCGCGACCCAGCCGCTCACCTCCTTGTCGGCGCGAACATCATCCTCCAGCCAGCGGAAAGGATCAGCGATTTTCTCACCGAACTTTTCCTCGACCAGATCGAGCGAGCGCGTATGCGGGTAGGAAACAGATGGCGTCATGCGCGGCCCCGATGTCAATTGTTCGCTGAAATCCACTGGCGCAACAGAAGGCGCGGAGGCAGAGGAGTTTTGCGCAAGAAGCGCGCCATGCATGCCCGCCAATCCGGCCATGGCCAATAACAATGCGACGCTTTTCAGCGGCTTCAGCACCCGGCAATCCTCCTGCTTATCAGTTTATGCATAGCTTATACCGCAAAGCCGCCATTGCAAAGAAGCTGGCCCGCTGCTGCGCCTTCATCGCTTAAAGAAAAGGCCCCGCATCGCTGCGAGGCCTATTCGATATCCTGTGGAAAGAGGATCAGGCCTCTTCGAGTTCATCCAGCTCAACGCTCTGTACCGGGCCGCTATCCTGACCCTTGGCGCTTTCATCACGGTCGACCAGCTCGATCACGGCGATCGGCGCGGCGTCCGAAGCGCGGTAACCGGCTTTGATGACCCGAGTGTAGCCGCCATTGCGATCCTTGTAACGCTCGGCCAGAACGTCGAACAGCTTGGCGAGCTGCGTATCGTCCTGAAGGCGCGCCTGCGCCAGACGGCGGTTGGAAAGGCCGCCACGCTTCGCCAGCGTGATCAGCTTTTCGACATAGGGGCGCAGTTCCTTCGCCTTCGCGACGCCGGTGGTGATCTGCTCATGCTTGATGAGCGAAGCCGCCAGGTTGCGCAACAGGGCGTTGCGATGCCCGGTGCCGCGCTGAAGCTTACGATGTCCAATCTTGTGACGCATATTCCATTCCTTCGTTTGTTAAGGGCCCGTATGAGGTAACCCAGACCTGGCGGCGACGAGTGAACCGCCCGATAACATTCTCGTCACCCCCGCGCAGGCGGAGGTCCATCTTCTGCCATATCTCTCGGCGTCGCCGGGAGATGGATCCCCGCTTTCGCGGGGATGACAAAGGCTGTGCTTAACCCAGCAGCTCTTGCTCAAGCTTCTTGGCCATCTCCTCGATATTCTCAGGCGGCCAGCCCGGAATATCCATGCCGAGGCGCAGACCCATGGAAGAAAGCACTTCCTTGATCTCGTTCAGCGACTTGCGGCCGAAATTCGGCGTGCGCAGCATTTCGGCTTCGGTCTTCTGCACCAGATCGCCAATATAGATGATATTGTCGTTCTTGAGGCAGTTGGCCGAACGTACGGAAAGCTCCAGCTCGTCGACTTTCTTGAGCAGGTAACGGTTGATGACGTTCGCGTTGCTCTCGCTCTCGCTCGCCGCGCTTGCAGCCGCAGCTGCCGCAGGGGCTTCCAGCGCCTCGTCGAAGTGGACGAAGAGCTGCAGCTGGTCCTGCAGGATGCGGGCCGCATAGGCGACTGCATCTTCCGGCGTCACAGTGCCGTCGGTTTCGAGGGTCAGGCTCAGCTTGTCGAGGTCCAGATCCTGTCCAACGCGGGTGTTGTCGACCTTGTACGCCACTTGACGCACCGGCGAATAAAGCGCGTCGATCGGGATAAGGCCGATCGGCGCATCGGCCGGACGGTTGGCAACGGCGGGGACATAGCCCTTGCCGGTATCAGCGGTCAGCTCCATGTTGAGCGAAGCGCCCTCATCGAGATGACAGATCACCAGATCCGGGTTCATCACCTCGATATCACCGGAAACCGCGATATCGCCTGCCTTGACTTCGGCAGGGCCAGTGGCGGAGAGCTGAAGCCGCTTGGGGCCCTCGCCTTCCATGCGAAGCGCAATCTGCTTCACGTTGAGAACGATATCGGTCACGTCCTCACGCACGCCGGCCAACGACGAGAATTCATGCAGGACATTCTCGATCTTCACCGAAGTAACGGCAGCGCCCTGAAGCGAGGAGAGCAGAACGCGGCGCAGCGCGTTGCCCAGCGTCAGGCCAAAGCCGCGCTCCAGCGGCTCGGCGACAAAAGTCGCCTTGCGCTGTCCGTCGCCGCTGGCCTTGATCTCCAGGCTGTTCGGCTTCCGTAATTCCTGCCAGTTCTTCATGTTGACAGTCATGTATTTCCCCTGGGAATGTGGCGGGAGCGCTCTGTCTTGCGAAGAGAACCCCGGCCGGTGCAAAAGCTAAGGCGATGCGTCCACCGCCTCGAACGGGATTTGGTTCAGACGCGGCGCCGTTTGGACGGACGCACGCCATTGTGCGGGATCGGTGTCACGTCGCGAATGGACGTGATGGTGAAGCCGACAGCCTGCAGGGCGCGAAGCGCCGATTCGCGACCGGAGCCGGGCCCCTTGACCTCGACTTCGAGGGTGCGGACGCCGTGCTCGGCGGCCTTACGGCCCGCGTCTTCTGCGCAAACCTGCGCTGCATAAGGGGTCGATTTACGCGATCCCTTGAACCCCATCATACCTGCGGAGGACCAGCTGATCGCATTGCCCTGGGCGTCGGTGATGGTGATCATGGTATTGTTGAAGCTGGCGTTCACATGCGCGACGCCGGCAGAGATATTTTTACGCTCACGCCTTCTTACGCGTTGAGGTTCCCGTGCCATATTCTTTATCCTACTTCAGAAACTGGTGTGACGGAGGGGGTGCCCGATAAGAGCGGCCTCCGGCGGAGAAAAAGCGAATTCCGTCCCCCGGACGAAATCCTTACTTTTTCTTGCCCGCGATCGGCTTGGCTTTGCCCTTGCGGGTGCGCGCATTGGTATGCGTGCGCTGTCCGCGAACCGGCAGGCCCTTGCGGTGACGCAGGCCGCGATAGCAGGCGAGGTCCATCAAACGCTTGATGTTCATCGCGGTGTCGCGGCGAAGGTCGCCTTCCACCGTATGACCCGCGTCAATCGCCTCACGAATTTGGAGCACTTCGGCGTCCGAGAGATCCTGTACGCGACGGCTGTGGTCGATGCCCAGCTTGTTGGCGATATCGACTGCGGTTTTACGGCCAATGCCATGAATGTAGGTAAGCGCGATGATCACGCGCTTGTTTGTCGGGATGTTAACGCCCGCAATACGTGCCATATACTATATACTCCTGCTCCACAGGGCGTTTGGCGTTCACCCTATCTCAAAGCGTCAAACCGCGTGAACGGCTGCATAAAGGTGCAGCATCCTGCGGCATACGATACTCCGAAACGCAAAACACGGCACACGCCCAATATCGAGCGCCGCCGACTGTTCGGTATCTCGGAAGCCGCGGTGCTTATCGAGTCGAATTCATTGTGTCAAGCGGACTTGCTTTCACTTTGGATTAACCAAAATATAGCAATATGTCCGTTCAGTTCCGTAATTATAAAGGTTCGCTGCGGAACGCCGGAGAACTTGATGCGATATACTACGATTCTGGTGGTCGACGACTCGGTCACAATCCGTGCAATGCTAGAGGTATTGCTGGAGCGTGATCCGTCTTTGCGTCTCGTCGGCATCGCCAGCAATGCGGAAGAAACCTTCCAGCTCATCAAGGAAACCGATCCCGATGTCGTGACCCTGGATATCGCCATGCCTGGCATGGATGGCATGGCCGTGCTGGAAAGGATCATGAAAAAGGAACCGCGCCCGGTTATCATGCTGTCGTCACTGATGCGCGAGGGGTCCGAGCTGCGCGTCGAGGCAATAGACAAGGGCGCCGCCGGTTGCTTCAACAAATCGCGCATGATCGCTCAGGCGGACGAACTGCTGGGCATGATCAAGGAAGTCGCGTACCAGCGCGGCCACCGCGCCGACATCCCGCGCATCCCCTCTTCCGTACTCCGCGCCTGACTCTCCGTCCGGTCAAGCGGCACCCATGGCGCCATCCATCGGGTCGATGGGCCGCCGCGCCTTACAATCCCTCCACCACCGCGCTATGCGCCGCGCGGCGGGCAGCTCGACATATTCATGCAGCAGCCAACCCAGCAGCGTCACCACGCCGAGCGCGCTGGCGAACCCGGCCCAATGATTCATATGCAGGGCCTGCGCCTTCAGCATGATAACGAATCCGATATTTTCATGGACGAGATAGAGCGGATAGCTGATCGCGCCGAACCATAATATCGGCCTCACGCACAGAAAACGTAGCGCGCCGCCCAAGCTCGCTGCAAAAATGACGACAAGAGCGCACGCCACATAGAAAAAGTCATGTCCGTCGGTACCCAGTACCGTCAGCAAAGCCGCCGCGAAATAGGGCAGCTGTTCCACCCAGTCGCGCTGACCCGACCAGATGCGATAATAGAGCATGCCGATAATGAAGAAGGGCAGGAACTGAAGCACCAGCAGCATCGCAATGCGCGAGGGCATATCGACCCAGTAAAACATCAGCCATTTGAGCGCCAGCCAGGGCAATAGCAGCAACTCCAGGCGGTGCATACCCTTCCCCAGCAACATCCAAAGACCGACCATGCAGGCATAAAAACCCAGCTCAACCGTAAGCGTCCAGTACACACCATCGACGGCAGGCAGATAAAGGAACCCCTGCAGCATCGTTATATTGGCCAGAATGCTGAGCGGCGGAATCATGAGCGCATCGACATGCCCCAGATATTCAAAGCTCAGTGTCAGTATAATCGCCACCCAATAGGCGGGAAACAGCCGTGAGAAGCGATTGACCGCAAAATCCGATAGGCTCGCGATCCGCTCCAGCGAGAAAAAGATCGCGAAACCGGAAATCGCGAAAAACAGCAGCACGCGATATTCCCCCTCCCAAAATCGAAAGGGAACGGCGTCAGCCTTCGGGAAAATCTCCGGAAAACGTGTGGTTAAATGGTAGAGAACAACAGCAATGGCTCCTATGCCGCGAAGCGCGTCCAGTTCCACCAAACGACCTTTTGGGCGGCGCAATGGCGACTCACCCGGACGCAGCTCTGTTGTCATTGACGCGCAATAGCCGATTCCGGTTAAAACACACGTAAATATCAGCGTGCCGCCATCCGAAATTACATGCGCCGCTCATAAAAACGACATCAAAGCTTCATCGGCCCGTCACATCGCTCAACTAGCGGGACACATCATGGTTCGATGGGTTAGGGGTGACATGATCGGTTCCAGTCACAGCACGCAAACCGCGCGCGCCGTTGGTCAGGCGGTTTTCCAGAACGACAATATGACGCGCAAAGGCCTGATGGAGCGCGCATTCACCTTCGCCTTTCGCGGTATGGTCTATGCCCAGATATGGGAAGATCCGGTCATCGACATGGAAGCGATGGAGCTGGACAGCACGAGCGACATCGTGACCATCGCCAGCGGCGGCTGCAACATGCTGTCCTATCTGACGGCCGACCCCAATTCACTGCATGCGGTCGATCTCAACACCGCCCATGTCGCGCTTGGCAAGCTCAAGCTCGCGGCGGCCCGCCATCTGCCGGATCATGCGAGCTTTCACCGTTTCTTCGCCCAGTCGGGGCAGCGCGGCAATATCGACGCGTATAATGTCTATCTCCGCCCGCATCTGGACGATGTCACCATCCGCTATTGGGAAGGCCGCGATCTCGTCGGGCGCAAGCGCATCAACGCCTTTGCCAAGAATGTCTATGCGCGTGGCCTGCTGGGCCAGTTCATCTCCGCCGCGCATGTCGTTGCGAAACTCTATCGTATCAATCCGCGCGAGTTGCTTGCCGCGCGCTCCGTCGATGAACAGCGCGCAATTTTCGAACAGCGCCTGGCGCCGCTATTCGACCGCAAGTTCGTTCGCTGGCTGACGCGGCAACCCGCCTCGCTCTTTGGCCTGGGCATTCCGCCCGCCCAATATGACGCGCTGTGCGAGGGCGAGGCGCGCGGCATGTCGGACGTACTCAAGCAGCGGCTGGAAAAACTGGCCTGCGATTTCGACATTCGCGACAATTATTTCGCGCAGCAGGCATTCGGGCGCGGTTACGCTCTTGATGCGGATGCCTCGCTGCCGCCCTATCTGCAAGCGTCGCGCTATGATGCGCTGACCGGCAATCTTGACCGCGCCAGCATCCATCACTGCAACTTCGCGGATTATCTCGGCGAACATCCCACCGGCAGCTTCGACCGTTATATATTGCTCGACGCACAGGACTGGATGACCGATGCGCAGCTCAATCGCTTGTGGAGCGAGATAACGCGCACCAGCCGCCCCGGCGCGCGCGTCATATTCCGCACCGCCGCCGCGCTAAGCCTGCTGCCCGGGCGCGTTGCGGACGAAACCCTGTCGCAATGGCAGTATGAGGAAGCGCGTTCACACGATTATACACGGCGCGACCGCTCCGCCATCTATGGCGGTTTCCATCTCTATATCCGCAAAGCACAATGAGCGGCGCGATAGCCGCGAATAGCCATGCCGAGCGAATGGATGGCGTCTACCGCATCCAGCGTCATTTCTATGACCTGACGCGCAAATATTATCTACTGGGTCGTGATCGGCTGATCGAAGAGTTGAACGCCGGTACCGGATGTCAGGTGCTCGAAATTGGATGCGGCACCGGGCGGAACCTGATCGCTGCCGCACGCCGCTGGCCCAAAGCCAGCTTCACCGGACTGGATATCAGCACGGCGATGCTGGAAACCGCCCATGCATCCATCGCGCGCGGCGGATATGCGCGGCATATTGGTTTGGCTCAGGCCGATGCCTGTACTTTCACGGCCAACGATGCGTTTGCGGACAAACGGTTCGACCGGATATTCATGTCTTATACCCTCTCGATGATCCCGGCGTGGGAGCTGGCACTGGAAGAAGCAGCGGGTGCGCTTGCTCCCGGCGGCAAGCTTCATATTGTCGATTTCGGCCAGCAGGAGCGGCTGCCGCGCTGGTTCAAATCGGTGCTGATCACATGGTTGCAGCAGTTTCACGTAACGCCGCGCGCCGCCCTGCCCGCTGTGCTGGAAGAACTGGCGCAAAGGCATGATCTCGCATTGGACTTTACGCCGCTCTATCGCGGTTATGCCTGGGGCGCGGTACTCACGGCGCGCTGAGTATCGAGCACGCCAGCTGCCAGAAAACAGGCTGCGGCGACACCCGCCGCACACCAGAGGGACAACGTGCCAAACTGCACCTGCATCGCCGCGCCTATGACGGCCCCGGCGATCAACGCCAGCCACAACAGCATATGAGGTATCCACGCATATTTATCGGCGTCGCCCGCCAGTGCCGCCGCGATCCTTTGCCCCGCCTTAACGAAGGTGCCGGTCATATAGGTCAGCGCGACCAGCACCTCGCCGTCGCGTTCGAAGGTCGCATTTTCCGCACCCATCGCAAAGGCCAGCGCCCATGCCGAAACCATCAGGAAACCGGTCTCGGCCATCCCCGCCGCCACAAGGAGAGCAATCGTCACTACCGCCAGAACGGCGCGGTGCCTGCGCTTAATCTTACGCCCGGTCAGCGACCCGGCAATTACGCCGATGAAGAAAGCGGCGATCAGCCCCGCCGCAATCATCCAGTCCTTGGCATCGCTCATCACCCCAACGGCAAGCCGCGTGCTGTTGCCGCTCATGAACGAAACGAAGAAGCCGCCCACCTGGATGAAACCGATGGCGTCGACATATCCGGCCAGAGCCGCAAGACATAGTGCGAGCGCCCGCGCGCGCCGGTCAAGCCGTACCATTGCCGCTGCCGAATAGCTCGAGGCTCATTTCGCTGGGTCCGCACTACTGGTCGAGACCAGCCTGGTCAGGCGCGCATGCTGTTCCCCGATCACACCATCGACGGCCCCTGCAAAACCAACCAGATCGAAACGCGCATATCCGCCCACGACATAATGAAAGCTGATCCGGGTGCCACCATCGGCGGGCTTTATTTCGATGCTGAGCGTACCGGTCAGAGCCTCGGACTGAAGCGGCCCCAGCGCGCCGGACAGGCGCAGCATATGACTGGGCTGGGCGTAGATCACGCGGGCATGTTCAGCGAAACCGCCATCGGGCAGGGCTTCGCAGAAACAGCCTCCGGGCTGAACCGTCAGGAAAAAGTTTTCCGCCTTGCCGGACCAGCTATGCGCGCCGGACCACCATTTGGCGGGTTCGATCATCGCCGCCCATATTTCCTCCGGCTTGGCCTGTACAGTCGCCTCATGAGCAACGGCAAATCCCGCATCCGAGGAGGACAGGATTTTCGCCTGCGCGGCGGCAGGAAAGCCAAACGGTATCAACGCCAGCACCATGGCGGCACACCATGAGAAACGAGTCATTCAGCCCTCCCGTCCTGCAATACGGACAGGATAGCGGTGAAGCTATCGGGATCAAGCGGGAAGCGGGAGCTGGTCACTCCCGCCGCCATCATGCGTCGAGAATAGCGCTTATCGCTTCCGTCACATCACCCATGTCGGCCATGCCATCGACGCGGGACACGATGCCGCGCGCTTCGTAGATCGGCAGGATGGGCGCGGTCTTGGCACGATATTCCGCCATGCGGGTACGCACCGTTTCCTCATTGTCATCGGCGCGGCGCTTGAATTCCTTGCCGCCGCATTTGTCGCATACGCCGTTGGCCTTGGGCTGCTTGAACGTGTCGTGATAGCCTTCGCCGCAAGTCGCGCAGGTGAAGCGGCCGGTAATGCGCTCGACCAGCGCATCCTCATTGACCTCAAGCTCGATGACATGATGCAGCTTGCGATGCCGCGAAGCCAGCAACTCATCAAGCGAGTGCGCCTGAGCCTCGGTGCGCGGATAACCGTCGAAGATCACGCCAGTATCGGATTTGAGCGCATCCAGTGCCTCACCGATAATACCGGACACAATCTCGTCCGACACCAGCCCGCCGGATTCCATTACCGCCTTCGCCTGCAAGCCGACAGGCGTTCCCGCCTTCACCGCCGCACGTAACATGTCACCGGTGGAAAGCTGCACCATTCCCCGATTTTCAACCAGACGCGCCGCCTGCGTGCCCTTGCCCGCACCCGGCGGCCCCAACAAAATGATATTCATATCTGTCCCCTGTTCAATTGCCTCCCCTGGTGCAGCGGGTCAGCGCATACGTCCTTTAAGCCGGGCTTTCTTGATCAGATCGCCATATTGGTGCGCCAGCAGATGGCTTTGAATCTGCGTCACCGTATCCACCGTTACATTGACGACGATCAGCAGGCTAGTACCACCAAGGTAGAATGGTATCCCCGCCTGAGATATCGCATATTCGGGAATAAGGCAGATCAGCGCCAGATAGGCTGCGCCGATCACAGTGATGCGGGTCAGCACATAATCGAGATAATTCTCGGTGTTCTTGCCCGGACGGATGCCGGGAATGAAGCCGCCATTTTTCTTGAGGTTTTCAGCGGTCTCTTCCGGGTTGAACACCAGAGCGGTGTAGAAGAAACAGAAGAACACGATGCCCGCGCCATAGAGCAGCATATAAACCGGGCTACCGTGGCTGAGATACTGGTTGAGCGTCAGCACGAAATCGCCCCATGCGCTCTCGCCCGCCACCTGATTACCGGCAAAGCGCGAGACCGTCAGCGGCATCAGCAACAATGAGCTGGCGAAGATCGGCGGAATGACGCCCGCGGTGTTGACCTTGAGCGGCAAATGGCTGCGGTCCGCCTGCATCAGCCCCTGACGCGTCTGGCGCTTGGGGTACTGGATCAGCACGCGGCGCTGCGCCCGCTCCATGAAGCAGATAAAGGCGATGAGACCCAGCGCCATGATGACCACACCAAGGATCAGCAGACCGGAGATCGAGCCTTCCCGGCCCGACTGGAACAGGTTGCTCAATGTGACGGGAAGCTGCGCGACGATGCCGGCCATGATGATGAGCGACACGCCATTGCCGATGCCGCGCGATGTGATCTGCTCACCCAGCCACATCAGGAACATCGTACCGCCGATCAGCGAGACGACCGCCGCAACACGGAACAGCATGCCGGGTTCCACGACCGCCTGCATGCCCTGCGCCGCACCGAAGCTTTCGAGGCCGACGGCGATGAAATAGCCCTGAACCGCTGTCAGGCCAACGGTGCCGTATCGTGTATATTGGTTGAGCTTCTTGCGCCCGCTTTCGCCCTCTTTCTTGAGCGCCGCGAGCGTGGGATGCAGCGCAGCGGCGAGCTGCACGACAATCGACGCAGTGATATAAGGCATCACGCCCAGTGCGATCAGGCTCATACGCTCCAGCGAACCGCCGGAGAAGGTATTGAAGATGTCCAGCACGCCGCCCTGCGTCTGCGCGTAAAGGCGCGACAGCACGGTCGGGTCAATGCCCGGCAGCGGCACGAAGCTGAGGAAACGGAACACGACAAGCGCGCCCAGCGTGAACCACAGGCGCTTCTTGAGTTCCGTCGCCTGCGAGAGTTTCGCAAGGCTGAGGTTGGATGCAAGCTGATCGGCGCGTGATGCCATTGCCTTGATATACCTTCAAATCCATACGCCCGGACGAGCGCGAAAAATGTCCCTTAGCCGCTAATATGGCTCCTGTGAACCGGCCATGGTGCGCTTGGCGATTCCCCGTTCCGTCCAGTTGGCGATTTGCGGGCAATAACGCAAGGGGGATGCAGACCGGAGCGGGTCCCGAAAAAGGAAACCCCGCCTTCCCTTGCGGGCAGCGGGGTCTTCTTATTGGTTCTGGTCGGCGATCAGGCCTTGGCTTTCTCGCGGCCCTTGCTCGGTGCGCCCTTGCCCTTCTTGGCGGCGGCCTTGTCGGCTGCGCTGACGACCTCGATCACCTCAACCTTGCCACCTGCCTTTTCGACGGCCTCGATCGCACCCTTGGATGCGCCGGCGACGGTGAAGCTGAGCTTCGTCTTGAGCTCGCCCTTGCCGAGCAAACGAACGCCATCCTTGCCGCCACGGGCGAGGCCTGCAGCCTTCAGCGCTGCATGGTCGATGGTGCCCTTGGCGTCGAGCTTCTTCGCGTCAACGGCCTTCTGGATCGCGCCGAGGTTCACGATGGCGTAATCCTTGGCGAAGATGTTGTTGAAGCCACGCTTCGGCAGACGCATGTGCAGCGGCATCTGGCCGCCCTCAAAGCCGTTGATGGAAACGCCCGAGCGCGATTTCGCACCCTTCTGGCCGCGACCGGCAGTCTTGCCCTTGCCCGAGCCGATACCACGGCCGACGCGCATACGGCCCTTGCGGGCGCCTGCATTATCGTTGAGTTCGTTCAGTTTCATATCTTGCACTCGCTTTCGCTATGTTCGCGCTGGAAAATAGAAGGGGCAGCGAATAGCCGCCCCTGCTCCTTTCGTCCACCCGGAATCGGGCGGATGAAATCAGTCTACGATCTGCACCAGATGTGGCAGCTTCCGGATCGCGCCGCGTACTTCCGGCGTGTCCTGTACTTCCACTTCACGGTGCATCTTGCCGAGACCCAGACCGATGAGAATCTTCTTCTGGGCTTCGGGACGGCGGATCGGCGAACCGACCTGCTTGATCTTGATGGTGCTGCTCTTTGCCTTCGCCATCGTTCTTTACTCCGCAATCGCTTCCGCGTCGGCTTCGGCGACTTCCGCCGAAGCGCCGCCACGGCGCAGCAGGTCCGCTACCTTCTTGCCGCGGCGCTGGGCCACTGCTTTCGGGCTGGACTGGTCAGTCAGCGCCTCGAAGGTTGCACGGATCATGTTATAGGGGTTCGACGTACCGACCGACTTGGTCACAACGTCGGCAACGCCAAGGCTTTCGAACACGGCGCGCATCGGACCACCGGCGATGATGCCGGTACCGGCGGGCGCCGAGCGGACGGTCACATTGCCCGCGCCGAAAACACCGCGGCCATCATGGTGCAGCGTACGGCCTTCACGCAGCGGAACGCGAACCATCTTCTTCTTGGCAGAAGCAGTTGCCTTGCTGATCGCCTCGGGGACTTCGCGGGCCTTGCCATGGCCGAAGCCAACGCGGCCCTTGCCGTCGCCAACGACGACGAGCGCAGCGAAACCGAAGCGCTTACCACCCTTTACCGTCTTGGAAACACGGTTGATGTGGACCAGCTTTTCGATCAGCTCCTCACCCTGTTCCTCATCGCGGTTGCCACGACGGTCGTCACGACGGCCACGGCCACGGCCGCCCCCGTCACGATCCCGTCCGCCACGGCCACGGCGTGGAGCGCGGGTATTTTCTTCCGGCTGGGCTACTTCCTGATTGGTGGTTTCAGGAGCCGCAGTTGCTTCGGGCTGGGTGCCTTCGCCCGTGTTGGCGCCATTGGTGTTTTCATCAGCCATATCAGAACTCCAGCCCGCCTTCACGGGCAGCATCGGCCAGCGCCTTCACGCGGCCATGGAACAGGAAACCGCCACGGTCGAACACGACCTTGGTCACGCCTGCCTTGGTTGCAGCAGCGGCGACGCGCTTGCCAACTTCGGCGGCTGCGGCGGCGTTCGAGCCTGCCTTGCCACGCACATCCTTGTCCAGGGTCGAAGCGGCAGCCACGGTGTGACCGCGCTCATCGTCGATAACCTGGGCATAGATATGCTTGCCCGAACGGTGGATGGAAAGACGCGGACGGGTGCCCGAATGCGCCTTGAGGGCGGTGCGAACGCGGCGACGACGCCGTTCGAAGAGAGAGAGTTTCGCCATGGCTTACTTCTTCTTGCCTTCTTTGCGGAAGATATACTCACCGCGATATTTGATACCCTTGCCCTTATAGGGTTCGGGCTTCCTCCAGCGACGGATTTCCGCCGCGACCTGGCCGACCTTCTGCTTGTCGATGCCGCTGATCTCGACCGTGGTGTTATCCGGGGTCTTGATCTCGATGCCTTCGGGCACCGCGAAATCGACGTCGTGGCTGAAGCCGAGCTGCAGCTTCAGGGTCTTGCCCTGCGCCTGTGCACGATAACCAACGCCGCTGATTTCCAGCACCTTGGTATAACCCTCTGTCACGCCGGTCATCAGGTTCTGCACCAGCGTGCGCTGCATGCCCCAGAACGAGCGCGAACGCTTGCTGTTGCTGACGGGCTGAACGGAGACGCTGTCGTCTTCGACCGTGTAGGTCACTTCGTCGACCAGATCCATGGCGAGCGTGCCCTTGGGCCCCTTCACCGAAAGCTGGCCGTCGGCGATCGTCGCGGTCACGCCGCTCGGAATCGCAACGGGTTTCTTGCCGATACGAGACATGGTCAGAATACCTCCGCCAGTACTTCGCCACCGACATTCTGATCGCGCGCTTCCACGTCGGACAGAACGCCACGCGGCGTCGAAACGATGGTGATGCCCAGGCCATTGCGCACGACCGGCAATTCCTTGCTGCCGGAATAGACGCGGCGACCGGGCTTCGACACGCGGGCGACATGCTTGATCGCGGGTTCGCCCTCGAAATATTTCAGCTCGATGCGCAGGCCAGGATGCTTGCCCAGCGCTTCTTCGCTGTAACCACGGATGTAGCCTTCACGCTGCAGCACGTCGAGTACGCGCGCGCGCAGCTTGGAGGCCGGGGTGGTGACACTATCCTTACGAGCCGTCTGGCCGTTGCGGATGCGGGTGAGCATATCACCCAGAGGATCGGTCAATGCCATATCGTTATCCTTACCAGCTCGACTTGGTGACGCCCGGGATCAGGCCCTTGTTGGCCAGATCGCGCAGCTGCACGCGGCAGAGGCGGAATTTGCGGTAATAAGCGCGCGGACGGCCCGTCAGCTCGCAGCGGTTACGCACGCGGGTCGGGTTGCCGTTACGCGGGATCTCGGCCATTTTGAGACGCGCGATCAGACGCTCGGTATCGTCGAGCGACTTGTCGTTCGCAATAGCCTTCAGCTTCGCATATTTGCCGGCATATTTCTTTACCAGCTTCTTGCGACGCTCATTCTTGTTGATGGAACTCAGTTTCGCCATGACTTAAGTTCTCTTCCTTCCTTCATGCAGGCGCGCGTCAAGCGGCCTGCTTTTCCTCTTCAGCCGGGAACGGGAAACCGAACAGGCGCAGCAGTTCGCGCGCTTCTTCGTCCGTCTTGGCCGTGGTGGTCACGATGATGTCCATGCCGCGCACCTTGTCGATGCGGTCATAGTTGATTTCGGGGAAGATGATCTGCTCCTTGATCCCGAACGCATAATTGCCGCGGCCGTCGAACGACTTGGGGTTCAGACCACGGAAGTCGCGGATGCGGGGCATCGCGATGGTGATCAGACGGTCGAGGAATTCGTACATGCGTTCGCGGCGCAGGGTGACCTTCGCACCGATCGGCATGCCTTCACGCAGTTTGAACTGCGCAATCGACTTGCGCGCCTTGGTGATGACGGGCTTCTGACCCGCGATCAGCTCCATTTCCTCAGCAGCAGAAGTGACCCTCTTCTTGTCCTGGGTCGCTTCGCCGACGCCCATGTTGAGCGTGATCTTCTCGATCCCGGGAACCTGCATCACGTTGGCGTAGCCGAACTTCTCGGTCATCGCCTTGACGATCTGCTCGTCATAGAGCGTTCTGAGACGCGGAGTATATTTGTCAGCCATCAGATGACCTCCCCGGACTTCACGGCCACGCGGACCTTCTTGCCGTCGCGCTCTTCGAAGCGGACGCGGGTGGCCTTGCCATCCTTGCCGGCAATCGCGACGTTGGAAATGTGCAGCGGAGCGGGCTTGCGGTCGATGCCGCCCTGCGGGTTCATCTGGTCGGGCTTGCGGTGACGCGCATGCACGTTAACGCCGTCGACGAGGACCTTGTCCTCCTTCGGCATAACCTGCAGGACGGCGCCGGTGCGGCCCTTGTCCTTGCCCGCGAGCACCACGACGGTGTCGCCCTTCTTGATACGTGCAGCGCTCATTACAGCACCTCCGGAGCCAGCGAGATGATCTTCATGTGGCCGGTGGCGCGCAGCTCGCGAACCACGGGGCCGAAGATACGCGTGCCGATCGGCTCTTCGCTCTTGTTGACCAGAACGGCGGCGTTGCTGTCAAAGCGGATGACGCTGCCGTCGGGACGGCGAACGTCTTTCGCGGTGCGCACGATGACGGCGCGGTGCACGTCACCCTTTTTCACACGGCCCTTGGGCTGTGCTTCCTTGACGGAGACGACGATGATGTCGCCCACGCCGGCCACACGCCGCTTCGAGCCGCCCAGCACCTTGATGCACTGAACGCGCTTGGCACCGCTGTTGTCGGCGACCTCAAGATTGGATTGCATCTGGATCATGGATCCGGTTCCTTCTTACCTGGCTTGCCGGAATATTCCGGTAGTTCCCAAAACTGATGCGACCGTTACGCCGCTGCTTCCGCCGCCACTTCCTCGGGCGACTTGTGCGTGTCCACCCGAGCGATGACCTTCCAGGTCTTCAGCTTCGAGATCGGCGCCGTCTCCTCGATACGGACGGTTTCGCCCTCGCGATACTCGTTGGTATCGTCATGAGCATGATATTTCTTCGAGCGGCGGATGATCTTGCCGTAGAGCGGGTGCTTCACCTTGCGCTCCACACGAACCACCACCGTCTTGTCACCCTTGTCGGAAACCACCGTTCCCGTCAGCACGCGCTTGGGCATAGTCGCTTCCTTCCTTATTTCGCCACGCGGGCGCGTTCGCCCTGCAGCGTCTTGATCTGTGCAATGGCGCGGCGCACTTCGCGCACGCGGCTGGGCTTTTCCAGCTGGTTGGTCGCCGCCTGAAAGCGCAGGTTGAACTGCTCTTTCTTCAGGTTGGCGAGTTCGCCTGCCAGTTCATCGTCCGACTTGGCGCGGAAATCCGTTACCTGTGCCATGTCATTCGCCTCCCAGATGCGAGGTGTCGCCCAGACGCGCCACCACCTTGGTCTTGATCGGCAGCTTCATCGCTGCACGCGAAAAGGCTTCCGCCGCGAGCGGGCCGGGAACACCGTCAAGCTCGAACAGGATGCGGCCGGGCTTTACGCGCGCCGCCCAATATTCGACCGAACCCTTACCTTTACCCTGACGGACTTCGGCAGGCTTCTTCGACACCGGAACGTCGGGGAACACGCGGATCCACAAACGGCCCTGACGGCGGATGTGGCGGGTGATCGCGCGACGCGCGGCTTCGATCTGGCGAGCGGTGATACGCTCCGGTTCCATCGCCTTCAGGCCATAGGATCCGAAATTCAGGTCGCTGCCGCCCTTGGCATTGCCCTTGATCCGGCCCTTGAAAGCCTTGCGGAACTTCATTTTCTTCGGTTGCAGCATGACGCTAGTCCCTAATCAATCAATGCGCCGGACGGACGCCGGAGGTTTGTGCCTCCATCATCAGCCGGTCGGTGGCCATCGGGTCGTGGCCCAGAATCTCACCCTTGAAGATCCACACCTTGATGCCGCACACGCCATAAGCGGTGTGAGCAGTTGCTTCGGCGTAATCGACGTTGCCGCGCAGCGTGTGCAGCGGAACGCGGCCTTCGCGATACCATTCGGTGCGGGCGATTTCCGCGCCGCCCAGACGGCCGCCGCAGGTGATCTTGATGCCTTCCGCGCCGAGACGCAGAGCCGACTGCACAGCGCGCTTCATCGCACGGCGGAACGCGATACGGCGCTCCAGCTGGTCGGCGACACCCTGTGCAACGAGCTTCGCGTCGATTTCCGGCTTGCGGATTTCAACGATGTTCAGGCTCACGTCGCTGTCGGTCATTTCCGCCAGCTTGCGGCGCAGCTTTTCGATGTCAGCGCCCTTCTTGCCGATGATCACGCCGGGGCGTGCGGCATAGATGGAAACGCGGCACAGCTTGGCCGGACGCTCGATCACGACCTTGGAGATCGCGGCCTGCGGCACGGTCTTCATGATGAATTTGCGGATCTGAAGATCCTCCATCAGAAGACGGCCATAATCCTGGCCTTCCGCGAACCAGCGGCTGTCCCAGGTGCGGTTGATCTGAAGACGCAGACCGATCGGATTGCTCTTATGACCCATAGCTCAAGCCTCCGCTTCTTCTTGTTCGCGCACCACGATCCGAACCCGGCTGAACGGCTTCAGGATACGGGTCGACTTACCGCGACCGCGTGCGTGGAAGCGCTTCATGGTCAGCGCCTTGCCAACCGAAGCCTCGGCGACGACCAGAGCATCGACGTCGAGATTGTGATTGTTTTCCGCATTGGCAATCGCCGAAGCGAGAACCTTGCGGACATCGACGGCCATTGCGCGCTTCGAGAAAGCGAGCACGTTCATCGCGTCCTCGACCTTGCGGCCACGGATCAGCGCAGCAACGAGGTTCAGCTTCTGCGCCGAACCGCGAATGGTCGTGCCGACGGCCAGCGCCTCATTGGCGGCGACGCGGCGGGGAGCCTTTGCCTTACCCATTAGCGCTTACCCTTCTTGTCGGCAGCATGACCGGGGAAGTAGCGCGTCGGCGCGAACTCGCCCAGCTTGTGGCCAACCATGTCTTCGTTCACCGAAACGGGAACGTGCTTGCGGCCGTTATAGACGTTGAACGTCAGGCCAACGAACTGCGGCAGGATGGTCGAGCGGCGCGACCAGGTCTTGATCGGACCAGCCTTGGCGCCAGCTTCCTGCGCGGATTCTGCCTTTTTCAGCAGATGCAGGTCCACAAACGGACCCTTCCAGACGGAACGAGCCATCGCTTACCTCTTCTTCTTCGCGTGACGCGACCGGATGATCATGCGGTCGGTCTGTTTGTTGTTGCGGGTGCGGGCACCCTTGGTCGGCTTGCCCCACGGGGTCACCGGATGGCGGCCACCGGAGGTCCGGCCTTCACCACCGCCGTGCGGGTGGTCGACCGGGTTCTTCGCAACGCCGCGGGTCAGCGGGCGCTTGCCCAGCCAGCGGTTACGGCCGGCCTTGGCGAGATTGGTGTTGGCGTTGTCGGGGTTCGAAACGGCGCCGACAGTGCCCATGCAGTCCGAGCGAATGTAGCGCTGCTCACCCGAGTTCAGGCGAACGATCACCATGCCGCGGTCGCGACCGACCAGCTGAACATAGGTGCCTGCGCTACGGGCGATCTGACCGCCCTTGCCCGGCTTCATCTCGATATTGTGGCAGATGGTGCCGACGGGCATCTGGCCCAGCTCCATCGCGTTGCCCGGCTTCACGTCGGTCTTCTTACCGGCGATCACCTTGTCGCCGGGCGCAAGGCGCTGCGGCGCGAGGATATAGGCCAGCTCGCCGTCATCATATTTGACGAGAGCGATGAACGCAGTGCGGTTGGGGTCATATTCCAGACGCTCGACCGTGCCTTCGACGTCCCATTTGCGACGCTTGAAATCGACGATGCGATAGCGCTGCTTGTGGCCGCCCGCGATACCGCGGCTGGTCACATGGCCCTTGTTGTTGCGGCCACCCGTCTTGCGCTTGCCTTCGGTCAGCTGCTTGACCGGCTTGCCCTTGTGAAGGTGCGAGCGGTCAACCAGGATAAGGCCGCGCTGTGCGGGGCTGGTCGGGTTATAATGCTTGAGTGCCATTGTCGCCTCTCGCCTCAGATCGTGCTGGTCACGTCAATCGACTGGCCTTCAGCCAGCGTGACGACCGCTTTCTTGAAATCGCTGCGCTTGTAAGGCTTGCCGCGCCAGCGCTTCACCTTGCCCTTCTGGACAATGGTGTTCACGCCCTTGACGGATACGCCATACAGAGCTTCCACAGCCGCCTTGATTTCCGGCTTGGACGCGTCGCCCGCAACCTTGAAAACAACGGCGTTGTTCTCGGAGAGCAGCGTGGCTTTTTCGGTGATGTGCGGTGCAAGAATAACGTCATAGTGACGCAGATCCACCGCGCTTGCCTGTTTCTTAGCCATTGAAGCGCGCCTCCAGCTTTTCCACAGCGGCACGGGTCAGGACCAGCGCGTCGGCATGGAGAATGTCGTACACATTGGCGCCGACCGCAGGCAGGACATTGATGCCTACCAGGTTCGACGACGCCTTGGCGAAGCTGACGTTGATCGCGTCGCCGTCAATGAACAGCGCCTTTGCGAGACCCAGCTTCTCGAGCTGACCGGCGAGCAACTTCGTCTTGCCGTCCTTCACATCGAGATTGTCGACCACGGTGATCGCGCCGCCCTTGGCCTTGGCGGAAAGCGCCATCTTCAGGCCGAGCGCACGAACCTTCTTGTTGAGGTCGTGACCGAAAGTGCGGGCGCGCTGACCATGGGCCTTACCACCACCGACAAAGATCGGAGCACGGCGATCGCCGTGACGGGCCACACCGCCGCCTTTCTGACGGCCGAACTTCTTGCCGGTGCGGGCGACATCGCTGCGCTCACGGGTGGCGGAAGCGGGTGCACGGCGCTTTTCAAGCTGCCAGGTGACGACGCGGTGCAGAATGTCAGCGCGAGGCTCGATGCCGAAAATGGCATCGTTGAGCTCGACGTCGCCGCTCTTCTTCGCGTCCAGGGTTTTGACTTCGACCTTCATCGATTAGCCCTCCTGGCCTTCGGTGGCTTCCGGTGCGGCTGCTTCCTCAGCGGGAGTATCCGCCGGAATGTCAGCCGGTTCGGGAGCCGGTTCGTTGCTGTTTGCAGCCTGCTTCAGGCTGGCGGGATAAGGCACGTCAGCCGGGCGCGGCACCTTGACGGCGTCGCTGACCAGCAGCCAGCTGCCCTTCGAGCCCGGTACCGAGCCCTTGACGAACAGCAGGCCACGCTCAACGTCCGTGCGGACGATCTCGAGGTTCTGCTGCGTGCGCTGACGGTCGCCCATATGGCCGGCCATCTTCTTGTTCTTGAAAACCTTGCCCGGATCCTGACGGTTACCGGTCGAACCATGCGAACGGTGAGAGAGCGACACACCATGCGTGGCGCGCAGACCGCCGAAGCCCCAGCGCTTCATAGCACCGGCAAAGCCCTTACCCTGGGTGTGACCGGTCACGTCGACCAGCTGGCCGGCAATGAAATGGTCAGCCGCAATCTCCGCACCGACATCGAGCAACGCGTCTTCATCGACACGGAACTCGGCGACGCGAGCCTTGGGCTCTACTTCCGCCTTGGCAAATTGTTCGCGCTGCGGCTTGTTGACGTTCTTGGCTTTAGCCACGCCAGCGCCGAGCTGAACGGCGACATAGCCGTCCTTTTCAATCTCGCGGCGGGAAATCACCTGATTGCCTTCGAGGGCCAGAACGGTAACGGGCACATGCCGTCCGCTTTCCTCGAAAAGGCGGGTCATCCCGACTTTCTTCGCGATCACGCCAGTACGCATGATCAGTTCTCCCAACAGAGGCCCGCTTCACCGAAGCTAGGCGGGCGTATCCAACGAAAAAACCGCCTGACGAAAATCGCCAAGCGGCCAACCCAACAATGAAGATCACCCCGTCCGGGTTGGATGCTTCCCAAAAGGAAAGCGACGGGGGACCAGGACCCGGATTATTCCGGCGGTATCCCTTGTCGTATCAGCTCTTAAGCGAGCTTGATCTCAACATTTACGCCAGCGGCGAGGTCGAGCTTCATCAGCGCATCGACCGTCTGCGGCGTCGGCTGCACAATATCAAGCATACGCTTGTAGGTGCGGACCTCGAACTGTTCGCGGCTCTTTTTATCAATATGAGGTCCACGGTTGACCGTGAACTTCTCGATGCGCGTCGGCAGAGGAATGGGGCCGCGAATAAGAGCGCCCGTACGGCGGGCGGTGTCTGCGATGTCGCCGGTTGCCTGATCGAGCACGCGGTGATCGAAGGCCTTGAGGCGAATGCGGATATTCTGCGTTTCCATGTCCAACTTACCGATGCGAAAGAGCCAAAACCAAAGCCGCCCCACTCTCTTGCGAGAGACCTGACACTCCGGAAAATCCTGCGAATATCAGGCCGAGGCGGCCTCAAAAAACCAGACCGCGCGAATCACCCGACCCGCGCGGTCCGCTGCCTATATTACTTTGTGATGTTCGCGACAACCCCCGAACCAACGGTGCGGCCGCCTTCGCGAATAGCGAAGCGGAGACCCGGGTCCATGGCGATCGGAGCGATCAGCTTAACGCCGATTTTCACGTTGTCGCCCGGCATCACCATTTCGGTGCCTTCGGGCAGGATCACTTCGCCGGTCACGTCGGTCGTGCGGAAGTAGAACTGCGGGCGATAGTTGGCGAAGAACGGCGTGTGACGGCCACCTTCGTCCTTCGACAGCACGTAAACTTCAGCTTCGAACTCGGTGTGCGGCGTAACCGAACCCGGCTTGGCCAGAACCTGACCGCGCTCCACGTCCTCACGGCCGATACCGCGGATCAGCGCACCGATATTGTCGCCAGCTTCACCCTGATCAAGCAGCTTGCGGAACATTTCGACACCGGTAACGGTGGTCTTCTGCGTGTCCTTGAGGCCGACGATCTCGACTTCTTCACCGACCTTGACGATGCCGGTTTCAACACGGCCGGTCACAACCGTACCACGACCGGAGATCGAGAACACGTCTTCGATCGGCATCAGGAAGGGCTTGTCAACCGGACGGGCGGGCTGCGGGATGGATTCATCGACAGCCTTCATCAGCTCAAGGATCTTTTCCTTGCCGATGGCGTCGTCGCGATCTTCCAGAGCGGCCAGAGCCGAACCGGCGATGATCGGAATATCGTCGCCCGGGAAGTCGTAGCTGGAAAGCAGTTCGCGAACTTCGAGCTCAACGAGTTCGAGCAGCTCTTCGTCGTCGACCTGGTCAACCTTGTTGAGGAACACGACGAGTGCGGGAACGCCAACCTGACGAGCGAGCAGGATGTGCTCGCGGGTCTGCGGCATCGGACCGTCGGCAGCATTCACAACGAGGATCGCACCGTCCATCTGCGCGGCGCCGGTGATCATGTTCTTCACATAGTCGGCGTGGCCGGGGCAGTCGACGTGCGCATAGTGACGCGCATCGGTTTCATATTCGACGTGCGCGGTCGAAATGGTGATGCCGCGCTCACGCTCTTCGGGAGCCTTGTCGATGTTGCTGAAGTCCACCGGCGCACCCAGCACCTTGGTGATCGCAGCTGTCAGCGTGGTCTTGCCATGGTCGACGTGACCGATGGTGCCGATGTTGCAGTGCGGCTTGTTCCGCTCAAATTTAGCCTTAGCCATTTCTTACCTCTTCTTGTCCAAATCTGCTTCGACAGCCATGAGGCGCCTCGCGAAGTGGCGCTCATAGCAGTTAATTTTGAGAATGCCAGCCCGTTTTTAGAGCTTTTTTGGAGGGGAGAGCACTTCACCCCTCCAGGCACATCAGGCCATCTTGGCCTTTACCTCATCCGCAACATTCTGCGGCACTTCTTCATAGTGCGAGAACTGCATGGTGTACTGCGCACGTCCCTGGGTGAACGAACGGAGCTGGTTCACATATCCGAACATGTTGGCCAGCGGCACCATGGCCTCGACAACCTGAGCGTTGCCGCGGCTGTCCGTACCCTGGATCTGGCCACGACGGCTGTTCATGTCGCCGATGACATCGCCCAGATATTCTTCCGGGGTCACAACCTCAACTCTCATGACCGGCTCAAGCAGCTTGATACCAGCCTTCTGCGCCACCTCTCGCATCGCACCGCGACCGGCGATTTCGAATGCCAGAGCCGACGAGTCGACATCGTGATAGGCGCCGTCTGTGAGACGAATTTCGAAATCGATGATCGGGAAACCGATAAGCGAGCCGCTCTCGGCGGTTTCGCGCATACCCTTCTCAATCGACGGGATATATTCGCGCGGAATATTACCGCCCTTGATCTCGTCAACCCAGGTGATGCCACTGCCGCGTTCGCCCGGCGTAACCGAAACCTTGACGCGACCGAACTGACCGGAACCGCCCGACTGCTTCTTGTGGGTGTAGTCGACCTCGACAGATTTGGCGAGTGATTCACGATAGGCCACCTGCGGCGCACCGACATTGGCCTCGACCTTGAACTCGCGCTTCATGCGGTCGACCAGAATGTCGAGGTGCAGTTCGCCCATGCCCTTGATGATGGTCTGGCCCGATTCATGATCGGTCGAAACACGGAAGGACGGATCCTCGGCGGCCAGACGGTTGAGCGCGATGCCCATCTTTTCCTGGTCGGCCTTGGTTTTGGGTTCCACCGACAGCTCGATAACCGGGTCAGGGAACTCCATGCGCTCCAGGATGATCGGCGCGCGCTCGGCGCACAAAGTGTCGCCGGTGGTGGTTTCCTTGAGGCCGGCCAGAGCAACGATGTCGCCCGCATAGGCCTCTTCGATATCTTCACGGCTGTTCGCATGCATCAGCAGCATACGACCGATTTTTTCCTTCTTGTCCTTCACCGAATTCAGGTAGCTGCCCTTTTCGAGCTTGCCCGAATAGATGCGCGCGAAGGTGAGCGAACCGACAAACGGATCGTTCATGATCTTGAACGCAAGCGCCGAGAAAGGCGCATCGTCGCTTGAGGGCCGGCTGTCTTCGGTTGTTCCATCGAGCTTGACGCCCTTGATAGCGGGAACGTCGAGCGGCGAGGGAAGATAATCGACAACGGCGTCGAGCAACGGCTGAACGCCCTTGTTCTTGAAGGCCGAACCGCAGAGAACCGGAACGAAGCTCTGGTTCAGCGTACCCTTGCGGATCAGCTTCTTGAGCGTGTCGGCGTCCGGTTCATTACCCTCGAGATAGGCTTCCATCACGTCATCGTCCTGCTCAACAGCAAGCTCGATCAACTTTTCGCGATATTCAGCGGCCTTGTCGGCCAGGTCTGCCGGAATATCGACATATTCGAATTCCGCGCCCAGGCTTTCGTCCTTCCAGACGATGCCGCGATTGTTGACGAGGTCGACCAGACCCTTGAGGTCGGCTTCGATACCGATCGGGATATAGAGAACAGCCGGAGTGGCGCCGAGGCGGTCGATGATCGACTGCACGCAATATTCGAAATTGGCGCCCGTACGATCCAGCTTGTTGATGAAGCACATACGCGGCACGCCATATTTGTCGGCCTGACGCCACACGGTTTCAGACTGCGGCTCCACGCCCGCGACACCGTCGAAACATGCCACCGCACCGTCAAGCACGCGCAGCGAGCGCTCCACTTCGATAGTGAAGTCAACGTGGCCCGGCGTATCGATGATGTTGATGCGGTTATCGTTCCAGAAACAAGTCGTGGCCGCCGATGTGATGGTGATCCCGCGTTCCTGCTCCTGCTCCATCCAGTCCATCGTTGCGGCGCCGTCATGCACTTCGCCGATCTTGTAGGACTTGCCGGTATAATACAGGATGCGCTCGGTCGTAGTGGTCTTGCCGGCGTCGATATGCGCCATGATACCAATATTGCGGTATTTTTCGAGCGGATGGCTGCGGGCCATGATCTATACTCCATTGCCGGCGCGGGTCATCCGGGGCGGCGGTTGCATCAGAGAGGAAAAGCCGGGGCAATGCCCCGGCCATGTTATATTTTTATTACCAGCGGTAATGCGAGAAGGCGCGGTTGGCTTCGGCCATGCGGTGCGTATCTTCGCGCTTCTTCACGGCGTTGCCGCGATTGTTGGCCGCATCCATCAGCTCACCCGACAGGCGGGCTGCCATCGTGGTTTCGCTGCGTCCGCGCGCAGCCGAGATCAGCCAGCGGATGGCCAGAGCCTGCGCACGTTCGGGGCGAACCTCGACCGGCACCTGATAGGTGGCGCCACC
Source organism: Sphingobium sp. (assembly GCA_020446425.1). Lineage (GTDB taxonomy): Bacteria > Pseudomonadota > Alphaproteobacteria > Sphingomonadales > Sphingomonadaceae > Sphingobium. The sequence goes on along the minus strand of JAGRES010000011.1, from coordinate 43,006 downwards.
GACACGGCGGCTGCGGACCTCGATGCCCGGCTTCACATTGTTGAGAGCATCATGGAAAAGCTGGATCGGGTCCTTCTTCGCCTTGGCTTCGACCTGGTCGAGCGCGCCATAGACGATGGATTCCGCAACAGCCTTCTTGCCGTCCAGCATGACGCTGTTCATGAACTTCGAAAGCACCTGATCCTTGAATTTCGGATCCGGCAGGATGATGCGCTTTTCGGGGCGACGACGACGTGACATATCTTTATCTCCCCTCTCTTACTTCGGACGCTTCGCGCCGTATTTCGAACGGCTCTGCTTGCGGTCCTTGACGCCCTGCGTGTCGAGCACGCCGCGCAGCACATGGTAGCGCACACCGGGAAGGTCGCGCACACGACCGCCGCGGATCAGCACAACGCTGTGCTCCTGCAGGTTGTGGCCTTCGCCCGGAATGTAGCTGATGACTTCGCGGCTGTTCGTCAGGCGCACCTTGGCGACCTTGCGAAGCGCGGAGTTCGGCTTCTTCGGGGTGGTGGTGTAAACACGGGTGCAGACGCCGCGCTTCTGCGGGTTCTGTTCCATTGCAGGGACCTTTGACTTGGCCTTCTGCGGTACACGGCCCTTACGGACCAATTGATTGATCGTTGGCATGAAGCCCTTCACCTTTGCATAGTTACTTTACCGGTCTCCCTTTTCGGGCTGCTGTTTTTACAACAGCAACGGCCCCGGCAGTCGAATGACCCCCTGGACCGAAAAGATGAACCGGCAATGTTCAGCTCTAAAATATGCCTGCTTGTCGCATCCAGAGAATCACCGGCATTTCATGGAAAAGCGTCGATTCACGGCTACTGGCCGCAAGGCAGGGCGCGCTATAGCTGCGCGCATGCCACTGGTCAAGCCAATGCTGGGCTGTGGACCACGCATATGAAAATTTGCCCGCACGAACCCGATCCGTCGCACCTCTTCCTATAATTAACCAAACGGAACGCGGGAAGACACGCATCATGACCATTCGCAACCTCATTCGTTATGGCGCGCTGGCGCTGCTGCTGCTGATCGGCGTCGGTGGCGCCATCGCCTTTTACGACATCAACAAGATCCGCATCGGCGGGCCGCTGGAAACCAGCAACCGGCAGGCAGCCGAACTGATGGCCGATATCCTGCCGCCCCCGGCATTTGTTATTGAAGGCTATCTCGAAGCAACGCTCGCGATCGAGGAACCGAAACGGCTTGAAATTCATATGCAGCGTCTGGCCACTCTTGAAAAAGAGTATAAGGAGCGGCGCAACCTGTGGCAGCAAAGCACGCTTTCCGACGCCATCAAGAACGAGCTGAATGCCGCGTGGCAACATTCGGACAAGATGTGGAGAGAAGTTGATGCAAGGCTCATCCCCGTCCTAAAGGCCGGCGACCGCGAGAGAGCCGCACGCGTCAAGGACCTATATATCACGCCGCTTTACCGCGATCACCGCAAGGCCATCGACAAGGCGGTAACCCACATCACGGCATATCAGGGTGAGCTGGTCGATACCTCGCAATCATCCACCAGATCGGCCATCACCATTCTCAGCGTCCTGGCCGTACTGATTGTCGCTGGTGTCGGCACCTTCTGCTGGATAATGCTCAGCCGGGTCGCAAAACCGCTAGCCCAGACCGCGACAACCATGCGCGCGATGGTGGGCGGCGACCTTTCTACGCCGATCAAGGGAGACCTGCGCGCCGACGAAATGGGCGATGTGGCCCGTGCGCTCGTGGCCTTCCGTCAGGCGGAAGTCGACAAACGCGCGCTGGAGGAAGTCAGCAAACAGCAGCAGGTGGAGCGCAACAAGATTATCGAATCGCTCAGCATCGCATTGCGCCACCTCGCCAACGGCAATGTCAGCTATCGCATCGAGGACCAGTTCGCCGGTCAGTATGAAGACCTGCGCATGGACTTCAACTCCGCACTGACGGCCGTCGGCAGCGCCCTGCGCGCCGTTTCCGAGGCATCGGACCAGATCCAGATCGGCACCGGTGAAATCGCACAGGCGTCTAACGACCTGTCGATCCGCACCGAGCAGCAGGCCGCTGCTCTTGAGGAAACATCGGCGTCGATGACGACAGCAACGTCCTCCGTAAAAGAGACGGCCGATGCAGCCAAGAACGCCAATCAAGCCGTGCGCGACACGCATGACGCGGCGACCAAGGGCGGCGAGATTGTGCATGACGCCATTTCCGCGATGGACGAGATTGAACAGAGCTCCAAGCAGATCAGCCAGATCATCGCGCTGATCGACAATGTCGCCTTCCAGACCAACCTGCTCGCGCTCAACGCCGCGGTTGAAGCTGCACGCGCGGGTGAGGCGGGCGATGGCTTCGCCGTCGTTGCCGCCGAGGTGCGCGGGCTGGCCCAGCGCACGGCAGACGCCGCCAATGATGTGAAGAAGCTCATCACATCAAGCGCATCACAGGTCGAAAACGGCGTGCGGCTTGTCGGGCAGGCAGGCGAGACTCTCGATCATATCGTCGAGCGCGTGAGCGAAATCACAAAGCTCATGAACGAGATCGCCAGCTCGGTCGAGGAAGAATCGCTCGTGCTGGTGCAGGTCAACAGTGCGGTCGGCGAGATGGACAGTATGACGCAGCAGAACGCGGCCATGGTCGAGCAATCGACCGCATCGGCCCGCAACCTGGCCAACGAAGCGGTGTCGCTCGCGCGGCTGGTCGGCAACTTCCAGATTGATATGCCCGACAATGAGGTCAACATTCAGGGCCGTATGCAGCAGGCTGCAGCGGCGGCCAGCATCGCCGAGCCCAAGCCGGGGCCAACCACCGGTTCCGGCAGCCAGGCCAAAGATCGCGACGAGGGGGAACCCTACGCGATCGCGAGCTGAGCGGAATTTCACTTTACCGAGGCACAGCAACTGGGGCGCCGGATCTGATTTCGGCGCCTCTTTTTTTGCAGGTTTTCCGCGAGAATATGCTTAATTTTCCGGTAATTCCAATGGTGCAAAAGGTTCAGCGATTCGCATGAAAACAGGGCCAATTTCACGTTTGTTCCGGCAAATATTAACGATTCAACCTGAGTCCAGCTCGATTCATCCCGCTTTTAACGGTTCGATTCGCCTCCCCTATTAAGCTTTGTTAACGGCGCAAGTCTGGCTTGTGCCGGGGCGCAACAATTATATGGGGTCGCAGTGCCAACGAGCAGAGAGGGTATGTCCGCTCAGCTAAAAGAGCGGATGGCAAAAATCTTCGCCGATAAGGAAGTGTATTTCCGCACCCAGGGAAGGGTGACGTTCGTGCGCATCAGTTCGACTGTGCAGATCGTCATCGCCTCGCTGGTGGTGGCGCTGCTTGGCGCGTGGCTGATCGGTACGCTCAGCATGCTCTACGATCAGGCAACCGTCGCGCAGGATCGCGCCGCCATCGACGCCAAGGCCAAGAGCGTCGCAGCCGAAGCAAGCAAGGTAAAGGCCTACAAACGCTCCGTCAGCGATATCGCCGCCGACCTTAGCCGCCGTCAGGACGCACTCGACGATATGGTGCGCAGCCAGTTCGGCACGACCAGCATTGATCCCAATGTTGTGGGCGCGCCCGATGAACAGACCGGCAAGCAAACCGACGCCACCAAGACATCGGACGCGACCGGCAAGGATGTGCTGGGTATCCGCAAACTTCGCGGTGTTGAAGCGCGTCAGACCCTGTTCGCCAAAAAACTGGTGAGCCTTATTGATGAGCGCGCGGCGCGCGCGGAAGCCGCCATTCGCAGCTTTGGCCTCAATCCCAAGCAGATTGCAGGCACAGCAGCAGCGCAGCAGGGTGGCCCGTTCATCCCCTGGGCGAAAACGGATGCACCGCATGATGAAGCGCTGGCCGATCTGGCCAATGCACTATCCCGCCTCGATGCGCTGGAGCGCGGGCTGGTATCCATTCCGTCTGGCCGCCCGACAGCGGCGCCGATGCAGACCAGCTCCTATGGCTATCGCCGCGATCCATTCAACGGCCGTGCGGCCTTTCATGCTGGCATTGATTTTCGCGGGCGCTACGGCCAGCCGATCCTCGCCGCTTCCGCAGGCCGCATATCCTATGTCGGCCGGCGTCAGGGCTATGGCAAGGTGGTCGAGATCGACCATGGCCATGGCATCATGACCCGCTATGCCCACCTGTCCGGTTTCGCGGTACGCCCCGGTCAGGCTGTTACGCGCGGCGCAACCGTGGGCCGCATGGGGTCGACCGGCCGCTCGACCGGCACGCACCTGCATTTCGAAGTCCGCCTGAATGGCAATGCCATCAATCCCCGCCGTTTCCTGGAGGTGAAGGAAGATGTTCTCAAGGTCCAGCAAATCGCAAAACAGCGCTTCGCCCGCGTCGGCGCCAAAGCAGTCAAAGCCGATGAGCGCGGGTAAATCCACTTTCTCCGTACTGGGCGGCGACGTCACGGTAACCGGCAACATCAAGGCCGCGACCGACCTGCATGTCGACGGCCAGGTGGAAGGCGACATCATATGCGCGTCGCTGGTGCAGGGCACCGACAGCCATATCAAGGGCCAGATCACGTCGCGCTCGGCGCGGCTGGCTGGCAAGATCGAGGGCTCGATCAATGTAGGCGAACTGGTTGTCGAGGCCACAGCCCGTATCACCGGCGATGTCACTTACGAGAGCATATCGGTCGCGCCGGGCAGCCAGGTCGATGGCCGCTTCACCCATCGCGGCAATGCCGGTACGGCGGCAAACACGGATCTCAAGCTGGTGCGTGGCGGAAGCGAAGACGCCGCCAACGCCTGAACCGGCGGCCTTGCGTTAATATCCGTCCGGTTCGATTCCGACAGGGTCCGGCCCGAAGCGGTTCGGCCCCCGCGTGCCGCGCAGCACCATCAGGATCAGCAGCCAGAGCGTACCGATCAACGGAATGAAGGCCAGCAGCATCCACCAGCCGCTGCGATCCGTATCGTGCAGCCGCCGCACCGCCACCGCAATTGAGGGAATGAGCGTCGCCAGCGCGAACAGACCTACCAGCCTGCCACCCTCGACCTTTTCCCACACACCCAGCTCCAGGCCATTGCGATAGGCATATTCGCCCATCGTCTCGAACCCGAACATGTCCTCAATGATGCGCAATCCGATCATGCACAGCATCAGGAACAGCGCGTACATCCAATATTCCTTGCGGCGCGAGCATCCACCGAAGGTTGCGTAACGCCGCAGGGGCAGGAGCATCCAGTCCATATCGCTTCTCCCTTCCGTCCAGCTCAGCCAGCCGGAGCGCGCCGACGATAGCTCAATGCCTCCGCGATATGAAGCCGCCCTATGGTCTGCGCCCCTGCCAGATCGGCAATAGTACGCGCGACGCGCAAAACGCGTGTGTAACCGCGCGCCGTCAGCTTCAATGTGGCGGCAGCATCGGCCAGCAATGTCTGTCCTGCCTCCTCCGGCTTGCACAGGGTTTCCAGCAACAGGCCGTCCGCCTCTGCATTGGTACGCAGATCATAGGGGGCATAACGGCGCGTCTGAATATCGCGCGCCTGCGCCACGCGTGCGGCAACCTGCTGCGATCCCTCGGCGGGAGGCGGCAGGCTGAGGTCGCTGGCGCTCACGGCACCGACCTCGACATGCAGGTCGATGCGATCGAGCAGCGGACCGGACAGCTTGGCCTGATAATCGGCGGCGCAGCGCGGCGCGCGCGAGCAGGCCAGCGACGCGTCGCCCAGATGACCGCACCGGCACGGGTTCATTGCCGCAATCAGTTGCACCTGCGCGGGAAAGGTAACATGACTGTTGGCGCGTGCGACGGCGACTTCGCCCGTCTCCAATGGCTGGCGCAGTGAATCCAATACGGCGCGCTGAAACTCCGGCAGTTCATCGAGAAACAGCACACCCAGATGCGCGAGGCTGACCTCACCCGGTTTCACCCGCAAACCGCCGCCAACCAGCGCAGCCATCGACGCGCTGTGATGCGGGCTGCGGAAAGGCCGCGCGCGTGTCATGCGCCCGCCCTCCAATGTGCCAGCCACGCTTGCCACCATCGAAACTTCCAGCGCCTCAGCGGGCGTCAGGTCCGGCAATATCCCCGGCAGGCAACTCGCCATCAGCGATTTGCCCGCGCCCGGCGGCCCTGACATCAGCATATTATATCCTAATAAATTGAATTTATATGGAAGGTGTTTACAGTGGCATGATGCCGCACGCTTATTCGTATATTCGCATGTCCACGCTTGAACAGATGAAGGGGGATTCCATTCGGCGCCAGCTGAAGGCTTCCGAGGACTATGCCAAAAAACATGGCCTAGAATTGATGGACATCATGCATGATTGTGGTGTTTCAGCTTTTGCAGGCGAAAACGCAGAAATGGGTAAATTGGCGAACTTTCTTGATCTCGCCGAAGCAGGCAGGATAGCTAAAGGTAGCTACTTGATCGTGGAGTCATTGGACCGGATAACCCGCACCAATCTTATAGAAGCCATCTCTCTTCTAAATAAGATCGTCGGATACGGCATCGTGCTCGTAACGCTAGTTGATGAGCAAATTTATTCGGCAGAAACTGTTTCTAAAAACCCCATGGCGATGATTATGGCCGCCATGGTTTTGATGCGAGCGCATGAAGAATCTCGTACCAAGTCGATGAGGTTAGGAGCAGTCTGGGAGAACAAGCGAACAGCAGCAAGAGCTGGTCATATTACCAAGCAACGTATTCCAAGCTGGCTTCGCTTTTCAGAAGATGGTCAAACCATTGAAATCATTGAAGAGCGCGCTGAGATTATCAGAGACATGTTCGATCTTAGCGGAAGCGGTTGGGGGTCATTTTCCATTGCAAAACACTTGAATGAACAGCGAATACCCGCTTGGAGCCGCAGTGGGCATTGGCAAGAATCCTATATTAAAAAAATTCTGTCCAATCGGGCAGTTTTGGGTGAGTATCAGCCTCACCGTCTAGCTAAAGGGCTATCTCATAAACCCCGATCTCCTGATGGACCACCAATTTGCGGCTATTATCCAGCAATCATTGATGAGGTGGTATTTGCCGATGCTCAGAACGCTATCGCTAGACGCAAAGTGAATGGAAAAGGCCGTAAGGGAAGAAATTTCACAAACCTTTTTACAGGCTTATTGAGATGCAAATCTTGCAGGTCTGGTATGCGGTTCATTGACAAAGGCCCGCCACCTAAAGGGGGTAGGTACCTCCGATGCTCCAGAGCAGTTTTGACACAAGATTGTTCGAGTCCTGCCTTCCGATACGACATAGTCGAAGCGCATCTGTTTCGATTGCTCACTACAATCAACTTTGATGCCATTATCAATAGCCCTGCATGGATGGCAAAAACCGCCGAATTACGTTTCAGACTAGTCGATCTGGATGCAAAGGAAGCGAAGCTTCAGAAGCAGTTAGAGAATGTAGCAGATGCTATCGCTGCGAGCGGATATTCGGAAGCGCTTTCCTCAAAACTTAAACGGCTGGAATTGGACTTAGAAAAAATACAACGAGACAAACGTACTGCCGATGAGGAATTAGCGCATCTTAGTCTGTCATCAGGACTTGATTACAAAGCGCTCGTCGAGAACCTTAACTCTCCCATCATCACCGATAGTGAGCGATCTGCTCTCCGACGAAAATTTTCCTCTGAACTCGGAAGGCTAGTGTCTCGCATTGAAATTGGACGGAGCTTTCCCACTCCGGGCGATGATATTCCTGATCAGATGTTCGAAGGATTAACTCTTACTGATTTGGGAGATGCCAATCGGTTCATTGAGATAATGGTGCTTTACAAGACCTATAGTTTCACAGAATTTGATGCATTCACCGGTGAGCGAACACATTTTGAAATGAATTCCAAGATGAATGTTCTTATGCAACGCGAATCTATCAAAAGAGCATAATACTCATTTTTTAATCACTACATTATCGCCCAGATCGAAATGCATTGGCCCCGGTATATTTTCTCCATTTAAATACTGCTGCACCACCTCAGAAGGAGTACCTTCCGGAAATTTAAAACGGACGACGGCATCAACATAACCATCTTTATTCATACCTCCCTTAACAACTTCCATATCTGCGGTTGATGTTAAGCCCATGGATTTATGTTCGATTGCATTATATTGTTTTGAATATAAATGAATCGGAGATGGTAGTAATTGTACAACTAGAGGATTTCCATCGTATCCAAACAAAGTTAATGTAATTGATAAAAATGGATTCGAGTTAAGATGAGAAATATTATAAGAAATCGCCTCTGCAATTTCTGGTGTAGGAATAAAAGTATCATGAGAAACATATAGAATTAATATAATTGGACTTAGTTTTCTAGAATTATAAATTCTACACTTTCTCATAACGAGTTTTTTTACATGCTGTATATATTGCCCCACATTAATGAAGCGAGGAGCCTCCTGATATGGTCCCATGAGAGGGGCAATTTCAGTAATTTCTGCATATCCATTGGAGCCATCTGAAAATGCTATATTGAAATCAGGGCCTTCTTCTTTAGGGAACTTTGTGAAACTTATAGGGGTTTTAGGCAAAAGTGGCATGCTTGACATACAGGATATTGTCTTCTGCATAACTATAAACTCTGCCTGCGCCTTCACTTCAGGCAACTTAAATAACTTAGTGGAGCCTAGTCGAGCCTCTTGACCAGGACGAAGAACCAATGGACGAGAGGTAATTTCTCCTGTCGGCTTTCGAGGCTTGCGTGCCATTTTCAGATTCTTTCGTCATTTAGATTTCGGTTTATATTACACCTTATGGTGTAGGTATGAATGCATTTTAATTCAGATTACTGAAGTATATTCCAGCTACAATTCTAGCCTAAGCCTTGGATCGCATATGAACCAAAGCTGAGCTAGAATTATGTCGGGTCCAGTGTGAAATTTTGGGGCATATAATGACGCCCATCGGTTATCACTGCATTGAGCGACCAAAACTAAGCGTTTTGGTGACCAAAGTCTCAGGTCCTTCCTTGAGAGAGTAACCGACGCAATCGCCAGTTCGCTCCTCTATATTTATGTCCGGCATGGTCCAATCACAGGACCGCCAGATATTTTTTATGATCTCTTCAAGCTGGTCGAAAGGCATCCACTCCGGCTTCCTGAGAAGGATGTTGAAATGGTAACGCACCTTCCCCCTCTCTTTCAGGCTCCTGGGGTCTTTTTCATGACTCAGCCAGAAGCATGATCTGCCGTTTCCGTTACCCTCCAATGTAAGGGCGTTCGGTATTGTTAGCTTGAACCGGCGATAGGCCGTCTTGCCGTAAATGGCTTTGGATAAGCGAGCGATAAATTGACCGGCTCGCTCATGAAGAGTGTCCTCGGTGAGCTTCATCCGTATGGGGGAGCCGTTCCGCCAGCTCATATACTCCTGCTTGGTCGTGCCGACGCAATATATGTTGGGATTAAGATTTGGATCGATCCAATTGGTGTAATCCGCTGTCTTCGCTGCCATCCGTTCTCCTTGCCTGTGGGTGGAATAAGGCAACAGTGGCGATTCCCCGAAATAACTTCAACATTTTTCGAGATGTACCAAGCATCTGTAAATAAAGGATAATTACGGATTTTTCGCTTGTCGACTCATAAGCCGATGAGCTCCGGCTTATCGCTGGCACACGCCTCCATTGCTGGTGAGTGGGTGACAGAAAAAGGGGTGGTTGTTGCAGCAGCTAGCTTTGCCTTGCCCGGCTTGCTGGCGGCTCGTCATTATGAAATTATATTTTTCTCATGAAACCGGCCAAACCCGCTGTTTCACTCGGTTTTCACAGAACCCGCTTTAATGCCTTGAGCGAATTTTATTATGATATTACAATAGTTTGTGTAATTATAATGGAAGGTGTTGATGCTCGGCAAGCAAGCCAAAATTCTTTCACCCGCTCAGATCAAGGCCGTCATCCGCTATCTGGAATGCTCTCGTTGGCCAGAACGCAACATCGTCATTTTCCTGCTTTCTGTAAGAGCAGGACTCAGAGCGAAGGAGATCGCTTCCATCACATGGGATATGGTCACTGACGCCGAAGGAAATTTGCGAGATTGCATCGCTCTCGCCGATAGCGCCACAAAGGGGACAAGCGGCGGTATTATCCCAATGGCTAACGAACTCCAAAACGCTTTAAGGGCGCTCCAAATCAGCTCAAACCCGTCTTCGTTCGAGAATCGGATCATCCGAACGTCCAGATCGAAACAGACTTCCAGCCAAGTGATCATCAATATGTTCCGGCAGTGGTATTCTGGCCTTGGGTTGGCTGGCTGTTCCAGTCATAGCGGTCGACGGACATTTATCACTCGAGCGGCAAAAAATATCGGTCGGTTTGGAGGAAGCCTCAGAGATGTGCAGGCTCTGGCTCGGCACAGATCACTAGCTATGACCCAGCGCTATATCGAAATCGACACTGAGGCCATGAGGAAGGTGGTTGATGTATAGCCATCGTACCTTGCATATCATTGCACATATAGTTTGCTGACCGCCTCTGCTTTTGTGTGTAGGCAAGCTATGTTTACTTCATCATTCATTGTGAAGCGCTTGTCAGCTCTATAAGGTGCTCTTCTACGGCTTTACGAGCAGTCTCGGTAAGCTTTAGATAGACAATCCTCCCGTCACGGGGATCATGCTGACGGTCAATCAGACCAAACTCGCATAATACCCGAATTTGTCGCAACGCTGTGGTTGGCGGCCTTCCGGATGCAACACAGGCACTCGAAACAGATATATTCCGATTCTGCTCATGCACATATAGGTCGATGAGTATCACCCATGCGCTGTCGCTCAGCTGTCGGCCTAGAAGACGGTCACGGGATTTCAAAACCGAGAGATAATGCTTTCCTATTGCTCGTACATCGCTTGGTTCGGCCAAAAGGTTGTGAAGTTGGCCGGGCTTCTGTTCCGATAAATTGCTCAGCAAGACGTCAATGGCCGAGCGAGCATCAATCAATAGATTGTTCAGATTGGGAAAACTCTCTCCCATCACTTTCTCCAAACGTATTTTTCGCTCGGCGATCCAACATAACTCCCAGTGCCATTATCAATTGAATCGGTATGCTCCAGAACGCTGCAGCAGACTGATAGGCTCGAGCAAAAACCTGCTGATCCAGCATGACCACGACATGCGTCAGAACAGACAAAAGATGGAAAGCCAGCATCCATAATGGCCAGTATCGATCCGTTCGGTATGCTACGGTCGTCATGCCGATAAGCAGGGCAAGATCGATAGCAAAAACCCCATATTGGGGCTCTATCCAGTTCTTGCTGTGATGGAATTGAGCGAAGGGCGAAATCACAGCTGCCAAAACCAACATGGTTGAGAGCCATCGCCCCTCCCATCCTCCATATGCCCATGCATAGAGGCAAGTCAGGAACCAAAGAGCGCCAAACGTAAGATAGAGGGCGAGCATGTCTTGACTGGTCATGTTTTACCCAAAACCAGTCAAGACAAGTTTTCAGGCCATCGCCGACGTACTCGTGGATGCCTTATTGTCCCCTGGACCATCTGCGGCTGACCCAGTCGAGAAAAAGCATCCATAATCGACCTCGGCCAAATTGCTCTCGCCCTTGATTGTGACGAGATGACGGTGCATCGCCACCATAGACTTTCGCCCATCGACCATTTTGGACAGTCCAGACATCATTGAGTCCAACACTCTCTGGAATGTGGCAGGGGGTAAAGTTGTCCCCGCTTTCGTTTCCAATACGGACATCGACAACCGTGTTGCATCCAGCAACGAATTATCGAGGCCATGGAACATTGTTTCAAGATCAGCCGCAACTGTCCGGCCACCCGCTTCTGATAAGTGCATAGCTTCTCCTCTGCGCAAAAATGCGCACTTCATTTCACCTGTCTGTTGATTACCTGCCGAGCAGGTGAAGGGCGCCGGAAATGACCGCTCCGAGAGCTGCTAATAGTAGAGCAGAGATAAATGCTATTCGCCCTACTATAGCTAACCGACTGAGTGTGCTTAAGTCATGCTTTTGCCCTCCAACCGGAGGCAACTTGAACGTCTGTAAAATTGTCCGCCAATCACGTTTGTGTCGTTGATCAGCAACTTCATTCTGTGAGACGACCAGCTGCGCCGGATGTGTCGTATGAGGCATAACCTGGCCGGGATCATCAAGCCTTTCCGGTTCATATATGAATTGGGCCGAATTCATATTTGGCGGATTTACGACGATTTTTGCTGCTTCGGATCGGCTGTTTACCCCTAAAGTCTGCATTGCGGACCATATATAGGTATCGACAGTGTGATTAGAAATGTCGAGTTCGGCTGCAATCTGCTTGCTTGTGCGGGATTCGGCGACGAGCTTTAGGATGGAAATTTGGAGCTCTGACAGCTGCAGCTTTTGCCTTTCTATGCTTTCCACACGCGCCCCTGGTTGCAACAAACACCGATTTGGAATGATCGCATTGAAAATAAGCAGTTTTTAGCGCTGTTGGATGGCAATTAGCTCCGCTTTGGACGTAACGGGGTTTAAACAGCCTGAGATCGGACAATAATGGCTTCAATTGTGGTTGGTCCGCTTTCGTCATGTGACGGTCAATAGCGATTTGCGACCTGACATTGTGAAATTGATGGAGTGATAATGAATAGTGAGGATTCGCAGAGTGCAACCCGGTCGGATTATACTCCCATGAAGCCCGCTGAGTTTATCGAATGCAGAGAAGCGCTTGGGCTTAGCAGGCAGGAAATGGCTAGCAAATTACGCATGGCGGCTTGGGGACATCAAACTATCGGTGATTGGGAGGCAGGAAAAAGGGAAATTCCTGGCACCGTATCTCTAGGCGTAGAATATCTGATGTTCCTGCACGCATGTGATTTTCCTCTGCCTGAGGGAACGAAGCAGGCTAGGCAGGATCGATCAAAAACAAGGTCTTCCCCCAAGCGATCATTCAACGGGGCTTCGATATCACTTCCGGATTAGGGCGGATGGTTTGCCCCCTCCCCCTTCATACATCACTCTTTTTTTAGCGAAGTCGCCACAGCGGCTATAAGTTGCTCAGCACTCATACCTAACGCTTCAGCAATCTGGACAAACTCCAGAATGTCCATTCGACGTTCCAGCAATTCGATCTTGTTGACGAAGGATGGTGGCTTTCCAAGTCGGCGAGCAAGCTCCCTTTGAGAGACATCCAGCGACAGGCGAACGGCCTTAACCTTCTCAATGATCGAACGATATTCGGTCGATACGACCCAACCTCTTTGCATCGCTGGTTCCGCTTGATTTCCAGCACATGCACATATACCCAACATAAATCGTCCCCATTTTGGGGACACTCTCAATTCGCCAGTTCGCTTGACTGTTCAGGGGGTCGTCATATGGTTTTCATCGTTAATTTAGTGAAATACGGAATTATAATTGCGTGCGGGCTGATATTAATTGTCTGCACCATCTTCCTCTTCTGGTCTTTTACCGCCGAACCGGGCGCCAGCTTCATAGGCGATTATTCCGTAACCATCGTCATCATCTTCCTCAGCGTAATAGTCTCAGCGCTATTTGGGACGGCGATCCTGATCTCTGCCCACGACAGCCTCCTAAAAATCTCCGAACATATGGAGCGCCTTGCTGACACTTCGGAACTCATTGCTATGCGGTCAGCAACCTATGGTGATGAGGGAACACGAGAAAGCGCCTTAAATGAATAAGCATGACGCTGCAGGGTTCAATTTTGTTGCCGGTTGCATTGGTGCCGTGATCGTCAACTCCATTCTAATATTATGGAGGCCGGGAAGCCATTATGGCTCCTCCAATTTGGTGATGGCTATACCTGTCTGTGACGAGGGAGGCAGATGAAAAAATCCTCAAACCACGAGGCCGCCATATACATAGCTTGGTGCATAGTTATTGGGATTTCGCTCTCAATCATGACGCTCGTCCCGAAAGAATCGCCGATATCAATCGGATTTTCCGCCCTGTTCATTGCAGCGGTCTTTTACTATTTGTTCCATGATGTGAGGCAGTACCTGTCCGAAACCCGGACTAAGACCAAGAAACCGGAAGAAGCTTGGAGACGAACCCCTTTCGGTATTGTGTGGGCTTGGGTGGAGGGAGCGTTAGCTATTGGGTCCATAACTTTCGTTGTGCTGGTGGCGCTATATCTTGTCGCTCAGCGCATTTGACCGAGAATCTCTTAGATTAAGGACCGACCTCAAAGCGGTGCATTCCAAAATATGGAAGCATATGCGGGCTTAACCAGCACTCACAAAACATTGAGAACACTGATAGCCGCCTGAACGATAGCGATAACAGTTACGATACCGATCAAAACTGCTTCTAACCAAAGTCCGATCTTCATTTCATTACTCAAATTTAATAGGTTATAATGTGAGCATATTGTGCCCGCCCGCCGCCGCGATTTCCAATGCGCGCTTGGCGACCTCCTGCCCTTTTACCTGCCGCAGGTCGGGGCCTTGCAGCGGCGCCTCGACCTCACCGGGTTGCGGCGGCTGGAGCACGCCTTTGCCTTTCAGGTGGTTGAGCAGGCCTGTAAGATTGGGCGCGGCGGCCACTTCCACATTACCCGCCCAGGCCGCTTCCGCTCCTTGCACCGCAGGGCAGATCAACCCCTTGTCCTGCCCGCTGGCATGCAATGCGGCGAGCAGCACGCCGGGGCTGGGCGCAATACGGCCATCCAGCCCCAGTTCGCCCACCACCACATAATGCGACAGTGTTTCGGCGTCGATCATGCCCATTGCGCCAAGCACCGCGAGCGCGATCGGCAGGTCGTAATGCGAGCCTTCCTTCGGCAAGTCGGCGGGCGACAGGTTGACGGTGATACGCTTGGGCGGCAGTGCAAGACCAATAGCGGCAAGCGCATTGCGCACCCGCTCCTTGCTTTCCGATACCGCCTTGTCGGCAAGACCCACGACGATGAAATTGGGCAGCCCCGCCACCAGCTGGCATTGCACCTCGACGGCGCGCGCCTCCAGCCCCAGATAGGCCACCGTCGATACCGTTGCTAACACCCCGACCTGCCCACTTATTGCCGCGCCTGCGGCGTACCGCCTTTGTTCCGTTCACCATGTCGTCAGGCCATAGCGCTGTCGAGCGCAACTGCCTCCAAAATGAAAGTTTCCCGTCCGCTCAACTTCCGCTTTCTACCAGCTCCTTGAGTTGCCGCGCGCAAGCGGCCCAGCCCTCTTCGAAGCCCATCTCCGCATGCTGCTGTTTGGCCTCATCGGTCCAGTGACGCGCGCTCGCGCGATAGAGCGTGCCCTCACCTTGGGGCATGATCTCCCAAATGCCAATCATGAAGGGGCCTTGCGGCTCGAAGTCTCCAGTGACCGCATCCGTAATCACAAAGCGCCTGCCCGGCTCATAGGCCAGATAAATGCCGTTTTGCGGCATCTGCTCGCCATCGGGGCCGTGAAATGTCATGTCGCAGCGGCCACCTGCCCGGCGATCCTGATGATCAATCTTCGCGCGCCAGGGCGTGGGGCACCACCATTCCTCTTGCCGCTCGGTCATGATGTCCCAAACCTTCTTGGGCGGCGCATCTATAAATGCCTCTACCGAAAGTTCACGTGTATCCGTATCCGCCATCATCTTGTCACTCCTCGATAATTCAGTCTCTGTCCGGCGCACCCGGCGGAAAATATCCACGATAAGGCCGGGCATCCTCGACGCAGCGGCTGACCGATGGCCGCGCCAGTAATCGCGCGCGATAGGCCTTTAATTTCGGCCTGCCATCGCCGATCTCGTGCACCCAGTCAGCATAAAAGAGCGACGGCGCAGCCGCGCAATCGGCCATCGTGAACGCTTCACCAGCGGCCCAGCCTTCTGCGCCCAGCTGCGTCTCCAGCCAGTCATAGATTATGTCCAGCGCAGCTCTCGCCCTGTCCATCGCCGTTATGTCCAGCGCCTCGCGATTAAATATATGCTGATCGACCACGACCTGCATCTTTCCCATCACATGATTGTCGAACACGCGGTCCATGAAGCGCACCTGACGCGCGGTTTCCTTGCCATCGGGGATCATCTTCGCCGCCGCCCCGAATTTTTCGTCATCGAGATGCTCGATAATCGTCGAGGACTCTATGACAGGCCGTCCCTCATCGACCAGCACAGGGAACTTCCCGACCGGCCAATAGCGCTTCAATCGCTCGAAATTCTCCGGATGATCCTGCTCCAGCAGCCGGTATTCAAACGGTATCTCGCGCTCATAAAGTGCGATCAACACCTTCCAGCAATAGGAGGAGAACGGGTGCGCGAAAAGTTCAAGCATCGGCAGGCACACCCGCAACCGCGGCCTTGATCGCTGCAACATCAATCTTGCGCATCGTCATCATCGCCTCGAACGCGCGCTTAGCCACCGCTCTGTCGGGATTGGCCATCGCTTCGGTGAGCACCTTTGGCGTGATTTGCCATGAAATGCCCCAGCGATCCTTGCACCAGCCGCAGGCGCTTTCCTCGCCACCATTGGAGACGATGGCGTTCCACAGCTGGTCCGTCTCTTCCTGATCCTCCGTCGCGATCTGGAAAGAGAAGGCTTCATTATGCGTGAAGGCCGACCCACCGTTCAGGCCAATGCACGGAATGCCCGCTACGATGAATTCCACCGTCAGCACATCTCCCTCCTGGCCCGAGGGATAATCGCCGGGCGCGCGGTTGACCTGGCCCACCGCGCTATCGGGAAAGGTTTCCGCATAAAATTTCGCAGCGCCCTCAGCATCATTATCATACCAGAGACAGATGGTGTTCTTGGCAATGCTCATCAGCTGTCCTTTTCTATTTGCGAGGACCGACCAGGCCGAAATATGCCCCCTGCGGATCAAGCGCATGCATGGCATATTCACCGCCGGGGATCTCCATCGGTCCGTTGGCGACGCTGCCGCCATTCTCTTCTATCGCCGATTTTGCAGCGTCGATATCGGCCACACGGTGGTAAAAATTCCAGTGTGGGGGGCCCATCTCAGGCGTAGCTGTCATGATCGCGCCGATCACACCACCATGCCGGATGAAATCATAGGTGCCCATCGGCCCCATCGGCATCTCTCCATCCTTGGTCCATCCGAAGCGCACGCCATAAAAATGCCATGCCTCAGCCTGATCCGAGGTAACAAGTTCGTTCCAGGCGCAATGGCCGATGCGCGGTTTGTCATAAGCGAACGCAAGGCTCTCACCCTCGCCACTGGGCTTCATCACATAAAAGGGAGCGCCCTGAGCATCCGCGACCATGGCGATGCGGCCGACTTCCGGAATATCCATCGCCGGCATCATCGTCTTGCCGCCGCCATGTTCTACGCTCTCGACGCATGTATCGACATTATCGACGGTAATATAGCCAAGCCATGTCGGCCGGGCGCCGTTATCCGCCATCTCCTGGGTGATCGCCATCATGCCGCCCACCCCATGCTCTCCCGCATTGATGATGCGATAGTCCACGCCCGGAGTGCCGCTCGGAGCAACCTCCCAATCCAGCACCTTGCCATAAAAGGCCTGAGCGGCATCAGCATCGCTGGTCAGCAGCTCATACCAGATGAAATCGCCATGCTTGTTAGGCATCTTGCTTCTCCAGAGTAACGACCGGCGCGAAGCCACCGTAGATCATACGTTTGCCATCAAACGGCATGTCCTCAGGCATGGGCATGGCGTCGCCCGACATCATCGCCTTCGCCGCCTCGTCGCATATGTCGCGGGAGGGCCACTCCATGAACGCGAAGACGACCTTCTCGCCCGGCTGCGCATTCACTGCCCGGAAAAAATCAGTCTGCTTGCCCTCGGGCACATCGTCCTGCCAAGCCGCTACCACTCTCGCCGCCCCGAGCTTCTGGAAATAAGGCCAGCAGTCCTCTTCCAGCTTGCGATAGGCGTCGTGCTTATCCTCCGGGACCGGAATGACGAAACCCTGCATATAGCCGTCACTTGCCGGGATGCCGAGGTCGACTATGGACGTAAAGCCGCCAAAGATCATCCGCTTGCCGTCAAACGGCATCGGGTGCTTTTCAGTATCGAAGCGCTCATCCGTTTTCATCATGTCCTCTATCCGGGCGAATGCCGCATCGCGCGTCGCCTTGTCCGGCCATTCGATCCAGGAAAAGGCAACTGTCTCCTCCGCTGTCGCCTGTACAGCGCGCCGGAAATCCGTAACCTTGCCATCAGGGACATCGTCACCCCAGCCTTCAACGACGCGGATAGCGCCTTCCTCGAGCAGCAACTGATCGAAATGCTTGGCATGGTCGATAAAAGCCTGTTTGTTCGCGACAGGCACCGCGATCACGAAGCCATCGATATAAGACATGGTCCACTCCTTCCGGTTCGACTCGACATTGACAGATCATGGCATGAAGATTATCAAAAACAACTATGGAGTTAGAAAAAATAACTAATTCTTCAAAACCCAAGGAAAAACGCCGCTTTTACGATGCCTGCGGTATGGCACACGGGCTTGAACTAATAGGTGAGCGTTGGGCCTTGTTCATCGTCAGAGAGTTAATGCTTGGACCGCGACGTTTCAGCGATCTTCGCGCCGACCTGCCCGGTTTAAGCGCCAATGTGCTGACCCAGCGCCTGACCGAGCTGGAAGCGCGCGGCGTTCTGTTCAAACGCAAGCTGCCACCGCCTGCCTCGGTACAGGTATATGAACTTACCGAGTGGGGCTACGAAGCGGAAATCATTGTGCAGGAGCTGGGCCGCTGGGCAACGCGCTCGCCGCTGCATGACCCGACGCTTCCTATCAGCGGCGTCTCGATCCTGCTCTCTTTCCGTACAATGATCGACCGACCACGCATCGGCGACCTAGACATATCGCTCGGCTTTCGCTTCGGTGAAGATCAATATCGTGGTCATCTGAACCACTCGGGCTTCACCGTTTCACAAGGTGACCCGGAAGGCGCGGATCTCATCTTCGAAGGAAATCCAGAGGCACTTGGCGCCTATGTCTATGGCGGAGTCCCCTATGAAGAGCTCAATGCGCAAGGCACGCTCAGCATTGTCGGCGACAGGAAACAGGCGGAGCATTTCCGTACCCTGTTCCCGTTACCGGAAAAATTCATTCCCCCTATACGTTGACTATTTCAGCGCATCGAGCGCCGCCGATCCCGGTTTGCAATCCGCACGCGCCTGCGCGCTGACCGCCTGCCCTGGCGAGGCAGCCGACGAAACGTCTATCGCCTCACCGATATCGAGCGGCCGGAATGAAGCCGGGTCAAGGCCGCTGCACCGCATATAGAGCTGCTGCATCTTGGGTGGCGTGTCACGCGCCTCGCTCGACAGGCGAAAGGTCCCCCAATGGATCGGCACGCCCTGCGCTGCGCCAAGCATCTTGAACATCTCGACCGCCTGGCGTGGCCCGATATGCGATCCGGTTTCCATCTGGCCGGGATAAAAGCGGAAAGCGCCGATCGGAATGATGGCGAGGCGCACCGGGCCATAGCTCCGCGCCTCCAGCGGCCATTTGCCGTCACCCATGCCGGTATCGCCAGCGAAGAAGATATTGCCTGCCTCTGTCTCGATAACGAAGGCGGACCATAGCGCCCGATTGCGGTCCTTGGCCCAGCGGCTCGACCAGTGATGGTTGCGGATCACGTGCACCTTTGCCCCGCCAGCTTCCGCAACGCCGCCCCAATCCAGCGCGCGTGCTTCAACCCCGGCCTGCGCTATCACCCTGTCGTTGCCCAGGCTGGTGACGATCAGCGGCTTGTCACGCTCCCATAGGCGCTTCAATGTCGGCAGGTCCATATGGTCATAATGATTGTGACTAACGACGACGATGTCGATCTTCGGCAGATCGTCAAACGCGATGCCGGGTGCTGCCACCCGTTTTGGGCCGATGCCCGGAAAGGGGCTGGCATAGTCCGACCATTGCGGGTCGGTCAGAATGTTGAGGCCGCCCGCCTGCACCAGCACAGTTGCGTGGCCGACCCATGTAGCGCGCATCTCGCCCTCCGCCACATGCGCAGGGGGCCTGCTCTGACGTACCGTAACATGCTCGGGCCAAGGCGGCCGGTCGTCGCGCCCGAACAGGAAGCGATAAAACAGGTTGCCGCGCCGCTGCCCCGGCGGCACCGTGAATGTAATCTCGCCATCGGGATTGGAAAAATGCGCGCCATCAAAATGGTCGCTATGCGGCCCGCGATAATAGATGCGGTCCAGGAACGCCGGAACGAACGTAACGACGAGCATGACGGCGACAGCCGCCCATAGCAGCAAACCGCCGACCCATTTCACCATCGACCTCATCATCCCTTGGCGTCCGGCATGAAACCCTTCGCCAGCCCATGATAGAGCCGTTCCTTGCAGAGCAGCTGTGCGGATGCGTCCGCCACCAGCGCAGCCCCCAGCAGCGGCAGCATGAAACCACGAGCGCCGGTCGTCTCTGTGATGATGATGACGGCGGTGAGCGGCGCGCGCACCACCCCGGTGAAATAGGCCGCCATACCCATCAGCACCACGGCGCTGGCCGGTTCGCCCGGAAATATCCAGCGCAGCGCCTCCCCGAAACCCGCACCGGTCGCCAGCGAGGGCGCAAAGATGCCGCCAGGTATTCCCGAAACTGTTGTCGCCAGCGTGGCAATGAATTTGGCGGGCGCAAACCAGTAAGGCAGCGTTTCACCCTCGATCAGCGCACGCGCCGGTTCATAGCCCGTGCCCCATGTCAGGCCGGTCGCAACACCGAGCAGAGCGACGAACAGGCCGCAAACGGCAGCAAATGCAACGGGATAGCGCTTGCGCACATAGGTGAAGCGGTTGTTGATGCGTGCTGCCGCCAGCGTCCAGCGCGCAAACAACCCACCCGAAAGGCCGCCAAGCACACCTCCCACCAACGCCACCGATATGGCGGAGCCAACACCGAGCCGCGCCTCTATGCCGCCGCCGAAATAGACATAATTGCCCGCCAGCCCCAACGTCACCATACCCGATATGATGACTGCGGTGATGACCAGCATCGCCATGCGCTGTTCATAGGCGGCGGCCAGTTCCTCAATGGCGAAGGTGATCCCGGCCAGCGGTGTGTTGAAGGCGGCGGCCACGCCCGCTGCGCCACCCGCGATCATCACCGTCACGCGCATCGGCACCTGCAATATGCGGTGCGTCCATCCAAGCAATGCCGCGCTGATCTGAACCGTCGGCCCTTCGCGCCCCACCGATGCCCCGACCAGCAGTGCGCCGGTCGTCAGCACGGACTTGAGCAGCGCGGTGGGCATATCGACAAGCCGCCTATGGTCCGCGCTCGTCCCGCGCGATGCGGCGATGACCTGCGGTATGCCCGACCCAGCCGCCAGCGGGGCGAAGCGGCGCGTGATCCAGACGATGAGCGCAAACCCCAGCGGCGTGATGACGAACGGCGCATAGGGATAGCGCGCAACCATATTCTCGAACAGGTGGCCGGCTCCATCCGCCGCCCAGGCAAAGATCAGCGCCACCAGCCCGACAATCACAGCCCCGCCGATCAGCGCCACACGGCGGCGAAAGATCAGCGACGTCGGGCCGCTATGCCTGACGAGTGCGCGAAATCTGCGGTTGGTCCAGCGCTGCTTCATGCGTTATCGAGCAGATGCTCCTTCGCGATCTTGTCGCGCCATACCAGCGGGGCGAGATAATGGACATTATTGCCTTCGCTGTCGACGGCGACAGTGACCGGCATGTCCTTCACCTCGAACTCGTAGATCGCTTCCATGCCGAGATCCTCGAAGCCGACGACCTTGGCGCCCTTGATCGCACGCGCCACCAGATAGGCCGCGCCGCCAACCGCCATCAGATAGGTCACCTTGTGCTTCTTGATGACATCGACTGCGCCCTGCCCGCGCTCGGCTTTACCGATCATCGTGAGCAGCCCGAGATCGAGCATCATCTCGGTGAACTTGTCCATGCGCGTTGCCGTCGTCGGGCCTGCGGGGCCGACCACTTCGCCCGCGACCGGATCGACCGGGCCGACATAATAGATGGCGCGGCCCTTGAAATTGACGGGCAGTTCCTCGCCCTTGGCCAGCATGTCCTGAATGCGCTTGTGCGCGGCGTCGCGGCCGGTCAGCATCTTGCCGTTCAGCAGCAAGCGGTCACCCTGTTTCCAGCCCTGCACAATCTCCGGCGTCAGATTGTCGAGATCGACCTTGATCGCTTTCGCATCCGGCTCCCAATGCACGTCCGGCCATTCATCCAGGCTCGGCGGGTCGATATAGCTCGGGCCGGAGCCATCCAGCGTGAAATGCGCATGGCGGGTCGCCGCGCAATTGGGGATCATCGCCACCGGCTTGCCCGCCGCATGGCAGGGATAATCATAGATCTTCACGTCGAGAATGGTTGAGAGGCCGCCCAGACCCTGCGCACCAACGCCCAGCGCATTGACCTTGTCGAAAATCTCGATGCGCAGCTTCTCGATGTCGTTCTGCGGCCCGCGTGCCTTCAGCTGGCCCATGTTGATCGGCTCCATCAGGCTTTCCTTGGCGAGCGCCACCGCCTTTTCCGCCGTCCCGCCAATGCCGATGCCCAGCATGCCGGGCGGGCACCAGCCCGCGCCCATTTGCGGGATCATCTCCAGCACCCAGTCGACGATATTGTCGCTGGGGTTCATCATCTTGAACTTGGACTTGTTCTCGCTGCCGCCGCCCTTGGCCGCAACGTCGATGCTGACTGTGCTGCCCGGCACCATCTCGACGGAGAGGACGCAGGGCGTATTGTCCTTGGTGTTCTGGCGCGTGAACGCTGGGTCGCGCAAGATCGATGCGCGCAACCGATTCTCGGGGTTCGTATAAGCGCGGCGCACGCCTTCATCGACGATGTCCTGCAACGGCTTGCTCGTATCGTCGAGGTGGCAGTCCATACCCCATTTAATGAACACGTTGACGATGCCGGTATCCTGACAGATCGGCCGGTGCCCTTCGGCGCACATGCGGCTGTTGGTCAGGATCTGCGCGATCGCATCCTTGGCGGCGGGTCCCTGCTCCGCCTCATAGGCTTCGCCTAGCGCCTTGATATAATCCATCGGATGATAATAGCTAATATATTGAAGCGCGTCGGCGACGCTCTCGATCAGGTCGGCGGCCTTGATGACGGTCATGGGCTGTCCTCGTGCATGATGCTGTCAGATTTGCGCCTGCCTATGTCGGTTTTGCGCATCAGAGTCTAGGTCTGCACAAGGCCGCAAGTCTTATCCCCATAAATTTATTTTTATTCTTGCTCTGTTCCCTTGCAATTTCTGCAACCAAGGGAAGTCCACGCGTCGCTGCGTCGCACCGTGCACTTCTGTCGACGAAATGAATCACAGCAGCGACGAACCGAAGTGCAAATTAACCATTTACCCTCTTGCATCCCGAAATCGCTGTGGCACTATCCCTTGTGTCAGGGAGACGGGGGGTCACCCAACAGGTTGTGGTTACGGAACGCCGGGGTTTTCCGGCGAAAGGGATGTTTTTCCCTTTTCGACCGCGATTCAGGGGGTAAAAACCCGTCCCCTTTTTGAGTGAAAAAGGCTATGGTGGTTCTTTCGCACCATTTGCCTTGACCGAATCGAACGAACAGTGAACATTCAGGGGTCGATGCGATGGATTTTAGGGACATGCAGGAAGTGGATGCAGGCGACGTGGCAGTAATGACCGAAGAGAGACCAGCAGAGATGAAGGAAAGCCGGAAAAAGCCTGTACAGGCTCCCGTGCAGACCGACTCCGCTCCTACCCCCGAACCCGCTTCTGATGGTGGCGCGAAGAAAGCACCGCCCGCACCCAAGGTCGATTCCAAGACTGTCGCGGAGCGCCGCTTCGACGTGACGACCGATCCGTCGCGCGACGACCGGCTGACCGAGTTCGGCAAGGAAACCCTGCGCGACCGCTACCTGCTGCCCGGCGAATCCTATCAGGATCTGTTCGCACGCGTCGCGGCGGCCTATGCCGACGACGCCGAGCATGCCCAGCGCATCTACGACTATATCAGCAACCTGTGGTTCATGCCCGCCACCCCCGTCCTGTCCAACGGCGGCACCGGACGCGGTCTTCCCATCTCCTGCTATCTCAACAGCGTCGACGACAGCCTGGAGGGCATCGTCAACACCTGGAACGAGAATGTCTGGCTCGCTTCGCGCGGCGGCGGCATCGGCACCTATTGGGGCAGCGTGCGCGGCATCGGCGAGCCGGTCGGCCTCAACGGCAAGACCAGCGGCATCATCCCGTTCGTGCGCGTGATGGATAGCCTCACCCTCGCGATCAGCCAGGGCAGCCTGCGCCGCGGTTCGGCCGCCTGCTATATCGACATCAGCCACCCGGAGATCGAAGAGTTCCTCGAAATCCGCAAGCCCAGCGGCGACTTCAACCGCAAGGCGCTCAACCTGCATCATGGCGTGCTGCTGACCGACGAGTTCATGGAAGCGGTGCGTGATGGCGCCGAGTTCGAGCTGAAATCACCCAAGGACGGCAGCGTGCGCAGCAAGGTGGATGCGCGCGCCCTGTTCCAGAAGCTGGTCGAGACCCGCCTCGCCACCGGCGAGCCCTATATCGTTTTCTCCGATCAGGTGAACCGGATGATGCCCAAACATCACCGCGATCTCGGCCTCAAGGTCTCGACATCGAACCTGTGCTCGGAAATCACCCTGCCTACGGGTCGCGACCATCTGGGCAACGATCGCACGGCGGTGTGCTGCCTCAGCTCGCTCAACCTCGAAACCTGGGACGAGTGGAACGGCGACAAGACCTTCGTCGAAGACGTGATGCGCTTCCTCGACAATGTGCTGCAGGACTATATCGACCGCGCACCCGACGAAATGGCCCGCGCCAAATACAGCGCCAGCCGCGAACGCTCGGTGGGTCTGGGCGTCATGGGTTTCCACAGCTTCCTGCAGGCGCGCGGCATCTCGTTCGAGAGCGCGATGGCCAAGAGCTGGAACCTCAAGATCTTCAAGCATATCAACGCCAAGGTGAACGAGGCGTCGATGATGCTCGCTACAGAGCGCGGCCCCTGCCCCGACGCCGAGGACATGGGCGTGATGGAGCGTTTCTCCTGCAAGATGGCGATCGCGCCGACCGCGTCAATCAGCATCATCTGCGGCGGCACCTCGGCCTGTATCGAGCCGATCCCGGCGAATATCTATACGCACAAGACGCTTTCGGGCAGCTTCGTGGTCAAGAACCCCTATCTGGAGAAGCTGCTCAAGGAGAAATCCAAGGACAGCGCGAATGTGTGGAACTCGATCCTCGAGCGCGGCGGCAGCGTCCAGCATCTCGACTTCCTGACGCAGGAAGAAAAGGACGCGTTCAAGACCAGCTTCGAGATCGACCAGCGCTGGCTGCTCGAACTGGCCGCCGACCGCACGCCCTATATCGATCAGGCGCAGTCGCTCAACCTGTTCATCCCGGCGGATGTCGAGAAATGGGACCTGCTCATGCTGCACTTCCGCGCGTGGGAGCTGGGCATCAAGTCGCTCTATTATCTGCGCTCGAAATCGGTGCAGCGCGCAGGCTTCGCCGGCGGGGTCGAGGCGGACAATACGGCCGAAGCGCCCAAGTTCGAGATCGGTGAAACCACCGATTATGACGAGTGTCTCGCCTGCCAGTAAGGCCACCCGTCGTCACCACCGGATCGCATTTTTAACAGGACATAAGAACCATGCCCCTTCTGCAAGCCAGCAAAGTCTACAAGCCCTTCGAATATCCCTGGGCCTATGAATATTGGAAGCGCCAGCAGCAGGTGCACTGGATGCCCGAGGAAGTGCCGCTGGGCGAGGATTGCCGCGACTGGGCGCAGAAGCTCTCCGAGCATGAGCGCAACCTGCTCACCCAAATCTTCCGCTTCTTCACGCAGGCGGATGTCGAGGTGCAGGACTGCTATCACGACAAATATGGCCGCGTGTTCAAGCCCACGGAAGTCAAGATGATGCTGACGGCGTTCAGCAACATGGAGACGATCCACATCGCGGCTTATTCGCACCTGCTCGACACCATCGGCATGCCCGAGAGCGAATACAGCATGTTCCTCGAATATCAGGAGATGCGCGACAAGCATGATTATATGCAGAATTTCGGCGTCGACAGCGACGAGGATATCGCCCGCACGCTCGCCATGTTCGGCGGCTTTACCGAGGGCATGCAGCTCTTCGCCAGCTTCGCGATGCTGATGAACTTCCCGCGCTTCAACAAGATGAAGGGCATGGGGCAAATTGTGAGTTGGTCCGTGCGCGACGAGAGCCTGCACTGCGAGGGCATCACCCGCCTGTTCCACGCCTTCACCAAGGAGCGCGACTGCCTGACCAAGGCGGTGAAGGAAGATATCATCGACTGCTGCCAGAAGACGGTGCGCCTCGAAGACGCGTTCATCGACCTCGCTTTCGAAATGGGGCCGGTGCCGGGCATGACGGCCAAGGAGATCAAGAAATATATCCGCTATATCGCGGACTGGCGCCTGGGCCAGCTCGGCTTCCAGCCGATCTACATGATCGACGAGCACCCGCTGCCGTGGCTCGCGCCGCTCTTGAACGGTGTGGAGCACGCCAACTTCTTCGAGACCCGCGCGACCGAATACAGCAAGGCCGCGACACGCGGCAACTGGAACGATGTGTGGGACAGCTTCGACCGGCGCAAGAAGATCAGGGCGAACGACGACGCCGCACCGGAAGACGATGGCGACGATATGTTCAAGCAGGCGGGTGTCGCGGCGGAGTAGGTAATTTAATTTTGATATAAATAGAGGCAGATCAATGAAAGCCAGAGTAAAAAGTAAATTTGGAAGAGGATTTCTTCTTCTGGAAGAGCATTTACTCAAAATTGATGATATTATAACTAAAAGAATAGAGTCAAACGACAAAGTTAAAGTAATATATAATGTGCACCGAGCAGACGATGCGCTCATAACATATGATTCTGCGAAGGATGTAATTTCAGAAGAGAATTCAAATATAGACAGGATAAAGGAGATAGAGATCGAAGCGAAAGACGATCATACAAATGTGGAAATTGTTTTTTCTTCCGATTACAACACAAGCATGTCCATAGAATGCGGTCAGCGTGATACAGCTTTACTATTATCATCTGATTTAAAGTCTTACTTGAATTCCGAAATATGCATACAGAAATTTTATTGGGTAACTAATTTAATAAAATATCGTCTTTTCTTACCAGCTATCATGACATTGATTATTTTTATTTCAGTAATAGTGGTTTCTTGGCAGAGAGCACAATCCCGACCACCAAAAGTACAAACACAGAGCATGAACACAGATCAAAAATTAGAATATATTATCGAGCATATGGGGTAACGACCAGATTTTGTAGAATATATTCCAATAATAGTAGTATTTACACTAATAATAGCAGCAATAGCGATGACAACATTAGTTGATTTTCTTTACCCAACGAATATATTTTGTTGGGGAAAAGAAATAAACCGTTATAACTCCATAAAAGAGCTAAGAAAAAATCTTTTTTGGGGAGGTTTGGTTGGACTTTTTTTAACTATAGCAGGGTCTTTTATATACAGTAAGGTTTTAAACGGACCATATTAATTTAATTAACAATGATTTTCTCTTATCTATGTAGATAAATTTCTTCGCCGCCACCATTCACCCCCTCTCAGACCCATCGAAACCGGCCAAAGCGCATACAGCACCGCTTGAAATCTCTTCCCCGAACCGCATAGGCATGGGTCGTTGCGACCGAGTTTCTCGACCAACAGCACATCACCTCTCTGGCGGATATTTCCTTCTAGTATGCACCACGGTCAGCACATCGACTTCCGTTTCTGACGCGATCCGATACACAATGAGATAGGGCAAGCCGACCACGGAAAACTCCCGTGTATCCTCGACGATCCCGGCCCTGCCCAACATCGGAAACTGCCCGAACATCATAGCCGTCTGAGCAATCCGCGCGACAACATTATCGGCCGCACGCGGATCATCTTCGGCAATCCAGTCGTGGATCGCTTCCAGATCATCCTTGGCTTGTGGCGTGAAATTAACGTTCAAGGCCGAAGTCGCGCAAAATCCTCGAAACCGGGATCATCGCATCCCGGTTCTTTGACTGCTCCAGACCCTTTTCGACCTTGGCGCGCTTCCATGCGTCATAGCCACGCTCAGGCGTGCCGCCTGCTTCATTCAGCTTTTCGGTCAAGGGCTGGTTCGGTTTCATCGCAAACAATATGCGCGCGTATGTAGTATTCTACAAGCATGTAGTGGTACCGCTGCCCCTCCCCCATTAACATTTTGTTATTTTCTGTTCATGCAACCTCCCGGCCCGAATTCTCGTTTTATACGTCGCAGATTTCATCGAGGAGGATGACAATGAAACAGTTTCTGACCGGCACGATGGCCGCGCTGTCGCTGAGTGCAGTGGCGCTCACCGCCACCACCGCGCCTGCGCTCGCCGATCCCCCGCGCCATGCGCAGGAACGTGGCAAGGGCCACTGGAAGGGCAAGGGCGAAGGCCATTGGAAGCATGGCGACCATGACCGCTATTACGCTAACCGCCATTATCGCAGCGGCTATGCGCCGATCCGCGTCACCCGCGCGACGCGCATCTATCGCGGTTCGGACGACCGCTATTATTGCAAGCGCTCCGACGGCACGACCGGCCTGATCATCGGCGCCGCTGTCGGCGGCGTGATCGGCAATCAGGTCGCACAGGGCGATTCGAAGACGCTGGGCACGATATTGGGCGCGGGCGCGGGCGCCTTGCTGGGCCGCGCGATCGACCGCGGCGAAGTGGTCTGCCGCTGAGCCATACGCTACTCAAACACAGCAGGCGGTGCGGGCATGGGCTCGCGCCGCCTTTCCAACAGGCATAGGACACCCGTTTTGCGGCCTTGTGCGCGATCCATTTGCCTCCTTGGCCATGCTCGCTTAACCTGCCCTCATGACCACGCCCGCCCCGCCCCCTTCCGCTCATGAGCCTGACGAGGACCCCGCGCACGGCGTCATCTTCGCGCGGCTGCTCGATGGGCAGGGCGGCGCGCGACCGATAGGCTGGACGGAGGCGGAGCGCTGGCGGCGGCCGGAAGGTTCTTCCGAAACGCTGTGGCTGCATCTCGACCGCCGCGTCGATGCGGTGAGCGACTGGCTGCATGACGGCCTCGATCTGGGCGACGCCACCGCCGACGTGCTGGTCAGCCACGAGACCCGCCCGCGCGCCTTCCGCGAGGACGATTCGCTCGTCGCGATCCTGCGCGGCATCAACCTCAACCCCGGCTCCGACATGGAGGACATGATCGCGCTGCAGATATGGAGCGACGGCGAGCGCGTCGTCACGCTGCGCCGCCGCCGCCTGCAAACCCCACGCGACGTGCTCACCACGCTGGAACATGGCATGGGGCCGTGCAATGCGGGCGATCTGGTGACCGAGCTGGTCGAGCAGCTCGTGTCCAAGATCAACCTGTCTATCCTTGCCACCAATGACGAGATCGACGCGCTCGAAAAGAAGATGGAAAAGGGCAAGGTCCGCGACATACTCGATCGTATCGGCGGCATCCGGCGCGATTGCCTGCGCCTGAAACGCTATATGTCGCCGCAGCACGAAGCGCTTCTCCAGATCGGCCGCGACGCGCCCGACTGGCTTTCCAAGACCAACCGCGCCGATATCCGCGAAACGATCGACCGGCTGAGCCGCTATCTGGAGGATATCGACGTTTCCAAGGAAAGCGTCATCGTGTTACAGGACGAGCTGGACAGCCGCGCCGCTGCCCATGCCGACCATACCATGTATATGCTCTCCATCGTCGCGGCGATCTTCCTGCCACTCAGCTTCATCACCGGGCTGCTCGGCATCAATGTCGGCGGCATGCCCGGCGTGGAATCCGGCGATGCTTTCTGGATCACCGTGGGCGCGCTCATCATATTGCTGGTGCTGCAGCTCTGGCTGTTCCGCAAATGGAAATGGCTGTAATCCACACGGCCCGAACTGGAAATTCGCGCCTTTTTCCGTTATGATGCGCCCATAGAAAACAAACAGGAGAGAACATCATGACAACCCCTGTCACGATTGACGACCGCAAGAAGGAACTGCGCACCTTGCTGGACAATATCCGCGCCCGCCCCTCGCATGACTGGAGCGCGGAGCGCCGCCGTATCGTCGTGCTGCAACAGATGATCGCGGAGCACAAGCACGCAGCCTAGGATCAGGGTCGGCATTGCATGAGCCGTACCGGTCTTCCGGGGGCGGCTCATCCTGCATTTGCCGGTTACAGCATGGTCAGCCGTGCAACGACATCAACCGATATCATTTGATCGCTTCCCTGATCAGAAAGGCGACGAAGCCGAGGGTTGCGACGCTCGCCACCCATATGCCGAAAAACCAGCCTAATTTTCGCATTGATCTGGCCATCAATGATATCCTTCATGACCGACCTTGCCGCGAAACACCCAATAGGCCCAGGCGGTATAGACCAATATGATTGGCACCATGATGACGGCGCCGACCAGCATGAAAAGCTGGCTGCGCGGCGGTGCCGCCGCTTCCCAGATGGAAACGCGCGCCGGAATGACATCGGGCCAGATGGAGATGCCAAGGCCCACTAGGCACAGCCCGAAAAGAGCAAGTGCATAAAGGAAGGGTGCAAGTTCCTTGCCGCGTGACAGGCTGCGATAAAAAAGCCCGGTCACCAGTACCGTCGCGAACGGAACCGGGGCGGTGGCGATGATGCCGGGATACTCGATCCAGCGCTGATAATATTGGGCTTCCAGAGTCAATGTCGCCAGGCTGACCGCCATGATGACGAGGAGCAACACGATGCCCAGCCTACCTGCATAAACTGTGGCTTGCCGCTGCAGAGGCCCCTCGGTTTTCCATATGAGCCAGCAGGAGCCGAGCAACGCATAGCCGGTCATCAGTCCAAAGCCGGTGAGCAGGCTAAAAGGCGAGAGCCATTCCCACCAGCCACCCGCATAGGCGCGCGCCTCAACCGTTATGCCTTGCAGCAACGCGCCCAGAGTCACTCCCTGCGCCAAGGCGGCGATGCTGGAGCCCAGCGAAAAGGCCATGTCCCAGAACGACCGATGCGCCGAGTCGCGCCATCGGAACTCGAAGGCGACACCGCGCAACACCAGCCCCAGCAGCATCACGATGAGCGGTGCATAAAGCGCGGGCAGGATTACCGCATAAGCGAGCGGGAAGGCGGCCATCAGACCGCCGCCGCCCAGCACCAACCATGTTTCGTTGCCGTCCCACACTGGCGCGATACTGTTCATTGCAGCGTCGCGCTCCGAGCCAACTTTGAACCTAGGGAAGAGGATGCCGATACCGAGGTCAAACCCATCCATCACAACATAGGCGGCAATGGCAAAAGCAATGATAAACGCCCAGATGATAGTCAGATCGATCATGGCGTATCTCCCTTTATGACGGCAGCGATCGGAGTGACACCGGCGGATCGTATGGGTGTGCCGTCGAGGCCAGCCTCATGCGGCTCGGGTGGTTTCTTCATCAGATGAAGCAAATACCAGATACCTGCGCCAAATACGGTGAAATAGACAATGACGAAGGCCAAGAGCGAAGCTCCGACTGCGGGGGCATCGAGTGGCGAAGCGCTGTCGACGGTGCGCAGCAGGCCATAAATGGTAAAGGGCTGGCGTCCAACCTCGGTCACGACCCACCCTGCGAGCACCGCGATGAAACCGGCGGGCCCCATCGCCACCGCCGCATGATGCAGCCAGGGCCAGTCATATAACCCCTTTCGCCACCGCGCGACGAGGCTCCACAGCCCGAGACCAAACATCGCGAAGCCAAGGCCTACCATGATGCGAAACGCCCAGAAGACGATCCCGACGGGCGGTTCATCCTCATCGGGCACGCTGTCTAGCCCCTTGAGCGGCGCATCCAGGTCATGCTTTAGGATCAGCGACGAAGCCTTTGGAATTTCAACTGCATAATCGACGCGCTTCTCCGCACTGTTGGGAACACCGAACAATATCAGCGGCGCGCCGTCCGGATGGCTGTCATAATGGCCTTCCATCGCCATCACCTTGACCGGCTGATGCTCCAGTGTGTTGAGGCCATGCATATCGCCCGCGAAAATCTGCACCGGCGCCACGATTGCCGCCATCCACATCGCCATCGAAAACATTGCGCGCGCGCCGGGGTTGGTGCGGTCCTTGAGCAGATGCGACGCCCCTACGCCGCCGACCACGAAAGCCGTCGTCAGATAAGCCGCCAGCACGGTATGCACGAGGCGATAGGGAAAACTGGGATTGAAAATGATCGCCATCCAGCTTGGGCCGGGTAGGAACTGGCCGTTCGCGCTTGTCTCATATCCTGCGGGGGTCTGCATCCAGCTGTTGACCGACAATATCCAGAAAGCCGAGATGAAAGTACCGACCGCCACTGCCAGCGTCGCTGCGAAATGCAGTCTGCGTCCGACCTTGTTGATACCGAACAGCATCACGCCAAGGAAGCCTGCCTCTAGAAAGAAGGCTGTCAGCACTTCATATGCCATTAGCGGGCCGATAACCGGTCCAGCCTTGTCGGAAAAAACCGACCAGTTGGTACCAAACTGATAGGACATGACGATGCCGGACACTACGCCCATAGCGAATACCACGGCGAATATCTTCACCCAATAGCGGAATAGATTCGCATACACGCCCTTGCCGGTCTTGAGCCATAAACCCTCGAGGACGGCGAGATAGCTAGCGAGGCCGATGGTGAAGGCCGGAAAGAGGAAGTGAAAACTTACTGTGAAGGCGAATTGCATTCGTGCGAGGATCAGCGCAGTCATTATTGGCTCCAAATTCCAGCCATCAATTCAACTCGCGGCCACCCGGCTGCGATAAAGCATATAGAACTCTAAGAACGGCATGAATATGGCGGGCTCCCTATAGCGGATCGTGCCAATAAGGCCAAATGCAGACACGACAACTGGCAATGCCGCGACTGCATGTATGATGGACTTTAAGTAGAGACAGCACAACCGGGATCAGCGCCTCATGAAGCACGGCAGCTCGAGCGGAAAAGCTGGTGACCCCTACGGGAATCGAACCCGTGTTTCAGCCGTGAGAGGGCCGCGTCCTGACCGCTAGACGAAGGGGCCATGCCGAGCACGCAATAGGGCGCGCCGCAGGGAGAGACGCGCCTTAGCGGCAGGCGGACCAATAATCAAGCATATCTCATACGTCATATAAGGCGCCACACATGGCAGCGGGGTTGACGCATGGAAAGCGCGGATTAGCCTGACGCCATGAAACAGACCCTTGCCCTGATCGCCGCCAGCCTTGCCCTGGCCCTTCCCGCCCCGGCGCATGCCGACGCTCTGCGCGACGCAGTGCAGGCCGACAAGGCCTCGCTGGTAGCGCTCTACAAACAGCTGCACATGCACCCGGAGCTGAGCAACAAGGAGGTCAAGACCGCCGCCCTGCTCGCCAGAGAAATGAAGGCGCTGGGTTATCAGGTAACGACCGGCGTGGGCGGCACGGGCGTCGTTGCCGTGATGAAAAACGGCCCTGGTCAAACCCTGCTGATCCGCGCTGATATGGACGGCCTGCCGGTAACCGAGGCAACGGGCGTGCCCTATGCCAGCGTCGAGAAGGGCGTGATGCACGCCTGTGGTCATGATGTCCACATGACAAGCTGGATCGGCACGGCACGACGCATGGCCGCAATGAAAGGCCAGTGGTCCGGCACGCTGGTTATGATCGCACAGCCTGCCGAAGAAATAGGCTATGGCGCCTATGCGATGCTGAATGATGGCCTGTTTACGCGGTTCCCGCAGCCGTCAGCGGCGATCGCCCTGCACGATGCGGCAGACCTGCCCGCAGGAATGATCGGCTATTCACCCGGCTATACCTTCGCCAATGTCGATGCTGTCGACATTATTGTTAAAGGCGTGGGCGGGCATGGCGCCTATCCGCAAAACACGAAGGACCCGGTTGTTCTTGCCGCGCGCATCGTTACATCATTGCAGACCATTGTCGCGCGCGAGGTAGATCCACAAGATTCCGCGGTTGTCACTGTCGGCAAGATATCGGGCGGCACCAAGCGCAATATCATTCCCGAGGAAGTGACGCTGGAACTGACGGTGCGCAGCTATTCGGAAGAATCGCGGCGAAAAGTTATTGATGCGATCGCACGCATTGCGCGCGGCGAAGCGGTGGCAGCCGGTATGCCAGAAGACCGCATGCCGGATGTTCGTCATAGCGATGAATACACCCCGGCCACCCTCAACACCGAACCGCTTACCGGCCAGCTTGTCACGCTGTTCAAGGAGCGCTTTGGCGAAGATCGCGTGGTACGCAAGCTTCCAACAATGGGCGGGGAAGATTTTGGCCGTTATCGCACCGGAGGGGACAAGCCGATACAGAGCATCATCTTCTGGCTGGGCGCCGTTCCGCAAGACAAATGGGATGCGGCAAAAGGCGATATAATGAGCCTCCCTTCCCTACACAGCCCGCTATGGGCGCCCGACCCGGAGCCCACCCTCATGACCGGCGTGGAGGCGATGACGGCAGCGGCGCTGGACCTGCTCAAGAAATAAGGTTTTCCGCGAGATAGAGACGGAATAACATGTTGGTAACGGTCCCGGGTGTATTTTGAACCCTGACGGAACCACGCCGGTTCCATAAGCGGGACAAGCCATGGGCTCTTACAAAGCGATCAAAACGGAACATTCCTATCAGCTGGACCTGTCCGCACGGGGCTATGTCGTTCTGTTCCGGCCGGATCAGGTCAATAACTGCCCGGGATGCGGCCATTCGCAATGGTTTGTCGACCGTGTTTCAGCCGAGTGCGGCATATGCGGCACCGCGCTTCCCATAGCCGACGCCCAGCAAAGCCCGGCTCGTGTAGGGAAAAAGGCGGTCGCTCTGCATATTGTCAGCGATGAAGCAGAACAACCGGACAGCGGCACGAACCGGCGGCGCGACGAGCGCGTATCGGGCGAAAACCGTATATTGGGGCTGCATATCGACGGATCACCGCACCCGTTCAAGCTGGAGAATATCTCCAGTGGCGGCGTGATGGGTGCAATGGTGCCCGGCATTGGTCAGGCCCGGTCATTGGCCATCGAGCTGGAAGATGGGACTATGGTGCCCGCCGAGCTCAAATGGAGCGATGGCGAATTTGCCGGTCTGGCCTTTATATCGCCACCGGAAAAGTGAGCGGCTCAACCGGCAAGTGCGGGCATAATTCCGGCGCATAACGCCTCCAGCCCGGCCACATCGTCATCATCGAATCGCGCTAGGAGCGGGCTGTCGAGGTCCAGCACCCCAATCAGCCTGCCCCCATGCACCAGGGGCACGACAATTTCCGAGGCCGACGCCGCGTCGCACGCAATATGGCCGGGAAAGGCATGAACATCGGCGATGCACTGCGTCTGCCGCGTGGCCGCCGCCGTTCCGCATACGCCCTGCCCCAGCGCTATGCGAATGCAGGCGGCCTTGCCCTGAAACGGGCCAAGTACCAATTCACTCTTTTCGTCATTGGCCACCAACCGGTAAAACCCCGCCCAGTTGAGGTCCGGCAGGAACTGCCAGATCAGTGCCGTAACATTGGCCATGTTGGCGATGGCGTCCCGCTCACCCTCGACAATCGCCAGTGCTGACGAACGGAGATCGGCATAGAGCACCGCCTTGTCAGCACCATCAGACGCTTCAAAATCAAACATGGGCCATGCCTTTCTTCTCCGAACAAAGCGCTTGGTTACGCGGCCAATTCATAAATATTCGATCGCACCTGTTCCCATTCAGGCAGAATTCAGGCACAGATTGGAACACATAACGCGTCCTTAAATTACTGCCCATCATCATTAAACGCCTGTTACCGGGGGATATAGGGCTAAGGACGCGCCGAAACGGAAACCATAAGGTCGCGGCATCAACAGCATCATAGGGGGACTTTTTCATGCCCGGGAAACGCGCGACCAGAAAAGACGGCAAGTTCAGAATGCGCCGCCTCGCTTCTCTCATCACGCTATTGAGCACCGGCGCCGCGCTGCCGGTCCAGGCTCAGACACAACCCAAGCTGCCCACATGCAAGGCTTCATTCTCATACCTCAGCCAATATATTTCGGTCACGCTCTATAAAAGGAGCAATAACAATGTGGTCGCCGGATATAGAATTCCGTTGCAGAGGGTTAAGCTGCAGTCCACCCAGGGCCTCAATACCGCCGGGACCCGGATGACACTCAACCAGACGGCTTCCCTTTCCGGCTACCCCACATCATCGCGCATCACCTTCCAAATGGGCAAGAGCGCCCGGACTGGCCTGCCGCGCCCGACCGGTTGCTCCTTTTTCGTCGATGGCAAGCCCGCCACCCAGCTCAGCAAGACGGGAAAGGTGAACGAACCAATTCTGATGTCCGGCATTGATAGCACCGCGGTGCTACCACAATGCAGTTTCACTATCGCGCAACAACATATGGCCCAATATGGCAATGGCCGTACCGTCGAGGCGCATCTGCATGACGCCTTCCGCAAGCATTATGTTATCGCCAAATATAATATGGCCATCTCATCCGGCCTGAAAAGCCAGCTCAACAGCGCCACCGCTTCATTGAGAACCGATATGAATGCCGGCAGATGCAAGCCATCGGCCAGCGGCTGCTTCCTGACAACCGCCGCCTGCGAAGTTATCGGACTGGAAGATGATTGCTGGGAGCTGCAAAGCCTGCGCCGCTTCCGCGACAACTGGCTGCAACAGCAGCCGGACGGCGTGCAGGACATCGCCCGTTACTATGCGCAAGCCCCGGCCATATGCGAAAAGCTGAAGAGCAGCGCGGACGGCAGGCGCAAGCTGCTGCAACTCTATTGGACGCGCATCCTGCCCAGCGCCGTGACAGCCCGCCTTGGCCTCAACCGACTGACCCGGCGCATTTACACCAAAGGCATGCGTGAACTGCAGGGAGAGCTGGCATGAACACTATCGTCGCGAAAATTGCCGCCACCGCCGCGTTGCTGCCGCTGGTTGCCACTCCCGCACATGCCGCAAACTCATGCTATAATTTCAAAATCCCCAAGCCTTTCACAGGCCATTCCATCGCTCAGGAAATCAAGCGGAGCGGCAAGCAGGTAAATCACGTCATCAGAATCATAGTGCCCCCTTTGGAACGGGCGCAGCTGACGCCTGCATTTTCGAGATATTATGTGCCGACCGCCACATTCAGAGAGCTGTACTCCAAGCCTGTGGATAATAGTAAGTCCGCTACCTATCAGCTTTCATTCCAGCTGAAGCTGGGGAGGCAGAACAGCAAAAACCTTCCGAGCTGGGCAAAACCTGTGAAAGATCAGCCCTTCAGGAGGTGCGTGCTATACGCCAACGGTACCCAGCTCCTCGTCGACAAGAAAGTCTATGGCAGCAATCCGAGATGCGTGTTCACGATCAATGCGCAAACGCATCCTGCTATCAAGAACTCCAATTTCATCGAAGCGCGTGCCTATGACTATGATAATATACTGATGTATCGCGGACGATATTCCATGCACTATCCCGCGCATATCATCCAGGAACGAAGCGCAATCGCCAGAATGATACGATCCCAATATTCATCGGGGCAGTGCACAGCAAAATAGGCAAATAAAGGGGAGAGGATCGGAAACAGCCCTCT
The DNA here is from genome assembly GCA_020446425.1 of Sphingobium sp. Classification (GTDB taxonomy): domain Bacteria; phylum Pseudomonadota; class Alphaproteobacteria; order Sphingomonadales; family Sphingomonadaceae; genus Sphingobium. The sequence goes on along the minus strand of JAGRES010000011.1, from coordinate 5,630 downwards.
CCCTTATGACATTAGGATGTTCAGGCTGCGGCCTTGCGGCGCTCCGCCAGCTCATCGTTCAGCATCTCGGCAAGCAGGAAAGCCAGCTCCAGCGACTGCGCCGCATTCAGGCGCGGGTCGCAATGCGTGTGATAGCGGTCAGCCAGCCCCTCATCGGTAATGGCGATCGCACCGCCCGTGCACTCCGTGACATTCTGGCCTGTCATCTCGCAATGGATGCCACCGCCAAAGCTGCCCTCCGCACGGTGCACGGCGAAGAAGCCACGCACCTCGGCAAGGATGCGCTCGAACGGACGCGTCTTGAAGCCGTTGGCAGCCTTGACGACATTGCCGTGCATCGGGTCGCACGACCAGATCACCGGATGCCCTTCGCGCAACACCGCGCGCACCAGCTTGGGCAGGCCCGCCTCGATCTTGTCATGCCCGTAGCGGGTAATCAGCGTGACGCGTCCCGGCACACGGTCTGGATTGAGCGTATCGAGCAGGCGGATGAGCGCATCCGGCTCCAGCGACGGACCGCATTTCATGCCGATCGGATTGCCGATACCGCGCAGATATTCGACATGCGCGCTGCCCTCGAAACGGGTACGGTCGCCGATCCACAACATATGCGCCGACGTGTCATACCATTGGCCGGTCAGCGAATCCTGACGAGTCAGGGCCTGCTCATAGGGCAGCAGCAGCGCTTCGTGGCTGGTGTAGAAGCTGGTCGCCTTCAGCTGCGGCACGGTTTCTGCATTGATGCCGCATGCCTTCATGAAATCGAGCGCTTCACCGATCCGGTCCGCGGTTTCGGCAAACTTCTTGGCCCAGGGACTGCGGCCCATGAACTCCAGTGTCCAGCGGTGCACCTGGTGCAGGTTGGCATAACCGCCCTGCGCGAAGGCACGCAGCAGGTTCAGCGTGGCCGCCGCCTGATTATAGGCTTGCACCATGCGCTGCGGATCGGGTTCCCGCCCGTCGGCCGTGAAAGCGATGTCATTGACGATGTCACCGCGATAGCTGGGCAGCTCCACACCCTCGACCGTCTCGGTCGGCGCGCTGCGCGGTTTGGCGAACTGGCCCGCCATACGACCGACCTTCACAATTGGCAGCTTGGAGGCAAAGGTCAGCACCACCGCCATTTGCAGCAGCACGCGGAAGGTGTCGCGAATATTGTTCGGATGAAACTCGGCAAAACTCTCGGCACAATCCCCGCCTTGCAGCAGGAACGCCTCGCCCTTCTGCACCTGCGCGAGATCATTGAGCAGAGCGCGCGATTCGCCCGCAAAGGTCAGCGGCGGATAGCTGCCGAGCTGCTGTTCGGTCGCGGCCAGCGCCGCTCCATCGCTATATTCGGGCATTTGCAGCCCTTCATGGCTGCGCCAGCTATCCGGCGCCCAGTTCGCCACACCCACGTTTTTGCTCCTGATTACAGAGTGAGTCCTGATTTATAGCATGCCCTATGGGGATTTGGCACCCATAGGGCAAGAGCAAGCAATCAGGAAAAGAGAGATGATCAGGCGGGGCATTCCCCCACGCGCTTGCCCGATATCTTCATTTTCATGCGCATTTTCATGCCGGCTGGCGTGCCGCCGCCCATGCCCGCGGCGTCCATGTCCATCGTCATGGTATAGCTGTCGGAGGTATAGATGCCCTCCATCGCCACATCGGCGGTGCTGCCATTTTCACCGGGGCACGAAACATTGCCCTTGATCGCGCCATTGGCCATTTCGAAGCCGCTATAGGTGCACTGGCTGTCCTTTTGCGCGGTCAGGAAATCGGCGTCAGGATTTGCGGCTTCCTCCGGCGTTACGCATTTTTTGACGGTGGTCTTGCGCCCTTTCATCGCGTCGAGCGCTCCGGCGGGCATACCCTGCGGCGCGCCTTCCATCTGAATATCGACAATCTCTGACGTCGTTTCCCATTCGCCCGGCTGCAGCGCGATCTTCTTCATCTCCGAAGCAACCTCTTCCATGCCCTGCGCATCGCCGGATGCCGACTGGTCATCGCTCTTTCCGCACGCCGAAAGGCCGATCAGGGCCACACCCGAAACGAGGGTTGCAAATATCCGCATTATTCAATTCTCCCCAGTGGGCGCATCTCATCTGTTGCGCCGCATGACGGGGTGCACCATATCAATAACCAATGGTACTGCAAATCCGAACCACACTGGATGAGCCCGAAACCGGGCAGAACTTCATCCCCCACCGGCCCGCCCGCCCGGACAAAGCCGAGGGGGGCAAGCGGTTCGAGCTCGTTTCCGAATATCAGCCATCAGGTGACCAGCCCGCCGCCATCGCCGAGCTGGTGGAATCCGCCAAGGCCGACGAGCGCGATCAGGTGTTGCTCGGCGTTACGGGATCGGGCAAGACCTTCACCATGGCGAAGGTGATCGAGGCGGTGCAACGCCCGGCCCTCGTGCTCGCGCCCAACAAGATTCTCGCCGCGCAGCTCTATGGTGAGTTCAAGAGCTTCTTCCCCGACAACGCGGTCGAATATTTCGTTTCCTATTACGACTATTACCAGCCCGAGGCCTATGTACCGCGTTCCGACACCTATATCGAGAAGGAGTCGAGCGTGAACGAGGCCATCGACCGGATGCGCCACTCGGCCACGCGCGCGCTGCTGGAGCGCGACGACGTGCTGATCGTCGCGTCGGTCTCTTGCCTCTATGGCATTGGCTCGGTCGAGACCTATTCGGCGATGACCTTCGCACTGAAGAAAGGCGACGTGCAGGACCAGCGCGAGATTATCCGCAAGCTGGTCGCGCTCCAGTACAAGCGCAACGACGCCGCTTTCTATCGCGGCACGTTCCGCGTGCGCGGGGACAATCTGGAAATTTTCCCGTCGCACTATGAAGACAATGCCTGGCGCATCTCCTTTTTCGGCGACGAGATCGAGGAGATCAGCGAATTCGATCCGCTGACCGGCAAGACCTCAGCCAAGCTCGATTATATCAAGGTCTTCCCGAACAGCCACCACGTCACCCCCGGCCCCACGCTCAAACAGGCGATGGAGGCGATCCGCTTCGAGCTGGACGAGCGCCTGAAAGAGCTGAATGCGCAGAACAAATTGCTCGAGGCCCAGCGGCTCGAGCAGCGCACCAATTTCGATCTGGAGATGATCGCCGCGACGGGAAGCTGCGCGGGTATCGAGAATTACTCGCGGTTCCTGACTGGCCGCCTGCCCGGCGAACCGCCGCCGACGCTGTTCGAATATCTGCCCGAAAACGCGATCCTGTTCGTCGATGAGAGCCACCAGACCGTGCCGCAAATCCACGCGATGGCGCGCGGTGACCACCGGCGCAAGGTGACGCTGGCCGAATATGGCTTCCGCCTGCCAAGCTGCATCGACAACCGCCCGCTGCGCTTCAACGAATGGGATGTGATGCGCCCGCAGACCGTGAGCGTTTCCGCTACACCCGGCCCGTGGGAGTTGGAGCGCACCGGTGGCGTGTTCACCGAACAGGTGATCCGCCCGACCGGCCTCATCGACCCGCCGGTCGAGATCAAGCCGGTCGAGGATCAGGTGCAGGACATCATCAACGAGGCGAAGCTGACCGCTCAAAGGGGTTATCGCACGCTCATCACCACGCTCACCAAGCGCATGGCCGAGGATTTGACCGAGTTCATGCACGAGGCGGGCGTGAAGGTCCGCTATATGCACAGCGACGTCGAAACGCTGGAGCGTATCGAACTGATCCGCGACCTGCGTTTGGGCGTTTATGACGTGCTGGTCGGCATCAACCTGCTGCGCGAGGGGCTGGACATTCCCGAATGCGGGCTGGTCGGCATATTAGACGCGGACAAGGAAGGCTTTCTGCGCTCCGAAACCTCGCTGATCCAGACCATCGGGCGCGCCGCGCGTAATGTTGACGGGCGCGTGATCCTCTATGCCGACAAGGTGACGGGCAGCATGGAGCGCGCGCTGGGCGAGACCGAACGCCGCCGCGAAAAGCAGCTCGCCTATAATGCGGAGCACGGCATCACGCCGCAGACGATCAAGCGCAATATCAGCGATATCGTCGGCGATGTAGCCAGCAAGGACGGCCTCAGGATCGAGATCGACGACGACACGCCGCATCTCGTCGGCCATAATCTGCGCAGCCATATCGAGGATCTGGAGAAGAAGATGCGCGCGGCAGCAGCAGACCTGGAGTTCGAGGAAGCCGCAAGACTGCGCGACGAGATCAAGAAGCTGGAAGCCAGCGAGCTGGGCCTGCCATCAGAAGAACGCGTCACTACGCCGAGGGGCCGCGCGCGGGAGGGCAAACCGGGCACGCGGAAGGGGCGATTTGGCAAAACGACAAGGAAAATGCGATAAGAGCAAAGATTATCGAAAAAATTATCATTGATTATTCTCCGTGCCAGTGGGGACAGAATTAAATTTGAGAAGATTGCAGCGGGGCCGGTGCGGGGCGAGCTACTAGACTGCGGTGTGATGAGTACTATTAAGAGGCTTGCCTTTTTGATTCGAGGACAAGCCAATGACCCCTTTCGAGATAGTTTCGACCATAACCGGTATCGTGATGATCGCCCTTCTCGGCATACAAGTCGGCAAAAAGCAATGAGCTCGCGCGCATCACGCCGCGCGCCGCGTGAGACGCTCAGACTGCCGCAGAGCGCCAATCACCGCTTGAGCACCTCTGGCCACGCCGCCATAAGGTGGGCATGAACCGCAAGAACCTCATTCTGGCAATCGGCGCCGTCGGTGCGACCATCTGCCTCTCCTGTTGCGTGCCCGCACCCAAAGCTCCGCCACCCTCTCCTCCTCCCCCGCCGCCGCCCGTATCGCAACCGGTTCCTCCCCCACCGCCGCCGCCGGTGATGGCGCCCGAACCTGTTGCCGCGGATTGGCGCGATTGGCCCACAACGGCAGGCGACTGGACCTATCAGGATAATGGCGACATCAAGATTGCGGCCTTCAGCCAACCCGGCCAGGCCGCGTTGCTCACTTTCCGCTGCGACAGGTTCAACAAGCGTATTTTCGTTTCTCGCGCCAGCACCGTTGTACCCGGCCAACCCATCGGGCCGATGACCGTGCACACCAGCTATGGCGCGGTCGAATGGCCCGCAACGCCGGATGGAAAAGGCTATATGGTCGCTGTCCGCCTGGCCAGCGACACCGCACTCGATCATATCGCGTTCAGCCGGGGCCGCTTCGCTGTCGAGGCCCCGGGCGCACAGCCTATCGCCGTGCCAAGATGGCCGGAAATAACGCGTGTGATCGAGGATTGCCGGGGGTGACGCACGCCCCAGCGGCGCGGACGCATTATTATGATTCGAAAAAAGAAAAATACAAGGCTTGATCGTAGACGCAGGATGACTCACATATGATGCGTGGCCGGTGATTTCATTCGTCTGGTCAGACGAAAACACCAACCACGCAGGCTTCAACAGCGCGAAAGGAGGTGATCCGATGTCTCATGGTTCAGCAAGAGGGTCGGACAAGTCCATTCGGGGAATGCGCAGCTAAGCGGCTTACAAGCGCCGCCTTGTTTCAGCTTCCCGATCTGCGCGTATGACATGAGCGCCTCCCGGCAAGCCTGCAGCAAGTAAGCGCGAGTTCCATTTCCCGAAAAGGTCAGCCTTCCGACCGCTGACCATGTCATGATGGGCCGTCAGGGCGTCGTATCTGGGCGCTTTGGC
>JAGRES010000010.1 GCA_020446425.1 Sphingobium sp. | reverse complement strand
GGTGGTTGCAGCCTCCCGCAACCATCTTTACCGGCGTCGATTGCAAGTTGTGATCGATGCCGGTCCCCGCAACCATCTTTACTTGCTCGGGCAACAAGTGAAGATTAGATCCAGCCCCCGCAACCAAGCTTCACACAGCTCATGGACAAAACAACCCGGCTTTACGCCGGGTTTTTGTTGGGCTCACCGCGCCGATGTTCTACACTTTGCTCCATTACATGGCGGTCGACCATGTCTGTGACACCGGAGAGCGTGTAATGGCAGGGCCAACTCAATCCTTTGACATCATCAAAGCGCGGGCGGAGGCCCGAAAAGGCGGGGCCGATGCGCTGGCACGGCTGTTGCCGCAGGTGCCCGATAGCAAGGCTCTGGAGAATATGCCCGATGACCGCATTCTTGCGGAAATGACCAAGCGGGTTTTCTGTGCGGGTTTTGCGTGGAATGTGATCGAGGCGAAATGGCCGGGGTTCGAGGAAGCCTTTTTCGGCTTCGACCCGGTCGACCTGACCTTTCAACCCGATGATTATTGGGAGGCCCTGACCGCCGACAAAAGGATCGTGCGCAACGGCGCCAAGATCATGTCTGTGCGCCATAATGCCCATTTTGTGCGTGAAATCGCCGATGAACATGGCAGCTTCGGCAAGTTTCTCATGGGGTGGCCAGCCACAGACCAGATCGGCCTTCTCGATCTGCTGGCCAAACGCGGCAACCGGCTCGGCGGCAATAGCGGGCAGATGCTACTGCGCTTCTTGGGCTGGGACGGGTTTGTGACATCGAAAGATGTGATCGCATGTCTGCGCGATGCGGGGCTGGATATTGGCGAGGAGGCCAAATCGAAGTCCGATATGCGCAAGATACAGGCGCAGTTCAATGACTGGGCTGCGGCAACCGGCCTGCCCTATACGCACCTTTCACGCATCTGCGCGCTTTCCATCGGCGCAGATAATGGCGCAGGCGATCATTAAGCGGGCTTCGGCCCCATATTCCCACACTATCAGGATGCCGTTATGTCGCGCGCGCGGATCTCGTCGAGCGACGCCAGGCATTCACGCAGCTGCCGGATCGTAAAGGGCTTGGGCAATAGCGCCACGTCTCCGGGCAGCTGATCCATTGGCGAGCCCGACATGGCGATGATCGAGATGTCAGGCCAGCCCGTCCGCACAGCCTCGATCAATTCGGCCCCGTCCTTCACTGGCATATGAATGTCGGTGATCATCACACCGATGTCATCATGCTGTTTCAGCAGCTCGAGCGCCGCGTCGCAATCTTCGGCGGTCACGACCGCGCATCCTTCCTGCCGCAACATGTCGTTCAGCCCGGCAAGGACGCATCCATTATCGTCGACAAGCAATACATGCCGCCTGGAAGCAGATACGCCGGACGGTGGTTCGGTGACTGGCTCCCCCTGATCCGCAAGGCTTTCAACCAGCGGCAGATAAAGAGCGATGGAGGTGCCCTGATCCGGTGTCGTCTCAATATCAATGCCGCCACCGGATTGAACCACAAATCCATATACTTGCGAAAGGCCGAGGCCGGTTCCGTGGCTCACGCCCTTGGTGGTGAAAAAGGGCTCGAATATCTTGTCGACGATTTCCGGCGCTATACCCGATCCGGTATCCGCAACCGTCACCACGGCATAGGAACCCGCGGGCAGCAATGTGCCGGTGTTCAGCCGGGAGGAACCCTTTATGTGCACGGCATGGCTGCCGATCTGTATATCGCCCGGCCCCGTAATGGCGTCTCGAGCGTTGATCACAAGGTTAAGCAGCGCGATCTGAAGCTGCGCGGCGTCGATGCTCGCGGGCAGGGGCTGGTTCGACGTCGCATATGTGATGGTGATTTTCTCTCCTACCGCATTGGTCAGCAAAGGCCGGGCCTTGCCCAGCAGCGCGTTGATATCAACCAGTGCAGGTTTCAGGGTCTGTTTACGGGCAAAGGCGATCAGGCTGTGTGTCAGCTGCGCCCCGTTTTTTACGGCGTCCAGCGAGGTCGAGGCCAGCCGCTTCACGTCGTCATTGTCCACCGCGCGGAGCAGGATCAGTTCCTGATTGCCCATGATGATGGCTAGCAGATTGTTGAAATCATGGGCGACGCCTGCGGTCAGACGGCCGATCGCCTCCATTTTTCGGGCCTGATCCAGTATTTCTGACGTTTCCCTGTGGTCGGCTATCTCGCCCGTCAGGCGCTGGTTGGCGGCGTCGAGCTCTGCCGCCTTTTGTTCCAGCATCAGCCGGAGCGAGAATGTCCGCGCGAATTCCTGGCTCGCAATATAAGCGATCACGATGAGGCACAGGATGAAGGTCGATATCAGGCCCGCCGTCGCCAGCGCGCCCAATGAGCTTTCGGGTACAAGTCGGCCGAACAGAGGCAGGCTGGCCGAGACAATGAAGATCAGCGCGGTGGGCAGGTGTGCCGAGCTGGAGGCGACCGCCCCCGCGCACAGCCCCGCGACGACAAGGCTCCATAGCCATAAATGTTCGGTGCCGCTGGGGAACAGCAGCAGCCCGCCAAAGCCCCATAGCAGGCCTGCCGAACCGGATCCCATGACCGACAGCGCGGCCCAGATACGGATATGCGCCGCCGTATCGGGGGCAGTCTTATGCTTCACATAGAGCGCATAACGCGCAGCCGATACCGCGAGAACGCAGACGAGCCATATGTCGAGATGACTGCTCGTTTCGTCCTGCCTCAGCAGAAACGTCAATAATATGGCGCAAATGATGTTGGCTGAAATCGCGACGCGCAGCGGTGAAAATACAGCGTCGATGCGGGAGACAAGCAGGCGCAGACGTTCAGAGTCGCTGAACATCATTCCATTTACGGAATTGCGCCCACCAAATAGATTCACAGTTGAACTCCTGCCATGATGCGATTTTGCACCGCTATTTTGGCCACCGCGCCCGAACTGTTCTTATGTATGGAGCGCTATCCTTATCACTGTCTCACTTATTGGGGAAGTCGTCTTCCCGGCGGAACATTCAAAATGGCGCTATTTACTCGTCGTTATTCAGGCACGCTGTCAAGCCGCGCCGATAATCCGGATATTGCGCCCGCCAGCCGAGCAGGCGTTTTGCCTTGCCATTGGCGACACGCCGGTTTTCCGCGTAAAAGGCGCGCGCCTGGGGTGAGAGACCGGCCTCCTCAATGGACTGTAATGGCGGGCAGGGAAGGCCGAGTAGGGCAGCAGCATATGCGATCACATCATTTTGCGGGCAGGGATGATCGTCGGCGATATTATAGACGCCAGCTGGGCCATCAAAGCTTTTTATAATTGCCGCTATAATATCATCGACATGAATGCGGCTGAATATTTGTCCTTCTATATCAATGCGATGTGCTTTCTCCGTGCGTACGCGGTCCAGCGCGCTGCGCCCCGGCCCATAAATGCCGGGCAGGCGAAAAACGCGCATGGCGGGGTGCAGCTTTTGCCAGCGCGCATCCGCATCGGCGCGCGCCGTGCGCCTGCCGGTGCCGATGGGCGCGCCTTCATCCACCCAGGCGCCGCCGGTATCGCCATAGACGCCGGTTGACGAGAGATAGCCGACCCATTGTGCGCCGCTGCCGGCGATGGCGTCGCCATAAAGCGCCAGCACCGGGTCGTCGCCGTCCCGCGTGGGCGGTACGGAGGACAGGATATGCGTGGCCTGGCCGATATGGTCGCGCACGGCGCCTTCATCCGCAAAAGGCAGGATATCGGGACCGTCCGCTTCCCGTTTGACCCCTGTCACGCGCCACCCCTGCGTGCGCAGCGCTGACGCCAGCATTCCGCCAGTATAACCCATTCCAATGATCAGCATGTGCTGCGCCATTATGGTGTTAAAAAGACATTGCATCGGGATCGCAAGATGATTGTGCTGGACCGCCGCAATGCGTAGAAGCGAAACATGCTCGACGCCTCATCTTCCGCATCGCCCCACATCGTTTTTCGCAAGGATTACAGCTCGCCGGACTGGCTGGTGCCGGATATCGCGCTCGATTTTCAGCTGGATGCGGCGCGGACCGAGGTCGCGACGCGGCTGCAGGTGACGCGCAACGGCGATCATGACCGGCCGCTGACGCTGGATGGCGAAGGGCTGGAAACGCTCTCGATCCTTGTCGACGGCGTGGAATTGCCGCAGGAGCAGTGGCCTAGAGAGGGCGATCCTCTGACCATCGCACTGCCGGGTGGCGACCATGTTATCGAAACCCGTGTGGCCATTGCGCCCGATAAGAACAGCCAGCTCATGGGGCTCTATGCCAGCGGGGGCCTGCTCTGCACGCAATGCGAGGCCGAAGGCTTTCGCCGCATCACCTGGTTCTCCGACCGGCCCGACATATTGAGCCGCTACAGCGTGCGCATGGAGGCGGACAAGGCGCTCTATCCGGTGCTGCTCGCCAATGGCGACCCGATGGAGAGCGGCGATGCAGCCAATGGGCGGCATTGGGCGCGCTGGAACGACCCGTTCCTCAAACCCTGTTACCTGTTCGCGCTGGTGGCGGGCGATCTTGCCTGCAACGCCGACAGCTTTACGACCATGAGCGGGCGCGAGGTGAAGCTGGGCATCTGGGTGCGCGAGGCGGATCTGCCGCGTACGGATCATGCGATGACGGCATTGAAGGACAGCATGGAATGGGACGAGCGCGTCTATGGCCGCGAATATGATCTCGACGTGTTCAACATCGTTGCGGTCGCCGATTTCAACTTTGGCGCGATGGAGAACAAGGGGCTGAACATCTTCAACAGCCGCTACATATTGGTCGATCCGGAAACCGCGACCGACCTCGATTATGACAATGTCGAAGGGGTGGTCGCGCACGAATATTTTCACAACTGGTCGGGCAACCGCGTCACCTGCCGCGACTGGTTCCAGCTTTCGCTGAAGGAGGGCCTGACGGTCTATCGCGACCAGTGCTTTTCCGCCGATATGGGCAGCCCGCCGGTCAAGCGGATCGAGGATGTGCGGGCGCTGCGCGCGGCGCAATTCCCCGAGGACGCCGGGCCGCTTGCCCACCCTGTGCGCCCGGAATCCTATATGGAAATCGGCAATTTCTATACCGCGACCGTTTACAACAAGGGCGCAGAAGTCATCCGCATGATGGCCGAGATTCTGGGGCCGGAGGGCTATCGCAAGGGCACCGATCTCTATTTCGAGCGCCATGACGGGCAGGCCGTGACCTGCGAGGATTTCGTCCGCGCGATGGAGGACGGTGGCAAGGCCGATCTGGGCCAGTTTCGCCTGTGGTACAGCCAGGCGGGCACGCCGCGCGTGACGGCGCGGCTGTTGCACGATGCCGATACCCGGTCCGCCACGCTGATAATGCGGCAGGCCGTCCCCGATACGCCGGGGCAGAAGGACAAGCAGCCGATGGTGCTGCCGCTGCGTACGGCGCTGTTCGACCGGCAATCAGGAGAGCGTCATGAAGAGCGCCTGCTGATGCTCACTGAAACCGAGCAGAGCTTCCGGTTCGACGATATCAACGGCCCTGCAGCCCTGTCGATCAATCGCGGCTTTTCGGCGCCTGTCACCCTCGATGTGCCCCGCAGCTCCGATGAGCTGGCGTTCCTGTCCGCGCATGACGATGATCCGTTTGCCCGCTATGAGGCGATGCAGCAGCTCATGCTTGGCGCGCTGACCGATGGCGTGGCGACCGGCATGCTCGAAACCGGCGCCGTGATCGACGCCGTTCAGAACGCAATCACCAATACGGACCTTGACGACGCCTTCATCGCCGAGACGGTGCGGTTACCGAGCGAGGCCTATATCGGCGACCAGATGCTGGTGGTCGACCCGCAGGCGATCCACGCGGCGCGGGACGAGATGCAGGCGGCCATCGGCAAGGCGCTGGAGCCGGTCTGGCGCGATCTGCACGCGCGTACGGCTCGCGCTGAATTCGCCCTGTCCCCCGAAGCCAAGGGTGCGCGCAAGCTGCGCAATGTCGCGCTGGTCTATCTGGTGACAAGCGGCGCGGACGATGGCGCGCAGGTCGCACTGGGCCAGTTCGAGCAGGCGCATAACATGACCGAGCGTCAGGGCGCGCTCGCCACGCTCGCCAATATGGAGTGCGCGCAGCGCGCCGATGCGCTGGCGCAATTTTACGACCGCTATCATGACGATGCGCTGGTGCTCGACAAATGGTTCCAGACACAGGCGCTGGCGTTTCACCCGGACACGCTGGCTATTGTCGCGGCGCTGGCGAAACACAAGGACTTCACGCTCAGCAACCCCAACCGCGCCCGCGCGGTCTATGGCGCGTTCGGTGCGAACCAGTGGGCGCTGCATCATGCGTCAGGCGAGGGCTATCGTTTTCTGGCCGACGGCATTCTCGCGCTCGACCCGATCAACCCGCAAACCGCGGCGCGCTTCGTGCCGCCGCTGGGCCGGTGGAAGCGCTTTGGCGAGACGCGCGCGGCGATGATGCGTGCCGAGCTGGAGCGCATATTGGCTAACCCCAAGCTGTCGAAGGACGTAACCGAGCAGGTGAGTAAGAGCCTGGCGGAGTAGGATGCATCACATGGCTATGCTTTGATGTCAGGTTTGCGCAACAAAGGGGTCGTTCTGGCTGTCGCCGCACAATCCCGAAAGCTGCCGTTTCTTTGGCAAATAATATGAACATGAATAGAACTGGGTTGGTATGCATTGGCTCGCTATCGTGGTCGTGCCATAGTTGCGACTGGAGTTTTGCGGATCCAGCGTCAGACATGTGCTGACTAACATGCGAGGGGATGATGATAATTGAGCGAGAGGTCAGCAGCGTGTCGGACTTTCTGACCGCCATCCGGGACGATCAGGCTGCCCGACCCGGTACGATTTGGTTCAGAGGTCATTCGGACGCGACATGGAAGCTAATGCCCGGGTTTATGCGATCAGTGTCCGACACGTCAGAAACGACATTGCTCAACAGATTCAGGCAGAGCGCGGCGATGCTTGCCGATCAGCGTCCGACGACATCTTTCGACTGGACGTTCTTGATGCAGCATTATGGGGTCCCAACCCGGCTGCTCGATTGGAGCGAAAGCCCGCTCATCTCCATGCATTTCGCGGTAGAGAACTGGGCGGATAAGCCAGGTACGGATGCCGCCCTCTGGTGCCTTTGGCCTACCGTGCTCAATCAAAATGCTAATATTGTCGATAAAGTAGAAGGACAATACATCCCATCCTTCGACGACGATGAACTGCAGACCTACACCGTCGATAGCTTGCGTCAGAACACGCGGCTTGAGCTCTTCCCTGTAGCCACCATCGCCACGCGCAACAATGCGCGTATTCAGGCGCAGATGGGTACTTTCACCATCCATCATAACAAGAAGATTGCTATTGAAGACGTTGGCGATCAGTCGCACATCGCGAGATATGTCATTCCCCATGCTGCCAGGCAAACGCTTGCCGACGAACTGAAGCTACTTGGCATGACCCGGTTTAGCCTATTCCCTGAACTCGCGAGCGTAGGCGCCATCCTTAAGGACATGATGAAATGAGCTATGTCGATACGTCAGTTCTGAAAAATAGTACTATTATGCTGCTCTATTCAGAGCGCTCTGAAATCGATATGAGCCCAGATTACCAGCGTATGGGTGGAGTGTGGACCATAGAGAAGCGACGGCTGTTAATCGACTCCATCCTTAATGATTACGATCTGCCGAAAATATACTTCCACTCTCTCAGTCCGGATGAGGTATCTCAATCTGGATTTCGTTTTGCGGTCGTCGATGGTCGTCAACGTCTCGAGGCGATCTGGGGATTCATGGACGGCGACTTTACTCTCGCTTCAGACTTTGAATATCAGCGTGACCCGCAACTCAATCTTGGCGGTCTAAGCTATGAAGATATTGCGAAACAGTATCCCAAAATTCGCGTGAAGTTCGATTCCTTCGTCCTGCCGGTAGTCACGGTGTCGATAGAGGGTAATGACATCGATCTGATTGAAGATATGTTCTCCCGGCTTAACGAAGCCGTGCCACTGAATGCGGCAGAGAAGCGCAACGCGATTGGCGGCGACGTTGTTCGAGCAATCGCCGATGTGTCCCAGCACGATTTTTTCACTGGCCGCGTGAAATTCCGTAACAACCGCTACCAGCATCGCGAGGCCGCGGCACGGTTTTTGCTTGTTGAGGACAGTCTTAAAACGTCCGGCCAGATCGTCGACACGAAGAAAGTTTATCTCGATTCGCTCGCGAAGCGATATCGCGATGGACATCAGCCTCTGGTCAACGGTCTTAAGTCTGCAGTGCAGCTTATCTTAGATCGGATGAAGGCGGAATTCGCTGCCAATGACGAGCTCCTGCTCGCACAGGGCATTCTCGTAGTCTATTATCTAATTTTCCGATCGGCAATCGCTCATGGTGAGGAAGCAAAGGTTACCCGCCGCCGTCTCCTGGATTTCAGGCAGAGATTGGCCGAAAATCGCGAAGCTGCGATCAAGAATTATGAGGGGGCCTCGTTTGATTTGCTCGAATTTGATCGCCTTAATCAGCAAGGGACGAATGACGCTTCGAGTATTAAAGAGCGTGTCAAAATTCTTAGCGAACACCTTGGCGTTCAGCTTCAGAAAATCTAGGGTGTTGGATATTCTATCGTAGTGATACCGACACACGTGCGAATAACGCTGTTCTTCGATTATTACCTTAGCCAATTTACCTGGCGTTGAATTCGCAAACTGGTCAAATAGATGTCCGCTTCGCGGATCGGTAGAGCCAAAATCAGAAGTTCCGCAATCGGCAACTTAACCGCCTACCTCACTCCCCCTTCACCCACTCCGCCACCTGCGCGGCGACATCGTTCGCCGCTTCATTGATCGGCTGGGCCACATATTTCGCCTTGATGGAACGCACGGGCATGCGGGCGGTGAAGCGCTGTTTGCGCGCGGGCGCGCCGTCACCGATTATCAGGATTGCGTCATAGGTGACGACCGCTTCCTCGGTTTGCGCGTCGATGCTGAAATCGACCAGCTCGCCGGAGAGCTTCTGCCCCGGCTTCACGCTATATTGGGTTTCCGCAAGCACGAAGAATTGCCCATCCGCCGCAATCGTCTGCGCCAGCAGTTCGCGGAACAGCGCACGCGGCGCCTCGGTCCATTGCGCGTCCTTCACATAGGCGACGGTGGTTGCGTTGACCTGCACCGGCACGCGCACATTGGCGAGCTTGCGCGGCACCTCGGGCATCATCACGGTCAGGCTCGGCACATTCTCGCTGGTCAGGCTTGCGCCGGCGTCTGGTTGTTTCGCGGCGGTAACGGTCAGCAATTGCGGCGGCGGTTTCGTGCCGAACTTGACGCAGCCCGAAAGCATCAGGGCTGCCGCGCCCATGGCGGCCGGTGCGGCCAATGCGGATAGTCTGGAGCGTAGCATCATCATCCTCAGTCCTTGTAATCCGGCAGTGGCGGGTCGCCGAGCAAGGTGCCCGCGCCCTGCTGGTCGATCTTTTCAGAGATGGCGCGCAGGCTGCGGCTCATCTCACGCAGGTCGCGCACCAGCAGGCTGATCTCCGGCACGGTATCGCGCGAGAATGTCTTCACGCCCGGCCGCGCATCGGCGATGGTCTTGTCGAGCGTGTCGAGGCTGCGATTGGCCGACTGCATCGTATTACGCAGATCCTGCAGCAGCGGCTTGCCCTGTTCGTCGAGCAAGGCGTTGGTGGTGCCGACCATCTTCGTCACCTCTGCGGCTGCCGCACTGACGTTCTCTAGCGTTTTGCGCGTCTCGGTAATCGCCGCCGCCATATCCGGGCTGCGCGTCGCGAGCGCGCCGGTCACCTTTTCAAGATTGGCCAATATGCCGCCGATGCTTTTCTGGTTGTCGTCGTTGAGCAGCTCGGTCAACCGCTCGGTCAGCGTCGTGAGGCGCTGGAGCAATTGCGGCGCATTGTTGAGCAGCTCACCCAGTGCGCCGGGCTTGGTCGGAATAACGGGAACGCCATTGGGGCATGCGCTCTTGGCATCGCCGTCCGGGCAGGTGATCGGCGGCGCGCCCTTGACCGCGCCATCGAGCACGATCTCGGAAACGCCGGTGAAACCGACGCCCTGTATGGTTGCGGTCGTGCCCTGCAACACCGGCGTATCGTTCTTGACCGCGATGCGTACGCGCACGAAACCGGGGTCGCGTTCCCACAGCTCGATTTCCTTGACCTGCCCCGATGGCACGCCGGAATAGGAAACGCCCGACCCCTTGGCCAGACCGTTCACCGACTGCTTGAAATAAATATCATACAGCGCGTCCTGCCCGTCCGACAGGCGGGAAAACCAGAATGCGGCGAGAATGATGGCCATCAGAAGGGCAACGGTGACGCTGCCCACCAAAACATGATTGGACCGGGTTTCCATATCTAGCCTTCATCCTTTCCGGTCGATTTCCGTTCCTTGTGGGCCGATGCGCCTTTCGAGGAAAGCGCTGCCCGCCCGCGCGGCCCATTGAAATATTCTTGTATCCAGGGATGCTCGGTCGCCAGCAGCTCGTCAATAGTTCCCACCGCAATCACACGCTTGTCGGCGATTACCGCCACACGGTCGCATATGGTGTAGAGTGTGTCGAGGTCATGCGTGATCAGGAAAATCGTCAGGCCCAGTGTTTGCTGCAATTGCCGGGTCTGTTCATCGAACGCCGCCGCGCCGATCGGGTCCAGCCCGGCGGTCGGTTCGTCGAGAAACAGCAGGTCGGGGTCGATGGCCAGCGCGCGGGCAAGGCCGGCGCGTTTCTTCATGCCGCCTGACAATTCCGCCGGGAATTTGGGGCCGGCAGTGGCGGGCAGCCCGGTCATGCGGATCTTGTAGGCGGCGATTTCATCGCGCAGCTCCACGCCGATTTGCGGGTAAAATTCGCGGATCGGCACCCCGATATTCTCGGCGACCGTCAATGTGGAAAACAGCGCACCGCCCTGGAACAATACGCCCCAGCGTTTGCGCAATTCCACCGTTTCGGTATCGTCGCGGTCGATCATGGACTCGCCGAACACGGAAATCTCGCCGGTATCGGCTGCCTGCAATCCGATGATCGCGCGCATCAGCACGGATTTACCCGTGCCGGATCCGCCGACCACGCCCAATATCTCGCCTTTGTGCATGTCGAGGTCGAGATTTTCGTGCACGACATGCTCGCCGAAACTGGTGCGCAGCCCGCGCACACGGATCGCGATTTCCGGTTCTGCGGCGCTCATGTCCATCCCACCCAGGTGAACAGCACGGCGAATACCGCATCCAGCACGATCACCATGAAAATTGCCTGCACGACGGCGGCTGTGGTGCGCAGGCCGACTTCCTCTGCATTGGCCTTGACCTGCAAACCCTGGAAACAGCCGGTCATGCCGATGATAAGGCCGAAAACCGGCGCCTTGATCAGTCCGATCCATATGTCGTGCAGCGGCACGACCTCACGCAGGCGCTGGATGAAGGTGACGGGCGGAATATCGAGCGACACGGCGCACAGAAACCCGCCGCCGATGATCGCAATGATCGAGGAATAGAAACCGAGCAGCGGCATCATCACCACCGACGCCATGATGCGCGGCATGATGAGCGCCTCCATCGGTGAGACGCCGATCGTGCGCATTGCGTCAATCTCTTCGGTCAGCTTCATCGTGCCGATCTGCGCGGCAAAGGCGGAGCCGGAACGCCCCGCGACCATGATCGCTGTCATCAGCACGCCGAGTTCACGAAAGGTCAGCCGCCCGACCAGGTTGACGGTCAGCACCTCCATGCCGAACTGGCGCAGCTGCACCGCGCCTTGCTGGGCGATGACAATGCCGATCAGGAAGCTCATCAGGCCGATAATGCCGAGCGCCTTCACGCCGACGACCTCGAAACGCTGGATCACCGCGTTCCAGCGCATATGCGAGGGGTGGCGGATCAGCGTGCCCATGGTGAGCAGTGTTGCGCCCAGAAAACCGATCAGGCCGAGCAATGTATGGCCGGCCAGGGATACGGATTCACCGATTTCGCCCAATATCCGCTGCAAAGGAGGCAATTGGCGCGCACGGAGCCCTGCTGAATCCGCGCCTTCGTCACCGACCTGCACGGCGTCGATTAGGCGCTGCGCGTCGGCATCCGCGCCGTTGACCGGGCATTGCCATTTGACCGACTGGCTGTGCACAATCCATGCGCCGATTGTGTCGATATGCTCGATCTGGCCGATATCTATGGTACCGATTGGACCCGATAGCTGTTCCAGTTCGTTGGAGAGATCGCCCAGGCTGCTGATCGACAAGGAACCGGTAAAGCACAGGCGGTCGCCTTGGCCTTCCTGTCCAGGTTCGATGGAAAATTGCGCTGGCTGGTTCATCAAGGAGCGATTAGTGGTCCAATATCGGTTGCGCGGCAAGCCGAAACGGCCCATCCGCACGATAGAATGCGCGAAATAGCATAAGGTTGCCAATGATATGAGTGTGAACCGGCCTGTCAAACTGGCTATTTATGACATGGACCGCACTATCACCTTTCGCGGCACCTACACTCCGTTCCTGCTGCACGTCGCGCGCAACATGGCGCCGTGGCGGCTGTTGCTTGCGCCGATAGTCCCCTTTGCGATGCTGGCCTATGTGCTCAAGCTTATCTCACGCAAGCAGCTCAAGGAATTCAACCAGCGGCTAATGATCGGCTCACATGTGCTGCGTGAAAAACTCGAACCCCATATCGAAAGTTTCGCCGACAAGGTGATGCAGGGCAATGTTCGCGCGGGCGCGCTGGAGCGCATTGCGCAGGACCGGCAGGACGGCTGCCGCCTTGTGATGGCGACGGCGTCCTACCGCCTCTATGTCGAGGCGATAGCGCGCAGGCTGGGTTTCGACGATGTGATCGCCACCGATCATCTGGGGCAGGATATGGATTATGTCCGTGCCAGAATCGCGGGTGAAAATTGCTACGATGTTGCCAAGCTGACGATGATCCGCGAATGGATGGCGAGAGAAGGCGTGGATCGGGATGAAGCGCATATCCGCGCTTATTCTGACCATGTGTCGGACGAACCGATGTTGATCTTCGCGGACGAGCCCTATGCCGCCAATCCGCATCCGCCCCTGGCGAAGCTGGCTGTGGAAAAGGGATGGCCGCGGGTGGACTGGGATTGAGTTTGGGTGAAGTTGCGCGGCGCAACTTCATGGTTCACTGGAACATCTCATATTCCGTTCGCCTCGAGCGAAGTCGAGAGGCGATGGTCTGAAGCCGTGTCTGGACTGCGCTCGACACGAACGGGTCTTATCTTAGCCCAATCAATGAGATCTGCCGCCCATAGCTGGGTTCCTGCTTATGGCAGGACCGGCGATAGCTGTAGAAGGATTCCGGCTGGCTGTATGTGTCCTGACCCAGTGCCTCGATGCGTGTCACACCCGCCGCAGCCAGTCGCGCGGCGACATAGGCTTCTATGTCGAATTGTGCATGGCCAGAGCGGCCATCGGCAAAGAAGCGCTCATTGGCGGGATCGTCGGCCATGAAACGGTCGACGAAGCCAAGATCCACTTCATAGGACGCACGGCCGATGCATGGTCCGATGGCGCAGGCGATGTTCGCGATACTCGCGCCCAGCTCTGTCATGGCTTCTAGGGTGCGGTCGGTTACGCCGCTGATTGCGCCCTTCCATCCGGCATGCGCCGCACCGATCACGCCTGCTTTGCGGTCCGCGAACAGTACCGGCACGCAATCGGCGGTTAACATGCCGAGCAGCAGGCCGGGCGTCGTCGTGACCAGCGCGTCGGCATGCGGGCGCGCGTCATCGGCATAAGGCGTTGTTACCGCTATGGCATCGGGCGAATGCACCTGATGCAACGTCACCAGCCGCGCGCCGGGCAGCACGGCCTCAACGGCGCGGCGGCGGTTTTCCTCTATTGCGGCGCGATCATCGTCAGACCCCAGCCCGACATTGAGTCCTGCGTGGATACCGCCGGAAACGCCGCCCACCCGGCCGAGAAAGCCATGCGGCAGGCCTGACAGCATATCGCTGTGCCAGATCGCCACATCATTTGCGGCCATTTTCATGCAAAACCCTCCGGCACCGGCCATGCGGGATGCATGGCCATCATTACCTTGAACAGGGTTCCCATCTGCTCCGGCGAAACAAGGCGCGTCAACGCGGTTTCGATGTCCCGCGCTTTATCCGGCGTGCCGCGCGCCAAGGACTGGGCGCGGGCGTGAATGCCAAGCCGGGTCAGGAAATCGCCCTGAGCAGTGGGCCCATAGGTCGTGAGCCCGCCCTGCTGCGCGGCGGCGGCCAGCATCGAGAAATCGACATGAGCCGTCAGGTCGACCCCGCCCGCATTGTCGAAAACATTTGTGTATTGATGATTACATAAAGCTTGCAGTGTGTCGCCAAGCGCTGGCCCAGCATAGCCATAATCGATTACGATCATCGCGCCACCCTGCTTTTGCAGCCTGTACGCCAGTTCAAGCATGATCGCGGCCCCCGCCGGGCAGCTTTCATATATGGACCCGTCAGGCGCATCGCGCAGCGCCTCGGGAATGCGGGCATCGGCCGGGCGCTCGCCCACAACCGGGGCGAAGGGCGTATCCTGCCCCAGCCCGACCATCATTTCGCGCCAGCCAGCTTCGGTTTTCACTGCCTGCTGGATCGGCAGCGCATCGAAAAACTCATTGGCGACGATCAGCAGCGGCCGGTCGCGTGGCAGGGTTTCAACCGCATCGTGGAAATGCGCGTGCTGGACACGTATACGTTGCTGCGCGCGCAGCACGGGGCTGGTTTCGACGAGATGCGCGACGGGCGCGAGGCGGGCCTGCTCCATCGCGCGCAACGCATCGGCGGCCAGCGTACCGCGCCCCGGCCCCAGCTCGACATAATAGGGCATCTGCGCCTGACCTGTGCGCTGCCAGATATCGGCCAGGCACAGGCCGATCATTTCGCCGAACATCTGGCTTATTTCCGGCGCGGTGGTGAAATCGCCCGCTGCGCCCAGCGGATCGCGCATGGCGTAATACTGCGTGTTGGCCTGCGCCATATAATGCGACAGGGAGATTGGCCCGCCGCCTGCGATACTGCGCGCCAGCCGCTCGGAAAAACTCAGTTCGCGCTTGCCAAAGCCCTCAGCTGACACTGGCCGTGCCCGACACCGGTTCCACGCGCGCGCGGCGGCGCTTGGCGGTGACGATCAGGTAAAGTCCGCCCGCGATCATCGGCAGCGTCAGCCACTGGCCCATATGCAGACCAGTGCGATCCGCGAATTCCATCAGCTGCGCATCGGCTTCCCGCACATATTCGACGCCGAAACGGGCGAGACCGTAACCGAGCAGGAAAATACCGACCAGCTTGCCGGGTTCATAACGCGCCTTGGTCTTCCAGAAGGCGATCCACAGGATGAGGAACAATAGCAGTCCCTCCAGACCGGCCTCATAAAGCTGGCTGGGATGGCGCGGTACGGGACCCCCGGTCGGGAAGATGATCGCCCAGGAAACATCGGTTTCCTTGCCCCACAGTTCGCCATTCACGAAATTGGCGAGGCGCCCGAAAAGCAGGCCGAAGGGCACGCAGCAGGCGACATAATCATGTACGCGCAGCCAATTGAGCTTTTCCCTGTAGGACATCCATATGATGGCGCAGGTCACGCCGATCACGCCGCCATGGAAGGACATGCCTCCATTCCACAGTTTGAGGATATCAATCGGATTTTTGAGGATTTCCGGCTGGTAGAAGAGCACATAGGCCAGACGCCCGCCGATGATGATGCCCAGTGTCGCGTAAAAGATCATGTCGTCGGCATGGCGGCGGGCCATGGGCGAACCCGGTTCGCGGATCAGGCGCAGCAGATACCAGTATCCGATCAGGATACCGGACAGATAGGCGAGGCTGTACCATTTGATGCTGATCACGCCGAAGTCGATGGCGACAGGGTCCAGCCCCAGATTTTCGAAACGGATGGGGCCGCTTGCCGCGGCGGCTAATATGGTGTCGATCAAGGTCAGTCCCCGGAAATGTACGCCTCCCATATAACAGGCCAACCTGCATGGGAAGGATGCGTGTAAAATTCAGCCCGTAGGCGCGCGCACCCCCGCCTTGCCGTTGGCAGCGAGCCGGGCCTTCAGCACTTCCGGCGGTGGCGCGACGATAAAGCCGAAGCTGACCGTGCCTTCCTTGGTTTCGACGACATGGTGCAGCCGGTGCGCCTGCATGATGCGCTTCATATAGGCACTGCGCGGCACATAACGGTGCGGCACGCGACCGTGCACCATGACGTCATGGAAGATCAGGTAGATCATGCCGTAGGTTGCGATGCCCGCGCCGATGGCGGTCGCCCAATCACCCCAGCCCCAGCGCACGCCGCCCGCCAGCATCAGTATGGACGGCAGGGCGAAGATGACGAAATAGAGGTCGTTCCATTCCCAATATCCGGTGCGCGGGCGGTGGTGGCTGGCATGCAGGAACCAGCCGAGGCCGTGCATCACCCAGCGATGCATCGCATAGGCAAATGCTTCCATGCCGATGACCGTCGCTACATAGAGGAGGATGAGAAGCACAACGTTCATGCGGCCATCTATAAACCCGCCTGCCAGCGAATAAAATCGCAATCAGGCATAAAGCGCGGAAAGCACGAACGCGGCAGTCGCAATAACAATCACGACCAGCAATCCACCCATACGGATATAATCGGTGAAGCGGTATCCGCCCGGCCCCATTACCAGCAGATTATTCTGGTGACCGATGGGCGTGAGGAAATCGGACGACGCTCCGATCAGCACGGCGAGCAAAGCCGCATCGGGATTGATGCCGATCAGATGGGCGGTGTCGATGGCGAGCGGTCCCATGATGACGGCGGTGGCGACATTGTTGAGAAAGATCGACAGCAGCAGGGTAACGCCGCATATCGCCGCCAATATGACGGGCAGCGCCTGCCCCGACAATAGTTCGCCCAGCCACTGGGCGGCAATGCGCGCCGCGCCGCTATCCTCGAAGCTCTGGCCCACCGGGATCATGGCCGCGAGCAGCACGATAACGCTCCAGTCGATCGAGCGGTAAATATCTTCGCTGGGGATCAGGCGGCTGGCGGCCAGGATGGCGGCGGCTCCCAGAAACGCCAGCGCGGGCGAGGCGCCGGCCAGCACGATCGCCAATATCGCGACGGCGAATATGCCGATGATGATCGTGGAATTGCTTGCTTTTACCGGCATTGGGTCGAGCCGGTCGATTTCCAGCAGACGGGCGCCGGTCAGGAACTTGGCCAGCTCCTGTTGCGGACCGCGCACGAACAGCTGGTCGCCGGGGCGAACGCGCAGATGCGCCAGAGGCTTTTTCTCGCGCGCGGCACGCGGACCCACGGCGACGACGCGAAGGTGATTGTCGCTGCTGGTGCGCACTTCGTCATAGCCGCCGCCCGCAAGATAGGAGCCATGACCGACGACAACATGGGCGGTCACGCTGCCCGGCGCATCTTCCTCATGCCAGTTTTCCGCGAGATTGCTCTTGCTTGCGACGCTGGTCTGGTCGTTGCGCGACATGATGAGCAGCCGGTCGCCCGGCTCCAGCCGGAAATCGCGTCCGACATAGAGGCGCTCGCCAAAGCGGAAGGCGGCCAGCATGCGCGCGGATGCATCGCGCAACGCGGCGCGCAATTTGGCGAGGCGCATGTCTTTCGGCCCGGGGACGTAGAGTTCAAAGATACGCCAAGGCAGTTTCTGCTGCTTTTCCGCCTTTTCCCGTACCGGCAGCAGCCGCCAGCCCAGAAAAACGAGATATACCAGGCCCAGCGCTGCCACGGCCACGCCCACCGGTGTCATTGTGAAAAAGCCGAAGGGCGCGCCCAGCTCCGTGCGCCGTATCGACGACAGGATCAGGTTGGCGGGCGTGCCGATCAACGTCGTCATGCCGCCCAATATGCTGGCGAAGGCGAGCGGCATCAGGGTCGCGCCCACAGGCTTCTTGGCATCGCGGGCGATCTCGCTGGCAACTGGCATGGTGATGACCAGCGCGGCGATGTTGTTCATGAATGCCGACAGCAGCATGGCGACAGCCAGCAGCGCGCCAAGCCGGATATTGAACCCCGCGCTGTGGGGGATGGCGACGCGGGCAATCGCAGATGCGGCGCCGGACAGCTCGACCGCGCGGCCCACGACCAATATGGCGGCGACGGCAAGCACGGCCGGATCGGCGAAACCGGCGAAAGCGTTTTGCGGCGTTACCAGCCCGGTCAGCAGGCATGCAAACAGGGCGGCCAGCGCCACCAGATCATGGCGGACCCGTTCGCTGACGAACAGCACCAATGCGCCGCCCAATATCAATGCGCTGAGAAGTGCCGGTGTCATCCTGTCCCGTTTTCTATTCGGCTGACTGTACCGGTTGTGTCAGGCGGAAGGAAGAGCCCTGTGCTCTTGCGGGAACCGGTGAAATTCCCTCCTGCCGCAGCATCATGGCGATGGCCAGCGCGCGCCTTTGCGCGATATTGGGATTTTCGGGCGGTGTTTCGACCAGGCCGGGGACGGACAGGGCAGGGGTGTTCCAGCGTTTGGCCGCCCATATGGACAGAAGCACATTATCCTTCGTCGGGCCCGTAACGGTATCTTCGTCATCTTCAAATGTGATCGTCGGCATGGACAGGCGGGGCGGAATAATATTGATGTTCCATCCGCTATTGTCTGTCGCTACCCGCTGTTCCAGCGCATGATAGGTGGCAAGGCGGGCTCCCGGCAAAGGCGCGGCATTGGCGGTGGCGCGGCGGCGTTCGCGGTCTATGGTGACTTCATCGGCATCGACGCCCGCGGCCAGAGCGACCGTGTGCGCCAGAGTATTGACCGCCATATTCTGCTGGTTGGCGAGCTCGGTTGCCTGCCGCATCTCCTCGCGCTGCGCCGCCAGGGCGCTCGCGCCCGCCTGCAAAACCACCTGATCCATCTGCAGGTTGATGGGCTGGCCGAGACGGCGGGAGAGCTCGCCCTGCACATCGGCGATTTTCTGCACCTGATCGGCTGGTGTGATGACCACCGACCGGACGGTGATCGGCTCCGAATCGAAATCGACATCGAGCTGCGTCACGCGCGATGTGCCGCCATAGCGGCTGGTCAGCACGCTGCGCACTTCACGCACGGTCAGGGCTTCGCCCGCTATCTGCTTGAGCGATATGCCGAGCGGAACGGCCATGATGATGAACACACCGAGCAGCAATCCCGTCTGGGTCCAGCTTTGCTGGCTGGAGAGAGTAAAGCCGAAGCCATAGAAACGCGCCATCACGGTTGCAGACAGCGCAATGGTGAAGAGGTTGGTGAGGAACAGTGCGAATGCACCGCCCAGCACCGGCGCATTCCAGGTCGCAAGGCCATAGCCGACCACGGCCAGTGGCGGCATC
This sequence comes from Sphingobium sp., assembly GCA_020446425.1. Classification (GTDB taxonomy): domain Bacteria; phylum Pseudomonadota; class Alphaproteobacteria; order Sphingomonadales; family Sphingomonadaceae; genus Sphingobium. Next base: position 67,276 of record JAGRES010000010.1, on the reverse strand, counting down.
AATGCGGTGGCGATGGCGACGCCCACAATGGTTTCGCCCCGTCCGCGGATAACCGCGAATGCGCCGGCCAGCGCCGCGAACATCGCCACGCCCAAATCGAACAGGTTGGGGCGCGTGCGTGCGATGATTTCTGTTGTCGGCGCCTGCAGCGGCGACATCAGCACGATCAGGGCGGTGAACAATATCGCCGCTCCGGCCCCCGCGGCCAGGCTGATCAGGGATTCGCGCATTTCCTTGTAATCGAACAATGCCAGGCTGAACCCCAGGCCGATGATCGGCGTCATCAGCGGGGACAGCAGCATCGCGCCGATGACGACGGCTGGCGACGACAGCAGCAGGCCGAGCACAGCGATTCCCGCCGACATCAGCGTCAGGAACAGGTAGCGGGGCGACCAGCCATTGTCGGAGAAGATTTTCTTGATGACATGCGCATGGTCGACGGTTTCGACGACATTATTATGCCACCAATTATAAATCGGACCGCCCAGCCAGTGGTCGCGGCCGAACAATTTGGTGGGGCTGGGAAGGGGGGTAGTCATAATTTCCTGTCTTTCGGGGCGATAACGGCCTTTCGAAGGCTTGTGAGATATAGCGCAACTGTGGCAATGGTGAAGGGAGCAATCGACAGCCACCCGTTTTCATGCGGGCATGCTACCCGAATATCATGTGGAGAAAAGCCATAACGGCCGCAGAAACGACCGCTACGCTTCCTGTCCTGCCCCCCCGCCTGGGTGGCGACTCCAGTCTTTTTCTCGATCTTGACGGTACCCTGGTCGACCTTATCGACCGGCCCGATGAAGTGCGCGCCGACGCGGAACTGCGCGCCACCTTGCTGGCCGTGCATCGCCGGCTGGAGGGGCGGCTGGCGATCGTGAGCGGCCGCTCGCTGGCACAGCTCGACGAAATATTGGGCGCGGCGGCGCAGGAGCTCGGCCTGTCGGGCAGTCACGGCACCGAATATCGCTGGCAGGGCGTCGAGGAATCGCCGGCACGTCCGGCGGCGCTGGATGCCGCGCGTGAGGAATTCGTGAAATTCGCCGCCGCCCATGATGCCGTCCTGTTGGAGGACAAGAGTTTCGGCGTCGCCTTGCATTACCGGGTATTTCCGCAAATCGAATCCGAGGCGCAGGCGCTGGCCAATCAATTGTCGCGGGAGCTCGGCCTTTTCCTGCAAGAAGGCAAGATGATGGTGGAACTGCGCCCCGGCGGTCACGACAAGGGCGGCGCGATCCGCCACCTGATGGGCAAACCGGACCTGGGCGGATCGACGCCTGTGTTCGTGGGTGACGATGTGACCGATGAACATGGGTTCGAGGCCGCCGCCGCAATGGGCGGCTATGGCATATTGGTGGGCACGCCGCGGTACAGCGCGGCGCATTATAATCTCTCAAACCCGGATGCTGTCCGAAACTGGCTGGAGGAATTGCTTTCATGACCGCGACGATGGACCTTTGGCCGATCGGCAATTGCCAGGTTTCTGCTCTGGTGGATCGGGCCGGGCGGTTTGTCTGGGGGTGCGTGCCGCGTGTCGATGGAGAGCCGGTTTTCTCGTCCCTGCTCGATGCCGCGCCGCGCGGCGCCGATGGCGCACGTGGCTTCTGGGAGATCGACCTCGAAAATTGTGTCGAGACCACCCAATATTATCGCCGCAACACGCCTGTACTGGTTACGCAGCATCGCGACCAGGAGGGCAATGCGATCGAAGTGATCGACTTCTGTCCGCGCTATCGCGGCGAGGGACGCATGTATCGCCCGGTCGCGTTCGCACGCATCGTGCGTCCGCTCGAAGGGTCGCCGCGTATCAAGGTGCGCCTGCGTCCGGCACGCCATTGGGGTAGCGAGGATTGCCCGCGTACGCGCGGGTCCAACCATATACGCTATATCACCAACGAAATGACGCTGCGCCTCACCACCACCGCGCCGGTGGGCTGGATCGAGGACGAACATATGTTCCGCGTCGAATCGCCGCATTATTTCTTCCTCGGTCCGGATGAGAGCTTTCAGGGCGACGTGCGCCACACCGTCGAGACCATGATGGACCGCACAGTCAATGAATGGCGCAGCTGGGTACGCGGGCTGGCCACACCGGTGGAATGGCAGGAGGAAGTGATCCGCGCCGCCATCGCTCTCAAGCTGTGCCAGCATGAGGAAACCGGGGCTATCGTGGCGGCACTGACCACTTCGATCCCCGAACATGCGGATTCAGGCCGTAACTGGGACTATCGTTATTGCTGGATTCGCGACGCCTATTACACGGTTCAGGCCCTCAACCGGCTTGGTGCGCTCGATGTGCTGGAGGGGTATCTCCAATATCTGCGCAATATCGTCGACAGCGCCAAAGGCGGGCATATCCAGCCGCTCTATGGTGTGGGCGGCGAGGTCAAGCTGGAGGAATGGATCGCCCATGGCTTGTCCGGCTATCGCGGTATGGGGCCGGTGCGGGTTGGCAATCAGGCCTATGAGCAGATCCAGCACGACGCCTATGGTCAGATCATCCTGTCGAACGCGCAGGCGTTTTTCGACCAGCGGCTGTTCCGCATGTGCGGCGTCGAGGACTTTCACGCGCTTGAGTCCATTGGCGAGCGTGCCTGGGCCGTACATGACAAGCCCGATGCCGGCCTGTGGGAATTGCGCACGCGCAGCTCGGTCCACACCTATTCCGTGGCGATGTGCTGGGCGGCATGCGACCGGCTGGCCATCATAGCGCGCCAGTTGGGGTTGGATGATCGAAGCGATTTCTGGACCGAGCGGGCGGGCATGATTCGCGAACATATCGAGAGCCAGGCCTGGCGCGAGGACAGCCAGCGCATATCCGCGACTTTCGGCGGCGACGATCTGGACGCCAGTCTGATCCAGCTGCTCGACATGCAGTTTCTGCCGCCCGACGACCCGCGTTTTCGTACGACTTTGCAGGCCGTAGAGGAAGGATTGCGGCGCGGCAGCCATATGCTGCGCTATGCGACCGAAGACGATTTCGGCCTGCCCGAAACGGCATTCAACGTATGCACTTTTTGGCTAATCGAGGCACTTCATGCTACAGATAGATTAGAGGATGCGCGGACGCTCTTCGAAGAAATGATGCGCCGCCGGACCGGAGCCGGGTTGTTGTCCGAGGATATCGACCCGCATTCAGGCGAGCTTTGGGGCAACTATCCCCAGACCTACTCGTTGGTGGGGACGATCAACTGCGCTGTTTTGCTCAGCGAGCCATGGAGTACAGTCCGATGAGCCGCCTCTTAGTCGTTTCGAACCGCGTACAGCCGCCGGTGGGTGAGGGGGAAGCCAATCAGGGCGGGCTGGCTGTTGCGCTGTCGGCGGCGCTGCGGGAAAGCAACGGGATGTGGTTCGGATGGTCTGGACAGGAAACAGAGAGCTTCACCGGCCACATCAATTTTCAGCGCAATCACGGGGTCACCACTGCCACGATTGATCTCGAGCCGCAGGATACCGAGGAATATTATAACGGATATGCCAACCGCACGCTCTGGCCGCTATTTCACGACCGGATCGACTTGGCCGAGTTCCAGCGCGGTTTCGAGGGCGGTTATGCCCGCGTCAATCTGCGCTTCGCGGATACGCTCAGCCCGCTGATCGAGCCCGATGACCTGGTGTGGATCCATGACTATCATATGATCCCGTTGGGCCGGGAGTTGCGGCGCCAGGGCATACAAAACCGCATCGGCTTTTTCCTGCATATTCCATGGCCGCCCACGCGCCTGCTGCTGTCCCTGCCGCATCACCGGGAGCTGGTCGAATCGCTCTTCTTCTATGACGTTGTCGGCTTGCAGACGCAGGAATGGCTGGATTCCTTCCTCCATTATGCGCAGACGCAGCTTGGCGCCGAGATACTGGAGGATGGCTGCCTGTCCTATCAGGGCCGCGTACTCAGGGCGATTGCCTGCCCGATCGGCATTGACGCCGCCGCGTTTCAGGACATGGCCAATCAGGAGCTCGCTATTCAGGCGTGCGACAGCATGCGCCGCAGCGCCGAAGGGCGCGCGATGATCCTGGGCGTCGACCGGCTGGATTATTCCAAGGGACTGGAGGAGCGTTTCTGGGGGTATGAACGCTTCCTCAAGGAACATCCCGAGATGCAGGAAAAGGTCTTCATGCTGCAGATCGCGCCGCCTTCGCGCGGTGATGTGCAAAGCTATCAGGAGATCCGCAACCAGCTCGATACGTTGTCGGGCCGCATCAATGGCGAGCTTGCCAGCGCTGAATGGGTACCAATCCGTTATGTGAACAAGGGATATCCGCGCGGTGCACTCGCCGGCATGTATCGTGCGGCGGCGGCCTGTCTGGTCACGCCGCTGCGTGACGGCATGAACCTCGTGGCCAAGGAATATGTCGCCGCGCAGGACCCGGAAGATCCCGGTGTGCTGATCCTCTCCTCCTTCGCGGGTGCCGCGCACCAGCTCAAGCAGGCGCTGCTGGTCAATCCGCACAGCGCAGAGGATGTGGCCGATGCGATCGCGCGCGCGCTCAATATGGACAAGAGCGAGAGGATCGAACGCTGGCAGGCGATGATGGATATCTTGCGCAAGGAAGATGTGAACTGGTGGCTGAATTCCTTTGTCGACGCACTTACCGGCGGCGATGAAGGCCGGGCCAAAGTCCGGGAAAAAGACAAGGTACCTGCCTGAGGCGCATTACCTCCAGCACGGGCCATGATGCTCCATGGCACGGTAACCTCTACATATTAGCCCTGTCATATGTCCATGCGCTGCCTCGATATGGTCGAAGCAAGCAGCATGCAGACCCATTGCATGTGCCGCCAATATGATGGCAGGTCCGGAACGCTCAAATAACATTGCCGATTGTCCATGTGCATATTTTGCAATTGATTAATATATATATGCTTATTATATCGCAGCTATGGAAGACAATATTGCATTTCTGTGTATGGATGTGTCGCGTCTGCTGCGTAAGCAGCTGGACGAGGCGGCGCGTGTGGTCGGAGCGACCGGTGCGCAATGGCGCACTCTATTGATATTGCGTCGATCCCCTGGGCTGACCCAAGGCGCATTGGCGGAATATATGGATGTGGAGCCGATGACCGTCTGCCGGATGGTCGACCGGCTGGAACAGGCCGGCTTCGTGGAGCGCAGGCGTGACCCTGCGGACAGGCGCGCCTGGCAGCTTTTCCTGACCGAGGCGGCGGAACCTGTAGTGGAAGATCTTCAGCAAATAGGGTTTTCGATATTGGATCGTATCATCAAGGACCTAAATCAGGACCAGGTCGAACAACTTCGTGCCTTACTCAACCATGTTCGTGGTAATTTGCTGAAAATGGAGGAGCCGGCAGAGCTTTTGGGAGCGAAACATGGCTGAAGCGGATCCCATGATGTCCAAGCATGATATTCAGGCCGGTAACGAGAATGGAGGCAAGCCATCGCGGCGCAAGCGCCTCCTCATGATGATTTCCGTTCCGGCAGTGCTGGCTGTCGCTGCTGCGGCGTATTGGTACTGGAATCATGACAAGGTCAGCACTGACAACGCCTATGTGAAGCAGGACATCGTTTCTGTCAGCGCGGAGGTCTCCGGGCGCATTGTCGAAGTGGCGGTGCGAGAAAACCAACAAGTAAAAGAGGGCAATCTGCTGTTCCGTATCGACCCGGAGCCGTATCGCGTTGCCTTGGCGCAGGCGGACGCGGCGATTGCAGCGGCTCAGGTTGGCGTCGGTGAATTACAGGCGAAATATAGCGGCACGAACGTCGATATCGCCAAGGCGCGCAAGGATATCGCCTTCGCGCAAAGCGAATATGACCGCCAGCGTCAGCTGTCCGACAAGGGATTTACGACCAAGGCCCGTCTGGATGCCGCACGGCATGCGCTTGATGTGGCGGAGGCCAGCTTGCGAACCGCCAGGGCAGATGCCGTCGAGGCGCGCAGCGCGCTGGCAACGGGCGGGCAGGTGCCCGGCGTCAATCCGCAACTGGCTGCTGCCCGTGCGCAGCGCGCCAAGGCTTTGCTTGATCTGGAAAGAACGGAAGTCCGAGCGCCCGTTGCGGGGCGGATCAGCCAGATTGACAGGCTGCAGGTCGGTCAGATGATGATCACCGCCTTGCCGGTCGTCAGTATCGTTGAAAATGCCAGCAGCTGGGTAGAAGCGAACTTCAAGGAAACCCAGTTGAACCGGCTCCGGTCCGGGCAGCCGGCAACAATCGAAGTCGATGCCTATGGCGGCCTGGAGCTGAAAGGCCATGTTGCCAGCATTGGTGGCGGCACGGGGTCCCAATTCTCCATTCTTCCCGCGCAGAACGCCAATGGTAACTGGGTGAAGGTGACGCAAAGGGTTCCGGTGCGTATCGTGATTGATGAAGAGTCGCCTCGCCCTCTGATTGCGGGCCTGAGCATCGACGTAACGGTCAATGTCAGCGACTGACTTTTCCGGCGCGCACCTGCAGGGGCTTTCCAGCAGCAAGATCGTCCTGTTGAAGATTGCGGCCATGCTGGCTGCGGTGATGCAGGTGCTGGATATGACGATCGCCAATGTCGCCCTGCCGCATATGCAGGCGGCGCTTGGCGCCAATCAGGAGAGCGTAAGCTGGGTGCTGACCAGTTATATCGTCGCCTCGGCCATTGCTTTGCCGGCAACGGGATGGCTTTCCAACCATCTGGGGAGGCGAACGCTTTTCTCATTGGCGATATTTGTTTTTATGGTTTCGTCCGTGCTGTGCGGAATAGCGACCACCATAGAAGAGATGGTCATATTTCGCATTTTGCAGGGTGTTTCGGGGGCTTTCCTGTCGCCGATGGCCCAGACCGTAATGTTCGATTTTACGCCGGAAAAACAGCGCGGGCAGGCCATGGCGATGTTCGGAATGGGCGTCATGATAGGTCCGATCCTCGGGCCGATATTAGGCGGTTTTCTGACGGAATATCTGGATTGGCGCTGGGTATTTTTCGTCAACGTCCCGATTGGTATTGTCGCTCTCGCGGGTGTAGCGGTCATTCTGCCGGAGCTCCGCGAGCGGTCGCGACCGTTCGATATAACCGGTTTTATCCTGCTGGGAATCAGTCTGGCTGCCCTCCAACTCATGCTGGACCGTGGACAGCATAAGGAATGGTTTGAAAGTATCGAGATATGGCTGGAGCTGCTGATCGCGTTATCCGCTTTCTGGATGTTCTGCGTTCATATCGCGACTTCCAGCAATCCGATTTTCCACAAGGAGCTGATTGCGAACCGTAATCTGGTCGTGGGTTCTGCGTTGATGATCATCTTAGGCATGATCCTGATTGCCACAATGGCGTTGTTACCGATCATGCTCCAGTCCCTGTTCGGTTACCCCGTGATCGATACCGGTATTATCATGGCATCGCGCGGCTTAGGCGTCATGACAACCATGGGGCTAGCCGGGCGTCTGGCGGCGCGTCTGGATATCAGGGCGATCATCTCTGTAGGGCTGCTCATAATCGCCGCTTCCTTTTATGAAATGTCTCTGTGGAACCTCGAAACCAGCAATCTGTATTTTGTTGTAAATGGTTTTGTTCAGGGCCTGGGCATGGGGCTGCTTTTCGTCCCGATCACACTGATGGCCTATTCGACCCTTCCTGCATCATTGCGAACAGACGGCGCGAGCATAATGAACCTGACGCGTTCTATCGGATCATCGGCAGGGATTTCTTTTGTGATTACAATACTTAGTCGCAGCAGCAGTGCCAGTCACGAAGGTCTTGCAGCCCATATAACGCCCTATTCCATGTATTTTGATCCAAGCTGGTTGATCCGGTCTGATGCGACTCAGGCAGGCTTGACAATGATGAATATGGAAGTGACCCGTCAGGCAAGCATGATCGCATATATCAATGTTTTCCATATCTTATTGTTGATCACAATTTCCTTCGTCCCAATGGCGTTGTTCATCAAGAAGTCCAAGGCAGATATTGGCCGTGCCGAGATGTCACTGATGGAATGAATTTTTCGGCCTGTTTAACCGGTTGTTGACCACGCTCCTCTATAAAGCTTTCCCCTGTGCAATCATAATTCAAGTGCAGGGGCAAATGACCATAAAACAATCGACGCTTCGGGGCGTACGGATACTGATCGGGCTGGTGGCCTTCGCCATCATCGTAGCAGGCATTTCCATCCGTGAAATCAGCATGGGCGGACCGCTTCACAAAGAAGGGCAGATGCAAAGCGATCTGGTTGCGGATATTCTTCCGCCGCCCGAATATATCATTGAGCCCTTTCTGGAGACGACCATTGCCGTCAAGGACGAGCAGGTAGACCTCCATGTCGCTCGCCTTGCCGAGCTGCGCAAGCAATATGAAGAGCGCAAGGCCTATTGGCAGACGTCGGAGCTGGACGCTGCGCTCAAGGCGCAGATGGCTGTTGCCAATACATCGGCGGATGCTTTCTGGACGGAAGTCGAGGGGAGCTTCATCCCCGCGCTGCAACGCGGCGACTTTGCCGGCGCCGATGCCATTCATACCAGCAGCCTCACCCAGCTTTACAAGGCGCACCGCGCTGATATCGACCAACTGGTCGTGATGGCGGGCGATGCGCAAAAGAAACTGGCCGACCATAGCAGCCTGATCACCTATGCGTCGGTTGGCGCACTGTTGCTGGTTGCGGGCGCGCTGATCTTTTTCATCAATGCTGCCGGTTTGCGGCTGCGCCGTCAGGTGATCGACCCTATTGACGAAACCTCCGAGGAAATGCGCCGTATGGCCAGTGGCGATTTCAACGTGCATATTCATGGCGCTGGCCGGGACGATGAAATTGGCCAGATGGCATCTGCGATGAAGGTATTCCGCGAAACCGGCATCGCCAAGGCGGAAGCGGATGCAAAGCAGCAGCGCGTGGTCGCTGACCTTGACCAGGGGCTGAGCCAGCTTTCCGCCGGCAACATGACCTATCGTATCAACGAGCCTTTCGCGCCGGAATATGAAGGCCTGCGCACCAGCTTCAACAGCACCATGAACGAACTGTCCGTCACTTTGGGGCATGTCACCGCATCGGCGGCTAATGTCGACACGGGTGCCGTGCAGATTCGCTCTGCGGCGGACGACCTCTCGATGCGCACGGAGCAGCAGGCCGCGGCTCTGGAAGAAACAGCGGCGGCCATCAACCAGACGACCGAACTGGCTCTGTCAACGGCACAGGCACGGGCCGGTGTACGCCATGCAATCGACGAGGCCGAGCGCGAGGCGGGCAATGGTGGCGCAGTGGTCGAAAAGGCCGTGGCTGCCATGGGTGCCATCGAGCATAGTGCGCAGGAAATCACGCAGATAATCGACGTCATTGACGGCATCGCGTTCCAGACCAATTTGCTGGCACTCAATGCCGGTGTCGAAGCCGCCCGTGCGGGCGATGCTGGCAAGGGTTTTGCTGTCGTCGCCAACGAAGTGCGTGCCTTGGCGCAGCGCAGCGCCGATGCCGCCAACGATATCAAGAAGCTGATCACGACCAGCGCGCAACAGGTTGAAAATGGTGTTGCCCTGGTGGGCGAGACCGGTTCGGTGCTCAGCACCATCGTGACGCGCGTCGGTGAAGTCAGCCAGCTGATCAACGATATCGCCAATTCGAGCGATACTCAGGCGCGCAATATGGAACAGGTCAACGGCTCCGTGCATGACATGGACAAGATGACCCAGCAAAACGCGGCGATGGTCGAAGAAACCACCGCAGCGGCGCGCAGCTTGGCCAGCGAAGCGCAGAGCCTGAAGCAGCTGGTGTCCCGCTTCCAGCTTGGTGGCGCGATGGAAAAGCCGCGCTCAGCCGGGAGTGGAAAAGCCGTTCCGGCTAAACAGCGGCAGTCTGCTCCCATGGCGGCAGGCAACCTCGCTCTGTCGGTCGATGAGGACGACTGGGACGATTTCTGAAAACGGTTCGGCGCGGCGGCCCGGAATTTTCGTGACCGCCGCGTGAACAGTCCGGGCGATACGGTCCGTTAACCAATTTAATATAGCACTATTCTGAAACTATTTCAGCCTGATGCACGAAGGGACAGTCGTGATTCAGGGTTGTGGGGAGCGTAAGGTATTTATGTTGGACTGGTTCAAGAAGCAGGCCCCGATACGGGTCAAATTCAAGGCTTTGCTGGCGATACATGCGGTGTGGAGCATTATCGGCGTTGCAGGCGTGTATCTGGCATCCAATGCGATGACGATGGCGGGTTTTGCGGCAGGGGCTATAGCGCTGGCCGGTTCTCTCGCCACGGTACTTCTTTCCGGCCGTCTGATCTGCGATCCCTATGTCGATACAGTCGTGCGTATGGAAGGTCTTGCTGCGGGCGATCTCGACAGCCCTATCGCCTATTCAGATCATAGCGACTGTGTAGGCCGCATGGTGGCGGCCATGTCGGCATTCCGCGACAATGCGCGCACTATCAATGATGGGGCCCAGAATCAGGACCATATAGTGCAGGTTCTTGGCGCCGGTCTCTCCAAATTGGCCGAAGGCGACCTGGCCTACCGTATCAACCAGAGCTTTCCGCGTGAGTATGAAAGCCTGCGCGGCGATTTCAATCGCGCAATGGACAGCCTGTCCGACACTATGGGTTCAGTCACCCAGACATCGCGCACCATTCATGCCAGCGCGAGCGAAATTCGCACTGCTTCTCATGACCTTTCCCAGCGCACCGAGCAACAGGCTGCTTCGCTGGAAGAGTCTGCAACGTCGATGAACGACATCACCGGCATGGTCAAAAATACCGCGCAGAGTGCCAATCAGGTAACCTCTGCGATCAATGACGCCCACCGTGAAGCCAGCGAAGGCGGGGTGGTCGTTGAAAAAGCCGTTAATGCAATGGGCGCGATCGAAAAATCCGCGCAGGAAATCACCCAGATCATCAATGTGATCGACGGCATCGCGTTTCAGACCAATCTTCTGGCGCTCAACGCCGGTGTCGAGGCCGCGCGTGCGGGCGATGCGGGCAAGGGGTTCGCAGTCGTCGCCAACGAAGTGCGCGCTCTGGCGCAGCGCAGCGCCGAAGCCGCCAAGGATATCAAGGCGCTGATCATGACCAGCGCACAGCAGGTCGAGGAAGGCGTCGGGCTTGTCGGCGAAACCGGCTCGATGCTGGAACGCATTGTCGGCCGCGTCGGTGAGATCAGCGAATTGATCGCGTCGATTTCGAAGTCGACGGAAGTTCAGGCAGCCGGGCTGCAACAGGTCAACTCCGCCGTCAGCGATATGGACAAGGTGACCCAGCAGAATGCGGCGATGGTCGAGGAATCGACGGCGGCCGCGCGCAGTCTCGCATCCCAGGCTGACGAGCTTTCACATCTGGTCGGCCGTTTCAAACTTGGCGGCATGGCCGCCTCGCCGGAGATGGCGGTCAAGGCGAGCCCCGCGCGTACAACCGCGGCACCGGCCAAAACCTCTTCGGGTCCGGCAGTCAGCGGCAACCTTGCGTTGAAGGTGGACGAGGATGACTGGTCGGAATTTTAAGAATTGCTGATTGAGGATCGTAAAGCATGACGATGATAACCCTTCCCAGTGTGATTGACCGGACAACGGCGGGTGCCCTTGTCGATCATATCGCTCAGAGCCTTGAAGCCGGAAAACCGGTTACGATTGAGGGACGGGATGTAACGCGCATCGGACAATCGGGTTTGCAGTTGTTGCTGAGCATTCAGCAAACGGCGTTGGCGCGCTCGGTCGACATGACCGTACACGCTTCGCCCGCCATGGCCAGCGCGGCTCAAATGGCGGGTCTGGCCAGCGTAATGAAATGGACGGGACACAGCGATGACCAATGAGGAAATCCAGAACATCTTCTTCCTGGAATGCGAAGAGGCATTAGCGGGAGCCGAAGAAGGGTTGATGGCCTGTCAGTCCGGTGAAGCGGACTCCGAAACGGTCAACGGCATTTTCCGTGCGGTTCACTCGATCAAAGGCGGCGTTGGAGCGTTCAGCTTCACCGTGCTGCAGGCGTTTACCCACAAGTTCGAAACTGTACTTTCCTATGTGCGCGACGGCGAGCTGGGCCTGAGCGACTCTCTTACGACGCTGATGCTGCGCGCGTTCGATGTGCTGGCCGATCATGTGGCGGCGGCGCGCGGCGAGGGCGAGGTGCCTGACGATGCGGCGATCAGCCAGCAGCTTGAAGAAATAGCGGAACGCGCAGCGGCCGGACAACCGGCTTTTGATGAAGACAGCGCTCCTGCTGCGCCTCCGGTAGATGAGGCACCCGCCGAGACAGTCGAGGAAACCGTCGCAGCTGACGAAGCTCCTGTCGAGCAAGCGGAGGAACTCGCAGAACTCGCAAGTCCCGTCGACGATATGGGCCTGGATTTCGACCTCGATGACCTGATGGGCGATCTGGCCGTCAGCGAGGAAGAGGCTGCGGCCTTTGAAGCTGCCGCTGCCGAGGTGGAACGTGCCGCCGATGCGAAAGTGGTCGCGAAAGAACAGGCCCGCCAGGAAGCTGCTGCGGAAGCCGATGAAAATCGCGGCGAGGCTTATGGCCGCAATCTGCATATCCGCTTCCGCGACGGGGCGCTGGCCAACGGCAGTGAGCCGCTGCTCATGCTGCGTGAACTTGAGGAAATGGGTGGCCTGTGCATCGCTGTCGATGCAGGGGATGTCCCGACCCTCGACAAGCTCGACGTAGAGAAGGCGTATCTCGCCTGGACATTCTATATTCCGCCGCATGCCGACAAAAAGGAAGTCGAAGAGATTTTCGATTTCATCGGCGACGAATGCGAGCTGAAATTCGAGTCCCTCTCCGCTCCGGTGCAGAGGGAAGGCATTGTCGTCAAACTTGCTGAAGTCCTGCCGCAGCAGCAGCCGGAAAAAAGCGATGCACCGCAAGAAGCGGCAGTGAAAGCCGCCGATGCGAAGGATGCGGCGCCAGCCAAAACCAATGCCGCCAAGCCGGAGGCTCCCGAGGCCGCCGGAGCCAAGGCGCCGGTCGCGCCCGCCACGCCGGCGCAGGCGCGGCAGGTCAGCTCAGTCGGGCAGACCGTTCGCGTTGACCTCGCCAAGCTGGATAAGTTGATCGACACGGTTGGCGAGCTAGTGATCGCGCAGGCGATGATGGCGCAGCGCCTGGCCAGCCATGGCCTGACCGCGATTGATGAAATGGGCATGCTCGACCTGCTCACCCGCGACATTCAGGAAAGCACGATGTCGATCCGCGCGCAGCCGATCGGTTCGGTGTTCTCGCGCGTGCCGCGTATCGTCCGCGAGCTGGAAACCGATACCGGCAAGCGTGTTGCGCTGACCATGAGCGGCGAGGGCACCGAACTCGACAAGACCGTCGTGGAACGCCTTGGCGAGCCTTTGACACACTTGATCCGCAACGCGGTTGATCATGGTATCGAAACTCCCGAAGTACGCGTCGCCAATGGCAAGCCCGCCGAGGGCAATCTACACCTGTCCGCCGAGCAGCGCTCTGGCCGCATTGTCATATCGCTGTCGGATGACGGCGCAGGCATCAACCGTGAGAAGGTGCTGCAAAAGGCTCTCGACAAGGGCATCGTCGCACAGGGTGCGCAACTGTCGAACGAAGAGATCGACAACCTCATTTTCGCGCCCGGTTTCTCGACTGCGGAAACGGTATCCAATATTTCAGGACGCGGCGTCGGCATGGATGTGGTCCGTCAGAACGTCAAGGATCTGGGCGGTCGTATCTCGATCGAGTCCCATCCGGGCAAAGGCTGCACATTCACGCTGGCTCTTCCCCTCACGCTGGCCATTGCCGACGGCATGATCGTGACCGTGGGCGACCAGACGATCGTCGTGCCGCTCACCCATGTGCTCGAAAGCATGCGTCCCGAGGAAGCCGACGTCAAATATATCGGCAAGGACCTGATGGTACTGAACAGCCGGGGCAAGTTCCTGCCCATCGTTCGCCTCGACCACGCGGTCGGCGCGAGCGGCGCAGCCAATACGCCAGCGGAAGCTGTGCTGATCGTTGTCGATACGGAAAGTCATGGGCAGGCCGTGCTGATGGTCGACAGCATCGTCGATCAGCGCCAGTTCGTCATCAAGAGCCTGGAAGCGCATTACCAGCCGGTGATCGGCGTGGCGGGCGCCACCATATTGGGCGATGGCAAGGTCGCGCTGATCCTCGATGTGGATACGCTGGTTGCGGATAATTTCGCCAATCATGGCGCTGCTCTGGCGGCGGCATGACAATGCAGCAGGCGCTGGCGGAAAATAATTTTACGCCGTTCCCAGGCATCAGCGCGCAGGTATACTCGCGCAAGGATTTCGAGGCGGTACGCGATATTGTCTATGATATCGCGGGTATCGTGCTGCCACCGGGCAAGGCCACCCTTGTCTACTCACGCCTCGCGCCGCTGGTGCGCGAAAGCGGACAGCAAACCTTCGCGCGCTATATTGATATGATCCGCAAGGACGACGGCGAGCGCCGCAAGACGATCAATGCGCTGACCACCAACCACACCTTCTTCTATCGCGAAAGCCATCATTTCGAGCATCTGGCCAATGTTACGCGACCGATGCTGATGGCCAAGGCGAAGGCTGGAAAGCCTGTGCGCATCTGGTCGGCTGGCTGTTCGACCGGCGAAGAACTCTATTCACTGGCGATGACCTTGCTGGGGCCGGACAAGCGCGAAGCGCGTGCCTTTCTCGACAAGGACGTCATGATCCTGGCCACGGATCTCGCCGATCACGCTGTGGCTGGCGCCAAGGCGGCGCGTTACCCCTATGAGGCACTCAAGGATGTCCCGCCCGATCTGGTGCGGACCTGGGTGAAGAAAGTGGACGACGAGGCTCATATCGCGCCCGAGCTGTGCGGCATGATCCGCGTCAAACGCCTCAACCTTCTGGGGCCGTGGCCGATGCAGCGCGGCTTTGATGTCATCTTCTGCCGCAATGTGATGATCTATTTCGACCAGCCGACAAAAGACCGGCTGGTCGCCCGGTTCGCCGATCAACTCCTGCCCGGGGGGCATTTGTATATCGGCCATAGTGAGCGCGTCGGCGGCGATGCGCAGAATATCATGTCGCTCGTGGGGAGCACAATATATCGAAAGGGTAAGGCGTGAGCACACGTGTGTTGATCGTCGATGATTCCGCTACCATGCGCGCCATATTGACGCGCATGTTGAGCAGCGAACCGGATATCGAAGTCATAGGGGCGGCGGCTGATGCCATGCAGGCGCGCGGCATGATCCGTGAGCTCAACCCCGATGTCGTCACCCTCGACATCGAAATGCCCGGCATGAATGGCCTCGATTTCCTGGCCAAGATCATGCAGTTGCGGCCGATGCCGGTCGTCATCGTATCCGGCATCACGCAAAAAGGGTGCGATACCACCATTCGCGCGCTCGAGCTTGGCGCGGTCAATTGTTATGCAAAACCCGATGGCTCGGTCAGCAATCTGATCGAAAGCGATGGCGGCACTTTGGCCCGCATGGTGCGCGAGGCCGCCCGCGTGCGTTTCGTACGCGTTCCGAACGCGCCCGCCGCGCCACGTGCGCCTGTTGCGCATAATCCTGTAGCGCGTCAGACCATCGCAGCGTCGCAAGGCGATGATGCTGGCGTACGGCTGATCGCGATCGGCGCATCGACCGGCGGCGTGGAAGCGCTGCATCATATATTGCCAGCTTTCCCGGCCAACTGTCCGCCGACCGTTATCGTTCAGCATATCAGCGCCGCTTTTGCGCCTGCAATGGCGGAGCGCCTGGACAAGCAGTGCACGGCGAAGGTTCGGTTGCTCGAGTCCGGTTCGATCCTGCAGCCGGGATATATATATGTGACGCCCGGAAACGATAAGCACGCCGTTATCGGCGGCGGAGCGAACAAGATTCTGGCCAAGCTGATGCCGGGAGATCTGATATCCGGTCATCGCCCCAGCATTGATGCGCTGTTCGAATCGGTCGCGCAGAAACTCGGCCCCGCCGCCGTTGGCATTCTGCTGACCGGCATGGGACAGGATGGCGCGCGCGGCCTGCTGGCGATGCGCCGCGCAGGTGGCCGGACCATCGCGCAGGATGAGGCGACCAGCACGGTCTATGGCATGCCGCGCGCCGCCGCCGATATGGGCGCTGCTGAAAAAATACTTCCGTTGCCGCGCATCGCGGAACGCGCATTGTCGGTGGCGGGGTTGTAACGGGTCATGTTCCACAATCCCGAAACGGCGATCAACCTTCCCCAGCGCATCACGGTGATGCAGGGCCAGGTGTATGTTGGTACCGGAGCGAACGAAATACTGACCACTGTACTGGGAAGCTGCATTGCCTGCTGCCTGTACGACCCGCTGGCCCGTGTCGGCGGCATGAATCACTTCCTTCTCGCCGAACCGTCACCGGGCAGCGGCACCGTCGCCGATCAAAATTACGGCATTTATCTGATGGAGCTGCTCATTAACCAAATGATGACACGTGGCGGTGTAAAGTCTCGAATGAAAGCTCATGTCTACGGGGGAGCGAACATGCATGTCGGGATGACCCGTATTGGCGATGCCAATGCGCGGTTTGCCAAGAATTTCCTCGCCGAGGAGAAGATCCCGATCCTGCGTATGGACGTAGGCGGAGAGTCGGCGCGGCGTGTCGATTTCGACCCGGTAATGGGCCGGACACGGTGCAGGACGGTTGAGCCCGTTGCGGCGCCGGCGCCCAAGCCGGTCGTTGCTCCGCAGACGGGCGGTGGTGAAGTTGAACTGTTTTAATAAGGAAGAAGAGGCGGTTATATGTCCGAGAATATTCATGTCCTGACCGTGGACGACAGCGCGAGCATGCGAGCGCTGCTGCGGGCGGCCTTGACTTCGCGAGGCTATAATGTGTCGCAGGCAGAGGATGGCGTGGCTGCACTCGAATGGCTGGCCGACAATAACGGCGGTATCGACGTCATCGTGACCGATATCAACATGCCGCGCATGGACGGTTTTGGCCTTATCGAAGCGCTGCGTGAGCAATCGCGTTTCCGTGACTGCCCGATACTGGTCTTGTCCACCGAAAGCTCTGACGAGAAGAAAGCGCGGGCCCGTTCGGCTGGCGCGACGGGCTGGATCGTCAAGCCGTTCGACGCGGAAAAACTGGACTCGGCGCTGCGCCGCGTGACGCACTGATTTGATATTGGGGGACTGGAGAGAAACAATGGCACGTCAATTGATCACTTTCCATCTGGGAACACAGAGCTTCGGCCTCGACATCATGGCCATTCGCGAGATTCGCGCTTGGTCGCCGACGACGCGTTTGCCGCATGTGCCGCATTATGTGGCCGGTGTGGTGAACCTGCGCGGTACGGTGTTGCCGGTCATAGACCTGGCGGCGCGTCTTGGCTGGGAACCGACCTCGCCGACCGAGCGCCATGTCATCATCGTGGCGCAGATCGCCGGCCAGCTTCGCGGCCTGATCGTCGACGCCGTGAGCGATATCGTGACGGCGCAGGACGAAGATATCCAGCCGCCGCCGGCCACCAGCACAGACGCGGTCGTGCCTTATCTCGAAGGCCTCGTGGCGCAGGAGGATCGCATGGTAATGGTTCTCGATCTGCCTGGTCTGACCGCGGATGCGGATCTGCCGGAGGCCGCGTAATCATCATTGGGGCGCACAGTTTTTTGAATATTCAATGCTAGAAAGATCCGGAAAGGGACAGGCATAATGGCCGCGATTAAAGTTCTGGTTGTGGACGACTCCATCACGATGCGCGCTCTGTTTTCCAGCGCGCTGGAGCGTTCAAACGACCTCGTCGTAGTGGGCGCGGCAGCCGATGCCAATGAAGCGCGTGAGATGATCGCGGACATGCGCCCGGACGTAGTCACGCTGGATATCGAAATGCCGGGCATGAACGGCATTGATTTCCTCGAAGAGATCATGACGACCAAGCCGATGCCGATTGTCATGCTCTCCACGCTGACCCAGAAGGGCGCCGAGGTGACGCTGAAGGCGCTGGAAATCGGCGCTGTCGACTGTTTCCCGAAACCTACCAAGGCAACGCCTGACGAATTCGCCAAGATCTCCGGAAAGCTATGCAAGCTGGTGGCGACGGCGGCGAAGAGCAAAGTCAAGAAATATGACCCTGAAGCAGTAGCTGCAGCGGCTGCGGCCAATACGGCTGCCGTGCAGGAACAGACCGCTACTCAGGCGACGACGACCAAAGCCTATAAGTGGAATGGCTCCCTCGTGGCCCTGTCGGCATCGACGGGCGGCGGCCCCGCTGTCACGGAATTGCTGAGGGCCTGGCCGGCCAACTGCCCGCCGACCATTGTGTTGCAACAGCTCGAGGAAGGCCTGGCGGAACCGTTTGCCGCACGTCTCAACGATGCGATTGCGCCGGACGTCAAGCTGGCCGAAGACGGCCTGCCGTTGCAGCAGGGCTGCGTCTATATTCTCTCTGCGCCGGACAAGCATGGTCTGATTGACCGCTGGCCCGGTGGTACGATACGGTTGGTTGCGCGCGACCCTGTTAATGGTGTGCGGCCTTCCGCCGATCTTTTGTTGACGACGCTGGCTAAATCAGCGCGCGATAAAGCTGTGGGTGTGATCCTCTCTGGCGCGGGTACCGATGGTGCCGCAGGGCTCGGAGCGGTCAAGCAACTTGGTGGCTTGACCCTCTGCCAGGATCGGGAAAGCGCGATGGTTTTCGAGGCTTCGGCCGCTGCCATCGCGAAGGGCGCCGTCGAGGCGCAGCTTTCCATACCCGATCTGGCCCAGGCCATTCTGGCCCGCTGTGAGGAAAAAGATCTTGCTGCCTAAATTCGATCAATCAAGCAGTTCAACGGCGCCGCCAGTGATCTCCTGCATGCGATTGCGGGACAAGATCGCCGCGGAGCTCGATCAGTTGCGCGAAGATATGGAAGAGATTGGCGTACAGCTGTGCCTCGATGAAGAGGTGATGCTGCGGTGCATGTCCTATCTGCAGCGGCTCGACGAAATGGGCCAGCGCAGCAATTGGCTCGCGGCGTTGCTGAGGGCGGAAGACCCCAATGAGGTGATACCTGACATCACCCTGCAGTCTCTGGCTGAGAGGTTGAAACGCTGAAAATGGGGCCTGCGGGCCCCTTTTCATTTGGGGCTATGTTCCGGGGTCAGGCGTAGGGCGGGCAGTCCAGTCCCTTGGCGCTCTTCGTGAAAATCTCGCACCCGGTTTCGGTAATGCCGATGCTGTGTTCAAACTGCGCCGACAAGGTGCGGTCGCGCGTGACGGCGGTCCAGCCATCGTCGAGCAGGCGCACACCGGGTTTGCCGATATTGATCATCGGCTCGATGGTGAAGAACATGCCGGGTTTCAGCTCCGGTCCGCTGCCCGGCGTGCCGACATGCACGACTTCCGGTGCATCATGGAACACGCGGCCCAGACCATGGCCGCAAAAGTCGCGCACCACGCCATAGCGGTGCTTTTCCGCATGTGTCTGGATGGCATGGCCGATATCGCCCAGATGATTGCCAGGCTTGGCCTGCTCTATGCCCAGCATCAGGCACTCGTAAGTAACGTCTATCAGGCGGCGCGCCTTGATCGGCGCATCGCCCGCGATGTACATACGGCTGCTGTCGCCATGCCAGCCGTCGATTGTCGGCGTCACGTCGATATTGACGATATCGCCCTCCTTCAGCTCCCGGTCGCCGGGAATGCCGTGGCAAATGACATTGTTGATCGACGTGCAGCAGCTATGCTGATAGCCGCGATACCCCATGGTCGCGGGAACGCCGCCGCCTTCCACTGTCAGGCGGCGTACGATATCGTCTAGTTCGCCAGTGGTGACGCCCGGAACGACATAGGCCGGAAGCGCGTCCAATATATCGGCGGCCAGCCGCCCGGCCTTGCGCATGCCCTCAAAGCCGCTCTCATCATACAGCTTTATCGCGGTCGAGCGCGTGGGCAGGCTATCTGCCGTCATCGTCATATAATCGGTCATGGCGATGATATAGCCGCTATTCTCCGATATTGCGAGGGGGGCTTGATCGGCTCCGGACAAGCGGGCAAGGAGGAGGCTACGCCGTCCAGGAGACAGGATATGCCCGATACCGTGAGAGAAGGAGGCTGCGCTTGCGGCGCTTTGCGGTATCGCGTGAGCGGCGAGCCGATATTCGTCAATAACTGTCACTGTTCGCAGTGCCAGAAGCAGACCGGCTCTACCTCTGTCGTCAACATGTTCTATGAGGCGGAATATCTGACGCAATTATCGGGTGACACCAGCAGGCATGTCGTGAAAGCGGGAAGCGGCGGCGATCATGTCATCGTGCGATGCGCACAGTGCGGCACGGCGATGTGGAGCCATTATCCGCGGCTCGGCGAGTTTGCCGCCGGCATACGCGCGGGCACACTCGACGATCCCGCCAGCGTTACGCCCGATGCCGCCATTTATGTGTCGGAACGCATGCCCTGGGTGACGTTGCCCGAGGGCATACCGGCATTTGAAACCCAATATTCGCCTGCCGAGCTGCTGCCGCCCGAGAGGTTTGAACGCCTGAAGCGTCTGGCGGCAAAGGCGGCAGGCCGATGAACGAGCGTATCTGGACAGCCGCGCTTGTCGTCATTGGCGACGAGATATTGTCGGGCCGCACGCAGGACAAGAATATTGCGCAGCTCGCCAGCTGGCTCAATGTCCAGGGCATCAGGCTGCGTGAGGTCCGGGTCGTTCCCGATGTCGAAGACGCCATTGTCGAGGCCGTGAACCAGCTGCGCGCGCGTAATGATTATCTGTTCACGACAGGCGGCATAGGCCCGACACATGACGACATCACCGTCGATGCCGTGGCCAAAGCGCTGGGGGTCGGCGTGATTGTTCACCCGGAAGCACGCGCGGTGCTGGAGGCCTATTATGAAACGCGAGGCGGCCTGAACGACATGCGTCTGCGCATGGCGCGCGTGCCCGAAGGAGCCGAGCTCATACCGAATCGCTATTCGGGCGCGCCGGGCATCCGCTGCGGCACTGTTTTCGTGATGGCGGGCGTGCCGGCGATCACGGCGGGCATGCTGGATGCGCTGACAGGCACACTCGAAGGGGGCGATCCCGTGCTTTCGATGCAGGTCGGATGCTGGGTGGCCGAAAGCGAGATAGCGGACCTGCTGAGCGCCACCGAAAGAACGCATGACGGCAGCCAGATCGGCAGCTACCCCTTCTTTCGCGAAGGACGGGTCGGTTGCAATTTCGTTGTGCGCTCTACCAGCCAGGACGTGCTCGACGCCTGCGCCGCGGATCTCGCCGAGAGGCTGGAGGCGGGCGGATGGCCTGCGATAGTCGGCGGTATCAGCTAAGCAGTATCGCGGTGACCAGCTGAAGGTCCGACGGCGCCATAGTATCGAGCGCAATATCTTTTTCCGGGTTGCTGCTATGACCATAGAGGCGGCCTTCCCGGTCGGTCGTGACCGCCAATACCCTCAGCCCTTCCTTTTCGCGCAATATGGCGAGGCCGCTGCTGAGTGGGGTGCGGTCGGGATCGACGATCAATATGGCCTGTGCGGGAATGGCGGCGCCCAGTGATGCGCGGCACATGCGCAGCGCATAGGCATTGGGTCCCGAACCATCGGGCGCGTGGACATGATGCGGGTTGGGATAGGGCTCGATCAGGCCATCGCCCAGCGGGACACCGAGAACCTGCAGAGTGAGGGGGTCCGAAGCAGCCTGCGGCGTGCGCTTGGCTGGCTCATTGCCGTGGCTGGAGGCGGAAGCTTTATAGGATGAATATCGTTCTTCCAGCTGCCCCAGCTTCGTGCGCAGTTCCGCCATCTTGTGCCGCGTGCGCGCTTCACGCTCCGGTGCGCCGGGAATCCGGTTCAGCCAGGCGGCCAGCTCTCCGCGCTCGAGCGAGGCTCTCAGGTGCTGGGCCAGATCCTTGCGGCTCTTGACGCCCAATATGGCGCATACCGAAGAGAGCGTGTTGGCGTTCCAGCGGTCGAACGCTTTGGCGGCATTCTCGATGCGCGATACGATAACGGCAGGCAGGCTGAATTCCTCGTTCAGCCGCGCAAGTGTGAGCTCCGGATCCTGGGCGCGGCGTGAACGCAGCGCGGCGGCCATCAGCATGGCGAGTTCTTCCGCTTCGCGATTAAGCTCTATTTTTTCACCGCTCAGCCCCGCCCATAGCGCTACGGAAAAATCACTGTCTTCCACATCAACGAGCAGCCGTGAGGCGTCTTCCAGCCCCAGCGTGGCGGCGATGGACAATAGCTCGGCAGGCTTGGCGAACACCTCGCCGCGCTCGATCTTGGACAGGCGTATATAGGGTATTTCCGGCATCTTCTGCGAGAGCGCCAGCAAAGAGCTGTACCCCGCACGCTTGCGCTCTTCGCGGATGGCGTTCGGGAAAGGATATGCCCGGTATGGATCAATCGCTATCTCGCCGGGGCGGCCGGGCGCAGAGGGCGTATGGCCCACCATCTGCTGTTTATAGCTGGGGCTGAGGCCCTTCGGCTTGCGTTTCCCCTTCGCGCGGGACGGCGCGTTTGCGGCTGTACTGCTCATGATCTACCGCTCTGGCCCCGTACGAAATGCTTCCATAAATCCGCTTGCTTCAGTCAAAAGCAGTCGAATCCTATCATGGCGGTACGTTGGCGGAAATGCTCATTGACGACTTTTAGGTCGTAAATGGTGCATATTTTTAGGATGATATAGGATAGGCGCCGCTCCAGCAGGAACCGCGCCTATCCTGTAATATGGAAAATATGGCGATCAGTGCCGCAAATGCGATGTCCGGGCGGCTGTCTGTGTCGCGGCCATCAGTGTGTCAAATTCCGCGACATCGGGGTCCGTCACCTGGGCGGAATGCTTTTGCCCATCATCATTGGCGGCGGGCAGCATATTGGCTTTCCGCTCTTCAAAGGAAATCTCCGCTGCGGTTTCGTCTCCGCTGAAACGAGGATTGCCGGAGGCAAGTTCGCTGATCAGGCGCGCGGCCCGGCGCGTAATCTGGCGGATCCGCTCCTTGGTCAGCCCCGCATCCAGCTCGGCGTCCAGATCCGTCTCTGTCTGGCCGAACAGGTGGCGCGCCACGATATCGCGATCGCG
The DNA here is from genome assembly GCA_020446425.1 of Sphingobium sp. Lineage (GTDB taxonomy): Bacteria > Pseudomonadota > Alphaproteobacteria > Sphingomonadales > Sphingomonadaceae > Sphingobium. The sequence goes on along the minus strand of JAGRES010000010.1, from coordinate 44,402 downwards.
TTCGATGCGTTCCTCCAGCTTTCTCAGCTCTTCCGGGTCGATATGGGGCAAGGGGCTGTGCACATATTTGGGCAGCGAAGAGTCCGCATTGCGCCGCTTCCGGATGTTGCGGCCGGTGCGCGATTTCCGTTTGAGCTGGGCAATGCCGACGCTGCGCAGGTGCCGGACATATTCGTCGATCAGCGCTTCGCCGGTTTGCTCGGCCATGTGATTGCAGGCTGAGCCCTCGGTACGTTCCAGGGCGCCCTCGTCCTCGATCATGGTTTCCAGCGGCATTTCCTCGCCATCCGGGCCGCGCTCCGTAGTATTGAGCGATATGGTCGTCGCCTCGACCTTTTTCGCGGACGGGCGCTGGTCGTCCATCAGGCGGAATCGCAGGCCCTGAAGCTCGCCACGCAGCTGCCAGTTGACGAAGGTCGTGAATTTCGCCTTGTCAGGGTCATAGGCTTCGATGGCGCGATGAACGCCTATGGCGCAGACCTGCTCGGCATCCTCCCAATGCTGCATTAGACCATATTGCTTGATGAAGTGACGGACGCGCGGTGCGATGATTTTCATCACGCTGACAAAGGCCCGGTCGACGGCGGCACGTTGGCGCGCGCTGGGCTTTTGTCCCTCGGCGGGTCGATTTGCAATAACGTCGGCAACGGCAATTTCGAGCAGGTCGGTAGTTTTCGACATTGGTTATCCCCTGAACAATGCGGCACAGCGATTGTGCTGTTGCTGACCGGTGTATCAGGGGGGATTCACCGTCCGCTAAAACATCCTATAAGTAGGAATACCTATCCTATAAATTTTATGAGGCAGATGAATTGCGCGGCATAGTATTGATATTGCTATAATATCTATGCGGCTGCACGCGTTTTGCGATATAGTCATCCAACCAATTTCGATGTGAAATTATAGGATTTCCAGTTTTCGATATATAATGCTCTGCGCGTTGAGAGCCGACTTGCGCCGTCAGCAACAGGCGCGCGCGCTCCTGGTCCAGGGTGCCGCGGTAATAGCGGAGCGCATCGCCGGGTCCGAGATGATGGCCGATATAGGCGGCGCGGGCGACTGAGCGGGGATCATGGCCGATGGCGATGCCCTTGCTCTTGAGAAGCTCCAGATTGGCGCGGGCATAATCGGCAACTGCGGCAATGGCTGCGGCAGGATCATACCGCAATGCCAGCAAGCGCGAGCGGGCACCCGGCGCAATATCGCCAGTGGCGCTGACAAGGCCGTGATCGCGCGCCATTGCGTGAAGCGCCGAGCCCTTGTCACGCGCCATGGATATCCATGTGCCGGAGAGAAACTGGCCCAGCCCGGCGGCGCTGGAACGGGGGTTACGGGAATGCGGGTTCCAGCTGCCATCGCCCAGCCGCGCCGCTTCGGCGTCTATGATGGCGGCAATCGCCCCTGCCGGAATGGATGTCCGCTGGCTCGCTGCCTGCAGGGCACCGGCATAGCGCGTATTGGCGCCCAGACCTTCCAGAGGCGGGTGAAGCCCGGCCATGATTTCCGGCAGTGCAGAAGTCTTTGCCCTATCGATGCTGCCCGTCGGCGCCACACCGCCGGATATATAGGAGGAGCCGGGCTGGGGTGCGGGCGACAGGCTGCCCGCGAGCAGCGCGGCGAGCGCATTGCCGGATCCCGCATTCTGCGTGAACTTCGGGGGTGACCATCCTGTCGGTGCCGTGGCCAATACGTCGGTCCCCAAGGCGGCGCGCCAGAGCTGCGACGCCGTTTCCGCGCGCGCGGTGGACAATATGACCCTGGCGCGCTGCTGCGGCGTCAGTGCGCGATACTCAACCGGCTGGGTCATGACCGTCCCGTTTCCTTGCTGCGGCTGCGGCGCGCAGCTTCAGCAACCGGCGCGCATTGCTGAGATCGTCGGCTTCTGCCTGCGCCTTGCGCATTACGGATTGCCGTTCCTGCTCCCTGCGGGCGTCGGCGGCCTTTTCAAGAGCGCGGCACTGGCCATAGGTCTGCGTCGCCTCTTCACGCAAGCGCTCCAGCCGTTCGCTTGCCTCCATGCGCTGCTCGGCCAATATGTGTGCCTGCGCCTGCCGCGCACGCAGCCATTCATAGGTTGAGATCGTCCAGTCGCCGCCAGCGCGCGTGCATTCCTCTTTGCGCTCCTGTTCCAGTGCCGAGAGCGCGCTTTCATAATGCGATACGCATTCGATCTCCGCTTTTATGCGCAGGCGAATAGCGTCGACTTTGCGCCTGCCGATGCGGATGGCGGGGTCGAACGGCGTTTTCATGCATCATCCCCGTCATCGGATGGAGGCGGCGCAATAATTTCGGAGAGATGCGTGAATGCGCCGTCTGCATTGCCGCGATCCTGCTTGTCCTGCCGCAGCATCTGCTCGATCTGCGGGGCCAGCGCCATAGCGCGGTCGACTTCGGGATTGCTGCCCGACCGATAGGCGCCGAGCCGCACCATCTCCTCCATGTCGCCATAGAGCGACAACAGGCTGCGCGCCTCCATCCGCAGTGCATTTTGCGACGGTTGGAGGCAGTGCGGCAGGGTGCGCGATACCGATTTGAGCAGGTCGATGGCGGGATAGCGTCCTTGCTCCGCGATGCTGCGCGACAGGACGATATGCCCGTCCAATATGCCGCGCACGGCGTCCGCGACGGGTTCGTCATGATCGCCGCCGTCGACAAGCACCGTGAACAGGCCAGTGATAGACCCCTGACCAATCATACCCGGCCCCGCGCGCTCCAGCAGGCGCGGCAGCTCGGCAAAGACCGAGGGCGTATAGCCGCGCGAGGCGGGCGGCTCGCCATTGGCGAGGCCGATCTCACGCTGGGCCATGGCGAAGCGCGTCACCGAGTCCATCAGGCACAGCACATGCAGCCCCTGATCCCGGAAATGCTCGGCCACCGCCAATGTGGTCCATGCCGCCTGCCGCCGCATCAGGGCGGGCGCATCGGATGTCGCGACCACCAGCACGGAACGTTCCAGACCCTCAGGGCCAAGATCGTCCTCGACAAATTCCTGCACCTCGCGGCCGCGCTCGCCGATAAGGCCGATGACCGCGATATCGCATTGCGTCCAGCGCGCGAGCATGGAGAGCAGCACCGACTTGCCCACGCCGCTGCCCGCGAACAGGCCGAGGCGCTGGCCGATGCACAGCGGCGCAAACATATCGAGTGCGCGCACGCCGGTTTCGATGCGGTCGCCCACCCGCTCACGGGATGCCGCGGGGGGCGGTTCGGCGCGAACGGGCCGCGCCATGCCACCTTGCGGCAGCGGCCCCTTGCCGTCGACCGGCCTACCGAGCCCGTCGATCATGCGTCCCAGCCAGCGGCGCGACGGGCGGATCAGGTCCTGCCCCGCGACGACGTGGACCTTCGCGCCTGTGGAAAGGCCGCGTGGTTCCGTGAAGGGCAGGCAATGCGCGACGCCCCTGTCCAGCCCGGTAATTTCCGCATCCAGCATCTCCGCGCCGCAGTCGATGCGCAGGTGCGCGCCAATGGCTGCGCGTTCGAGCAGGCCCTCAACCTCGATCATCGCGCCCTGGACCGCTGCGACCTGGCCATAGGCGCTGTCAATTGGCAGCTGCCGTACGGCATGGGCTATTTCTGAAAGCGAAGGGCGCATGGTACAGGCTCAGTGCTGAGCGTGGCGCGCCGCTTCCGCCATCAGGGCGTCTTCATGGTCGATCAGGCTGCGGCAATGGGTGAGGGCGCGATAATATTGGGCGGAGGCAAGGTCATGCGCCAGCGCGGTACAGGCTGCCTTGGCGTGCGGCGATTCGATGGCGTTCATCAGGTCGCCGAGCAGCCCGACAAGCTGCTGCTGATGCGCCGGACGGCCCTCCGCGTCGATATAGGCCATCATGCACGCGAAATAGAGTCGGCGGGCGGGAGTGTTCGCTTCCTCAGGACGCATAACCTCCCGCCCGCGCAATATCGCCGCGTCGCTTTCCAGCCAGAGCGTCGTGGCGCTCGCGGCGCGCAGCACAGCGCCGTTCACGACCATCTTCTCTCCGTTACGCAGGCGAATTTTCAGCATGTCCATTCCCATCTGACCGGGGGATGTTCTCATTATAGGATGATTGGTCGGCAAAATTTGCCGCATCGGCATTTTTTGCCGGTTTTTGGGCGTGCCGACAAAAACGCGCGCCTATTTGGGGCGGGTTACGCGCTCTTCCTATAATAGCTGTGCGGGAATGTGCATGTCGCCCTCCCGCTCTGAGGGAGAGCATAGGTGAGCTTGTATTCCGCTTTATATGCCGGCGTTTCCGGCCTGTCCGCGCAATCGAGCGCAATGGCGACGGTTGCCGACAATATCACCAACATCAACACGGTCGGCTACAAGGAGGTCGAGGCGCAGTTCCGCACGCTGGTAACCGACGGTACTATCGTCGGGTCCTATTCGGCGGGCGGCGTGGCCGCTGCCCCGCATGCGCTCATATCCAAGCAGGGCCTGCTTCAGGCGTCGAGCAGCACGACCGACCTCGGCATAGACGGGGCCGGATTTTTCGTGACCCGCGCCGGAACGGGCGTCGATGACGCCGTCGCCTTTACCCGCGCGGGCGCCTTCCGACCCGACGAAGAGGGCTATCTGCGCAATACTGCAGGCTATTATCTGCAGGGTTGGGCGCTCGACAGCTCGGGCAATTATGTCAACACCGGCAATCTATCGGCGCTCAGCGCGGTGCGCGTGGGTGAGCTGACCGGCACCGCGACGGCCACGACGCGCTTGCAGATGCGCGCGAACCTGCAATCGACCACGGCGCTCTATACCGGCGTCTATGCCGCCGGTGACATGGCGACAGGCACGGTAACCCCGCATTTCAGCCGCTCGCTCGATGTTTATGATGCGCAGGGCGGCCCGCACCGCCTGACGCTTTCCTTCCTCAAGACTGACCCCAACGGCTGGGTCGCGGAAATCTATGCCGAACCGGCCAGCGACGTGACCGCGGCCAATGGCCTGCTGGCCAGCGGCGTGGTGGCGTTCAACCCGGACGGCAGCCTGGACGTCGCCAATTCCTCACCAGCGCTGTTTGGCACGCTGTCTGTCACATGGACCAACAGCGCGGGTTCCGACCCGATCCAGCTGGAGCTGGGCAGTCAGAATGGCCTCGATGGCCTGACCCAGTTCGGCAGCTCCAGCGCGATGATCTCTTCCATCGTCAATGGCGGATTGCTGGGCAATATTGCGTCGGTTGAGGTCAGCAAGCAGGGCGTGCTGAGCGCCATTTTCGAGGACGGTACCTCCCGCGCGCTGTATCAGTTGCCGCTCGCGACCTTCCCCAATCCCGATGGCCTGACGCGCCTGCCGGGCAATGGCTATGCGACGTCCGACGCTTCGGGCAGCGCGTCGCTCAATGAGCCGACGGTGCTGGGCGCGGGCGCAATAGCATCGGGCGCGCTCGAAGGTTCGACGGTCGATCTGGCGGGTGAGTTCACCAACATGATCCGCTTTCAGCGCGCCTACAGCGCGGCCTCGCGCATCATCACGACCGTCGACGACATGCTTCAGGAAGTGAGCAACCTCAAGCGATGACAGTGCTGGCGCGCCTTGAACGGTTTTTCGTTGGTTCCGGCGTTGCCGGAACCGTTCGGCGCGGGCTTGCTCCACGCAGTGGAGCACAAACATGTCGCTGAACGACATTTTGGGCGCGGCGCATTCCGGCCTTACCGCTGCGCAGACGGCACTCAAGACCGTTTCAACCAATATCGCCAATGTCGGCACTCCCGGATATGCGCGTGAGCGTGTGACGCTGACCACTGCCGTGGTGCAGGGGCGCGTCACCGGCGTGAATGTTGGTGAGCCTACGCGCGTCGCCGACCGTTTCCTGGAGGACAGCGTCTATGCGCGGGCGGGCGATGTGGGCCGCTCCGATGCGGAGGCGACCTATCTCGACCGTATGCAGGCCCTGTTGGGCCAGCCCGGATCGGAAGGCAGCATCCCGGCGCGCATCAATGCGGTCTCTGCCGCCGCCGTGGCGATGACGGGCCTGCCCAATTCGCCGCAAACCGCGGGCGCGTTCATCAGCACCGTTCAGGACACCATCGCCTCGTTGCAGCAGCTGAGCCGCGATACCGATCAGATCAAATCCGATGTCGAAGCCGAAGTCGGTTACACGGTCGAGCGCGTCAATACCCTGCTCACCCGTATCCATGAACTCAACGGCACGGTCGCGCGGCTCGATGGTCTCGGGCGCAGTTCGGCGGGCGCGGCGGACCAGCGCATGGCTGCAGTAGAAGAACTGTCCGGCCTTGTCGGCATAGAGGTACGGCACCAGCCGGACGGACGCATCACCATCGACAGCGCCGACGGCGTCGTGCTGCTCGACCGGCGGCTGCGCCAGCTCGATTACGCGATGCCCGGCGGCGGTGTCGCGCAGGATAATTATCCGCCCGTTGCCCTGCGCTTCGCCGACGATGCGGGCAACCCCGGCGCGCTTACCGGCGAGCAGCTTTCCGGCCCGGCGAGCGGCGGAGCGCTGGGCGGCCTCATCAATATGCGTGACAATCTTCTGCCCGGATTTTCGGACAAGGTTGGCCTATTGTTCGGCTCGCTGAGCGAAGCTGTCAATACCGCGTCCAACACATCCACTGCGATGCCGCCGCCAGCCATGCTGATGGGCCGTGCGACCGGGTTCACCGGAACCGACCGGCTCGGCTTCACCGGGCAGGCGCAATTCGCCGTGACAGACAAGCAGGGAACGCTGATCGCCAGCACGGTGGTCGATTTCGATGCGCTGGGTCCGGCGGCGACCATCAACGATGCGGTTACCGCGATCAACGCCGGTCTTGGCGGCGCGGCGACCGCCAGCATTGATGCCGGTGGTGTCCTCACTTTCACTGCCGCCTCGACGCTCAATGGCGTTTCGATAGGGCAGGGTACACCGCCGAGCGACCGGGCGGGGACCGGATTCTCGCAGTTCTTCGGCCTCAACGATATTGTCGTCAGCGCGGGCAGCACGCTCGCGCCGCCCGGTTTTGTCGCTAGCGACCCGCATGGATTTGCCGCGGGCCAGACGGCAGAGCTGCTGCTGCGCGATGCAAGCGGCAAGACTCTGGCCAGTGCGACATTGGCACCAGCGGCCGGTGGCACGGTCGGCGATCTGGTGACCAGCCTCAATGGCGGCGCGGTTGGCCAATATGGCACGTTCGCGCTCGATGGGCAGGGTCGTTTCACCTTTTCGCCGCATGCCAGCTTTGCCGGAGCCTCGCTTTCCATTCCGTCGGACTCGACTGACCGTGCGGGCACCGGGCGCAGCTTTACCGCGCTATCCGGCCTGACCGGGCGCTGGGCCGCACTGTCTCAGGCCGAGGTGCGCAAGGAACTGGTCGGCAATCCCGGCCGCCTGCCGCTCGCCACCCTGCAACCGGGTATCGCCGTGGGCCAGCGCGCTCTGGGTAGCGGCGACATCAGCGGCGCACTGGCGGTGGTCGACAATCTCGCCGCTGTGCGCGATTTCGCGGGGCACGGCGTGGCCACGCTGGACCGGTACACCAGCGACCTGATGGGCAATATAGGCACTGCCGCTGCGCAGGCCGAAGACCGTCTGACCGACGCTACCGCGCGCCGGGACGATGCGATCAACCGGCGCGACAGCTTTTCGGGCGTCAACCTGGACGAGGAACTGGCGCAGATGGTCGTCTTGCAGAACAGCTATAGCGCCGCTGCGCGCGTGATGACCGCCGCGCGGGAAATGTACGACACATTGATTGGAATGATGCGATGAACCGGGTAGCGACAATCCCCCTTCAGACCACTATGGCGAGCGCGATCAGCCGTGCACAGGGCGATCTCGCGGTTACGCAGCAGCGCATCGCCACGGGCAAGAAGGCGCTCGATTATTCCGATCTGGGCACGCAGGCGCCGCGCATCCTTTCCGCCAGGTCGATGATCGCGCGCGCCGATGCGCATGCCGCCGTTGGCAAGCAGGTGACAACGACGCTGTCCATCTACGACGCCAGCATGGGTACGATCGACAGCGCGGTCGGCAGCCTGCGCCAGACTATGTTGCAGGCGATCGGCACCGGCCAGACCACCGGGCTTCAGGCGGTGATCGACAGCGCGTTTCACCAGTTCCGCAACAGCCTCAATACCACGGAGCGCGGCGTTGCCCTGTTCGGCGGGGCGCAGACGCAGGATATCCCCTTCAAGGTGGATCAGCTCGCCAATCTGGTCGGCACCACGGCGTCCACCGTATTCGGCAACGATCAGGTCAAGGCAAGTGCCGAAGTGTCCGAAGGGCTGAAGGTCCAATATGGCGTGCTGGCGAGCGAAGCTGGAAACGATCTCTATCTCGCCTTTCGCGCGCTGGCAGAGGCAGGTCCGATTGGTACGACGCCGACGGCGGCGCAATCGGCCAAGCTCAACGAGGCCATGGGCTATATGGACAGCGGCCTTGCGCAGTTGCGCACCGTCAATGCCGACAATGGCCGCAAGCTGGCCGAGGTCGAGACATTGGCGACCCGGTCCGACGAGCGCAGCCTGTTGTGGCAGGACATTGTCTCGCGCAACGAGGATGCCGATCTGGCGCAGGTCGCCATTGACCTGACGCGCCAGAAAATGGTGCTGGAGGCCAGCTACTCGGTCTTTGCCCAGCTCTCGAAACTGAGCCTGCTATCCTATTTGTGATTAGCCGCTTCCGGCTTGGGCTTGTCCGTCGCCATTGATGCAGCCGCTATTTTGGCGGGCTGTGCCGGGGTGGTGATCGGCAGGGCGCTGTCATTCGCCTGACGCTGCCGGTCGAGCAGGGCGTCATATTCCCCCGCGACCGATGCCGATGGAATGGCGGCCATCGCCCGGCTGATGCCGGCGCTCGTCATATTATCGACCGGGCCGGTCAACAGCTCGAACGCGGCGGCGGAAGGCAGTTTCGCAAAGGCGGACTGATAGCGCGTCCGGAGGTCGCCGAGCGCGGTTTCGTTCCCGGTCATCGCCAGCGCCACCGCATGGCGCAATATCAGCGCCTGCTCGACGCCGGATAGCGTCTTGCCCTTGGGCAGATCGCCCAGCTTCGCGATCAGGCCCTGCCAGTCGCGCCGCCGCCACAGCATTTCGCCGCGCAGCGAGTCCATATCCGGCATCGCTTCCAATATCGCCATCGCCTGGTCGGTCTTGCCGAGCTGATAGAGGGCGATGGCTTCCACCCTGTGCCGGGCGTCGAGCATGGCGGGCGGATAGGCGGGCTGGTCGCTTTCCCGCAGCGCGAGCAGCGCCTTGCCGGGATAGCCCGCGAGCAGATAATAGCGCGCCACCTGCTCGGACACCGGGCCTTTTTCGATATCCTTGGCGCGTGCGCGCATCTGGTAGGACAATAGCTCCGCCGCGCGTTCATACAGCCCCGCCTGAGCCAGCCTGTCGGTCAGCAGGTTGAGCAGGCGGTCACCTTCGCTGCCCGTAGGGGCGAGGTCGCGATTGTCCCAGAACAGCCCGGCGGCCTGTGGCAGCTTCAGGCCGTTTTCCGGGGACAAAATGGCAAAGAGCTGTTGCTGGCATTGCTCCAATATGCCCCGGCCCCGGGCGCCTGTATCCGTATAGCGCAGCAGCATGCCGCCATAGCGCAATATGGCCGCGCCATTCTTCTGACGGCTGGCCAGATCATAGGCGAGGGTCAGTGCGCGTTCTTCCAGCGCGCCGCCGCGCCACAGGAACAATGTGCGCTCCGTGCGCTGCAGGGCTTCGCCGGGCGGTATCTGGTGTTGCGCGGTGAGCGCTTCGACCAGCGTCAGTTCCGCGTCGAGGCGCTGCTCATAGGTGCCCGACGTGCGCACGCGATCGAGCCGCAGGCGGCCCGAGGGCAGGTTGCCCAGCGCGATCAGCGCCCGTCCGCGCAATATATTGGCCTGCGGATCCCTGTCGGGCAGCAATTTGAGCCACCTCAGCGCGCGGCGATATTGTTTCTGGTTGATCGCGGCATTGCTGGCGGCGTGAATGAACGGAGCGGCGTCGCTGCGCGTGCGCCGGTTGATCGCATGCACGGCGCAGGGCACCTCGGCCAGTGCGCGCACATCGGATCCCGTCTGTTCATAGGCTCGCATGCGCCATGCGCAGGCTTCCGGATGTACCGCCAGCATCGGATCGGTCAGCATCGCAATGGCCTGCTCGCTACGGTTCAACCGCGCCAGCGCCACGCCACGCGCGAGGCGAAAGGCGGGTACCAGCGCCATATCCGCATCGTCGGCAAGCATCACGTCGAACGCGCCCAGCGCTTCGGGCACAAGGCCGTGCGTCATCTGGGCATGGGCATAATTCCATCGCGCCGCCTGCCGCTGGTCCGGCACAGCGCTGGCGAGTGCCGCCCGCGCGCTTTCTATCGGTGGTGCATCCCATAATTTCGGTCCGCGCGGCAGCATTTGCTCGGCGAGCGTCGCCGCGAAACCGGGCAGACGCGCCGATGTCAGCGGGATGACGGTGGACGGTTCCGGCGCGACGGGCGGGGCAGGAGCGGGCGCGGGTGGATGCGCTGTTTCATTGTGCTCCTCATGCATGGCTTCATGAGGAGCCTCCGGCGCCGCATTGGCCATGACAAGCAACGCGCACAGGGACATGGGAAAGAGAAGAGGGCGAAGGCGCATCATGGTTTAATGGCCGCTCAGGCCCTGCATATAGTGCGGCAGGGCGGCGATAACCGCTCCCCCCGCCGCGCAGCCGATCAGGAACAGCAGCATGCTCGTCACGGGCAAACCGGACTTCGTTTCCGCCTGTGCATCCGAACTGTCATCGCCGGATATCGCGGCGACGGTTTCCTCTTCTCCGGCGGGTTCGCCGTCACCATTCTCGCTGGCAACGGACACCGTGCGGACCGGGGCGGGGCGTTTGTCCTGGCTCATCTTTTTCCTGCGCTGCGCAATGGAAGGCTTTCTTCCTATTATAGAGGAAGGGGCGGCTGTTCCGGCCCCCCGGCATCAGAAAGGCAGTAGATGGCATCCCGTTCGTCCCGCAGAAAAAAGCGCAAAATGTTGGCGGGAATGATGACGATGCTTGCCGGTACGGGCCTGCTTGCCAGTCCGTCACAGGCGGCGGGCGGTGGAGGCGAAGACGGCGCTCCGGCGCTGGTGCCGATGGAGGAAATCGCGGTGCCGATCCTCGACGGCGCACGGCTGGAGGGGATATTGCGCTTTACCCTGGTGCTGCGCGCGCATGACGATGCTGCTGCCGCCGATATCACGCGCCAGATCGTGCGGTTGCGTTCCGCCGCATTGGTAGCGGGCCTCGATTTCGCCCGGATGCGCGCCTCGCCCTATCGTGCCGTCGATGTGGCGCAGCTCGCCATGGCGCTCGATGCGGCCCTCAAGAAAGCCGAGCCGGGCGTCGAGCAGGCGCTGATCGTGCGCGTCGGCGCGGCGGCAAAATGAAGACGGGGCCTATTTTCCTGCCTTGACCGGTGTCGCTGGCTTGGCTTCCGCTGGCAGGCTTTCCTTGTTCCCCGCAAGCGCCATGCTGAGCCGTGCCGCGCCTCTGGGCGTCATGGATGCCATGATCAGCGCGGTTGAGCGTTCGCGCATGTTCCGCGCGACGCGGGTCTGAACACCCAGATCGAGCTGCTCGAACACCGGTGCGGCCTTGGCCGGTTTCATCGCCTGAAAGATACGGGCCAGCGCCTCATATTGATCGGGCGCTTCGCTGTCCTTGCTCTTCGGCTTTGCATCGGGAGAGGCCGTCTTGTCGCTGGGTGTGTTTTGCTGCTGCTTGGCTTTCAGCGCGGCGTCAAGGCGCGCCTGTGCGGCCTTGGCCGCCTGTTCGCGCAGGTCTGCGGTGCGGGCTTCCGCCTTCTTTTGCGCCTCGCGCTTGGCGATGTCGTCGGCCAGCATCGCACCCATGCGGGTGGCAGGGGCTTTCGCTGGAGGAGGAGCGCTTTTCTCCTTGGCCGCCGCAGTATCCGCCGAAGCGATCGCCGCTTCCATATGCAAGCCGAGCGACAGGGCGGCGGCAGCAGCCATCAGGCCGAGCAACATGCTGGGGCGGGTGAATTTCATGATGACTCCATGGCCGCTCTGCGCCTGTTGCGGCGACCGCCTCTGCAACCTCTGCGGCGGCGGCGTACCGGGCTGTGGTCATCGACGGGCTGCTCGTCCTTCTTACCCGCTTCGCTCAGGCGATTGGCCATGGCGTCCGCGATGCCGACCATCACGCCCAGCTCCTCGGCCAGTTCGCGCGCGGCGTTGACCTGCTGCGCGACCTCTGCCCCTTCACCGCTCAATGTGTGGCGCAGCCCTTCCAACACGGTGCGCGCTTCATTCGTTGCATGATCCAGCGAGGTCACCGTGCGTCCGATGCTGCCGTCGGCGACGGCGCGCAGGCGCTTCGACAGGCGCAGGGATTGGATGATGACACCAAAGCATAAAATGGCGAGCGCTATATTGCTCATCGTCGCAACAGTCATTGTTCCGTCCTCCGGCTGATCGGGCTGTTCAGGCTGACGGCGACATGGCCGTGGCGCTGGCCCGCGCGCGCCTGCGCCAGTGTCAGGCCGCCGCATTGCACGGCCATGGGTTGATCGGGCGAGGTGGAGAAATTGATGTTCTGCCCCGCCTCCAGCGCCTTGACCTGTTCCAGCGTCAATATGGTCTCGCCCATGATGACGCTGACCTCCACCTCGGTCGCGCGCATCTGCTGGTCCATATGCTGGGGCCAGATATTCTCGCGCCCCAGCTTCTCGCCCATGAAGCGCTGCACCAGTTTCTCGCGCACGGGCTCCAGCGTGGCGTAGGGCAGCATCATTGCAAAGCGCCCGCCGCGCCCGTCAATATCGACACGAAAGGTGCACACCGCGCCGATGTTGCTGGGCCGCGCGATTGCGGCGAAGCGCGGGTTGGTCTCGATCCGCTCCAGCTTGATCGTCGCCTTGGCGATGGGGGACAGTGCGCTCATGAACTCGGCGATCACCAGTGTCAGCATGCGCGCGACCAGTGCGGTTTCGATGGTGGTATATTCACGCCCGTCGATCATCACTTCAAAGCCGCGCCTGCCGCCCAGCAGTGCATCGACCACGGCATAGATCAGGCCGCTGTCGACGGTGATGATGCCGTAATTTTCCCATTCCTCGATGCGGATGACTGCCAGCATCGCGGGCAGGGTCACGCGGTCCATGAAGTCGCCGAAGCGCGCCGTCGTGACATCATCGAGGCTGATGTCGATACTGTCGGACGTCAGGTTGCGCATCGAGGTGGAGAGCGAGCGCACCATGCGTTCGCACACCACCTCCAGCATCGGCAGGCGCTCATGATTGATGATTTCGGACTCGAGAACGGCGCGCAGGCCGACCCGCGCCGCCTGAGCAGGGCCGCCACCGCCGAACAGCGCGTCGATGCCTGCCTGGTCGAACCTGTCGAACTCGTTCGCTTCACCGGCGGGCGGATCGGGCAGGTCGAAATCCTCGAAATCGTCATCGCTCATTTTTTTGGCTTTCTGTCCGGCACCGGCCCACTCCCCCACCCGACCTCCCAACAGGGTACGCTAAGTGGGAGGTCGGGTGGGGGAGCGGGCTGGTGCGGTTCCAAGCAAAGACGCTCATTGCTGCACCAGATCCTGGATCAGCACATCCTTCACCATCCCCTTGCCGGTGATTTCGATGGCGCGGACGAGCATCTCCTCCTTGATGCGGAACACGGCGGCAGAACCGGAAATGTCCTCTGGCCGCAATTCGCGCAGGAATGGCTGATAGGCGTCGATGATCGCGGGCAGCTTGGCCTTTACCTTGTCGACCTTGTCGGCGGATTTCGCCTCCAGCATGAAGCGCAGCTTGAGGTAGCGCGCGGTGCCATCGGCGGAGCGCATGTTGACGACCATGGGCGGCACATCGACCAGCGGCAGTTCGCCGTCCTTGCCTTCCTCGCTGCTCTCCTCCTCTTCCTCGGCGGCCTCCTCTTCCGCCGCTTCTTCGGCATGCGTATTATCAGCGGCCTCGCTATGCGCAGGCGCGGCATCGCCGCCCATCAGGAACATGGCGGCTCCGCCTCCGCCGCCGAGCAACAGCAGCGCCGCCAGCGCGCCGATCACCAGCTTTTTGTTTTTCAGGAAGGCGAATTTGCCCGCCGGTATCGGCGGCGCATCGGGGCCCAGGTCGATGATGCCGCTGTCGTCCGCGTCATCCGGAGCAGGCGGTGGCGCTTGTTCCTGAGGCTTTTTCTTGGTGGCCATGTGCGTGCCCGCTCCGTTCAACAAAATACGCGGGGTTCGCCGCGCTGGTCCGATTTCCTCCTATTATAGGAACGAAGGGCGGCAAAAATTTCCGGGCCGCGCCCAAAAGGTGAAAATTTTGCCGGGATGGGAAGCGAGAGCGCAATGGATATTTCGAGCTATATATTGTTGAGCCACGAACAGGCGCTGCGGCGCAGGCTGGACATCGCCGCCAACAATATGACCAACAGCAACACCGCCGGTTTCCGCAAGGAACGCCCGGTGTTCCACGAATATGTCGAGCGGATGGACCGCGCGCCGGGCGATGATATGCCGCGCGACTCCCGCAATGCATCCTTCGTGCAGGATTATCGCGCGACGCAGGATAACCGGCAGGGCGAGTTTCAGGCGACCGGCAATCCGCTCGATGTGATGATCGACGGCCCAGGCTGGTTCGCGGTGGAGGCTCCCGGCGGCGGCACCGCCTATACACGTGCGGGCTTTATCAAGGTCAACGAGGCAGGGGAGCTGGTGACCTCGGGCGGGCAACGCATATTGGATGAAGGCGGCGGGCCGATTGCCGTACCGCCTGATGATCGTGCGAGCCTCTCCATCGCGCCGGACGGCACGGTATCGACCATAACCGGACCATTGGGACGGATCGGCGTTACGGCATTCGATGATGAATCCGCGCTTGTTCCGCGCGGCGACGGCCTGACCGACGGAACGGACGGGCGCGTGCTGGACGCCGCCGAGACGAAGATCAAGAGCGGCGGGGTCGAAAGCTCCAACGTTCAGCCCATCGTCGAGACCACCGAGCTGGTCGACATATTACGTACCTATCAATCGAGCATGCGGATGACGGCGGCGCTCGATGACATGCGCCGCCGCGCCATCGAGCGGTTGAGCAGGCTGGGGTGATGATTTTTTGATCCGCTCACGCGGATGAGCGGCACCGGCCCTCTCCCCCTCCCAACCTCCCGACAGGGTAGAATCTGGGAGGTCGGGAGGGGGAGAGGGCCGGTGCCGAAACCTTCCGAAGGAGATTAGCAATGCGTTCTCTCTCTATCGCGGCGTCGGGCATGCTCGCGCAGCAGACCAATGTGGACGTGATTTCCCACAATATCGCGAACATGAACACGACCGGGTTCAAACGGCAACGCGCCGAGTTTCAGGACCTGCTCTATCAGCATGAGGTGCGCCCTGGCACGTCGGCGGGCGGCAATGACAGCCGCGTACCGTCGGGCATTCAGATCGGCGCGGGCGTGAAAACCGGCGCGGTCTACCGGATCGAGCAGCAGGGTTCGCTCCAGCAGACCGGCAATCGCTACGATATCGCGATTGAGGGGCGCGGCTATTTCCCGATCACGCTGCCCAGCGGCGAGACCGCCTATACCCGCGACGGCAGTTTTCAGCTTTCTGATCAGGGCGAACTGGTGACGGCGCAGGGTTTGCAGGTGCAGCCCGGCATCACCATTCCGGAAGGCGCGATAGACGTCAGCATATCGCGCACCGGCGAGGTGCAGGTGCGCACGTCCGACGATCCCGCACCGCAGACGGTCGGGCAGATCCAGCTCGCGACCTTCATCAACGATGCGGGTCTGGAAGCGATGGGCGATAATCTGCTGATCGAAACCGCTGCGTCGGGGCAGGCGAGCCTCGCCAACCCCGGTGAACCCGGCTTTGGTATGGTGACGCAGGGGTTTGTCGAGGGATCGAACGTCAATCCGGTCGAGGAAATCACCGCCCTCATCTCCGCGCAACGCGCCTATGAAATGAACAGCCGTGTGGTGAAGACGGTCGATGAAATGCTGTCGACGTCGAGCCAGCTGCGATGATCCGCGCAATGACAATGATGCTTGGTTCCACTGCGCTGGCGGCATTATCGCCCGCCGCTCACGCGCAGCCCGCATCCGCACCGCTGATGGAAGGGGATGTTCTGGTACGCGCCGTTTCGCGCGGCGAGATTTTGCGCGCCGAGGATTTCGAGACGCGCGCCATGCCCGCCGCGCAGTTGCGTTTTGCCCTGCGCGCGGAGCATGCCGACGGGATGGAGGCGCGGCGCACATTGGCGGCAGGCGCAATATTACGCGCCAGTGATGTTACCCAGCCAGCGCTGGTGCGGCGCGGCGATGCAGTGGTGCTTACCCTCGTGAAGGGCAGGCTGAAAATCACAGCACCTGGCAAGGCGCTGGGCGATGGAGCATCGGGAGAGGCTGTGCGGGTCGTCAATCTTGCGACCAGCAAGACGATTGATGCGCATGTGCTGGCGCGCGGGGAAGTAGGGGTTGTCGCGCCATGAGAAAATTGCTGCTTTGCGCCATGCTGGTCTCGCTTGCCGGATGTGGCACCATGGGCCGGTTGGGCCATGTCGGACGCGCGCCCAAGATGAGCGAGGTGGAACAGGTCGCGGTTCCCGATGTCGAGGCGTCGCTTGCACGCGACCGCGCCGCTGCGCCGCCACCTGCTGGAATTGCCTCCCCGTCGGCTTCGCTGTTCCGCACCGGCTCCGGCGCATTGTTCCAGGACCAGCGCGCGGCGAAGGCGGGCGATATTCTGACGATCCGGATCGACATTTCCGACAAGGCGAGCGTCAGCAATTCGACCAGCCGCACCCGGGACGGATCGGAAAGCGGCGGCGCCAGCGCGATTTTCGGGCTGGAGAAGATCGTCAAGGACATTGTCGGCGTCGACACCGCCAATCTGGTTGGCAGCCAGACCAGTTCCTCCTCATCCGGCAAGGGCAGCACCAGCCGCAGCGAAACCATCAGCATGACGATGGCGGCCATCGTCACCGCCGTACTGCCCAATGGCAATCTGATCATTCGCGGGCGACAGGAAACGCGCGTCAATTTCGAGCTGCGCGAGCTGTTGGTCAGCGGGATCGTGCGGCCCCAGGACATTGCCCGCGACAACAGCATCCGCCATACCCAGATCGCTGAAGCGCGGATCAGCTATGGCGGCAAGGGGCAGTTGACCGACGCTCAGCAGGCCCGCTGGGGCCAGCAACTGCTGGATGTGCTGTCGCCCTTCTGAATTTTCCATTTTTTTGCATGAATTTATCGGCGGATTTCATGCCTTCCCATGCTCAACGGGAAATTAACTACGAATAATGCGCAATCCATTTCGGCCATCGTTCAATCCTTCCCAAAATGGATAGGTGAGCCGCGCCATGCGGCACATCGCGGGCCGGCGTTTCCGGCCCCGGAACGCAGAAGCGATCCGTATTCCTAGAAAGGGAAGAAGATGGGTTTTTCCGTTAACACCAACCTGGGCGCGATGGCCGCGCTGCAGAGCCTGAATGAAACCAACCGCGGTCTCTCGCAAGTGCAGAGCCGCATCAACACCGGCCTGTCCGTTTCGTCCACCAAGGATGACTCGGCGTCCTACGCCATTGCGCAGACCCTGCGCGGTGACCTGGGCGGCCTGAAAGCCGTCAGCTCGTCGCTGAGCCGTGCCAAGAGCGTCACCGACGTGGCTATTGCGGGTGCCGAGCAGATTTCCGACGTCATCAACCAGATGAAAGCGAAAGCCTATCAGGCTGCCGACGCCGGTATCGACGCCAACAGCCGTGCCGCTATCAACTCCGACTTTATCGCTCTGCGTGACCAGATCACCACGATCGTCAATTCGTCGGACTTCAACGGCACCAACCTGCTGGCGGCCGGTGGCGGCACCGTTACCGCGCTTCAGTCTCTGAAGGACGGTGACAGCGTAACGGCCGGTTATCAGCCGGACTCTCTGGCGGTCGCCAACCAGGGTCTCGACCTTGGCGGTACTGTCGTCACAGTTGCGACGACTGGTGCTGTCGACACGCAGGCCAATGCGCAGACGATGCTCGACACGCTCACCACGACCCAGAGCAACCTGGCGACTTCGCTCTCGACCCTTGGCGCGGCTTCGCGTCAGATCGAGGCGCAGCAGTCGTTCACCGGCAAGCTCTCTGACGTGGTGGAGGCCGGTATCGGTAACTTGGTCGATGCCGATCTTGCCAAGGAATCGGCGAAACTGCAGGCTCTTCAGGTCAAGCAGCAGCTTGGCGTGCAGGCTCTGTCGATCGCCAATCAGGCGCCGTCGACCATCATCTCGCTGTTCCGTTAATCGCGGATGGCGTGACCGGGGCGGTTTCCTCTCGATCGGGACTGTCACCATCACCCCTGAGGGGCCGGGCATGACCCCGGCCCCTTTTTGGGCTGACAGAGATAATATTTCAGAGCCCCATCACTGACGCGTTCAGGCGATGTGTTCGGGAGGCCGAAAATGTATAGTCGCACACGAGATATCACCAATGATCTGGGGGCATGCCTGCGGGTGACGGTTGCGTCGCATCCATCGGGCGCGCTGGTTACGCTGGAGCGGCGGGACCAGCAGCACCGCCCCTCCATATCGTTGAACCTCTATGGGGCGGAGCTTCTGCTGGGCTTCATCATGTCGGCCCGGCTCGCGGGACCGGACATGCTGCCTGACGAGGCCACCGACACCCCGTTCTCTTCGCGCTTTCATCTGGATTATCAACCGACTGCGCGGGTCGTGGTGGAGCAGGACGAGTCCTTTCCGCTGGTTATAGATGCGCCGTTATGGGACCGGCTCTACGCCGAATTATGCCTCGTCACCGCGCATGGGCGAGAGCTTGCGCGGCGGGCGGAAATGTCGCTGCACTGAGTCGAAACCCTTATGGAATGTTCCATAGGGGTTTTGCACTGATTGTTACGGAGAATCTCTTCGCTCATGCTCTGCACAGATAAAAAGACCTTTCGGGATACGCGGCAATACCAATGGAAATTGGGGGGCGGGTGATGAACATGTTACGGTATCCTGAAGACAGGGCCAGAATGAATGCCGAGGCAGTTACAGCGTCAAATCGTTATGACATTGCAATCCACATCTCGGTCAGCGACCGGGCGATGTTGTGGCGAGCCGCAGCGGCTTATGCGCTGACTTTTTCCGAATGTGACGACATTGATATCGAGGATATGCTCGGCCTGATGGAGGACCCCTCCGTGGCGGACTGTATCGCCATGCTAGTCGGGCCGCGCGATCTGCCGGGTTGCACCTATGAGGCATTTGCGATTGTGCCGGCTCAGTCCGCAGCTGCGTCCGCCGAAGGTGCGCGCAAGCGCACATCGCGGCCTGCCGGGGCGGCCTATATGACCGATCTCAAATCGAAAATATCCGCGAAACATTCGGCTGGAGGCAAATAGCGGACAGCATAGCGGCATGTGATCGGCGGAGCCCCTCCTTTCAACCCCGTAAACGGCTCCGCCCTTGTCCCCCGGTCTTTCAGGCGCAGCCCCACATGCGCCGGAAAGGCCGGGGTGTTTTTTATGTAGGGAAGGTGGGGGAAAGTGGGCGGGATCCGCAGTTCTGCAAGCGAAAATGGAGCCAGCGGACTTAGTAGTGGGGGACAGGCCCGCTGGCTCCTGGCACGCTATCTGATCGGATCAGAGCGGTAAGGCAGTATCCCGGTTTGGGGACTGGACTGGCTGGGAACGTGCCTCACATTTTCATTATAGGATGAATATCGGCTTCACCCTCCTATTGGAGGATATTTAATTGCCGCTTGGCGGCAGGGCGATATTGCGCAGGGCATCTGCGGTCACCGGTACACCGCCGACCGTGAAATTCAGCACGCCGTCCTGCTGCGAAACCGACTGCACGATGCCGAGGGATTCTGTCTCCGACGTCATCGTGTTGCCGCTGGTGTCACGCGCGTCGAGCGACAGGCTGTAGAGGCCGGGTTGCGCCAGGGCGCCCGTCGCCAGCAGGCCATCCCAGCTCAGCGACCGCGTGTCTGGCGTCAATATGCGTGTGTCGACCACCTGGCCCGATGCGTCGCTGATGGTGGCGATCAGGCTGGCGGGCTGGCCATCGAGGCGCCATTGCCAGCGCGCGGGCACGGCAGCGGACAGTCCGGCCACCGGATCGGCATAGCTCGCTTCCCGCCCGATCAGGGACGATGCCTGGACCATGTCCTGCGCCGACAATCGCGCCAATATGTCTTTCAGCGCCTTGGTCTGCTGGATGGATTGCTCGACCTGCGAATATTGGACCAACTGCTGGGTATATTGACTGGTATCGAGCGGATCGAGCGGATCCTGATTTTGCATCTGCGTGGTCAGCAGGCGCAGGAACATCGTATAATCGCTCGATAATTGCGCGATGGCATTATCCTGCGGCGCGGCGCTGGCGCCGGATTGCGCGGCAATGGGATCGGTGGCCATGGGCGTCCTTTCAGGTGATGAGGTTTATCGTGCCGGCTGACCGGATGGACCGGTAGCGCGTCTCTTCGCTCGCGGCGAAATCGTCCATCACGCCGTCCTCGGTCGTGAAAAGGCTATCGTTGCTGCTACGCTGTTGCTGACCGCCATTTTGCGCACGGCTGTCGAAGCTGAAAGATTGTGTGTTGGCGTCAAGGCCTGCCTGCCCCAGCGCGCGGAACAGGTCCGCACTTTCCCGGCGCAGCAGATCGAGCGTGCCGGGGTTGCTGGTGAGGACCGATGCGCGCAGCGGGCTGCCGTCCTCGAATGTCAGTTTCACCTCGATGCGGCCATGCTCGGGCGGATCGAGGCGCAGCGTCAATATTTCAGACCGGGCCTCCGCGCTCTGGCTGGCGTGGCGGGCAATGGCGATGCCCAGCTCTTCGCCGAAACGCGCCGAGCGCACGGACAGGGCAGGGGCGCTTTCGATATGGCTGGAACGGCTGGACGTGATGGGCGTGTCGTCCATTGCGCCAAGTGCCGGCTGGGCCTGCTCCGGCAGAACGCGGGCTTTGCCATCCTCCGGCTGCGCAGATTCATGACCGCTGACGGGCGATGCTGCTATCGTTGGCGGTAGCCGTGTGTCTGTTGGGACAATGGCCCGCCTGTTTTCAGAGGTGGCCACCTTTACAGGATCGTCATCCCCGTTCTCGACAGGCGCAGCCTTGTCGCTGTTCCCCTTGTCGGGAGTGGAGGGAGTGGCAACGGCGTGCAGAGGCAGTGCGCGATCAGGGGCGGTCAGCTCCGGCGTTTCTGAGCCGGTAGCTACCTCATTATCGCCATCGCGGGCGGCAATCTCATGCTCAGACGAACGACCGGCTGGATCGGTATCGCCTTTGCCGGTCGCCAGCGGTTCATGCGCCGGATCATTGAGGTCCGGGGCTATGATATCGTCCGCTTCCAGCTGCCCGGATGTCTGTTGTTCTTCTGCCGGTGTGACTGTTTCCACAATTGCATCCGCCACTTCCGCAGTGGTTTTTGGCGCGTCTGTTTTTACAGGAGTGGGCGCTGTCTCTGCATCTGTTGTTTCAGGCGGTATTCCTGAACCTTCGGCTTTGGCTGTCGGCAGCGGCAGCAAGGATGCGGTTTCCGCCGTGGGACCGGTCTGGCCCGACGCGGCAGGCGCAACTGGGGGTGCAACTGGCGGGGCGACAGCACCCAACAGAGCGGCAAAGGCCTCCGCCGCCGCACCGGACGGTATCGAACTGGCTGAAACAGCCGATGGAGGAGGTGAAACAGTGCCGATACCGGTTGGGGTCATGTCTTTCTCATGCATGGGCGCAGACGCTCTTTCCATTATAGGATGAATATCCCTCATCCGATGGTTCCCAACGCGCGAATCCGGGCGCGCGGATGGATTTCATTCTGCGACAGCACGGTGGTGGCGGGCCGCACGCGCTCGATGATCGAGCGTACGAACGGGCGGATCGCCGGGTTGGTCAATATGCACGGAATCTCGCCTTCCCCGGCCAGCCGGTCATAGCTTTCCCGCACATTGGCGATGAAACCCTGCAGGCTGCTTGGCGCCATGGCGAGCTGGCGGTCGTCGCCTTCGCCGACGATGTTCTCGGCAAATTCCTGGTCCCAGCGCGCGGACAGGGTCAATATCGGAATGATGCCGTCGCGCGCATGTGCGGCGCTGATCTGGCGGGCGAGGCGGCTGCGCACATGCTCGGTGATCTGCGTCAGGTTGCCTGTCAGCGGTGCGGCCTCGGCAATGCCCTCCAATATGGTGGGCAGGTCGCGGATCGAGATGCCCTCGCTCAGCAGGTTCTGCAAAATGCGCTGGATGCCCGATACCGACAGGCGCGATGGCACGATATCGGCAACCAGTTTTTCCGTGTCCCTGTGCACATCGGACAGCAGCTTCTGCACCTCGGCATAGGACAGCAGGTCGGCGATATTGTCCTTCACCAGCTCAGTGAGATGGGTGGTAATGACCGTACCGCAATCCACCACCGTCAGGCCGCGTATCCCCGCTTCGTCGCGCAGCTCTTTCGCGACCCACAAGGCGGGCAGGTTGAACACGGGTTCCCGGCATTTCTCGCCTGACAGGCGCAGGTCGCCGCCATCCGGGTTGATGACCAGCAGGCGGTCGATACGCGCCTCGCCGCGCCCGACCTCGGTTTCGCGCACATGGATGACATAGTCATTGGCGGCCAGTGCCATATTATCGAGAATGCGCACCGGCGGCAGCACGAAACCATAGTCGAGCGCCATCTGCCGCCGCAGGGCGCGCACCTGATCGTCGAGGCGCTGTTCGGTGCCGCCTTCATTGACCAAAGGCAGCAGCGCATAGCCGATTTCGATACGCACCGGGTCGATGGCGAGGGTTTCAGCTATCGGTTCCTCGGTAATAGCAGGCGCTTCGGCGGCCTGTTGTTCCTGCGCGTGCTTGGCGATGACGGCGGCCTGTGCGCGCCGGGTGAGCGCCCAGGCGGTCCAGCCGCATGCGCTGCCCAGCAGGGCAAAGGGGACAAACGGCAGGCCGGGCAGCAGCGCCAGCGTACCGAGCAGCACCGATGTCATGCCGAACGCCTTGGGGAAGCGGCCCAACTGGTCGCCGAGCGCGGTGCCGGTGCGCTCGCGCAGGCCGCCCTTGGACACCAGCAGGCCCGCCGCGGTCGATACGATCAGCGCCGGTATCTGGCTGACCAGACCGTCGCCGACCGTCAATATCGTATAGCTGTTGAAGGCGGTGGCGAAATCGACGCCGTGGATTGCGACGCCGACGATCAGCCCGACGATCACATTGACGGCAGTGATGATCAGGCCCGCAATGGCGTCGCCTTTGACGAACTTGCTCGCGCCGTCCATCGCGCCGAAAAAGCCGCTTTCCGCCTCCAGCTCGCTGCGGCGGGCGCGGGCCTGCGCTTCGTCGATCATTCCGGCGTTGAGGTCCGCGTCGATCGCCATCTGCTTACCGGGCATCGCATCCAGACTGAACCGCGCGGCTACCTCGGCGATGCGCCCCGCGCCTTTGGTGATGACGACGAAGTTGATAACAATGAGGATCAGGAAGATGGTGAGGCCGATCACCGTCTGGCCGCCCATCAGGAATTCCCCAAAGGCTGCAATCACGCCGCCCGCCGCGTCCGGCCCTTCATGGCCATGGCCCAGGATGAGGCGTGTCGAGGCGAGATTGAGGCCAAGGCGCAGCATCGTCGCGATCAGCAAAATCGTCGGAAAGGCCGAGAGTTCCAGCGGCTTTTCGATGAACAGCGCGGTCATCAGGATCATCACCGAAAAACTGATCGACAGCGTCAATCCGATGTCGAGCAGGAACGGCGGCATCGGCAGGATCAGCATCGCGATGATCGCGACGACCGACAGCGCCAGCGCCAGATCGCGCTCGCCGCCGATGCGGTGGATGAAGGCTTTCAGGCGTTCAGTCATTAATCGTCTCTACCCGTTCGGTTCGAGCAGCCGTCGAGCATAGCCGAGACGGCTGTCGAGAACTCTTTTCTCGACCAGGGTTCTCGACAGGCTCGAACCCTTGCTCGAAACGAACGTGTGAAATAACAGTCACCGCACCGCATATCCCGCAGCGGTGAATTCGCGCAGCTTGTTGCGCATTGTCCGCACCGAAATGCCCAGGATTGCCGCCGCGCCGGTGCGGTTGCCGTTGCAACGCGCCAGCGTGCGCAGAATAAGTTCGCGCTCGACCGCCGCGACGCTCTGACCGACAAGCGCGTCTACGCCTTTGGGTGGCTCCCCGCTGTTCGTTTCATCGCCCGCGATCGACATCAGGGCGGCTGCGATCAGCTCCTCGTCGGGAGGCAGCGGCACATAATCGCGCGCGCCTGCATGGATCGCGGCGACGGCCTGCCGTGCGGGCACTTCGATGCCGCAGGCGATGACCGGTGTGTCGATGCTCTCGGCTTTCAGCGCCTTGATAAAGTGCGCGATATCCAGGCGAACATCGACCATGGCAAGGTCGCCGCCATGGCCGCGCAGATGATCAAGCGCCCCGTCGATATCGGCGGCCAGCGATACGCTCGCGCCAGCATTGAGCGCCATTTCGGCCGCGCGTGACAATTCGCTGCCGGGCTGTCCGGCCAGCACGAGGCGAACCGGTTTGGCGGCGGGCTCGCTCATGCGTCCTGCTTCACGATTTCGGTCAGCGTGACGCCCAGCGCCCCGTCGATCATCACGATTTCGCCACGCGCGATCAGCCGGTCATTGACCAATATGTCGATGGGCTCGCCCACGCGCCGGTCCAGCTCGAACACATAGCCGGGACGCATCGCGACCAGCTCCGCTATCGGCATTCTGGCGCGGCCCAACACTGCCTGCACCTTGACCGGGACATCGAAGACGGCCTCCAGCGATGTGCCGTCCCCGCCGCCATCCTGACCGGCGGAAAAACCATCGCCCGGCGGATCGGGCAGGTCGTCAAAATCCAGGGCGCTGTCACTGCCTGCCGCTGCAATGTCATCGGGCGGCAGCAATTCCCCATGTTGGGGCGCTGACGGTTCCGCCTCCGCCTCCGGGATTTGCGGATCAGGCGGTTGCGCGTCCGGTATTTCGGGACCGGTTTCGGGAATTTCGGGCGGTTGCTGTTGGTCTTCCATCATGGTTCAGCTCATGCATTCATCCATTGGCGGATCACGGACGCGGATTCCGCCGGGTTGTTGGTGATGGTTTCGCCGATACGCTTGAGCGACGATGCCTTGATGCCGCCCTCGACCTGCGCCAGCGCGATTTCCTGATCGAGCTGCGCCATGTGGGACGGGTTCGCGATATTGGGCGTGCCGGGGGCGTCGGGATCGCCTTCCAGTGCAGGCAGCGCGGTATCGCCATTCGCATCGGGATCAGCTGGTGGTGCAAGTGCGTCGGCGGCGCGCCGCCCTTGCAGCATGGTTTCACCCGCCGCGCCGCCCGCTGCTGCTCCGCTGCCGCGCACGATCCGCATCACGAACAGGCCGACGGCGGCGACGATCAGCAATTCCACCAGCGGGAAAATCTTCTTGGTGGGGACATAAGCGAGAATGTCGAAGCTGCCATCCTCTTCGTCCGCCGCTGCGGCAAAGCGCATCGGTTCGACGACGACATTGTCGCCGCGCTCGGCATCGAAACCGACCGCATTTTCCACCAGTCGCGTCATCTTCTGGATCTGGTCGGCGGGCAGCTGTTTTTCGCCGGGATCGACCATCACCGCGACGGTAAGGCGCTGGATCGTGCCGGGCCCGCGCATCGTCACCGTATCGGTGCGGCTGTTCTCATAGGTTGTGTCTTCCGATGTTTCATTGCTGCGTGACTGGCTGCTGTCGCCCGGTCCGCCACCGGCAAGGCCGGGGTCGGCGGTGGGCAGCTGGTTGCCGACGGTAACCGCGCCGTCGCCTGCCTGATTTTCCTGGGTCTGGCTTCCGGATTCGACGGCAATCTGACGCGCGATTACCTGTGTGTTGGGGTCGAACACCCGCGCTTCCTCGCGCCGCTGGTCGCGGTCGATATCGGCGGATACTTCGGCGCGCACCTTGCCTGCGCCAACGATGGGCGTCAGCAGCGCCTCGATCTCATCGCGCAGGCGGTTTTCGATGGCGAGCTGCAGCTCGTCGACCTCACCGGACAGCGCCTCGCCTTCCTGACCGGCGCGGGCCAGCAAATGCCCTTTGGCGTCTACAACGGAAACCGATTGCGGCGTCAGCTCCGGCACGGCGGCGGCGACCAGGTTGCGGATTGCCTCGATATTCTCCGCCGACAGGCGGCCACGCGTCTTGACGGTGACGGCGGCGCTGGCCTTGCGCGCTTCGCGGGCGAAGATCGCCTTGTCGGGCATCACGATATGGACGCGGGCGGAAGTGACGGCTTCCAATGTGTTGATCGAGCGCGCGAGTTCGCCTTCAATGGCGCGGGTTTCGTTCATCTTCTCGCGCGAGGCGGACAGGCCAAAGGGCTGTTCGGCATCCAACACGTCATAGCCGATCTTGCCGCCAATCTGCTCGCTCGCCAGCGCCATGCGCAGATCTGCTATCCTGTCCTCCGGAGCCATGATGGCGGTGCCGTCCGCCGACAGCTGAAAATCGACATTCTGTCCCTTCAGCTTTTCGACGATATTTTGCGCGGCGGAGGGATCAAGATCGGTATATAAATAGCCCATGTTGCCGGAGCCCGGGCGCAGCGCGATCATCGTCAGCGCCGCGAGCAGCGCGATGCCGACGGCACCGACCAGCAGGGCGCGTGCGCGACCGATCTGGGCAAGCAGGGATTGCAGAAATTCCAATATGTGACCCGCGACATCCTGTACGGCGCATCGCGCCTTCTGCTTCTATTATAGAATGATGGGGCGGCAGGATTTTCCGGCGGGCGGCAATTTTTGCCGCGTGGGTCTACGGCCCATGGACCTGATCCCTAGAACAGCCCCATCGCGCGCATGCTGGAGAAGCCCTCTGTGCCGATGACGATATGATCGTGTACCGATATGCCGAGCTGCTTTCCCGCCTCGATGATCGTGCGGGTGATTTCGATATCCTGCCGGCTGGGCTGTGGAGCGCCGCTGGGGTGATTATGCACGAGGATGAGAGACGAGGAACCCAGGTCGATCGCCTTGCGAATCACCTCACGCGTGTAAATGGCGGCCTGGTCGATGGAGCCATCCCCCATATGGTCATCGCGGATCAGCATGTTGCGCGCATTGAGATGCAGCACCCGGACACGTTCGACCTTGAGGTGCGCCATGTCGGCGCGCAGATAATCCAGCAGCGCCTGCCAACTCGACAGGATCGGCTGCTCGGTCACCGGTGCGCGCAGCAGGCGCAGAGCAGCGGCCTGAGCGACCTTGAGCGCGGCGACGCTGGTGTCGCCCATGCCGGGAAAGCGGGCCAGCGCTTCCCATTCGGCGGTCAGCACGCCAGCTATTCCACCGAAATGCTCCATCAGCGCCTTGGCCAACGGTTTTGTGTCGCGGCGCGGGATGGCGAGCGCCAGCAGATATTCGACCAGTTCATGGTCAAGCAGTGCTTCCCCGCCGCCGGTGGCCAGCCGCTGCCGCAGCCGTGCGCGGTGGCCGTTGCCATGATGCGGTTTTGCTTCCTTCTTCGTTTCGGCAGAAGCAGATTTCGGAGGGTCGGCGAACAAACCCGCGCCGGCAGGCGGTGCGAAGCCGGCATCTTCCAGCTTTTGGCCGGAATCGTTGCGATCGGTTCTTTCGCGGTTCATCCAGTCAGGGCTAAGCATTGCGTAATGGCGGGGCAAGGATATTTACTGGCTCCGCCGCGTTAGTGCGTCCATAATGAAGCAGATGCCCCTGTCAGGATATCGGGCGTCGGCAAGAAGCGAGGATCATGACCGGACCGGAAACCGGAGAATACGACGCCGAAGTTCTTGGTTCCGCCCGGTTGCAGCGTACCCGGGCGATCCTGCTCATCTTCGCCATATGCGTTTCCGTCGTCACGATTTTCATCTGGACCCAGCGCCAGCCGATTGCCGAGCGGTTCGTCGACGATGCGCTCGCCGAGCGGGACGTGCGGGCGACCTATGAGATAAAACAGATTGCGCTGCGCACCCAGCGCATCGAGAATCTCGTTCTGGGCGACCCCGCGCATCCAGACCTAACCGCGGACTCGGTTGAGATCGACCTTGCCTATGGTTCGATCATTCCGCGTGTCGGCGCGGTCAGGGCGCGGGGCGTGCGCCTTTATGGCAAGGTCGATGAAAACGGCCTCAGTCTGGGGGAGCTGGACAAGCTTCGCGATCCATCGTCCACTGCGCCGTTCAATATGCCCGATATCGACTTGACGCTGGACGATGCGCGGGCGCGCCTTGCAACGCCAGCCGGGGATGCCGGGCTCTCTCTTCGGGGCAGCGGGAATTTGCGGTCCGGTTTTACCGGCAAGGTGGGTGCGCTGATTCGTAATGCGGCAATGGCGGGATGCCGGTCGCCGCAGGCCAGCGCGTATCTGGATGTCGCAATGACTGGCGGCGCTCCACATTTTTCCGGCCCGCTCAGGCTGAATGGATTGCGGTGTGCCGACAAGGGAATCGTGGCGGCGCAGCTCGTTATGAAAAGCGACATGACATTGTCGCCCCAGCTCGATTCCTGGCGCGGGCGGGTCAATGGCGAGGCGAAGGCATTGCGGATACAGGGCGCGACCCTGGCGTCTCCCGCGCTCGATATGCGCTTTGACGGCTCGTCGGCGAAAATGCAGGGCGAGGGCGATTTGAAGCTGGCTGCACTCGGCTATGGCGATATCCGTGCGGGTGCGAGCAAGATGACCACGCGCTGGAGCTGGGCGGATGGTAAAATCCAGGCGGACGGCGGGATCGAAGCTGCAAGCCCGCGCGTCATGGATGTCCGCGCGCTGCATGCTATGGCGGCGAAAAGTGCGCAAACGCCGGTTGGACCCTTGGCCGCAAAATTGGCCGACGCGCTTTCCTCGATGCAATCGGGGGGGCGGATGCGTGGACGCTATGCCCTGACGCAGCAGGCCGGAGCTGGCTCGCTCAACCTGTCCTCACTTGAATGGACAGGATCGCGTGGCGGGCAGGTGGCTCTGGGGAATGGCGGCAGCGTCGCGATTGATATCCCCAACGGACGCTGGGCATTGAACGGTTCCATCGTCAGCAGGGGCGCGGGACTGCCGGAAATGGCGCTACGACTGCGTTCCGCACCCGGCGGTGGACTGTCCGGCCAGATGTTCCTGCAACCCTATGAGGCCAGAGGTGCGCGGCTGGAATCGGAGACGGTGCGTTTTGTTGCGCGGCCCGATGGCATGACACGTATCGAGACGAAGCTGCGGCTCGATGGGCCGATGCCGGACGGGTTCGTGCGCGGCCTCGATCTTCCGGTTCAGGCGCGCTGGAACGGTGGCAGCGGCTTTGTACTCAACCCGGAATGCGCGCCGGTGCGATTCACGGTGTTAAAGGCCGGGGCGATGGAACTGGGCGCAAACAGCCTACGCCTGTGCCCGGTAGATGGAGGCGTGCTGGTGTCCCGTGGCGGACGTCTTGGCGGCGGAGCGCGGATTGACGCACCAAGGCTGGAAGGGCGGATGGGCGATACCCGGTTGAGGCTGGCGGCCCGTTCGGCGGACTATAGAATGGGCAGTGGCCGTTTCAGCCTGGCCGGTGTCAGCATGCATCTGGGCGGAGACAAGGAACCCGTCCTGCTTTCCGCTGACAGTTTGGATGGCGGAACAGTGCAGGGCGGCATGGGCGGCAACGCCAGCGGGATAACCGCGCGGATCGGAACGGTTCCGTTGCTGGTGCGCGATGGTGAAGCGGCATGGTCCTACAGCGACGGCGTGCTGGGCCTGAATGGCCCGATCATCGTTTATGACGATGCCAACCCCGACCGGTTTCATCCGCTGCAATCGCCTGATTTCCTGTTGAGGCTGGCCAATGGCCGTATCGACGCTGCGGGTTCGCTGCGCGTGCCGGGCCGAGAGCGGACGATTGCGACGGTGAACATATATCATGTTCTGGATTCCGGCGTGGGCTATGCCGACCTGATCGTCGATGCCTTGCGCTTCGACGGTCGGTTACAGCCCGATGAAATCACCCCCATCGCGCTGGGCGTAGTCGCCAATGTCTTCGGCACAGTCGATGGCCGTGGCCGGATCGACTGGACACCCGCCAAGGTGACGAGCACCGGCGATTTCACGACCGAGGATATGGATCTGGCGGCTGCTTTCGGCCCGGTTGACGGTCTGTCGACGCATATCCACTTTACCGACCTGATCGGCCTCGTCACGGCTCCGGGACAGGAGATGCGCCTCGCCAGCACCAACCCCGGCATAGAGGTGCGCGACGGCGTGATCCGTTATGCACTGTTGCCCGATCAGCGCGTCGCGATTGAGGGCGGGCGCTGGCCGTTCGCGCAGGGTGAGTTGACCCTGCTGCCCACTATCATGGACATGAGCAGCGAAAAGCCCCGTCGCATGGCCTTCCGGGTGATCGGGCTGGAGGCTGGCGCATTTATCCAGAAGCTCGAACTGGAGAATATTTCGGCGACCGGTACGTTCGACGGCCTGCTGCCGATGGTGTTCGACGCGAGTGGCGGGCGCATCGTTGGCGGTATTCTCAACGCGCGCCAGCATGGTATGCCGCCGCTTGTTGTCGACCATATCGAAGGCCTGGACATCCCGTGCGACCCTGACCGGCAGGCGGGCAACCTTGCCTATGTCGGCCAGGTGTCGAACGAAAATCTGGGGCGAATGGGCAAGCTCGCCTTCGATGCGCTCAAGGATCTGCAATATAAATGCCTGACCATCCTGATGGATGGCGCGATCGACGGTGAGGTTGTCACTCAGGTTGCGTTCAACGGCATCAATCGCGGCAAGCTGTCGACCGTGCCCAAGCCGATTGCGACGCAGTTCGTCGGCCTACCGTTCATTTTCAACATCAAGATCGAAGCGCCTTTCCGTGGCCTGATGAACACCGCGCGGTCATTTACCGACCCCAGCATGCTGATTCGCCAGCATCTGGGGAATGATTTCGCGCCGGTTGTGCAAAACAGGCTTGCCGTTCAGCCCAGCGAAAGCGAGAATATGCCATCAGGGGATAAAGAATGACGCGAAATTACAAGGAGACGGTTGAAAATCGGGAGTTTTTCCCTGCCGTCACGGTATTGCTGGCCTCGGCGCTGCTGCTGGGCGGTTGCATTACCGTGAAAGCACCGGAAAAACCGATAGAGATCAACCTCAATGTGAAAGTGCAACAGGAAGTAGTGGTGCGTCTGCAAAAGGATGCGCAGGACTTGATCGAAAACAATCCGGAGTTGTTCCCAGAATGACACGCAAACCTCTTTTCATCGCGGCAGCAGCCGTCATCGGTATCGCCGGGGCTGCGCTGACGCTCTCTCAACCGGCCAGCGCGCAAGGCAATCTGACGCAGGCCATGGCTGCCGGAAAGGTCGGCGAGCAATCCGACGGGTATCTCGGTATTGCCGGTTCGGTCAGCGAAGCTGTGCGCGCCGAAGTTGAAGCGATCAATATCAAGCGTCGCGCTGCCTATACCGATCTGGCGCAAAAACGCGGCGTGACCGTTGCGGATATGGCGGCGGCGACAGGGTGCCAGACACTGGCCAACCGGGTGAAGCCGGGGCAGGTCTATCGCATCGGTAGCGGCGCCTGGCAGACCAAGGGCGGGGCGCCCATCGCCTTGCCCAGCTATTGCGCCAACGCGAACTGATTTTCATAGCTGCGCGGGGGCGGCGAAAACCGTCGCCCTTCGCACATGCAACATTCTTTGCCTTCGCCGCGCACAAGCGCGGTTGACTTGAACCTTTCCCCTTTCTAAACGGGCCGCGCCTTGACGGGTGCAATATTCGCAGTTCATGCGTTCCCTTGCCGTGTCATAATACGGAAAAGGAGGCGGAAATGGCCGAAGTTGAACCCGGGCAAGACCCTGTCGGAGAAGATCCGCGCATCGCGTCGCTGGAAGAGCGAATCGAGCGTGCGGAGCAGATCGAGAAGATCAGGACCGGCGAACGCGACGAAAAGGCGGACGAAAATACCCGTCTCGGCAACCGCGTTCTGGCCGAACTGATCGGGGGGCTTGCTGGTGGCGCGCTGGTTGGCTGGGTCCTTGACCGCTTTCTTGGCACGCAACCCTGGCTCCTGCTGGTCTTCCTCTTTCTGGGGATAATCGTGGCCTTCAGGAACATATACAGGATTTCGATGCAGCGCCCGAAGGAATGAGGGCGCTTTCGTCGCAGGTGAGTATTTTTGAGGTCTTAGGGGCAAAGCGTGGCAGAATCCGGTAAAATCGACCCGATGCACCAGTTTGCGATCGAACCGCTGTTCGGCACCGACGAACTGTCGCTGGGCGGTTACAACATCGCCTTTACCAACAGCGCATTGTGGATGGTCATCACTGCTGTGCTGCTCTGGGTCTTCGTCGCAGGCGGCATGAAGCGCCAGCTTGTTCCGACCCGCTGGCAGATGGCGGTGGAATATTTCACCGGGTTCATCAACAAGCTGCTGCTCGAAAATGCGGGCGAGGCGGGCAAGAAATATGTGCCCTACGTCTTCTCGCTGTTCATGTTCATCCTGCTGGCCAATCTGCTTGGCCTGCTGCCCATCGGCCTTTTCGGCCTGCACCCCTTCACCTTCACCAGCCATTTCACGGTGACGGGCGTACTGGCGATCATCAGCTTTTCGATCGTTTTGCTGGTTGGCTTCTTCAAGCATGGCCTGCACTTTTTCTCTCTGTTCGTGCCGCACGGCACGCCCCTGCCGATGATCCCGGTCATTTTTCCGATCGAGCTGGTCTCGTTCATGGTGCGCCCCTTCAGCCTCGGCCTGCGACTGTTCGTTGCGATGACGGCGGGTCACGTGCTGCTCAAGGTGCTGGCCGGGTTTGTCATCAACTCGACCAATGCCGGTCTCGGCTATGGCGCGATGGTCGGCATCCCCAGCTTCGTCCTGATGATCGGCATCAGCGCACTGGAAATGCTGGTCGCGGTGATCCAGGCCTATGTTTTCGCGCTGCTCACGTCGCTCTACATCAACGACGCCGAGCATCTCCACTGAGTTTTCAATTTCCACACACGTAAAGAGTTTTAGAAAAGGAGTTATCATTATGGACGCAGAAGCCGCAAAGCTGATCGGTGCCGGTCTGGCTGCTATCGGTGCCGGCATGGCCGCACTGGGCGTGGGCAATGTCTTCGGTTCGTTCCTTGAGAGCGCGCTGCGCAACCCGTCGGCCGCTGATGGCCAGCAGGGCCGTCTGTTCATCGGCTTCGCCGCTGCCGAACTTCTCGGCCTGCTGGCGTTCGTCGTTTCGATGATCCTGATCTTCGTCGCCTGATCGACGAACTGCTGTTTGCGTGGTGCGGGGCTTCCCGCCCACGCGCAAATGTCTGAACTAACGGGACGGGTGCAATGCCTCAGATAGCCCAATTGGCCGCGACATACAGTTCCCAGATTTTCTGGCTGCTGTTGACGTTCGGCTTTGTCTTCTTCGTCATCGGTCTGGGCATGGTGCCCAAGATCCAGTCGACGGTCGATGCGCGCGATAGCAAGATCGCCGAAGACCTCGCTCGCGCCAAGGCGGCTTTCGCCCGTGCGGATGAGCTGGAAGAAGAGCATCGCACCCGTGAGAACGAGGCACGCGCCGCCGCACAGGGCGTCGTGGCCGAGGCCAAGGCCAAAGCGGTCAAGGACACCGAAAAGCAGGTTGCGACCGCCGACAAGAAGATCGCCGGTAAGATTGCCGAAGCCGAAGAGGCCGTTCGTGCCGCTTCTGCCGCTGCGCTGACGGAGATCGAAGGCGTTGCCGCTGAAGCCGCGCAGGACATGGTGGCTAAAATTTCCGGTGGCAAGGTCACGGCCGCTGCCGCCAAGAAAGCAGTGAAGGCGGCGCTCAATGGTTGATAACGTCTCCGAAGGCAGCGCCGCTGTCGCGCAGAATCTGGAAAACGCCGACAAGGTGCAGGACATTCACGGCGAGGTGCATGCCGCTACCGAAGCGCATGGCGGTCCCGCCGAACATGGGCTGGACCCCGCCATCGGTGGCGCAGGCGGTTTCTTCAACGCCACCGCCATCGTCAGCGTTTCCATGGCGGTGTTCATCGCCGTGCTTATCTGGAAGAAGGTGCCTGCACTGATCGGCAAGGCGCTGGACGACCGGATCGCCGGTATCCGCAGCCAGCTCGACGAAGCCGCGAAACTGCGCGCCGAGGCCGAAGCGCTGAAGTCCGAATATCAGGCGAAGCTCGCCGGGGCCGAAAAGGATGCCGAGGCCCTGCGTGCCCGCGCTGAGGAAGAGGCCGGGCTGCTTGTCGCCGAAGCCAAGGCGAATGCGACCGCTCTGGTGAAGCGCCGCCAGAAAATGGCGGAAGACAAGATCGCCGCTGCCGAGCGCACCGCCATCGCAGACATTCGCGCCAAGGCCGTCAGTGCCGCCACAGGCGCCGCTGCCGCGCTGATCGCGGAAAACCACGATGCCGCCGCTGACAAGACCATGGTGGACAGCACGATCAAGGGGCTTGGCACGATCAACTGATCGTTCCGACCTGCCGAACCCATATGAGGCGTCGCATCTGCGGCGCCTTTTTTATGATTTGGAGTGCTGAGGTTGACTTTGCCTGTGCTCTTCTGAAGCAATATAGCCATGGCTGACACAGATGAGAATGAACTGGCACAGGAACGCACCGATCTCGCCGAGGATCGCACGCTTCTGTCACATGAACGGAGTTTTGCCGGGTGGGTCCGTACTGGCATGGCGTCGGTCGGTATAGCTCTGGGCTTCAATGCACTGTTCCGCTCTGTGGAGCCGGCATGGATCGCGAAAGCGATTGCAAGCCTGTTCCTGCTCATCGCCATATTCATATTTCTGTCGGCGGAGCGCAGAACATGCGCGATCATGGAGCGAATACAGCCGCACAAAGTCGCCACGCTGAGGCCGGTGCGCATGCGCATTCTGACATGGATATTGGTGACAGCGACGATAGCGCTGGGCACAGCCATATGGTTGTTGGTTTCCTAGCCGGGACGGGATATCGCAACCCCTACTCGTCAACGGTTCCATTATTCCCTACATCTGATCCATGCTTCCACCGGAAACGCCCGACAGGTTCAACGAGGAAAAAGCCGCCTACGCTCTGCGCGGCATCGGCAAGCCCGACATAGAGGCGGGCGTCGCGGCGATCCGCGACACCGTTCGCACGCTGACGTTGCAGCCCGGTGTGTACCGCATGCTCGATGCACGCGGGGATGTGCTCTATATCGGCAAGGCAAAGGCGCTCAAGAACCGGGTGACCAGCTACACACAGATCACGCGCCTGCCCAAGCGGTTGCAGCGCATGGTGTCGCAGACCCGCTCGATGACCATCGTGACAACGACGACCGAGGCCGAGGCGCTGCTGCTCGAAGCGCAGCTGATCAAGCGGTACCGCCCGCCCTATAATGTCCTGTTGCGCGACGACAAAAGCTTCCCCTTCATCCTGGTGCGGCATGATCATGATTTTCCGCGCATCCAGAAACATCGCGGTGCGCGCAAATTTAAGGGGCGCTATTTCGGGCCTTATGCCAGCGGCGGCGCGGTCAACCGCACGCTGAACGCGATGCAGAAACTGTTCCTGCTGCGCAGCTGCACTGACGGATTTTTCAATAACCGTTCGCGCCCCTGCCTGCTTTACCAGATCAAGCGCTGCTCTGCGCCCTGTGTCGGGCGGATCGACGAACAGGGTTATGCCGAGCTGGTGGCCGATGCCGAGGCGTTCCTTTCCGGCAAGGGCGGCAATGTGCAGGCGAAGCTGGCGCAGGCGATGGAGCAGGCGTCTCAGGCAATGGATTATGAGCTGGCGGCGGTATTCCGTGACCGCCTGAAGGCGCTGACCTTTGTGCAGACAGCGCAGGCGATCAACGGACAGGGCCTGGAAGAAGCCGATATATTCGGATTGGCGACCCAGGGCGGCGCGATGTGCATCCAGGCCTTCTTCATTCGTGGCGGCCAGAATTGCGGCAGCCATTCGATCTTTCCGGTCCACACCAATGATGTGGACGAGGAGGAGGTAATGGCCAGTTTCATAGCGCAATTTTATGAGGATGTGCCACCCCAGCCGGTCATATTGCTCGACCGCAAACTGGGCGAGGCGGGCCTGCTGGAAGAGGCGCTGAGCAGCAAGGCCGGGCGCAAGGTACGCATTGAAGCGCCACAGCGCGGGCCGAAGGCGAAGCTGATCGAGCAGGCGCGGCGTAACGCGCAGGAGGCGTTACAGCGCCGGCAGGCGGAAAGCACGACACAGGCGAAACTGTTGCAGGGACTGGCCGACTTGTTCGGGCTGGACAGTCCGCCCGAGCGTATTGAAATCTATGACAACAGCCATATTCAGGGCACGCATGCGCTGGGCGCCATGGTGGTCGCCGGGCCGGAGGGGTTTCGCAAGAACGCCTATCGCAAATTCAACATCAAGAACCCGGAAACCCGCCCGGGAGACGATTTCGCGATGATGCGCGAGGTTTTTACCCGGCGCTTCGGCGCGCTGGTGAACGAAGATGGGGATGGTGAGGAACGCGCCGACGACCACCGAAGCGAATGGCCCGATCTGGTGCTGATCGACGGCGGCAAGGGCCAGCTATCGGCGGCGCGGGCCATATTGGAGGAAATGGGCGTGGACGACGTGCCGCTGGTTGGCATCGCCAAAGGGCCGCATCATGGCCGCGAGGGGCGGGAGGTGTTTCACCTGCTCGATGGCCGCGAACTAATGCTGCCGGTCAACGACCCGTTGCTCTTCTATCTGCAGCGCCTGCGTGACGAGGTTCATCGCTTCGCCATTGGCGCGCATCGCAACAAGCGCAGCAAGGCGATTACGACCTCATCGCTCGACGAGGTGCCGGGTATCGGTCCCGCGCGCAAGAAGGCTCTGCTTATGCATTTCGGCACGGCCAAGGCGGTCAAGGACGCGCGGCTGGAGGATCTGCAACGCGCGCCCGGCGTATCCGACAAAGTGGCGCAAATGGTCTACGACTATTTCCATGCCAACGGTTAGGGCCCTAAGCTCGGGATAGGGCCTCAGTTACTGGAAAATGACCCTGCTGCTTCCAGCCCGTATGCCTGTTCGTCATATGCGCCGCTGGTAATGAAACGCGGCGCAAAACCGTGACTGTGAATATGCTCCAGCGGCAAGGCTGTATCGCAGAAGGCGCATTCAGCGGTAACCCGGCCGATCCGCCAGTTGGAATGACCGCAGCCGGGGCAGGGCATAGGTGCGGCATTGGCCTCGTTATAGGCTAGCCGGAACCCTCTTTCCATGACAGGTGCGGGACTGAGTGGCGGTGATATCGTCTGCGTGTGCATGATATTCTCCCTGATTGCTCCACTTCATACAATGATGCAGAACGGCATTTGGTCGCATCGTCCCGGAAATAAATTCCAAGAAGCATAAGGCATGTATGGAATGGCTATGCCGATAGGATGTCTGAAAGCCCCTTTGTACGCTCACTGGAAAGGCGTTTGAGATGACCGACATGAAGACAATGCAATTTTCGCTCGCACCGGACAAGCTCTGGCAATCCATCAATCCCTGGAGTTTTTATAATCAGGGTGCACAAATCGGCCTCATCAACATTGATCTGGGCATCACGCCGCGCCCCGATATCGAGGAGGATATATTGGAGCAGGTCGGCAGCTATGGTCGCCAGCTGGGATGGATCGGCGATGCGCTGGAGGTGCTGCTGAACCATGTACCGCTCGATAATCTGGATAAAGAGGAGCAGCGGGCCATCACAATAGTGAAAGGCAGACTTGCGGAAATTGCGGAAATCAAGCAGCGCCATGGGCGAAATGGCGGCGCAGAAGCTAGCCAGGCTGCCTAGAGCCGTTGGCCTATCTCACCACCCCGGCAATAATATGCGCCGTCCGTGTCCATGGTGAGCATGGCGCGGTAGTGCGTGCACTGACGCCGGATCATGGCCTGATGGCGGGCTATGTGCGCGGTGGGCGCTCACGCACGATGCGCCCGGTGCTGGTGCCGGGTAACAGGGTGCAGGCCGAATATCGCGCCCGCACCGCTGAGCAGCTCGCGTCCCTGACCGCCGAGCTGTCCCATAGCCTCGCGCCCATATTGGCGGAACCCTTGCCCGCAGCAGCTATCGAGTGGGTCTGCGCTCTGACAGCTGTTTCCTTGCCGGAGGACAACGCCTATCCGCCACTTTTCGACGCGCTTGGCGCAGTGCTGGATGCGGTGGAGGCCGCACCTGCCGCGCGCGGATGGGCGGTGGCGCTGGTACGGTACGAGCTGCTGCTGCTTTCGCAACTGGGGTTTGGGCTGGACCTGTCGGGATGCGCCGTTACCAATGCTGGGCCGGAGGAGCTGGCCTATGTCTCCCCCCGCACCGGCGCCGCCGTAAGCGTAGAAGGCGCGCAAGGTTATGAGACGCAGCTATTGCCGTTGCCCCCTTTCCTCAGGGACCGCACGATGACGGCGCAGTGGCCTGAGATATTCGACGGATTTGCGCTGACCCGCCATTTTCTCGAACGCTCCATACTGATAGAAAAACGCGCGGATATACTCGCCAGCCGCGATCGCCTGATCGACCGG
Source organism: Sphingobium sp. (assembly GCA_020446425.1). Taxonomy (GTDB): domain Bacteria; phylum Pseudomonadota; class Alphaproteobacteria; order Sphingomonadales; family Sphingomonadaceae; genus Sphingobium. Next base: position 6,070 of record JAGRES010000010.1, on the reverse strand, counting down.
CTGAAAAGAGCGGTTGCCTAACCTATAGGTGCGCCATTAAGGCGACCACGACAGAATCTATCGGTTTCGGAGTGAAAATGGGCAAGCTGGTTGCAGTGTTCGCAGGAGACGGCATCGGGCCGGAGATCATGGTGCAGGCGCGCCGGGTGCTGGATGCGCTCGGGCTGGACGGCATCAGCTATGAGGAAGGTCTCGTTGGTGGTGCGGCCTACAAGGCGGTGGGTCATCCGCTTCCGCCCGAAACATTGGATATCGCCAAACGCGCGGATGCGATCCTGTTCGGTGCCGTGGGGGATTTCGATTGCGACCATCTGGAACGGCACCTGCGGCCGGAACAGGCGATCCTCGGCCTGCGTAAAGAGCTGACGCTGTTCTCGAACCTGCGCCCGGCCAAGGTGTTTCCCCAGCTCGTCGATGCATCGGCGCTCAAGCCTGAGGTGGCGGGCGCCATTGACCTGCTGATCGTGCGCGAAACCAATGGCGACGTCTATTTCGGCGAGAAGGGTATGCGCAAGACCGCGGACGGCAAGCGCGAGGGCTATGACATCATGTCCTACAACGAGGACGAGGTGCGCCGTATCGCCCATAGCGGGTTTCAGGCGGCACAGGCGCGGCGCAAGAAGCTGTGTTCGGTCGACAAGGCCAATGTGCTGGAAACCAGCCAGTTGTGGCGCGATGTCGTGATCGAGGTTTCCGCCGAATATCCCGAGGTTGAGCTGTCCCACATGTATGTCGATAACGCCGCGATGCAGCTAGTACGCAATCCCGGCCAGTTCGATGTGGTGGTTACCGGCAACATGTTCGGTGACATATTGTCGGATCAGGCGAGCATGTGCGTTGGCTCCATCGGTATGCTGGCATCCGCGACACTCAACGAGAGCCGTCAGGGGCTGTACGAGCCGATCCACGGCAGCGCGCCGGATATCGCAGGGCAGGGCAAGGCCAATCCGCTGGCGATGATCCTTTCATCGGCGATGATGCTGCGCTTCTCGCTCGACATGCCCGAGGCAGCGGATCGCATCGAGGCAGCGGTCGCCAAGGCGCTCGAAAATGGTGCGCGCGGGCCGGATCTGGGCGGCAGCATGAGCACCAGTGAAATGGGCGATGCGGTGTTGAAGGTATTGTAATTTTTCTTCGCTCGAACCGAACGGGTCAAGATAGCGGAATAAGAATATGAAAAGAACGACAGGACAAAACCGCGCCATCACCTCCAAATGGAAGCCCGCGACGCAGGCGATCCGTGGCGGCACATGGCGCAGCGAACATGGCGAGACGTCCGAGGCGATCTTCATGACGTCTGGCTATTGCTATGACGATGCGCAGACGGTGGCCGCGCGCTTTGCCGAGGAAGAGGTCGGCATGACCTATTCCCGGCTACAGAATCCGACAGTGCAGATGCTTGAAGAACGCATCGCCCTGCTCGAAGGCGCCGAGGCATGCCGTGCGCAGGCGAGCGGTATGGCGGCGATGACGGCTGCGTTGCTGTGTCAGCTGAAAGCGGGCGACCATGTCGTCGCGGCCAAGGCGGCGTTTGGTTCCTGCCGCTGGCTGGTCGACAATCTTCTGCCCAAATTCGGTATCGAGACAACGGCCATTGAGGCTGCGAAGAATGAGGAATGGGAAAAGGCGATCCGTCCCAATACCAGGGTCTTCTTCTTCGAGACGCCCGCCAATCCGACTATGGACTTGGTCGACCTGAACTATGTCTGTGGCCTCGCCAGGTCGCGCGGCATCGTCACCGTGGTTGACAATGCCTTCGCCACGCCTGCGCTGCAGCGGCCATTGGATTTCGGTGCGGATATTGTTGCCTACAGCGCGACCAAGCTGATGGACGGGCAGGGGCGCGTGCTCGCGGGCGCAATATGCGGCAGCGAGGAGTTTATCGAAAAGACGCTGATGCCGTTTCAGCGCAATACCGGGCCGACTCTGTCGCCTTTCAACGCTTGGGTGGTACTGAAAGGGCTGGAGACGCTCGATCTGCGCGCACGCCGCCAGTCGGAAAACGCACTGGCGGTGGGCAAGTTCATGGAAGGCCGTGTCGCCAAGATTCTGCATCCCGGTTTGCCCAGCCACCCCCAGCACAATCTCGCGATGAGTCAGATGAAGGCATGCGGGCCGATCTTCTCGTTCATTGTCGATGGCGGGCGGGAAAGCGCGCACGCATTGCTCAATGCGCTGGAGCTGATCGACATCTCCAATAATATCGGCGACAGCCGCAGCCTGATGACGCATCCGGCATCGACCACCCATCATGGCGTTGGGCCTGAAGTGCGCGAGGATATGGGCGTGGTTGAGGGCATGCTGCGCATCAATGTCGGCCTCGAAGATCCGGACGATCTGATCGCCGATCTCGATCAGGCATTGACGAAGGTCGGCCTTTAGGGGAATCTGCGCGGAGATGTCGATACGATCCTCCTTTTCCGCGCTGTTTCCTTTTGTGGCGGCGACCGACGATATCATCGTGCGGGTCTCGGTCAGTTTCCTGCCTGAACAGTCCGAGCCCGACCGCGGGCGCTGGTTCTGGGCTTATCATGTGCGCATCGAAAATGAGGGCGACGAGCCAGTGCAGCTGCTCACGCGGCGCTGGTCGATCACTGACGGGCGTGGCGTGGTGCACCATGTCGAGGGCGAAGGCGTGGTTGGCGAGCAGCCGGTGATCCATCCCGGCGCTTCCTACGACTATGTGTCCGGCTGTCCGCTCACCACCTCGACCGGCGTGATGGAAGGCCATTACAGCATGGTCGCGTCCGATGGCCGGATGCTGCGTGTCGCGATACCGCGCTTTGCGCTTGTCGCCCCGGCGGAGGCGCAATGAAAAGAACGCATTTGCCGCTCAACGGGCTGCGCGTACTTGATGCGGCGGCCCGGCACCTCAGCTTCACCCGCGCTGCCGATGAACTGGCGGTGACGCCCGCGGCCGTGGGGCAGCAGATCCGCGCGCTCGAAGATATGCTGGGCGTCGTGCTGTTCCGCCGCACGCCCAAGGGGCTGGAGCTGACGCCGGAGACCGAAGGCGCGCTGGAGGCATTGCGGGGCGGTTTCCTGAAGTTCGAGGAAGCGGTTGAGACGATGCAGGCGGGGCAATCCAGCAACGCTCTTGCCATCGCCGCGCCGCGCGACATCATGGCGGCGTGGCTGATGCCGCGTCTGAATAGCTATGCGCGTGACCATGTCGACATGCATTTCGTGCTGATCGCTGCGGATGAGCCGCTCGATTTCACAGAGGCCAATCTCGATCTCGCCGTGCAACTGACCGACGGTCCGGGCGAGCATGAAGGCATGGCGCTGGGCGATCCGCTCTTTGTGACGGTTGAGGCGGCGGGTGGCGGCGCGGATCGCTGGATCGACTGGCCAGGCAGCATGGCCGATACCGATCAGGGCGCGGTGCGCGTGGCCGATGGCGGGCTGGCGATAGCCGCAGCGGTCGAAGGGCTGGGCCGCGCCAATGTGCCGCTGCTACTGGCCCAGCGCGCGCTGGACGATGGGGAGGTCAATGCCGTTGGCGACCCGGTGGCACAGCGCAAGGGCTATTGGCTTGTCGCCCCCGCCCCACAATGGCGGCAAAAGAAGGTGAAGGCGCTGGTGGCTGCGCTGGTGGGGTGATTGGCAGATCACCGCCCAATTGTGGGTATTCACGCAACAGTGAATAGCATTGTAATGAAACCTATTCTGATAGCCCTTATTCTGTTTGCCTTCTTTGTGGCATCATATCTGTTGTATGATGGTTTCGTGGTCGTTCGTGACGAGACAGGCATGGTTGTTCAAGTTCAACTGACTAATGCCCATCAGAAGCAAACACTTGTGAATTTACCGTTTGGATATTTTGTCGGTACTCCGAGACTTGAAGGTGAAATTGAAGTCCGTTGCTCAGATGGATCGACTGTGCGGGGAGGTTATGTAACTCCATATTCGGCGGAAACCGTTACAGTCACAGGCGAGGGCACTTGTGAGAAGTTTTGATAGAGATAACTGCTTCTCACGTTAAATCAGACATCCCTTGCGCTGCTGACTCCTCCGGTCCTATAGCATCTTCATGTCAGACGATCTGTTCGGCTCCGCGCCTTCTACATCTTCCGGTGATTACGACGCTTCCTCGATCGAGGTGCTGGAGGGGCTGGAGCCGGTGCGCCGCCGCCCCGGCATGTATATCGGCGGGACGGACGAGCGCGCGCTGCATCATCTTGCCTCCGAAGTGCTCGACAATGCGATGGACGAGGCCGTCGCGGGGCATGCAACGCGCATCGAGGTGCTGCTGGAAGCCGGAAACCGTCTGACCATTACCGACAATGGCCGCGGTATCCCGGTCGATCCGCACCCGAAATATCCGGGCAAGTCGGCGCTGGAAGTGATCCTCACCACGTTGCACTCAGGCGGTAAATTCTCGGACAAGGCTTATGCGACTTCCGGCGGTTTGCATGGCGTCGGTGTCAGTGTTGTCAACGCGCTGTCCGTCGATACGACGGTTGAGGTCGCGCGCAACAAGGAGCTGTTCCGCCAGCGCTTCAGCCAGGGGCATGCGCAGGGCGGACTGGAAAAGATCGGCGCAGCGCCCAATAGGCGCGGCACGTCGGTCAGCTTCGTGCCGGACGCCGAGATTTTCGGTGCGCATCATTTCAAGCCCGCACGGCTGCACAAGCTGGCGCGCTCCAAGGCTTATCTGTTCGCGGGCGTAGAGATACGCTGGAAGTGCGACCCGTCCCTTATCATCGACGACACGCCTGCCGAGGCGGTGTTCCAGTTTCCCGGCGGGCTGGCCGATCATCTCGCCGAGCAGGTGGGTGAGCGGCAATGTGCGACGAAAGACTTCTTCTCCGGCACGCAGGAATTTGCGGGCGCAACCGGACGCGCGGAATGGGCGATTGCCTGGCCACTCTGGTCGGACGGCAGCTATAGCTGGTACTGCAACACTATCCCGACGCCCGATGGTGGCACGCATGAGGCGGGGCTGCGCGCGGCGCTGGTGAAGGGCATCCGCGCGTTCGGCGACCTTGTGGGCCTCAAAAAGGCGAAGGACATCACCGCCGAGGATGTGATGACCGGTTGCGAGCTGATGCTCTCCGTCTTCATTCGCGATCCGCAGTTCCAGAGCCAGACCAAGGACCGGCTGACCTCGCCCGAAGCGGCCAAGCTGGTCGAGGCGGCGGTGCGCGACCATTTCGACCATTTCCTTGCCGACAATATGGATCGCGGCAAGGCGCTGCTCTCCTATGTGATCGACCGTATGGACGAGCGTCTCGCGCGCCGCGCCGAGAAGGAAGTGAAGCGCAAGACGGCGACCTCGGGCCGCAAGCTGCGCCTGCCCGGTAAGCTCACTGATTGCAGCGCGGACGATCCGGCTGGTACCGAGATATTCATCGTCGAGGGTGACAGCGCGGGTGGCTCCGCCAAGCAGGCACGCGACCGCAAGACGCAGGCGATCCTGCCCATTCGCGGTAAAATCCTCAATGTTGCTTCGGCCACCGCTCAGAAGATCCTCGCCAATCAGGAGATTGCCGACCTGATACAAGCTATTGGTTGCGGCACGCGCAAGGACTGCAACCCCGACAATCTGCGTTACGAGCGCATCGTCATCATGACTGACGCTGACGTCGACGGCGCGCATATCGCCACGCTGCTGATGACCTTCTTCTTTCAGGAAATGCCGGAGCTGGTGCGGCGCGGGCATCTCTATCTGGCTCAGCCGCCGCTCTACCGCCTTACCGCAGGCGGCAAGAGTGTTTACGCGCGTGATGATGCGCACAAGGATGAGATCCTTTCCGGTGAGCTGAAGGGCAAGAAGGTCGATGTCTCGCGCTTCAAGGGGCTGGGCGAGATGAACCCGGCGCAGCTGCGCGAAACCACAATGGATCCCAAGACACGCGGGATGATCCGCATCACATTGCCGCAGGAATATGAGGAAGTGGCGGGCGTCAAGGATCTGGTCGATCGGCTGATGGGCACCAATCCGGCACACCGCTTCGCCTTCATTCAGGATAATGCGGCGACCGTCGACGAAGAAATGATCGACGCCTAGTTTGCCGGCTTCCGCCGGTTCGGCACCAGCCCACTCCCCCACCCGGCCTCCCATAGG
>JAGRES010000001.1 GCA_020446425.1 Sphingobium sp. | reverse complement strand
CTAGTCATGTTCAAGATTACCGGCCTAGACAAACTCACCCGCGAGTTGGACGAAGCGCAGAAGGCGTTTGCCGAAATTGACGGTGAACTTGGGGCAGTAAACTTCGATCCGAATGATCCAGCCAGCATTGAGGCTGCCATTCAGGGGATGGAAGAGATGATTGATGCGAAGCTAGGTGCCTATGCAAACAACAGCATCGTGAGTCCGATGGTTGACGAAATGAAAGAAAAATATCGTGAAGCTATCATCGAAAAGGCTGCTGAAGCGCGCTTGGGGGATGGTGAAGCTTAATGGCTGTGGACCTGTTTGAGCAAATTAACAATGCTGTCCTAGACCTCCAGGCGGCTGACTATCAGGGCGTTGAACGTCCATTGAAGCAACTTTCTAGGCTGCTTAACCATCCTGACCTTGAGGCAATTAATCAGACGTTGACCGATGGTGTGGATGTCGAAGCATTTCTACAAGCAAGTGAGCAAGCCAACAATGGCTTTGGCGAATTGCAATGGCCCGAGGACTCTCGTGAAGATTTGGCCCTACGGCTTCTTATCGTCCGCAAATTGGGAGGGCCTGACAGCGGCTTCGCGTTTCAGTTCAGTCATGCATATTATGCAGGTAGTAGCCGCAAGGTTATTGCGGGCTTTCACGGCATGAACCGATCCCTGATTATGCCTTTTGTGCGAGACTATAAGGCCTATGTTCTTAGTCAGGGCGATAATGAGCCAAGGTTGGTGCGTCCGACATCACGGAAGGTTTTTATCGTTCACGGCCACGATGGTGAAGCGCGGGAGACGGTTGCTCGCTTTCTCAGCATCATCGGTTTCGAACCGATCATATTGCATGAACAGCCAAACAAAGGCCGAACTGTCATCGAGAAGGTTGAAGGCCACAGCGATGTTGGCTTTGCGGTTGTCCTGCTAACGCCCGATGATGTTGGTCGCGCCGAGAATGCTACAGAGCTTGAGCCTCGCGCCCGCCAAAACGTGCTACTGGAACTTGGCTATTTCATTGCCAAGCTTGGGAGAGAGCGAGTCTGCGCCCTCAAGCGGGGCGAGGTTGTAATTCCAAGCGACTTCGCTGGCGTAGTTTGGGAAGATATGGATGGAGCCGGAGGGTGGAAGTCTCGGCTAGGTAGGGAACTGGAAGCGGCCGGTCAGGTGATCGACTGGAACAAGGTAATGCGCGCATGAAAGGACTTTGGACATACGTTCAAAATCGCTGGGAACGTATGCTCTTTGGATGCGTCGGCGCAGTTTGCTTGGGATTCACATTCGTTTTCCTATGGTCTGGGCAAATTACGTCGGCGTCGGCAGTATTCGCCATGTCGTTCTTCAGTTTTTTCTATTCCAATCTCGCTAGGTTTAAGAAATTCAAGGGCTTAGGGTTTGAAGCTGAACTCTGGGAGGACAAGCAGAAGGAAGCTGCGAATTTGATTGACCGCTTAAAGAGCGTAGTCACAGTTTATACCCGCGAGATTGTAATGAACAACGTAATGCGCGGAAGGTGGGGTGGAACGGAAAGCTGGCAAAAAAGATGGGACTTGCTCCATGAGCTTGAGGGGCGACATAGCGAGTTAGGCCAGCAAATAGACTTTTCGGATTTGAAGCACGAGGTGGAAAGTGTGTTCATTTTCGATCTCTGTTCACCACTCGCTTCTGGCGTGAGGCAATCCATTGAGTCGGCCAAGGCGGACGCGATAAAAAGCTTGAGCGCCAGATTTGGAAATCCCGTTACCGATTTGGATGGCTGGAATAAGTCTCATGAAACGCTTCGCTCCATCATTAGTGCGGAGGACAATCTATTCGAGCGATCCAGATCAGAAAATATTGCACGAAACATATTGATCTTGGCTCGAACGGCAAAAGAAAAGCTAAAAGGCAATTTTTCAATAGAATTGAAAATTAAAGACGGCCTCATGCAACGCCTAGAAGCATTGGAAAATCTGATAGACCATCGCCCTATCACGATAACAAATCAACTCATACAGTGGGCAGAGGACCGCGACGCATTCTCGCGTTAACGGTAAAGTATGTTCAGCTATTAAAACTCAGATCACGCATTTTCTATGCAGCCATCAAGCCGTACATGGTAACTTATCCGTCAGTTTTGCCACATCGCATTGCAGAGCGACACAGAGCCGACAGAGCACAGTGAAAGTTACGTTTCTCTCTCCGCGCTCCACGGCACCGAAATAGGACCGATCAACATTGGCGACCAGCGCAAGCTGTTCCTGGGTCAAGCCAATGCCCTTACGCTGTGCGCGAATTCTGCGCCCCAGTTCTTTGAGAATTGCCTTGTCTTCCATCGGCCATGTTAGGCCGTAAAGGATGACTATCAGTCCACGGGCGTTTGTATCTCTTTTTTAACGTCTCCCGACTAAATTTCGGCTCTGCGTCCATCACGACAGGGCAAATAGCAATGACGAACGCTTATCGACTGATTTTGGCGACCTTATCTTTATATTCTCTCATGGCTGCCGGTACTACTCGGGCAGCGGAGATCACACATCGTACAATCGTCGATGACATTGAAGGCATAATGGTTGTGGGTGAAATCAAGTCGTCAGATGCCCAGAAATTCAGGGAATTTTCGATCAAATATAAGAGGGCTGTTGTCATCCTTTCCAGCAACGGCGGTTCGCTTTTACCTGCTATCGAAATAGGAAAGATCATCAAGATTGCTCGATATATAACGGTTGTTCCTGATGAGGCCGTATGTGCATCGTCATGCGCTCTCATTTGGGTGGCTGGTGAAACTCGGTTGTTATCCCCGAATGGGCGTGTCGGCTTTCACGCCAGCTATCGCGACAATAACGGCAGGTTGGAGGAGTCCGGTACGGCCAATGCCTTGATTGGCAGCTATTTGACGTTGTTGAACCTGCCGGAAAGGGCGGTTGTATTCGCGACGCGAGCTTCCCCTGATAAAATTCTTTGGCTGACGAGTGCCAACAAAGCATCGGCAGGTATAGACTTTGATGATTTCGACGTGGACGAGATCAAAGCTGAGGAGCGCCAAAATGATGGGCAAACAGTGGCTCCCGTGATAGCTACCCACCCGAAACCTCAGCCGGTTCCCTTACCAATCGTGCGGCTTGCTCCGCCAAAGGCAGTGGCGCTGCCTGAATATCTACCATCCAAACTGTCTATGACCGGCGAGCAATGGGCCAAGTATGTCAACAATGCCTATTACGATGCAAACTCTGTACGTAGGTCGATTGATACTCGTGGCGGATCAGCCCGGAATGTTTGGGTATTAGTCGATTGGAAAAATCAGGAGGACAAGAGGCAATACAGCTTAGTCCTATGGCATTTGAATTGCACGAATTTCACCGAATATGTGGAAATTTGGGAAGATCACTACAAAGACGGAAAAATAGGCAGCGAGGCTGTAAGTTCTCAACCTCGACCGATCCGGCCCGGAACAGCAGAGAAGATGCTGCTCGACAGAGTTTGTAGCTGAAGTGTCTGCGCTGTCGATATTCTTTGGTGGCTTGATGGTGTTGACGCTTTTTATCGGTCAAGTGACCTTGCTGGGATCGCTATTCGACAGATGCAACGCTCGTGCAAAAGCCATTGAGGATACAAATCCGGGTCAAGCCAATCGTAAGGCGGAACAACTGGCCAGAGTATTGGGAGAGATGCTTCTGAGGGCCGTACATGCTGTTGCGTGGCTTGCTGGCCTGCTCGTATTCCCTTGGCTCTGTGTCATCGTTTATCATGGAACGTGGATAATGCTGCCAGCGGTATTTGCACTGACCCTTGGATCAAGTTTGGTCACTTACTGGACGGGGCGGAACTTGGAGGCTTTGAAGCGCAGCCTTTCGCCTCCTGTTTCCTTATGAGTTCCTAGAGATGGAGAGTGGGGCCACCTAAGGTTCCGTTATTCCTTGGTACTCCTTCCTCCATTCCCGTATTCTTCCTTACTCCTTGAAGACTGGTTCTCTTCCCAGTCTCCGAACATAGGCATCAATCATCAACGATTTCAGCCGGTCTTGATTGTCGATTGTTGTGATGAAGGAGTCGTGCACGGATAGAACGGTCCAGCCTTCGGTCATCGCAGTTGAGATAATTTCCAAGGCAATGTCCGACTCTAAGCGCATTAAGCCGAGGCCCGCTCCTGTCCCAAACGTATCGGCAATCGGTTCGTGTCGTGCTTTGATGAAATCAACGACTTGATGGATCGACAAATCAGGAGGCGTTGCAATCTTTGATGGCGGCATGACGGCTGCGGGTCGTCTTTTACCGTTTATCAGCACCTGCATCAGCCATTTTACATATGGCCGGTATGTGCCTGGCTCTACCCCTGTTTCAGCCTCATAGGCCGTTATTTCAGGCAATATGTATAGCTCGCCTTCTCCGTTCAGATCGCGCTGATGATAGAGCATCCGGGGATGACAATGCGAATAGTCGATTTCTACCGTTTTCTCGCCGTTGATGGTGATCGCCTCACGCAGTTCCTCCGGGATGTGCATCCACCACCCGCCGAACAACCTGCCGCCTTCATCAAACCTTGGATTGGCTTCGTCTCCATTGTTGAATATCCTGCGGATGTCCGTCGAGAACATCTCTGGCAGGCGGTAAGGTGCGCCCTTTCGGTCGGGATCGGCGTTGCGTTTGGCCAGCCACGCTTCCAGTTCGGCGGGAGTTAATCCCAGAGCGATTGTTTGTTGCCGATAGTGGACATTGATAGCTTCCAATGTCGCTGTCCATTCCTTCGTTTCTGGCGTCGGATCAAACCAAATTCGCTTCCCCTTGGCAGGATGGATGAATTCTCCCTTCATCGTGTCGAATTTGGCATTTGGTTTTGGCGCATAGAGCTGGACAAGCTCATCGAGGGGAATTGGCCGGTATATTGACTCTTTCCGGACTCCTGATTGCAAAGCCATTCGGAGCAGCGTTTTCGTTGCCCAATAGGATGATGCCCACGACGCTTGATTGGAATTCCAGGGCATCTTTTTGCCCCTAATCCTATGAAATAGCTTGGCGTTAGCTAGAGGTCTGACCAGCTTTCCCAATGCCCCATGTCTCATCCATCCGGGCTTGTTCGCCTGCTGCTCGGCGTCCGCTTTGGCGATGAAGAGAACGGCGGGACAATCACGGAAATAATATGCCCGTAAGGCGTTCGCTGCGAGTCTGCGAATTCGGAATTCCAAGGTTTTCCTGTGTCGCTTTCGCTTTGTTGGACGCACCTTGTCGTAATATTCCATTATGAGTTTCGTAAGGATGGTCCCTTCCGGATCACGCAAGTCCACATATTCATCGAAGAAAGTTCCCGAGCCGGGATCAGGAGTTTTATTGGTTTTCATGGCGCTTCACCCGATCAGCTTTGCAATGAAGGCTTCAACCTCACTGGTGACGTACCGGGCGCATGTACCGATATAACGCGGTTTCACGTCGAAGATGTGGGGAAGGCCATGAGCTTGTTTGTAGCGTTGAGCTCGTACCCACGAGGCAGATAAATTCAGTAGGCGAGCGACATCCCTGTCACTGAGAAACATAGAGGAATTCATGATTAAATACCTTGGACGGCCCAAAGATCATTTCTGTACGAAATGAACAATCCCTTGATGGGCTTTGCCGTCTGGCGTTGAGATCAAGAGCAACGAAATCTACTCAAGTCTCGGAGTCTTATCTTATGAGTCGAAAATTCTATTTCAATATCATTAACCATGATTTGAGCGTCAGGGCATCATTGCTGCTCCAAGAGTCCCCTTAGAGTTGTCAAGACTTGTCTCGCATTTCTGCCAATCTACGCTTTCCGTTTTTTCCTTGCTCCGCGCCTTTTTGAGGCTGGCTTTTCTGGCGTTTCAAAGGCCTTTGCGGCTTCGATATCACCTCGATAGGCGGCATAGTATTTAATCAGAGTGCTTGTGTTCGAATGGCCGAGTCTACCAGCCACCGTACGGGCGTCGATATTGCGGTCCATAAGGATGGTAGAGTGTGTACGGCGCAAATCGTGTAGCCGAACATCGTTCAGGCCAGTGCTGCGCCACAATCGCGTCAGAGAGCGTTTCAGGGTGGTCATGGAAAGAGGAAAAAGCCGGTTATCTCCATCTGCTCGCTCAAGCGTTTCGAGAGATTTGAGGACGGTTTTCATCTCATCGGTGCAGGTGACGAGTCGCGGGTTGCTGGTCTTGGTATTGACCACTTCAATCTGGGTTGTTGTGTCGTTGATCTTCCGCACTCGATCCCATGTAAGGTTCAAAATCTCGGCACGGCGCATCCCAGAATTATATGCAAATACGACATAGTGGCGCAGCCAACCCCTGATTTGGTGAGGGGTGCGTTTCTTCTTCTCTTCCTGCTCCTTTTCAATCCTATCGACAGTAGCCAAAATTTTCTGCCATTCCTCGTCGGTTACAAAGCGTTGGCGCGGCTCGATCCCGCGTATCTTTTCGGCTCCGTCTGCAGGATTTTTCTTGATGATCCCGCTCCTCACAGCGTCATTCAGGATCGACTTGAATGTGTTCAATTCCCGCTGGACGGTGGCCGGTTTGCATTTGCCGCTTCGTTTGCTGATCCACTTGTTTACGTCGCCGGTTGTGATCGCATCGAGCTTTTTCGATCCGAAATGAGGGGTCAATGATCTGGAGACATTACCTTTGGTGACGCCATAGCTTTTTAAGGTAGGTTTCTTGCGGTCTAGCCATTCCGTCGCATAGGCTGTGAAGGTTTCGACATCAGCGGTTTCCAGCGGCTCATTGCGGTCCGCTAGTCCTTGCAGTTCATCTCGCCTTTTTATGAGCGTTTCCCATGTCCAAGAGCTTCTATTGCCAAGCTTAATCTCGACGGCATCGCCCTTGGCATAGGACCGGCCTTTGAAGGTTCCGCCGTGAGGCAGGCGTATCTTTACGAATACCGTATTGGCCTTCGCGCCTTTGAACAGCCCTATGCCGTCAAAATAGCGGGGTCGCTTGCACATCCCGTTCGAGAGTTCGGCTTCAAATTGTTCGAACCTCGCAAATCTTCCCGGTCTACCAATGGGCCGTCGCGCTGTGGTCATCTGGCTATCCTGTCATTCTGCTACCCCTTGTAGTGGGGAATTATAGTGGGGTATAACGAAAGCGATTGGTTTTGTGGAGATGGAATTTGTCTCACCGTATCCCCACTAGAAACGGATTTAACCCCCTATGACGGACAAAAACATCAGAAACACGTGGAATTTGAAAGGTGAGGAATTCAGATAACATCAATAACGTTGAAGGCAGCCAATACTATTTGATGCTACCCTTCACACGGGTGGGGTCGCAAGTTCAATCCTTGCCGCGCCCACCACTTTTATAACATAAAATCAGTAATTTAGGACGGTGATCCGATCTTCTGGCGGGGAAGGCTGGTTCAAAAACAAGGACCGGAAAAGGACGCGTCGCAATTAGTCGGCGCTACGATTTAGGCCCACTTTTCGGTGCTTGCCGTAGTATCCCGGCAGGCCGGGGGGCTTCATCGGCACTACGTCGAACGCTACGACGGACGGTTGATAGGCCGGTTCAGGCGGCTTCGGTGTTCGACGGTATTGCAACCAAGCGATAAGCAAGCTGCCAAGAGCGACAAGAAGCCCTACAACAGAAATGATGATAGACGCGGTATTCAAGGTTCAACTCCCTACAATTTGAGTAGATTGCCTTTTAGCATTCACCCCGAATCACGTCATAGAATTCGGCGTGAACCACAAATAACCGGGCGATTGGAAGGGGCGTCGTGATAGCGATATGTAGTTCAATTGATTGGGCAGCGACTGGTTCGATGCTGTCAGGTTGGGCAACTTTGTTGGGCGCGGGCGCGGTCGTCTATGCTGCCCACAAGGGGGCCGACACATTCAAGCAATGGCGGCGGCAAAAGAACGAAGAACGTCGCATCGAATTGGCAGAACAGGTTTTGACGTTAGGCTATAAGCTTCGACGCGCCATTGAGGGCATTCGTTCGCCAAGCATGTGGGAAGGGGAACGGAGCGAAGTCTACGCAGAGCTTCATAAGAATAACCTTATAAATGATCAGACACCCATAGAGCACATGGGTATTTTAGCGACCGCGCAAGCAGCATTGTTGAGGTCAGATTCTTATAAAGTTCTTTGGGATGAATTAACCGATACATTACCATCTGCAAAAGCGATTTTCGGCAACGAGATTGAAAAGGCTTTGGATGAATTTTGGACGCAGCGGTATCGAATTTTTCAAGGCGCAATTAGCTATGCTAACATCATCAAGCGGCCGCCTGCTCGAACAGAAGAAGGGCAGGAAAGGCAGTTACAGCGCCGATTAGAAATTGAAGCAGTTATCTGGTCAGGCAAAGATGAAAATGGCGTAGATACTGTTGGTGACAGCGTCAACGCAGCTATTCAGACGATAGAAACTGAATTGTTGTCAATCATACGATCCCATACACCGTTTGGCACTACGAAGAGATCGTAGATCAAATGCCAAAGTCCAAGGACGATAGCCGACGCCGTTACGCGACCGAACCGTTAGCCCGCGCCGAAGTGCTGCAACGCCTGTCGTCGCATTTCGAATTTGTCGAAGAAGTCGAAGCGATCAACGCTGATGGCAACGTTATGCGGATTGACGCCGTGGCAACGTGTCGCACGACCGGATGGACGTTTGGTTGGGAGTTCAAACGGTCGCATCTGTTCAAGAGCGAGTTTGCCGACGCCGTGCGACAAGCCATCCACTATCGGCTGTCCCGCATCACTGACGCCCGCCTGCCTCTCCACAACGGGTTGCAGTTGCCCGCCGTCGCGCTGTTTCCTGATTGGCTAGGCGAGCATGACGACGATGTGACGAACTACGGCAAAGAAGCTGAAGGGATGCGACTTGTGGGCGCTCAATTTCGCGTTGGCACTATGCGCCAAACCGACGACGATAAGTTCGTGTTCATCATGGGTCAGCCCGCTATTTGGCATTCGGCGTCGGGTTGGACGAAGACTGCTGAAAATGTGTTGTTCGGAAAACGTGGGCTAGGTTCAACGCGCAAAAAAGACTGCTAAATCAAGCTTCGTCCTTTGCCCGTCCTTGCGGCAATTGTTCGCTAAACATTTCATCGCAATATCGCATTGAAAATACGACGATTATTTCAACGATTGCCTGCTATGCCGTCACCCTATTGGGGTAAAGGTCGCAAGTTCAATCCTTGCCGCGCCCACCATTTCCCCGGCCGAAATCCCCTTTACGCTACGGCACCCGCTAATTGCGGCATTCCGACCGATTTCGCGCAGATATTTCATTGTCAGCTAACCTTCTTCCTATAGATTAGGACTATGGAGAGAGACGAGACGATCTGGGCGACCCACTATAATCACCCCGCCCGCTGGGAGAGCGATTTTGCGCCGCTGTCCCTGCCGGACATGTTGGCCGCCAGTGCGGAGAGAGACCCGCTGGCTCCGCTGGTCGATTTCATGGGGCGCAAATACAGCTATGCCGAAACGCTGGACGGCGCGCGCCGGGTTGCCAGCGGCCTGCACGATCTGGGCGTGGAGCGCGGCGACCGCATCGGGCTTTTTCTGCCCAATGTGCCGCATTATGTCGCGGCCTATTATGGCGCGATGATGTTGGGCGCGACGATCGTCAATTTCTCGCCGCTCTACACGGTGGAGGAACTCAAGCATCAGGTCGAAGACAGCGGCACGAAAATACTCTTCACCCTGTCGGCCCAGGCATTGCTGCCGACGGCGCTCAAGGTGCTGGACCAGAGCAGCCTGGAAAGACTGATCATAGGGTCAGTCGCCGGTGCGCTTCCGGGTACGAAATCGCTGTTCTATCGTCTGTTCCGGGGCAAGGAAGTGGCGGATCGGCCGCATGATGACCCGCGGCTTTCCAGCTTCTCGGCGCTGATCGACAATCAGGGCGAAATCGTGCCCGTGCCCATCGACCCCTATGACGATGTTGCACTGATCCAGTATACCGGCGGCACCACGGGCGTGCCCAAGGGAGCGATGCTCACCCACCAGAATTTGACCGCCAATGCGCGACAGGTTGCGTTGATCGACCCGCACACCGGCGAGGATGACCGCATCATCGGCGCTTTGCCGCTGTTTCATGTGTTCGCCAATACATGCGTGCTCAACCGCACCGTCTTCACCGGTGGCGAGATGGTGCTGCTGCCGCGTTTCGACGCAAAGCAGGTGATGAGCGCGGTCGAGCGTACCAAGGCCACGGCGCTGCCCGGCGTGCCGACCATGTATCAGGCGCTGCTCGATCATCAGGCGATCAGCCACACCGATTTCTCATCGCTGCGCGTGTGCATATCGGGTGGTGCGCCCCTGCCGTTGGAAGTGAAGCAGAAGTTCGAGGGCATCACCGGCGCAATCGTGTGCGAAGGCTATGGCCTCACGGAAAGCAGCGGCGTGGTGAGCGCCAATCCCTATGAGGGTCTCAACAAGACCGGCACCATCGGCCAGCCCGTGCCGGGCACGCGGATCAGGCTGCTGGACCGGGAAGACCCGACGCGTGCTGCGGAGCCGGGCGAGCCGGGAGAACTGGCCTTCTCGGGCCCGCAGGTGATGAAGGGCTATTGGAAACGTCCGGACGCCGACGCCGATGTCTTTGTCGATGGTTATTTGCGCACGGGTGACGTGGCGAGCATCGATGCCGATGGCTATATCCGCATCGTCGATCGCATGAAGGACATGATCGCCGTGGGCGGGTTCAAGGTGTTTCCCAGCCAGGTGGAAGCTGTGCTCTATCATCATGATGCAGTGAAGGAAGCGCTGGTGATCGGCGTTCCCGATGACTATCGCGGCGAGAGCCCCAAAGCCTTCGTTACATTGGACACCGACGCCGACATCACTGGGGAGGCCCTTAAAGAATGGCTCAATCCGCAACTCGGCAAGCATGAACGTGTTATAGCGGTCGAGATTCGCGATTCCCTGCCCAAGACCCTGGTCGGCAAATTGTCCCGCAAGGAACTGGTGGCGGAGGAACGCGCCAAATATGAGGCGAGCAAGGAAAATGGCTGAAGCGCAAGCGACACTGGCGGGCGGATGTTTCTGGTGCACCGAGGCGGTGTTCCTGCAACTGAAGGGCGTGAGCGCGGTTGAAAGCGGCTATATCGGCGGCGCGCTGCCCGATCCGACCTATGAACAGGTATGCAGCGGCACAACTGGCCATGCCGAGGCAATCCGCATCAACTTCGACCCTGCGGTCATCAGCTATGACGATCTGCTCGACGTGTTTTTCGCCACGCACGACCCGACCACCCTCAACCGGCAGGGTAATGACATCGGCACCCAATATCGCTCGGCCATATTCCCGCATGACGCCGCGCAGGCCGACGTAGCGCGTGCCGCCATCGAACGGGCGCAGGCGGACCATTCCGTACCGATAGTGACGACGATAGAGCCTTTGGCGGACTGGTACCCGGCTGAGGGCTATCATCAGGATTACTGGAATCGGGCCGGTGACCGCAATCCCTATTGCATGGCGGTTATTCCACCCAAGTTACAAAAGCTCAGAAAGAAATTCGCCGAACGTCTTGCCTGAAAAGGCTTTTTAGTACGCCGGCCTCGCCTCATGTGAAACCGGCGCACCGCCTGTTTCAGTCGTCTCCGCCGTTCATCCAGCGGTAGACGAAGCCGCCCAGCGCCCCGCCAACAATCGGCGCGACCCAGAATAGCCATAATTGCTGCAACGCCAGCCCGCCCACGATCAGCGCCGGGCCGGTGGAGCGCGCCGGATTGACCGACGTATTGGTCACCGGGATCGAAATCAGGTGAATGAGCGTCAATGCTAGGCCGATGGCGAGCGGCGCGAACCCCGCCGGCGCCTTCTTCGCGGTTGCGCCCATAATGATCATCAGGAAGAAGAAGGTCAGCAAAATCTCGATCAGCAAGGCTGAACCCATCGAATAGCCGCCCGGCGATCCTTCGGCGAAGCCATTGGCCGCCAGCCCGTTGACGGCCAGGTCATAACCGGGCGCGCCGCTGGCGATTACATACAGCACATAGGCGGCGACTATGCCTCCCAGCACTTGCGCGACGATGTAGATGGGTATGTCGCCTGTCGGGACACGTCCGCCCGCCCACAGGCCGATGGTCACCGCCGGATTGAAATGGCCGCCGGATATATGCCCCACCGCATAAGCCATGGTCACGACCGTCAGGCCGAACGCCAGCGATACGCCCAGCAGGCCGATGCCGACGTCGGGAAAGGCCGCCGCGATGACGGCGCTGCCGCAGCCACCGAATACGAGCCAGAAGGTTCCGAAAAATTCCGCTAATGCACGATTAATGTTCGCCATGGCATGTCTCTCCTGCCAAAGTAATGTTTCTCATTATTCGTGGGCGCTACTGTACGCATTTTTCCGTCACAAACAAAGGTTATGTGTTGAGCGATGAATATTCGGATTTTTCTTTCGCTTTTCATGCTGTTGCTGCCTGCGTGCGTGGCGAAGACGGCGCTTGATGTGGCGACCGCACCTGTAAAGGCGGGCGCCAAGGCCGCCGATTGGGCGACCACCAGTCAGGAAGAGGCGGATCGCAATCGTGGACGGGAAATGCGCAAGGCGGAGGAGCGTGAGCGCAAGGCCTGCAAGAAGGAAGGCCGCGAGGACTGCTGAGGCTCAGAGCTTGTTTCAAGCCGTGTTTCATGCGGTTTTGAGCGTTCCGCACCAGCCCACTCTCCCTTCCGGCCTCCCATAAGATACCCTGTCGGGAGGTTGGGTCGGGGAGTGGGCTGGTGCTGTATCTTGAAATTGCCATGCAGGGCAATTTCGAAAGAGACTCTCAAGCGGCGGCGCGGCGCAGCCGGTCATTGATCGCCGCGCCTATGCCTTCTGCGGGAACAGGCGCGATCGCGATGCGCGGTGCGGAGCTGGCGTCGGCGATATGCAAGGCGGCGAACAGGCTGGTCGCTGCTTCTTCGAGATCCGCTGTTTCTGACAGACTGATATCGCCTGCGACATCGCCAAAGCCGATCATATATTCGCCGGTTTGGGCTTGCGCCGCATTGAGGCGCACCGGTTTGGAGGGGGCATAATGGCTTTCCATCTGTCCCGGCGCCTCGATTTTCTCGCCCCCGCCCATCACAACCGGAACGCCCGTTGCCTCCGTCAGCATATCCGCCGTGATCGGGCCGGGTCGCAGCAGGCGGATCTGGCCACCCGCAGGAGCGGCAATGGTCGATTCCAGCCCGCGTTCGGTCGCACCGTCATCAATGATGAGCGGTATGCGCCCTTCGAGGCTGCGCAATACATGCTCTGCCGTTGTCGGGCTGATCGCACCGCTGCGATTGGCCGAGGGCGCGGCGAGGGGCAGGCCGGTCCGGTCGATCAACGCCTGCATGGCGCGATGCGCGGGCATGCGCAGGGCGACCGTGGACAGCCCTGCCATGACCAGCGGCGACAGCCCTGAATCTTCCCTGACCGGCACGATGAGTGTTAGCGGGCCGGGCCAGAAACGTTCCGTCAGACGCGTAGCCAGGTCATCGAAATGGGCCAGCCGCTCGGCCATTTCCATGCCGGAGACATGTACGATCAGCGGGTTGAAGCTGGGGCGACCTTTTGCCGCATAAATCCGTGCGACGGCATCCGAATCGAGCGCATTGGCGGCCAGCCCGTAGACTGTCTCGGTCGGAATGGCGACCGGCTGACCTTCGCGGACCAATTTTTCCGCATGCGCCAACGCCTCCATGCCGTAACGGCATAGCGAAGTTCGCAAAATAGGGGGATTCTCCTGCATTGACGCTGCTATAACTGCGCGATCATAAGCGCGAAAGCGTCAAAGGACAGATAGAGGATATCATGACCTATATAGCCCCAACAACCGAGCAGTTATTCGTTCTCGACCATGTGGCAGGCATTCAGGAACTGGCGGCGAACGAACGCTTCGCCGCAGCGGAGCCGGATATGGTTGCTGCGATTGTCGATGGTGCCGGGCGTTTCGCGGAGGCGGAATATCTGCCGCTCAGCCGCAAGGGTGATCTAGAGCATCCCAAGATCGTGGACGGGCAAGTGCGCATGCCCGAAGGCTTTGGCGCGGCATACAAGGCCTATGTCGAAAATGGCTGGGGCAGCCTGGCTGTTCCCGAAGAATTTGGCGGGCAGGGGTTGCCCGTGTCGCTGGCCACCGTGGTGCTGGAATGCCTGGGCAGCGCTAATATGGGTTTCTCGCTGTGCCCTATGTTGACCGTGGGCGCAATCGAATCGCTCATTCATCATGGCAGCGAAGAGCAGCAGCAAGCGTATCTGACGCATCTCGCCAATGGCGCGTGGACGGGAACGATGAACCTGACCGAATCCTCCGCCGGTTCGGACGTTGGTGCACTGCGCACGACAGCGGCACCAGTGGGAGACGGCAGCTACAAGATCAAGGGCACCAAGATCTTCATCACCTTCGGTGACCATGACATGACCGACAATATCGTGCATCTTGTGCTCGCCCGGACGCCCGATGCACCGGCGGGTACCAAGGGCATCTCGCTCTTCCTCGTGCCCAAATATCGTCTCAACGACGATGGCACGCCGGGCGCATTCAACGATGTCACACCCGTTGCGCTGGAGCACAAGTTGGGCATCCATGCTTCGCCGACCTGCGTGCTATCGTTCGGCGACAATGACGATTGCATCGGCCATCTGATCGGCCCTGAATTTGGTGGTATTCGCGCCATGTTCACGATGATGAACAATGCGCGCCTCAACGTCGGGCTGCAGGGCGTACAGGTGGCCGAGCGTGCCACTCAGCAGGCGCTTGCTTACGCCGCAGAGCGTGTGCAGTCCGCGCGGGCGGGCGGGCCGTCGCGCGAGTCCGTGACGATCATCGAACATCCTGACGTGCGCCGCATGCTACTGCGTGCCCGAGCGCTGACCCAGGGCGCGCGGGCGCTCATCTATTGCGCTTTTGGCCAGCTTGACCGCGCCAGCCTGGGCGATGAAGCCGCCAGCCAGCGGGTCGAATTGCTCACGCCGCTTGCCAAGGCTTATGGCACCGATATCGGCAGCGAGGTCGCCTCGCTCAATATACAGGTGCATGGCGGCATGGGCTTCATCGAGGAAACCGGCGCCGCGCAGCATTACCGCGATGTTCGTATTGCTGCCATTTATGAAGGCACGAACGGCATTCAGGCAGCTGATCTTGTCGGTCGCAAGCTGGCTATGGCGGGCGGCGGTGTGCTCACATCTCTGCTGGCTGATATTCGCGCAGAGGCGGGCGAGGAAAAGACATTGGTGCAGCTGGTCGATGCGGTCGAGGATGTCGCCAAATGGATGGCTGACGACGCGTCCATCGACGACAAGCTGGGCGGCAGCTATCCATTCCTGACCATGCTGTCGGTGGCGACGGCGGGCTGGCTGATGGCGCGTCAGGGCAAGGTCGCGGGCGAGCTGCTGGCGAAGGGCGAGGGCGATCCGGCGTTCCTCAAGATGAAGCAGGTCAGTGCACGCTATTACAACGATGTGATCGCCGCCGAAGCGCTGGGGCTGGCCGCCAGCGCGAAGAATGGCGCAACCGCGCTCTATGCACTGAGCGATGAGGAGCTTGCCGCCTGATCCTGCGCGCTATACAGGGCGGGCATGGATGAAAAACTGCTCGCCCGTATCGCCGATGCACTGGAACGCCTCGCGCCACTTTCTGCGCGTGATGCTGATCTGACCGCACATCCCGCTTATATATGGGACGGGCGCAGCGCCCAGGCGGTGGAGGTTTTCGCGCCTGCCGATTATGCGCTGCTTTCCGGCATAGACGAGCAAAAGGGTCGCCTGCTGGAAAATACCCGGCGGCATGCGGCGGGTCTGCCCGCTCATGATGTATTGCTATGGGGGGCGCGCGGCACCGGCAAGTCGGCCAGCGTGGGCGCGGTGATCGGTGCATTGCAGGGCGAGAGCGTCGATATAGCACTGGTGCAATGCACGGCGGACCATCTGGACAGCTTGCCTGCACTGTTTGCATTGCTGCGCACGGTCGACCGTTCCTTCATACTGTTCATCGACGATCTGGGTTTCGACAATGAAAATTCAGGCAGCGATGCGCGGGTGATGCGTTCTCTGCTCGATGGTGGGGCGAGCGCGCGCCCGGCCAATGTGCGCCTCTACGTCACGTCGAACCGCCGTCATATCGTTCCGCGTCATCTGTCGGAGCAGGATGACCCGATCAACAAGCGGGATATCGTTGATGACAAAATGGCGCTGTCAGACCGGTTCGGTCTGTCGCTGGGCTTCCACAATATCGACCAGGATGCTTATCTCGCCATCGTCGAGGGCTATGCGCGCCATTATGACCTGCCGTTCGATGGACAGGATGCCATCTTCTGGGCAACCCAGCGCGGCAGCCGCTCTGGCCGCGTAGCTTGGCAATATATGACTGAGCTTGCGGGGCGCGAGGGGCGGAAGCTCTAGATTTTGTTTCTGTTATACTGAAGCGGTCAGGCGCCAGCCCGTTCCACGAAGTGGATCAAACCTACGGCTTCTTCGCCACCCGCCACACTATATTGCCGACATCATCGCTGACCAGCAGAGCGCCGTCGCTGGCGACAGTCACATCCACCGGGCGGCCGCGCGCGCCCTTGTCATCCGGCGAGAGGAAACCGGTCAGCACATCGACAGGTTTTCCCTCTGCACGGCCTTCGTCGGTGAAGGGTACGAACATCACCTTGTAACCCGCGCGTGGCACGCGGTTCCAGCTACCGTGCAGGCCGACAAATGCGCCGCGTTCAAAGGGCGCGCCCAGCTTTGTCCCGGTCGAGAATGTCAGGCCGAGCGGTGCGACATGATTGCCCAGCGCATAATCCGGGCGTTTGGTATATTCGCGGATTTCCGGGCGGCCGGGTTGTACGCGGCGATCTTCGTATCCGCCCCAGTAATTCCATGGCCAGCCGTAAAAAGCGCCGAACTCAACACGGGTGAGATAATCGGGCACCAGGTCGGAGCCTAGCCCGTCACGTTCGTTCACAACCGTCCACAATGTATCTGTCGCGGGCTCCCAGGCCATGCCGACGGGGTTGCGCAGGCCGCCTGCATAGACGCGGTTTTCACCCGTCTTGGGATTATATTCGATGATGCTGGCCCGGTTGGTTTCGGTTTCCAGGCCATTTTCGCCGATATTGCTGTTCGACCCAACCGAGATGAATAACCGCGCGCCGTCCGGGCTGGCGATAAGGCCGCGGGTCCAGTGCATATTTGGCTCGGCGTGGGGTAGGCCGAGCATCTTGGTACCCTCGACCGTGATCTGCGTCTGACCTTCCTCATAAGGGAAAGCGACAATTGAGTCGGTATTGGCGACATAGAGCGTGTCGCCGGCCAGTGCCATTCCGTAGGGGGAGCTCAGGCCGGTGATGAAAGCGCTGCGCGTTTCCGCAACCCCGTCACCATCGGCGTCACGCAGCAAGGTGATGCGATTGGCGGAGGGCACACCTGCGCCCGCCTTATCCATGAAGTATCGCATGAAAAAGCCTGTGATGCCGCCTCCCTCAAGCGGTGGCCTGTTGGTTTCCGCCACCAATATGTCGCCATTGGGCAAGCGCAGCATCGAGCGCGGATGGTCCAGCCCTTCGGCGAAACGTGTGACGGTCAGGCCTTCCGCAGGAGTGGGGGCTTCACCAGCTCTCCACCCTGCCGCATCGGCGACGGAAACCGTCGGTATCCATTGGCTGCGCGGTGCCGTGAACACTGGCTCGCGGCCGACATCCTGTCCCTCGGCCAGTCGCGCCACATCGGGCCGCGTCAGATAATAGAGCACGCCCGCTCCGATGACGAGAAAGATCAGGCTCAGCGCCAGGATATGCTTTTTCATCGTTATTCCCTATTTTGGTTCATGGGCGCGCGGCTCAGCGCGCTCTGTCCTTCAGCCATATAGTGATGGCGATGGCGACGCCCAAGGCCAGCCCGGCCAGCAGGCCAATGCTGGGCTGCCCCATGAAACCGCCGGCAATTGTGCCGGCAAGGGTGAACAATGCGATAAAAACGCCGCCTGCGGAAGAAGTTGCCTTGGGCGCTGTATGTTCCGGTACGCCTTTCGGCTGCAAATCATCGTCTGTCATGCCGTGCGTCATATCGGGACACGGACTGTACCGCCAGTAGACAATTGTCCCAAAACGGCATTTGCCTAATTTCCTGTTGACCTTTGTGACACCGGGAAACCCGTTACCGGCAATTTTTGGCACGCGGGTTGAAGATAGAAAGGGACAATCGAAATAATAAGCGGGAAATCATGCAAATACCATATCTCGGGGATCGCAAGAGCTTTGACGACGCAGCTGAACTCATTCAGCTTTTCGGCGACAATGCCAGCTTTGAAGCCGCGTCGCGTGCGGACCGCAGCCGTGATCTGGGTAATCACATTCATTTTTGCCGCTGGCGCCAGGTTGAGCGCCTGATCGTTCTGATGTCGATCGAGCAGCCCGTCGGCACCGTACATTGATGTACGGCAGGGGATGCTAAAGCTTTAGCCCCGCCGTTTCATCCAGACCGCATAGCAGATTGAGGTTCTGTACCGCAGCACCCGACGCGCCCTTGCCGAGATTGTCGAGGGCGGCGACGAGACGCGCCTGCGCGCCGTTGGGGCTTGCGAAGACGAACAGGTCCATGCCGTCCGTTTCCGCACACCGCTCAAGCGGCATGGTCGGTGCCTCATAGCTTTCAACAAACCGCACGAGTTTCGACCCGTCATAGGCCTTGGCCAGCGCCTCGCTGATCGCGGCGGCGGACGGCGTGCCGGGTATCGCCGCCAGCGGCAACGGTACTTCGACAATCATGCCGCGCAGCGTATCCGCGACCGCAGGTGCGAATATCGGCGCGTGCTTCAGGCCAGCATGTCGAGTCATTTCCGGGATATGCTTGTGCGCGAGGCTGAGGCCATAGGCGCGCCAGGCGGTCGGGCGACCGGTATCCCCCTCGAATTCTGCGATCATCGCCTTGCCGCCGCCGGAATAGCCCGATGTGGCATTGATGCTGAGCGGCCAGTCGGCGGGGATGATCCCGGCGCGCACCAGCGGCGCCACAAGCGCGAGGAAGCCCGTAGGATAGCAACCGGGATTGCTCACCCGTTTCGACGCGGCAACAACATCCCTGCCGACCAGTTCGGGAAAGCCATAGGTCCAGCCATCCGCGACGCGGTGCGCGGTCGATGCGTCGATCACTTTCGTGCGATCATTGTCGATCAGCGATACCGCCTCGCGCGCGGCGTCATCAGGCAGGCACAATATCACGGCATCGGCGTCGTTGATCGCCTGTTTACGCGCGCCTGCGTCCTTGCGCTGTGCGTCGTCGAGCAGGATCAGCGAGAATTCGCTCCGCCCCTCCAGCCGTTCGCGAATTTCAATGCCGGTCGTACCTGCTGCGCCGTCGATGAAAATCTGATGCGTCATAGGGTGATCCGCCGCCGCGCCACTATTGGCTGTTCATGATCCGGTTTCAGCCGCGCCACGACATCGGCGAGCGGCTCGATAACCGTGCTCATCCAATGGGCATTGGCGTGCAGCATGTTGTTGCTGTCCATCATGATGCCGACATGGCCGGGGAAGAATATCAGGTCGCCCCGCTGCAACGGCGCATCGTCCGCCAAGGGGTCGCCAATCGCATCGCGCTGAAGGTCCGTATCGCGCGGCACCTTCACGCCCGCTTGCCCAAGCGCGAGCTGCACAAGGCCCGAACAATCAATGCCGTTTGCGCCGCGCCCGCCCCAGACATAGGGCTGGCCCAGCTGCCGCTCCGCCGCCTTCACCCAGTCGGGCTTGTCGGTGCCGAGGGCAAGCACATGGCGCAAATGTAATGCGCCTCTGTCGGTCATCAGGAAGCCGTCATTTTCCTCGCCAGCGATGCGCGATCCCGCACTCAGGGAACCGGTGACCGGTGACTTGATATTCGCCTCTGCAAATATAGGCGCACTGCGGGCTGTAACCCGGTGCGTAGCCGCAGGTGCGCCCTCTGTCAGGGCGCTGCGCTCGATATAGCCGACATAGCCATCATGGTCGCAAAAGCCCCATGCCCAGTTGCCGGTGACATCCAGCACATGAAAAACTTCACCGAAAAGCAGCTGCGATACTGCCGCTGCATTGCCTGAACCGCTCTCTCTCAGAAAGGCTGCGTCGGCGACACAGTGCATGGCCTGCGCCTTGGCATAATGCGGCGCGAACAGCACACCGGCCAGGCTGACATCGGCAAGATCGCCGCGCACAGCATTGACCCGCGGATCCAGCGAGATCGACCGGCCATTGAGGTGAAAGCTGATACGGCTTCCCACTCCCGGCCTCGGCGATTTATTTTCTGCGTTCATCGCTGCCCACTGCGATGAATGGAGCGGATCGTCAAGTGCCGACCACGGCTAATTGCGTCCGTAACGGGCTTCCAGCATGGCGAAGGCGGCGCGCAGGCCCAGCGCTTCGCCGCCCTTGGGGCGCCCCGGCTTGGGGCCGGGCCGCCACGCGAACGTGTCGAAATGCGCCCACTTCGCCTTTTCAGGCGCGAATTTTTGCAGGAACAGAGCGGCGGTAATGGCTCCGCCGAACCCGCCTTCACCGGCATTGGCGATATCGGCAATATCGGATTTGAACATGTCCTCATATTGCGCCCAAAGCGGCAGTTGCCAGACGGGGTCGTCGACCGCCTTGCCCGCCTCATAAAGTTCATGCGCCAGATCGTCGTCATTGGCGAACAGGGCAGGGAGGTCTGGCCCCAGCGCGACGCGCGCCGCACCGGTCAGGGTCGCGAAATCAATGACCAGCTCGGGATCATCTTCTCCAGCCTTGGTGAGCGCATCGCCCAATACAAGCCGCCCTTCGGCGTCCGTATTGCCGATTTCGACGCTCAACCCCTTGCGGGTGGAGAGGACATCGCCGGGGCGGAAAGCATTGCCTGCTATCGCGTTCTCTACGGCTGGAACCAGCAGGTGCAGCCGCACCGGCAGACGGTTCGCCATCACCAGTTGAGCGAGGGCCAGCGCATGTGCCGCGCCGCCCATATCCTTTTTCATCAGGCGCATGGCCGAGGATGGCTTGATATCCAGACCGCCGCTGTCAAAGCACACGCCCTTGCCGACAATGGCGACGCGCGGATGAGCGGGGTCGCCCCATTCCATTTCGATCAGGCGCGGTGCGAACTCGCGGCTCGCCGCGCGGCCCACTGCGTGGATCATCGGATAGCCATGTTCCAGTGCGTCGCCGCGCGTGACGGTGAGAGTGGCGTCATGCCGCTTGGCAATGCCCTCTGCCGCTTTTTCAAGGTCCGGCGGGCCCATATCGGCGGTAGGCGTGTTGACTAGATCGCGTACCAGATGCGTCGCCTGTGCCTGGCGGATGGCGGCGTCGATGCGCGCCGCGTCTTTCGTCAGCAATATGCGCGGGCCGGTGCCGTTTTCATCCTTTTTCGAGCGATAGCGGTCGAAACGATATTGCGCCGTCAGCCAGCCCAGCGCCGCGCGGCCCAGATCATCGCAATTCACGATGCGATAGGCACCTTCCGGTAAAGTTTCCGCCAGTTTGGCGAGGCACCAGCTGGTCAGCTTAGCACTATCCGCAACCCCTGCCACCACGGTCCACTCATCGGCCTGCTCGCCGGGGATGATCGCCGACATATGCGCTTTCGGCTTGAACGCCTGCGCCTTTAAGGCCCCCCGAGTGCGGTCTGGCTGGGCAGACAACCATTCCTCATGGCTCTTGTCATCGACGATATGGATGGAGCGGGCGCTTTGCCCTGTATCTGCTTTCAGCAGTTCGGCATATTCTGTCATGGATGTGATGTAGGCTGTGCGATTTGCCGCCGCAAGCGCCTTGCGGCCTGCTATGATGTTTGGGCGCTGTTATGAAAGAAGGAGTCCGTCTATGCGATATGTCGCGACCCCGATTTGGGCCTATATGCTCATTCTGGCGGGATGTTCCGGCGGAGACGAGCAGCGGATACAGGAAAACAATACTACCGCCGCCGCAAACGCAGTTGCTCCACAGGAAATTGCGCCTGCCGCCGAGGATGTCGTTACCGAGCGCAAGGACGAGGCGCTGGACTATGAATATCGCTGGCCGTCGGCCGCTGCCGCCATCGCGCCTCTGAACCAGTGGCTGCAATCCCACAATGACGATCAATATGCCAAATGGCGCAACATGGCTGAGGAAGCGCAAAAGGACGCCAGGGCGAACGATTTTCCCTTTAGCGGCTATAGCTATCAGCAGAACTGGGTCACCGTTGCCGACACGCCCCGGGCGCTGGTGATGGAGGCGCAGGGATATGAATATACCGGCGGCGCGCACGGCATGCCGTTCACTGTGTCGATGATATGGGACAAGGCGGCTGGCAAGCGGCTGGCAAGCGGCTGGCGATCAAGGATGTGCTCGATACCGCCGCGCTGGAGGGCCTGGTGGGCGATGCTTTCTGCAAGGAACTTGATGTGCAGCGAGCCGAAAAACGCGGCGGCAATGCCAAACTGAACGGCACGATCAGCGAGTTTGACCAATGTATTGCCATCACCGATGGCGAGATTATTCCGGTATCAAAAGGCGGCAAGGCTTTCGATGCGCTGCGTGTTGTCATCGGCCCTTATAATGCAGGGCCATATTCAGAGGGCAGCTATGAAATAGAGCTGCCCGTCGAGGCCGATCTCATGGCTGCGGTCAAACCGGCTTACAAAGGCTGGTTCGGCACGCCGTAAAGATCATGCTCGTCGGCATCCTCGATCGTCACGTCGATGATATCGCCGGGCTTTAGGGCGGGGTGCGCATCCTGCACGTCACGCAGGAAGACATTGCCGTCGATCTCCGGCGCATCGGCCTGTGATCGCGCAGTCGCGCCGGTGCTGCCGTCTTCGTCCGCTTCGCCCACCTCGTCGATGATGACCGGCAGCGTGCGGCCTATCTTCGCCTGCAATTTCGCGGCGGAAATGGCGGCGGTTTTCTCCATGATCCGTGCGTAGCGTTCTTCCTTCACCGCTTCGGGCACCGGGTCGGGCAGGGCGTTGGCCGCCGCACCTTCGACCGGCTCAAAGCGGAACGCGCCGACACGGTCGAGCTGCGCTTCTTCCAGCCAGTCGAGCAGATATTCGAAATCCGCTTCCGTCTCACCGGGGAAGCCGACGACGAAGCTGGAGCGGATGGCGATATCGGGGCAGATCTCGCGCCAGTTGCGGATGCGCTCCAGCACTTTCGCCTCGTTGGCCGGGCGCTTCATGGCTTTCAGAACCGATGGCGCGGCATGCTGGAACGGAATGTCGAGATAAGGTGTTAGCTTGCCATCTGCCATCAGCGGTATGACCTGATCGACATGGGGGTAGGGGTAGACATAATGGAGGCGCGTCCAGACACCCAGATCGCCCAATGCTTCGGCAAGGTCGGTCATATGGGTGCGTACTTCGCGGCCGTGCCATGTACGCGTTTCATGGCGTACATCGACGCCATAGGCCGAGGTGTCCTGGCTGATGACCAGCAGTTCCTTTGTGCCCGCTGCGACCAGTTTCTCCGCTTCGCGCAGCACGGCGTCGATCCGGCGGCTGGCAAGGTCGCCGCGCAGGCTCGGGATGATGCAGAAGGCGCAGCGATGGTTGCAGCCTTCCGAGATTTTCAGATAGCTGTAATGGCGCGGGGTCAGCTTGAGGCCGCCCTCGGGCACCAGATCGACATAGGCGTTAGGCACTGGCGGTGACGCTTCGTGCACCGCATTGACCACATCCTCATATTGATGCGCGCCAGTGACGGCGAGCACCTGCGGGAAGCGCTCGCGGATCAGCTCCGCCTCGTTGCCCATGCACCCGGTCACGATAACACGGCCATTTTCGGCAATCGCCTCGCCAATGGCTTCCAGGCTCTCTTCCTTCGCGCTGTCCAGGAAACCGCAGGTGTTGACCAGCACCACATCCGCCCCGTCATAATCGGGCGACATCTGATAGCCGTCTGAGCGCAGCTTGGTGAGGATGCGCTCGCTGTCGACCAGCGCCTTGGGGCAGCCCAGCGAGACCATGCCGACTTTGGGGGCGGGAGGGAATTTCGTTGCCATAACCGCAGCGCCCATAGGCGCTTATCGGGCCGCTGTCACGTCATGTGATTATGGGTTGGGCGAACTGAAAATATTCAATGCGCCTTTTCCTTATGACCGTTGTGCACGATTTCGATGATCGTATCGCCGGTTTGCAGGGATTGCGCGGCTTCATCATAGAACCCGATGACCGTATCTTCGCGATAGACGCGTACGCCAAGGCCAGTGGATATGGCCGAGAGCGGCTTGCCCACTTCTTCCGGTGCGACAGCGCGTTCGTTGAGGTGGACGCGCCCGGCGGATGCCGCCAGATCGGCGATATATTCCGCGATGTGCGGGCCATGGTCGCTACCCGCGAGCAACAGGCCGGTAAAGCTCACTGGGTTGATGACGGTGGTCGCGCCCGCCTGCCGCGCCAGCATTTCGTTATCTTCGTTGCGCACGACGATGCTGATCGGCACTTCAGGCGAGAGGTGCCGCACGGTCAGCGTGATCAGGATAGACGTGTCATCGCGGCCCGCCGATACCAGCACGGAGCGTGCCCGGCCGATCTGCGCGTCAGAAAGCGTGCTGTCGCGTGTCGCATCGCCGCCCATCACGTTGCAGCCCAGCGCCTCGGCCGATGCGAGGCGGTCTTCGGAGCCATCGATGACGACGATCTCCTCCGGGTTGGCGCCGCGTTCGATCATTTCGCGCACGGCTTCGCTGCCGCTGACGCCGAAACCGCACACGACGATATGATCCTGAAGGGCCTTCTGAATGCGTGCCATGCGCCACCTGTACACTGATTTGCGGAGGAAGAAACTATAGGCCGTGCCGAGAAAGATCAGCCAGACGAACAGGCGGATCGGCGTCACCACGAAGGTTTCAAACAGCCGCGCCTGCGGACTGATCGGCACAATATCGCCATAGCCGACGGTCGTTACCGTCACGGTCGTGAAATAGAGGACGTCGATGAAGCTGATATGGCCGTCAAGCGTATCGCGCAGCCCGGCGCGGTGCATCCAGTGGACCAGCAGGACAATGGCGATCAGCGTCAGTATCAGGCCCAGCCGCCAGACCAGGTCTGCCCAGACGGGCAGGGAGGAACGGCGCCTCAGAAAATGGGAAACATCCTGCTTCTGGGGGCCGGTCGCTATCCGCATCGCCTAGTCGAAAACCTCTGACAGCGCGGTCATGGACCCATCATGGGTCAGGTCGAAATGCAGCGGCGTGACACTGATATAATCGTCGCGGATCGCCGCCAGGTCGGTGCCTTCGGGCGCCTGCGCGCCGGTGGTGTCCAGTCCGAACCAGTAATAGCTGTATCCGCGCGGGTCCTTGCCGGGAATAACTTTGGTCATGTCGACATCGTGAAAGCCCTGCCGTCCGACACGCACGCCTTTGACTTCACCGGGTGAAATGGCCGGGAAATTGACGTTGATGAGCTTGCGATGGCCCAGCTCGACGTCGATCAGCTTGCGGATCACGCGCTCGCCCCAGGCCTCGGCGCAGGCGAAGGGGACTTCGTCGGCCATGCCTTCCTTGGAATAGACCTGGCTCAACGCGATGGACGGAATGCCCGATATCGCGCCTTCCATCGCGGCAGAAACGGTGCCCGAATAGGTAACATGTTCGGCCAGGTTGGCGCCGCGATTGACGCCGGAGAGTACGAGGTCGGGCGGGCAATCCTTCATCAGATGGCTGATCGCCATCATCACGCTGTCGGTCGGGGTGCCCGTAACGCTGAAATGCTGCTCGCCATGTTTACGCAGGCGCAGCGGGCGGGTGAGGGTAAGGCTGTGCCCCGCGCCGGATTGCTCTTCGGAAGGCGCGACGATCCATATATCGTCGGAAATGGCGCGCGCGATCTTTTCCAGTACCTTGAGGCCTGGGGCGTGCACGCCGTCGTCATTGGTCAGCAAAATGCGCATTATCGGACCGGCTCCAGTTTCGTGAGGCCGCCCATATAGGGATGCAATATTTCGGGGATGAGAACGCTGCCGTCCGCCTGCTGACAGTTTTCGAGCACGGCGACGAGCGTGCGTCCGACAGCAAGACCGGAGCCATTGAGCGTGTGCAGGAAGCGCGTATTCTTCTCGCCCTCGGGCTTATAGCGGGCGTTCATGCGCCGCGCCTGAAAATCGCCGCAGTTGGAGATGGAGCTGATCTCGCGATAGGTGTTCTGGCTCGGCAGCCACACCTCTAGGTCGAATGTCTTGCGTGCGCCGAAGCCCATGTCGCCAGTGCACAGCAGCATCTTGCGATAGGGAAGGTTCAGCGCCTCCAATATCCCCTCTGCGGCTTTCACCATGCGCTCATGCTCCGCCTCGCTCTCTTCGGGGCGGCAGATGGCGACCAGCTCGACCTTCTCGAACTGGTGCTGGCGGATATAGCCACGCGTATCGCGCCCGGCGGACCCCGCCTCGGAGCGGAAACAGGGCGTCAGCGCAGTGAAACGCAGCGGCAATTGCACGTCGGGCACGATCTGTCCGTTTACGAGATTGGTCAGAGAGACCTCGGCGGTAGGGATAAGCCAGCGGCCATCGGTCGTCTGGAACAGATCCTCGGCAAACTTGGGAAGCTGCCCGGTGCCATAGAGCGTCTGGTCGCGCACCAGCAGCGGCGGGTTGACCTCTTCATAGCCCCCACCACCTTCATTAGCGCCGCCGGTTTGTGTGTTCAGCATGAACTGCGCCAGCGCGCGGTGCAGCCGCGCCATGCCGCCGCGCAGTGCTGCGAAGCGTGCGCCGGACATCGCCGCTGCCGCCTCGAAATCGAGCCCTAGCGCAGGTCCGAAATCGGCATGATCCTGCGGTTCGAACTCGAAAGCACAGGGTGTGCCCCAGCGGCTGATCTCGACATTCGCTTCCTCGTCCGCACCCGCCGGCACATCATCTGCGGGCAGGTTGGGAATGGCGGCAAGCAGCGCTTCCAGCTCCGCTCCGACTTCCTTCTCCTTTTCTTCCAGCGCGGGCAGGCTCTCCTTGAGCGCCGCCACTTCGGCTTTCAGCGCCTCGGCCTTGTCCATATCCTTGGCCGCCATCGCCTGACCGATCGCCTTGCTGGCCTCGTTACGCTTGGCGAGGCCCTGTTGCAGCTCGGTTGCGAGTGCGCGGCGTGCTTCGTCCAGCTTCAATATCTCGGCGCTTTGCGGCTCCGCGCCGCGTTTGGCGAGGGCTGCGTCGAAGGCATCGGGGTTTTCCCGTATAGAGCGAATATCATGCATGCGGCAGAGCTATGCCGATATGCGGTGCTTCGCGCAACCCTGCGCAAATGCCGGGCGTTGGTGTTTGCGTATAGAAGGAGAAAAGCCATGCGAATTGATCATGACGCCCTCGTTCTTGTCGCCGACGGACGCAAGATGCTGATGCTGCGCAACGAGGGCGATGCGGAGTATCCCAACCTCCAGGTTGAGAAGGTCGATGAAATCGACAACCCACCCACGCGCGAACAGGCCACGCATGCCGCCGGACAGGCGTCATCGCCGATGGGACAGCGCCAGCATTCGGTCGAGCAGACCGATTTTCACCAGATCGAGGAGGATCGTTTCGCTGTCGATACAGCGATAATGCTCCAGAAGCGCGCGCTGGCAAATGAGTTCGAAAAGATCATCATCGTTGCGCCGCCCCAGACACTGGGTGAGATGCGCAAGCATTATCATGGCACGGTGCAGGAAAGACTGGTCGGAGAGATCGCCAAGGATCTCGTCAGCCATCCCGTCTCGGAAATCGAGCAGATCGTCAAATCCGCCTGAGTCTCCATCGGAAACACGCACGCCCATAATGAAATGGGCGGCACCGGTCGCTCAACGGGTGCCGCCCAGCCGGGTCGTCTATTTTAGGCTTCGTCAGGCCTGATCGTCGTCCTTAGCTTTGCTAGCAAAGCGGCGTCGCGCGACCAGAGCGGCTGCGGCCGCCCCGAAAAGAAGGATCATCGGCGGGGCCGGAACATCGGTGCCGCCGGTGCTTGAGCTCGAGCTGCTCGACGAAGACGTACTGCTGGACGTCGAGCTGGACGTTGACGAGGACGTGCTCGACGATGTCGAAGAGCTGCCCGATGTCGTGCCGAAGCTGGATGAGCCACCGCTGGTGCTGCTTGAAGTCGAGGAAGAACCGCTCGACGAAGAGCTGCCGCTCGATGACCCGCCGGTGCTGGAGCTACCGCTGGATGAACCACCCGTGCTGGAGCTTCCGCCCGTGGATGTCGACGAACCGCCACCGCTTGAACTGCTCGACGAAGAAGACGAGCTGGACGATGAGGAGCTGCTGCTCGATGATGTAGACGATGTCGAAGACACGCCGCCGGTCGATGTGCTCGATGTCGAGGAAACGCCGCCTGTAGAGGTCGAAGATGTCGAGGAAACGCCACCGGTTGACGTGGATGTCGACGATCCGCCGGTGGATGTGCTCACCCCGCCCGTCGATGTCGAGGTTGAGGAACCGCCCGTTGACGTGCTGACGCCACCCGTAGAAGTGGAGGTCGAGCCGGTCGATGTGCTGACGCCGCCGGTTGAGGAGGACGTGCTGGTCGAACCGCCGCTGGTGGTCGAGGAAATGACGATACTGCCGCTGCTGCCACCGCTTCCGCCGAAGAAACCGCCGAAAAAGCCGCCGCTGCCGCCGATATAGCGTCCGCCGCCACTGCCGCCGATAACGACCGGGGGGGCTGCGCTGGCGGTCGTGACGACCGGCGCTGGTGCGGGGGCCGGGGCGGGAACAGGGACTGGAACGGGTGCAGGCGCGATGGCCGCCGCGGCTTTGGGCGCCGGGCGCGGCTTGCGCTTGGCGACGCGAACCCGCTTGACCGGTTTCTTCGCGACGGTCTTTTTGCCCTTGGTCGCCATGACCCCTTCCGGGCGCGGCGTTGCGGCCACATGTACGGCGCCGCCGCCAATAAGGGCGCCTCCGCATGCAGCGGCACATAGCTGGGCAAGGGCCATTCTTACAGACATAGCTTTTTCTTCCACATATCCGAAAGCGCGCCTCATTATAGCGGGCCGTGCTGCGCTCTCTAATGATAAACGCAAAACATAGCGTTAACTTCAATCCTGTTAACCGCGATTATGTGCCGTTTTGGCAGTATTGCACACCCGGCGCGTAACTGCCTTTCCTTAATGTCTTATTTTGACACTGAATGGCGATACGTAGCGTTTATTCCTCATTCATGACGATATGATATTTACCCAGCATACTGAGCCTTTGAACGCTTGTGCGCAAGCCGTGTGATGGCTATAGGCCCAGCAAAATCAATAGATCCGACATAGCGCCGGATTCGCGCGCTGTTTCGGACATAAGGGAGTGGCGGAATTGATCGGCAATAGCGGAGATACCATGACCAGCCTGCCTGAGGGATATACACCCTCTCCCGACGAGGAGTTCATGAACCCGGCGCAGCTCGAATATTTTCGGCAGCGGCTGCTCGACTGGAAGAAACAGATTCTGTCCGAGGCGGAAAGCACGCTGGCCGTGCTTCAGAACGAACCTCTTCGCGAACCGGATCTGAACGACCGTGCGTCCAGCGAGACCGATTGGTCGATCGAACTGCGCACGCGCGATCGCCAGCGCAAGCTTATTTCCAAGATCGACGCGGCGTTGCGCCGTATCGACGAAGGGGAGTATGGCTATTGCGAGGTGACGGGCGAGCCCATTTCGCTTGGGCGCCTCGAAGCGCGGCCGATCGCGACCATGACGGTGGAAGCACAGGAACGGCATGAGCGGCAGGAAAAAATTTCCCGCGACGACTGATATTGTCGCGATACGGTATATTGCCGATCTGCCCCGCCGCTTTGACTTGATTTTAAGAGTTGCGTGAATACAAAAGCGCAGCCGCGATAGCTGCGGCAATATGAATGCCTTAATCGCGTCCTAGAACGTGGGGGCAAACAGGTGGGTTGCGTAATAATGTCTGATAATGAAATGAACGACGCTGATGCCCGTTCGCGCGCGGGCGCGCGGGACAGTTTGCTGTTGCTGACCACTTTATGCTCGCCTGACGGCAAGGAGCTCGGCAGGGGGCGGATTCGGAATCTCTCCGCCACCGGGATGATGGTCGATTGCGATATGCTGCTGAGCCGCGGCATGAAACTGACATCCAACATTCGCGGAGTCGGCAATGTGACTGGCGAAGTCGTCCGCGTTGAACAGGGCCGCTTCGGCATCCGGTTCGATCAGGAAATTGACCCGGCGCTGGCGCGTAAGCCCGTCACGGCAAAAACAGGCGGGTCACAGGAATTCCGTCCTCGTTGAGAAATGGCGGACGGCTGCCTGGCCGGGCACTGTCGATATCATGAAATAAGGAGCGGAAGCGGGCGGCGCTGTTACATCGGTACAGCGCCGCGCTTCACAGATGTGCCGCTGTCAGGTGCTGGCCAGCTCCTCTTTCAGCCGCAGTTTCCGCTTCTTCATTTCCGCCAGCAAATAAGTGTCGGGCATGGGGCGACTCATCTCGGTGCGAATCTTTGCCTCAAGCGCGTGATGCTTGGCGTTTAGAGCGGAAATGTGGCTGTTATCCATGACATTCTCCTTGTTTGAGTGTGTCGGGACCAGTGAGTAAAACATGATTCTGGCTGAGAGTCGTTAATTGATTTGCGATTTACGATATTTTGTCGCGGGAGTGCGGCGGGCTGCATTGATGTCATGATCTGTGGCTCTGTCTGCATATCATCTTTGCTGGACCAGACAGGGCGGCTTGGGCTATTCTCGCGCCCATGAATCCCGAAGAGACAATGCGCCGCATCGAGCTGTTGAGGCAGGAACATCGAGACCTCGATAGCGCGATAATGGCGCTTGTCGAAAGCGGCTCGACCGACCAGTTGCAGCTCGCCCGGCTCAAGAAACGCAAGCTCATGTTGCGCGATGAGATCGCGATGCTGGAAGACACCCTTATTCCCGACATTATCGCGTAAAGAATTCGCTAGTTAATCCCGTTAACCGGGGCAGGCCTGTTGTACCTTGGTGAAACAGGTGATCGCCAATTGATCCGTTAACCACGAGTTTTGCTGACAAAGCCCTCATGATGTGCCAACCCTGTGGACATGACAGCCCTTGAGTCTCTCAATCCCGCGCTTTTTTCGCGCCTTGTCGACAGCTTGTATGTCGACGCCATGGTGATGGCCGACGAGGCCCGCTCCTATTTCGACCGCAAGGCGGAAGAGGATCGTGGTGGCCTCGATATGATGGCGCGGCTGACGTTCAGCTGTGAGTCGCTCAAGGTGACAACGCGTCTGATGCATGTGATCGCATGGCTGCTCAGCCAGAAAGCATGGCAGCGCGGCGAGATAACGGCAGAGGCTTTGAGCGATCCCAAATATCGCCTCGGAAACGCCTCCCAGACCGATATGTCGGCTCTGGCGGTTCTGCCTCCCTGTGCGCGCGATCTGGTGACGGGTAGCCAGTCGCTGTACGACCGCGTGCGCCGCCTGCAGGAACAGATGCTGCAGATCAACCTGACCCCGGCGCCCGCGTCCGATATCCCGAATGATGATGAGGTCCCCGGCCAGGCACGGGATTTGCTGGCGCGTCTCGAACAGGCGTTCTGAACCACCGCGATATATGCTTGCTCGCGCTTCTCTGTCGCGACGCCGCGTTTCTGTTGCTTCGGCTCTATCCCTGCACTAATCCATTTCGGCGTCAGGTGCTCAACGCAGCGGCTGGCCTCGGGATGGAACGACCTCTGGTGCTGTCGGTTTGAATGTCTGAGATGATGAAAAGACCGGCGCTTGATGCCTGAGGGGTATAATATCTCCGCAATAGCTTGCGGGCATAAGTGGCGTTTGACGCGCATGCCGCCTCTATATGCCGTGCTCGTTCTGTTGTCCTCATTGCCCGCAGTCGCTCAAACGCAGCAGCCTGAAGCACAGGCGCCACCGCAATCGCCGCCTGCCGTCGGCGACGGCGAGTTCAGCCTCGATATGGATGAACAGATGGACGTCGGGCTTGCCTGGCCCGACATGGATGCCGAGATAGACGAAAAAGAGCTGGCGCTTCCTGAACCGGATGAGGAGGGCCCAATCGCTGGCAATGGCGACGATACGCAGTCCGCCGACAGCGGCGACGTCCAGATCGGTGAGGAAGGCGTGCAGGAGCCGGAAAATCTGGTGGAGGATGACGGGTCCGAGCGACGGTACCGCATAGTCGTCAATGGTACGCCTCAATCGGACGGAAGCCGCTTTCGCGAACGTTTCAATGCTCTTTCGCTTCTGGAAGAAGGCAGCGGCAAGGCGGCCAATATCGCCCAGATCAACCGCAGGATGCGCCTCGACTCCGACCTGATCGACCGTATCTTGCGAGCCGAAGGCTATTATGATGCGCGCATCCGGCCTTCCATCATGCCGCCCGAAGGCGGACCGGACGGCAAACTCAGGGTCGTGTTCAATATCCGCACCGGTGCGCAATATACCGTGTCACGCGTTACCCTGCCGGGCTTGGCCTATGCGATCTCTCACGCGCCGGAGGTAGGGACTGCGTTCGACGTCAAGGCGGGCGACCCGCTGGACGCGGACGCGATCACGGCCGCGCGGACGGAATTGGCGCTGGCTTTGGGAGAAAACGGGTTTCCCTTTGCCACGGTAGAGGAACCGCTGGTGACGGTGGATCATGAAACCCAGAAAGGCGATCTGGAAGTGCCGGTGCGTGCGGGCGGCTATCGCCGCTTCGGCCAGATCACGCTGGACGATGAAACCGCGAAGGTGTTTTCGGCCCGGCATCTGGAAAGGATCGCGCGTTTCGACCAGAATGACATATATCAGGCTTCCGATGTCGAGGATTTGCGCCGCGCCATTGTCGCGACCGGGCTGGTGTCGTCGGTTACGGTAAAGCCTGAGGACAGGGGCGACGGTGAACATGCCGATGTGGCTGTGTCGCTCACGCCCGCGCCCGTTCATACCATAGCGGGCGAAATCGGTTACGGTACGGGGGAGGGCTACCGGCTGGAGGCAAGCTGGCAGCATCGCAATTTCTTCCCGCCGGAAGGCGCAATTACCGTTCGCGGCTTGCTGGGCACCAAGGAACAGGCGGCGGGTGTCACCTATCGCCGTAACAACTTCCGGCGGCGCGACAATGTGCTGTCTGTCAATTTGTCGGCACGCCACCAGGAATATGACGCATACAAGGCATCGACGGTCGGTCTGAGCGCCGAGCTGGAGCGCCAGTCCAACATCCTCTATCAGAAAAAATGGTCGTGGAGCGTCGGGGCAGAGCTGCTGGGGTCGCGTGAGCGGGATTTCTTCGGCGGCGCACGGACCCAGTCCAATCGCGACTATCTGATCGCGGCCGTGCCATTGTCCGTCACCTACGACGCCAGCGACGATCTTCTCGACCCCACCAAAGGCTTCCGCATCGGCGGGCGTCTCAGCCCAGAGGTATCCTGGCAGGGGAGCGCGTTTACATACGCCCGCGCCCAGATTGATGGCAGCATATATTGGCCCGCCTCAGACAATGTCGTTATCGCTTCGCGCATGCGGCTGGGCTCGATTGTGGGCGGCGTCAGTACCGACCGGATCGCGCCATCCAGGCGCTATTATGCCGGGGGCGGCGCGTCTGTGCGCGGTTATGGCTATCAGGCGATCGGCCCGCGCGATCCCAATAACGACCCCGTTGGGGGCAAGAGCCTGATGGAATTCGCGCTGGAAGCCCGCGTACGCTTGGGCAACTTTGGCATCGTGCCATTCGTCGATGCCGGCAATATCGCAACCGGTTTTCTGCCGGAGCTTGATGATGTTCGTTTCGGCGCCGGTGTCGGCCTGCGCTATTATTCCAGCTTCGGCCCGATCCGTATTGATGTCGGCACGCCGCTCAATCGCCAGAGTGGCGACAGCCGGATAGCCGTGTATGTGTCGCTGGGGCAGGCGTTCTGATGGCCGCAGAAACCCCCGATTCCGCTCCTGAGGAACAAACAGAGGGCCGCACGCAGCGCCGCCTCAAATGGCGTCATCGGCTGATGCTGGTGCTTGTTGGGCTCGGTCTGATGGTCGTGAGCGGGCTGACATGGCTGGACAGTGATTCCGGTCACCGCTTCGTTGCGCAGGAAATTGCCTCGCTGGAGCCGCAGTCTGGTCTGCGTATCGAGATTGGCGAGATTGAGGGCAGCCTCTATCGCAAGGCGATATTGCAGGATGTCCGCCTGTCCGATCCCAAGGGCGTTTTCCTCTCCGCGCCAATAATTAGGCTGGATTGGTGGCCGCTGGCCTGGCTCTCGAACCGGCTGGCCATTGATGATCTCGATGTGCCGCGCGCTCGCCTGTTGCGCATGCCGCAGTTCAATCCGTCGGAAAAACCGAGCGGCAAGATACTGCCCGATTTCGACATCCGCATCATGCGCATGAAGGTCGGCAGGCTGGATGTGGACAAGGCTGTACTGGGGCGCGCCGATATCTTCACGATGGAGGGCGACGCCGATATTCGCAGCGGCCGCGCTGTCCTCGATCTATCTGTTCGCGCGCTAAGGGGGCGCGACAGGCTGGTGTTGGCGCTGGACAGCCGCCCGGACAATAATCGCTTCGACATAGACCTGACGGCCAACGCGCCCGCAGGAGGCCTGATCGGCCAGCTGGCGGGTTTGTCGCAAGACGCCAATGTCCGGCTGGAAGGGGATGGCGATTGGAAACGCTGGGACGGGCAGCTGGTGGCGACCGTGGACGGCAAGTCGGCGGCGGGCTTCGAGATTGGCCTGCGCAAGGGCGACTTTCATATCGACGGCAATATTGCTGGTTCCGCCCTTGGGACCAAGGGGCTGCTCCCCCGTCTGGCGTCGCCCCGGCTGCGTCTGGTCGCCGATGGCACGTTCAGGAACCAGCTGATCTCGGGCCATATGCAGGCCAGCTCGAACGCCATTGCACTGGATGTGAAGGGTGGCGTGCATCTGGGCGGACAGGGCTATGACAATCTGACGCTCGATCTGGGCGTGCGGCGCCCGGCGGCGCTGATGAAGAACCTGTCGACTAACGGCCTGGTCGCACGCATGCGTTTGGACGGGCCGTTCGACACGGCGCGGTTCGAATATCTGCTGCGCGCCAAACGGCTACAGCTGGGGCGGACCATTTTGCACGATGTCTATGGCACTGGCGATGGCCGGGGTGGCGGCAAGAACGGTGTCACGCTGATCCCGCTGAAGCTTTCCGCGCGACAAGTAGATGGCCAGGGAGAGCTTGTCGCATCCATATTGCGCAATGTGCGTATCGAGGGAATGCTGCAAAAAAGGGGTACGGTGATTACCAGCAGCCCGTTGCGGCTCAAATCCGACAAGATTGACGGCGAACTTCTCGCCATGTTCGATATGAAATCCGGGCGATACGATCTCGCGCTTCTTGGCGATATTCGCGGGCTGCTTATTCCCGGTCTGGGCATCGTTGACCTGCATACCAGGGCGAAGGCAGTGCCGGACAGGGCCGGGGCGTTCTCGCTGACCGGGCGCGTACAGGCCGATATGCGGCGTCTCGACAATGGCTTTTTCCGTACATTGGGCGGTGGCTTGCCTCGGTTGCAATCGGGTATCGCGCTGGGCTCGGACGGACGCCTGATGCTCTCCAACCTGTCGTTGCGTTCGCCGCTGATGCATTTCGATGGTTCTGGGGTGCGCAATCCCGACGGAACGATAAACATCCGCGGAACCGGCACGCATCGGCAATATGGCCCGCTGCGCCTGACACTGACCGGCATGCTGGATCGTCCGGCGGTCGACCTTGTGCTTGCGCGCCCGCTCGATGCCGCCGGGCTGGCCGATGTACATGTGATGCTCGATCCCTATCAGGATGGGTACCATTTCACGGCGGATGGCCAGTCTGCCGCCGGGCCGTTTACCGGCAAGGGTGACATATTGATGCCGCGCGGCGGCGACACCAGCATAGATGTCGCATCGCTTGTTGTTAACGGCGCCGAAGGGAAGGGACGGCTTCGGGTGGTGGATGGCGGTCTGGCCGGAAGGCTTGATTTCAACGGTTCGGTCAAGGGACCGGTTGAGCTGTCGGTTGTCGGCGGCATCCAGAAGCTGAAGGCGGACATGCGCGTGGCACGTGCCGAATTTGCGGGCGCGATGCCGCTATCGGTCAATCGCGGCAATATTGACGTGGACATCAGCTTCGATCCAGACGGCGCGACAATTGATGCAACCCTGCGAGGCAGCGGTATTCAGGCGGGCAAAATGCGCTTCAGCCGCTTTGCTGGCAACGCCAAGCTCAAAAATGGTGCGGGTACCGTGAATGCGCAGCTCGTTGGGCAGAGGGGCCGCGCATTCGATCTTCAGCTCGCGGCGGATGTCACGCCAGACGACATGCGCTTTTCGCTGGGGGGCACGCTGGACGGATATAAGCTCTCGCTGGACCGGCGGGGCCGCCTGAGCCGGATAGAGGGCGGATGGGCGCTCGATCCGCTGCGCGTGCGCTATCGCGGCGGAGAAGTGCGCGTCCATTCGGCGGCATATGGGGCGGAAACGCGATTCGATATCGGGCTCAGCAATATGTCGCTTTCGCTGCTTGATCTGGCGAATGTGGATATGGGCCTTGGCGGCAAGGCCGAGGGGCGCATTCGCTATGCCAAGCCGCGCGGAGGCGTGCCGACGGGCGACGCCACTCTCAAGGTGAAAGGGCTCACGCGTTCCGGCCTCACGCGCACGTCTACGCCGATTGATCTGGGCCTCAATGCGCAGCTGACCAGCGACAGGCTGGCGATGCGCGCCGTCGCGAGCCAGAAGGGCGCGATCATTGGCAGGGGACAGGCGCTGATGACACCGCTGGGCACGGGCGATGTGGTCGAGCGATTGCGCGCCGCGCCGGTTCGCGCGCAAATCCGCTATGTTGGCCCTGCTGACGCGCTGTGGCGGCTGAGCACGGTCGAAATCATCGACCTGAAGGGCCAGGTCGCCGCTACGGCCAATATTCGCGGAACAGGCGCCAATCCGATCATCGAAGGCGCGCTCAAGACCAAGGACGCGACGCTGGAAAGCCCGATCACCGGCATGCGCATATCGCATCTGGCGTCTGCCGCCCGGTTCGACGGATCGCGCCTCATCTTTTCCGAGCTGAGCGGCGTTACCAAGGGCGGCGGTACGATCAGCGGGCGCGGCAGCTTCGATTTCTCGCTAGGCGAAGGCATTGGCATTGATATGACGATGCAGGCGGATCGCGCCGAAATGCTGGACCGTGACGATATTGGCGCGACGGTAACGGGACCGATACGGATAACCTCCAATGGCGTTGGCGGCACGATCAGTGGCGAGTTCGATGTGATACGAAGCCGTTTCACCCTCGGACGAGCGGCCGAAGTAGCGCAGATACCCGAGTTGCAGGTGATCGAACTCAATTCCCGGCGCAGCGACTTTGTGCCGGTGCAGCGCGGCACCGACTGGAATCTCGATATCAAGGCCAAGGCGCGCAACCGGCTGATGGTGAGGGGCATGGGCCTGGCGAGCGAATGGCGCATGGATATGCAGATTGGCGGTTCGGTCGCCAATCCGCGCCTGATCGGCCGGGCGGATCTGGTGCGCGGCAGCTATGATTTCGCCGGTCGCCGCTTCGACCTCACCCAAGGCGCGCTGCGCTTTACCGGGGCGGTTCCGGCCAATCCCACGCTCGACATCACGGCGGAGGCGTCTGTCGCAGACCTGAATGTCACTATCCGCATCACCGGCACCAGTGCGACGCCGGAAATATCCTTCAACAGCGTTCCCGCCTTGCCGCAGGAAGAGGTGATGTCGCGCCTGCTGTTCGGTTCGTCGATTACCCAGCTCTCTGCGCCCGAAGCTTTGCAGCTTGCCTCGGCGGTGGGGTCGTTGCAGGGCGGTGGTGGCGGTCTCGATCCGATCAACGCCGTTAGGAAAGCGGCGGGACTTGATCGGCTGCGCATATTGCCCGCCGACCCCACTACGGATCAGAAAACCTCGATTGGTGTCGGCAAATATATTACCCGGAAAACCTATGTCGAACTGATCACCGACGGGCAGGGCTATTCCGCCACGCGTCTGGAATATCAGGTCACCCGCTGGCTGTCGTTGCTGGGGAGTATTTCCACTATGGGCAGGCAGTCTACGGCATTACGCGTATCCAAAGATTACTGATGCTTTAACCACGCCCTCCTATAATGCTTCGGTCGTGTTGAACATGTGGGGTTCAACTGTGGGAGCGATGGATCGGAGAGAGATATAACAGGGCGTAGGTGAGGGAATGTCTATCAAAAAATTGGTGATGATTGCGTCTGCGGTCATGGTGTTGCTGATGGCTGTCGGGGCCGTCTGGGGCTCCATCAGGATCAATGAAATACGCATGGGCGGTCCGATACAGACCAATACCCAATATGCGTCAGACCTTATCGCCGATATCCTGCCGCCGCCCGAATATGTGATCGAACCCTATCTTGAAGCTTCCTTGCTCGTGCGCGATCCGGCCAGC
Source organism: Sphingobium sp. (assembly GCA_020446425.1). Classification (GTDB taxonomy): domain Bacteria; phylum Pseudomonadota; class Alphaproteobacteria; order Sphingomonadales; family Sphingomonadaceae; genus Sphingobium. The sequence goes on along the minus strand of JAGRES010000001.1, from coordinate 25,701 downwards.
CTGGACCATCACACGGCCCGCCTCGAGAAGCTCCGTTCCGATTATGAAGAGCGCCATAAATTCTGGCTGCAAACGAAATTCGACGCCGACCTGCAAAAACGCATCACCCAGGATACGCACAAACCGGCGATGCAGTTCTGGTCGCTGCTCAATACCGATTTCCTGCCTGCGGTCCGCAGCGGCGATCCGGTTGCCATAGATGTCGCGTTCGGCCGGTTGACCGAAGCCTATGAAACGCACCGGAAAGCTGTGGATGTGACGGTGCAAAAGGCAACCGAATATCAGATGAACCTGAAAACCAGCGCGGAAAGCCGCCTGCATGCGACCATGGTGATCTTGGGCACGCTGATCGCGGCGCTATTTGGACTGGTGCTCACATTCTGCTGCCTTGTGCGTTTCCGCGTACTCGCGCCGATCACCAGACTGGCACAGCAGATGAACCGGATGGCGCAGGGTGATATGAGCTTCAGCGACGCCGAAGAGGAACGGCGCGACGAAATTGGCGAGGTCAACCGCGCGCTCCATGCAATCGTCGACCATGTCGCCGAGAAATCGGCGCGGGAAGCCAATGAGGCCATGGCCGTGCAGCAGCACATCGTTTCAGAACTCGGCATCGCTCTGACCCAGCTGCGTGAAGGTGTTTTGACCCATCGGATCGCGGCGGATTTCCCGCCGGAATATATCAGCCTGCGCGAGGATTATAACGCGGCGATAACATCGGTCGAAACCGCGATCGGCGAGGTCAATGACGCCGTCGAAGCGCTCAATTCCAGCGCTGGCGAAATTACCGCCGCCACGCAGGACCTGTCACAACGGACCGAGCATCAGGCCGCCAACCTGGAGGAAACAGCCGCGACTATGCAGCAGCTCACGCAGCGCGTGCAGCAAGCCGCCGATGCATCGCAGAGCGTGTCCGGCATCATGGGCGAAGTGCAACAGCAGGCGGATGACAATGGCCGCGTCGTCACCGATGCGATCAAGGCTATGGGCGAGATTGAGGAAAGCGCCACATCCATCGGCCAGATTATCAACGTGATTGACGGAATTGCGTTTCAGACCAATTTACTGGCGCTCAATGCGGGCGTTGAGGCAGCCCGCGCGGGCGATGCGGGCAAGGGCTTTGCCGTCGTTGCCAACGAGGTGCGGGCCCTGGCCCAGCGCTGCGCCGATGCCGCCAGCGATATCAAGTCGCTGATCAGCGACAGTAACAGCCATGTAGAGGGCGGCGTGGTGCTGGTGCGCCAGTCGGGCGATGCGCTCGGACAGATCATGGAGCGTGTCGGTGAAGTCTCCAAGCTCGTCGAAGAGATTGCGAAATCCTCTGCGGATCAGGCGGAAGGGTTTGAGCATGTCAATGATGCGATCAGCAGCATCGACCATATGACGCAGCAGAATGCGGCGATGGGCGAGGAATGCAATGCCGCGTCTCGTGTGCTCAAGAACGAGGCGGGGCGGCTCAGCGACATGGTGCGTCGCTTCCGTATCGGTCAGGCGAGCGAGCCAGTCGATTATGACCTGCCGGAACAGCTGGCGATTGCGGCCAGCAAAGCCGCTTGAGCCGCAGCTTCTCCCCCATAAGAAAAAGGCCCGGCCGAAGCCGGGCCTTCCCCCTTATTACAAAGCGCCTGGATCAGGAGCTGTAATACATGTCGAATTCGACCGGGCTCGGTGTCATTTCCCAGCGATATACTTCTTCCCACTTCAGCTCGATATAGGCATCAATCTGATCCTTGGTGAAGACGTCGCCCTTGAGCAGATACTCATGGTCGGCTTCCAGGCTTTCCAGCGCTTCACGCAGCGAACCGCAAACGGTGGGAACTTCTGCGAGCTCAGCGGGCGGCAGGTCATAGAGGTTCTTGTCCATTGCGTCGCCCGGGTGGATCTTGTTCTGGATCCCGTCGATACCGGCCATCAGCAGGGCCGAGCAGGAGAGGTACGGGTTGCAGAGCGGATCCGGGAAACGGAACTCAACACGGCGGCTCTTGGCACCCGAACCATATGGAATACGGCAGGAAGCCGAACGGTTACGAGCTGAGTAGGCCAGCAGCACCGGCGCTTCGAAGCCCGGCACCAGACGCTTGTAGCTGTTGGTGGTCGGGTTGGAGAACGCGTTGATCGACTTGGCGTGCTTGATGACACCACCGATATAATACAGGCAGGCGTCGGACAGGCCAGCATAGCCGTCGCCGGAGAAGGTGTTGTCGCCGTCTTTCCAGATCGACATGTGCGTGTGCATGCCGGAACCGTTATCGTCCTTGATCGGCTTGGGCATGAAGGTCGCGGTCTTGCCATAGGCATTTGCGACCTGCTGCACGACATATTTGTAGACCTGAACGCGGTCACAGGTTTCCACCAGCTTGCCGAAAGTCAAGCCGAGTTCGTGCTGGGCAGCGGCCACTTCGTGGTGATGCTTGTCCATCGGCAGGCCCATTTCCATCATGGTCGTGACCATTTCGGCGCGGACGTCCATTACCGGGTCGACCGGCGGAACCGGGAAATAGCCGCCCTTGGCGCGCGGACGGTGGCCCAGGTTGCCACCCTCATATTCCTTGCCGGTGTTGGTCGGCAGCTCGACATCGTCGAGATACACGGCCGAACGGTCATAGCCGGTTTCGAAACGGACATCGTCGAACATGAAGAATTCAGGTTCGGGGCCGACATAGACCGTATCGCCAAGACCGGTGGTCTTCAGATAGGCTTCGGCGCGCTTCGCGGTCGAGCGCGGGTCACGCGCATAGAGCGAACCGTCGGACGGCTCCACGATGTCGCAATTGAGGATCATCATCGGCGTCGCGCTGAACGGGTCGAAATAGACCGCGTCGAGGTCGGGCTGAAGAATCATGTCCGATTCGTTGATCGTCTTCCAGCCCTCGATCGAAGAGCCGTCAAACATCAGGCCTTCCTCAAGCGCGTCCTGGTCGATCACGCTGGCGCACATGGTGAGGTGCTGCCACTTTCCCTTGGGATCGGTGAAACGCAGATCGACCCACTCGATCTCCTTCTCCTCGATCATCTTCAGAATATCTTTGGGCGTGTTCGCCATGTCGGATTACCCTTTCTTCAGTTTCTACCGGATGGACCCCCGCCCGGTCAGTGTTTTACATCGCTATCATTACGGCTGCGCGGCATCGCGGCCAATTCATGATCCTTAGATTGCATCTCCGTCGCGCTCGCCGGTGCGGATGCGCAGCGCCGAGTCGATGGTCGATACGAAAATTTTGCCGTCGCCGATGCGGCCGGTCTGGGCAGCGGTGGCGATCGCTTCGACCACACGCTCGGCCAGGTTTTCCTCCACAACCACTTCCAGCTTCACCTTGGGCAGGAAATCGACGACATATTCGGCACCTCGGTACAGCTCCGTATGGCCTTTCTGGCGTCCGAAGCCCTTGGCTTCCGTTACTGTGATCCCCGATACGCCCACTTCGTGCAGCGCTTCCTTCACCTCATCGAGTTTGAACGGCTTGATGATTGCTTCGATTTTCTTCATTCGGTTATCACCTTGATAATCTTGCCCCTATATTCTGGCCGTCTTTATATGGCGCGCCCGAAAGGGCTTTGTCCCCTGTTTTAGCCGGCCTGCCGCCCCGTTGAGCATGCGCTATTGGACATGCGCATGCGCAGTGCGAAATGCACGACTCGCCATGAACATTCCGCCATGTCGACGCAAATGTCTATAATGCTTGCAAATCGGGCATTTTTGTGGGGGTTTGCCTAATTTTTAGGCAGATAAACGCGGTCTAGATTCAGCCCTCGCCGCGTATCTCGGTCAGCTTCCGTTCCCATTCCAGCGCATGGGCAATAATGGTGTCCAGATCGGCATATTGGGGCTTCCACGGGAAGCGCTCCATGATCTCGCGATTGTCGGACACCAGGGAAGGGGGGTCGCCCGCACGGCGGCCTTCGATCCGGCGCTCGATTGGCTTGTTGGTCACGCGGTCCACGGCGTTGAGTACCTCCAGAACGGAAAAGCCGCGCCCATAGCCGCAGTTGAGCTGGTGGTTGCGCTGTGGTTCGGCCATCAGTGCCTCGAGCGCCAGCACATGAGCGGAGGCAAGGTCGGAGACATGGATATAGTCGCGTACGCCGGTGCCGTCCGGCGTGTCGAAATCGGTGCCGAACACGCCGACATAATCCCGCTTGCCCAGCGCGGCTTCGACCGCGACCTTGATCAGATGCGTCGCGCCGGCGGTCGATTGGCCGCTGCGCGCCTGTGAGTCCGCCCCCGCAACGTTGAAATAGCGTAGCGCGCAGTAATTGATCGGATGCGCCTGAGACACATCCTCCAGCATGATCTCGGTCATCAGCTTCGACATGCCATAGGGGTTGATCGGCTTTTGCGGGCAGCTTTCGCTGATCGGGCTGACTTCGGGCATGCCATATGTCGCTGCGGTCGAGGAAAAGATGAAATGCGGCACGCCGCACCGCACCGCGCTTTCGATCAGGCCGCGGCTGTTGACCGTGTTGTTCTTGTAATATTTGAGCGGGTTTTCGACCGACTCGGGCACCACGATGGAACCGGCGAAGTGCATGATCGCACGGATATCATGATCCCGCAGCGTCTGTTCGACGGTGGCCTGGTCGGCGATATCGGCTTCCACCAGCGGCACATTTTCGGGGATGGCGAAACGGAACCCGGTGGACAGATTGTCGATCACGACGACCGGCCACCCCGCATCCCGCAGCGTCAGGACGGCATGACTGCCGATATAACCCGCGCCGCCTGTCACCATGATAGCCGGTTTTGTCGTCATAGCCCTCTATCCCCAGATTGACACGGGCCGGGGATAGATAGGCTCTGCCCGCTTGGCAACGTGGATTAATGGTTAAGCGGCGGCTTTTGTCGCGGATGCGTAAAAGCTCTCGCCCTTGGTCGCCATATCGCGCAATTGTTGCGTTGGTGCGAAGCGTTCGCCATGCACCTGCGCCAGACGGTCGAGCGTTTCGACCACCTTGGCGATGCCCACTGTATCCATGCAACTGAACGGCCCGCCCGTATAGGGCGCGAAACCCCAGCCGAAGATCGCGCCGATGTCGCCATCCTCCGGCGCAGTGAGCACGCCTTCCTCATAGCAGCGTGCGCATTCGATGAGCTGGCGGTAGAGCAGGCGTTCGCGCACATCCTCTGCGGAGGGCTGGTTCGCCGCGCGCGGGAAATGGTCCGATAGGCCGGGCCAGAGCGATTTTTGGCCACCCTCTGGATAGTCATAATAGCCCTTGCCGTTCTTGCGGCCCAGGCGGCCCAGACCGGTGACCATTTTCTCGATCACATCATCTGCGCCGGTCGCTTTATAGGCGTCACCCATTGCCGCTTTTGTGGCTTTCAGCACTTTAAGGCCAAGCTCAATGGAAACCTCATCGGACACCGCTAGCGGACCGACAGGCATGCCGAGCTGCCTACCGACATTTTCGATGAGTGCGGGGTTGATGCCTTCCCCGACCATTTGCGTACCTTCGCTGACGTAAGTGCCGAAGCAGCGTGACGTGTAAAAGCCGCGGCTGTCATTGACGACAATCGGCGTCTTTTTGATCTGCCGGACATAATCCAGAGCCTTTGCAATGGCTTGCGGCCCTGTTTTCTCACCCAATATGATTTCGACAAGCGGCATTTTCTCGACTGGTGAAAAGAAGTGAACGCCGATGAAGTTTTCCGGCTTGCTCCATGCCTTGGCGAGACCGGTGATGGGTAAGGTAGAGGTATTGGAGCCGAAAATCACATCGGGGCCCAGCACGGCTTCGACCTTCTTGGTCATCTCCGCCTTGATGCCGACATCCTCGAACACCGCCTCGATCACGAAATCGCACCCGGCGAGGTCCGCCACATCGACCACGGGTGTCACGCGCGCGAGGATTTCCGACATCTTGTCCGGCGCCATCTTGCCTTTCGAGACGCGTTTCTGCAGTTCCTTCTCGACGTGCGCCTTGCCGCGCTCGGCAGATTCCATGTCGCGATCGAGCAGCATCACTTCCATGCCGGCTTGTGCAGACACCGTGGCGATGCCGGCCCCCATCATGCCTGCGCCCAGCATCGCGAGCTTCCTGGTGGGGGCAGGGGCCACATCGGCGGGCCGCCGTGCGCCGCGTTCCGCCGCCTGCTTGTTGACGAACAGAGTACGGACCATGTTGCGCGCCTGCGGGTCGGCCAGCACGCGGGCAAAATATTTGCTCTCGATCTGGATTGCGCGGTCCATGGGCAGCTGCAGCCCCTCATAAACGGCGGAAAGCAGGGCAATCGGGCCGTTGATATTATGCTGTGTCTGCTTCACCGTCATTGGCACCGCGCCCATGAAGGTCTGGGCAAAGCCGGGATACATGGCGCTGCCGCCGCCGGGCACCTTGAAGCCCTTGACGTCCCAGGGCTGGGTATGGGCGCTCGGATTTTCCTTCACCCATGTCTTGGCTGCCTCCAACGCCGTGCCAGCGGGAACGACCTCGTCCACCAGCTTGAGCGCCGCGCCTTCGGTGACCGGGAACATCTTGCCCTGAAGCATGTACATCAGTGCCGTTTGCACCCCTGTAATACGTGGCATGCGCTGGCTGCCGCCGCCGCCGGGGAAAAGGCCAAGCATGCATTCGGGCAGGCCCAGCCGCGTCTTGGGATTGTCGCCCGCGATACGGCGATGGCAGGCGAGCGCGAGTTCAAACCCGCCGCCCACGCAGGTGCCTTCAATGGCGGCGGCGACCGGCTTGCCGCATGTTTCCAGCACACGTAGCACGCGATTGAGCTGGAACACGCGATTGTAAAGGCCCGCCATGCCGCCTTCGCCAGTCAGCAGCATGCCTTCCATGGCTTTCAGGTCCATGCCGCCCATAAAGCCGCTGTCCTTGCCCGAAGCGATGATGGCGCCTTTTACCGCCTCGTCCGTGGCAATTCGCCCGACCAGAGTTTCGAGATCAGTGAGGAACTGCGCGTCGATGACGTTCATCGACTGCTCCGGCGCGTCCATCATCAGTGTCGCGATACCGTCGCTGTCTACATCGTAACGGATAGTGTTTGTCATGATTTCAATCCTTTCCGTTTCGTTCTTCAAACGCGTTCGATGATCGTGCCGGTGCCCATACCGGCGCCGACGCACAGGTTTATGAGGGCAGTGCCCTTGCCGGAACGCTCCAGCTCGTCGAGCGCGGTGCCCAGCACCATCGCACCGGTCGCGCCGAGCGGGTGCCCCATCGCAATGGCGCCACCATTCACATTGATATCGGCATGATCGAGATCGAGCGCCTGCATGTAACGCAGCACGACGCTGGCGAACGCCTCATTGAGCTCCCACAGGTCGATATCGGACTTGCTCATGCCCGCTCTGCCGAGCAGCTTTTGCGCGATGCTCTCCGGGCCGGTCAGCATGATGGTCGGCTCTGAGCCGATGGATGCAGCGGCCTTGATCCGCGCGCGCGGTTTCAGGCCATATTTCTCGCCCATTTCCTTGCTGCCGACCAGGACAGCGGCGGATCCGTCAACAATGCCGGAGCTGTTGCCGCCATGATGCACATGTTTGATGCGCTCGACTTCAGGGTAACGAAGCAGGGCGATAGTGTCGAAACCGGGCATCTGCGTGCCCATCGCCTCGAAGCTGGGGTTGAGGCTGCCCAGCGACTGCATGTCCGTGCCCGGGCGCATATGTTCGTCATGGTCCAGCACAACCTCGCCAATCACGTCTTTGATTGGCAATATTGACTTGGCGAACCGCCCTTCATCCCATGCCATCTTGGCGCGCTTCTGGCTTTCCACTGCATACGCGTCGCAATCTTCGCGCGAAAAGCCGAATTTGGTGGCGATCAGGTCCGCACTGATGCCCTGAGGCACGAAATAGGTGTCATAGGCGACGCGCGGGTCGGTCGCCCATGCGCCGCCGTCCGACGCCATGGGAACGCGGCTCATGCACTCCACACCGCCGCCCACGGCGAAGCGCGCCTCGCCGGATGCGACCTTGGCCGCCGCCATGTTGACGGCTTCCAGGCCGGATGCGCAGAAACGGTTGATCTGTACGCCCGGCACCAGCTCGTCATACCCGGCATTGATGACGGCAACGCGCGCAATATCCGCGCCCTGTTCGCCCACAGGCGTGACGCAGCCCAATATCACATCGTCAATATCGGCCGTGTCGATACCGGTCCGTTCGGGCACGGACTTCAGGACCTGCGTCGCCAGCTCGATAGGTGTGATCTCGTGAAGAGCGCCATCCTTCTTGCCCTTGCCGCGCGGGCTGCGGACAGCATCATAAATATAGGCTTCCATGCTGAACTCTCCTGTTTCCGGTCAGACGCAACGCACATCTATGTGCTTATGTTTTTCTTTAGTACAAGAGGCGGAAACCCGCGCCTTTCGCGGGAAATCGCCCATTGCCGTCAATGCCCTTACGGCACCGTAACGTCACTTCAGCGAAATATTTCCGAAAAAAATTCGCGGGGACTCCGGTACCACCTTATAAACCGATCCATTCCATTCGCCATGAGAAACCGGACCATATGGAACAGGAATGTCTGGCAATTGCTCTCCCATTTCCCATATGGGTCACTCATCAAGGAACGGAATAACAGGAATGCCAGGGGAAAAATCGGTGACTGATCGGGAAAATGGTTCGGCGAAGCCTAATGTGCCGGAAGACGTCATGGAAGCAGTCCGGACCTTGCTGCGCTGGACGGGGGAGGACCCGGAGCGTGAGGGGCTGCTCGATACGCCGAAGCGCGTGGCGCGCGCCTGGAAGGAATATTGCGAGGGCTATACCGAGGATCCGTCCTATCATCTGTCCCGTATTTTCCACGAGGTTGGCGGCTATGACGAGATCGTGATGCTGAAGGACATCCCGTTCCATTCGCATTGTGAGCATCATATGGCCCCGATTACCGGCGTTGCGCATATCGCCTATCTGCCGGGCGACTATGTGGTCGGTATTTCCAAGCTGGCGCGCGTGCTGCATGGCTTTGCGCGGCGGTTGCAGGTGCAGGAGAGGCTGACCGCGCAGGTAGCCGACTGCATATGGGAAAATCTCCATCCGCGCGGTGTCGCGGTCGTTATAGAAGCCAGCCATGGCTGCATGACGGGACGGGGCGTGCGTACCGCCGATGTCATGATGAAGACCAGCCGTATGATGGGTGTGTTCCGCGACGACGACAAGAGCCGCAAGGAAGTCCTGCAATTGATGGGAATGTGAGCGTGGCAGGCGATGCACCGCTGGCATTGGTGACAGGCGGCCATCGCCGTCTGGGCGGGCGCATCAGCGCCACCTTGGCGAGGGCAGGTTATGCGCTCGCCATACATGGAAGCCATGATGTTGCGCTGGATTCGGAGCTTGAGCTGGCATTGGGAGCCAGTGGCGCGCAATGGCATGGTTTCATCGCTGATTTCGAGGAAGCAGAAGCGGCCGCAGGGTTGATGGAGCAGGTTAAGGCGCGGTTCGGCAGGGCGCCGGACCTGCTGGTCAACAGTGCCGCGCTGTTCGGGCAGGACAGGTTAGACAGCGTAACGGCGGAAGACTTGCTGCGGCATTATAATGTCAATGCCATCGCCCCCGTCTTGCTCACCAGGGCGTTCGCCGATTGCAGACGGGACGGTATTGGCTGTGTCGTCAACATACTCGACCAGCGTATCGCCCATCCGCATGGGGACCAGCTTGCTTATACGCTTTCCAAGCAGGCTCTGGAGGGCTTTACGCGGATGGCTGCGCGCGAGCTGGCTTCCAAGGGGGTCCGCGTCAATGCGGTCGCGCCGGGGTTGACCATTGCCACCGATGACTATGATCAGGGGCGTATCGCGCGCATGGCGCAGGTGATGCCGCTGGGCCATCTGCCGCAGCCGTCCGATATCGCCGACGCGATACTATATCTGGCGCACGCGCAGTCCGTGACCGGGCAGACGCTCTTCGTCGATGGCGGAGCGCATATGCACAGCTATCCGCGCGACTTCATGTACCTCTGACTCCAAAAGGAAAAACGCGCCGGAACCAGCCCAGCGCGTTCTGTCTGTTTTGAATCCTGTCTGGATGTCAGGGCTTATTCGCCGTGATGGCTGTCATCCTCATGATGGTCGCCATTATCATGTCCGTCGCCGTGCGCATCGTCCTGATGCGCGTTATGCTTATCATGTGAGGCATCTTCGTGATGCGCATCGTCCTGGTGTCCGCCCTCGGGCGGGTTGGCGTTTGCAGCCACGGCAAAGGCGAGCGTTCCGGTCAATATGGCGATAATGTGAAGCGGTTTCATGGCGATCCTGCCCTTCATGTCATGATAAGAGTGTCCAAGGCTTATATTATAGGCGGGCGGGGCGCTTTATCGCGGCATGATCCCTGAAAATATGCTGACCAAAAAGAAAAAGCCGCCCGGAATCACCGGACGGCTCTTTGCTGATGCGACAGGAAAATCAGGTCAGAATTCGTCCCAGTCGCTCTCGTCAGTGGCTATGGCCAGATTACCCGCCGTACGGACAGGAGCCGATTTCACGGCTTTCAACGGCTGCGCGGCCGGAGCAGAAGCCCCTTGGCCAGCCAAAACCTTGAACTGGGCGACCATACTGGACAGCCGTTCGGCCTCGGCGGCCATGGCGCGGGCTGCCGCTGTTGCTTCCTCGACCATTGCCGCATTTTGCTGCGTAACCTGGTCCATGTCGGAAACGGCATGGTTGATCTGCTGCAGATCCTGGCTCTGAACGGTGGTCGACTCCGATATCTGGGTCGCTACTTCGCTGATTTCGCCCATCTGGTTGACGATGATATCCAGCACCTTGCCGGTGTCGTTCACCAGCCGGACGCCGCTTTCCACCTGGCCCAGGCTTTCACCGATCAGATGTTTAATCTCTTCCGCCGCTTCGGAGGAACGCTGCGCCAGCGCGCGCACCTCGTTGGCGACTACGGCAAAGCCTTTGCCCAGCTCGCCGACGCGGGCTGCTTCAACACCTGCGTTCAGGGCCAGCAGGTTGGTCTGGAACGCGATGCCGTCGATGATCTTGATGATCTGGGCGATCGAGTCGGAGCTTTTCTGGATATCGTCCATCGCCTTGACGGCGTTGCGAACGACTTCGCCGCCCTGCAACGCTTCCTTGTGCGTCATGTTCACAGACGTATTGAGGCCGGAAATGGACTGCGACGTTTCGGAAACCGCGTCCGACAGGCGGCTCATCGCGCCCGCGCTTTCTTCCAGCCGGGCGGCCTGTTGCTCGGTGCGACGCGATAAATCGTCCGACGCCGTGCGAATTTCGCCAGAGCCAGCTGTGATGGAACGGCTGCCTTCGGTGACTGCTTCGATAATACCGCGCAGTTTTTCCATGGCTTCGTTGAAGTCGCTCTGCAATTTGGCATAGCTTTCCGGCAGATCGTCGATACGCGACGTCAGATCGCCGTTGGAAATATCCTCAAGCGCACTGCCGATCTTGCTGACCACAGTGGTGCGGACATTTTCCTCCGCCTTCACGAAATAGGTCGAAAGCGCTAGGTCCATGTCCAACAGCGCGACCTTGACCAGCGAAGAGACGGTGCGGGCCAGTTTGCGCTGACCGGGTATGGCTTTGCGGGCCCCTCCGGCGATCATCTGTTCGAGCACCTGCTCGAGGATCAGCGCGTAGCCGCCAATATACCATTGCGGCTCCAGGCCGATGCGCGCGTGAGTGTTGCCGATATTGATGGCGCGGTCGAGATATTCCTGATCCAGCCCTTCGCCGAACAGGCGCAGCCAGTGGTTTTTCTGCGCCTGATGCGCCCTATCGACCATCTGATCTGACGAGAAGAACTGGCTGACTTCCGGGGTGGCGTTCAGCTTTTCATAAAAAAGGTCAAGCGCTGCGTCGGCATGCGACTCCAGCGTTTTATATATGCTTGCATATTCTTTCTTATGTATGTCGAGCTCATAAAAGCTCATGCGTTGCCCAAGCTGGGCCTTTGCGTCCTGTCCCATATTATCATTCGGCGCCGAGGCACCGCTCCCACACTATATGGGGACGCAATATAATATGAAGATGGTAACAAAAATGTAAAGAAAACCCGCCGGATCGCTCCGGCGGGTACGTATCCTGTATTAAGTAACAGGTAAGAATTAGGCTTCGGAGGTCTCGCCTTCCACTGCTTCGGGCGCTTCGGCAGCCGCTTCGGCTTCCGGTGCTTCCTCCGCTTCGCCAGCAATCACGCCGGGTTCGGCATGTGGGTCGAACTCTTCGGTAAAGCCGGCTTCGTCCTTCTCGAACATCTGCGCCATTACGTCGACGCCGTCCTTCTGCAGGTCGGCTTCTTCCGGCGAACGGGCGACGTTCACCTGCACCGTCACCGACACTTCGGGGTGCAGGTTGACGCGTACGTCGAACAGGCCGAGCGTCTTGATCGGGCGTTCGAGCACGACCATCGCCTTGGAGACCAGGTCATGGCCATCGGCATGCAGTGCTTCGACGACGTCGCGCACCGAAACCGAACCATAAAGCTGACCGCTGTTCGAGGAAGAACGGATCAGGACGACCTGATGGCCGTTGACCTTTCCGGCTTCTTTCTCGGCATCGGTACGGCGAGCCTCGTTATCGGCCTCGATCTTGGCGCGGTTTGCGTCAAAAACGGCCTTGTTGGCAGCATTTGAGCGCAGCGCTTTCTTGTTGGGCAGCAGATAGTTGCGCGCATAGCCATCCTTGACGGTGACGATGTCGCCGATCACGCCGAGCTTCTCGATTCTTTCGAGCAGAATGATTTCCATGGCTCAGCTCCTCACTTCACGATGTAGGGCAGCAGGCCCAGATGACGGGCGCGCTTGATGGCCTGGGCCAGTTCGCGCTGTTTCTTTGCGGAAACCGCGGTGATGCGGCTGGGGACGATCTTGCCACGCTCGGATACGAAACCCTGCAGCAGACGAACGTCCTTATAATCAATCTTTGGAGCATTCTTCGCGGAGAAGGGGCAGCTCTTGCGGCGGCGGAAAAATGGGCGTGCCATAGTCTTAAACCTCCTTATTCGCCGTCACGGTCGCGGCGGCCGCGGCGTTCGCGGTCACCCTTGCGCATCATGACAGACGGGCCGGATTCAAGCTCATCGACCTTGATGGTCATGTAGCGGATGACGTCTTCGTTGATCTGGGTCTGGCGCTCCAGCTCAGCGACGAGGCCAGCGGGGCCATCAATGTTGAGCATCACGTAATGCGCCTTGCGGTTCTTGGCGATCTTGTACGCCATCGAACGCAGGCCCCAGGTTTCGACTTTCGTCACTTTGCCCTGATTCGCTTCAACTAGGGCTGTGGCGGCTTCCGCCAGCGCGTCCACCTGGGCTTGGGCCAGGTCCTGACGCGCAAGAAAAACATGCTCGTAAAGCGGCATGGTTGCTTGCCTTTTCTGTTGGCCGATCGCTGACGCCGCCCAATGCGACGCCCCTCCGGCTGTCGTCTCAATATTCGCATCGCAGGCCGAAACCGGCTCGCGAAGGCGCGCCTATGGCGGAAAGCGGGTCGAAATGCAAGGGATAACCCCGCTTTTCCGCGATGGGGCTTCCCACCGCCGTGCAAATCGCTATGGAAGCGGCTGTTGTTTCCAATGACGGTACCGGCCCTCTCCCCCTCCCAACCACCCGATAGGGTAACTTGATGGGCGGTTGGGAGGGGGAGAGGGCTGGAGCCGGACCAAATTCAATGAGAGGACGCATTCATGCGCGCATTCATCTTTCCGGGACAGGGCAGCCAGTCGGTCGGCATGGGCAAGGCGCTGAGCGAGGCCAGCGCGGCTGCGAAAGAAGTGTTTCAGGAAGTGGACGATGCGCTGTCGCAAAACCTGTTCCGCATCATGTGCGAGGGGCCGGAGGCAGATCTGACGCTCACCGAAAATGCGCAGCCTGCAATCATGGCCAATGCTATGGCCACATTGCGCGTTCTTGAGAAAGAAGGCGGTCTGCGCATGGCGGACAAAGGCGATTATGTCGCCGGGCATAGTCTGGGCGAATATACCGCGCTGTGCGGCGCCGAGGCGTTTGACCTCTCGACTGCGGCCTGTCTGCTGAAGCTGCGCGGGCAGGCGATGCAGGCCGCCGTGCCAGTAGGTGAGGGGGCTATGGCGGCATTGCTCGGCGCGGATATGGAGAAGGCGCAGGCGCTTTCGGATGCCGCCGCCGAGGGGGAAGTTTGCACCGTCGCCAACGATAATGATCCCACTCAGGTTGTCATCTCAGGCCACAGGGGCGCGGTCGAGCGCGCTGTTGCTATGGTCAAGGACCATGGCATCAAGCGTGGCGTGCTGCTGCCCGTGTCCGCGCCATTCCACTGTCCGCTGATGCAGCCCGCCGCCGATGCGATGAAAGAGGCGCTTGGCAAGGCGAGCATCAACGCCCCGCTGCTTCCGGTTTACGCCAATGTGCTGGCCGCGCCGATTGCCGCGCCGGACGATATTCGCGCCCGCCTGGTCGAACAGGTGACGGGCCGTGTGCGCTGGCGCGAGAGCGTTGCCGCGATGGCGGAAGCGGGCGTCACGGATTTCGTTGAGCTGGGCGGTAAGGTGCTCGGCTCCATGGTCAAGCGCATCGCGCCCGACGCCAACGTCACCAGTGTCGTGACGATGGAGGATGTCGAGGCATTGCTGGCGGCGCTCTAATAGGGAGTATCGCGTGGCTTTCGATGCAGAATTCTGGGACGAGCGCTACGGCGCGGAGAAGTTGGTATATGGCGACAAGCCCAATGATTTCCTGGCGGAGCAGGTTGGCGCGCTGACGAACGGAAAATGCCTGTGCCTGGCGGAAGGGCAAGGGCGTAACGCCATCTGGCTGGCGCGACAGGGCTTTGATGTCACGGCCGTCGACCAGTCGTCTGTCGGTATGGCGCGCGCGGCGAAACAGGCTGAAGACGAGGGTGTTTCCCTCTCTGTCCAGGTCGCCAATCTGGCGGATTATGATTTAGGAGAGCAGCGCTGGGATGCCATCATTGCCATTTTTGCGCATTTGCCCCAGCCTTTGCGGCGGCATGTGCACGAAGCCGTTGTCCGGGCGCTAAAGCCGGGCGGCACATTTCTGCTCGAAGCCTATACGCCCAGGCAACTTGAAATGGGAGGAACCGGTGGTCCACCCAATATCGAGCTGCTAATGAGCGAGGTGGATCTTCGCGATGAGCTGGCTGGGCTGGATATCGTCATCGGGCGTGAAATCGACCGGGAAATCAACGAAAGCGAAATGCATCATGGTATGAGCGCCGTTGTCCAGATATTGGCGCGCAAGCCTAAAGGAGAATGACATATATGTTCGATTTGACGGGAATGACCGCGCTGGTGACTGGCGCTTCGGGCGGCATCGGTTCCGCCATCGCCAAGGGCCTTGCGGCGCAGGGCGCGACACTCGCATTGTCCGGCAGCAATGTGCAGAAGCTCGGCGCGTTCGCCAATTCACTGGGCGGTGATCATGTGCAGCTGCCCTGCAACCTGTCGGATAGCGCGGCGGTCGACGCGCTCGTGCCCTCGGCGGTCGAGGCGCTGGGCGGCAAGCTCGATATTCTGGTCAACAATGCTGGCGTCACCCGCGACAACCTGATCCTGCGCATGAAGGACGACGAGTGGGAGGATGTGATCCGCATCAACCTGGAGGCGGCTTTCCGCTTGGCGCGCGCTGCCGCCAAGCCGATGATGAAGGCGCGCTTTGGCCGCATCATTTCGGTGACATCCGTCGTAGGCGTGACCGGCAATCCGGGGCAGGCCAATTATGCCGCGTCCAAGGCCGGGTTGATCGGCATGTCGAAGGCGCTCGCCGCCGAACTCGCCAGCCGCGGCGTCACCGTCAACTGCGTTGCGCCCGGTTTCATCCGCTCGGCCATGACGGATGCGCTTAACGATGCGCAAAAAGACGCCATTCTGGGCAAGATTCCCGCCGGTGCGCTGGGTGAGGGTGACGATATCGCCGCCGCTGCTGTATATCTCGCCTCAAAGGAAGCGGGCTATGTCACCGGCCAGACGCTGCACGTTAACGGCGGCATGGCGATGATCTGATTTGGTTCGGGCCAAGAACAACAATAAACAAACCCCTCTTGCCTCTTGGTCGCCATGGCTCTAGGGCAAATCGGGACTGATATTATTAACGTCATTCATATCGACTAACATCAAGAAGGACCACTCATGAGTGAGACTGCGGATCGCGTAAAGAAAATCGTCATCGAGCATCTGGGCGTCGAGGCGGACAAGGTGACCGAGGATGCAAGCTTCATCGACGATCTGGGCGCTGACAGCCTTGACATCGTTGAGCTGGTGATGGCGTTCGAGGAAGAATTCGGCGTCGAAATCCCCGACGATGCGGCTGAAAAGATCGGCACCGTCAAGGATGCAATCGCGTATATCGACAGCAAGCAGTAAGCGCTGTCCGGGCTTTGAGCCTGCGCATAGCGCGCGGGCGTTGAGTCGCGAGATTTAAGATGGCGGCTTTCCGGCGCGGGGCATGTTCCGTGATGGAGGCCGCCATTTCGGTTTTGCCGGGCCAGAGCAGCATTCCGGCCGGCATCGGAATTGGGAGCAGTTTATGCGTCGTGTGGTCGTAACGGGCCTTGGCATGGTTTCGCCGCTGGGTAGCGATGTCGAAACCACGTGGAAGAACATTCTCGCGTCGAAAAGCGGCGCGGGGCCGATCACCAAGTTCGATGCGTCGGACCAGAAATGCCAGATCGCGTGCGAGGTAAAACCCGCCGATCATGAATATGGCTTCGATCCCAACAAGCGCGTCGATCATAAGATCCAGCGCCAGGTCGATCCGTTCATCGTCTTCGGTATCGACGCGGCGGGGCAGGCGCTTGAAGACGCCGGGTTGACCGAGATGGACGAAGCGACCAAGCTGCGCACCGGTTGCTCCATCGGCTCCGGCATTGGCGGCCTGCCGGGCATCGAGAGCGAATCCCTTGTGCTGGCGGAAAAAGGGCCGGGGCGCGTTTCGCCGCACTTCGTCCACGGGCGCCTCATCAACCTGATCTCCGGGCAGGTTTCGATCAAATATGGCCTCAAGGGGCCGAACCACGCCGTCGTCACCGCCTGCTCGACCGGCGCGCACTCCATTGGCGATGCCGCGCGCATGATCAAGGATGACGATGCCGACATCATGCTGGCGGGCGGCGCGGAAAGTACCATCTGCCCCATCGGTATCGCGGGGTTCGCGCAGGCGCGCGCGCTCAACACCAGCTTCAACGACCGGCCCGAGCAGGCCAGCCGCCCCTATGACAAGGACCGCGAGGGCTTTGTGATGGGCGAGGGCGCGGGCGTCGTCGTGCTCGAGGAATATGAGCACGCCAAGGCGCGCGGCGCGAAAATCTATGCCGAGGTCGTCGGCTATGGCCTCTCGGGCGATGCCTATCATGTCACCGCGCCTGATCCGGAAATGGACGGCGCGTTCCGCTCCATGTCCGCCGCGCTGAAAAAGGCCGGGATGACGCCTGCTGACATCGACTATATTAACGCGCATGGCACGTCGACCATGGCCGACACGATTGAGCTGGGCGCGGTCCGCCGCCTGTTCGGCGACGCGATCGCCAATGTGTCGATGAGCTCGACCAAGTCCGCCATCGGCCATCTGCTGGGCGGGGCTGGTGCGGTGGAAGCGATCTTCTGCATTCTCAGCATTCGTGACCAGATCGTACCGCCGACGCTCAACCTCGACACACCGGACGAAGGCACGGACGGTGTCGATCTGGTGCCGCATACAGCGCGTAAGCGCGAAGTGCGTGCGGTGCTGAACAACAGCTTCGGTTTTGGCGGCACCAACGCCAGCCTGATCCTGAAGGCGATCTGAACCATAGAATAGGGCGTTCGCGATGCGCCGTTTTATCCTGATCCTGCTGGCGGCGCTCCTGATCGGAGGCGCCATTGCGGGCGGTGTATTCCTGCACGGATGGACGGGCGCCGGCCCCGCGAAGGAGAACACGGCCTTCATCGTGCCTGGCGGCGCGACGCTTAAAAGCACGGCGTCGCTGCTGGAGGAGGAGGGGCTGATATCCTCCGCCGATACCTTCTATGCCCGCGCGCGCCTGTTGGGGGGCGGGGGCGTTATCAAGGCGGGCGAATATCTGATCCCTAAGGGCGCGAGCAACCGCGAAATCCTCAGCATCATTACCGAGGGCGTGGGCATCAACCGCTTCGTCACCGTGCCGGAGGGCATGCCGTCGATACTGGTGTATGAGCGCCTGATGGCGGTCGAGCCGCTCACAGGCACAATCGAGGTGCCAGCGGAGGGCAGCGTGCTGCCCGACACCTATGCCTATGACAAGGGCGAGCCGCGCGCCGACGTGCTGGCGCGCATGCAGGCGGCGATGACGAAGGCGCTCGATGAAGCCTGGGCCAACCGTTCACAGCGCACGGTGGTGAAGAGCAAGGAAGAGGCCGTCACGCTCGCCAGCATCGTCGAGAAGGAAACCGCGATCTCCGCCGAGCGGCCCACGGTGGCGGGCGTCTATTCCAACCGGTTGCGCATCGGCATGATGCTTCAGGCCGACCCGACGATCATCTACCCGATCACGAAGGGCAAGCCGCTGGGCCGCCGCATCAAGCGGTCAGAGATCGCGGCGAAGAATGACTACAACACCTATGCGATGGCGGGTCTGCCCAAAGGCCCCATCGCCAACCCCAGCCTGTCATCCATAGAGGCCGTGCTCAACCCCGCTGATACCTCCGCGCTCTATTTCGTGGCGGACGGAAAGGGCGGGCATATCTTCGCTGACACACTGGAAGAGCACAACGCGAACGTGAAGAAGTGGTTCGAGATCAGGAAGGCGCGGGGGGAGATGTGAGAGGGCTTCGAGCGGCATTGCGGTTATTCATCGGTTCGCCCCATATTCAACCAGCCTCTCGACAGCCCCCAGAATACGCTTCCACTGAGGCCTCGTCTCGCATGGGGGCAGAGACAAGGAGGCCTCTATCCGCAAGCATCCGGGCTGTTTCGTCTGCCGGCATCGGTTTCCCGAAATGCCAGCCTTGACCAGCGGAGCAGCCCATCTCGCGCAATTTCGTCTCGGTTTTGCTGTCCTCAATACCCTCTGCCGTGACCGGTAGGTTGAGGCTTTTACCCAGCTGGATGATCGCTCCGACAATCGACGCGCTCTCGTTACTTTGGTTGACTGACGAAACGAAGCTGCGGCTGATCTTGATCCGGTCAAAGGGGAGCGCCCGCAGATGTGCAAGTGAGCTGTATCCGCTGCCAAATTCATCGAGCGCAACGCGAATATTCTGGTTCTTGAGTGATGCTACAATCGCTTGAGCAAGAGCAATATTCTCGAACAACGCACTCTCGGTAATCTCAACTTCCAGCCGGTTGGCGGGAAAGCCGGTTTCCATCAACAATTTCTGGATCTTGTGGCTCAGCCAAGAGTCCATCAATTGTGCAGGTGAGATGTTAACTGAGAGAGTGAGCGCCGAATTCCAGGTCCGGGCCTCAACAAAAGCCTGTTGCATGATCGCCAGCGACAAATCTGTAATCAGGTTGCTTTCTTCGGCAATCGGTATGAACCGTTCCGGCATCATCACGCCAAGAGTCGGCCGATTCCAGCGTGCCAGAGCCTCGAAGCCGATCAGGCTATTGTTTGACAGGTCTATCTGCGGTTCGAAATAAGGAACGAATTCGCCGTTGGGAATACCCCGGCGAATGCCTTCCTCCAGCATGTTGCGGGTATGAAGTTCACGCCCCATCAACTCATCGAACCACATATAGCAGTTACGCCCCTTTTTCTTGGCGCAATACATGGCGATATCTGCATGCTGCATCAACGCGTCCAGGGCTTCGCGATCGGTACATGACGCGTCAATGCCAATGGATGCGCTGACGGAAAGGTGCAGGCCATTGTCGATAATTGGCTTGGCGATTGAAGCCACCAGTTCCTCGGCCAGATGATCAACGTTTTCTGGTGAATTCGGGTCGAAAACAAAAGCGCAGGTGAATTCGTCGCCACCCTGACGCGCGGCCAGAGCCGATGGCGGAATCAGCTCCTTGATCCGGCTTGCGACGGTCGCAAGAACAGTATCACCCGCTGCATGGCCATGGATATCGTTGATCTTCTTGAAGTTATCGAGATCGAGCATGAAGACCGCCACCGACTTGCTCGTGGCTTTGGCGCTTTTGAGCAACATGGCGCTACGTTCCGCCATCGAGCGGCGGTTCAGGAAGCCGGTGAGCGAATCAGTTTCGGCGAGCGAGTTGGCACGTTCTTCGGCCTCACGCCGCAGGAGGACCTCTATCTGCAGGTCGCGATAGCGGCGCCAGCCGAAAAGGATGAGCGCAATATTGAGCAGAAGGGTGGTCAGCAGGATCTGCTCGACATTGGGGCCGACGCCGGTCAGGTAGCGTACAACGGCCGTCATGGCCGAGCCGCCGGTCCATATGAACATGACAATGGCAGCGATGACGACGCTGCCGGTTATCAGTTCACGTTGGACGTAATAAAGATTTGAGGTGTTGTTTTTTCCAGCCATATCTCGCGCTTTGTTCTCGCAGCTCGTGATATTTCCCCAGCCTCTAAATGCCAGAAATCATTTTACAAATCATTAAAACCGCTGCTCTTGAGGGTGAGCGCTCTGTCAAAGGGTGGACGAATATGTCACGTCACCGGCTCGCCCCGGAGCACTGTTAAACAGAATATTTTTTCTGGTAATGAGGTTCGATCAGGGTGGGGGATGCCCCGACAATGTACCGCTTGCCCAGCTAGCAACTGTATTTCCACCACACTTTACGTGACGCAGTTTTGTTGTGCTCAACAATGAGTGCCAGCGATGGCGACGGGTTTTCGTACGATGGCAATGAACACGGCCTTATACGGCTTTCCCAGGGGCGCGGAGGCGGTCTACGAGGGGCCTGACCCTAGAGTTGTGATGGCGTTGTTGAAGGCTTCTTACTATTTTATTGCGCAGGGGGAGATTTCCTTCAGCGAATGACCAAGTCCGGTCAGATGTGCGCGCTTCAATTTTTTGGTGACTGAACGCGCGGAAACACCTGCATGTTGTAATGAGAATCAAATTATTGAAAAATAACGATATTTTATCTTAATGTTAATATTTTTCCTTTAGCGTTATTATCATTAGGGGTGATTTACCTTCCCCTGAAGGGAACCTCTAGGGTCCGGCTTCCGCTGGCTTTTTTGTCCCCACGAGCTAACGGAAGCCGGATTACAACCAGAGTCACTAGCGGCACAATCTCCTGGCATACGTCGTAACCACGTTCAAACAGCAGTTCCTCGATGTTCCGCAATGTTGGCGGCATCAGCCCAGGACAGGATGAATTGAGGAAGGCAGCTATCTCAATTTGATCTCCCAGAACCTGCTATTCCGAACTCGACGACAACCCTGTCATCACTCTGTCCTACGTGCCGCCCCCTCTGCTATCCCCTCCCGCAAAGGCCCCATATTGCCGCTTTTGCGTGAAGCTCCTTGCCGCATCCCGCCGCCGGTTGGCTTAACCGGTCAGCCAGCGGCAATCCGGGTTTCCCATGTGCACCGGGCGAGGCGATCCGGCCTGACGGCGGCGCGGCGCATATTCCGCGCACAAATGTGGATTTTCGGACGGCGGGAATGGCTGGCCCGGTCCTGGGCATTGCGCTCTGGTTGGCTCTTTGATGTTGCCGGCATTGGAAAGCTGCGCGCCAGCGGGGCGGGCAGGGAAGGGGGAGCGCCCTGTAACGCGGCGTGACTTTTGTGACCTTTCGCTATCCGTATGGACGGTTGAGGCTCAGTTCAGGTGGAGCCGAGAATGTTGATTTACGAGCACCGGAGCGCAGCGTACTATCAGGTACGTGAGCACCGGAGCAGAGGAAATCGGCATTCGCAGGCCCGCATGAGATGAGCCTCAGGCCAGCTCCACTTCCTTCAGTGGCTTGTCCGCATCGGCCAGCTGCGCCTGATCCAGCTTCGCGCCGGAGAGGATATGGTTCTTCGCCTGCACATAATCCTTCACTGCGTTGACCGCATCGACTGCGATCAGCTTGCCGTCGAGCAGGTACAGCACGGAGAAGCTGCGGCTGGCCGGGTCGCCGCGCACGATGGTCTGGTCATGGCCGGTGGACAGGCCGACGGTCTGCAGCTTCAGGTCATACTGGTTGGACCAGAACCAGGGCAGCGCGTCATAGGGCTTGGCCTCGCCCATGATGTGCTGCACCGCCGTCTTGGCCTGATCATTGGCGTTCTGCACGGATTCCAGGCGGATCGTGTCGCCGCGCGCATGCACATTGGTATGGGCCGCGCAGTCGCCGATGGCATAGATATCGTCCAGGCTGGTGCGGCAATATTCGTCGACATCGACGCCGTTGGTGCCGCTCGCGCCTGCTGCGATCAGCGGGGCGGTTTCGGGGATGATGCCGATGCCGACGATCACCATTTCGGCGGCGATGCGGGTCTGGTCGGTCAGGATCACCGCCTTGGCCGCGCCATTCTCGGTCTCGATGCTCTCGACCATCGCGCCGGTGCGCAGATCGACGCCATGCGCACGGTGCTCGGCCTCGTAAAAGCGCGACAGTTCCTCGCCCGCCACACGCGCCAGCACGCGGTCCAGCGCTTCGAGCAGGGTCACTTTCTTGCCCAGCTTGGTCAGCACCGCCGCGGCTTCCAGGCCGATATAGCCGCCGCCGATCACGGCGACATGATCGACCGCAGTAAGCTGCGCCAATATGGAGTCGATATCGTCCTTCTTGCGCACGGAATAGACGCCCTTGGCGTCACCGCCGGGGCAGGTGAGGGGGCGCGGGCTGCCGCCGGCGGCCCAGATCAGCTTGCCATAGCCGATTTCCTCGTCCGTTGTGGTGCGGACTGTCTTGGCGGCGGGATCGACGCTGCGAACCCGTTTACCGAGCAGCATGTCGATGTTGCGATCCTCCCAGAATTTGGCGGGGCGGATCAGGATACGCTCAAACTCCTTGTCGCCGGCCATATATTCCTTGGACAGCGGCGGGCGTTCATAGGGAAGCTGTTTTTCGTCGCCCAGCATGGCGATGCTGCCCTCAAACCCCATTTGGCGCAGCGCGACGGCTGCTTGCGCGCCGCCATGGCCTGCCCCAATAATGAGTATGTCCCAAGCAGTCATTCCGATCCCCCTAATCAACCTTTTGAATTCTATCCGGGCGGGCAGCCTTACTGCATTAATGGCCAATGGCAAAGCCAAACCGGACCGAAATGCATGGGGTCGCATTTGGTGTGTTGACCAAGGCGAGACTGCTTCGTATAGCGCGCCTTCCACATTGGCGGTGGCCTGTGTGGAGCCTTGTTTGGACGGTAGCGCGACCGGAATTCGGCCGCTGCATGCACGGGGCGGAGTAGCTCAGCTGGTTAGAGCAGCGGAATCATAATCCGCGTGTCGGGGGTTCGAGTCCCTCCTCCGCTACCATTCAAGTCATTTATTGCTTTGTTTTCAAAGGATAAAATGACTTTTTCGGAAAATCGAAACCACATTCGTTCCCACATTTTGTGCAGGTCGGAATGGGCTGTTATGCCCCTTTCTGGGATCGTGTCGCGGCCTCCACCTGCGTTGCGGCTGTTTCCCCTTCTTGACTGCTTTGACGAATCTTGACGGTGCATCGCACTGGCTGTTGCGACGTTGCAGCGGTCTTCCGGCAAGCGTCAATGGCATCGCGGTTGTCGCGCTGGATGTCAGCGGCCCGTACCAGCGCATTCCATGCCTCGGGGCTGTCGCTCTGCATCAGCTGTGCACCCGCGTCCCAGCGGGAGGATGCGCCAACCATCCGCGCTGCCATGCGCTCGGGCCAGTGCCAGCTTTCCGGCATGACACGGGCAATGGTGCCAGGAAGAAAGGACCAAAGCAGGATGCCTGCAAGCAAGGCTCCGCCTGCCACCTGGTAGAGCTGCTGCCGCTGCTCGGCGGCGGTGCGTGCGTGGGCGGTGACGCTGCGCATCTCCTGGGCGGCGTAGTTCAAGTCGCTCCGAGCCTGGCTTATCCTGTCCTGATCGCTGCGTCGCGCGGCTTCGGCTGCGGCGGCGATCTGATTGCCAATGCTGTCAGGGGTCATCTGCAATGCGGGATGGCGCGCCATGCCCTTCAGGCTCTCGCTGATCGCGCCCATTCGCTTGGCCATGTCGGTGAGAGTCGCGCCGTAGTCGGGAATAACAATGTCGGCGCGCTCGGCGGCAAGGTGCTGAACCGCACGGCGCATCAAAGCCAATTCACCTTCAAGGCGGGCAAACGCCTCGGCGGCGGGGTCGCCTGCGGCCTCCGGAACGGGCGCGTCGGGAACGGGGTCCGGCTCCGGCTCAAGGTCCAAGGTCAATTCTACGTCATCATCATCGGTATCCATTACGCTTCTCCTACAGGCCCATGCCGATTGACCGGCTCCGCTCCATCGAGATGGAAGCCGCAAGGTCGCGGGCCAGATCGCGACCGAGTTCTGTCTTGATGCCAAGCTCGCAGGTGCGACCGCGCAGCAGGGATTCGACCTGCGCGTCGCGCTCCAGCCCCTTCGCCATGTCCGTCATACGGTTGGTGAGCCTCTGCGCGCCCTTGGTGTCGCCATCGCGCTGCATCGCTTGCCGTGCCTGTCCGAGCCGCTGCCAGTCGCTGACAAAGCGGTCGGCGCGCTGCGCGGGATCGACGCGGATTTCTGCTTCAAGCTGCATCGCCCGCATCGCTCCCTGACTGCGACCATCGGCGGCATCTCGGGCGAGCGAGGGGTGGCGCTGCAAGGCGCTGGCAAGGTCGGCTGTACCATGGGGCCGGATCGCGTCGAGTGCCTTCCCGGCCTTCTCCAGCGCGTCGCGCTGGTGGGGCAGGACCGGCAATCCCTGTTCGCGCATCTGCCCGATGTCTGCGGCGGCACGGGCATAGCGTTCGACAGCCCGGCGCTGATTTGGAAGGCCAGCCTGATCGGTCGGCAGCGCTTCGAGCCGGTTGGCCTGCGGGCGGAAACCGGCGAAGATCGACTTAGCGCGTTCCGGCAACTGACGGGCCATTTCCACGATACGTTCGCGGAAGGTAATGCCGCGCCGCTCGGCGAACCGCTGCTCTGGCTTGTAGTCGCTGGCCATATCCTTGCCGCGCTCGCGGCTTAGAGTGCGGACCAGTTTCGACTGATCGGCGAAGTCGTCGCGCCCATAGTGCAGATCCACGCCATCACGGTGGCGGGACATCGCGACATAGGCACCGTGGCTGTCCATGCCCGGCGTCGCCAGCACATGGGTGCGGTCCACAGTCATGCCCTGCGCCTTGTGGATCGTGGCGGCATAGCCATGATCGATGTGCGCATAATCCTTGGTGTCGAAAGCGACGTTGCGGTCATCGTCGGTTCGAACAGCCATGCGCTGCGGCGTCACCTGTTCGACGGTGCCGAGCGTGCCATTCTTGACGCCCAGGCCCCGCTCATTGCGCAGGAACATGATGCGGTCGCCGCTGGCGAACTGGCGTTCGCCTCGCTCGGCCTGGATGCTCACATCAATGCCCAGATCGCCACTGGCGCGCAGCTTTTCGCGGGCAGCGTCATTGATCTCGCGCACCTCGTCATTGGTATGGGTGAGGATGATCCGCGTATCGTCGGGGCTGGCCTGCCGGTCGCGATTCCAACGCTCGATCAGCTCGCCACGCGCTGCCTCCCGCGTCTCGGCAACATGCACCATGCCGCTTGTCTCATAGGCCTGAATGGCAAGACCAGTGCGCCCGGTGGCAAGGTGCCGCGTTGCGTCCTGCTGCCAGCCGTCATGCTGGCGGCGGACCTCGCTGATTTCGACGCCGCCGTGCCGTTCATGGATCGCGCGGAAGGCGGCTCCGGCTTCGATGGCCTGGAGCTGTTGCGGATCGCCGACCAGGACAACTTTCGCGCCTGCAT
>JAGRES010000009.1 GCA_020446425.1 Sphingobium sp. | reverse complement strand
TAATTGCGCGCCGCTGATGATGGTGGCGCGGCTGGCGCGCGATTCCGGCGTCAAGGGTCTGCTGTCCGGCGAAGGGTCCGACGAGTGCTTTCTCGGCTATCCGTGGCTGGGGCGAAAGGCGCTGACAGACCGTTATCACTCCTATGATGATTGTCCAGCAGCAAGTGTTGGTTCACTGCGGCTGAAGGTTGTGAAGTCACTGAACACCCATCCGTTTTTCAGGGTATCGTAGATGATGGAGAGCAGCTTTCGGGCGGTGGCGATTATGGCCTTTCCGGTGCCGCGCCGCTGGCGGATGCGCTCGTGGAAGTTCTTGAGGTATGGCGAGTAGCGCGTGGCGACGAGGCTGCACTGGACGAGGGTGGTGCGCGCCAGCTTGTTGCCGCGCTTGGTGATCCGGCCGCGGTGGTCGGTCTCGTTCGACTGGGCAACGCGCGGCACCATGCCGAAGTAGGCGGCGAGCTTGTCGGCGCTTTCGAAGTCATGGACGTTACCGATAGCCGCGAGCAGAACGGCGGCTGAGCGTGGGCCCACCCCCTTGATCGAGACGATCCCCTCATAGCCGGTGAGCGCCGAGGCGTGCTTTTCGATCTCGGTGTCGAGCTGCTTGAGGCTTGCAGTCAGGGACAGCGCGGTCTCGCGCAGCACCGTGATCTCGACCTGTTCGCAAGGCGAGAACAGCGCCATGTCGATCGCGGCGAGCCCCCGCTTCGAGCCGAGGCTTTCCTTTTTCAGCTTGAGCCCCTTGCCGACATGCAGCGCGTGGATCTTGTTCAAGAGCCGGGTGCGCTGCTTGACCAGCAGATCGCGGGTGTGCGCCAGCGAAGCCAGTTCGTTCTCGGCGCTCGTCTTCACCCGCGTTTCGGGCAGCATGTCCTTCTCCAGGAACAGCGCGAGCGCCGCTGCGTCGTTCTTATCGGTCTTCTTTACCGACTTCCTGATCACCTTGAACTGACTGGGGTTGACCACCACCACCCGGCCCACACAGGGCAGGATCTGGTCGCGGAACCAGGCGCTGTTGCCGGTCGCCTCGATCGCCACTTCGTCATCGGCGTCGAGGCTGCCGCAAAAGCGATCCATATCGCCAGGCGACAGGGTCAAGGTCTCGAAAGCTTCCGTGCCGTCCGCCTCGCGCCGGCACACCGTGATGCTGTTTTGATGAAGGTCGACTCCGATATAAGACATGGCTATTCTCCCGCTCGTTGGGTGAGGCGGAACCCACCCAGGCAAAGGGCGGGTGTGAACGGCCCGGCCAAACTCCTATACGAGGTCACCGACGCAAGTCGGGCCTCAAGCTGGTCGTTCAGCGGCAGGCGGCGGGTAATCTCCTTGACAGGGTCAAAAGCCCTAAGATGACAATCCAGCCTGCAACCTATCCGCCTCGCCCAACACCATAGCAAACACCACGACGCCGAGCACCAAGGCCGATCACCAGTCATTCATGCCATCTCCTTGCCTGCGCCGGAAACGGACTGGTATGTCGACACGACCACTCGTTTGATTTTGGCCGCATCATGCAGGGGCTTCAGCGCTACGACCATCTGCGCGGTCGAGCAATTGGGATTGGCGATGATATTCTTCCGGGTGTAGCCATCAATCGCGTCCGGGTTCACTTCCGGCACGATCAGTGGCACATCCGGGTCCATGCGGTATAGCGAGCTGTTGTCGATCACCACACACCCAGCGGCTGCGGCCTTGGGCGCATATTCCTTGGTCGGACCGGAACCGGCGGCAAACAGGGCCATGTCCCATCCGGTGAAATCGAAATGCTCGATATTCTTGACCTTCAGGATTTTGCCAGTCTCGCCATATTCGATCTCTGTGCCGGTCGAACGCGGAGACGCGACCGCCGCGATCTCGTCCGCCGGGAATTCCCGCTCGGCCAATATATTCAGCATTTCACGGCCAACATTGCCCGTGGCTCCGACGACTGCGACGCGATAGCCCACTATGGTAACTCCGATTTGGTTTGAGTTTGGTGCAGGGCGCGCGGATAGCCTATTGCGCAAGCGAAATCAAAGGGAGTATCAGGGCCCGCAACAACAGGGTCGCATGTGCCGGGTGAAACAGGGGATTGTCACCAGCTATGCGTAAATTTCTGCTGATCCTATTGCCGTTGATGCTGTCGGCTTGCGCGACGCGCGGCTCGCTGCAGGTAGAATGCCGTGGCTTTACCGAAGCAGATCAGGGACGGCCTGCCTTCCGGCGCCCCCTGCCCCTCACCGATCTGGAAAAGCAGATACGCGAATCCTCGGCCGATCTGCCACTTGGCCCCGGCCAGACCGAAAGCGGCCTGATGACCCGGGCTTATGAGGCTTATTCCAAGGCGTTGATCCGCGAAAAGCTGCATGTGGACGATCCGCTGATGGACGAAACCCGGCCCGAGCGCCCGGCGATCCTGCTGCTTTCCGGTGGAGGCCAGTGGGGCGCATTCGGCGCGGGCTTTCTCTCAGGGCTGGCGGAAAAAGGCCAACTGCCCAATTTCTTCATCGTCACCGGCGTCTCGACGGGCAGCATGCAGGCGATGTTTGTCGGAACCGAGGATGAAGATCGCTGGGATTGGCTGACGGATGCCTATACCATCGAAAAGGAAAGCGAACTGGTCGACCGCAATCCGCAGATGATGGCGATTATCACGGGGTCCTTCGCAGGCTTGAAACCATTACAGCAGAAGATAAAGGAAACGCTGTGCCCGCCTGAGCGGGCCGGTGAGGAAATCCCCTGCCCCGGCATCGAGGCACTCAGAAATTCCGAGCGCCAGATTCTCGTCGGCTTCGTCGAGGCCAATTCCGGCGAATTCTACTATACCGACATGAAGGAAATCGCGCAGGGCACCGATACGGACAACGCCCTTGCCTGCATCACCGGGGCAACACTGGCGTCGTCAGCCATGCCTGTCACCTTCCAGCAGGTGCGGATCGGCAAGCGCGCCTACTATGATGGCGGCGTGCGGCAATCCGTATTCGCGACCACCGTCGAAATGGTTGCGCGTCTGGTCAGCGCCAATTTCCCCGGCCAGTCCAAGGATGTCGATGTTCCGCTTTATGTGGTGCGCAACGGACCGACCAACCTGATCGACGGTGAAGGCAACGACAAGGCGGACAAATCCCCCACCGCCTTCACAGCCGCCGCGCGAGCGCAGCAGATCGTCACCAATCAGCTGGAGGTGGGGTCGATAGCGGCACTGCGGCTGCAGAAACCCAAGGGCGACATAAACTTTGTCAGCGCCAAGGGATGGGAAGATTTCGATATCAAGCCGACCATCGGCAAATATAAGGATCAGAAAGTAAGCTGCCGCACCATTCGCAACGCGATGGATGGCCGCCTATTCGACCCTGCCTTCATGGAATGCATGCGCGCCTTCGGACGCGCGAAGGCCCTGTCAGACAACCCCTGGATCAAACTGAAGGATCAGCAGCTCGACAAAGAGGGTCAGCCGCAGGATTTCAGCCCCGCATCGCTACCCATGCCCGCCAACGACAACTAAATGCGCCTGTCCGGCTATCAATTGCGAAGCTGCCAGATGGCTTTCAAACCGGCAAGGCCAGCAGCGATCAGTATCCCGGCTGCTATTATCAGAACCGGCACAGTGTCCGTGATCATCACATGGTCTCCTCATGAGGGTGCCATGATATTATAGGATATTAGCCGCTGCTCCGGTTCGATACGAGGTTACTGTGCCGTTCCTGCAGCTTGTGAAAGCCACTATTCCGCGGCTTTCTCTACTGACCCGGATATGCCGGCGCGCGCCATAAAAGCCTCGATTGTCTGCCACAGGTGAACATTGACGCCTTCCCCCGCCAGCCGATGTGTCTGACCGGGATAGAGCATCAGCTCAAACGGCCTGCTCTGCTCCTGCATTGCACTCATAAACGCGGTTGAATGCTCCAGCACGACATTATCGTCGGCCATGCCGTGGATCAGCAGCAGCGGATCACTGATATTCCCCGCTTCCGCCATAGCGTTGGACGCCGGATAGGCGCTGTGCTTCGCATTGGGATCGCCCAGATAGCGCTCGGTATAATGGGTGTCATACAGCTCCCATTTGGACACTGGCGCGCCCGACACACCCGCCGCGAATACACCCGGCGCCTTTTCCAGCAGTTTGAGCGTCATATAGCCGCCATAGGACCAGCCATAGGTCGCGATATGGGCCGGATCGACGAAATCCTGCGCCTTCAGCCATTCGACGCCCGCGAGCTGATCCTCGACCTCGACAGTACCCATTGCATGATAGATATGATCCTCAAACGCCTTGCCCCTGTCGGGCGTGCCACGATTGTCGATAGCAAACACGACCCAACCCTGCTGCACCAGATATTGCTGCAGCGCGCCGCCCCAGCTTTTCGTTACCTGTCTCCCCGCGCCCGGCCCACCATAATGGATCATGAACACCGGATAGCGCTTGCCCGGTTCCATCTCAGGCGTGAGCAGCTTGTAATAAAGGTCGCTGCCGTCCCTGGCCTTGATAGTACCGAAACCGGTTTCCCTGTGGGCCGCGACATAGGGCGCATAGGGATGCGCGGCGTCGATTGCATTTTCCGACAGCCAGCGCAGCCTCTTGCCGCCTGAGTCAGCCAGATAAATCTGCACCGGCTGGCCGGGGTTGGACCGGCTGACGATGATACGGCTCGCAGCGCCGTCCATCACGCCGCCATTCCACCAGCCCGTCTCCGTTAGCAGCTCAACATTGCCCTTGCCACTGAGCGGCGCGCTGTAGACATGCTGCTCAATCGGCGTCTCGCGGTTGCCGGAAAAATAGACCAGCCCCTTCTTCTCATCCACGCCGATGATGTCACGCACTTCCCAGTCACCGCTGGTGAGCGCCGTCCAGTCCTTGCCCGTAACGCGAGAAAGATGACCATGGCCGCTCTTCTCGGACCACCACAGGAAGCTGCCATCGGTCAGCGCACGAAAATTGCTGTGCAGGTTGAGCCAGGTTTTCGCGGTTTCGGTCAGAACAGTCTTCGCGGCGCCCGTTTCGGGATCGACCGCGAGCAGGTCGAGCCGCTTCTGGTCACGGCTTTGACGCTGGACATAGAGCGTCTTGCCGTCCTTCGACCAGTCGACACGGGCGAGATAGATATCGGTATCATCGCCCAGATTGACCTTCACTTGGCTTCCGCTGAGAGGGTCCATCACATAGAGTTCGACTATCGCGTTAGGGCTACCGGCGACGGGATAACGCTGCGGATAGATTTTCGTGCCCTCAGCGCCAATGGCGGCACGGTTGACGATGCCGACGTCGCTCTCATCCACCTTCGCCACCGCGATATGCGCATCATCGGGAGACCACCAATGACCGGTATGTCGGTCCATTTCTTCCTGCGCGACGAATTCCGCCACGCCCCAGTTGACGGTGTCGCTCGCACCTTGCGTGATCTGCTTTTCCGCCTTTGTCGCGATATCAACGACGAACAGGTTCCCCTCGCGCACGAAGGACAGATACCGTCCCTTGGGACTGACGGTCGGATTAAGCTCGCCCTCCGGCGTATTGGTAAGGCGCACCGCCTCGCCGCCTGGTGTCGCGAGATAGAGATCGCCGTCGATCGGCACCAATATGCGCTTGCCGTCCGCAGTCCATTCATAGGCGACGATGCCCCTGGTACCGCCGATACGCGCGCGCTCGCGCTGCATCTTTTCCGCTTCGGAAAGTTCCGCACCGCTGCCGAGCTTCAGGGAATCGACCAGCATGCGTTCCTTGCCGCTCGCCGTGTCGATAGCCCACAGATCATAGCGATCCTTGTCTGCTTTCCGGTTCCTGAGTAGCGTGACGAGCCTGCCATCGGGCGAAATTTTCAGACCGCGCAGCTGCGATCCGCTGAGGTCCGGGCTGGCGAAGATACGTTCCAGCGTCAGCGGTTTGGATTCGGGCATTGGGCTGGTTTTCTCACGCGCACCGGCAGGCCCGGAAGGCAATGTCATCAACAGGGCTCCCATCAGGGCAGATAAGGTGAAGGGGCGAAACATGGGGTTTCTCTCTCATTTTTAGCCAGCCTAATGGTAGTCGCGGACGATGGAAAGCGATTCCAACCCTGTTGACGGAACCCGACAGGCAGGCGATGACCAGCAGTCATAACGAAGCGCCGGGGAAGATTTCATGTCAGTTGGTTTGATTGCGCTGCTCGACGATGTGGTTGCCATGGCGAAGTTGGCGGCAGCCTCCGTCGACGACGTAAGCGCAGCGGCCGCACGGGCAAGCAGCAAGGCCGCTGGCGTGGTGATCGACGATGCGGCGGTTACGCCGCGCTATGTCACCGGCCTGACGCCCGAGCGGGAATTGCCCATTATTGGGCGGATCGCTGTAGGCTCGCTGCGCAACAAGCTTATATTCCTGCTTCCCGCCGCCCTGGCGCTCAGTGCCTGGGCGCCATGGGCACTGACGCCACTGTTGATGATGGGTGGTACCTATCTGTGTTTCGAGGGCGCGGAAAAGATCATCGAAAAGATCATGCCGCATCAGGCGCATGCCGCCGAGGAGGTGGTTCAGCCAACCGACCCGGAGCATGTCGAGGAAACCACTATTTCCGGTGCGGTGCGGACGGATTTCATCCTGTCGGCCGAAATCATGGCAATCTCCCTGGCCTCCGTGGCCAATGAAGCACTGTGGCAGCAGGCAGTCATACTTGTCGTCGTCAGCCTGCTCATCACCGCCGGCGTATATGGCGTGGTCGCGCTGATCGTGAAACTGGATGATATCGGCCTGCACCTGTGCCGCGAGCACACCGGCGCTCTCGAGAGACTGGGCGGCGCTCTGGTGCATGCCATGCCGCATATATTGGCCGCGCTGACCGTCATAGGCACTGTGGCAATGCTGTGGGTGGGCGGCGGCATTATCGTGCACGGGCTGGCGGAACTGGGCATGCATGCGCCAGAGCACTGGATCGAGTCGGGGGCGAACCACGTGATTCTTGGCGGCGAATTCATCGCTTCCATGCTTCACTGGCTTGTGGTGGCCGCGCTCTCAGCACTCTTCGGCCTGATAATCGGCACAATCATCGCCTTTATCCTTTCCGCTGTGGCAACCTTGAGGCACAAGAAGAATTAAAGGCTTGTGTCCCACATGCATGCACTATGGGCTTCGAATATCATCGCTCGTTCCTCTCAGTGCATTGCGCCAAGCAAGAGCTCTTGCCTATGGTTAACGCATCTCCTAGACGTGCACCGATGATAGAGCTTGTCAAAGACGCAAAGGCCGAAATAGACCAGTCCGCGCGACGGGTTTTGACCATGGAAGCCGATGCACTCCGCCTGCTGTGCGACACGATTCCCGCCGATTTCGAAGCCGCCGTCAATGCGATACTGACGGCATCCGGCAGGGTGATCGTGTCCGGCATTGGCAAGTCCGGGCACATAGGCCGAAAAATTTCGGCAACGCTGACATCGACCGGCACACCGTCCAGCTTTGTACACGGGGCAGAGGCCAGTCACGGCGATCTTGGCACGCTGACTCGCGACGATGTGTGCATCATGCTCTCCAACTCGGGTGAAACCGTCGAGTTGCGCGACATATTGGCCTATACCCAGCGCTTTTCGATACCGCTGATCGCCATATCGAGCCGCCGCAATAGCACGCTGATGCGCGCGGCCGATTACCGGCTGTTATTGCCGCAAGTCGCCGAGGCCTGCCCCAACGGCATGGCTCCCACCACATCCACCACCTTGATGCTCGCATTGGGTGATGCGCTCGCGGTTGCATTGATGGAGGCGCGCGGTTTCAAGCCCGAGCATTTCCATCAGTTCCACCCCGGCGGCCGCCTCGGCGCGCAGATGAATAAGGTTTCGGACCTGATGCATGGTGACGCCGAACTGCCGACGGTCAGGCCGGATACGCCGATGAGTGATACGCTGCTCGCCATGACGTCGAAGGGCTTTGGAATCGCCATCATCGTCGATGATGCCGGGCGCCTGGAAGGCGTTGTCACGGATGGCGACCTTCGCCGCAACATGACCGACCTGATGGCCCGGACAGCAGGCGAAATCGCAACGAAAACACCCATTAGTGTCAAGGCCGATACGCTGGTCGCCCAAGCGCTGGCGCTGATGAACAAGCGTGCGATTTCCGTGCTGCCAGTCGTCGACAATTCCGACCGGGCCATGGGTGTCATCCACATGCATGACCTGCTGCGCGCCGGCGTAGCGTGAGCGCCCTCATCATCATCCCGGCGCGCTATGCGTCGAGCCGGTATCCGGGGAAGCCGCTCGCCGAGCTGACCTTGCCCGATGGGAAGCGCGCCAGCCTCATCCAGATGAGCTGGGAGGCCGCACAGTCAGTGACCGGCTTGGCAGGAGCCTATGTCGCAACCGACGATGAGCGGATCGCCGCGCATTGTAAAGGGTTCGGCGCGCAGGTCATTATGACCAGCGAGACCTGCCTGAACGGTACCGAACGCTGCGCCGATGGGCTCGCAAAGGCCGGGCTGGACGCGGATATCATCGTCAATCTACAGGGCGACGCCCCGCTTACGCCGCCCTGGTTTGTCGAAGCACTGATCGAGGCCATGCAGAGCGATCCGGCCATCATGGTCGCAACGCCGGTGCTGCGCTGTGACATGCAAACCTATTCTCATTTTGTGGAGGACCGCCGGGCCGGTCGCGTCGGCGGAACGACTGCCGTGTTCGATGCACATGGTGATGCGCTCTATTTCTCCAAGGAGGTCGTGCCATGGCTCGACCCGGCAAAGCTGGAGGGCGCGCCGCCCGTATATCATCATATCGGCGTCTATGCCTATCGCCCCGAGGCGCTGGCAGCCTACGAAACCATGCCGCAAGGGAAGCTGGAAGCTCTGGAAGGCCTTGAGCAGCTCCGCTTCCTCGAGCATGGATATAAGGTCCGCTGCGTAGAGGTTGAGGCGCGCGGCCGCGTCTTCTGGGAGCTCAACAACCCCGAGGATGTTCCGCGTATAGAACATGCGCTCAGGGAGATGGCATGACCGGTAAGACTGTAACGGTTGGCGACATCAACATCAGCGGCACCGAGCCCTTCGCGCTGATCGCCGGGCCGTGCCAGCTGGAAAGCCTCGACCATGCGCGTATGATGGCTGAGAAAATCGCCGAGGCCTGCACGCCGACCGGAACGCCCTTCATCTTCAAGGCCTCCTATGACAAGGCCAATCGCACATCGCTTGGCGGCAAGCGTGGTCTTGGCATCGACAGGGGCCTGGAAATATTGGCGCACATCCGCGACGAATTTGGCTGCCCGGTGCTGACCGATGTTCATGAGATCGACCAGTGTGCGACCGCCGCTCAGGCCGTGGATGTGCTGCAAATCCCCGCCTTTCTGTGTCGCCAGACCGATCTGCTGCTGGCGGCTGGCGAGACCGGAGCGGTCATCAACGTTAAAAAGGGGCAGTTCCTCGCGCCTTGGGACATGAAAAATGTCGCGGCCAAGATCGCATCGACCGGCAACGAGCGCATCATGCTCACCGAGCGCGGAGCGAGCTTCGGTTATAATATGCTGGTCAGCGACATGCGCGCGCTGCCGATCATGGCCGAAACCGGCTATCCAGTGGTGTTCGATGCGACCCATTCGGTTCAATTGCCCGGAGGGCTTGGCGGCGCGTCGGACGGCCAGCGGCAATTTGTCGCCCCCCTCGCCCGCGCCGCCTGTGCTGTAGGCGTCGCCGCTGTTTTCATCGAGACGCATGAGGATCCGGACAACGCCCCGAGCGATGGCCCGAATATGGTGCCGGTGGATGAACTGGGTTCTCTCATTGCGGTGTTGGCGGCGCATGATCGTGTAACGAAGGGCGTTTAACATTGTAGTATCGGCCCAATACCGCACGCTCCAGCGCATCCTAAATTTGGTTCATTTTGCTCGGTAATACGCGATAAATCAGCAAAATCGTGTTGCCGTCGATGGACTTGGCGCTATGGTTACATCAATTCAATGGAGTTGCATTATGAACGCCCCTGACAGCAGGGCCAATAGAGAGAGCGTGAGTGCAGGAATCGCTCCAGTTTCTATTGTTATCCGCGCGTATAATGAGGAAGAGCATATTGAGAAGCTCCTCCGCGGCATCAAAGCACAACGGATTCAGCCGCAAGAGATCATTCTGGTTGACTCCGGCTCAACAGACCACACGGTAACCATTGCAGAACGATATGGTGCCAAGATCGTTGGTATTGCAAAGGAGGATTTTACATTCGGTCGTGCGCTTAACATCGGATGTGAAGCAGCATGTGGAGATATATTGGTCTTTGTCAGCGCGCATGTATACCCAGTGTTCGATACTTGGCTGGAACTCCTCATCGCACCGTTCGACAATTCGCGTGTGTCGCTTACCTATGGACGTCAGCAAGGCGGGAATACCAACAAATTTTCCGAGCATTGCCTCTTTGCCCGCTGGTTTCCTACCGAAAGGGCATTTCCTCAACAGGGCTATTTCTGCAACAATGCAAATTGCGCTGTACGCCGCTCGACTTGGGAAACTTTGCACTATGATGAGACGCTAACGGGTCTTGAAGATCTCGATTGGGCAAAACGCTCACAATCGAAAGGTGGCTTGCTGGTTTACGAGCCCGGTGCAACAATTGTTCATGTTCATGAGGAAACATGGCCACAAGTACGTAATCGCTATCGCCGAGAGGCGATGGCACTAAGGCGCATCAACACAGAATCGCATTTTTCCATAATAGATTTCTGCCGCTTGTTCAGCGCCAACATTATTGTGGATGCAATTGCTGCAAAGAAACAGAAGGTTCTCGCACGCGAGTTGCGTTCGATACTATCCTTTCGCTTCAATCAATTCTATGGTGCCTGGCAGGGGCACAGAGGACCGTCGGAGGTTTCTCAGGATCTAAAGCAGCGGTTCTATTTTCCTGCCCGCACGCTTCACCATCATCAGGAAGAAGCGCATGATGCACGCAGGATTGATTATGCCCGTCTCCACCGGCATGAGCTCGATGAGCCAGTCTGATTCAATTAAGGATAATTTATGTTAACGCCAGAACACAAGCTTGTTGCTCTGATGCCCATGCGCCATAATTCTGAACGCGTTCCGGGCAAGAATTATCGCGGCTTTGGAGACGGACGACCACTATTTCATCATATGGTCGACGTGATGCTTGCCTGCCCCATCATCGAAAAGATCGTTATCGATACAGATTCCCCAACTATCAAGGAGCAGTGCGCTGAAAAATATCCGCAGGTAGTCGTGCTTGATCGCCCGGAGCACTTAAAGGATGGCGCAACTCCCATGAACGATGTGTTGCTTCGTGATATTCAAGAAGTGCAATCGCGTTTTTATCTTCAGACCCACTCCACCAACCCACTGCTGAAACCAGAAACGTTGGCATGTGCCGTGGAGACATTTTTCAAAAATTACCCTGTTTATGATTCTTTGTTCAGCGTTACCCGCCGTCAGACGCGCTATTGGGACTCTCTGGCGCGAGCAATCAATCACAATCCTCAAATTCTACTTCGCACACAAGATCTGCCTCCTGTATACGAAGAAAATTCCTGCATTTATATATTCGAGCGAGAAACATTGGTCACCAAGCACAATCGCATTGGCAACCGACCTTTTCTGTTTGAAATAGAGCCAATGGAGGCTCAGGACTTGGATGAGGAAATCGATTTCCAAGTGGCTGATCTGATTTATAAACAAACACGTATGTGAACGGGAAAAACCTTGCCGAAAATTCTGATTACCTGCGTGCACTTGACACGACATTTTGACAGCTTCCGTCAACAATATGAGGATGCTGGCATAGAAGTGGTGATCCCCCCCTTAGAGGGGCAGCAATTTTCTGCCTCGGAGATGGCACATCACATTATCGGCGTGGATGCCGTTATTGCTGGGGATGATGATATTGACGCGACCGTACTTGATGCCGGCAAGGCAAGTTGCCTCAAAGCCGTAATCAAATGGGGCATAGGCACGGATGGTATAGACAAGGCTCATGCCGCGCATCTGGGTATTCCCGTCTACAACACGCCTGGAGTTTTCGGTGAAGAAGTTGCCGACCTTGCGTTAAGTCATCTACTGATGCTGGCCCGAAAAACCCACCTGATGGATCGTTCGATAAGGGATGGAGGCTGGCTCAAAGCCGAGGGGCGTTCGCTTTCAGGCCTGACTGCAGGAGTTATAGGTCTTGGTTCTATCGGTCGGGCGATCGCACGGCGTGCGACTGCATTCGGCATGCATGCTGTAGGCTATGACGTAATGGAGATAGATAACGGCGAGCTTGCTGCAATCGGTGCGACGCAAATCGCATTGAACACAGTGTTTGAGCAGTCAGATGTGCTTTTTCTCGCTTGCGCCCTCACATCTGAAAATCATCATTTGATTGACCAGAAAACCATAAGCAAGATGAAGCCTCAAGCGTTTATTATCAATGTATCGCGGGGGCCATTAATTGATGAAGCGGCGTTAGCCGACGCTCTAACTGAGGGACGGGTCGCAGGGGCTGGGCTCGATGTGTTCGAGCAGGAGCCTCTGCCCGCGAACTCTCCCCTGCGTAAGCACCAAGACCGCTGCACATTTTCAACCCATAACGGTTCCAACACGGCAGAAGCAGTGAAACGGATTAATCAGATGACCACCGATATCGCCTTTGATGTGCTGGGGTTAAAGCAAGCTGCATTTGTAGCTAATAAAGTAGCATAAAGGAAATCGAGATAATGCCGCGCCGAATTCTTATTTACACTGACAGTCGGGGCCAACATAAACCAAAAGGTCAGCCCCCTTATGAAATATTTGCTCGACGCCTAGCTGCGCATTCGGGTGTCGAAGCAGAGGTGGTTCAATGTCCAAAACAATGGACTACACTCATTGATTTTCTAACATTTCTGGAATCTCACCCGCCGGAAAATTACGATAATATTATTCTATACGCAGGGATTGTGGATTGGTCTCCACGTACGCAGGAAGGTGCGATACAAAATGTGTATAATAATCAAACGGCACATGACCCCAAAAGGGTTAAGATCATTGACAATAAAAAAGCAGCGTTTGACGCAATATTTAGCGAAAAAGCCATGGGTGATCATTTAAGAAATGGCTCAGAAATTATTTATGAAGGCCAGCCAACAGTCAATATGTACAGTTTGGATATGGCCCGTGACTCTCTTATTCCGCGTCTCAAAAAATTAAACAACCTCATCTTCATCAACTCGAACCGTTTGATTCCGGGTTGGGAAGGTGATTATCCCGGAAACCGCCCTGCTAATATCAATATTACAGAGGAATATTCTGAATTATTTTATAAAGAATTAGGTAATGATAGAGTCGTTAATTTACTTGATTGGACACATGACGAAGTCAAGCAATATACTTGTGACAATATGCATTTAACCAAAAACGGAAGTGATTGGATTTACAGGCAGCTTTGTGAACGCTTGCAACTGAATGAAGGGAGTAATGAAATTCAGTCAGCAAAATCGGATAAGGCTGCCAATGCCAGCCCAAAACTCTTCGCGCCTTTTGGCTTCCCGCTTTTACCGCCCCAGCAGATTGATGCCAATAAGCGCACCCAAATTCTACGCGACGCCGGATTGAAAACTAACGAGAAGCTCGCAACGCTTATCATTGGTTTTCGTTTGAATGATATTCAAGATCGCCGCACCGCCAATCTGCGTTTTCTTCTCTCCTGGATTGATCGTTTTTATGGTGATCTATTCGACGTTCTTCTGGTTGAACAGGACACAGATAGCAAAATTGATTGGATATCTTCTCAGCTAAAGCCTTATATGAGGCACAAGTTAATATATAATCCTAATAAATTTAACCGTGGATGGGGGTATAATGCCGCCGTTCGCAACTATACAAAGGCATCTGTTGTCGTATTGATGGATACAGATTTTCTTACAGGAGAGAATTTTGTCCAGGAAATTGTTGATTGCCATAAAAATAAATACAGTATCGTCTCCCCTTTCAAAGGAATGTACTTTACGGATGAGGAAGAAGCGCTCCACTTGGAAGAAAGCTACAACCTTTCTTCCCTAACAAATACCGATAAAGTGTCCAAACCTACAACGATCGGGGGAGGAACCGTCATTATCCGACGCGATGTTTTCGAGGAAAATGCGGGTTTTGAGCAATACACATCATATGGCTGTGAGGACCGAGCCTTTGATGTGACTATGCTCAATAAATTGGATGCTTCTTCAGTTAGGATGGCGCCCTATACATATGTCCATATGTACCACCCCGTCGGTGCAATAGATCGCGGCCAATTAACTGCATTGTTGGACCATTTGAATGAAAACTATGGCTGCCGTGTAGATAGAACCTTATCCCCCGCTGACTCTATTCACAAAAACTGCAGTCATGTTTCTCTAGAGAAAACTACCGAAAATTCAGAAAAACGCCGCCTGACATATGGAGATGTCCATTTATATCAGTCCGGACGACCTCTCACTGTCAATGGCTTTTATGCAGATGAGACGCCAACGCAAAAAGCTAAAGTCATGCTTCCTCCTGACTTTACTTCCCTATCTGAATATGAGCATAAAGAATTTTACAAGCATGTAGCTAAAGTCTGCGACCCAGACACAGAGAAGCTCGAAGGCCTTTATAATAAATTTCTTGGCGCTCGTTGCTTTATAATTGGGAACGGGCCATCTCTCAATCGGCATGACTTATCTCTTTTGGAGGGTGAGTATGTTTTTGCCGTTAATTCATTCTTCTACAAAACCGATGAAACTGGATTTCGTCCAACCTTTTTTGTTGTAGAAGATGATGCCGTTAT
Source organism: Sphingobium sp. (assembly GCA_020446425.1). GTDB lineage: Bacteria > Pseudomonadota > Alphaproteobacteria > Sphingomonadales > Sphingomonadaceae > Sphingobium. The sequence continues at coordinate 171,955 of JAGRES010000009.1, read as the reverse complement.
CAAAGAAAATGTAGAACAAATAAAGGCCTTTCAGGCCCCATATAAGTTCTTTCCAACTATATATAAGGATTTGCATGGAGAAGGAGACAACGTTTACTTCTTCAGTGCAAATCGCGGATATTATGAGAAATCAAGCCCAAATTATTGCATACCGCGTTTCTCCACAGATGCATCAAAGGTTTTATACTGCGGGCAATCTGTCACATACATCAATATGCAGTTGGCATTTTTCTTGGGATTTACCGAGGTATATCTGATTGGCATGGATTTCGATTATGTAATTCCGAAAGACCATGGTCGCCGCGGCGATTTGATTTTCTCCACTACAGATGATCCCAATCATTTTCACAAAGACTACTTTGGCAAAGGCAAAACCTGGAAGGACCCAAAGCTGGACCGCGTAGGTATGAGTTACCGCCAAGCCAAGCTGTCGTATGAAGCTGTCGGGCGTAGAATCTACAACGCCACTATTGGCGGCAAATTGGAAATATTTCCTCGCGTCGACTACGAAGCACTTCTGCGCGATCCACAGACGAAGAGCAAAAGGAACGCAGCAGTTGCCCCCGCTTCTATAACAGCTGGCGAAGGCGAAGGACAGACCATTGCTCCACCAGCCGCGATCGTTCCAGTTGTAATGGAAAACACCATGCCAACTACAGGTGCAATGCCGGTAGAGGGGGGGGAGCGGTCCTTACCAGTGCAGGCTGAACGAACCCGTGCAGAAATTCGCGCCGCCCGGCGAGCCAAACTGCGGCGTGATCCACATCTTTTTTTCAAGGACTCGCATTTCTTCGCACTCAGGCCTTTACGATACTTGTTCAAACCAACCGGTATCGGAAAGTGGCAAGCGGAAATGGAGACAAAAAGCGATCACGATACCGACGGTTTTTTCTCTTTCTTACCCGTTAGCCGGAAAGCGCTAGCTATAAGCCGTACCGCTTCTAATAGCGAACGGAACCGATCGGAAGCTGCGCTACGTTCAGAAATCGCTCAATTGCGTAAACTGGCAGCGGCTAGAGAAAAGCAAGAGCACGATAGCAAGCGGGTGTTGCAAGATGAGTTTAACAAGCAGTTTTCTGCTTTAGATCTGCGATTGAAGGCGTTACCGGAGGAACTAGAAGCGAAGGACCTCGCACGAGCGCAAAATATAGAAATCGCTTTGCGCGAAGAGCTCGCTGTGCTTGGCCAACAGATTACCGCCGGACTAGAGAAATCGACGGAGAGCGAGTCCGTATTACGGGCAGAGATTCTGGCCATGCAGCAAGGTATTGATCAACGATTGCATGCAGAGATAGATGAGCGTTCGCAGCGCCACTTGAATGAACTTCGGCAAGAAGTTGTGGAACTCACGACAAAACTTGATACTCAGGGCGCTGCGGTCACCTCTTACAACACAACCTTTGCAGCGGAGCTCGAGGAAATTAAGACTGCAAATCAGAATGCCGGCGAAAAAATACGTGAAAGTATCGAGGCATTAAAAGGATCTGGAGCGCGTCAAACCAAGGCAGCCAACTTTCTTTTGCAACGCGTTATGACGAGCGAACAGCAAATAAGTGCGATGCGCTACCCAGACGCACCGCAAACGCTTGTTTTCTTTGGGCATCACAAGTGCGCTTCACGATTGTTCCGAGGTGAAGTTTTCAAGGTCGTGGCTGAAGCAACCGGAGCGCATATCCATCAATATGAGATCAAATCTCCGCCCTTCCATTATTCGAGAGGGGATGAGCTTGACTTGTGCAATATGGATTTCGACCTGATCGGCAGAGACGGTCGTGATGTCGTTCTATTTTCCAATGCATCAGAGCGCACACTGAAGCGCCTCAACCGTGCAACCAAGGATTGGAGAGGAATACGGATTATTCGCGATCCTAGACAAGTATTCATCTCAAATTATTTTCACCACAAGGGAGATCACCGCACCGAGCATAACGGTTGGGTTTATGACCAACTCAAGCATGATCAACCTCTTCTGAGGGAATTGCCTGAAGAAGAGGGCCTGCTCCACGAGCTTGATCACATTTCAAAAGACGTCATTGAAACGCAGATACTTGCGCCATTCCAAGATGAACGCGTGTTGACGATCAAGCTGGAAGATTTCGGCATGAACGAAAAAGCCTGGCTTAAACAAATTTCCGAGTTCCTAGGAGTTGCCGATATTGCAGGTGTCGATCTTTCCCGCACTTTCGCCAATCCAGACAGCAGCCCGTGGCAACAACATTTTACTTCACGTCTACGCTCAGTGTTCAAAGAGCGCTATGGACAGGCTCTGATTGATTTGGGGTATGCGGACGACCTTAATTGGTAAATCAGCAGGAAGAGAGGATGAGAGCATAAATAAGTCCGCGACAATGACCATCCTCCCTATCCTTTCCGTTGTCATCCCGGTGCGTACATGCTCGCCCGAGTTCTACCTTGGGCGCCTCCAGTTGCGAGATCATTGTGATCTGCGTGGCACAGAAATACTCCTCGTGGATGATGGGAGCCCAACTGAAACAGCATATGAATTGCATAGATTCTGTAAAACGCGGGGATGGCGGTATATCCGATTGGAAACCAGCCGTGTTCCCTTTTCTCTTGCCCGGGCTCGTAATGCGGGTCTTGCAGCAGTTCAAACGTCATGGATCTTCTTCGACGATGCCGACATGGTTTATGAAACGGCGTTTTTTTCAAAACTGCATAGGGAACTTACACTTCTCCATAGCACACCGTTCACCTTTTTGAGCTTGCCGGCAGTTTATCTTTCCGCAGAAAGCAGCAAGCAAGTTATAAGCAGTAGGGGAATTGATACTCTGCTACCAGAGCTCCTTACCCGATTACTATTAGAAGATCCGCGTGGCAGTGATCATAATCACGCTATTCAAAATTTTGCTCCAGCTTCTGCAATTTTGGTAATGGCCAAGGAGACGGCATTATCAGTAGGAGGTTATGACGAAGGGTTCCAAGGCTGGGGAGGTGAAGACCGTGACTTTATCTTTCGCTTGCTCGCCGCAAATGACAAACTTCCGAAGCCACCAGACTTTGCAGCAACGCGTGTCTGGAACCTGAACGACACTAATGAATTTGCCGGGTGGCGTGCGCTATATCGGTTACACGGCGACTATATGGCACGCAAAGGATATTATGCCTTTCACCTGTATCATGAGTCCAACGCGTGGAGAACTACAGAGGCCCGAAATCGCAATTTTGAAAGAGCAGCGTTTAAAGCACACGCGTATGCTGATGAACTACACGGTATCCACCAAAAGAAACCTAGTCATGAAATTTTAAAACACTCTCTCCTTTTCTCGATTTATAAAGATTATGCTGTTTCCTCTCCAGGAAGATCGACAACAAAAAATCATACGAGGATAATGTCACGTTTAAGAAAGCTTTACCGTGACCCTCATGCCTTCTTTCGGGATACTCGAATACCATATTTGAGGAGTTTCAGGCACTTGTTTGCTATAAAGGAGAACGAAATATAGCCTCCCATAACGCGCTGATACTATCTCAACCACGATAGGTGGGGGCGCTCCACCCCTCAGCACCTGTAATTGAACAGGCAAAGAGCCCCCCAGCTAATGGCTGTGAGGCGAGTTCCGTTGGATTGAGCCCGATACGCGCACTAGTGATGAAGAGCGTGGAAAGGCCTGGCCCGCCGAAAGCACAGCTTGTTGGACGAGAAACAGGAAGATGGATTTCTGTAAGCCTTTCCCCTGAAGGAGCAAGGGCCATCACCTTCCACCCGTCCCAGAAAGCAATCCACAATCGACCTTCTGTGTCAGTCGTCATTCCGTCTGGAAAGCCGTCCTTTTCACTAAAGATCACAAAGGGTTCAATCAGCCTTCCATGGCAAGCTAGGTCCATACGATATATGGTCCGGCGCGCGGAGTCAGTAAGGTAAGCAAATCGCCCATCAGGCGAAAATGCCGGACCGTTACATACCATATGTGGCCCAGACAAACTTTCCAACGCCCCCTTAACAGAAAGACGATAAAAATGCCCACGCGCCTCGCGTTCAGCATCATCCATTGTACCGGCCCAGAATGAGCCGTCTGGATGACATTTGCCATCATTGAAACGATCAGTACCAGAATATCCATCTGGCCTGGCAATAGCATGAAGCTTGATCGAATCCCCTGGAGACCCCAGCGTAAAGGTACATAGTCCAGAGCGGAAGCCACCTACAAACCCGCCTTGCGCACGAGGCGCAAAACAACCGATCATTTCCGGGGATGGCCAACGATCCCTAATGGAGCCGATAGTATCAGTACGCAAAACTTCAGGTTGTTTGATATCCACCCAGTAAAGCGCTTGATCGGCAACTGACCACCACGGCCCTTCACCCAGCAGCGCTTCAGCCTGCCATATACACAGGAGGTCACTGCCGACTGGTTTCATCATATCGGATCATGCAAACGGGACAGTATCCCTCCGTCCAGCCATATGGTTGTTCCTGTCGCGAAGTGGAACGGATGCTGAGACATGGCGACAATCGCCTGTGCTATCTCAACTGGAGTCGCAATACGTCCGATGGGATGAGCAGCAGACAGCATATCTAAAGCCTGCGGATTCTCCTTAAACCCCTCTTCAAGCATAGGAGTAGAAACTGCGGCTGGAGCAACACAAATAACACGCGGATTTCCGCCCAGATCGACTGCCATGGCCCTCGTCATTCCATGAATGGCAGCTTTGCTCATGGCATAAGCAACAAACTCCTGCTTTGTAGCTTGTGCATGTACACTGCCGATATTGATGATCGTCCCGTCTGCAATTCGTAAATCGTCAAGGAACACTTGTGCGAGGCGAAAAGGTGCGGTGACATTTACGCGCAATGTTCGCTCCCAGTCAGCGAGAGTGATAACGCTCACATTACCCAGAATCTGTGAGGCTGCGTTGTTGATCAGGGCTGTAAGAGATGCATCCCCTGAAGCAGCGCTAACGTCATTACGGAAAGCTGTACGTACATCGTCATCCGTCGCAATCTCTTCAAGGTCTGCTGGAATAAAAGCATCCGCTGACCGAGGCATGATCGATCCATGATGATCTGTCGCGAGGACGCGCCACCCTTCCGCACTGTAAGCGTCGCAGAGCGCTGTACCAATCCCGCCAGCCGCACCAGTGATGAGAACTGAGCGAAGTGTATTCATGATATATCCAATAATGATGGGGCAAAGGAAATCAAGCGACGGTTGGCCTTCATTAAAGGGCCGTAAAAAGCCAAGAGACACTGCCGGTAGCTATAGCGGCACAGGCAATCGACCCACCCGAGATCTCAAAACGATTCACAGCAATGCATAAAGTTTCTGGCCGTCAGCAAGCTATATACCCTCAAGCTAATTTAATGAAGTCGTGTACATGCCAAACGGTCTGATGTTATAGAATTCAACCCAAGGATCAGTACAAGCAGATTATCTCCAAGATGATTATCACCGCATCTCAGGGTGTTGCCGCAATACCCTTTATCACAACATTACTAGAAGATGACACATGTCGGATTAGGGGTGCCAGAGCAAAAGGTGCCACCCATGCCGCAGGCTGGGGCGCAAAATCATCCGGAAAGCGTGCGGAGAAACTCGCTTCAGATTATAGTCTTGCTCCCCTCTTACTCGAAGACGGTTTTATGCGTTCCCACGGAACCGGAGATCGCTTCCCTCCCCTCGCGCTCGTGGTGGATGAACTAGGCATCTATTATGATTGCACACGCCCCAGCACCATCGAAAATCTGCTGAATTCGGACACCGATCTGGTCGCCAGTATCGGGCAGCAGATTAAAGATGCTCACGAAGCTATTCTGCAAAACCGCCTGAGCAAATATAATCACGCGCCTCCTTTTGACCCTGCCTTGCTGCGGAAAGGTGACAAAAAGCGCATCTTGATCGTCGATCAAACCGCTGGGGATCTGTCAATCGAGTTGGGCGACGCTAGCGCTGAAAGCTTTCATCAAATGCTGGAAGCCGCCCGTGCGGAAAATCCAGGTGCAACGCTTTATGTCAAAACGCATCCGGAAGTCAGCTCTGGCAGGAAGCGCGGCCATTATGCGGAACTGACGGAGAGTGACGATATCGTTCTCCTTCGTGAACCGGCAAACCCGCTCAGCCTAATCGAACATATGGACCATGTATATGTGGTGAGTTCAACCATGGGTTTCGAAGCTTTGCTAGCCGGCAAGCCGGTCACCTGCTTCGGGATGCCATGGTATGCTGGATGGGGCGCGACAGATGATCGTCTATCCTGTTCTCGACGAACCAAGAAACGTACGATCGAGGAATTATTCGCAGCAGGCTATTTTCATTACCCGCGCTACATCAACCCGGAAACGCGCGAGAGAGGCATCATCTTTGACCTCATCGGCTGGCTTGAGCGCCAGAACGATGTGGAAACGCGCCTGCACGGAGAGGATCAAAAGGGACGTCTGATTTGTGTGGGTTTTCGGCGCTGGAAGCAGGCCAATATCAAAGACATGCTCTCGCTCACTAAAGGCGGGGCTGTGTTCGTGCGCGATGCCGCTGCCGCACGAGATATGCGCCCTACTCCAGCGGATCATTTGGTGTGGTGGGGCACTACCCCGCCAACCGGTATTGCTGAACTTGCCAATGAGAGCGGCGCCAAAACAATGCGCATGGAAGATGGGTTCATCCGATCCGTGGGCTTGGGCTCCGATCTAATAGCGCCGCTATCGTTGGTTTTGGACAATAAGGGCATTTATTTCGATCCACGTCAGGTATCGAACCTTGAGTATATTCTCGCGACGACAGATTTCAGCGAAGAAGAACTGAGCAGAGCACGTCATGTCCGCGAATTCATCGTCGATAATGGCATCACCAAATATAATCTCGAACCTCGCGAAACTGCGCCGTGGGCGACCGGAGAGCGCAGAGTCATATTGGTACCAGGCCAAGTGGAGGACGATGCATCAATCCGCTTTGGCTGCTCCTATGTTTGCACGAATGCCGAGCTACTCAAGGCGGCACGTACAGCGCACCCGGACGCTTTCATCGTCTATAAGCCGCACCCAGATGTCATGTCCGGCAACCGGAAGGGCAAACTGGCGCTGAGAGAGGCTGGGCAATGGGCCGACCATATTGAAGCCCGCTTGTCTGTAATCAGCTGCATCGAGGCCTGCGACGAAGTCCATACCATGACATCTCTGACAGGCTTCGACGCACTGTTACGCGGCAAGAAGGTGACTACGTACGGCCAGCCCTTCTACGCAGGCTGGGGTTTGACAGAGGATAAGGATAGTGATGGCGCAGCCTTACAGCGTCGCAATCGCATTCTGACATTGGATGCCCTCGTCGCCGGTACCCTGCTGCGTTATCCCTTATACTGGGACCCTGAGCTCAGAGGGTATACAAGCTGCGAAGCGGTGCTAAGGCGGATTGTGGAAACCCGTGATGCACTGGAGCAATCGGGCAAGCTGAACCGGATGCGTATCGGCTATATACGCAGGCAATGGCGAAAGGCGCGAATATTGGCCCGCGCCTTCCTATTATCATAACCCTACGGCAACACGCGCGCTAACGGCAATCTGATACAAGATCTGCGTCAGTTCCTTGAATATCTGACGGGACTTCACATCAACCTTCGGCAGGACCATGATTTCATCGCCTTCGGAAATGGTCGTCCGCATATTACCATAACTCAGCTTGCGCGAATTGCGCTTGGCCTGTGCGAAGCTGCCGTCCTGACGGGCGACGATGATGCGTGATGCATCGGCCTTGTTGCTGAATCCCCCTGCCCGCGCGATATAATCGCCAACGTCAAAGCTGCTGTCAAAGGCCACCGTGTTGGGAAAAATCACCTCGCCGCTGACCAACACCAAGCCATCCTTGGACGGCACGCGCAATATGTCACCATTTTCCAGCAGCAGGTCATCCTTGTTGGGCGATTGCGAGATCACAACCTGTCCGCGCGGCTCAATCCTCTTCGCGCGCTCGACCCATTGTAGAACCATATCTGCTTCCGCCTTGCGCAACTGGGCTTCTTCAGCGGTTCCCGAACGAGCGGTCAGCACAGCTGACTCTAGCGATCGCAACGACGCGTCAAGCAGTTGCTTCTGCCGAGCTTTAACGCTTTGGCGATATAGCTGTATGTCTGCGGGGTTCGATCTTGCGGAATATTGAATGCGCGAGAGCAACTCACCTATCCGCGTACCATAGGGTAATACATATTCCTGCGGGCTTTCCGTCTCACCTTCCACCCGGACCGTGATCGTGCCCGGCTTCTTGTCCGCCGTAAAAGCGATATCGTCTCCATCTTGAACGACGATCTGTCCCGCCTCTTCAATCGGGTAATATTCGACGTTCTTGATTGTGCCCTGATTGCGAGTGACCCGCACATGGGTTACCTCAGGCTTCGGTTTCGCAAGTTTCACAAAATAGTCCAGTGGCTTGCTTGCCTCTGAAAATTCAAAGCGCTTGTCGTTCTCCGTCAAGCCGGAAACCTTAACTGTGTTTTGAAGCGGTCCAACGAAAATCACATCGCTATCGGCAAGCTGCACCTGTGGGATTACACCACTTAAGAGGAAGTCATAGAGGTTGATGCGCGCGCGAACCATAGAGCCACGCTTGACCTCAACATTAAGGAAGGAACCCCGGGCAGGATCAATCCCGCCTGCCTGATCGATGTAGTTCAGAATCGTGTCCATACTCGTGCCTGCGTAAGCACCTGGACGATGCACGGACCCTCCAACATAAATGCGTACAGGCTGGGCTTCGGCAAGGCTTGCATAAGAACGAACATTGGAGCGAAACACTCGTCCGATCTCACGGTCAACCGTTGCTTGTAGTTCCTTGTTCCGCACACCCCGCAGATGGATCGGTCCCACATTGGGCAAAAATATATTGCCTTGCGGATCAACTGTGAGGTTGGCCTGATATTGATAAGCGCCCCACATTCTGATTCTGATGCTATCACCGACATTGATGACATAGTTGGGATTGAATTGTGCTGCTGCCTGCCGTGCGAATGTACCAGTGAACAGATTAGCGCCGAAAACACTGCTGTTGAGATTGACCGAATAATCAAAATCCTGCGGCTGGTTCGGCTTGACCTCAGGAGCGGGTGCTCCATCCATATTAGGCGGTAGAGCTTCGCGCTCCGGCATTACTGCAATAGTGTCGGTATCGGTCTGCTGTCCCGCAATAGAGCTAGAATCTGAATTTATAGCCCCAAACTGTTCGGCATGCGCATGCGGTACAACCAAACACAACATCATCAGCAGGATGACAGGCGCAAAAAATCTGAAAACCATGAATTAGTCCCTGTGATCCTTGACGATCGCCAATAACAAATGCCCCACGCCAGCGACCAGCATAGCCATTATGCAATAAAGGAAAGTCTGATAAAGCCGCGATGGCTTCCCCGGATATTCCGGCAACGTAGGAGCCTGCACGATCGACATTTTTTTGATGGTGCGCGTCCCTTCCACTCGTCCTTTTTCAAGCGCGACTAGAGCCGTCTTGTATAAATCCTGAGAAAATTGCGCTTCCATCTCCAGCCGCTGAAACTCCTCGACTTTTCTATTCAGAGTATTGCCTTGAGGAGATGCAAGTTTGGCATTTTCCTCATCAATCTGTTCGCTGATAGCGTCTATCTGTTGCTCCAATTCGACAATATTGGGATGATCAGGCACCAGATATGCCTGCATTGCAATGAGCTGTGTTTGAATCTGCGTTCTCTGCGCTTCAAGTTTGGCGACAATTGCAGTGATAGCTTCCGCTGCGGCTGTTGGTGATACAAGGCTATTATGGTTCTGGTAGTTGAGGACAGCTCTGCGCGCATCCATAGCGCGACGTCCTAAAACCGTTACCTCCTTCTCCAAGAAGGCTACTTGATCGCGCGCCAAGCCATGCACCAATGAGTTCATGAACGTCTCGCCGTCACGGACCAGCGCTTTTGAGATCGCTTGCGCCATGCTTGGGTCAAACCCTTCCGCCTTGATGATCAGCACGCCGGCATAATCATCATATTCAACGCTCACACGTGACAAATAATAACGGTGCAACTCTTCTATCGTGGGATTTGACGGACCTTTGGAGAAAGGGTCGATACGCCAAGACGAATAATATTTGGCAAGGCCAAGCTCCGCATCAAGCTTGCGGACCATATCCATCGACAAAAGATAATCGCGTAATACCAACTGATCACCACGATTGGTAGCAGTTCCACCAGTCAACAAACTGGTGATGTCAGGAGCCACGCCTGCAGACATTTCCGTGCGCTGTACTATGACGTGGGCTTCTGACACGTACCGGTTCGATGCGATGAACAGCCAGTATATGCTCGACAACAAGGCAAAAAGTAACGCACCCGCCAACAGCGGGTTTTTGCGCATAAAGGGCAAGACACCTTCTTTCACCATGCGAGAGGAGCGCTCCGCAAGGTGCGACGCCTTCAGGTCTAGCACTTCATGCTTCATAACGGCAGGCTATCCTTATATGCCGCAAGTGCATCATCGATCTTGTCGAACCAAAATGCTTTCCCTTCATGCAGCCATATGCCCGCATCGCAAAACTCTCGCAAGGTTCCCTCACCATGAGAAACCATTATGATGCTGGCTCGCCCCAGTAAATCAGAAAAGGCCGCACTTGCTTTCTTTCGAAATGCGACGTCTCCAACGGACGTGATTTCATCGGAAATATAGACATCGAAGTCAAAAGCCAATGATAGTGCAAATTGCAGCCGGGCTTTCATGCCAGATGAATAGGTTTTGACCGGTTCGTCAAAAGCCTCGCCTATTTCGGCAAATTCTTGAACATAGTTCAAGATCGCATGCATGTCGCGTTCGCGGCCATAAATGCGGCAAACAAATTTGCTGTTTTGACGCCCTGTGAGAGAGCCCTGCAATCCACCACCGAAGCCCATCGGCCACGAAACCTTGCATTGCCGGTCAACGGAACCACGTGTGGGCCTGTCGACGCCACCGATAATTCCCAGCAAGGTCGATTTTCCAGCCCCATTTTTCCCAACCAAGCCGACACTGACACCTGTGGGAATGCTGAAACTCACGCCCTCCAGTATCCATCTCCCTGGACCATGGTCGGTACGATATCGTTTATACAAGTCGTTAACGACAATCATTTCGTCACCATGAAATTGGCATAGCGGCGATGAAGCAGAAGACCAACTGCAATCCCTACAAAAGCGCAATTGTAGAGATAGGAGATGCTGAGATTGGGCACAGAATGATAATAAGGCGAAAAAGCGAGACGGGCACCATCAAGGCCATGTACGATAGGGTTCAGCAGTAACCATTCACGATAAGGCTCCGGTATGGTCGAGATTGGTATGAGAACGCCTGATATAAAATAGAGTGGCATCATTATAATGTTAGTGACCTGACGGAACTCAGGTGCAAGTTCGGACAGCACGGAAATATTAAGCCCCAATGCTACACCTAAAAGCCATAATCCACACAATGCTTCCATCAAAGCAAGAGGCGAATATGGAACAATGTCGTGGCCCATCATAGCCAAACCAGTAAAGATAACCGCTATGACGGCGAGCATCAGCACCGCTTCTAAAACACCGCGCATGAGCACGGTATCTGTCGGCGTAACCTGACGATATGTAAACAAGGCTCGATTAGAGTCGATCGCGCCCGACATCTGTCCACTTGTTCGACGAAACAGGAAATACCCCTGCAAGCCTAGCATCAACCATATCAGCGTATCTATCCCACCGATATTATGCTGGCGTATCCCTGCATAAATGAAACCCAAGACCGCCATGTGCGCAATGGGCTCGGCAAAAAGCCAGAACCACGCTGAACGGCTGGAGAGCAGTCGAGATAGCGCTTCTCTAAGAAGAAGCGCCTTCCAAACAGAGAGGGTAATACCCAGCGGACTACGTGTCGCTTCCAAATCACATTCCGCCGTTACTCAATACAAATAAGACACGTTCATAATCACCGCCTTTTAGGTCTGGCAGCCCTATTTCATGGTCAGGTTCTATAACGCCACATCCAACACCCTAAAAGAAAAAAACTGGCGCAAATCCATGATAGTTCCAATCAAGTGAAGCCGGCCTCACTTCCTCTCACTACTCCCCCCCCCTCCTCATACCATGGCTCTTTCCTGCTATCAAAGCTTCCACGCAACGCTAACTGAAGCCGTGACAGCACCCCTGCTTCACGATCTACAATATCGTCAATTGTGAGGCGTCGAAAGGGGAAACGAACAATACCAACTAACCAAAAGAATGAGATGCTTCTATCTCTTTGATTTTTGATAGCTGAGGCTTGGCGGCAAAGACCTTTTCTATCAAAGGATGGGACACACGAAATGTTCGCCAATCAAACATGGAGCTTAATGAAAATAACGCGGTTGAGGAATAGCTATAAGCTACCCCACCTGCCTCTGCAATATAGGCTTCAACTGGCAATTCTACAGGAAGTGGAATGACACCGTCTCCCTCATCAAGATATACTGATCCCGCACGTGGATGTGGTTTGAAAAATACTGGGCCACTATGTGCTTTACGAATGTGTTCCAAAAGCAATCTATGAATTGTGAGTTCTTCTTCAGCTGAGAGAATTTTTGTGCGATCAAAGCTCGTCCCAAGTATGAGAGCGGCATCGGAGGTCAATCGCTTTTTCAAGGGCACACATGCATCACGGATTTCTTCCATAGTTTCCTTCAACAAATCGACTGGAATTCCCTCAGTCACGAATTGCTTCAGGTAATCCGGCGTTCCAAACAGGTCAGAATAAGTCAAATAAGCGGAGAAATCATCACAGCCCTGCAAAAGGGAACGCCATAATGTCAAATCGACACTATGATCATGATAACTTGACAACCCATTGTCATAAAAGATGAATTTTCCAGGATTCAGAGATATGATGAGCTGTCGAATTTTTGCATCTTGCAGCTGATTAGACAGCAATATGCTCCCCGCTGGCTGCGCCGCCACAAAAGCTTCGATTGCAAGATGGTGCTCATTCCACCTGAAAGCCTCAACTCTTGTCAGACCAAACGCTCTTCTAGCAGTTTTTTGAAAAGCCTGAATCAAGTTATCGGGTAGCGAAATACCATGCCCTATGAGAATAGCTGACACTTTGGAGATCGGTACGCTTTGCCACAATCCGCACCTTCGCAGAGCGGAAATTGCAGTCACAAGATCTGCGACCCCTGTCGATAATACCATAATATTTTTCATATAAATGTTAATTGCATTTTTAATATAAAAATATATTTTGTGATTAATATCCAATTATTATAAACAATTCTAATTACAAAATCGAAATCACTTTTTGATAGAAAGCCATATTTAGTTCTCGGCATTCAGATAGAGCTTCCGGATATATATTAATATCGCTTCTATACTTAAGGTTGTTTCTAAAAGATTCTATTTTTGCATAGGCAGGAACCCACTTAAACATAGCAAATTTACCACTGTCGATTAAGCTGATCACCTTCTTGCCAAGCAAAGTTGCCCAATAAAGGCCGTGATAGGAATCTGTAATCACAATCTCCCCAGAGGCAAGAAAGTCGAGACTCTCGATGAAGTCACCGTAATTATGCATTATTGGATATCCGTGAAACAAATCTGTGCGGTTGTAAGCTCTATTATGATGAAGATAGCAAATAACAGGGTGGACCGGTGGTGGGCGCACTATATCAAATGCTCGACTCATAGCGCTTGCACATGGACAGAATAAAACCTTTTCATTGTCGATTGATGCACATTCGAAATCGCGCGTTCCAATTAGCGAGCATCTGTCAATAAAATCTCTCGACATGGGTGGCCTTCCGGGCATGTCTGTACCGGCTCCCCATAATATAAGATTCTTCTTCGGGCGAAGCCTTTGATAATACATGGCTTTCAACACATAATTATTCGAAAACGCTCCTCCACCAACAATTATATTGTCGAAACGATCCTCACCCATATTAACCGCGGACCAAAAATCTCCCACCGAACTCTCGCCGCGAAAAGTGAAATAATCGAATGGCGTCGAATGTAAGTCACCGATATTAGAAGTATTGCGTGCGAAGAGGAAAAGGTTTGTGCAAACCGGAGGTGCATCGAGCTTAAAATTGGTGGGCTTAAATGGCACATAATTCAATATATGCGCAGAGGTAGTGAGAGCGCGAATCTTTCTGTAAGTCGCTCTGAATGGATAGCTGACTTTTTTGAATGCGTTTTTAGAAACCTGAAGCACTTTGCGTTGACTAATTGGATGAGTTGGCATTTTCGCTCCAGAGGACACCTATTAACATTGCGTCATACAGTAACAATATAGCTTCTGGACCAACTTCCATAGCCGGATTAACCGGGCTCTGATGAGTGGTTCGTGTTGATTGATAGCGTAAGATAGTCTCACGCACCATGCCTGTTCATGGATCACACCATCATATGTATTGAACACAATAAACTGTGAGTGGTGTATGATTAGCTGTCACATATCACCACAACCCAGCACCAATACACTTTACCGGAGCATTATGCTCTATGGCATCCCGAGTATCTGCTCACGCAAATATTCCCACCGGCGCGGGCCGTCAGCCCACCGGCTAACAGACCAAGCAACGAGTTTGCGATATCATGTAATGGAGCGGGTGAAGGGAATCGAACCCTCGTCGTAAGCTTGGGAAGCTTCTGCTCTGCCATTGAGCTACACCCGCAGCATAGGCTGCACCGATAATACGCCGCTCAGACCCGTCAAACAATAAACAATAGCTGACGCGTTCTCTAGCCCTCAATCCTCCGGAGCGATCGTAACCTTCAGACCTTCCAGCTCCGGCGTCACTTCAATCTGGCACGACAGGCGGCTTTGCTCGGTCTTGTGATCGGAACTGTCGAGCAGATCCTCTTCATCCTCGCTGCGCGGCGACAATTTATCATTGAAGGATGGGTCGACGAATACATGGCATGTAGCGCACGAGCAGCATCCGCCGCATAGGGCAAGCAGCTCATCGAAGCCATTGTCACGAATAACTTCCATCAGGCTGAGGCCCTCATCGGCAGCAACCTGGCTCTCTTCACCCGCGCGATTCACAACTACAATATTGACCATCTAAATACCGCTCCCTGAAACAGTCTTATCACGCTCTCCCATAGCCAGTTCGGATAGGAATTCAAGCTGGCAGGAATGGCGGGGAGCCGCTAACAGGTCGATATGGTCCACAACCCCGCCAGCCTTTCCAGCAGTATCGACGCATTGTGCGATATCGAGCCGCGTTTTGCGCAAGTGCTGGAGCAACATGGCTATCCGGAACCACGCGTGCGACCGACGGGGTATGACACATTATTGCGCACTATCGTAGGCCAACAGGTCAGCGTCGCCGCTGCGGCCTCCGTCTGGAACAAGCTGGAGGCCTTATTGGGCAAAGGTTGCCCGCCCGAGCGCCTGCTGGAGCAGGATTTCGATGCCTTGCGTGCGTGCGGCCTTTCCCGCCAGAAACAGGGCTATGCGCGCAGTCTCGCCGAGCTGGTGGTATCCGGTGGCATCGACTTGCATAACCTGCCTGGCGATGATGAACTGGCCATTGCCGAGCTTATCAAGGTCAAGGGTATCGGGCGCTGGTCGGCGGAAATCTATCTGCTCTTTGCCGAAGGCCGCCCAGACATATGGCCAGCGGGGGACCTGGCGGTGCAGATCGCCATCGGCCAGATATTGGGGATGGATGCGCGCCCGGACGAACGCCTCGTCAGGGAGGTCGCCGAGGCCTGGCGACCGCACCGCAGCGCCGCCGCCCTGTTCGCGTGGCATCATTATAATGGCGCGACACTGTAAGCCATGTTGGTGCGCGGCCAGAATGTGGAATGCCGCCGCGGCGGACGCCTGCTGTTTTCCGGTCTCGATTTTTCGCTCGAAGCCGGTGAGAGTCTGCTGCTGAGAGGCCCCAATGGCATCGGCAAATCCAGCCTGCTGCGCCTGATCGCGGGCCTGATTCCAGGCAATAACGATGCCATCCAACATGGTGGCGAGACCATGGCGCTGGCCGACGAAAATCTGGCGCTCGATCCAGACCGGACGCTTTACGACGCGCTCGCTTTCTGGGCGCATTTGGACGGTCGCGGCATGGATGATATAGCCGCCGGTCTGGCCCATTACGACCTGTCGGCGCTGGCCGGTGTGCCGGTGCGCATATTATCGACTGGTCAGCGCAAAAGGGCCATATTGGCACGTACCATGG
Source organism: Sphingobium sp. (assembly GCA_020446425.1). Lineage (GTDB taxonomy): Bacteria > Pseudomonadota > Alphaproteobacteria > Sphingomonadales > Sphingomonadaceae > Sphingobium. The sequence continues at coordinate 155,831 of JAGRES010000009.1, read as the reverse complement.
CGAGCGGAGCCAGCCTCTGGCTGCTCGATGAGCCGGGCAACGGCCTCGACTCGGCATCGCTGGAACGGCTCGGCGCAGCCATGAATGCGCACATCGCCAATGGCGGCGCGATCATCGCTGCATCGCACTTTGCCCTGCCGCATGATTTCACATGGGTGATCGACCTCTCTAAGGCAGCGGCATGATGCGCGGGTTCCTTCTCATCATCGCGCGTGAGCTGAGGCTGGCCTGGACCGGAGGCGGCATATGGCTGCCGGTCATATTCATGCTGCTGGTCGCCAGCCTGTTCCCCTTCGCAGTCGGCCCCGATGCGCGGCTACTGGCGGCGACAGGGGGCGGCATGCTGTGGATCGCGGCGCTATTGGCCGCTTTGCTGCCGGTCGAGCGGCTCATTTCGCCGGACATGCAAAGCGGCCAGTTCGATCAATATCTGGTGCGCGGCCTGTCCGACGAAATGATCGCCACAGCCAAGATGGCGGCCCATTGGATCGGCTTTGGCCCGCCGCTAATGATCGCCGCCTTGCCCGCCTCTGCATTGCTCAAACTGGATGCGGGGATGCTGATAAGGCTTGAGGCTGGCCTTGCTATCGGTACGCCAGCACTGGCGGCGCTGAGCGTACTGGTTGCGTCATTGACCGCCGGAATGCGCAGTGCAAGCGCATTGGCGGGGCTGCTCGCCCTGCCCCTCGCCGTGCCGCTGCTGATCTTCGGTGCGGGGTCGCTGCATCCCGGCAGCGGGGCAGCACTCAAATTTCTCGCGGCCATCTCCCTGCTGCTCGTTGCTATCACCCCCATTGCCGCAGGCGCTGCGCTAAGGGCTGCAAGGGAGTAACCGCGAAACCATCGCTTAACCCTGAGCATGCTATATGCGCGCCGGGGACCGAAAGGTATGCGATGGCCATAAGCGGCGATTATAGCACTCCGATAACGGTGAACGGCTTCGTCTGCCGTAATTGTTCGGACGTGGCGAAGGCCGAAAAGAATATCGACCCGGCGGATCCTACCGGCGCCAAGGAGCGCGCCAAGAAAGACGCCAAGGGTGACGATATCCGCTTCGACCAGCAAAGAGTCGAGGATGCGATTGCCGCGCATCAGGCGCAAGCTGACGAGGTGCGCAAGGTCGACGGACCTGCGCGTGCTTATGAAACGAACGGGTACACACCGCCACCGCCAGGAAGCTTGATAAGGCTCAGTGCCTGACCTTGCAGATCAACGGCTCCACCGCGCCCAGATGGCGGTGGGCAAGGCCAGCCCCCTCTCCTCTTCACGCACTGCCAGCTCGCCGGCCTCAACCGTTCCGGGAAGATCATAAAACGCCTGTTTCAGCAGTTCGCCGATCGCCAGCGCCGACATGCGCACCGCGTAAACGGTGAGGAACAGAAAGCGGCTGTCGCTATCGAGCAACTGTCGGCAATTGGAGATAAGGCCAGGCAAATCCTCCTCCAGACGCCAGACTTCGCCATCCGGCCCGCGGCCATATTTGGGCGGATCGAGCAATATGCCGTCATAGCGCCGCCCGCGCCGTACCTCTCGCGCCACGAATTTAGACGCATCGTCGACGATCCATCGCACGGGCTTGTCAGCAAGCCCCGAAAGCTCCGCATTGGCGCGCGCAGCCGCTACTGATTTCTTCGACGCATCGACATGCACCATCTGCACGCCCCGCGCAGCCATGGCGAGCGTGCCGACCCCGGTATAGCCGAACAGGTTCATGCACTGAGGCGCGTCCATATCCGCTACCTGCTCGCGCATCCAGCTCCATACCGGGGCCATATCGGGAAAGAAGCCCAAATGACGGAACGGCGTGCAACTGCTGTGAAAACGCACGTCATCCCAGCCCAGCTCCCAGCTTTTGGGAAGCGAGCGATCCTCATAATACCAGCGCCCGCCGCCCTCTTCGTCCGATCCGGGAACGAATTCGGCATGCGCCGTCCAGTTATCGGATACGGGCGCCCACATGGCCTGGGGTTCCGGGCGTATGAACCGGTACGGGCCATAGCGCTCCAGCTTGCAGCCATGCCCACTGTCGATCAGGCCATAGTCCGCCCATGGTTCGCCAGTGAGAGTCGTGAGGTCCACGCTCTCCCCCTTATTCGGCTGCGGTTGCCCGCTGCGCGATATAGGCAGTCACATCGGCATAGGTGGCAGGCAGGCGCTCATAGGATTCTTCGCGGTCGAACAATGTGCCAACCCGCGACGGCAGCCCCGGACGGATGCCGGTCGCGCGCTCGACCGCGTCACGGAACTTGCCGGCATGCGCCGTAGCCAGAGTGACGATGGGCACATCTACGGGCAGGTCTTCCGCTGCCAATGCTGCGGCCAATCCGACCGCGCTGTGCGGGTCGATGATCTGCCCTGCTCCATCATAGGCCCAGCGCAAGGCCAGGTTCATATGATCCGGGTCGACGCGATGCGAGGTAAAGAGGGCGGATGCGCCATCGCGCTGCGCATTGGTGAGGCGCATCGCCTTCGTCTTTTCGAAGCCGCGCATCTGCTCCGCCAGCGCGATACCATCGCGACCGCCGACATCGAACAGCAGCCGCTCGAAATTGCTGCTGACCTGAATATCCATGCTGGGCGTCGCAGTCGGCACGACTTCGCCCTGGCTGTAATCACCCTCCGACAATGCGCGATAGAGGATATCGTTCACATTGGTCGCGACGATCAGGCGCTCGACCGGCAGGCCCATTTGGGCTGCAACGTAACCTGCAAACACATCGCCGAAATTGCCGGTCGGTACGGAAAAGGCAATGCTGCGCTCTGGCGCGCCAAGACGTACGGCGGCGTAGAAATAATAGACGACCTGCGCCATCAATCGTGCCCAGTTGATGCTGTTGACAGCGGACAGATTGAACTTTGCGCGGAAATCTACATCGTTGAACATCGCTTTGACCAGCGCCTGCGCATCATCGAAGCTGCCGTCGATAGCGATGTTATGGACATTGGGCGCGAGCACCGTCGTCATCTGGCGGCGCTGCACATCCGAAACGCGGCCATCGGGATGCAGCATGAATATGTTGATCTTTTCACGCCCGGCAACCGCATCAATCGCCGCCGACCCGGTATCGCCCGATGTCGCGCCGACAATGGTGATATGGTCGTCACGGCGGGAGAGGAATTTCTCGAACAGAAGGCCCAGAAGCTGAAGCGCGACATCCTTGAACGCCAGCGTCGGCCCATGGAACAGCTCCAGCATCCAGTGCGTGTGATCGAGCTGCACCAGCGGCGTCACCGCATTATGGCTGAATCGGCCATAAGCGGCAGTGCAGAGTTCATGCAGTTCCTGCTCGCTCAGCGCATCACCGACAAAGGGCTTCATGACGGCAACGGCGGTGTCCACATAGGAAAGTCCCGCCAGCGCCGCGATCTCGTCACGGGAGAAGCTCGGCCATGTTTCGGGCAGATATAGCCCCCCGTCGCTCGCCAGTCCGGCCAGTGTAACGTCTTCAAAACCCAGCGCAGGTGCGCTGCCCCTTGTGCTTACATATTTCATGGGGTTGCGGCCTAGCCCGCCGCGCGGGGCGGAGCAAGCATTAAGCTGGCTTGCCCCCGCGATTCTGCCGCTTCGCCAGCGCCAGCACATAAATCACCGCCGCCACGGCTGCGAAGAGAAACCATTGCACAGCATAGGAGCGATGATTGTTGGGAACGGCATCGACATTGGGCAACGCAGATGCCTCAAGTTGCGGGATTGGCGAACAGTCGGCAATCAGCATCGGACGCAAGACGGTTTTCGGACCGATAGCGCGCGAAATCAGCGAGCGATGGTCCGGCTCCTTCGTGATCCAGCCTGAAACCATGCCGCCTTGCCACTCGGGTTTCAGGTCAGGGCGATTGGAAACTCCCGCCACCACCAATGCCCCCGGCCCTTCGCCACCTGACGTGCGGCAATGGGCGATATAGCGAAAGCCGGTCACTCCGTTCGCGGCCTTGCCTGCCTCGGCATTCCAGCTTTCGACCGAAAGACAGTTGACGCTGGAACGGCGAAACATCGAGTCCGGTGTCACCGGGCCAAGTTCGGGATAGGTTATGGCTGGTTTGTCAGGGTTGTGGCGCAGTTCGGCAATGAAGGCTTCCTTTTGCCCCGCCCTGCGCAGCTGCCATGTCCCCAGTCCGATCATCGCCACTATGGCGACGCCAACCAGTAAGGTGGGCAGCAGCGGCCAACGGCGCGGGAACCAGACCGGCATCATATCTCTCCCGGATCGTTATTGTTTCCGGCGGCCAATGTGCCCTCACCTGCCCGGTTACGGTATTCGAGCGTGATGAGCATGCCCTTGGCCACGCGCAGCGAAGCGACAACGCAAAGCACGGTCAAAACCGGCCAGAGCAGCAGGTGCACGATCAGCGGCGGATGCACTGCAAATTCGAGCCACAAGGCTAGCCCCAATATGATGCCGCCAACGATCAGGGTGAGAAAAGCCGCTGGGCCATCCCCGACATTGAACGCGTCATAATCGAGCGTGCACATGCGGCAGCTCTTGGCGAAACGCACGGGCGAAACGAAAAGGGTCTGCGCCCCGCATTGCGGACACAGACCCTTTGCAGCCGATAGAACAAGCGACGTCGGCGGCGTCTCTTCCGTCATGACAGCGGGCTGGCCTCAGCCGCCATGCACCGGCGCGCCCCAACCGCCCCATACATAGATAGCGGCGAAGAGGAACAGCCATACGACGTCAACGAAGTGCCAATACCAGGCAGCGGCTTCAAAACCGAAATGCTGGCGCGGTGTGAAATGGCCCTTGTTGGCGCGCACCAGGCAGACGATCAGGAAGATCGTGCCGACCAGAACGTGGAAACCGTGGAACCCGGTAGCCATGTAAAAGGCCGAGCTGTAGGGCGTTTCACCGAATGGGAACGGCGCGTGCGCATACTCGTATGCCTGAATGCAGCTGAACAGGATGCCGAGCAGGATGGTGAGCAGCAGACCTTTTTTCAGGCCCTCGCGGTCGCCATGGATCAGCGAATGGTGCGCCCATGTGACCGTGGTGCCCGAGCACAGCAGGATCAGCGTATTGAGCAGCGGCAGTTCGAAGGCATTGAGAACCTCTACGCCCTTCGACGGGAACAGACCGTTGATGGGCTCCAGCGCGGACGGGAAAATCGAGAAATCGAAAAACGCCCAGAACCAGCCCACGAAGAACATCACTTCCGAAGCAATGAACAGGATCATGCCATAGCGCAAGTGAAGCTGAACCACAGGCGTATGGTCACCGGAATGCGCTTCCTTGACGACATCCATCCACCAGAAGAACATGGTGGCCAGAACGCCCGCCAGACCGAGACCGAACAGGCCAGGGCCTGCGGAGCCCATCTGGTCGGCATGCATCCAGAAAATAGCGCCCATCGCCATCATGAATGCCGACACCGACCCCATAAGCGGCCAGATGCTCGGCGGAAGAATGTGATAATCGTGATTTTTGGCGCCTGCCATGTGCTGTCTTCCCTGTTCACCCAATGCGAAATTTAACGGTCCTTAGCGTCACTCTTCAACCTTCTCAACAGGATTGAACGTGTAGCTCAAGGTTATTTCTTCGACATCCTTGTTGTCAGGATCGTCCAATATCTTCGGGTCCACATAATAGAGGACCGGCATGCGGACCTCCTGCCCCGGCTGCAGCGTCTGCTCAGTAAAGCAGAAGCACTGGATTTTCGTGAAATAGGCGCCCGCCTGAGTCGGCGTGACGTTGAATACCGCACTACCGCTTATCGGCTTGTCAGACAGGTTCTTGGCGACAAAGATCGCCATGTCGCGTGCGCCAACGGTTACCGTATCGGTCGAATGCTCGGGGTAAAACTCCCATGGCATGCCCGGCGATACATTGGCGTCGAAGCGGATAGACAGGACGCGGCCCGATACCGGCAGCACTGCGGCGGAGGCATCTGCGCGTTGCGTCGTGCCGTTGAACCCCGTGACCTGGCAGAAAACGCGATAGAGCGGCACAGATGCGAAGCCCAGCCCCAGACTGCCCAGGGCGAAGGCCGCGCCGATCATCATTGTCTTGCGCTTGCGCCTGTCGAGATCGGTAAAGGTGGAACTGGTCATTGCCCGCTCATCCCACCATCTTAGCGATTGCGATGGCGTAGAAAAGCACTACGAGCGCGCCCAGTATCAGGCCCATTACAAGCGAACGGCTTTTTTGCCGCGCACGAATAGCGTCCTGATCGAACGGCACGTCTGCCTCCTTGTCGCCCTCGGTCATGCCATCACCCACCGGTCGACAACGACCGCTCCGAACATGATGAAAAGATAGAGGATCGAATATTTGAACAGGCTGCGTTCCGCACGCATTTGCGCCGGATCCAGCTGCTGGCTGCGAAACACCCGGAAAGCCATATAAACAAAGACACCCGTCGCAAGCAGTGCCACCGTGCCGTACACGATGCCTGTCAGCTTCAGGAGGACGGGCGCAAAAGCAGCCATCGCCATAATCGCGGTATAGCCCCATATCTGGCGGCGCGTTTCCCGCTCACCCGCAACCACGGGCAGCATCGGAATACCAGCGCTGGCATAATCAGGACGAATATAGAGCGCGAGCGCCCAGAAATGCGGGGGGGTCCAGAAAAAGATCAGGCAAAAAAGCGCAATGGGAAGCGCCGATATGTCGCCCGTCACCGCGGCCCACCCGATTACCGGCGGAAAAGCGCCAGCAGCACCGCCGATCACTATATTCTGCGCCGTACGCGGCTTCAGCCAGATGGTATAGACGAACACATAGAAGAGGATCGACACGGCGAGTACTGCGGCCGCGAACCAGTTGGTGGCGAGCCCGAGCGTCAGCACCGAGAAAAAGCTTAGCCCCACTCCGAAATGCAATGCCGACTGCTTGTCCATACGCCCGGCGGGAAGCGGGCGGCTCGCCGTCCGTTTCATCAGCTTGTCGCTGTCAGCCTCCACCCATTGGTTGAGCGCAGCCGCTGCGCCTGCCCCGATGGCGATACACAGGATCGCGGTGAAAGCGAGAACGGGATGGATATGCCCCGGCGCGATCAGCAAACCACACAGGCCGGTAAACACCACCAGCGTCATTACGCGCGGCTTGGTCAGCGCGACAAAATCGCGCCAGTCGGCGGCGGTATAGGCCGGTTTCAGCGTTGCAGTCGTCATAATCGGTCCAATCCCCCTTGCTGGAGGAGAAATGCGTCAAAGGCGGGCCATGAAAGCCCGCCTCTGGATTAGGTATCGTTCAAGTTGCCTCAGTGATGCGCATCTTCGATCACGGGCAGGGTTTCGAACTGGTGATAGGGCGGCGGGCTGGACAGCGTCCATTCCAGCGTGGTCGCGCCTTCGCCCCACGGATTGCCTTCCGCCTTCTTGCCCGCAAATAGCGACCAGAAGATGTTCACGAACCAGATCGCAACGCCGATGATCAGGATGTTATAGCCCTGACTGGCGATGCTGTTCCAGTAAGCGAAGGCTTCCGGATAGTCGGGATAGCGGCGGGGCATGCCCGACAGGCCGACAAAGTGCATCGGGAAGAACAAAACGTTCACACCAATGAAGAAGATCCAGAAGTGCAGCTGGCCCAACAGTTCGCTGTACATCCGGCCCGTCATCTTCGGGAACCAGTAGTAGAAACCGGCGAAGAGAGCGAACACAGCGCCCAGCGAGAGCACATAGTGGAAGTGCGCGACAACATAATAGGTGTCATGCAGCACATCGTCGACGCCGCCATTGGCAAGGACAACACCGGTCACGCCACCCACGGTGAACATGAAGATGAAGCCCAGCGCCCAGACCATCGGGGTCTTGAACGAGAGCGAACCGCCCCACATGGTCGCGATCCACGAGAAGATCTTCACACCCGTCGGCACAGCGATCACCATCGTTGCGGCGGTGAAGTACATCTTCACGTTGACCGACATACCGGTGGTGAACATGTGGTGCGCCCACACGATGAAGCCGACCACGCCGATGGCGACCATGGCGTACGCCATGCCGAGATAACCGAATACCGGCTTGCGGCTGAAAGTTGAGACGATCTGGCTGACAATGCCGAAACCGGGAAGAATCATGATGTAGACTTCCGGGTGGCCAAAGAACCAGAAAAGGTGCTGGTACAGCTCCGGATCACCGCCACGCAGACCGTCATAGAAGACAGTGCCGAAGTTGCGGTCGGTCAGCAGCATGGTGATCGCGGCAGCGAGAACCGGCAGCGCGAGCAGCAGTAGGAAGGCGGTAACCAGCACCGACCATACGAACAGCGGCATTTTATGCAGGGTCATACCCGGCGCGCGCATGTTGAAGATGGTGGTGATGAAGTTGATCGCGCCCAAAATCGAACTTGCGCCTGCGATGTGGAGCGACAGGATCGCCATATCGACGGCAGGTCCAGGCGAACCGCTGGTCGAAAGCGGCGCATAGACCGTCCAGCCCGTACCCGCGCCATTACCAAGACCGCCGGGGACGAAGGTCGAGCCCAGAAGCAGCATGAAAGCGGGAATAAGCAGCCAGAAGCTGATATTGTTCATGCGCGGGAACGCCATATCCGGCGCACCGATCATGATCGGGACGAACCAGTTGCCGAAACCGCCGATGATGGCGGGCATAACCATGAAGAACACCATGATGAGGCCGTGCGCAGTAATCAGCACGTTCCACAGGTGATAGGCCTGGTCCAGAGTAGCATCCGGCCCATCCATGATCTGCGCCCATGTCTGGAGATACTGAATGCCGGGCTCGGCCAGCTCGATACGCATCAGGCCGGAAATAAATCCGCCGATGACCCCCGCGATAATCGCGAAGATCAGGTAAAGCGTACCGATGTCCTTGTGGTTGGTGGACATGAACCAGCGGGCAAAAAAGGCCGGCTTGTGATCTGCATCATGATGATCATGTGCATGTGCGTCAGCAGCAATAGTCGTCATAGTTCCGACCCTTTATCAAATCTTAGCGTTAGCGGCAGGTGCCGCGTCGGCTGTCTCTGCGGCGGCTTCGGCAGGCGCTTCAGCCTGCTCACCGGCGAGCTCTCCACCCTGCGACAGGACCCACTGGTCGAACTCAGCGGGCGGCAATGCCTCAATGGCGATCGGCATGAAACCATGCTTCACACCGCACAGCTCCGAGCACTGGCCATAATAGACACCCGGCTTTTCGATAGTGACCGTCTTTTCGTTGAGGCGGCCCGGCACGGCATCCATCTTGAACCAGAGCGACGGCACAGCGAAGCTGTGGATCACATCGGCAGCGGTGATGATCAGCTTGACCGGGCGGCCAGCCGGCAGAACGAGGCGATTGTCGACGGCCAGCAGGTTCGGCTCGCCATTTTCCAGCGCCTTTTCGGGCGGCAGGATGTTCGAGACATATTCCGAAATGCCCTGATCGGGATATTCATAGCCCCAATACCACTGATAACCGGTGACCTTCACCGTCAGCGCATCCTTCGGAGCAGGCTTGTACTGCTCGGCGATCAGACCAATCGAGGGAACCGCGATAACCACGAGGATCAGGATCGGTACAACGGTCCAGATGATCTCGATCAAGGTATTGTGCGATGTTTTGGACGGCACCGGATTGGCAGCGCGGCGATAGCGAACCATAATCCACAGCATCAGCGCCAGCACGAACAGCGAGATTACCGTAATGATCGGCAGCAGCAGCGCGTCGTGGATCCAGCGTGCCTGACGTCCGGTCGGGCTGAACTGTTCCTGAAGGCCGAACTCGGCGGGACGCGGCATGCCGATACCCTCGGTAGGCTTCATGCGTGCGGGAGCCGCAACGGCTTCCTCCGTCGCATTCGCGTCGGCTTCTGTAGCCGAATCAACCGTAGCAGCAGCAGGCGCCGCAGCTTCCTGCGCCAATGCGCCTTGCGATACGGCGATGGAAGGCGCAACCGCCAGCAATCCCGCAAGAACCAAGGATTTTATGATATTCATAAGCGTCCCAATACCCTGTACCCCATCAATCCACCCATAGGCCGAGCTTCCCCGCACCGGGATGGCTGTCTCGCGGGCTTATAGGCATGCTTTCCCTTGTCCTCAAGCCGCAAAAGATGCTTTTTCTTCAAGGTTGCAAGCTGGGAATAACCCCCTTATCTGGCGCTGCGAACAGGACACGGAATTTTTGATAATGAACGAAGAAGACATATTGGCCGAGTTTCGTGCTGCCGAAGCACTTCTGGAGGGACATTTCGTCCTGTCATCGGGGAAACACAGCGCCAATTACCTCCAGTGCGCACGCGTGCTGATGAACGCCGAACGCGCAGGCCGGCTTGCGCTGGCGTTGACACAGAAACTGCCGCGCGAGCTACGCTCCGAGATTGATCTGGTTGTGTCGCCTGCCATGGGCGGCGTTATTATCGGCCATGAAATGGGTCGCGCGCTTGGTGTCGATGCGCTGTTTCTGGAGCGGCCGGAAGGTACGTTCACCTTGAGGCGCGGATTCGCGATTCAGCCGGGGCAGAAAATACTCATGGTCGAAGACGTCGTGACCACGGGCCTGTCGTCCCGTCAGGCGATGGACGCGGTTCGGGCCGAGGGCGGCATCATTATTGCCGAAGCGGCGCTGGTTGACCGCTCGGCAGGCGAAGCGGAGCTTGGCGTGCCATTCTATCCGCTGGTCTCGCTCAATTTCCCGGTCTATGACGCCGATAAAGTCCCGGCGAAGCTGGCCAAGATCCCTGCCGTAAAGCCAGGCAGCCGGAAAAGCTGATACGGTGAGCGCACCGCTTCCCCTTCGTCTCGGCGTCAATATCGACCATGTCGCGACGATCCGCAATGCGCGGGGAGGCGATCATCCCGATCCGGTACGTGCCGCGGAAATCGTCGCCAGCGTCGGCGGGGACGGCATCACGGCGCACCTCAGGGAAGACAGGCGCCATATTCGCGACGACGACCTGAAACGTATCATGGCCGCGACCACCCTGCCGCTCAACCTTGAGATGGCGGCAACCGAGGAAATGCTGGAGATCGCGCTGCGCCACAAGCCGCATGCCGCCTGCATCGTGCCGGAAAAGCGCGAGGAACGCACCACCGAAGGCGGTCTCGACGCTGCTGGCCAGCATAATCATCTCGCCCCCATCGTCGGCAGGCTGAATGATGCAGGCATCCGCGTGTCTCTTTTCATCGAACCGGACGCGCGCCAGATAGAAGCCGCCATGCGCCTTGCCGCGCCGGTGGTGGAGCTGCACACGGGCCGTTATGCGCATCTTGGCCTTGATGGCGACGCCGCAGGTGTCGAAACCGAGCTGAAACGCATCGCGGACGCAGCAGCGCTCGCCGCCAAGAATGGCATCGAAGCCCATGCCGGCCATGGCCTGACCTATGAAAATGTGCAGCCCATCGCCGCCATACCGCAACTGCGCGAGCTCAATATCGGCCACTATCTTATCGGCGAGGCGATTTTCATTGGGCTGGAAGAGAGCGTGCGGCGTATGCGTACTCTGATGGATGAAGTGCGATGATCATCGGGCTGGGCTCTGACCTGTGCAGTATCGAGCGTATCCGCAAGACGCTAGAGCGTCATGGCGAGCGGTTCGAGCAGCGCGTTTTCACCGAAATCGAGCGCGCCAAGGCCGCAAGCCGCCCTTACACAAAAGCCGAAACGCTGGCCAAGCGCTTTGCCGCCAAGGAAGCTTTTTCCAAGGCAGTCGGCACCGGATTCAAGGCAGGCGTGTTCATGCGCGACATCGGCGTGGTGAACGCACGCTCCGGCGCGCCGACGCTGGCGCTGACCGGCGGCGCGGCACAGCGGCTCGCCGTCATGACGCCCGAGGGCCATCGCATTTCTGTTCATCTTACGCTCACCGACGATCATCCATGGGCGCAGGCATTCGTCATACTGGAAGCGCTGCCGCTGTGAACCGGGCGCGAAACGGCATATATGGACAAGACGACAACTGCATCACAAGGGGCTGTAAGCGTGAGTGATGCACGCCGGTCGAAGTCGGTGGGCCGCGCATCCAGCGTCGATTGGTGGGGCGAGATCAAGAGCCTGTCAGTTCTGCTGCTGGCCGTGCTGGGCTTTCACTCGCTGGTGGCCAAGCCATTTTACATCCCTTCCGAATCAATGATGCCGGTGTTGCTGAAAGGCGACCGTCTCGTCGTATCCAAATATCCCTATGGCTGGTCCTATGTATCACCCAGCTTTCACCCGCTGCCCTTTATATCCGGGCGGCTGTTCGGGCGCTTGCCGGAACGCGGCGATATCGTGATCGTCACACCACAGGACAGCAGCGACGATTATATCAAGCGCGTGATCGGCCTGCCTGGCGATATTATCGAGCTGCGCGACGGTCAGGTAGTCCTGAACGGCAGCGCGGTGCCGCAACGCACGCTCGCCCCGCTCATGCTGCCGGTCGACGAAAACGCGCCCTGCCCTTCGGACCAGTTCCCTGGGTCACTAACCTTCGGCGCAGACGGCAAGCGCTATTGCCAACTGCCGGTAAAGGAAGAAATTCTGCCTAATGGCCGCGCTTACCGGATCATCGACGTCGGTAGCCGCGAAACCGACTGGTATGGCCCGATTCGGGTTCCCAAGGGCCATGTCTTCCTGATGGGTGACAATCGCGACAACAGCGCCGACAGCCGCGTCGCGCGGATTTCCAAGGGGCTGGGTGGCCCTGTGCCGGTCGAATCCATTGGCGGGCGCGCCGAATTCATCACCTTCTCTGTGGATGGTACGACCAACCTCAACCCGGTCAGCTGGTGGACGTCGCTGCGTTCCGGCAGGAGCGGCACCAGCCTGCGCCCGGAACGGGTAGAGACGCCCGCTCCTTAGAGTCTGTCTTGGCGAATAGAACCGTTCGTTTCGAGCGAAGGTTCGAGTTTATCGAGAACCGAAGTCGAGAAATGCGTTCTCGACTGGCCATCTCGACATGCTCGATGGCCGTTCGAACCGAACGGAGTTACATCAATCCAGACAAACTAAACCTAAAGCGGTTGCCGCTTACTCTGCCGCTGGTCCGACTTCGGCCTGCATCTGTTGGTGCATCTGCATCAGTTCGGCGCGCGATTTGAAATCAATAAGCTTCAGGTTGAAGATCAGCACCGAGTTCGGCGGAATAGGACCGCCCTCAGGCACCTTGTCGCCATAGGCCAGCTCGGGCGGAATGAAGAGCTGATATTCGCCGCCCTTCTTCATCAGTTTCAGCGCTTCGGCGAAACCCGGCACCACGCTGTCGATCGGCATGGCAGTCTGTTCGCTTTCATCGAACACCGTGCCGTCAACCAGGCTGCCGCGATACGACACAAGCGCAACGTCGCTGTCCTGCGGGCTCGCGCCGTCACCAGCCTGAATGACCTTGTACTGCAGGCCGCTGGCAGTCGTAACGATGCCCGGTTCCTTGCCGTTATCCGCCATGAACGCAGACGGAGACGGAGCAAGCCCCTGCTGCCCGGCCCAGGCCAGACCGGCTGCGGCCAGCGCCACGGCGCCGACGCCGACCCACAAACGCATCAACGAACCCTTGGCGATCGGGCGAAGCGGAACGGCGGTAACGGACATTAGTCAGCCCCTAATGTTTGGAAAACAAAAACAAAGGAGCGGAAAATCCTCCCGCTCCCGTATCAGATCAATTTACCGGACGCCGTCGCGTTCCATGCGCTTGCGTTCCAGCTTGCGCGCGCGGCGAACAGCAGCGGCCTTTTCGCGGGCGCGCTTTTCCGATGGCTTTTCATAGTGACGGCGCAGCTTCATCTCCCGATAGACACCTTCGCGCTGCAGCTTCTTCTTGAGCGCGCGAAGCGCCTGATCGACATTATTGTCGCGGACGATGATTTGCATAAGGCCGTACAACTCCAATCCATAATCGCGGTGGCATGAGTCACTACATGCGCAACCACAATGAAACAAAGAAAAGCGTCGCCGCGAACTCATAGCTCGCGCCGTGATCGCCGCGCCCTAACAACGATAAATGCGAAATTCAAGCATAAAGCGGACAAAATGCCCCGAACAGGCACAGAAAAACCGCTTCCCCCCGTACATCAGCACTGTAAAAGGCATGTGCATGACTAAGCTGACCGTCAACGACCGGCCCGTCCAATATCGCATGGACCCGGACACGCCTCTGCTGTGGGCGCTGCGCGACGCATCAAACCTGACCGGCGCCAAATATGGATGCGGCACCGGCGATTGCGGCGCGTGCACGGTCAATATCGACGGTCAGGCCGTACGCTCCTGCCGGATTTCCATCGCCGAGGCCGAAGGGCGTTTCGTCACCACTATCGAGGCCCTTTCCCCGGACAGAAGCCATCCGGTGCAACAGGCCTGGGCCGCAGAAAATGTGGTGCAATGCGGATATTGCCAGCCGGGTATGATCATGGCGGCATCGGTGCTGCTCAGCAAAAACCGCCATCCCAGCGATGCGGAGATCGACAAGGCGATCACCAATATCTGCCGTTGCGGTACCTATCCGCGCATTCGCGCCGCCATTCGCCGCGCGGGCAAGATCATGGACGGTGACGAACGCATCGCCGCCGCGCCGCCGCCCGGCATCACCCCGGAAGACGCCGCCAGCGCCGTCCCTGCGCTCAAAAAGCCATAGAGCCCCCTTCCCCCGATCCCATGAAGCTTTCTGCTGCATGAACCCGCAGTTCAGAAATGGGTCACTTCGAATCGCCTAATCTGTGTTTCAAGAGGTGAAATTCATGCCCTCTCGCACTAGAAAGGCATATGATGAGCAAGAAAAGGATGATCGCGGGGCTTGTAACAGCGACGATGCTGGCGGGCTTGGTTCCCAGTACTGCCATGGCGCGAGACAATGATCAGCGCAATGGCCGATGGAACCAGACGCAGTCTCAGCGCGGCGGCGGGTCTGCTCAGCGATCCAGCACCCGTTGGGAGCGCTCTCAGCAGCGCAGTCAGAGCACATCAACACCTACACCGACACCAGCGCCTCAACGTGAGGCCCCGAGGGTGCAACGGCAGGAGCAACAACGCATCCCTGTCGCGAACCGTCAGCAAGTACGCGAGGAACGGCGCGATGACCGCCAGAACTGGCGCGTCGAAAAGCGCGAAAATCGGCGTGAATGGCGTGACGAGCGGCGCGAGGACCGTAAACCGAACCGCATAGACCGGCTTGAGGAATATCGCGCCAAGATGCAGGGCGACAATGGCCGAACCGCCAGAGCAGCCGACTCCCGGGTAGACCGATCTGCAAAGGACCGTGACCGGGACAGCTCGACACGTTGGAAAAGCGGCGACAATAAGCGCTGGAAAGACAGTGATCGCCGTTATGACCGGGATCGCAGGGACGACCGCAAATGGCGCGACCGCGATCATGCTCGCGACAGAGATGCATGGCGTGACAAGCGTCACCGCGACTATGCCCGCTGGAACCACGACTGGCGGCGCGACAAACGCTATGACTGGAAGCGCTATCGCAACAGCCATCGCCATGTGTATCGCGCGCCGCGCTATTATGTGCCTTATGGCTGGGACTATGGCTATCGCCGCTTCTCCATCGGCATAACCTTGTGGAGCGGCCTGTACGGCAGTCGCTACTGGATCAACGATCCGTGGTATTATCGCCTGCCGCCCGTCCATGGCCCGCTGCGCTGGGTGCGCTATTATGACGATGCCCTGCTGGTCGATACCCGTACCGGTTATGTGGTCGACGTTATACACGACTTCTTCTGGTAACGCTCTTTCCCTCTCCCTTGCCTGATAGAAAGCCCGGAGTTCCATGGCTTCGGGCTTTCGCCATGCT
Organism: Sphingobium sp.; assembly: GCA_020446425.1. Lineage (GTDB taxonomy): Bacteria > Pseudomonadota > Alphaproteobacteria > Sphingomonadales > Sphingomonadaceae > Sphingobium. The sequence continues at coordinate 140,184 of JAGRES010000009.1, read as the reverse complement.
TGCGGCATGCCATGCAGCCGGGCTATGCCAACTCCATGTTACGCAAGCTCTTTTCGCGCACGGCAGCGCCGGAGACGAATGAGGGGGACGGCGACCGGCCCTCCCCGCACCGCGCGAAATTATGCCGCAAGGTCAGCGCCAAGCTGGCGCGCAATCCGATGGTGACACGAATAGAGAGCCCGCAGGTCGAAATATATGCCCGCCGCGATTTCCTGACACCGGAAGAATGCGCCCAGCTCTGTACGATTATCGACCGAAACGCGCAGCCTTCGACGCTGTTTTCAGGGACGCAGGGACCGGAATACCGCACCAGTTACAGCGCGCATATGGGCGACGACACTGCAATTGTCGGCGAAGTGAACACGCGCCTGGCCGCCATTATGGGCATAGCACAGGAAAATGGCGAACCCATTCAGGGCCAGCGCTACACCAAGGGGCAGGAATATCGCCCGCACTGCGACTATTTTCCGGTCAATTATGATTTCTGGGAACAGCAGAAACGGCAGGGTGGCCAGCGGTGCTGGACCGCGATGATCTACCTCTCCGATGTTGCAAGCGGCGGCGAGACCAGCTTCGTCAATGCGGGTTTCAAGGTACCACCGGTCATGGGAACCGTCATCCTGTGGGATAACCTGCTTCCCGACGGATCGCCCAACCCCGATACACAGCATTGCGCAAAACCGGTTGAGGACGGCGTCAAATATGTCGTCACCAAATGGTATCGCGAACGCGCCTGGATCCCCAAAGCAGCTTTATAGCCGCTCCGGCAGCCTTTCATTTTTCTGAATTTCTCATTCCCGCCTGGTTCAGCACGAATCGGGCAAAGTGCAATCATCGACGGACAGGGCGTCGATTGCTGGATTGGATGAGGAGACACCAAATGCGTAAGATTATTACAGCGGCCCTGATCGCCGCCACTGCCATACCCGTAGCTGCGATGCCGGAAATCGCCTCGGCGCAATCGCGTCGCGAAGTGCGCGAGAGCTATCGCGACCTTAAGGAGGAACGCCGCGACCTGCGCCGCGCCTACCGTTATGGCGACCGCCGCGATATCAAGCGCGAACGCCGCGACGTGCGCCGTGCGGAGAAGGAATATTCCAGGGACCTGCACGATTATCGCCGCAGCCACCGCAACGTCTATCGCCGCGGGCACTGGGACGCTCCGTTCCGCTATAAAAGCTGGAACCGGGGCAGCCGGATCGACAGGCACTATTATCACTCGCGCTATTATGTGAACGATCCGTGGCGCTATCGCCTACCGCGTACGCGAAGCCATTATCGCTGGGTGCGCCATTATGACGATGTGTTGCTGATCAACATCCGCAACGGCCGTGTGGTCGATGTGCTGCACAATTTCTTCTGGTAAGCGCCAGCTCCGATGTCGGGAACCGGTCGCAGCAATGCGGCCGGTTTCTTTGTGTTTGCTCATGCCTCGCACCGGTGATAGCCAGTCGCCATGAGGCCTTTCAGGCCACACCAAGCTGTCGGGAGTATCTATGATTATCACCAGAAATACGGTGAGCGCCTTGGCGCTCCTGTTGTCGATTCCGCTCGCCGGATGCACGGCAACCAATATGGAAACGCAGAGCGCGGCGAGTGCGACGCCTGCCAAGCAAACAGAAAGCGAAAAGTTGCACGCATTGTTCGCTTCATCCGACGAGGCGTATCTCGGGCGCGCTCCGCTGTCCGCTTTGAGGCGCGGCGACTTGCGCTATGCCGACCAATTCGGCGATTATATCAGCGACGCCTATTATGACACCGAGCGCAAAGCGGCACAGGACGAACTGGCGACCCTGCATGCCATTAATCGCGAGGCATTATCGCCGGTCGACAAGATCGCTTACGATGTGTTCGAGCAGGACCGTGAGGATACGCTCAAAGGGCTGACACCCGAAATCATGGCGCTGACCGTGGTGCGGCCGATCAATCATTTCAGCGGCATTCACACTTTCTACCCGGATTTCGCGTCGGGAAATGGCGGCGTACCATTCAAAACGGTCGCCGATTATGAAAATAACCTCAAGCGCCACCAGGGCTATATTCGCTATGTCGATGCAGCTATCGCACGGTTTCGCGAAGGTCTGGCATCCGGTGTCGTCGATACCAGGCTGACGGTGAACAATGTCATTGCGCAACTCGATACGATGTTGGCTCAGCCAATCGTGGAATCGCCCTTTTACGGCCCGATAAAGATGATGCCGGAAGGCTTTCCGCAAGCCGACAAGGACCGCCTGACCACCGAATATAAGGATATGATCGGCAACGGCATCTATGGCGCGCACAAGCGCCTGCACGATTTCCTGAAAAACGAATATGTCGCGCATACCCGAGACGGCGTTGGCCTCGTCCATATGAAGGGCGGCGACACGCTGTATGCGCACCTTATTGAAAGCACGACGACCCTGCCGCTCACGGCAGACTATATCCATGATCTGGGGCTTTCCGAAGTAGCGCGCATCCGCAAGGAGATGGACAGCATCCGGAAGGAAACCGGGTTCGAGGGCAGTCTTGCGAAATTTTTCTCTTATCTCCGCAGCGATCCGAAATTCCATCCCCAATCGCGCCAATGGATGACCGAGGAATTCTATGCCATCGGCAAGAAAGTCGACGCGCTGGTCCCGCAACAGTTTTCAACCATTCCCAAGGCGCCACTCAAAATTCAGCCTTATGAGGAATATCGCGAGAAATATGAGGCGGGAGGGTCCTATCGGCGCGGAACACCGGACGGATCGCAGCCCGGCATTTTCTATTTCAACGCCTATGACCTGCCCTCGCGCAGCCTGCCGGGCATGACCACGCTGTATCTGCACGAAGGCGCGCCGGGGCACCATTTCCAGATCAGCCTTGCACAGGAAAATGAGGCGCTGCCCGCGTTCATGCGCTTTGGCGGCAACACCGCCTATGTCGAAGGCTGGGCGCTGTATGCCGAAAAGCTGGGCTATGATTTTGGGCTGTATGAGGACCCGTATCAGCGCATGGGCCATCTCGATGATGAAATGCTGCGCGCGATGCGACTGGTGGTCGACACGGGTTTGCACGCCAAGGGCTGGACGCGCGATCAGGCGATCCAATATATGCTGGATAACAGCTCAATGGGTAAAACCGACGCAACGGCGGAGGTCGAACGCTATATCGCTATCCCCAGTCAGGCGCTGGCATACAAGATCGGCGCGCTTACCATCCAGCGGCTGAAGCAAAAGGCGAAGGATATGCTGGGTGACCAGTTCGATGTGCGCGAATTCCACGCGCAGGTGCTGATGACCGGCGCCTTGCCGATGAGCGTGCTCGAAAAGAAAATTGACGACTGGATAGCGGCAAAGAAAGCTGGCTAACCCCATCCCCATTGGCCGTGCCCCCTTTGTGGGGGAGAGGGCACGGCCGATGACATAATGTCATCAGTCCGAAAGGGGTGGACCGTTTCGGGAAACGCGCGACGCCCCCTTTTGCTCCGTCAATTCGGTTATTTTATTAGCGCCAGCGCATCCGCGATCAGCTTGCGGCTGTTTTCAATGCCGTAGAGCGCGATGAAGCTGCCCATGCGTGGCCCCTGATCGGCGCCCAGCAGGGTCTGGTACAGCGCCTTGAACCAGTCGCGCAGCTGTTCGAACCCGTAATGCGGGTCCTTGCCGATGGCATAGACGATACCCTGAATTTCTTCCGCCGGCGCATTGTCCGGCAGGGAGGCGAGCTGGGCGTCCAGCTCGCGCAGGGCGGCGGCTTCATTCTCCTCAGGCGCACGGCGTTTGAGCGTCGGCGCGACAAAATCGCGATTATAGGCGAGCGCATTGTGAACGAGCCCCGCAAGCTGCGGATAATTGTCCGGCGATGCACCCTCGATATAGTTGCCGAGATAGCCCCAGACCCGGTCCTCGGTCGCTTCCGCGCCCATCACACCGACCAGATTGAGCAGCAGGCCGTAGCTGACCGGCAATGCCTGTTCCGGCACATCGCCATTGTGGATATGGTGGACCGGGTTGCCGAGCTTCTTGTCCAGTGCCTGACCGGCGTAATTGCCGCGAAACTGCTCATATTCGTCGACCGCGCGCGGGATCACACCGATATGCAGCTGCTTGGCGCTCTTGGGCTCGCGATAGGCGTAAAAAGCGAGGCTTTCCTCGCTGCCATAGGTCAGCCATTCCTCCAGCGAGAGGCCGTTGCCCTTCGACTTGCTGATCTTCTCGCCCTTTTCGTCGAGGAACATCTCGTAGATCAGGCCCTCCGGCTTGCGGCCGCCCAGCACCTGCGCAATCTTGCCCGATTGTACGCCACTGTCGGTCAGGTCCTTGCCGTACATCTCATAATCGACGCCCAGCGCGACCCAGCGCATGGCCCAGTCGACCTTCCATTGCAGCTTTGCACCACCTTTGAGGATGCAATGCTCAATACGTTCGCCTTCATCCTCGAAGGCGATCATGCCGCTCTCGGCGTCCAGCACCTCGACCGGCACCTGTAAAACGACGCCGGATTTCGGGCTGACCGGTAGAACCGGCGAATAGGTTGCGGCCCGCTCCGCCCGTAAAGTGGGCAGCATAATATCCATTATTTTCTGATAGTTGTGGAGCACATTTCGCAACGCATCGTCAAAATCGCCGGACGTGTATTGCTCAGTCGAGCTGCGGAAATCATAATCGAAGCCGAAGCGGTCGAGAAACTCCCGCAGCATCGCGTTATTGTGATGCGCGAAGCTCTCAAATTTACCGAACGGATCGGGAATGGCGGTCAGCGGCTTGCCAAGATGCTCGGCCAGCATCGCCTGGTTCGGCACATTGTCTGGCACCTTGCGCAGCCCGTCCATATCGTCGGAAAAGGCGACCAGCTTTGTGGGAATATCGCTCAGCGCCTCGAACGCGCGGCGCACCATCGTCGTGCGCAGCACTTCGTTGAATGTGCCGATATGCGGCAGGCCCGACGGCCCATAGCCGGTTTCAAACAGCGCATAGCCCTTTTCCGGCGTACCATTGCCGAGGCGTTTCAGAACCTTGCGCGCTTCCTCGAACGGCCAGGCTTTCGACGTCTGGGCGGCCTCACGCAATTCGGCGGAAACGGGAGCGGACACGGTCATGACGGAACACATTCTCTTAAATTCAGGAAAGGCACCCCTTAGCGGTCATAATCCATGAATTTAAGCCCCTTTCTGCATCGACCCTCCGGAAACGGGCGGACACTATGGTTTACGGCCTATTAACCCAATTCCCCTATCCTGTGCGGCATGACCAGCCAGACCACTTTCATGCCCCAGCGGCCCACGCGGATCCCCGTCGATATCAGCGTTCATATCACGAGCGTACTGGACTCCGGCGAAGCCGTATTGCGCGACATGACCGAATATGGTGCGCTGATCGAGGGGCTGTCGCTGCCCAAGGGCATGCAGTTCCAGATCGAATATAACGGCCAGACCGTGTTCGGTTTCGTGGTGTGGAGCGAATATGACCGCTTCGGCGCGCGCTTCCCCTTCACCCTGTGCGAAGGACCGCTGCACGACCGCCTGCAACAGGCGCGCGTGGAACATGGGCTGCATGGCGCAGCGGGCCACCATATGTTCATGGGTGCAAAACGCCCGGTGGCCAATTTCGGCAGACGCGGGCTGAATTAAGCCGTTTTCGTAAAAGCTGATAGACGAAGCATAATCCGGTCGCGAGCCTGTTTATATGAACGGCGACTTGGCGCGACAGAGCGGTTATATACTGAGCAAGCCTGTCGGCCCATGAGCGGACATTGCTTTGGTGCGCGGTGAAGGAACCCAGATCGGTACGAAGCGGACCTTGCGACCGAGTCCATGCTATGCAGCGACCTGTCGCCGGTGTGCCTAATATGATGAAAGGTGGCTGGCCAGGCTTGTTGCATAAAACCGGCGCATCTATTTAGGAGAGATGGGGGATTTCACACACAATCACTATGTTCCAGAGTGGTATCAGCATCGATTTTTGCAGCCCGGTCAGGGGAAATACAACTATCTGGACTTGAGTCCGGAGAAAATTGTCACTCCGAGCGGGCACACTTACACGCGAAGCGCCTTGCTCAAATGGGGACCCAAAAGCTGCTTCGCACAGGATGACCTTTACACGACGCAATGGGGCTCGCTCAAAAATACCGAAATCGAGCGAATTTTCTTCGGAGAGATTGACTCTAATGGACACAAGGCTGTCGATTTCTTCGATGACTACAAAATCAAAGATGGAATGCACGAAGCCTTTCAAAACTTAGTGCGATATATGTCGATTCAGAAGCTGCGAACACCAAAGGGACTCGGCTTCATCTCCAATATTTTCGATATCAATAGCACAAACAAGCTTTTGCTTTTCCTTCAACGAATACAGTACATGTATGGCGCCGTCTGGGCGGACGCCGTTTGGCAAATTGCGGATGCCAGCGAATCCCCGACCAAATTCATAATCAGCGATCACCCTGTCACCGTTTACAATCGGGCGCGCTTTCCAGGATCGCCGCATTGCCGTGGTTTCAATGATCCCGACGTTCGGGAAGTGGCAACCCACACCTATTTCCCGCTTTCGCTCGATAAGGTTCTTATCCTCACGAACCTGTCATGGGTTCGAAATCCATATCAGAGGGAAACGAGCGACCATCCAAATCAGACCTTATTCCGTACGACGATGTTCAAGGCGACTGACATTCAACAGGGTCGAATGCTTTCGGAACAAGAAGTTCTGCAGATCAATTATGTCACTAAAATGCGGGCGCTTCGGTACATCGCAGCAGCAGAAAAGGATTGGCTTTATCCGGAAGAGCGCCTGAGCTCTACGCATTGGAGCCAGTTCGGCGATGGGCTGCTGTTCATGCCGGAGCCGCGCGCTATTCACATGGGCGGTCAGATTGTGATCGGTTACAAAGATGGATCGTCTGAGGTCTTTGGAGAGTACGGACACCGGCCGGGGCAAAAAGGTTACAAGGATCAAAATCGCGAGAGTCGAGAGACCAAAGCTCTGCAAAGGTTCAAGGGCGAGTTTGCCCTTATGCAGGGTAAGACTTGGCGCGGTTGGCCGATAGATCATTTTGGCAAGGCGGGGCCGCAGGTCGATTCCGACGATTATTTTGAACACCTGATTTCGAATGTGAAAGACTTAAAATGGCGCCGCAAGTATGGGACTTGACTAGTCCTCATCGCATTCTTTGTGAACAAATAGCCTGTTCCTGCAATCGTCCTCCAAAACCCGCCGTTCCGGTCCCGGCAACATATCGGTCATTGCCCCTCCCAATCCACCGATCAACACTTGAAGAACAAAACAGGATCGCTAAACCGGTTCTGTGACCAGCCTGCCTCCCATCCCGGCCCTTCATGCCAGCCATGCCGGTATCTGGCTGTGCGAGGCGGGTAGCGAGACGCGAGCGGTGTCGCGTGGCGAAGCGGTCTCGCGCGCATCGGAAACGCCCGTCATATTGCTGAACGCGCCGATGACCGGGCAGCGGTTGGGCTATGGCGACCTCTCCGGCCTCGACCTGCTGGAGCTATGGGCGTTCATCCATCCCGCGCAGTTTCTGGTGCCTACGCCCAAGGGACTGGCGCACGCATTGGGCCTCGAACCCGCTACTCGCGAGCAGGACATTCCCGCCCTGTTGCTGGCGGCGACGGACGCCCTGATGACCCGCCTGCAACAGCAGGACTGGCGGGAACGCGAAGGCGCATGGACCGCTGCGCAATCGCTGCATCGGATGCGCTGGCCATGGGCGCCGCTGGTTGCCGCTCGGATCGAAAAACCGGCGCAGGCTGAACGCTGGCTGTTTTCCCGCCTGCCGGAATGGGAGGAGCAACCGCCCCGCCCTGCTCCGCGCCCCGTCGCCCTGTCGCCCGACGATATCGACACGCGGCTTGCTACTCTGACAGGATCGGCGGCGGAAATCCGCCCCGGACAGGAAGCCTATGCGGTGGCGGCGTCCCATGCCTTTGCGCCGCGCGCCCGCGATGACCGGCCCAATATGCTGCTGGCCGAGGCGGGCACCGGCATCGGCAAAACGCTGGGCTATCTCGCGCCCACATCGCTCTGGGCCGAGCAATCGGGCGGCACGGTGTGGATTTCCACCTATACCAAGGCGCTACAACGCCAGCTCGATGCGGAGACCACAAGGCTGCCCGATGGGCGTCATGGCCGCGTGGTGGTGCGCAAGGGCCGGGAAAATTACCTTTGCCTGCTCAATCTTGAGGATGCGTTACAGGGCGGTTTCGCCGGGCGCGCGGCGATATTGGCGCAACTGGTGGCGCGCTGGGCCGGTTATACGCGCGATGGTGACATGGTCGGCGGTGACCTGCCCGGCTGGCTGCCGACGCTCTTCCGGCGCAACGGCTCGACTGCGCTGACCGACCGGCGCGGCGAGTGCATCTATGCCGGGTGCCCGCATTACCGCAAATGCTTCATTGAGCGCGGCGTGCGCGCGTCGGCTCATGCCGATATCGTCATTGCCAATCATGCGCTGGTGATGATCAACGCCGCGCGCGGGCGCGACAATGGCAATGCGCCCACGCGTATGATCTTCGATGAGGGGCATCATATTTTCGAGGCGTCCGATTCGACGTTTTCGCTGGCGCTGACCGGGCAGGAAGCGATCGAGCTGCGCCGCTGGGCCATTGGCCCGGAAGGCGCATCGCGTGGACGCAGGCGCGGCCTTTCCGCGCGTCTGACAGACGTCGCCAGCTATGACGCAGAGGGCGGCGAGGCCATATCGAAGGCCCGCGATGCCGCCGCAGCCCTGCCGTCGGACGACTGGCTCAAGCGGATCGTGAGCGGCGAGCCTTTTGGGCCGCTGGAGCGCCTGCTTGCCGCCGCGCGCGGCCATGTGTTCACGCGGTGCGAGGATAGCCGCAAGGATGCCGACGCCGGTTATGGCCTTGAGACCGAGCTGGCGGAGCCGGGCGGGCCGTTTGTCGAAGCCGCGATGGAAGCCGCCGAGGCGCTGGATGCGCTGCTGAGGCCGCTGAACAAGCTCGGCAAGCGGCTGGAGGCCCTGCTCGGCGATCCGCCGGACTGGATGGACGGCCCCGCCCGAGCACGCATTGAGGGCGCACTGGGGTCGCTGGGCTGGCGCACAGACCTGATTTCCGGCTGGCTGGCCCTACTGGCGCGGATCGGCGGCCCGGCAGACCCGGATTTCGTCGATTGGGTGGCGGTCGACCGCTATGAAGGCCGCGAATATGATATGGGCCTGCACCGCCACTGGCTCGACCCAACCAAACCCTTTGCCGAAACCGTGCTGAAACCCGCGCACGGCGTTATGTTGACATCGGCGACGCTGCGCGGCGGTAATGAGGAGTGGAACAGCGCAGATGCCCGCAGCGGCGCATTGCATCTGGGTGGCCACCCAGAACATTTCGAGGCATCCAGCCCGTTCGATTATGGCCGCCAGGCCGAGGTCCTGATCGTCACTGATATCAAGCGCAGCGATATTGCCGCGTTGGCGGGCGCCTATGCCCGGCTAATCGAGGCGGCGCAAGGCGGGACATTGGGCCTGTTCACGGCCATCCGTCGCCTGCGCGCTGTGCATGCGCGCATTGCCGACCGTCTGGCGCGTGCGGCCCTGCCGCTTTACGCCCAGCATGTCGACCCGATCGACACCGGAACGCTGGTCGATATCTTCCGCGACGATATGCGCGCCTCCTTACTGGGCACGGATGCGTTGCGGGACGGCGTGGATGTGCCCGGCCACTCGCTGCGCCTGCTGGTGATGGAGGGTGTGCCCTGGCCCAAGCCCACTGTGCTGCATGCGGCGCGCAAATTGTCCGCCAAAACCAGCGGCAGCGACTCTCATTATGACGATTCGATCATCCGCGCGCGGCTTGCACAGGCCTTTGGGCGCCTCATTCGCAGGGCCGATGACAAGGGCATGTTCGTGATATTGTCCGCCGCCATGCCAAGCCGCCTGCTTTCGGCATTTCCCGCAGGTGTTCCTATAAGAAGAGTAACGCTTGACGAGGCCGTAATTTCTGTCAGCGAACGACTTGGATTTGAAACGCCGTTGGTGCATCAAGGCGAGGAATCGGGAATATATCATCCATGAAGACACTGACCCTGCTGCGCCACGCCAAATCCGGATGGGACGATCCTGTGGCGCGCGATTTCGACCGCCCCCTTAATGAAAAGGGCGTTCGCGCCGCAGTCGCTATGGGCAAGAAGGCCCAGCAAATGGGCCTTAAGATTGACAAGATGATCGCGTCTCCGGCGGAACGCGTCAAACAGACGCTGGCCGGTTTTTTTGAAGGATATGGCCAGACAATCGAACCCGTATGGGACCGCCGCATCTATCTTGCCTCGTCGGCTACCCTGCTTGAAGTCATCCACGAGATGGGCGCTGAAGCGGAACATCTGATGCTGGTGGGGCATAACCCCGGGCTGGAGGATCTAGTCCTGGATCTGGTTGCGGACGATGGCTCTTCGCCGCTGCGCGATATCGTCGAAACGAAATTTCCCACTGCTTCACTGGCACAGATGAGCTGGAACGGAGAAGATTGGGCAATGCTCAATCCCGATGAGTCCGTTGCGCTCACCGCCATCACACGCCCGCGTGATCTCGATCCGGCTCTGGGGCCGGATGCCTGACTGAATTCAAAACATGGAGATTAAGCGAGCGCCGCGCTCAATGTCGAGCGAATGGCCTTGAGCTTGCGCAACAGTTCATCCTGCGCTGGAGCATTCATGGGCATAGCGGCCTGCACTGTGACAGGCGCGGTCGTGCCCCCGTCAGAGTCGGCACCCTCAGCTTTTACGCCGCCTGAAAGCGCCTGCTGCGCACCACGCACCGTATAGCCTTCCACCGACAGAAGATGATGTATCTGCCGAGCCAGAGCCACGTCATCGGGCCGGTAATAGCGCCGATTTCCCGAACGCTGAAGCGGGCGAAGCGCGGGAAACCGTGTTTCCCAATAGCGCAATATATGCTGCGCGACCCCCAGCTCATTTGCCAGTTCGCCAATAGTGAGAAATGCGCCGTCCTGCTTTTTCATGCCGGGCATGTTGCGCATAGCGCATGCGCGGGGTCAACACCCCTCACGGGCGCAACGGGCTAAAAGATGTGGATAATTCTGTGGCTCAACCGCGCGCGACGTGGTCGCGCATGATCTGGCTCGGCCGGAAGGTGAGGACGCGCCTGGGCGAAATCGGTACCTCAACCCCGGTTTTGGGATTGCGGCCGACACGTGCGGTCTTGTCGCGCAGTACAAAAGTACCGAAGCCCGAAACCTTTACGTTTTCGCCCTTGGCAAGAGCGTCGCACATCAGGTCGATCAACCTCTCGATAATTCTGGAAGACTCGGCCCTCGATAGCCCGATTTTCTCGTGCAGCGTTTCCGCTAGGTCTGCCCTGGTTAGCGTCTCACCACCCGCCATGTTTCCACACTTTCTGTTTTTTGGTCCCTATGCATACAGTCATTGAACAACAATGGACTTTTTGCAACCCTACCAAGGTAGTAGAATTGCCTTTTTACACCAAAAGAAACATCGAATATTGACTATTTTACACTTGTCAAAAGCGTAAAAGGCATGCGCCCCATGTAAAGCCGCCGCCCATTGCTTCCATGACCACTATATTTCCGCGCTCGATTCGTCCGTCTCTCACCGCCTGATCAAAGGCAAGCGGGACAGATGCAGCCGAAGTATTGGCATGCTGGTCCACTGTAATGACAATCTTGTCGCTGCTCAGGCCCAGCTTGCGCGCGGTGGCATCCAATATCCGCGCATTGGCCTGGTGCGGCACGACCCAATCCACATCGTCACCAGTCATACCGGCCATATCCAGCACTTCGCGCAATACGCCCGCCAGGTTGGTGACGGCATGGCGGAAGACCTCCTGCCCTCTCATGCGCAGCTTGCCCACGGTCCCGGTCGTCGACGGGCCGCCATCGACATAAAGGAGCTGGTTGTGGCGGCCATCGGCATGCAGTTTTGACGCCAAAATGCCACGCGAACCGTCTTCGCTCTCTTCCGCCGACAGCAATATGGCGCCCGCGCCGTCACCAAACAGAACGCACGTACCGCGGTCTTCCCAGTCCAATATCCGGCTGAATGTCTCCGAACCAATCACCAGCGCCTTGTTGGCCGCACCGGTGCGGATCATGCTGTCCGCAACGGTGATCGCATAGAGAAACCCCGAACATACCGCCGCGACGTCGAAGGAAACACAATCGTCAATCCCAAGCGCGGCCTGCACCTTTGTCGCGGTGGCCGGAAAGGTCTGATCCGGCGTGGCAGTGGCAAGAATGATGAGATCTATGTCGGAAGGCTGCAACCCCGCCATTTCGATGGCCGCCTTTGCCGCATCCGTCGCCAGCGTTCCGGTAGTCTCGCCTTCGTCGGCGATGTAGCGATTCTGGATACCGGTGCGCTCACGGATCCATTCATCGCTGGTGTCCACGCGCTGGGCCAGCTCAGCATTGCTGACGGACCGGGCCGGCAAAGCCGATCCGGTACCAAGCACAATGGAACGACGAATCATTTTGCTGCGGTCTCCGCTTTGGCAAGCGCATGTATCTGCGCCAGGTCATGTGTGATGCGTTGCGTAATATCTTCTTCCAGCAGGCGCGCCGCGACATGGACCGCATTGGCTACGCCCTTCGCGTTCGCACCGCCATGACTTTTCACGACTACGCCGTTCAGACCGAGAAAAACCGCGCCATTATGCTGGTTCGGGTCCAGATGATGCTTGAGCAAGTGCATCGCGGGCTTGGAAATAAGGAAACCGATTTTCGACCGGATAGAACTGGTAAAGGCGCGGCGCAGCAGGTCGGTCACGAACCGGGCCGTACCTTCGGCGGTCTTGAGGGCGACATTGCCCGAAAATCCGTCGCTGACAATCACGTCGACATCCCCGCGTGCCAGCTTGTCGCCTTCGGTGAAGCCATCGAAGCTCATTTGCAGATCCGCGCTTTCACGCAATATGGATGCGGCATCCTTGATCTCGCCCGTGCCCTTGAGATCTTCGGTACCAATATTGAGCAGCCGCACGCGCGGGCTGCTCAAGTCCATCGCGACCCGCGCATAAGCCGCACCCATGACGGCAAACTGAACAAGGTTGCGCGCATCGCATTCTGTATTGGCGCCCAGATCGAGCATGACGACGTCATTGTCGCCAAGCGTGGGCAACAGAGCGGCAAGCGCTGGTCTGTCGATGCCGGGCATGGTCCGCAGCGCCAATTTGGACATGGCCATCAGTGCGCCGGTATTGCCCGCAGACACCGCAGCACCAGCCTCACCCTTTTTCACAGCCTGAATCGCCAAGCCCATCGACGTGCTGTTGGCCTTGCGCAGGGCGGTGGCGGGCTTTTCATTCGCATCGACGACGCCGTCGCAATGCGCGATTTCAGATGCTGCGTTCAGATTGGGATGGTTGTCGAGCGCAGCCTTGATGCGCGTTTCATCGCCGAACAGGGTGAAGCGCAAACCGTCGTGACGACGGCGTGCCTCGGCAACGCCCGCCATCATCACGCGAACGCCTTCATCACCGCCCATCGCGTCAATGGCGATATGCGGCTTGTTCGTCACCTTTTCCCCCTGAAATCAGTAGCCGTCAGGCCCCGATCGCCACGACTTCACGACCATTATAATGGCCGCATGCCTGGCACATGTGATGCGGGCGCTTCAGCTCACCACAGTTCGAGCATTCCTGGAACGCCTCGACCTTGAGCGAATCATGGCTGCGGCGCATGCCGCGCTTGGAAGGAGATGTCTTTCGCTTAGGAACAGCCATATCGGCACCTGTAATCCATGTAATAGTTAAAGCTTTATAGCGACGCTGGGACTGCCTGGCACTGGCCTATGCCGGTGCAAAGCGATTGCCATCAGGCTGTCCGGTTATCGCGAAGTCATGCGCCTATAGCGGGTTTTCCCGCACAAGCAAGTCTTTCATTGGCTCATTTTTCAAGAATGAACGCCAAGCGCGTAGTCACTGACATAGGCATTGGTCGCACGTTCATGCCCGAAATTGCTCATCGGTCCATGCCCAGGGACAAAGGCGACATCATCTCCAAGCGGCCAAAGCTTGGTCCTGATAGCGTTGATAAGGTCCTGATGATTGCCTAGCGGAAAGTCCGTACGGCCTATCGAGCCCTGGAACAGGACATCCCCCACAATCGCAAGGCGCGAAGGCGCATGGTAGAAGACGACGTGGCCGGGTGTATGGCCGGGACAGTGAATAACATCCAGCGTCAACTGCCCTACTGTCACGGTATCGCCGTCATGCAGCCAGCGATCCGGCTCGAAAGGCTTTCCCTGAATGCCATATTTCTGGCCGTCCTCTACCAGACGGGAAATCCAGAACCGGTCATCTTCATGCGGTCCCTCAATGGGCACACCGAGTTCACCGGCCAATATGCCGGCCTGGCCGCAATGATCAATATGACCGTGAGTGACGAGAATCTTCTCAATCGTCACGTCATGCTGCTTGGCAGCAGCCTTGAGCTGCTCCAGGTCGCCGCCGGGATCGACAAATGCGCCCTTTCCAGTCTTTGTACACCACAGCAAGGTGCAGTTCTGCTGCAAGGGCGTGACGGGAATGATGGCTGCGCGGAGCGGCGGCAGGGTTTGTGCGGCGGGATCTGTTTCTGTCATGCCCGGGATGTGGCTCATAGAGGCGCCTTATTCAAGGCGCTAACGATATTGATCAGGTCAGGATCCGCGACGCCCACACGACCCTGCCCACAATATCGACCAGCGCAGGGTCGATATCCTCCCATGTCGGGAAATGAGGATTGTCGCTCGAAATGGTAAGCGCGCGACGCTCCCGGCGCGGAGAAAGCGAGACTCGCTTGACCATCAGCGCATCATCCAGCCGCAACACATAAATACCGTCACGCAGCCTCTCCGCCCGGTCGGACATATCGACCATGACTGTGTCGCCATTGCTGAGCGTCGGCGCCATGGATTCGCCTTTTACATCGATAATGGACAAATTTTCCGGGTTCAGACCCAGATTGCGCAGCCAGTGCAGATCGAATCCCACGCTTGCTGCCGTATACTCGCCATCGACAATCGTCCCCATACCCGCCGAAACTTCAATTTCCAGCTTAGGTACGTCTGCTATTTTTATGATTTTACGTGGTTTTGTTCCCAATTTTCCTATGGAACGATGTTCGACACCAGCCCCTTCCTCGGCACCCAGCAGCGCCTCGTCGACGCCAAAATAGCGCGCCAACACCCTGCGGTCTTTCTCGTCCAGCTTCCTGGGCGTACCGCGCTTTATAAACTGTTGAATATAGGCCGCATTCCTGCCGATAAGCCGTGAAAGCGCACCATAGTTATCGCCTCTTTCCGCAATCAGGCTTGCCAGGATTTCACGTGGAGACCGTTGATCCATAATCACACCATATTGATAGGAATTCTCCTAGACAAGTAGGATTTGGCTAGAAATATAGGAATAATCCTATCCAAAGCTAAACGGATATATATCTTTGATAAAAGGAGGAAAAATACCGATGATATTGCGCCAGATTGAAAAGTTTCTTCGTGACACCGGAATGGCTCCTACAAGGTTTGGACGGGATGCTGTGCGTGATCCAAGGCTGGTGTTCGACATGAGGAATGGACGTGAACCTAGCGTTCGAATGACCAAAAGACTAGAACATTTCATGAACATTTATCAGAATGGAGCTGTCAGCTGATGCCACAAGCCCAATCACGCCCCCATGTTACCGTGCCAGCAACACGCAGGCGGTCCCGGCTGCGTGAACGCGATTGGCCCCGGCCACCGCGGCGGGACCCCCACACCAGGGTGATAGCACAGCTTTTGGAACTCGCCGGACCAGAATCATCCGTTATCGCAACATCCGTTCGCCCATGGGCAAGCGCGACCTTTACGGGCGCCAGGCATAAGGTCGTCCTGTGTTTCAGTGGCGAGGAGCAAGAACGGCGCACCGCCCAGTTTGCATCAAGCCTGCCAGAGGCCGAATTTACTATCGCCGGGCATATCGTCGCCGACGCCTGCGTGGACGAGCAAAAGATCCAATATCACCAACAGCATCAACCCACAGACACGACCGAACCGCTGAATATGCAAAGGATAGTGTCTCTGTCAGTCTTGACGATAGAAGACTGGTAAGATCAGGCACCCCTGGCGGCTATGCCGCGCAAAGCTGCCAGGGCTTCGTCCAGTTTCTCACCATGGGGCAGACTCACAGACTTTTCAGCCATATCTTCGGCAGTTGCATCCGCGTCGGATTGAGACAGCCCGGCTTGCGCAGCCACTGCATCTCTACGTCGTGCCAAACCGAGTTCCAGCCTGTCGGCGAGATCGGAAAGAGAGGCGGCCACAGGAGAGTCTGCCACTGATTTTTCCGCGAAAGCCTGCGCCCTCTCGCGAGCATGAGCAACCAGGCGGTCCATCTCTTCCTGAATCATGTCCCACGGCATGGGCTCAGGCGCACGCGGCATGCTAAGGCCCGTAATATCCTTCACCATCGGCTGCGCATCGTCACTTGCCTCCAGGGCGGCATCCACCGGCGGAAGCGCATCCGGGCCAAGCTCCGTGCTTGCAAACACAGGGCGGCGAGCCGGAGCATCCGGATGTGCATCCGAGCGGCGAATGCTCACGCCCGGATCGGCGGAATTGCCGCGCCGGAAAAATGCCAGTTTCGAAAAGATAAAACTCATCCTGCTATTCCTTTGCCCGCCAGACTGGTGCCATGGCAGCACTATTGCCGCTGCGGCTGATCCAATCAGCGCCCCTGCCCCCATGAAAGCCAGCGATGCTGTTTCGCCAAGCGGCGGGGCTGCCGCGGGTATGATTTTTGCGATGCCCGATGTCGTTACCAGCATCTCATAAAATTGCGTCGGGAGGCTATGAGCGATAACCGCACCGCTCACACCGGCAAACGCCACCAATATTATATTGGCATCTCGTCTTTTCACCCGTGCAACCCAATCCATGCCGACAGGCCTGTCTACCTGCCTCTTTGTTCAAGCAGATTTTGGTAAACAGGTTGATAACGCACTATGTTTGAGGCCCAATTTCTCTCGCGTTCGACAAATTCCCGCGCTGTCTTGCGGCGCAGGTCCCATATGGTGCGATCGACAAGCAATTGCGACAGCGCAACGGCAATCGCATTGGGATCATCCGGGGCAAACAGCGTGCCGGTCACACCATCCTCGATCAGTTCGCGATGCCCGCCGACTGACGATGCCGCGACCAGCCTGCCCTGCGCCATCGCTTCCAGCGGTTTGAGCGGCGTGACCAGATCGGTGAGGCGCATGGATTTGCGCGGATAAGCGAGAATATCAATCAGGCTGTAATAGCGTTCGACCTGATCGTGCGGCACCCGCCCGACGAAGCGGATAGATTGCGCCACCGGCGAAGCCTGCGCCTGCGCCCGCAGCGCCTGTTCGCGCGGCCCTCCCCCTACGAGCAGCAGCTTGGCTTTCGGGCGCTGCGCCACCAGTTCCGGCATGGCGGCAATCAGATCATCCAGCCCTTCATAATCATAGAAACTACCGATGAATCCGGTGACTTCGGCGTCATCCAGCCCCAGCTCCGCCCTCAATTGCGGATCGGGCGGCACCGGATCGCCAAACATTTCCATGTCCACGCCATTGGGCGATACTGTGATCTTGGTGGGATCAACGCCACGCGCGATAAGGTCCGACTTCAAGCCTTCGCAGATCACGGCCACCGCATCGGCGCGATGCACCGCGCGTGTTTCCAGCCAGCGGGTCGCGCGAAAGCGCAAACTGCCTTCCCTGCCCGTACCGTTGCCGACCGATGCATCCTCCCAGAATGCCCTGATTTCATAGATATTGGGGATGCCATGACGGCGCGCGACGCGCTGCGCGGCTATGGCGTTGAGTACCGGCGAATGCGCATGGACGATGTCGGGCCGCCACTGCGTGACCAACGCATCTATCGCCGCCTCATGATCGGCGATCTCACGCCATTCGCGCAACACCGGTGGGCCGCTTCGCGCAGGCCCCGCTGTGCGATGAAAGATGAGCCCGTCAACGGTTTCGACATCAGATCCCTGTGCCGTGTGGCGATGGCCAGTGATACCACGCACATCCCATCCCTGCGCCGCCTGAGCGCGCAATATCGCGCGGGTGCGGAACGTATATCCGCTGTGCATCGGCAAGCTGTGATCCAATATGTGCAGGATACGCGTCATCGCCCCACGCCTTACCGCGAAATTATTTAACGCCACGTCAACCACGAAACGCTATAGGGACAGTGAAACTACGGCCGATTGTGCCGGTCAAGTGATTTAGGGCGGCCGCACGCGGAAATGACAGATACATTCTCCATATTGCTGAGCCATGTGCTGGTGCTCATCGCCTGCTGGCGGCTGCTATCGCGTGACGATCTGGATCATGAGGCGCCAGCGGCCCCGTCAGCGCAGGATGCGGGTTCGTCCGATGCGTGACCTGTTCTTCATAGTCTTTCTGGCGCTGATGATGGGCATATCGCTCAAGCGGCCCTTCCTGTTCGTGCTGGTCTACGCCTATATCGACATCGTATCGCCGCAGCGGCTGAGCTATTTCCTGCTCAATTCCATACCGATTTCAGCGATCGCTTTTGCTTTCGCCTTTCTGGGCTGGGCGGCAATCGACGACAAGCGCGACAGCCGCCTGTCCTGGCGGCAACTCTTGATGGTCCTGCTGCTAATGTGGTGTGGCTACACCACCTCTCATGCCGATTTCCCGATAGAAGCGGCCACCAAATGGGCATGGGTATGGAAGGCACTGGTCTTCGCGATATTCCTGCCGCTGACGCTGCGCACCAAATTGCGGATTGAGGCGCTGGCGCTGATATTGGTGCTGTGTGCCAGCACGATCATCATCACCGGCGGCATCAAAACGATCTTCGACGGCGGCGGCTATGGCGAGCTCAACTTGATGGTGGAGGATAATAGCGGCCTCTATGAAGGATCGACCATATCCACCGTCGCCATCGCCATCATTCCGCTGATCTGGTGGCTGGCGCGTTTCGGCACCATCTTTCCGCCAGACTGGCGGGTGCGCGCCTTCGCCGCCGGACTGACGATTGCCTGTCTGCTCATCCCTATCGGCACGGTGACCCGCACCGGCCTGCTATGCATTCTCTTCCTCGGCGGCCTGATCCTGATCCGCAGCGAAAAGCGCCTGATATATGGCGCGGCAATCGGCGTACTGGCGCTGGTCTCTATCCCCTTCCTGCCGGCCAGTTTCACCGAACGCATGAGCACCATCAAAAATTATCAGGGCGACCAAAGCGCCTCGACCCGTATCGAAGTGTGGAAATGGACGCTGGACTATGTGAAGACCCACCCCACCGGCGGCGGTTTCGACGCCTATCTCTCCAACGGCTTCACCTATGACGCGGTGCGCACCGAAGGCGAAAAGGGCAGCGAGCGCATCATACGCGAGAGAATTACAGAAAAGGGGCGCGCCTATCACAGCGCCTATTTCGAAATGCTGGGCGAGCAGGGTTATCCCGGCCTTGCGATATGGGGGCTCATTCACCTGATCTCGCTCATCGCCACCCAGCGGATCTATATGCTGTACAGAAAACGCAAGGAAGACGGCCACGCATGGGTCGCGCCACTGGCGCTGGCGCTGCAACAGGGACACCTGATCTATCTTCTCGGCGCAGCCTTTATTGGCGTCGCCTATCAGCCCTTCGTGTTCATGCTGCTGGCTTTGCAGATCGGGCTGTCCACCTATCTGGCGCGACGGCGCAAGGAGGAACGCACCGTACCGATTTTCCAGCCAACAACAGACGCCAGAGCTCTCGCATGACTGGCAAACAGCAATTGCACGGCCTGACCATCGCACGCGGGCTCGCCGCATGGCTGGTCGTGCTGTTCCATATCCGCGGCGGCATTCGCTGGCTGCTTCCCAACGAGATGATGACCGTCATCGACAAGGGCTATCTGGCGGTCGATTTCTTCTTCCTGCTGTCCGGTTTCGTTATCTATCTGTCCGCGCACAAAGCTTTTCTCACGGACGGGTGGCGGGCCGCCCTGCCCTTTTTCAGACGCCGTTTCGCACGCATCTACCCACTGCATTTCTTCATGCTGGCGCTGACGATTATCTTTGTTCTGATCCTGACCGCCACGGGCCGCAGTACTATAGGCTATCCATGGGAAGAGCTGCCGTTGCACATATTACTGATGCAGAATTGGGGGTTCACGGAAAAACTTAGCTGGAATCACCCGGCCTGGTCGATCAGCACCGAAGCGGTCGCCTATATGATGTTCCCGCTGCTGATGCTGGCCACACCGCTGGCACGCGCGCCGCGATGGGCCTTAGCGACGGGTATCGTAGCGGCAGCCGCGATCATGGCCATATGGCTTCATATGGCGGGCCTGCCGCATCTCGGCGCGAATATCTCCGGCTATGGCCTGGTACGTTGCCTGTTCGAGTTTGCGGCCGGCTCCATGCTGTGTGCGCTGTGGCTCAGGATACGGGGCGATGCCACGCAGATGAGGATCGCAACGATCATCGCCATTGCGGTCATTGCGGGTGCAGGCTGGGCCTGGAGCATGCAGGCCACGCGCGAACTATGGGCGTTTCCGCTGATGACAGCATCGGCCATTTTCCTGCTCGCGCAGCTCCCGATTCAGGGCAATGCACCCGCCGGGTGCGCCGCCCTGCCGTTGCGCGGTCTCATCTATCTGGGCGAGATCAGCTATGCGACCTATCTGTCGCACTTCATGCTGTTCATCTGGTTTAAGATCGCCTTTGTCGACCATCCGGCGCATATCCCGCCGTTGACAGTGGCGCTCTTTCTTGCGCTCACCTTCCTGCTCTCCGTCCTGCTCTATCATCTGGTGGAAAAGCCGGGGCGGCGGCTGTTTTCTCCGCGCAGGGCGGCTACTACCGCTGCTGTCGCCACCGCCTGAGCGAAAAACGCGTCAGTTTTTGTTCTGCCGTGATTTCCAAGCCATGAAATGTTCCATTTCACTCGAAATCGCTCTAAGTCGCTTGCCAAGGCCAAGCATGCTGGGCTATCGGCGCTGCGGTGGGGCCTGTAGCTCAGTTGGTTAGAGCTGGCCGCTCATAACGGCTAGGTCGCGGGTTCGAGTCCTGCCGGGCCCACCAAATTTCCGTTCCGCCGGATAATGTCGGGGAGTAGCGCAGTCTGGTAGCGCGCCTGCTTTGGGAGCAGGATGTCGCAGGTTCGAATCCTGTCTCCCCGACCACCTTTGCCACACATGAAACATTCCGCTTTGCGCGGCCTATACCCCGCCCGGTTCGACCATGGGAATAATCTTGCGAGAGCGCCGTCCGATAATACCAACCAGCAATCCGGCGACTATACCGGGCAGTCCCTCATATACCGCTCCCTGGAGCCCCGCCTGACGCCAGAGCAACGCCACTCCGATACCCGCAGCCATCATTAGAATAGCGCGCGGCTGCGACACTACGCGCCCGACAGCCAGCAGGATCAGTAGCGGCCCAAAGGTAACGGCAAGCATCGACCAGGACAGAATGACGAGATCGAACACGGAGCTGGTGCCATTGAGCGCAATCCACAGCGCCAACGCCGTCACTGCCGCTGTGGCGAGTTTCAGCGCCGCAGGACGCTCTGCCTTGCCGGGAACCAGATCATGGGTGATCGCAGCCGAACAGCTCAGCACCAGCGAATCCGCCGTCGACATGGTGGCCGCGAATATACCGGCCAATATCACGCCAACCATGATGGGCGGCAACAGCTGCACCGCCATTGTCGGCAATGCCATTTCGGGGTCAAGATCGGTAAGCTGCGGCACCAGCAGCCGCGCGAGCATGCCCGCAATCGTGGCCAGCGCATAAAAGGCTATGAAAAAGCCATAATACCATGCGCGCGCTGCGGTCATGCTGCGCGGACTGTCGAGCGCCATGAAACGCACCATGATATGCGGCTGTCCGATAACGCTCAGGCCTGCGAACAACCAGCCGATAATGAACAGCGCAAGGCCCGGCAAACCGGGCAATACGAGATCGGGTGGCGTCAGGTCGAAAAAGTCGGGCACGGCACGCCAGGCCGCAATTGTAGACTCTAAACCGCCAACCGCCGCGACGCCTGCCACAACCAATATGGTCATCGCCACGATCATCACGAGGCTTTGCGCCGCATCGGTCCATATCGATGCGCGAATACCGCCCGCGATGGAATAGGACAGCACCATGGCTGCGACTATCCACGCGCCTGTTGCCTGATCCCAGCCCAATATGCCCTGCAGCGCCTTGCCGCCCGCTGCGATCTGCGCGGCAGCATAGGCTCCCAGAAAGGTGACGGTGATAATCGCGGCCAGCCTGCGCCACACCGGCATATCAGTTCCCGTCCAGCGGGCGATGACGGACCCGAACGATGCTTCGCCAGTGCGCGCCGTCGCGGTGCGCAAGCGCCTGTGCACGAGAAGCGAGGCGAGAAAATCACCCGCTATCCAGCCGACCATCAGCCAGACCGAAGCCAGGCCAACTGCATAGGTGTAACCGATGACACCAATGAACATATAGCCACTGTTATTGGTGGCGACGGCAGACAGGCCGGTCAGCGCCGGGCCGACCGAGCGGCTGGCGAGATAATAGTCCGCCTTGGTCCCGCGTGCGGCCTTCGCAGATGCCAGTCCGATCCCAAGGAACAGCGCGAGAAAGAGGACAAAGCTGGCTATGGCCATTGCGGCGCTTGTCCGTGCAGACGACCGGCCACCGGCGTAATGGGCTCAGGCTGACGAGAGGCGATAAAATCAGGGCGAGGCTTATCCACACCATAGGGATGCGCCAGCCGGTTCGATACGGCGTTGTATACGAAGAAGGCGTTCGACCGTGGCAGCGGCGTAATGTTGCCATTTGATCCATGCATCACATTGCAGTCGAAAATCACCACCGAGCCGGGCTTACCAGTCGGCGCGTCGATGCCATGTTCGTACACGAGCTCAGCCAGGCTGAGTTCGTCCGGCACGCCATAATCCTGTCGCTTCAGCGACATCTTGTAGTGATCTTCCGGTGTTTCGCCCAAGCAGGACAGATAGCTCCTGTGCGATCCAGGTATCAACATCAGCGGCCCGTTATTGAACGTATTTTCAGCGAGCAACACCGAAATGGAGAGCGCCCGCATCCGGGGCATTCCGTCCTCGACATGCCAGGTCTCAAAATCGGAGTGCCAGTAAAACTCCTTGCCGTGAAACCCCGGCTTATAGTTCAGGCGCGACTGGTGAAGATATACATCGTCGTCCAACAGGAAGTACGCAACACCTGCCAACCGGCTGTCCGCCGCCAGACGGGCCATGCACTGGTTCTGCCGATGAATTGCGAAGATCGACCGGACCTCGCGCCCACCCGGCTCGGTAATGACCGTTTCCGTTTCCAAGCCGCGAGGATCGCCCAGCAATGCGCCGGCCTCCCGTTGCATGAAAGCGACCTCCTCCGCGTCAAATACGTCGTCGAGCACCAGAAATCCGTCCCGGTCGAACGTGGAAAGCTGCGCCTTGCTGACCGGTGCGCCGGGATGCCAACGCGAATAGGTTACCGGGTCAAGGCGCGGCAATATTTCTGGTTCGGTATTGCAGCGCGATGGATAGGGGTCAGCCACCAATTCCGCTGTAAACATTTCAGGCTCCTGCTCCTTCCTCGACTAGATCGGGATCCGCAGGATAAGCACCGCTTTCGTCATGCACTTCCCGGCCGGTGACCGGCGGGTTAAACACGCAGACGGTCAGGATATCCGTCTCTGGGCGGACAATATGCCTGTCATGCTCATTAAGCGCATACAGTATGCCGGGTTTCAACTGATGGGTTTCGCCCGTGCCCAGGTCCTCGATGGTACCTGTGCCTTTCAGCACCAGAACCGCCTCAAGATGATTCTGATAATGCATCTTGAGCTCGGAACCGGCATGCAGCGTCGTGACATGCATGGAAAACCCCATGCCGTCATCCTTCAACAGCAGGCGGGCGCTTTCCCAACCATCCGATGTGACATTGTGATCGGACGCGCGAGTGTGCTGCAGAGAGCGTATAAGCATATGACCTCCTTATTCCGCCGCGACGCACAACGCAGGAGACGCGAACGCCTCGCAGGTGCATTCCGCCAATATGGTGAGGCCTTGCTCCAGCTGATCGTCCGTGGTGGTCAACGGCGCGAGTACCTTGACGATCTCGTCGTGCGCGCCGCTGGTCTCGATAATGAGGCCGCGATCAAATGCCGCCGACGTAATCACTGCGGCGATTTCGCCCGAACCGACGTCGATACCGCGCATCATGCCGCGCCCACGTGTCGAAAGACCATGGCGCTCCGCAATGGCTTCGAGCCTGCGCGCCAGCAAGTCACCACGACGCTTGATATCGGCGATGAAGTTCGCATCGCTCCAGAAATAGCGTAGCGTTGCCGATGCAGTGACAAACGCATGATTATTGCCACGGAAAGTGCCGTTATGCTCGCCCGGCGCCCAAACGTCATATTCAGGGCGGAACAGGGTGAGCGCAAAGGGCAAACCCATGCCGGAGAGAGATTTCGCCATCGTCACGATATCGGGCGTGAAGCCCATGCCTTCAAAGCTGAAGAAGCCGCCAGTACGGCCGCAGCCAGCCTGGATATCGTCGATGATCAGCAGTGCCCCATGCTCCTTGGCGATGGCCGCAATCTTGCGCAGCCATTCGGGAGACGCAGCATTCAGGCCACCCTCGCCCTGAACCGTTTCGACAAGAATGGCGGCGGGCGCATCGAGCCCGCTCGACGGATCGGACAGGCGCTGCTCCAGCAGCTCAGCCGTATCGACATCCGGCCCATAATAGCCATCATAAGGTTCATGCGAGACATGGTTGAGCGGCACGCCAGCGCCGCCACGCTTCCCCGCATTACCGGTGCACGCCAGCGCACCCAGCGTCATGCCATGAAAACCGTTGGTGAAAGCGATAACCAGCTCTCGCCCGGTCACCTTGCGCGCCAGCTTGATCGCCGCTTCCACGGCATTGGTGCCAGTCGGCCCGGTGAACATGGCGCGATAATCGAGACCGCGCGGCTTCAGGATCACTTCTTCCAGTGCGTTCAGAAATTCCGTCTTGGCTTCTGTGTGCAGGTCAAGGCCATGGGTAATACCGTCGCTTTCGACATAATCGAGCAAAGCCGCTTTGAGCTCGGGATGGTTATGGCCATAGTTGAGCGACGAGCAGCCCGAGAGAAAATCGAGATATCGCCCTCCCTTGCTGTCGAACATCCATGAGCCGCGCGCGGACGTAAACTCGCGCGGCATCGCGCGGGAGTAGCTGCGAACCTGCGATTCGCGACGCTCATAGAGACTGATGTCCGGGCTTTCACCCGAAGGTTTGGGGGGGATATTCATGATGGAGGTTCCTCCTGTTTAATGTTCCTGCAATTTTATTGGTGTTGTTATGATTATGATTGGATGGCGGCCGAAAACGGCCCGATTTCTGCTTGCCATTCACTGGCATGCTGGCCCGCGAAATGTGCATCTCGGTCGAAACAAAGGCTTTTGCGCAGTGAAGCGGAGCGCCGTTCCGCAAAGCTGCGGAATAAACCCCATGAGGCTTCATTATCGTCGGTAACGGTGGTGATGAGATGAGTTACACTCTCCATAGCAGGCCGCATGAGCAATGCATCGAGCATGCGCCCAGCCAGTCCTTCACCCCGAGCCGAAGCCGATACAGCGACCTGCCAGAGAAAATAGCGCGATGGATCGGCGGGCAACTGGTATCCCGAAATCCAGCCAGCGACCTCATCATCTCGCTCGGCGATGATGCATGTATCGGCAAAGTGCGTGCATTGTAACAAGTTGCAATAGGCCGAATTGGGATCGAGCGGCGGACACGCGGCGATCAGCGCGGTGACAGCAGGGCCGTCCTCGGCACAAGGGGTGCGAAACGTAATCGCGCTGCCGCTACGGCGCACGGGGTTCATAAGCGTCATAAACATGCTGGTTTAGCTCTAAGCCGAGCAAACATACTTCATTATATGAAGGATTTTGTGGCGGTGAAAAACCATGCCTCCTTTGTTCTCGTGCGGGGCACTAACGAATTTCCTGAGAAATTGCAACCTTTCAGCGGCAGTAATATCCATATCGGTATTAACGGCACGGCAACGGCGATTGAAATATACTTTCCATAGTGAAGTATTATCAGTCTGGCGCTTTCCCGCCATTCTTATAGGATCAAGCGGATGGAAGCATCGTTGGCCAATCCCACTTTGAAGGCGTTGAGACGCATTTTAAGGGTGGCCGACCGTGTGGGAAAAAGTCTGGCCTCGACCACTGGGCTGACACCATCCCAAATATTGCTGCTCCAGGAAATCGACCGGCGCGGAGAAGCCACACCCTCTGTCATCGCCGCAGCGCTCCAGTTCGGCCAGCCCACGGTTACAAGCATTGTCGACCGCCTTGTCAAAGCCAACCTTGTGACAAGGGAACGCAGCGCGCTGGACCGGAGACAGGTGCTCTTGCGGCTTACCGAAGAAGGGCGGCAGATCCTCGATTCCGCGCCCGACCTGCTTCAGACGCAATTCCGCGAGCGTTTTTCCGTGCTGCCTTCATGGGAACAGGCGATGATCCTTTCGGCGCTGGAGCATATAGGCGAACTGCTCGGCGCCGAAGATATCGACGCAGCGCCGATTATCGACACAGGTGTCATCGACCGCCCTGTCGATTGATACCGGCAGGGGCACTCGGTTATTCCAATCGAGCTCTAATCGAAGGCACAAATACGCCCAGTTCGATGCCCCCTTGCCCATATTGTCCAACGCCGGTTAGAATCATCCAGGCAAATACATAGCGAGGGGTCCTACTGTATAGATGACATATTCCCGGCACCATCGGCGCGACACACCAAAGGGCGTCAGCCTGTGACGACATTCGGTAGGCGAGGCTTTCTGACCGGGATAGGTTTGGCCACTGGCGCAGCCGCCAGTATCCGCACCGCATCCGCCGCTATACCCGATGCTTGCGAGGCATTGACGGGTCTATCCTTCACAGACTCCGAACAAAGCCAGATGCTGGCCATGGTCGACGATATTGTCGAGCGCGCACGCGGTCTAGCGTCGCTTCGGCTCGACAACGCCCTTGCTCCAGCCGAACTGTTCGACCCGCGGCTGCCGGGCTGGACACCCCCGGCGGCGGCGGCGGTCATAGCGCCCGAGCCGACGCCCCCGCCCTTGCCTTCCACTGCAGAGGACATCGCGTTCGCTCCAGCCTGGCAGATTGCCGCATGGATCCGCCAGGGCAAGCTCACATCCCGCACCCTGACCGACATTTATATCGAGCGCATCCACGCGCGCGGGTCGCGGCTAGAATGTATTGTGACCTTGCTTGCCGACAACGCCCGAAAAGAAGCCGAGGCTTGCGACAAAGAATTCGCAAAGGGCAAGCTGCGCGGCCCCCTGCATGGCCTGCCCTATGGTCTCAAGGACCTGATAGACACCGCCGGTATCGCTACCGAGTGGGGAGCAGAGCCCTATCGCGGGCGCTTGCCCGATAGCGATGCGACCATCGTTACGCGGCTGCAGGAGGCCGGTGCGGTTCTGCTCGCGAAAACCACATGCGGTGCGATCGCCTATGGCGATATCTGGCGCGGCGGCCACACGCGCAATCCATGGAATATCCAGGAAGGCTCGTCCGGCTCTTCGGCGGGCAGCGCCGCCGCTGTGGCGGATGGCCTTTGCGCCTTTGCCATCGGCACGGAGACCATGGGGTCGATCACCTCCCCTTCGGCACGGTGCGGCACCGTCGGCCTGCGTCCGACATATGGGAGAGTTCCTCGCACCGGCGCGATGGCGTTATGCTGGTCGCTCGACAAGATCGGCGTGATCGCGCGCGATCCGCTCGACAGCATGATGGTCCTTTCTCCCATGAACGGCCCGGACGGCGCGGACCCCTGCGCAATCAACCAATCTCTGCCCGAGATTCCTCAGGTCGATCCAAAGCGGATAAGGCTCGGCTATCGCCCGGAATGGTTTGAGGCGGGTACACCTGCCGATCGCGCTGCGCTTGAGGCGGCCCGACGCGCAGGTTTCATGCTCACTGAAATCGCGATGCCGGATGTCGATCTCGATAAGCTGGGCGGCATCGTCGTGCTGGAAGCCGCCGCCGCTTTTCAGGAGCTGACCGCATCGGGACGCGATGATCTGCTCACCTGGCAAGACGATATTGCATGGCCCAACAGCTGGCGCGCCGCGCACTTCGAGACCGCCGTCAATTATATCCAGGCGCAGCGATTGCGGCGCAGGCTGATGCATGAATTCGCCGCAGTGATGGAGAGCGTAGACGCAATATTGCACCCTAATGATGCAGGCGGGCTGCTCGCTATCGGCAACCATTGCGGAAACCCAGCTCTGGTCATACCAGCGGGCATGCTGGAACAGCCGACAAGGCAGGGTTTCACCGCCTATGTGGCGCCAGACGATATTTCGCCTGGAAGCACGCTTCGCACGGTGCCATTTGCGGTCAGCCTGACCGGCAGATTGTTCGATGAGGCCCTGTTGATCACAATCGGTCGCACCTTGTCCGAAACCATAGGGCTTGGCCCACTGAAACCGCCAGTTTAGCTGGGATCGGCCTTGGCGTCGCTGACCTTGATATCGGCTGAGAGCTTCTGCTTCGCCTTCTTGCTGGGCAGGCGCGTGAAACCGCGTACATCGCTGATCTGGTCGAAATCGCGCTCGATCATCACCGGGCTGGTTACATAGGCGGTCACCAGCTCGGCGACGGAGCGCAGCGCGTGAATATGGATGCGTTCATAGCCGTGGCTCGCATCAATGCCGAAGGTGATGAGTGCAGTCCGCACATCGGCCCCAGCCTCCAGCGCGCTTGCCGAGTCCGAACGATAATAGCGAAACACATCCTTCTGATAGCGTATGTCGTTTTCGATGCAGAGCTGCGCCAGCTTCTTTGACAGATGATAATCGAACGGCCCGGTCTGGTCGGCCATCGCCAGAGTGACGCCGAATTCGTCGCTATTCTGCCCGGGAGCAGTCGTACCATTGTCGATGGCAACCATGGATGCGACCTGCGGCAGGAGGATAGAGGACGCACCTACACCGATCTCTTCGGCAATGGTGAAGAGGAAATGGATATCGACAGGCGTTTCGACATCCTCGACCTGCAGCGCCTTGATCGCCGCCAGCATGATCGCGACACCCGCCTTGTCGTCGAGATGGCGTGACACGATATAGCCATTGTCGAGCATTTCGGTTTGGGGGTCGATGGAGATGATATCGCCAACCTCAATGCCGAGCTTTTGAAGTCCGATCAGCCCGCGTGCATAGGCATCGACCCGAACCTCGACATTGGTCCATGCGACGGGCTGCTCGTCAATTTCCTTGTTGAAGGTATGACCCGACGCCTTGAGCGGCAGTATCGAACCGCGATAGGTCCCCTTTTCCGTATAGACAGTACAACGCGCGCCTTCCGCAAAGCGAGCCGACCAATGCCCGATCGGCACAATTTCGAGCCGGCCATTCTGCTTGAGATTCTTCACCTGCGCACCGAGCGTATCGACATGGCTGACAATCGCGCGGGCACCGCGAGGGTCCTTGCCCCGCCGAATGGCGCGTATGGCGCCACGCCGTGTCAGTTCTGCATCAAGCCCAAACGAATCCAGCTCGGCCGAGACAAGCCTGACCACATTATCGGTAAAACCGCTGGGGCTTGGTGTTTTGAGCAATTTGCCAAGAATGTTGGTCAGATAGTCGATATCTATGGTCAGTCGGGTCACGGTCTAGTCTCGTTCTATTCTTTTGGTTTTCTCTTGGTGCGCGCGTTTCGCACCTCTGCCGGTATAGATAACGGAAAAAGCAGGTCGATGAAACGCTGTGCCGTCGGTTGCGGTTCATGATTGGCGAGGCCAGGCCGTTCATTGGCCTCGATAAAGACATAATCCGGCCTGTTGGGGCTTTTGACCATCAGGTCGATGCCAACCACCGGAATGTCTATCGCCTTGGCGGCAGCGACTGCGGCATCAATCAATTCGGGGTGCACGCTGTCGGTTACGTCGTGAATAGTGCCTCCGGTGTGCAGATTTGCGGTCTTCCGCACCTGAAGCTCCTGCCCCTCCGGCAGGATATCCTCCATTGTATAGCCTGCTGCGCGAATGATCCGGTCGGTCTCACTGTCGAGCGGAATACGTGATTCGCCGCCTGTCGCGGCCTGGCGGCGGCGGCTCTGTGCTTCGATCAACTCGATTATGCTGTCCCGGCCATTCCCGGCGATGCTCGCGGGCTTGCGGATCGCCGCGGCCACAAGGCGGAAATTGATCACTACGAGGCGCAGGTCCTGCCCCTCGAAATACTCCTCCAGCAATACCGTGCTGGCCATGCGCTGCGCAGTGGCAATGGCGGTTTCAACCTCCTCCACGGTACGCAGATCGACGGAAATGCCCCGTCCCTGCTCACCCTGTGTGGGTTTGACAACCGCCGCACCGTTGCGTGCGAGAAAATCCACTATCTGCTCGCGCGAACCATCCCATTGCACCTGATCCGGCACTTTTACGCCCGCTTCCGCGACGACGCGGCGCGATATCTCCTTGTTGTCGGCGATAGACATGGCGACGGCGCTGGTCATCTCCGACAGGCTTTCGCGGCAGACGATGCTACGCCCGCCCAGTGACAGGCGGAATATGCCGCCCTCCTCGTCGATAATCTCGACATGGATGCCACGACGGCGCGCTTCATTGACGATGATCAGCGCATAGGGATTCAGTTCGGTGCCGACGTCAGCGCCGGTAAACAGCTTTTCGTTAAAGGTGTTCTTGCGCTTGACGGTAAAGCTCTGGATGCGCCCGAACCCAAGCCCTTCATACAGCCCGATCGCCTGCTCATTGTCGTGCATGACCGTCAGGTCCATATAGCTGGCGCCCTTCGACCAGAAATATTCGGCAAGATGGCGGGTCAGCGCCTTGCCAATACCCGGTTGGCGCGCTTGAGCATCAACCGCGAGGCACCAGAGCGAGCTGCCCTTGTCGCTCTCCCCCAGGTAAAAGCTGTGGTCCACGCCCATCACCACACCGACAATGGTGCCGTGCCGGTCTTCGGCAACCAGATATATGATGCCCTGTTCGGCCAGATCCTCATCAAAATATTCGGGGCGAATTTCGACCATGCCACGCGAAGCGAAGATGCGGTTCGCCTCCTCGACGTCCAGACCGGGCCGAAGCGCCCTGATGCTGACCGGCGGCGATGTTTCCGCCGGCCGGTATGTGTCGCGGCGTAGACGGAAGGTATGCGAGGGATCGAGAAACAGCTCGTGCGGCGCATTCGCCAACAGGACATGCGGGTTGGTGATGTAGATCGCAATGTCGCGGCAGTTGGGCTCCTCCTCACGCAATGCCTCGGCAAATTCGTTGACGTCGGCGAAACTGTTGCCGAAGATCACACGGCCCCAGCCGCATTCGGCCACTGCGTTGCTGGTTTCGGCCTTATGGGGCAGGACTGCGGTATCGAACATCACCCGTTCATACCCCCTGCGTCTGTAGCCACATTTCGAGAAGCCCTACTTGCCACAACTCAGACCCTTGAAGCGGGGTGATATGACTGGTCGGGTCGGCATAGAGCTGGTCCAGCCATTCCTGCCGGAACAGCCCGCGCTCACGAGCCGCCTGGCTGGAAAGCGCATCGCGCACCAAATCCAGATAAGGCCCCGAGATATATTTGAGCT
The DNA here is from genome assembly GCA_020446425.1 of Sphingobium sp. GTDB lineage: Bacteria > Pseudomonadota > Alphaproteobacteria > Sphingomonadales > Sphingomonadaceae > Sphingobium. Next base: position 108,647 of record JAGRES010000009.1, on the reverse strand, counting down.
GCGGCACCGGGAAATAACCTTTCTTCCGGTCGATCACCTCATGCGGCACGACAAGGCGCGCGGCGTCTTTCAGCACACCCTTGCCATTATCGTTGAGCTTGAACTCGGGAGGGATCGTCGCTGCGAGCTCGGCCAGCTCATGATCGAGGAACGGCACACGCGCCTCCAGCCCCCACGCCATCGTCATATTGTCGACCCGCTTCACCGGATCGTCGACCAGCATGACCTGGCTATCGAGCCGCAACGCGCGATCCACCGGTGTTTCCGCGCGTTCGGCGAGCAGATGGGTGGAAACCAGTTCGCGGCTGGCGTCGGTATCCGCCAGCCATTGTGGCGCGAGCTGTTTCCCGAGCGTCGCATGATCGCGATCGAAAAAGGCGGCGGCATAATCGTCCACCACTGCATTTGAACCGGCGACCTTGGGATACCAGTGATAGCCCGCGAAAATCTCGTCAGCGCCCTGCCCCGACTGAACCACCTTGATGTGCTTGGACACCTCGCGGCTCAGCAGGTAAAAGCCGATATTGTCATAGCTGACCATCGGTTCCGACATGGCGGCAATTGTGCCCGGCAGGTTCTCCATCAGTTCCGACGAGGGAACGAAGATCTTGTGATGATCGGTGGCGAAGCGCTCGGCAATCAGGTCTGAATAAACAAACTCGTCACCCTTCTCGCCATTGGCTTCCTCAAAGCCGATGGAGAAGGTCATGAGGCCCGTCTGGCCCTGCTCGGCGAGCAGGCCTACGATCACGCTGGAATCGACGCCGCCTGACAGCAACACACCGACCGGCACGTCGGCGACCATGCGGCGCTTGACCGCCAGTTTCAGCGCTTCTAGCACCCGGTCGCGCCAATCTTCGCGGCTGAGGCCGGCGTCCTCCGCGCGGCGCTCATGCGGCGGATTCCAATAGCGCCAATCCTTGAAGCTGCCGTCGGTTTCATAGCGGCGCACCGTTGCGGGCGGCAGTTTGCGAATGCCATTCAAAAGCGTGCGCGGTGGCGGCACCACCGCGTGGAAGCTCATATAATTGTGCAGCGCGTCACGGTCGATGGAGGTATCGACATCGCCACCCGCCAGAATGGCAGGCAGGGTGGAAGCGAAGCGCAGGCGTTTAGCCGACTGGCTGTAATAGAGCGGCTTGATGCCAAAGCGGTCACGCGCCATCGTCACAATGCCGCTGTCGCGTTCCACGACCACAAAGGCGAACATGCCATGAAAGCGCTCGACACATTGCGGGCCCCAAGCATGATACGCCTTGAGGATCACCTCTGTATCGCCGTGCGAGAAGAAACTATATCCTAGGCCGGTCAGCTCCTCACGCAGCTCAGGATAATTATAGATGCAGCCGTTGAACACGATGCTCAGACCAAGCTGCGCATCGACCATGGGCTGCGCGGCATGATCGCTAAGGTCGATGATCTTGAGGCGGCGATGCGCGAGCGCGAAACGCCCCTGGGCGTAGACACCGGCTCCATCTGGCCCGCGCGGCGCCAGTTTTTCGGCCATATGCGCGACCGCGCCGCTATCGGCTATCTGACTATCGAAGCGGATCTCACCAGCAATACCGCACATATCAGGAGCGCTCGCTCAAACGGAACAAGTTCAGGGCGAAAATGACATATGTCGTCGGCAGACCGGCGATGGTCACCTCCTTCAGATGGTAGCGGCGCAAAAAGGCCGCAGCTGGGTCACCAATATGGCAACTATGAGCAATCAACGACAGGCCGTTGAATCGCGTTGTGTGTGCACGTGCACAACAGGGTGTATCGGACCGCTCGGCACCACGCAAGCTGCCGCCAGCCTGTCTAATCATATCTTCCTTCATTTTGGACACGAACGTTTCGCAACGGACTGGACTCCATTTATGCCGCCCATACACTTTCCCCATGGAATCAATGGAGACGTTTATGCGATTCGTGAGAGCAATATTGGCCGCTTGCGCGTTAGTCTTTTCAGGTCATGCCAGTGCGGCTGTCACGATCCATCATGGTTCATTCGATACCGATTACGGATCATATTATTCTCCCAATTTGAATTTACAGATCAATCCGCAAGGTAAAACCCGGTTTGTGCTGTCATTCGATAAACCGTTTTTGGGCGTTAGCCTCTATGTAACCCACGAATACTGGTATTCATATGTCAATATCTCCACTGGCCAGGAGGATATCGGCAACAATTATTATCTGCAGGAGTATGATGGGGTTGCCCCATCCAGTGCGCGGCGGGCCGTAATTGACTATAAATTCATCCCAGTCACCACAGGAATATCCACACCTGCAAACGGTGAACCACAAAGGTATACAATTTGGGACAAATTCATAGAGTTACAGTGGGAGGCATTTTCACCTGACGAGCCAATTGGCAGTTTTCAGCCCGGCCCTGTGGACTGGACATTGAAGATAGTCGATCTGGGTGTTCCCGAACCTTCGACATGGGCGATGATGGTCCTGGGTATGGGCGCTATCGGTGGAGCGATGCGCCGCCGCAACCGGTTCAAGGCCTTTACGCTTACTCGTCAGCAAGGTTGAACTTACTTCTGTTCGGCCCGATAGCTCGTCACGCAGCCGCAGCAGCGGCGATAACCTCATCCACTCCAGTGGGTGTGACGCTGCGTTTCGCGAGATGCGCGAGAATGGCGTCCCACCAGCGATAGAAATCGTCGAGATCGCGCTCGGTACGAACATAGGGCGTATGCCCCGGCTCCACCGTCGGCGAATGAAAGCTGAACATCAGCAGGTCCAGCCCATCGGCCAGCAGCCGGTCGATAGCGGCGATGGCCTCAGCAATGCTCACGCCTTCCGGAGTCAGCGGGATACGCTGCAACAGGCCGGACCGGGCCAGCACACCCGCGCCCAGCCCTCTGCCCTCGACAATCGGCAACAGAGTATCGCCCAGCCCTCTCAGGCCGCCAACCCATGCCGTGGACAGCGGCAGCTCCAGCAATCCCTTGCCCGGTCCTGCGCGATAGGGACGTAGCGGCATGCCCGAAAAATCCGGCCCATGCTCCGCGCTGTAATCGAACCGGCTACGCACAGATGTATCGACGCGAAACCCAAGATCATGCAGGATCTGGCCGCTATTGGGCCCGACGCCATAGCGCCCCGCGCGAAACGCCACCGGCGCGCACCCTACAACCTGAGTGATGCGGTTGCGCAAAGTCTCTATCTTATGCCGTTCCCATGCTTCGGGCAGGTTTCCGGCAAAGCTGTTGCGTACGCAAACATCTTCCACATGCGGCGGATTGACCCAAGGATGGCAATGCGCACCGATATCGGCCCGTCCATCGACCACCCATTGCGCCAGCATCGCTCCCGCGTGGGGATCGTCGATCACAGGATAATCGGTGACATAGAGCGGCTTGACGACCGCCGCAGTGAAATAGTCCTGCGCTCTTTGCATGCCAGCCGTCACCGTGACATCGCGGCTATCCCGGTTAAACGGCGCATCCCAGTCGAACTCTTCCTCGGTATCGACCACCAGCATGAAACGGCAGCCAAAAGACTCCGGAAAATCGACAAAATCATCGGCCTGCGGACGCTCCAGCAGCGAAAAGGCTGGATCAGGTGCCAAAACAGGATCGGGCGCGGTCATGACGCCCGCCTATAGCATAAAGATTGCGATATTCTGCATGCCCGCGAAGTGGGCTACAGGAGTCAGCCCCCGCCACCCTTGGCTTCAAGGCCCTCGGCCACCGGCAGCTCCAGCAAGATACGCTCATTCTCGATGCGGAATGCCCCGCCCTGCGCCATGGCAAGGCTGCGCACCAGCCGGAAAGAGAAGCCTAGGCCCAGCAACGGCGCATCGGGCCAGTCGCCATCGCTGCCATAGCCCGGATCGAGCATCGCATGCTCTTCCAGCCCCAACAACCGCTGCGGACGGTCAAACCCTACAACGACCGATCCGTTCTGCGCATTGGGCTGGAACCAGATTGCGCCCTGAACCGGTTCACCGGCCTGCGCGACAGACACCAGCGTGCGCACCAGATGTTGAAGCATCCTCTCGCATTGCACCGGGTCACCGGCGACAGGCGGGACATCGGCGGAGGCTGCCAGCTTGAGCTTGGGCGTGTTCTCCTGCTCATCGTCTCCGAACAGGTCCGCGATGGAGATCATCACGGATTCAACGTCTATCTCGCTGAGCGTCAGGCGGTCGGCCTTGGCTTCCGCCGTCATATGGCTGGACCGGGCAGCAAGGTCGATATCGTCAAACGCCGCAAGCAAACGCCGCGCATCCGATAGGATATTGCTGGCCATCTCACGATAATGGACACCGGCCGGACCGAAGAGCTGCTGCTCGATAATCTCGGCAAAACCCAGAATCGCGTTCAGCGGCGTGCGCAGCTCATGCACGATCTGGCGCATGGAATCGAGCGATGGCGCCGCCGGCGCTGCCGTTGGCGCTTTCGCGCGCACATGCCGTGACGTTTCATGGATCAGCGGGCGGCGTGCCTGTCCGCGATAACCCCTGAACCGCCCTGTCGTCGGGTCGAAGAAAGGCACAGCGGACAGACGCCATTCGCCCTCATACAGGCCCTCACCAATGAACAGGCGGCCATGCTGGAAGCTGCTGCGGCGGGCAAAAGCACCTGCGACATGGCCATCGGGGCCGGTTTCGCCCGGCATCGCAGGTTCCGCGATGGAGAGGCCGATCAACGCTGTACGCGAAGCCTCACCCACCCATGTCATTACGCCTTCCGCATCCGTTTCAAAGGCGAAATGGCGCAATTCCTCGGTGTCGGGGGCCAAATGTGCGGCAGATTGTCCGGCAAGCTCACCCAGACGGTGGCGCGCGGAATGCGAGCTCGTAAAACGCTCGATCTTTTCGACCAGCTGGCGAATCTGGCTCCGCTCGTCGCTCCCCTCGGCATCATCCTGGGTCTGGGGCTGTGCTGGTTTCTCGACCTCAACGCCTGTCTCATCCTCCAGGGCGTCAGCCATGTCCATGACCGGCAATGCGCCCAGATCATTGGAAACGAGCGACGGCGCCTGTCCCAGCACGAGATCGGTCGCGCCAAAGGCTTCGAGAGAGCGCCGGGTTTCTTCACCCAGATCGCGCCTTCCGCGCAATACACCGCGCGCGGTCGGACCGATGCGCGAGAGCAATACCGGCCACAGCGTGTCGGGCAATCGTGCCCGCGATATTGCCGCAGCGCACACAGCCGGACGATCACTGGCGAAAAATTCCACAAGCGCAGGCGAGCGCAGGCGGCTACCCAACTCCACCACACTGGCGATCCGCTGGGCCTCGCTCAGTTCGCAGCGCAGGTCGTGCAGGCGCTCGACCAAGGCCACGCGATCCTCTTGCTGTAGCCCAGTTTTCCCGGGCTGGTCATGTTGCGCAAGCATATCGACGCACTGCCGCCAGAGCGTCGTCGCGGCTCCCCCGGTACGCTCTTCGACCGCCAATATGGTCTGCGTCAGATCATTAAAGCGCAACCGGTTCTCCATCGGGCAACAATTCGGTGAATCTTTTGTTAAGAATTTAATCCGGTTTACGTGTTTCGCAGCTGCAGGAAAAGGGGTGTTATCGGCCAATATGGTTATCGTCGCATAGTGGGACGGTTGCATTGCATTGAAATAATATTATGGTTATTCGCAAGTTCGAGAAAGGATATTATCCAGATGGCTGGCGACGCACTTGACGAGATCGACCGGGCGATTCTGGCCATATTGCAATCCGACGGGCGCATCAGCAACGTGGAACTGGCACGGAAAGTAGGGCTTACGGCACCACCATGTCTGCGCCGTGTCCGGGCACTGGAAGATGGCGGCTATATTCAGGCCTATCATGCGGCGCTTAACGGCGCGGCGCTGGGCTATACCATCACCGTATTCGCGATGGTCAGCCTGAAAAGCCAGGCGGAAAGCGATCTAAAGAACTTCGAGGATCACGTCGCAACGCTGGCCGAAGTACGGGAATGCCACATGCTGAATGGAGAAATTGACTTTCTTCTCAAGATTGTAGCGCGCGATCTTCAGAGTTTTCAGCAATTCCTGACAACGCACCTTACGTCCGCGCCTAATGTCGAGAGCGTCAAAACATCCCTGACGATTCGCACCTCGAAAAACGAAATCGGTATTCCTGTCGGCTGAACCGCCGTCCATGCCATGATCCGCTCCGATCAACTGGACGGTGGCGCCTCCGCAGTACCGCCACTAACCGATGCCTGGGCGCTCGTGCTGCCGTGCGCATTAACCCAGGCCAGCCAATAAGCGGCCACCTGCCCCCATCCGCCCTTAGCCTGCGCCAGCGCCTGTTCCGCTCCGGTCATATCGCCGGATCGGGCCAGGGCTATGCCCAGGCGCGTGAACACGCGGTCCTTGTCAACGCCACCCTTGTCCAGAGCCGTACGATAATAGGGAACAGCCTCGGCGAACTGGCTGTTGGCCAGCAGGTTATCGCCATTCTGAGCGGCTTTCGCTGCGCTGCTCATTGACGATGCCTTGCCCGGCAACCCTTTGATCGAGGCGAGGTGCACGACTGCCTTGCTGCGCAGGCTACGCATCAGCGCGGAGGTTACGGTATCTCTCGAGGAAAGCTTGCCGCTCGATTGGCCGGTTTCAATGATCGTGCGGGCTTCCGCCGGATATCCCTGCCCCGCCGCCAGGGTTGCATATCCCTGATAATCACGCTCGCTTGCCAGTGCGCCCGTTGCCGCCTGCAAGCGGTAGAGATCGAGCTCCGCTTCCTTGTCGAGACGCGCGCCGGACAGGAACGATACAAGCCCCGTACGCCATTCGGCGGCGCTCATCGGCTTCAGCGCCTCCAGCTTGGCGGCTCCGTAATAGGATACTGCGGTCCAGTCCTTGCGTTGCTGGGCGATAGATGCCGCCCTGTCGTACCAGGCGGCGGGAACCGGCTGCCCCGCCTGCCTCTGCGCGTTGATCGTCTCGCCAAGAATTTGCGAAGCCATATCCAGCTTGCGCCGCCGGACATAGCATTCCGCCAGCATCAGCGAAGCCTTGGGATCGGCCAGCTTCTGCTCGCGCGCGCGGGTTAGATAGACAATAGCATTGTCGATCGCGCCGGTCTGGTAGCTGAGATAACCGGCGATAAAGTTGAGCCGTCCCAACTCATTTTGCGGCACTCCACCGCTTTCGAGCACGGTTGCAATGGCACTGCGCTGCGTAACGATATCGTTCTTCTTGACGGCCAGCTCAAACGCCAGCGACGACGCCAGATATTTCTCGAACGGAGTATCGGGAGCAAGTGCCGCGATATATCCCGCTGCGCCCGCCATATCACCGCTGCTCAGGCGTGATTGCGCAGCGTCGGCCATTTCCCTGAACTTTTTATCAGCCGAATAGGATTGATCCGCATATGCGACGCCAGCCGTAATAGCAGCACCAGCAGATGCGGCCATCAGGGCGCCAATGCGCCATATCTTCATAAGGGTTCCTCTTCCCATTGAGCGCTCCGCCCATAATGGGTTCATTTACAAAAAAATGGGCGGCCAGGATATAGCCGCCCACTTCAATTGACCGATATTTAGGCTCAGCTTGCGGGAGTAGCGGCCTCCGCAGGAGCTGCGGCAGCCGACGCGGCCGATTTCTTGTTCAGATAATCGGTCCACATCTTGGCGATGCCGCCACGCGTGCCCGTGGTGACTTTGGCAAGCGCCGCCTTAGCGCCAGCAGTATCCCCCGCCATTGCCTTGGCGATGCCCAGGCGTGTGTTGACCTCATCCGTATCAATGCCGCCCTTCTGCAGGGCAAGCTCGAACAGGGAAACCGCCTTGGCATAATCGCCATAGCCAAAATAGGCATCCGCAGTCGCACTGGCGATCTTGCCGGTGGACGACTTCGCCGCATCACGCTCTGCACTGCCCAGCGACGCCTTGTCGCCCGCCATGCGCTGGCTGGCGACCGAATAGAAATCGGCGCCGTCGCTGGTGCTCAGGACTCCCTTGGAACGTCCCTCATCGAGCGCGGCCTTCACCTCGCCATACAGGCCACCCTTAAATGCCATCTCCGCATATTCGGTAAAATCCGGTTTGAGAGCCAGACCGCCCGACACGTGCATCAGGCGCAGCAGATCCAGGTTTTCACGGTTGCTCATCGTCGGGTTTTCGCGCTGAAACACGCGTAAAATAGTACGCAGATTTTCTCCGCTGGGCTGGGCGTCATAAGCCATCGCTGCCCACTGCTTGAGATGCGGCATGGAATCTACCGCAGCGGCCTTGGAAACACCGACCTGATACCATTGTGCCGGCGCGGCCTGACCCGACGCCTTCATTGCGTCGATGCCTTCCTTGAAAACCTCAAGGCCACGAAGCACCTGCGCCTTGTCGTTCCCTGCCTTACCCCAGATAGCCTGGGCCAGAATGGGCGATACCTGCTCCGGCTTGTAGCCGAGCGCGCGAGCCTTCTCGCCATAGGCGATAGCAGTATCATAATCCTTGGCGTTGATAGCGCTGTTCGCAACGATCGTATTGAACTGGCCTGCCTGATCAGCCGGGACAAGCCCGGTATCGAGCATGCCCTTCAAAGCCTTGCCCTGCACCGCGGCATCATTCGCCATGATGCTGTAATTCAGCAGCAGGCTGTAATATTGATATTTGTCGTCGTTACTGACGGCGCCAGCTTCGGCGGCAGCCAATGCGGCCTTGGAGGTTTCGACATCCTTCTTGTTGATTGCCTCACTGGCTTTCTGGGCCAAAGGCAGGAATCCCGACGACAATTTGAGTTTCGGCGCCTTGGAAGCCTTTTCCTTGGCGACAGCGGCAGGCACCGCCACCCCGAAAGAGGCGCTTCCCAAAGCCAGCATCAAACCAAGTGCGACCGGCGAAACAAAACGCATAATTCTATTCTCCTATAAACCTTCTACGTAAATTTTCATGTCGGCATAAAGCCCTTGCGTATGCAAGCAGCACCTAGCAAAGGCGGTGTGAATGGGCGTTGAACGGGGGCGGCTATAGCCGCTGTTAACCTTTTTGTCATGGCCCCTTTATGATTTCACCGCCGATATACGGCGTTTGAACGCCATTTTCCGGTGTTTTTTCTACGCGCGCGTGCGTACGCGCGCGCGAGGGGTGACAGGCCCGCCCTAAGTGGGTAGGAGGTGCCTTCAATCTGTAACAACCACACGCCGAAAAGAGAGTCGCCTTGACCGACGAGACAGCCCTCGCCGAACCTTCCGATATCAGCCCCATCGACATCGTCGACGAGATGAAGTCGAGCTATCTCGACTATGCCATGTCCGTCATCGTCTCGCGTGCATTGCCCGATGTGCGCGACGGCCTGAAACCCGTTCACCGGCGCATCCTCTTTGGCGCGCATGAACAGGGCTTTGTCGCGGGCAAGCCCTATCGCAAGTCAGCCCGCATCGTCGGCGACGTCATGGGTAAATATCACCCGCACGGCGACAGCTCGATATACGATGCGCTGGCGCGCATGACGCAGGACTGGTCGATGCGCGTGCCTCTGATCGACGGCCAGGGCAATTTCGGATCAATGGACCCGGACGCTCCGGCGGCCATGCGTTACACCGAGGCGCGCCTTGCCAAGGTGGCCAATGCCCTACTCGACGACCTTGAGAAGGACACGGTCGATTTCACGCCGAACTATGACGCGTCCGAACAGGAGCCGCAGGTACTGCCTGCGCGCTTCCCGAACCTGCTGGTCAATGGCGCGGGCGGTATCGCGGTCGGCATGGCAACCAATGTGCCGCCGCATAATCTGGGCGAAGTGCTGCGCGCCTGCATCGCCACCATCGAAAACCCGGTCATCAGCATGGAAGAGCTGATGGAGATCGTGCCTGCACCGGATTTCCCGACCGGCGCGTTGATCCTTGGCCAATCGGGCGTACGCAGCGCCTATTCGACCGGACGCGGCTCGATCATCATGCGCTCACGTCATGAAATCGAGGAAGGGCGTGGCGACCGCCGGTCCATCGTCCTTACCGAGATTCCCTTTCAGGTCGGCAAGGCCGGGCTGGTCGAAAAGATCGCCGAAGCAGCGAAGAAGGTTGGTAGTGAGCCCCCGCGTATCGAGGGCGTTTCTGACATTCGCGACGAATCCAGCCGTGAGGGCGTACGTATCGTCATCGACCTCAAGCGCGATGCAACGCCCGAAGTGGTGCTCAATCAGCTCTGGCGCCATACCCCGGCGCAATCCAGCTTTCCGGCCAATATGCTGGCTATCCGCGGCGGACGCCCCGAACTGCTCAACCTCAAGGACATTATTGATGCCTTCATCCGCTTCCGCGAAGAGGTTATCACCCGCCGAACCAAATATGAGCTGAACAAGGCGCGCGAGCGGGCGCATATATTGCTCGGGCTCGTGCTCGCCGTCACCAATCTCGATGAAGTGGTACGCATAATCCGCGGTAGCTCCAGCCCTGTTGATGCCCGCGAAAAACTGCTGGCCCGCGAATGGCCGGTAGCGGAGATCGCGCCCTATATCCGCCTGGTCGAAGCGATTGAGACCGAAATCGAGGGCGACACCTATCGTATGACCGAGACGCAGGTACGCGCGATCCTCGACCTGCGTTTGCATCGCCTGACCGCGCTGGGCCGCGACGAGATCGGCAACGAGTTGCAGGCGCTTGCCGTCAATATCGAGGAATATCTCTCGATCCTGGGCGACCGCGCCAAGCTCTATGGCGTGATGCGCGAAGAGTTCGAGGCAATCGAATCCGAGTTCGCAACACCGCGCAAATCTACGCTCGCCCCTGCCGCCGACGGGATTGAGGACGAGGACCTGATCGAGCGGGAAGACATGGTCGTCACCGTCACGATGCAGGGCTATATCAAACGCACGCCGCTCGACAGCTTCCGCGCGCAAGGGCGTGGCGGCAAGGGACGCGCGGGCATGGCGACCAAGGACGAGGATGCGGTCACCGAACTGTTCGTCACGTCCACCCACACGCCCGTGCTGTTCTTCTCCACGGCCGGCAAGGTCTATCGCATGAAGGTGTGGCGCCTACCCGAAGGCGGCCCGGCCACGCGCGGGCGGCCTATGGTCAACCTGCTGCCACTGGCCGAAGGCGAGACTATCCAGACGATCCTTGCGTTGCCGGAGGACGAAGAGAGCTGGGCGGACCTGCACGTCATGTTTGCGACCGCCAACGGCACGGTACGCCGCAACAGCATGGATGCATTCACCAACATTCCGTCCAACGGCAAGATCGCCATGCGCTTCGATGAAGACAGCGACGACTATCTGATCGGCGTGCATCTGCTGACCGAAAGCGACGATGTGCTGCTTGCCACCCGCAATGGCAAGGCGATCCGCTTCGCCGCGACGGATGTACGCGAATTCCAGAGCCGCACCTCGACCGGTGTGCGCGGTATGACCCTGAAAGGCGATGACCGCGTGATTTCGCTCTCGATCCTGCATCGGGTCGGCACCGACGGGGAAGAGCGTGAAGCCTATCTGCGCTTTGCTCCATGGAAGGCCGAAAAGGAAGGCGAGCCTGACCTGGCGCCAGAGCGGTTCGCGGAAATGGCGGAGAAGGAGCAGTTCATCCTCACCGTTTGCTCCAACGGTTACGGCAAGATCAGCTCCGCCTATGAATATCGCCGCACCGGCCGCGGCGGTCAGGGCATCACCAATATCGACAACATCAAGCGCAACGGCCCGGTCGTTGCCAGCTTCCCCGCCACCAAGGAGCATCAGCTCATGCTGGTGACGGATCAGGCCAAGCTGATCCGCATGGGGCTGGACAGCATGCGTGTCATCGGACGCGGATCTGCGGGTGTGCGCCTGTTCAATGTCGCGGAAAACGAGCATGTCGTCTCCGCGGCCAAGATTGAGGAAAGCGGCGAGGAAGATGAAACCGGCGAAGTACCCGCCAGCGAAGAATGACCGAGCTTTTCGCGTTCAAGATACTGACCCGCGATCAATGGGAACAATGGCGCGCCGATGATATTTTCACCGGTGCGCCGGTTGATCTGGCCGATGGCTATATTCACCTCTCCGCGCGCGATCAGGTGGCAGAGACGGCGGCGAAGCATTTTGCCGGGCAGGATGACCTGATCCTCGCGATGATCGACCTTGCTGCACTGGGCGATGCCGTGAAATGGGAGCTGTCGCGCGGTGAGGCGTTGTTCCCGCATGTTTATGGCCCGATCCCGATGAGCGCTGTCACGACCAAAGCCAAGTTACGCCTTGGCTCTGACGACAAGCATATTTTCCCGGCGGGTTTCTGAAACAATGACGCACACCATCCACATCATCGGCGGCGGCATGGCCGGATCGGAGGCCGCATGGCAGCTGGCGCAAGCGGGCGTGAAGGTGCGCCTTTCGGAGATGCGCGGCTCGGGCGACATGACGCCCGCGCACCAGACAGACGGCCTGGCCGAGCTGGTCTGCTCCAACAGCTTCCGCTCCGACGATGCCGAAAAAAACGCGGTCGGCCTGTTGCATCAGGAAATGCGCGATCTGGGTTCGCTCATCATGGCGCAGGCAGATGTCGCCAAGGTGCCCGCCGGCTCCGCGCTCGCCGTCGACCGCGATATCTTCTCCGATGGCGTTACGAAAGTCCTGTCAGAGCACCCCAATATCGAAATCGTCCGCGAACGCATCGACGCGCTACCCGATGAAGGCATGACCATCGTCGCCACTGGTCCGCTGACCGCCGAAGCGCTGGCCAGCAGTATTGGCGCCGCCACGGGCGAGGACAGCCTCGCTTTTTTCGACGCGATCGCCCCCATCGTCTACCGCGACAGCATCGACATGGACATTTGCTGGATGGCCAATCGCTGGGACAAGGTCGGCCCCGGCGGTGGCGAGGGCAAGGATTATATCAACTGCCCGATGGACAAAGAGCAATATCAGGCCTTCGTTCAGGGCCTGCTCGATGGTCCAAAGACCGAATTCAAGCAGTGGGAAACCGACACACCCTATTTCGAGGGATGCATGCCCATAGAGGTAATGGCGTCGCGCGGGCCGGAAACATTGCGGCACGGCCCGATGAAACCGATGGGCCTCGATAATCCGCGCACCGGGCGCTGGCCCTATGCGGTGGTGCAATTGCGGCAGGACAATGCGCTCGGCACGCTGTTCAACATGGTCGGTTTCCAGACCAAGCTGAAGCATGCGGCGCAAGTCGAACTGTTCCGCACGATACCGGGGCTGGAAAAGGCGGAGTTTGCGCGATTGGGTGGGCTGCATCGCAACACCTTCATCCAGAGCCCCAAGCTACTAGACGCGACGCTGCGCCTCAAATCCGCGCCGCATATCCGGTTTGCGGGGCAGATGACGGGATGCGAGGGCTATGTAGAGAGCGCCGCCATCGGCCTGATCGCTGCGCGCTTCGCCATTGGCGAGCTGGCTGGACACCCTCTCACTCCGCCACCAGTCACGACGGCATTAGGCGCGCTGCTATCCCATGTCACAGGCGGTGCGGAAGCGGCCAGTTTTCAGCCCATGAACGTCAATTTCGGGCTGATGCCGCCGCCCGACGAACGGGTGAAGAAGAAAGACCGCAAGCTCGCCTATACCGCCCGCGCACGCCGCGATTTTGACGATTGGATGCGCGCGGAAAGCCTGCTGGAAACAGCCTAGCACTTACATTTGGGTTTTGGCGTCCGCTTCGCCGCCGTGGTCGCGAATTCGGCGCGGGTCAGCCGATTGTCCTTGTCGGCATCGGCACCTGCGAAACGGTCAGACGTGCGCACCGCCCATTCCTCGAACGAGAGCAGGTTATTGCCGTCTTTGTCGAGCTTCCTGAAATCATCCGTACGGCTCGACATCATTTCAAGGCGCGTGATGATGCCATCGCGGTCAATATCATAACGGTTGAAGCGCCGCGCTTCCCGGTCCTCCACCTTTGCTTCTGGCGGCATCGGCGGAGCATTCCCGATTGCACCGCTGTCCCCTTTCGGCAGGGACAATGGCGCGGGCACGACTGGAGCCGCCTTCACCGGCGGGGCTTCCCTCTCATTCTCCGCCCGCCCCTGCCACCAGAACAGCCCGACAGTCATCAGCAGCAAACAGGCGACAGCCCCGCCTACAAAACGATCCATTACCAGCCTTCATCTTCCCGCCCGCGGGCCGCTTCAGCGGCCCAAAAGCTGGATACGCAATAGGCGGAGATAGAGGGTTGCGGTCAAGCGCCGTGGCGCGCCCTTGCCGTTTAATGCATCCGTTATGGCTGGAATTACGAGCTGCCGCAGCATGCGCGGTAAAGCTGAGAGTTTGGACCGGCTGGCCGATTGCGCGAGGGATTGGGCCTGCGACACCGTGATGGCAGCCAAGGCATCATCGCCAATATTCCCCGCGAGGTCCCATAAGGCCCATATCTGCCCCGTATCGTCGATATCGCCCTGCCCCTCCGGCCAAAGCGCTGCGAACAGCCCCTGCCCGCGCCCTTCCGCATAGCGCGGCAGCATGGCTTGCCAATCCTCGCCATCGGCAACGATCAGCTCCTCCCAACCGTCTATGATCGCGATCAGGGCCTCACGGCTCTGGCCGAATAACGCGTTGCCACGCAGATTCTCCATCAATTCATTGCGGTGCTCAGGCAATAAATTTTCCGCGCGCAGGCCATCGCGCCACCAGGCCAGACGGATCTGCGCCATCATCGGCTCGTGCGTCTGGCGGGCGATATGCGCGCACTCATTATCCAGCATAAACACATGCTTGGCATGATCCCGCCGCTCTCCGGCGCTGGCGAGGACGAGCTGCTGAACCGGCGAAATTCCGCGGGTTTCCGGCTGCGCTTTACGATCCATTAAGGCTCTCGAATCACCATTTCTTAAGACGTTGCTTTTATTTGTACACAATCGGTCGACATGCGCGCGCGCCTGCCGAACCATGTTTGTGGGCGCCGCGATTTCGATCAGAACAGGTCAAGACTGGGATATCGCATGGCACGTAACGCTGAAGCGAAAAAGGGTTTTCTGGCGCGTCTGCTTCGTAACGAGGCAGGCAATACGCTTGCATTGACGGCAGCGGCAGCCTTCCCCCTGATGGGTATGGTTGGCGGCGCGGTCGATATGGCGCGCATATATGCGGTCCAGTCCCGTCTTCAGGCGGCATGTGACGCGGGCGCGCTCGCCGGCCGCCGTGTCATGGGCGCGGGACAATGGAGCGACAACAACAGCGCCGCCAACACCAACGCTCTGGCCGCATTCGACCTCAACTTCGAGAATGGCGCATTCGGATCGGAAAATCGCACTCGTTCCTATGTGGAAAGCAGCGGCACCGTGACCGGCACCGCATCGGCCGATGTGCCGATGACGCTGATGAAGCTGTTCAGCATGCAAACCAAGACCATCGCCGTCACCTGCGACAGCATGATGCGCATCCCGAACACCGATGTGATGTTCGTGCTCGATAATTCGGGTTCAATGCGCCTCACCATCCCGGGAGACAGCAGCGGCGTTTCGCGTATCGAAGGGCTGCGCAGAGCGGTAAAATGTTTCTACGAGGCGCTGGCCAAGCAGGATATCACCGACATCACGCCAACCCAGTGCGGCACGACAGCCAATCCGGTGGGCGGCCT
Organism: Sphingobium sp.; assembly: GCA_020446425.1. Taxonomy (GTDB): domain Bacteria; phylum Pseudomonadota; class Alphaproteobacteria; order Sphingomonadales; family Sphingomonadaceae; genus Sphingobium. Next base: position 93,196 of record JAGRES010000009.1, on the reverse strand, counting down.
CTCCAGCCAGATTCAGTTGCGTTTCGGCTTTGTGAACTACGACCATATGGTCAATGTCGGCAAGCTGCTGCCCAATGATTATTTGCGCGACAGCGCAGACTATCAATCCCGCACTACGGTGCAGGATACCGTTAACCCAAGGTCGTTGGTCCACGGCCCTTGGCAACATATATCAGGATCCAAAAACCAGACCGGCTACGAGAGCAATGCGTATAGTTGTTCCGAATATAGCCCGACCCCCGTCGATAATGGCGATACAACCACAAGCACAACCGACAGTTTGGGCGGCATCGTGAACACTATCGTTTCCCTGCGTACGACCAATGGTAATGAAGTGATCTGCCAGCTCAAGTGGAACGGCAAATACAAGAAGTGGACCAATTTCTACGACAATTATGTCGAAAGCCAGACGGATGTGAATTCACCGAACTACACATATGTCTACAAAAAGGTTCCGCTCGATGTTTCTGGCCTGAAGGCTGGCGGCAGCAGCTGGAACAACAGCGTTAACCTGCCGATCGGATGGATGAACGCCGATACCAGCGTTTCCTGGGATGGCTGCATTCAGGAACGCCGGACATTCCTGAATACCGATGGCGATCCGACCGACGACTGGAACAATTATCCGACGTCGCCCGCCAATTCCGAAGATATGGATATCGACCTGGTCCCGACGACCGACGTCAATACACGCTGGGCGCCCGCCCTGCCGGATGCCGTCTGGGCCAGGAAGAATGGCGGATCGAACACCACATCTGATGTGTACTCAACTTCCACCATCAGCCAGAACCTGCAGTTCAGCAATTGCGGTGTCACGCCTTCCCGGAAGCTGACGCAATATAGCGGCACGACCGGCGCCTCCAATTTCCAGAGCTATGTCAACACCATTGATTATAACGGCAACACCTATCACGACATAGGCCTGCTGTGGGGCGCGCGGCTGATGTCACCTACCGGCCTGTTCGCCAGCGAGAACGCCACCACGGCCGGTGGCGCGCAGATTCAGCGGCACATGATCTTCATGACGGACGGCAACACGGAAAACAGCTACAACAATTATGCGAGCTACGGCATCGAATGGTGGGACAGGCGGCAAATCACTCCGAATGGCCTGAGCAACAACCAGTTCGAAACGAAGTTGCAGCAAAATAACAACGCCCGCGCCGCCGCTCTGTGCACTGCGATCAAGAACAAGGGCATTACGCTCTGGGTGATTTCCTATGGCAGCAGCGTCGATACTGACACAATCAACCGCTTGACCGCATGCGCCACCAGCAGCGCCTATTTCTTCCAGGCGGCCGACACGACAGCGCTGATCACGCAATTCCGCAATATCGCGGACAAGATCTCGCAGCTGCGTCTGACCAATTGAGGTGACAATGCGTATCTGGCCCAAACTCAGAAAAGAAGAGAAAGGCATCGCCGCTGTCGAATTCGCGGTGATCGCCCCTGTATTCTTCATGCTGATCATGGGCGGGATGGATATCGGCTATACGCTGTACGTCCAGTCTGTGATGAACGGCGAAATCCAGAAAGCCGCGCGTGACGCGACGCTTGAGAACGGCACCGAAACAGCGATCCAGACGGCCATTGACACCAAGGTGCGTGATGCGCTGCTGAACCTCAACAAGTCAGCGACGATCACCATCGACCGCCAGTCCTATTCCACCTTTACTCAGGCGCAGGCGCAACAACCCGAGGACTCCAACCAGAACGGCGTGTGCGAAACCGGCGAAACCTGGGTCGACGCCAATTTCAACGGTGTCTATGATGCGACCGGCGGCAATCAGGGCCAGGGTGGCGCGAAAGACGTCGTCGTCTATTCGGTGAACATGACCTACCAGCGCCTGTTTCCGCTGACGAAGCTTATCGGCCTTCCCTCCACGGTCGACATTACGTCGAGAACGGTTCTGGCCAACCAGCCTTATGGCGACCAGCAGGTCCCGACAGGCTCTTTGACACCGCAGGCATGCCCATGAAGCCTTTGACCTCATTTTTCCGGGCGCTGCACCGCCTGCGTTCGCTCGGCAAGAACGAGAGCGGCATCAGTCTTGTCGAATTCGCCTTCTCCATGCCGTTCCTGCTTCTGATGATCAGCGGCGGTGCGGAGCTCGCCAATTACTCGATCACCAAGATGCGGGTTTCGGCGCTAGCCTTGCAGGTCGCCGACAACGCGTCACGTATCGGCGAGGGTAATCTTCTACAATCGAAGAAGATTACCGAAGCGCAGATGAATGACCTGTTGCAGGGTGCACTCGCGCAGAGCGGCAGCCTGAACATCAATGGCTTCTCCAATGAGCGGCAGGCCGACAACAGCACGATTTCCAACGCCAAGGCGCGCATCATCATTTCCAGCCTGGAGCCGGACCCGGACACCACCAACCATCCGAACAAGAACTGGATCCGTTGGCAGCGCTGCTATGGCCAGGCGACCACCTATGCGCCGCAATATGGCACCGCGGGCCAAGACGACCTGGCGGGCATGGGTCCGACCGGCAGCACGGTCTTCGCACCGGACGGCACCGCCATCATATTCGTTGAAGTCCATTATCGCTACGAGCCGCTGTTCCCGGTCGTGCGCCCTGAAATGTTCGGTATTATGGACTATCGTGACATCAATACGGTCGCGGCCATGGTTGTGCGCGACGACCGCGATCTTGCCGGTAGTGGCGGCACGGGTTTCTATAATACCGAAGGCGTTACACCGTCGGTTTGCACCTGACGACGCGTTGAGCATATGCAAAAAAGGGCGCCAACCGGCGCCCTTTTCGATTCCATATCGTATCCAGCCTTAGTGATAACAGACCTTCTTCGCCGCCTCGACGACGCGCGTGGCATCGACCAGCGCCGCCTTTTCGAGATTGGCGGCATAGGGCAGCGGCACATCCTCGTTGGTGACGCGCAGCACCGGCGCATCGAGATCGTCAAAGCCCTGTTCCATGCACACGGCGGCGATTTCGCTGGCGATGGAGCATTGCGGCCAGCCTTCCTCAACCACGACGATGCGATTGGTCTTGCGGAGGCTGGCTAGCACGGTCGCAGTGTCGAGCGGGCGCAGCGTGCGCAGGTCGATGACTTCCGCGTCTATGCCCTCACCCGCCAGTGTTTCTGCGGCTTCCAGCGCCACACCGACACCGATGGAATAGCTGACCAGCGTCACATCCGCGCCTTCGCGCATGATCCGCGCCTTGCCGATGGGCAGCACATAATCATCCAGCACCGGCACCTCGAACGTGCGGCCATAGACCAGCTCGTTTTCGAGGAACACGACCGGATCGGAGCAGCGGATCGCCGCCTTCAATAGCCCCTTGGCGTCCGCCGCGTCATAGGGCGCGATCACGATCAGGCCGGGAACAGCGGCATACCATGGACCATAATTCTGGCTGTGCTGCGCGCCGACACGCGACGCCGCGCCATTGGGGCCACGAAACACCACCGGACAGCGCATCTGGCCGCCGGACATATAATTGGTCTTGGCTGCTGAGTTGATGATCTGGTCAATCGCCTGCATCGCGAAGTTGAACGTCATGAACTCGATCACAGGCCGGAGCCCGCCCATCGCTGCGCCAACGCCGACACCGGCAAAGCCATGCTCGGTAATCGGCGTGTCGATCACCCGTTTGTCGCCGAACTCCTGAAGCAGGCCTTGTGTCACCTTGTACGCACCCTGATATTCCGCGACTTCTTCGCCCATCACGAACACACGTTCATCGGAGCGCATTTCCTCGGCCATCGCATCGCGCAATGCCTCGCGAACCGTCATCTTGACGAATTCCGTGCCCTCCGGGACAGCCGGATCGGCGGCAATCACGGGAGCTGCTGCGGGTTTCTCAGGCGCGGGAGACGGCGTTGGTGCGGGCGCCTCAGCGGCAGGTTCCGCTGGCGCGGGGGCAGGCGTGGCGGCCACAGCATCACCGCCCTCACCCGCCAATGTAGCGATCACGGTGCCAACCTTCACATTCTCGGTGCCTTCGGCCACCAATATCTGGCCAACGACGCCTTCATCGACAGCCTCAAACTCCATCGTCGCCTTGTCGGTTTCGATCTCGGCCATGAGATCGCCAGCTTTCACTTCGTCGCCTTCTTTCACCAGCCATTTGGCGAGCGTGCCTTCCTCCATCGTCGGGGAAAGCGCGGGCATCTTGATCTCGATCGCCATCAGTATTTCTCCACCAGAACGTCGGTATAGAGCTCGGACATTTCCGGCTCGGGCGCGCTTTCCGCGAAATCTGCGCTTTCATTGACGATCTTGCGGATATTCTGGTCGATGGATTTGATCTCGTCAGCGGTAACGCCCGCCTCTTCGAGATATTTTTTCACGCCTTCGATCGGGTCGGATTTCTCCCGCATGGCCTGCACTTCCTCGCGCGAGCGATATTTGGCGGGGTCGGACATGGAATGGCCACGATAGCGATAGGTCTTCATTTCCAGCAGGATCGGGCCATTGCCGCCCCGCACCCATTTGAGCGCCTCTTCGGTCGCACCGCGCACGGCCAGCACATCCATGCCGTTCACCTGAAGCCCGGGAATGCGGAAGCTCTCACCGCGCCGGAAGAGCTGATCCTCGGCCGATGAGCGGTTGACGCTGGTGCCCATCGCATATTGGTTGTTCTCGATCACGAAGATGATCGGCAGCTTCCACAGCTCGGCCATGTTGAAGCTCTCGTAAACCTGGCCCTGGTTGGATGCGCCGTCACCGAAATAGGCGACGCACACGCCGCCGTCATCGTTATATTTGTGCGCGAAACCAAGCCCGGTACCGAGCGATACCTGCGCGCCAACGATGCCGTGGCCGCCATAAAATTTGTGCTCGACGCTGAACATATGCATCGAGCCGCCCTTGCCTTTTGAGATACCGGCGGCGCGCCCGGTCAACTCCGCCATGATGCTGTTCGGGTCGATGCCGTAGGCGAGCATATGGCCATGATCGCGATAGCCGGTGATGACGCTGTCCTTGCCGGGCGTCAGCGCCGACTGGATGCCGACCGCAACGGCTTCCTGTCCAATATAGAGGTGGCAGAAGCCGCCGATCAGCCCGAGGCCATAGAGCTGCCCCGCTTTTTCCTCAAACCGGCGGATGAGAAGCATCTGGCGATAGAATTCGAGCAGCTCGTCCTTGCTGGGTTCATAGTCCTGAGGAGCATCAGGTTTGATACTGTTATGGTCCGCTCGTGATGGCGATGCTGATTTTCGCCGGGCTGGTGTTGTCTTTTTTGCCGCTCGTGGCGCGGGCGCTTTAGCCAATGGAACGTCCTTCTATTTCTTTCTTGGGGAGCGATGCGGGTATAGCGCGCCCAAAACCATAATCCAACAAAAAGCCACACTTGCATGGAAGTGTTCCCATTTGGTTATTATGGAGAAATAAATCTGGTTAGTAGCTTGATTTTGAAGAACTGAGAGGGACGACGATTTCGTCGGGATGCGCGACGTTGAGTTCCTTGCGTATCATTTCATCGGCCAGATCGGGGTCGACATGGCGCGGATCGAGCAGCCGCACCCGATTGGCAATACGCGCCCGTTCTGCCTGAACCACCTTCAGCTCCGCGCGTTTTTCCTGAAGCTGACGCTTATATCCGCCCCATGCCAGCAGGCCATTGGCGCTGAGCAACGCATAGCTGATGAGCGCCGCTAGAAGCAGCACCGCTACTACAGGGCCGAAAGCCCCGGAAAACAGCATACGAAGTTTCGCGATATGCGCCATATACATGTTGAATCACAGACGATTCCAGCGTGCAACCAAAAAATGGTTAACACGCCGAATTTGCGACAAATAGCGGAATCTTGAGGATTCAGCTGCGGAAAATGGCACGCCCGGCATAATGCGCGCGATCGCCCAGTTCCTCCTCAATACGGATGAGCTGGTTATATTTCGCCAGCCGGTCCGAACGCGCCAGCGAGCCGGTCTTGATTTGACCGCAATTGGTGGCGACGGCGAGGTCGGCGATGGTCGCATCCTCCGTCTCGCCAGAGCGGTGCGACATGACATTGGTGTAGCGTGCGCGGTGCGCCATATCGACGGCGGCCAGTGTTTCGGTGAGCGATCCGATCTGATTGACCTTCACCAGCATTGAGTTGGCCAGCCCCTTATCGATGCCCATCGCCAGACGCTTCGGGTTGGTGACAAACAGGTCATCGCCAACAAGCTGAACCGTATCCCCGATCTTGTCGGTGAGCAGCTTCCAGCCCTCGAAATCGTCCTCGCTCATGCCGTCCTCGATCGACTTGATCGGATAACGGGCGCATAGGTCAGCGAGATAATCGGCCATTTCGGCGGGGGTCAGGCTCTTGCCCTCACCCACCATTTCATATTTGCCGTTCTTGAAGAATTCGGTGGATGCGCAATCGAGCGCCAGCACCACATCGTCGCCCGGCTTATAGCCCGCAGCCGCGATGCTCTCCATGATGAAGTCGAGCGCATCGGTCGTGCTGGCAAGATTGGGCGCGAAACCGCCCTCGTCACCCACGGCCGTCGCCAGCCCCTTGTCATGCAGGCCTTTTTTCAGGGTGTGGAAAATCTCCGAACCGATCCGCACGGCATCGGCAATGCTCTCCGCACCGACGGGCATGATCATGAATTCCTGAAAGTCGATGGGGTTGTCGGCATGCTCACCGCCATTGATGATGTTCATCATCGGCACCGGCAGCACATGCGCGGATACGCCGCCGACATAGCGATAGAGCGGCAAGCCCCGCGCATCAGCGGCGGCCTTGGCGACGGCGAGCGATACGCCGAGAATGGCGTTGGCGCCGAGATTGGCTTTGTTCTCCGTGCCATCGAGCGCGATCATCACGGCGTCGATGTCGCCTTGGTCCTCAGCATCGAGACCGACAATCGCTTCGGCAATCGCACCGTTGACCGCCTCGACGGCCTGCGTAACGCCCTTGCCCATATAGCGGCTCTTGTCGCCATCGCGCTTTTCGACGGCCTCATATGCGCCGGTGGACGCGCCCGAAGGCACCGCGGCGCGCCCAAAGCTGCCATCCTCGAGCAACACATCCACTTCGACAGTGGGGTTGCCACGGCTGTCGAAAATCTGGCGTGCGTGGATATCGAGAATGGCGGTCATGGTCGTTTTCCTTGTCTCTGCCTTATGCTTGGGCCTGATGTATGGGAAGGGCATGAACGCCCTTTTCCGCGCCCGCTTAGCCACCACTGGCTCATAAGGCAATGCGGCGGTCCGGGCGGAGACAAAAAAGTGAAACAAATAGGATGAAATGCGCGCATGGAACTCCTATTTATGTTCATGCATTAGCTTATGTGAAAGTGCTCTAACTCACACATAAAGGAACTCGCCATGGCCGACGCTCTCGATATTGATACCAAGCCCGCCCCCAAGACACGCAAGGCAACGCCGCGCAAGACGACTGCGACGAAAGCCAAAACGGCTAAGACCGCGAAGCCGTCGACCCGTACTGCGGCCAAGAAGAGCGCAGCTGCACCGACCTTGTCGCAGTCCGCGCAGCAGGCACGGGAGGCATTTGATACCGCCTCCGCCGCAATGCGCGCCAAGGTCAATGAGACTAAGGAAAGCGTCTCGGCGTTCGACTGGAAGGCGCAGGGCGAACAGGTCAAATCGCAGGCCAGCAAGGTAGCGCGCGACGCCGCCGGCACCGCCAAGCAGAAAACCGGTGGCGCGATGCACAGTCTGGCCGACCTCATCAATGAAACGGCGCAAACGGTCGACAGCAAACTGGGTCCGCAATATGGCGATTATGCCCGCCAGGCCGCCGACGCGGTTGCAGGCGCGGCCAAGTCACTGGATGAAAAGGATGTGGACCAGCTGCTCGGTGAAGCGCGCGATTTCGTACGCAAGAGCCCCGCAGTCGCCATCGGCGCGGCCGCTATCGCCGGCTACGTCCTGATGCGTCTTGCCAAAGGCTCCGACAAGGATTGAGCGATCTTTTCCGATACGCGGCCTAATGGGAGCAGATGCCGGTGAAGCAGGAAACGGGCTGGTCGCCTGAAGAGGATATTGAACATAGCGATGCGTCACCGGCGCATGCCCCCATGGAGGACGCTGGAGAGGACGATGCCAATCGTTCGACCGTAGAGGTCATCCAGACCCTGTTTGAAAATGGCAAGGATTATGCCCGCTTCGAAATGGAGCGGCAGAAACTGCGCATGGAAATCATGGCATCGGGTTTCCGTTTCGCGGCGATTTTCGGCATCGTGGCCCTGTTCCTGCTGTTCGGCCTGCTCGTTGCCCTGCCCATCGGCGCGATCTGGATTTTATCGCCTTATGTCGGACCTTTGGTCGCAACGCTCATCGTTCTGCTGGTTGGTATAGCCGTGATCGCCCTATTGGCGGCGATGATCCGCTCCAAGCTGCGCAAGACGATACGGATCGCCATGCAAAAGGAGGCCACCAATGGGCAGCCTTGACAAGCAGGCGGAACGGCTGGCCACACTTTCCACGGAAACAGAGGCCAAACGAACACGGCTGATGGGGCTGATGGGTTTGGCGCGCGAGCGCGTGCGGCCCTCTCATCTCGCCAGTGAAGCCGGGAACAAGGTTCTGGACGCCGGGCTCGATGCAATCGACGCCTCCAAGGCGGCAGTGCGCGCCCACCCCTTCAAGGCGGCGGGTATTGCAGCGGCAATCGGAGCCATATTGGCACGCAAACCTTTGTTCAGCCTGGCCGCAAAAGGATATGCGCATGTGCGCGCAGGCATGACCCGCCAGCAGGATGCAGCCCCCGACCCCCCTCCTTCCCAGACCGAGGATCCATAATGGCCGAGACCAAGAACTCCACGATCCAGCGCGCCAAAACAGCGGCCCGCTCCAACGTCGAACGAGCGGGAACGCGCGTGAAGGAAGCTGGCGCGAAAGCCGGTGAAAAAATCGCCGGTGCACGCGGCAAAGCCGATGACCTTGCCGCTACGACCAACCGCATCGTCACCGAGCATCCCATGGCCGCAATCGCGGCAGCGGCGGCATTTGGCGCATTCGCAGCATACATGATGCCGCGTTCCGCAAAGGCCGTGAAAGCGGCAGCGCCTGCGTTGGGCGGCCTCGCCGCCAATGCCCGGAAGGAAGTGCAAGGCATTGCCAAGGCCGGTCTCGAGCAGGCCAGCGACATACTCTCCAGCACGGCGCAACAGGTCGAGAGCACGCTGAAAACCGAAGGCATGAAGAAAATCGCAGCGGAAACCGTCGCCAAGCTGGCATCCAAGGTACGCCGTACCAAAGACGTTACGGAAACCGACAATCCCGAAGAATAAATATCGGCAATCGCATTTTCCCCATATTGATTTTTTTCGCCTATGCAGCATAAGCAGCGGATATGAGCAAATTGCATCTTGTCATGGGCGGTCGCGTAGCCGACCCGAGAACCCTCGATTTCGAGGACCTGTCCTCCATAGATATCGTTGGCGTATTTCCAGATTTCGCGACGGCGGAAAAGGCATGGCGCGGCGCGGCGCAGCGCACAGTCGACGATGCAGAGATGAAATATGTGATCGTGCACCTGCACAAGCTGCTCGATCCGTCTCAGGACGACGACCACAGCCATTAATAGGGTCAGTGCGTAGGGGCCGCTCCGCTAAAGCGCATTTTCAGCATCGGGCGTACCAGTAGCATACCGGCAATGAACCCGCCGATATGCGCGCCGATGGCGATGCCGTCACTTCCAGCGCCTGGAATACCCGGCCCACTGCTGCTGGCAACGCCGATCAGAAACTGAAGAAATACCCAGCCCGCGCCGAGCCAGGCCATGCGCACGACACTGGCCGGAATAGGCCCAATCGCGCGCACCTTGCTGTTGCTGAACAATAGCGCATAGGCCCCGATAATGGCCGAAATCGCGCCACTGGCGCCGATCATCGGTATCGGCAGCTGCGGATTGAGAAACCACTGCCCTGCCGCCGCCGCATAGGCCCCTGCGGCATAGAGGATCAGGTACAACGTGCGCCCGAGGACGGTCTCCACCTGCCGCCCGCAATAGAGCAGGATCAGCAGATTGAAACCGAGATGCAGCCACCCGCCGTGCAGCAAGGTCGCGCTGAGCGGTGTAAGAACCAGCGGCACCGCCGGCATACCCAGGTCGATATGGTCAAGCAACGCAGGGTTGCCCACCCGTGCCGGAATGAAGCCGCCCGCATAGGATATCGCATATCCCGATGCGATAACGCTGGAAATCAGATGGGCGATGAAGATCAGGCCCGCCAATGCAGTCGTGGTGCGCGCCGAATGTGTTGATCGCATGACCGGTGCCTGTCCTGCCCGACGCGGGTCAGATGAACTCGATCTTCTCGATGTAGTAATATTTTTCGCCGGCGGGAACGGTGAATTCAACATCCTCGCCCACCTGCTTACCGATCAGGGCACGGCCAAGCGGGCTGTTGTATGAGATCATGCCCAACTTGGCGTCCGCCTCGGCCTGGCCGACGATCTGATACTTGACCGGCTTGTCGTCTTCATCAAGCAAGGTAACGGTCGCGCCGAACACGATCTTGTCGCCCGATAGGGTGGTCGGATCAATAACCTGCGCGCGGCTGAGCTTGTCTTCCAGGTCAGCGATGGTCGCTTCGACCTGGCCCTGGCGCTCCTTCGCAGCGTGATATTCGGCATTTTCCGAAAGGTCGCCATGCGCGCGGGCTTCTTCGATCGCGTCGACGATCAGCGGACGCTCGGCTTTGAGGGTGCGCAGCTGTTCCGTCAGCTTTTCGTGCCCTATTGCGAGCATCGGCATTTTTTCAACGGTCGCCATTAGAAAATCCCCAATATTTCAATCAATAACCCACCCAACCGGCCGTTCAGGGCGGGACCGGTCATTCATGCATTCCTAAAAGGAAAAATCAAATCGTGGCTAACGATAATAGGATTGCAACGCCCTGACTTCAAGAGGATGTGCTTTCAAAGCCTCTATAGCATCCATCGCGGCGACACTGGCGGCTGCCGTGGTGTAGCTCGGAATCTTCATTTTGAGTGCACTGGCGCGGATGGATTGACTGTCTTTGAGTGACTGCCAGCCCTCGGTCGTGTTGAAGATCATCGCGATACCGCCATCGGTGATGCGATCCACGATATGCGGGCGGCCCTGCGCTACCTTATTGACCGTTTCGACCGCAATGCCCTGCTCTTCCAGATAGCGCGCGGTGCCGCCGGTCGCGACGATAGTGAAGCCAAGCTGCGCCGCCTTGCGCACGGCGGGCAGGATGACGGGCTTGTCGCTGTCCTTCACCGAGACGAAAATCGCACCCGATTGCGGCAATATAACGCCCGCGCCCATTTGCGACTTGGCGAAAGCGGTCGGGAAATCGGCGTCGATGCCCATGACTTCGCCGGTCGATTTCATTTCCGGCGAAAGCACCGGGTCGACGCCGGGGAAGCGGCTAAATGGGAAGACGGCTTCCTTGACCGCGATATGGCCGATGTCATTGCGGTCGATTACCGGCAGATCTTTCAGCTTTTCACCCGCCATTACCCGCGCAGCGATCTTGGCGATGGGCGCACCGACCGCCTTGGCGACGAACGGCACCGTACGCGATGCGCGCGGATTGACCTCGATCAGGTAAACTTCGCCGTCTTTCACGGCGAACTGGATGTTCATCAGGCCGCGTACCTTGAGCGCGCGGGCCAGAGCATCCGCCTGACGCTCGATTTCGGCGATAATATCGTCGCTCAGGCTATAGGGCGGCAGCGAGCAAGCGCTGTCACCCGAATGCACGCCCGCTTCCTCGATATGCTGAAGCACGCCCGCGACCACGACATCGTCGCCATCGCACAGCGCATCGACATCCACCTCTATCGCATCACGCAGATATTGGTCGATCAGCACCGGCGAGTCGCCCGACACCTGAACGGCGGTGGCAATATATTCCTCAAGCTGCGCCTGCCCGTCGACGATCTCCATCGCGCGGCCGCCCAGCACATAGGACGGGCGCATCAGCACCGGATAGCCGATGCGGTTGGCGACCGCGATGGCCTCCTCACGGCTGCGCGCGATACCATTGGCGGGCTGTTTGAGCTTGAGCTTGGTAACCAGTGCGGCAAAGCGCTCACGGTCTTCGGCCAGGTCGATGGCGTCGGGAGATGTGCCGAGGATCGGGATCCCGCTATCCTCCAATGCCTGCGCGAGTTTCAGCGGCGTCTGCCCGCCAAACTGCACGATCACGCCCGCAAGCGTGCCATTGGACATTTCGGTGTGCAGAATCTCCAGCACATCCTCGACCGTCAGCGGCTCGAAATAGAGGCGGTCTGACGTATCATAGTCGGTCGAAACCGTCTCCGGGTTGCAGTTGACCATGATCGTCTCATAGCCCGCATCTTCTAGCGCGAAGCAGGCGTGGCAGCAGCAATAATCGAACTCGATCCCCTGCCCGATCCGGTTCGGCCCGCCGCCCAATATCACGACCTTTTTCCGGTCGGTCGGCTGGCTCTCGCACTCCGGTTCGCCAAAGCTGGGCGCTTCATAGGTGGAGTACATATAGGGCGTCTTCGCCTCGAACTCCGCCGCGCAGGTATCGATGCGCTTGAACACCGGGCGCACGCCCAGCTTGTGGCGCAGCTGACGCACTTCATATTCGGTGGTCGCGCCGGTCATCGCCTTGACCGCGTCGTGCAGCAGGCCATGGCCCTTGGCGGCTTGCGGCGCGAGCAGATGCGCGGATTGAAGCGCCAGCCAGGAGAGGCGGCTGTCGGAAAAGCCCAAGGATTTGAGCCGCCGCATCGCGTCGGCATCCTGCGGCAGGCCGTTTTCCAGCACTTCCGCCTCGGCATCGACGATTTCCTTGAGGCGTTCGAGGAACCACGGGTCGAATTTCGCTACCGCATGGATTTCCGCGACGCTCAAGCCTTCGCGCAGCGCCTGCGCCGCGATCAGCAGCCGGTCCGGCGTCGGCTGGCCCAGCGCGGCGATAATCTCGTCCTTGCTTGCACCAACCAGATGATCGACGATGTTGAAGCCGGAAAGGCCGGTTTCGAGGCCGCGCAGCGCCTTCTGCATGCTTTCGTGGATCGAGCGGCCAATCGCCATCACCTCGCCCACCGATTTCATCGCGGTGCCGAGCAGCGGCTGCGTGCCCTTGAACTTCTCAAAGGCGAAGCGCGGGATCTTGGTGACGATATAGTCGATGGTCGGCTCGAAGCTGGCGGGCGTCGCGCCGGTGATGTCGTTCATAATCTCGTCGAGCGTGTAGCCCACGGCGAGCTTCGCTGCGACCTTGGCGATGGGGAAGCCGGTCGCCTTGGACGCGAGCGCCGAAGAGCGGCTGACGCGCGGGTTCATCTCGATGACGATCAGGCGACCATCTTTAGGATTTACTGCGAACTGTACGTTCGAACCACCTGTTTCTACGCCAATTTCCCGCAACACCGCTATGCTGGCGTTGCGCATGATCTGATATTCCTTGTCGGTCAGCGTCAGCGCGGGGGCGACCGTGATCGAATCGCCGGTGTGCACGCCCATCGGATCGACATTCTCGATCGAGCAGATGATGATGGCGTTGTCGTTGCGATCGCGCACGACCTCCATCTCATATTCTTTCCAGCCGAGCAGCGATTCCTCGATCAGCACCTCGGTGGTGGGCGATGCATCGAGGCCGGAGCGGACGATAGCCTCGAACTCCTCGCGGTTGTACGCCACACCGCCGCCGGTGCCGCCCATGGTGAAGCTGGGGCGGATGATCGACGGCAAACCGGTGCGCTCCAGCACCGCAAGCGCCTCCTCAAGCGTATGGGCGATGCCCGAACGCGCGGATTCGAGGCCCAGCTTGTCCATCGCATCGCGGAATTTCAGGCGATCTTCGGCCTTGTCGATGGCCTCGGCATCCGCACCGATCATTTGGCAACCATATTTCTCCAGCGTGCCGTCATTGAACAGCGCCAGCGCGGTGTTGAGCGCGGTCTGGCCGCCCATGGTGGGCAGCACCGCGTCCGGCCGCTCCTTCTCGATGATCTTGGCGACGATTTCGGGCGTGATTGGCTCGATATAGGTCGCGTCCGCCATCTCCGGGTCGGTCATGATCGTCGCCGGGTTGGAATTGACGAGGATGATGCGATAGCCCTCCTCCTTCAGCGCTTTACAGGCCTGCGTGCCCGAATAATCGAACTCGCACGCCTGACCGATGATGATCGGCCCCGCGCCAATGATAAGGATAGAGGAGATGTCAGTTCTTTTGGGCATCAGGCAATCATTGCTTTATACCCTCTCACCCGGCGGGAGAGGGTGGTCGCGAAGCGACCGGGTGAGGGGGAATGGTGACGAGCGAAATGAAAAACCGGGTGCGCGACTTGCGGCGCAACGCGACCGACGCGGAAGCGCTGCTGTGGTCGAAGCTGCGCAACCGGCAACTCGGCGGCGCTAAATTCAGAAGGCAGGTTATTATCGCCCCCTACATCGCGGATTTCATCTGCTTTGACGCGCGGTTGATTGTCGAGGTCGATGGCGGACAGCACAGCACAGAAGCCGATTCCCCGCGCACGGCTTTCCTCGAAACGCAGGGTTTCAAGGTGATCCGCTTCTGGAACCATGAAGTTCTTGGCAATATCGACGGCGTGCTGGCTACGATAGCGATGCACCTGCCCCCTCACCCGGCGCGCTGACGCGCGCCACCCTCTCCCACCGCGGGGAGAGGGTTTTAAGAGCGAAAAAGATAGACCTGTCCCTCTGGGCATTAGACTTGCTTCTTAAAAATGTATTCGTGGGCCACCACTTTGCCATCATCAGCATAAGGAGCAATCGTCACAAGCTCCCACCCTTGCTCACCAAGCTCCTTCAACAATTCGAGTTGCGAATATTCCTGCTGAGGTCGCCCTTCCCACTTCCAACGACCATCATATTGCGACCATATCACGCTATAGTATTTCCACTTTTTCGCGCGAAACAAGCTCACCTCAATCCTCCCACGAATTTCTCGAACAGGTAGAAGCTGTCCTGCGGGCCGGGAGAGGCTTCGGGGTGGTACTGCACGCCGAAAGCGTTGCGGTCGGTGAAGGCGATGCCGCAGTTGGAGCCATCGAACAGGCTGACATGCGTTTCCTTCACATTGTTGGGCAAGGTCGCGGCATCGACCGCGAAACCGTGGTTCATGCTGGTGATCTCGACCACATTCTTTTCCAGATGCTTGACCGGGTGGTTCGCGCCTCTGTGGCCCTGATGCATCTTGATCGTCTTCGCGCCACCGGCCAGCGCCAGCATCTGGTGCCCCAGACATATCCCGAAGATCGGCATGTCCGCATCGAGCAGCTTGCGGATCACCGGCACGGCATATTCCCCCGTCGCCGCCGGGTCACCAGGACCGTTGGAGAGGAACACGCCTGCGGGCTCCAGCGCCATGATATCCTCATAGCTGGCATTGGCGGGCAATACCGTCACCCGCGCTCCGGCCTGCACCAGCGAACGGAAAATATTGTCCTTCGCCCCGAAATCGAGCGCGACCACATGCGGCGCATCCGGCTTTGCGGCCTCCAGATGATAGCCAACACCCAGCGCCCATGTGCCATCATTCCACAAACGCTGCGCCGCCGTCACATCCTTGGCGAGATCCATGCCCTCCAACCCCGGCCAAGCCTGTGCTTTCTCATGCAGCGCCTTCAGGTCGAACTTGCCCGCCGGATCATGCGCGATCACGGCATTGGGCGCGCCTGCCATACGAATGCGCCGGGTGAGCGCGCGCGTATCGACGCCCGACAGGCCAATGCGCCCGTTCGCCTTCATCCACTCGTCAAACGGCTGCGCGTTGCGGAAATTGCTGGGTTCGGTCACGTCCTGCCGCACGATGCAGCCCAGCGCATGCGGCGCTTCGCGCTCGACATCCTCCGGGTTGGTGCCGACATTGCCGATATGGGGAAAAGTGAAGGTGATGATCTGCCCGGCGTAGCTCGGGTCGGTCATGATCTCCTGATAGCCGGTGATCGACGTGTTGAAGCACACCTCGCCCACGGCATCGCCGACCGCGCCGAAACCACGCCCGAACACGACCGTGCCATCGGCTAAAACCAATACCCCTGTCGCTCCTTTGGGCACGGCGGGGTATGTGGCGGTAGCCATGGGCAGAATCCTTTGTTTTGCTTATCGGTCGCGCCGCGCATCCGTCGCAGGACACACAGGCTAAACGGCCGGTTCCCTATGCCCTTGTTGCGGCGCGGTCAATGACTGTTAAAAAATGATTTTACCGTTATATCTGGTTCTTTCTTTCCGACAATGAGAGGATTCGCACCGTCATGATCCGTGACGCCATCAAATCCGCGCAAATCGAGGCGATGAAGGGCGGCGACAAGGAACGCCTGGCCGCCGTGCGCCTGATCCTGGCCAAGATCAAGGACCGGGACATCGAGCTGCGCACCGCTTCGCAGGTGCCCGATGACGATGCGCTTGTCGTCGATGTTCTCCAGAAAATGGTGAAGCAGCGCCGCGAATCGATTGCGATGTACGAACAGGGCGGCCGCGCCGAGCTGGCGGCGCAGGAACAGGCCGAGCTGGATGTGATCGAGACCTTCCTGCCGCAGCAGATGAGCGAGGACGAAACCCGCGCGGCTATCGATGCAATCAAGGCCGAAGTCGGCGCGGAATCGGTCAAGGATATGGGCAAGGTGATGGCGCTGCTGAAAGAACGCCACGGCAGCGTGATCGACATGAGCAAGGCGAGCGGGCTGGTGAAGGCTGCTCTGGGCTGAGCCATTAAAAAGCCCCTCCCTTCGAAGGGAGGGGTTGGGGTGGGTTAATGGCCAAGCGTATCAATGAGAAACTAGGAGAGCTTGCGCGCGATTTACGAAGCAACACCGGCGAACCCGAAAAGCGCTTATGGGGAAAACTCCGCGCCTCCCAGACGGGCTTCAAATTTCGCCGACAGGCCGTGATAGCACCGTATATCGTTGATTTCCTGTGCCCACATATTCGATTGGTAATCGAAATCGACGGAGATGAGCATCAGGCAAATAAGGACGCCGTAAGGGATGCCTATCTTTCAGAAAAAGGATATAGAGTCGTTCGGTTCAGCAATGCAGATGTGATGGTAAATCTGGATGGTATCGTGGAATTGATTATCTCGCATGCCGGTTCCATGCCGGAACGTCGGAAAATCACCCACCCCACCCCCTCCCTTGGAAGGGAGGGGCTATAAGGTCATGTCCCTCTCCCCTGCCTTCCTTGATGAATTGCGCGCCCGCACCACGCTGTCGACCCTGATCGGCAAGAGCGTGAAGGTACAGCGCGCGGGCAAGGAATATAAGGCGTGCTGTCCCTTCCATAACGAAAAGACACCCAGCTTCACGATCAATGACGACAAGGGTTTCTACCATTGCTTCGGCTGCGGCGCGCATGGCGACGCGATCCGATGGATGACGGACCATCGCGGGCTTCCCTTCATTGATGCGGTCAAGGAACTGGCGGACGCCGCCGGGATGGAGATGCCCGCGCCCGACCCACGCGCGGCGAAGAAGGCCGAGCAGGCACGCGGACTGCATGACGCGATGGCCGCCGCGCAGGACTGGTTCGAGAGCCAGCTTGGCGGTCTGGAAGGTGCGCATGCGCGGGAATATATGGAACGGCGCGGCATTACCGACGCCACGCGGCGCGCTTTCGGCTTCGGCTTCGCGCCGGATTCGCGCGGCAAGCTGAAAACCGCGCTCAAGGATTTCCCGCCCGACATGCTGGTCGAGGCAGGCCTCGTCATCAAACCCGAGGACAGGGGCCGCGAGCCTTATGACCGTTTCCGTGGCCGGTTGATGATCCCGATCCGCGACAATCGCGGCCGGGTCATCGCTTTCGGCGGGCGTATATTGGGTGACGGCGAACCCAAATATCTCAACTCACCCGACACGCCGCTGTTCGACAAGGGCCGCACGCTCTACAATATCGACAAGGCCCTGCCCGCCGCGCGCGCATCCAATCGCATCATCGTCGTCGAAGGCTATATGGACGTCATCGCGCTGGCGCAGGCGGGCATCCATGAATGCGTCGCGCCGCTGGGCACTGCGCTGACCGAACATCAGATCGAGCGGCTGTGGAAAATCGCAGACGTGCCTATCCTCTGCTTCGACGGCGACAGCGCAGGCCAGAAAGCCGCCAATCGCGCCGCGCTGCGCGCGCTGCCGCTGTTGCAACCGGGCCAGAGCCTCAATTTCGTGACGCTGCCCGGCGGAATGGACCCGGACGATCTCATCAAGGCCAAAGGCGCGAAGGGCTTTGAGGAATGCCTCGCCTCCCCCGCCCCGCTGGTCGAGCAGATATGGCGCATGGAAATGGCGGCGGGCGCAGTCGACACGCCCGAAGCGCGCGCAGGCCTGCAGCAGCGTCTGGCTGAACATGCGCAGGCGATCCAGAATGATCTTGTGCGCCGCGAATATGAGCGCGCGTTCAAGGATCGGTTTTGGAACGAATTCGGCTGGAAGAAACAGGAACGGTCCGCCGTTCGCGGTTTCATCAAGCAGACGCGTGAGGAAATCCGCTCCGATCTCGCCAATATGGCGCAGCGCATCGACCGCATGATGAAGCGCGCCATTTTGCTGGGCCTGTGTCGCCATCCCGCCGTGCTATACAGCCATCGCGAGCAGCTTGGCGGCATCGCCATGCCGACCCAGGCGCTCAAGGACTGGACGTCGTTGCTTATCCGCGCATCTTTTGAGCGTCAGGCCCTTGAAGAAAGCCTGATCGACGCCATATTAGCCGACGCCTCATTACCCGAACCGGAACGCCGTAACATCGCGCATGACTTGCGCTTCTCTTTCTTCAAGGCCGATACGGACAGGTCTGTGGCGGAAAACGACTTGGGCGAGGTCATAAATATTCTTTTGTTCGAGCAGGAATATCAGCCAAAGCTTGAACGATTGACCGCTGCGCTCTATGCGCGAGGCGAAGATGAAGGGATTGATGAGGCGCTGTGGCAGGAACATCTCGATCTGATCCACTACAAGCGCCGCAACGATGAGCGCTTGAAAGAGCTCAAGGCAAATATAGAAGAACAGTTGATGGCGGCGTAAGCCCGCCCACAGGACAAGGCGAACGAATGGCGAGCAAGGCAAGCAAAGGTCAGGGCGAAGACAATGAAGGCGGCGACGCGCCGCTGCTTGACCTGAACGAGGCATCGGTCAAGAAGTTGATCGCGAAGGCCACGAAGCGCGGTTACATCACCTATGACGAGCTGAACAGCGCCCTGCCGCAGGACCAGATGTCCTCTGAGCAGATCGAGGACGTCATGTCCGCGCTCAACGACATGGGCGTCAACATCGTCGAGAATGACGAGGAAGCCGAAGAAAATCGCGACGACGACAATAACGGGGTCGAAGCGATTGACGCCGATAATGACGGCGACGGCGATGGTGGCAGCGGCGAAAAAATCACGACCGAAAAGAAGAAGGAAACGGTCGACCGTACCGATGACCCTGTGCGCATGTACCTGCGCGAAATGGGCGCGGTCGAACTGCTTTCGCGTGAAGGCGAAATCGCCATCGCCAAGCGCATCGAGGCCGGTCGCGACACGATGATCCTGGGCCTGTGCGAGAGCCCGACGACTTTCCATGCGATCATCGAGTGGTCGACGGCGCTCAACAATGGCGAGATGCAGCTGCGCGAAATTCTGGACCTTGAGGCCATGCTCTCCAAGGATCCGGCTCCCGAGAGCCTGTCGGACGACGATGATGATGATGGCGAGATTTCCGAAAAAACCGCCGGTCCCTCCTTCAAGGACGAGGACGAGGTAGAGGACGAGCCGGAAGAAGAGGATGAAGAAGACTCGATGGTCGAGCGCCGCACGCGCCGCGTCGAGGAGGAGGACGAGGACGACAACACGCTCTCGCTCGCCCAGATGGAAGAAACGCTTAAACCGATGGCGCTGGAAAAGTTCGCCGCCATCACCGCGATTTTCCACAAGTTCGCCAAGGCGCAAGCCGAGCGGCTGGACGCCATGGCCAGCGGCAATGTAATCAGCACCAAAGCCGAAGATTCCTATCAGAAGCTGCGTGAAGACCTGACCGCGGAAGTCGAAAGCGTCCAGTTCCACCAGCAGAAGATCGAATATCTCGTCGATCAGCTATACAGCTATAACCGCCGCCTCACGACGCTGGGCGGTCAAATGCTGCGCCTTGCCGAGCGGCACAAGGTCAACCGCAAGAGCTTCCTCGATGAATATATCAACCGGGAGCTTGATGAAGGCTGGCTGGAGAGAGTCGCCACGATCGACAAGAAGTGGGCGGCTTTTGCCTCCAACGAAGCGCATGCCGTCGATCGCATTCGCAATGAAGTCGCCGAAATCGCGCAGGCAACCGGCATGGCGCTCAGCGAATTCCGCCGCATCGTCAACATGGTGCAAAAGGGCGAACGCGAAGCGCGCATCGCCAAGAAGGAAATGGTGGAGGCCAATCTGCGCCTTGTCATCTCCATCGCCAAGAAATACACAAACCGCGGCCTGCAGTTCCTCGACCTGATCCAGGAAGGCAATATCGGCCTGATGAAGGCGGTCGACAAATTCGAATATCGCCGCGGCTATAAATTCTCGACCTACGCCACATGGTGGATCCGGCAGGCGATCACCCGCTCCATCGCCGATCAGGCGCGCACCATCCGTATTCCGGTGCACATGATCGAGACGATCAACAAGCTGGTGCGCACGTCTCGCCAGTTCCTGCACGAGCAGGGCCGCGAGCCCACACCGGAAGAGATGGCCGAGCGGCTTTCCATGCCGCTTGAAAAGGTGCGCAAGGTGATGAAGATCGCCAAGGAGCCGATCAGCCTCGAAACGCCGATTGGCGACGAGGAAGATTCGCATCTGGGCGATTTCATCGAGGACAAGAATGCGATCATCCCTGTCGATGCCGCGATCCAGTCTAACCTGAAAGAGACCGTGACCCGGGTGCTCGCCAGCCTAACGCCGCGCGAAGAACGCGTGCTGCGCATGCGCTTCGGCATCGGCATGAACACCGATCATACGCTCGAGGAAGTCGGCCAGCAGTTCAGCGTGACTCGCGAGCGTATCCGCCAGATTGAGGCGAAAGCGCTGCGTAAGCTGAAGCATCCTTCTCGCAGCCGCAAAATGCGATCCTTTCTCGATCAGTAACCATATTTTCTGTCCTCCTGCCTCATTACGAGACACAGGAGACAGAAAATTACGGCGAATTGAGTGTGTCGCATAAACCGCCCATTTACTGCGCTCTTATATAACTGTCCTTCGAACCCCGGCAGACAAGGGGCTATGAGGTAGTAATATGCAGCACGCGCAATTTCCCCATGTGGGCGGGGACATAAGCTCGATCATTGAAACGCTCGTTAGTGTCGACGGCTCGGCTTCACACAGCCATGTCCAGATGCTTAGCGCAGCCGCCAATGATCATGGAGCTCGCCCTCTCGCCTCTCTGGCTGACGCCGCCCATTATCTGTGCCTGCTGCACGGACGCTTTCCTGGCGTGGTCGATAATGCCGCCACGCGCAGCGCCGACAACGCCGCCCGCCACTGGCTGGTCCAGACCTGCGAGGCCTTTGCCGATGAGCGCGCTTATCTTACCAGCATTTCGGTAGCGCTGGGTCCGGTGCCTAGCACCACGGGGCAGCATAATTGCGACTCCGCCGTCCTTCAGCAGCGCCATGCGCTGGAAATGCTCTCCCAGTCCGACCGGCGCGGGTGCGCCATGGGCGCGGCGCTGACCCTAATTCTCGACTGGAACGGCATTCGTAATCTGCTCGATCGCGCAGCAATGCGCCTCGGCCTGGAACCCGCCAAATGCGGCCTTCCCGGTGACGCCGATACGCTCGCGGTCGCCCGCGCCATCGCCGTCGACGATGCGACGATCCGTGCCATGCAATTTGGCGCGCGCCAGTTGCTGACCCAGCATCGCGGTCTGTGGGAACTGATGCGTGCGCGTTCCGACATCCGCGCTGCGGAGGAAATGTAACTCCCACTTGTCTAGCAGACGTAAGCGCTCTACCCTTTTTGCAATGCAACAAGGGAAATGAGTTTCATGCGTTTTGAAGGCACCAAGGAATATGTCGCCACCGATGACCTGAAGGTTGCGGTCAATGCAGCGGTGCTGCTGCGCCGTCCGCTGCTGGTCAAGGGCGAGCCGGGCACCGGAAAAACCGTATTGGCGCAACAGATCGCCCAAGCGCTCGACGCCCCGCTAATCGAATGGAACATCAAATCCACCACCAAGGCGCATCAGGGCCTGTATGAATATGACGCGGTCGCCCGCCTGCGCGACGGCCAGTTGGGCGACGAGCGCGTTCACGACATCGCCAACTACATCAAGCGCGGCAAGCTTTGGGAGGCGTTCACCTCGGACAAGCTGCCCGTTCTCCTGATCGACGAGATCGACAAGGCGGATATCGAGTTTCCCAACGACCTGCTGCAGGAACTCGACCGCATGGAATTCCATGTCTACGAGACCGGTGAGACGGTGAAGGCCAAGGAACGCCCCATTGTTGTCATTACGTCCAACAATGAGAAGGAACTGCCGGACGCATTCCTGCGCCGCTGCTTCTTCCATTATATCCAGTTCCCGGGCCGTGAGACCATGCAGGCCATCGTCGACGTGCACTTCCCGAAGATCCAGAAGATCCTGGTCAACCGCGCGCTCGATATATTCTATGACCTGCGCGAGGTGCCCGGCCTCAAGAAAAAACCGTCGACAAGTGAGCTGCTCGATTGGCTGAAGCTGCTGCTTGCCGAGGATATGCCGCTCGACGTGCTGCAATCGCAGGACGCGAAGAAAGCCATCCCCCCGCTCCACGGCGCGCTGCTCAAGAATGAACAGGACGTGATGCTGTTCGAGCGCCTGGCGTTCATGGCGCGGAGGGGGTGAAGTCATGACCATCGAAGGCGGATGCCTGTGTGGTCGCGTGCGTTTCACAATTGATACGCCGCCTCTGGGCTCACGCATGTGCTGGTGCCGGGACTGCCAGCGCATCGCCAGCGGTTCGGCAACGGTCAACGCCCTGTTCCTTGAAGAATCCGTGCACTATGAAGGCAAAATTACTACCATGGGTATGATCGCCGATAGCGGCAACATGGTGGAACGTGGCTTTTGCCCTCAGTGCGGCTCGCAAATGTACAGCAAGACGGTCCAACCATCAGGTTTGCCGATGCGCGTGCGCGTAGGCACGCTGGATGATCCCGAAATCGCGCCGCCCACCGCTATAATATGGGTCGAAAGCGCGCCATCCTGGGCCACACTCGATCCCGAGTTACCGCATCATCCCAAGGGGCCGGAGAGTTCTCCGCGCGTCAAATAGTCCATGCTACTCAACTTCCTTGATGAACTGCGCGCGGCAGGCATACCGGCCTCGGTGAAAGAGCATCTGGTGCTGCTCGATGCGCTGGAACAGGAGGCAATCGACCGCACGCCGGAGAGCTTCTATTATCTCGCGCGCGCCACCTATGTGAAGGATGAAGGGCTGATCGACCGGTTCGATCAGGTGTTCTCCAAGGTATTCAAGGGTATATTGAGCGATATTCCGGGCAATGTCGCCGGTGAGATACCGGAGGAGTGGTTGCGCGCCGTCGCGGAGAAATATCTCAGCCCCGAGGAGATGGAGAAGATCAAGTCTCTGGGCGACTGGGACGAGATCATGGAAACGCTGAAAAAGCGCCTCGAAGAACAACAAGGCCGTCATCAGGGCGGCAGCAAGTGGATCGGCACCGGCGGCACCTCGCCTTTCGGCAATGGCGGTTACAACCCCGAAGGTGTGCGCATCGGCGGAGAATCCCGGCATAAGCGCGCGATCAAGGTCTGGGAAAAGCGCGAGTTCAAAAATCTCGATAGCACGCGCGAGCTGGGCACGCGCAACATCAAGGTTGCGCTACGCCGCCTGCGCCGCTTCGCGCGCGAAGGCGCTGCGGACGAACTGGACCTCGACTCCACCATTTCCGGTACCGCGCGCCGGGGCTTTCTCGATATCCATATGCGCCCTGAGCGCCGCAATGCGGTAAAGCTGCTGCTGTTCCTGGACGTTGGCGGGTCAATGGATCCGCATATCAAACTGACCGAAGAGCTGTTCAGCGCGGCCACATCCGAATTCAAGAATCTGGAATTCTTCTATTTCCACAATTGCCTCTATGAGGGCGTGTGGAAGGACAACCGCCGCCGCTGGTCCGAACGCAACAATACATGGGACATACTGCACAAATATGGCCATGATTATAAGGTCATATTCGTCGGTGATGCCGCCATGTCGCCCTATGAGATCACCCATCCGGGGGGCAGCGTCGAACATATGAACGAGGAGCCCGGAGCGGTATGGATGGAGCGCATCACGCGCACCTACCCCGCCACGATATGGCTCAACCCCGAAAGCAAGGATTATTGGGATTACAGCCAGTCCAACAAGCTGATCCGGCAACTGATGGATGACCGCATGTATCCGCTGACGCTCGATGGGCTGGACGATGCGATGCGGGAACTCAGCCGCAAACGCTGAGCCCCGAAATCAGGCTGCTTCAGGCCATGGCACCCTGGGCGAATCCTCAAAAACGCTGGGCCTCAGCCAGGCACGGATATTACGGACAAGCGCGGGTTCTCCCTCGACAATCAGGTCCCCCGCCTTCATCGCCTCATTATAGCTGCGGTCACCCATCCAGACATCGTGCATCGTGCGCAGGCTGCAATTGAAGAACACGTTCACGTCCTTGCCCGGATCGACAATGCACAGGTCGACGCGCTCATCCTTCACCAGCAACCACCAGTCCTTTTGCTCGGTGAGATCGTCAAACTTGAACTGAATGACGCTTTCCTTGCCGATCAGTTTGGTAGGGTCGATACTGCGCTCCAGATAGAGCATCAGCAATTCGGGATCGAGGTCAGCGTCCAGCACATTGTTGCGCGCCCATAGCAAACCCCAGTCACCGAGCCCCTTCAGAATCGGAAGCAGCGCCTGGCAGGCCTCGGTCGGATAATATTCATATTGCCGCTCGCCCGATCCCCGGCGGCGCACGACTATGCCCTGCTGTTCCAGCGATTTGAGGCGCGACGTCAGCAACGCCGGCGAAATATCGCCCAGACCGCGCTGTATCTCGTTGAACCGCCTGCCACCCATGATCAGTTCCCTGATGATCAGGAATGTCCATTTTTCACCCAGTATTTCAGTGGCTTTGGCGATAGGACAGAATTGGCCATATTGCATTTTCGATTCTCCTCTTCCCAAGGGCAATCGTATCAATGCGATAAATGTAGCAGGTTACTTCAGAAAATGTAGCGGTTTCCTACAAGTCCTGAACTAAACTCCTGCCATGGTATCGGGCAAAAGCTCCTCATCGCCGGATGGTCCGGCAGATTGAATAACGAGGAGAAAGATTATGCCGCTGGTTACCGTAGAACTGATCAAGGACGTGTTCACCCCGGAACAGAAGCAGGAGATCATTAGCAAGGTCACCGACACGATGGTCGCCATCGAAGGTGAAGCGCTGCGCCAGGTCACCTGGGTCAAGATCGTCGAGATCGAGCAAGGCGACTGGGGCATAGGTGGCCAGACGCTGAGAGCCGCCGATGTCCACGCTATGGCGAAAGCCGCCTGACGGTTTCACTGTTCGCGAACGTAGCAGGCTGCCCGCTTTCATTAGCAGGCAGCCTGTTGCCGTTTCCGCTATTTCACCATTGAAATATGCTCGTTGACGATCAGCCACTTGCCATCGGGCTGTTTCTGATAAACGTCGGTATAGCGGACGATGCTATTGTTCGACGGCTTGGCCGTGCTGCCAATTGCCGATGTTCCCGAAACGATGAAGGTATCGGCGTCTAACACCTGAACCTTGCGGTCCTTGCGCTGGAAACCATCGAACTTCATCGCAGCGAATTCGTCCTGCGCCTTGTCGAAAGCGGCTCTTTCCGTAATCAGCCCATCGACGCCGGGATCGAATGCCACGACATCCGGCGCATAAAGCGCCTTGATGCGCCCCGCATCCATCGAAGCCAGTTCAACCTCGTTCCGATTGACCATGATCGTGGCGTCGCCTTCGCTCAGCGCGGCTGGCGGCGGCGGAGCCTCCTCGGCCTTCTGCTGACAACCGGCGAGCAGTAACGCCGCACATGACAGTAGCGGTAGATATTTCATGACATTCTCTCCCCCTGTAGCCGCATGGGGCGGCCCGGACCGAATTCGAGTCGGCGGCGGGAGAATATCCCAGAAAGAGGGAATGACCGAATCTCAGTAGATTAGGCAGGGCTGCCGCTCTTCAACCCATGCCTGCTCGTCAGGCAGCGTCAAAACATCGAGATCGCCCGGCGCCGTGGCGGCATCGTCGATCCATTCCCGCAGCAGCGGCGATCCGTTGATCACGTCTATCGCCAGCACGTCGTTCGTATATTCATATTTGAAATCGGTGCCGCGCCACAACGGATAGTCGGGATAGAGCCGCCGGATCGCCTTGAACGCCAGCGCCTGAACCCGCCATGGCTTGAAGGCTTCATGGTCATAGGTGGGACCCTCGGCATGGATATGGATACCGTTGCATAATTGACCAACATGCTTGTGAAAGGTCGGCTCAAACCAGATATCGCGCAACACACACCCCGCGAGCCAGTCCGGCGACAGCTTCTGCATTTCCGCAATAACCGCACGCGCATCAATATCGGGCGCGCCCATGATTTCCAGAGGCCGCGTAGTCCCCCTAGCTTCGCTCAAGGTCGCGCCCTCCAGCATCACCGTCCCTGCATAGCATCGCGCCATATTCAGGTTCGGCGCATTGGGGCTGGGGTTGACCCACAGACGCTCCATTGGCCAGCCATAACCCGGTCCAGCCTCGGGCAGCCAATAATGCATTTCGATCACGCGGTATTCCACATCAAGCCCGAAATGACGGATGAACCAGTGGCCAAGTTCGCCCAGCGTCATGCCGTGACGCATCGGCATCGGGCCAGCGCCGACAAAGCTCTCCCACCCGGCACGCAGCGTCAGCCCTTCGACGGGCCGCCCCGCGGGGTTGGGCCGGTCCAGCACCCAAACGCTCTTCCCGTGCCTGGCGGCGGCCTCTAGCACATAGAGAAGCGTGGTGATAAAGGTATAGATGCGGCAGCCCAGATCCTGCAGGTCGATCAGGATCACATCGAAACTGTCCATCATCGCATCGGTCGGGCGGCGCACCTCGCCGTAAAGACTGAACACCGGAATGCCATGGACCGGATCGTCATAATCCGGCGATTCCATCATATTGTCCTGCTTGTCGCCGCGCAGACCATGCTGCGGCCCAAAGGCTGCGGAAAGCGTAATATCATCGCACATCGCCAGAGCATCAAGGCTGTGGGTCAGGTCAGCCGTTACCGATGCCGGATGCGCCAGAAGTGCCACGCGCTTGCCCGCGAGCGGTTTGCGTAAATCCGGGTCGCTAACCAGCCTGTCGATGCCGTTTTTCATATTCAGTCGACGGATGGAATCATGTAGGCGAAGCAATCGGGATGATGGAAATCCGGCTGTCCGGCTGGGTGCGTCAGCGCCCAATAGCTCTTTCTGCCGTCCGTTTCCTCAATCACCGCTGACGCCCCGACCTGCTGCGGCGCGACGCGCGGCGAGACGAAGGTCACGTCCTGAATCAACGCATCTTTCTCCACCGTGATGCTGATGCGCGGCGCCCAGATATCCACCGGCTCCATCCCGTCCCGATACGCCGCGAAGCTGTATGCCGCCCATTGCGTGGACGGCGAGAAATTATACTCACGATATGCCTGCTCGCCCACATCCCTGGTGTAGAGTTCAAAGCATGTCGTTTCCCAGAGATTGTCAGTACGGATCGAGTCTGCTGCTGCCGGAATCTTGATACGGCTGATGTCGCCAACGACGTGATAGCGGATCGTGATGAAACCGCCCTGCCCTCTGGTGCCGGACACGATAATTTCGCGCACGGCATCGCCGGGCGTATCCGGATGACAAACCAGGCTGGCTATATTGTCCAATTCCCCACTCCATGCTAGTCGCGCGGCGCGATGACCAAATATCAATCCGATCTGCTCCGCCTCCTTAATGAGCGTGGCTATATCCATCAACTCACCGATGCGGAAGGGCTAGATTCACTCGCCTTCAAGCAGATCGTCCCCGGCTATATCGGTTTCGACGCGACTGCACCCTCCCTTCATGTCGGCAGCCTCGTGCAGATCATGATGCTGCGCCGCATGCAGCAGGCCGGGCACAAGCCCATTGTCCTGATGGGCGGCGGCACCACCAAGGTCGGCGACCCCAGCGGCAAGGATGAGAGCCGCAAGCTGCTCACATCCGAGGATATTGACGCAAATATCGCCTCTATCAAACGTGTTTTCGCCAATTTCCTGACCTTTGGCGATGGCCCGACCGATGCGGTCATGGTCAACAATGCTGACTGGCTCGACACCCTGGAATATGTGCCCTTCCTGCGCGACATTGGACGGCATTTCACGATCAACCGCATGATGACGTTTGACTCAGTCAAGCTGCGGCTGGAACGCGAACAGCCGCTCACCTTCCTCGAATTCAATTATATGATCCTTCAGGCCTATGACTTTCTGGAGCTGTCTCGCCGCGCGGCTTGCCGGTTGCAGCTTGGCGGGTCGGATCAGTGGGGCAATATCGTCAATGGCATCGAGCTGTCCCGCCGGGTCGATGGTACGGAAGTGTTCGGGCTGACTACGCCGCTGATCACCACGGCGGATGGCGGCAAGATGGGCAAGACGGCCAAGGGCGCCGTGTGGCTCAACGAAGACGCCCTGCCCGCTTATGACTACTGGCAATTCTGGCGCAATACACAGGACGCCGATGTCGGCCGCTTCCTGCGCCTGTTCACCGATCTGCCACTCGATGAGATCACGCGTCTGGAGGGGCTTGAAGGCGCAGAAATCAACGAAGCGAAGAAGGTTCTTGCCAATGCGGCAACCGCTATGGCGCATAGCGAGGAAGCGGCAAAAGCCTCTGCGCAGACTGCCGAAACCACCTTCGCAGGCGGCGGCGCAGGTGCAGATCTCCCTACGGTTGCACTATCGGAAGCACCTAATCTGATCGCCGCAACGGTCGCGCTGGGCTTTGCCACCTCCAACAAAGAGGTAAAGCGTAAGCTGGAAGAAGGCGCGATTCGCGTGAATGACGAGGTCGTGAGCGACGGCGGCTATACGCCCAAGGCCGGCGACAAGATCAGCTTCGGCAAGAAGAAGCACGGCATCGTGATTGAAGGTTAGGCGGGGCTAAAGCTGCCCCACAGGCGGTGCAGTATCCGCCCTCTTATCCGGCAGCGCGTCGAGCCGGACGCGCTCTTTGACCATGGCTTCGGGCATCTTCACTCTCAGGAAGTCCATCATCGCCTCGCGTACTTCGCAGCGCAGGTCCCACGCAACCGGCGCATCGCGCGCGCTGAGCAAACCCCGCAGTTCAATGCCGTCGGGCCGGTGATCGGTCACCTGCAATATCGCCACGCGCCCATCCCAGCGTTCGTTGGCTTGCACCGCCGCAACCCATGCATGACGCAACGCCCCGATATCCGCGCCATGATCGACATAGATGAACACGGTGCCGAGCAAATGGCTGGTTTCGCGGGTCCAGTTCTGGAACGGCTTTTCGAGGAAATAGGATACTGGCACAACCAGCCGCCGGTCATCCCATATGCGCACTATGACATAAGTCAGGCGGATATCCTCGATCCAGCCCCATTCCCCTTCGACAATTACCACATCGTCGAGGCGAATCGGCTCGGTAAAGGCCATCTGGATACCAGCAATCAGGTTCTTGAGCGCAGGCTGGGCGGCGGCGCCCACCGCCAGTGCTGCCAGGCCCGCCGAGGCCACCAGGGTCACGCCAATCGCGCGCACGCTTGGAATCGCCAGCAGCATGAAGGCGATCGTGAGGAATAATATCGTCACCTGCGCGATACGATTGAGAATACGCACACGCGTTGTGCGCCGCCGCGCAGTCAGATTATCCTCGACCGTGATATCGGCGCTGGCCTCTACAATCCTCTTCAGCGCGCCGACAATACGCCACGCCAGCCAGCCGACCAGCGCCGCCAATGTCATGGTGGAGCCGATCGTCCACCATTTCTCGATTGTCGGCCCCAGCCTTATGGTTTGTATGCCCGTCATCAGCACGAGAAGTACGAAAAGCCAGCGCGAGGGCTGGTAAACCGCCCGAACGAACACATCGTCGCTATCCGAAGATGTTTTCCGGCTGACACGCCTGATTATGGCGAAGGTGATGAAATGGAGAGCCAGCGCCACTAGAGCGGCTATGCCCAGCCCGGCAATGGCGCGCCATTCGAAATGGCCCACCGCAATATGAAAATCGTTCGGCTGCATCACGGGTAAAAGAACGAGCCTCTATATTGTTTCCGCAGTGCAGCAATTAAACCGGATCAGTCGGGAATTAGCAACCCGGCTGGTGCGTTATCCGCCTTTCAGCAATCCCACGGCAGCATCGCGCTCGAACAGATAGAGGCAGTGACGTGCTGCCTTACCCCTCTCGCTGTCGAGCCCGCCATCCCGCTCGACCAGCAGCCGCGCATCGTCCCGCGCCATGTCGATCAGGTCGGAGATGTCCTCATCGCCCGCCAGGCGGAATTTCTGTTCGCCAGACTGGCGCGTGCCGAGATAATCACCCGCACCGCGCAGCCGCAAATCCTCTTCGGCAATCAGGAAGCCGTCATTGGTCTCGCGCATCAGCGCCAGACGCGCGCGCGCTGTCTCGGAGAGCGCATTGCCACGCAGCAACAGGCAGGTGGACGCCTTGTCGCCGCGCCCTACCCGCCCGCGCAGCTGATGCAGCTGGGCAAGGCCGAAACGATCCGCCCCTTCGATGATCATGAGCGTTGCATTGGGCACATCGACGCCGACCTCGATCACGGTGGTCGCGACCAGCACGCTCGCCTGCCCCGAGGCGAAGCGCTCCATCACCGCGTCCTTTTCATGGCCCTTCATCCGGCCATGTACCAACGCGATCCTGTCGCCAAAGCGCATCTTGAGCGCCTCGGCACGCGCCTCCGCCGCTGCCTGATCGGAGACTTCACTCTCCTCAACCAGCGGGCATACCCAATAGGCCTGCCCGCCAGCGGCGATATGCCGTCCCAGCCCGTCGACTACCTCGTCCAGCTTGTCGATGGACATCACCAAGGTCTTGATCGGTTGCCTTCCAGGCGGCATCTCGTCGAGGCGGCTGACCTCCATGTCACCATAGTAAGTGAGCGTGAGCGTGCGCGGGATCGGCGTCGCCGTCATGACCAGCATATGCGGGTTCAATCGTGCCTTTTGCGCGAGCATCACTCGCTGGTTGACGCCGAAACGATGCTGCTCGTCGATCACGACAAGGCCCAGATTCTTGTAGGTCACCGCTTCCTGAAAAATCGCATGCGTGCCGACGAGAATATCAATGCTGCCGTCCGCCAGACCCATCAGTGTCGCTTCACGCGTCTTGCCCTTGTCGCGTCCGGTGAGGATGGCGATGTTGACCGGCACGCCGGAGAGCATGCCACGCAAGGTCTCATAATGCTGGCGGGCCAATATTTCGGTAGGCGCGAGCATCGCCGCCTGCATACCCGATTCTACTGCGCCCAGCAGCGCCATCAGCGCAACCCAGGTCTTACCCGACCCGACATCGCCCTGCAGCAGCCGCAACATAGGTGCGCTTTGCGCAATATCGCCGTCAATTTCCATGACCGAGCGGCGCTGTGCGCCAGTGGGATCGAAAGGCAGCTTCACCGCATCGCGCAATCGCCCTGTCGGCTGAATCGGTTGCGCCTTGCGCTTGCGCGACGCCGCACGCACCAGCATCAGCGCCAGTTGCCCGGAAAATATCTCGTCATAAGCCAGTCTGCGCCGCGCCTCACGGCTTTCGGGCGTCGCATGAACGGTCAGTAGCGCATCGCGCCAGCCCTTCCAGTGATGCGATCCCAATACCGAAGCGTCGATCCATTCGGGCAATTCGGGCGCACGTTCCAGCGCCTGAGCAATGAGGTCGTTCATACGCGCATTGGTGAGGCCTTCCGACAGCGGATAGACCGGCTCGCGCAGCTTGACGTCATGATCGCTGTTTAACGGCTCGACATGGTCGGGATGAATGATCTGGAGCTGGTCGCTCCACGCCTCCAGCTTTCCCGATACAAGGCGCGGCTCACCCAGCGGAAACAGCTTGCGCGGCCAGCCGCTATTCTTGCCGAAATAGACCAGCGTGACGATATTGCCTGCTTCATCCTGCGCCACTACCCGGAAGGGCGCACGCGACGAACCGCCAGCGCGATAATCGGTCGCGGTCAATGTCGTGATGATGATCTGTCCCACATCCTCATGGGACAGCGCGCTCACACGCTTGCGCTCTACCCACCCGGTGGGCAGGTGAAAGGCGAGATCGACCATCCGCGCGAGGCCAAGGCGCTCCAGCGGCTTGGCCAGCGCATTGCCCACGCCCTTGAGCGCGGTAATTTCCGTGAACAGCGGATTGAGAAGTTCGGGTCGCATGGCTATGGCGCTTGTGTCTAATGACTGATCGTGGATTCCGCAAACATCGGAATCCACGATTTCGGCACCAGCCCGCTCCCCCTCCCAACCTCCCGACAGGGTATCTTATGGGAGGTTGGGAGGGGGAGCGGGCTGGTGCGGCTCACGCAATTCGCTCAAAGGTGAATTGCAAACCAAGTACAGGATCAAAACCAATGGAAGATTCCCCCCGCCTGCGCCGCCTGCAGTTTCGCGCATGGCACCGTGGCACACGCGAGGCGGATTATATGGTCGGCGGTTTTTTCGACCGTTATGGCTCCGGGTGGAGCGAGGACGAAATGGCATGGTTTGAGGCACTGCTGGAAGAGCAGGATGTCGACATCATCGCCTGGGGCATGGGCACGGCGCTGGTGCCGGACCATTTGCAGGGACCGATGATGGACCTGTTCAAGAAACTGGATTTCATCTCGATCCCGAAATGAGCGACCTGAACCGCATCCTGTCCGCCGACACACCGCTCACATTATCGGGCGTGCCGTCCGGCTTCCTGCCGCTGCTGCTGGGCGATCTGGCGCGCGCCTGTGCGGGTGGAAAAGAGGCGCACCGCGCCGTCTATGTCGCGCCGGACGAGCAGGCGATGCAGGCTATCGCCGATACGGCGGGCTGGTTCGTGCCGGAGCTGCAGATCATAGCGATACCGGCGTGGGACTGCCTGCCCTATGACCGCGCCTCGCCCTCGCTGCGTTCGGCGGCGCAAAGGCTGGCCGGGCTGCATGCCTTACAAGCCCCGGTCAAAGGGCCACAGCTTGTCATCACAACCGCTGCAGCGATAACCCAGCGTACCCTGACGCCCTTTCGCGTGCGGCAATTGGTGGCGCGGCTCGCTCCCGGCGAAAATATCGCCATCGAGAAGCTGACCGCGCTACTGACCGCCAATGGCTATAGCCGTACCGACACCGTCCATGATGCAGGCGAATATGCGGTGCGCGGCGGCATCGTCGATCTCTATCCCGGTGGTGCCCCCGAACCGCTGCGCCTCGATTTCTTTGGCGATGAGATTGAGACGCTGCGCAGTTTCGACCCGAACACGCAGCGCTCAACGGGCGACGTGAAGAGCTTCACGCTGCTCCCGGCCTCCGAAGTGTTGCTCGACGAGGATACGATCAAGCGCTTTCGTTCGCGCTACCGCGAGCTGTTTGGCGCAACCGCAACCGGCGATCCGCTTTATCAGGCGGTGAGCGAAGGCCGGCGCTTGGCGGGTATGGAGCATTGGCTACCACTGTTTGAGGAACGGCTGGTATCGCTCACCGAACATCTGAGCGAGGACGCGCTCATTATCCGCGATGGCGGCACGACTGGCGCGGCGCAGACCCGTTTCGAGGCCATTGCCGACTATCATCAGAACCGCACCGCCGCCATGGCGGCAGATCCCGGCAGCTATCGCCCGCTCGCCCCCGATCAGCTTTATCTTACCAGCGCGGAATGGGACGCGGCGATTGCCGTCGCGCCTATGCATATCACGTCGCCTTTCCACGAACCGGAAAGCGCCAATGTGCTCGATTTCGCTGTCGATGCCGCGCGCGACTTCGCGCCGGAGCGCACGCAGGGCGCCAATGTCTATGACGCCGTCGCCGTGCATATCGAAAACCAGCGCAAGGCGGACCGCAAAGTCGTTATTGCCAGCTATTCCGCTGGTGCGCGCGAGCGGCTGGCCGGGTTGCTGGAAGAACATAAGGCGGGGGCACTGGCACAAGCCAACGGCTGGCAGGACGCGCTCGGGTTGGCGGCCAAGGGCAGCACTGCACTCATCGTCCTGCCGCTCGATCATGGCTTTGCTTCAGACGACATCACCCTCATCACAGAGCAGGACATGCTTGGCGACCGTCTGGTCCGCCGCGCCAAGCGCAAGAAGAGCGCCGACGCCTTCATGGCGGAACTGGCGACGCTCACGCCCGGTGATCTCGTCGTCCATGCCGACCATGGTATCGGCAAATATGAGGGACTAACCTCTATCCCCGTCGGAAATGCGCCGCATGATTGCGTCGCGCTGGAATATGCGGGCGGCGACAAGCTCTATGTGCCGGTCGAAAATCTTGACGTGCTCTCCCGCTATGGAGCGGAGAATGAAGGCGTAGCGCTCGACCGGCTGGGCGGCGAGGCATGGCAGCGGCGCAAGGCCCGCATGAAGGAGCGCATCCGCGAGATCGCAGGCGACCTGCTGAAGGTCGCGGCGGCCCGCGCCCTGCGGCCCGCCCCTGTCGCGGAACCAGACAACGGTGGCTACCCGGCCTTCGTTGACCGCTTCCCCTATGAGGAAACCGAGGATCAGGACCGCGCGATCAGCGATGTGATCGGGGACCTGTCCGCCGGACGCGCGATGGACCGGCTGGTGTGCGGCGATGTCGGCTTCGGCAAGACCGAAGTCGCCCTACGCGCGGCGTTCGTTGCGGCGATGGCAGGCCAGCAGGTCGCACTTATCTGTCCAACCACCCTGCTCGCGCGCCAGCATCACAGGAATTTCGTCGAGCGCTTCTCCGGCTTCCCGCTCAATATCGGACGCCTATCGCGCCTCGTGCCTGCTGCCGAGGCCGCCAAGACCAAGGAAGGGCTGGCGGACGGTACAGTAGATACCGTCATCGGCACCCATGCACTGCTCGCCAAGGGACTGGAGTTCAAACGCCTCGGCCTTGTCATCGTCGATGAGGAGCAGCGTTTTGGCGTTGTGCACAAGGAACGCCTGAAACAGCTCAAGAGCGACGTCCATGTCCTCACCCTCACCGCCACGCCAATCCCCCGCACATTACAGATGGCGATGTCCGGCCTGCGTGAGCTCAGTGTGATTCAGACGCCCCCGGTCGACCGGTTGGCTGTGCGGACCTATGTGATGCCATGGGACGGCGTGGTCATCCGCGAGGCCCTGCTGCGCGAGCATTATCGCGGCGGGCAGAGCTTTTTCGTTGTCCCGCGCATCAAGGACCTGCCGGACATCGAGGAATTTCTGCGCGAGCAGGTGCCGGAGGTAAAACCCGTCGTCGCCCATGGCCAGATGGCAGCGGGCGAGGTCGAGGAGCGCATGTCGGCCTTCTACGACAAGAAATATGACGTGCTGCTATCGACCACCATCGTCGAGAGCGGGCTGGATATCCCCAGCGCCAACACGCTGATCATCCACCGCGCCGACCGTTTTGGCCTCGCCCAGCTTTATCAGCTGCGCGGGCGTGTGGGCCGCTCGAAAACGCGCGCTTATGCCTATTTCACCACGCCCGCCGACCGCATCATTACCGAAACCGCCGAAAAGCGGCTCAAGGTGCTGTCCGATCTCGATACGCTGGGCGCAGGCTTTCAGCTCGCCAGCCACGATCTCGACATCAGGGGCGCGGGCAACCTCGTCGGCGACGAACAGTCCGGCCATATCAAGGAAGTCGGTTTCGAGCTCTATCAGTCGATGCTAGAGGACGCGATACTGGAGGCCAAAGCGGGCGGCTCGACCGATTTCACGCCGCGCGACGCGTTCAGCCCGCAGATCACCATCGACGCGCCTGTGCAGATCCCAGAGGATTATGTGCCGGACCTCGACCTGCGCATGGGCCTCTATCGCCGCCTCAACGATCTGGAAGACGCACAGGCCATAGAAGCTTTCGCCGCTGAGCTGATCGACCGCTTCGGCAAGCTGCCATCCTCTACCGAAAACCTGCTCACGCTGATTCGCATCAAGCAGAATTGCGTAAAAGCGGGGATCGCGCGCCTCGACGTTGGCGCGAAAGGCGCGCTGGTGAGCTTCCACAACGACCAGTTCGCCAATCCCACCGGCCTGATCGACTATGTGCAGCGATTACAAGGGACTGCCAAGCTGCGCCCGGACAACAAGCTGGTCATCGCCCGCATCTGGAAGGACGCCGCCGCACGGCTGCACGCGGGACTGCAACTCTCCAAGGGGCTAGCGAAGGTCGCGGGGTAAAGCCGAAATCGGTTCGTCGCATGAAACGATCGGGTAATCCGCATAATCAGAGGTGGCACTTGCGCTGTTCATGTGCCAGAAAGGTTAACATTAACACGCGGAACCTCGTTGCGCTCAGGTTCGGTATCTATATCGCACGCCATTTGCAGCGCAATGCACGGGTTTCCGATGGCTGGATCAGCCATCACAGGGGACGACCAGATCAAAATTCATGAACCCGCAGAGCGGGCAGTTGTAATGAGATGGAGTATGTTAATGAATGTCATTTCCAAAAGTTCAGGCGCTCTTGCCCTGATCGCTATGCTTACCATGTCGGCGCCGGGCAGTGTGCTCGCGCAAGGGTCAACCGGGTCGGACATCACCGTCGTGGGCATTCCTCCGGCCGACCTGTCCGGCTTGCCTGAAGGCCCTGTAATCGAAGGCTTCATTTCTGCGCGTAGCGGCGACAGAATGAAAGTCATGAGCGATGACGGTACCAGCACGATAATCGCCATCAGTGAAGGAACCGAAATCAAGGGCGGCGGGGGCTTCCTGGGCCTCAATAGCAAGGAACTAGGAGCGGATGCTCTGCTCAACGGCCTGCCGGTAACCGTCAAGACCGTGCAATGGGACGGCGGACTGGCCGCAAGCCAGATCAGGTTCAAGAATAACGACCTCAAGACCGCGACAATGATCCGCAGCGGGACCGCCCAGGGCTTTGCCGAACAGACCGCAGCGACAGAAGCGCTCCGCGGCCGCATGGGCGATATCGACAAGTACAACATTAAAGGCACGACGAACGTCTATTTCGATACCGGCAAGTGGAAGCTGTCCCCGCAAGCCAAGGACGATCTCTGCGCCACGGCAACAGAGGCTGAGGCGATGGACAACGCCCTGATGCTGGTTGTCGGTTATACCGATTCGGTCGGAAGCGAAGAATATAACCAGATACTGAGCGAACGGCGTGCCGGCCGCGTCGTCAACTATCTGCAGCAGGCCTGCGGCTGGAAACCCTATCGCATGCTGACCCCCACCGGGATGGCGGAAGCTGATCCTCTGGCGGATAATGACACCCCCGAAGGCAAGGCGCAGAATCGCCGCGTTTCGGTGAATATCCTGGTCAGCAAGGGCCTCGACGGCTTGTAAGATATGCGGGGTGGGCATTGCCCCACCCCCGACTTTTTAGCTACCCGCCCTGCACCACAAGCTCAGCCAGTTCCTCGCTCGTGACAGGCGGAGAGCGCAGGAAACCCTGATAGATATCGCAGCCTTCGCGCGCCAGCAGGGTGAGCTGCTGCTCGCTTTCCACACCTTCGGTAATCACCGTCAGCGCGAGTGAGCGCGCCATCGCGATGATTGCGCGCAATATGATGCGGTCGCGCGGCGTACCCAATATGTCGCGGCTCAGGCTATGGTCGATCTTGAGATAATCAGGATGCAGCGACTTGAGATAGGCAAGGCTGGAATAGCCGGTGCCGAAATCGTCAATCGCGACCCATAACCCTTCCTGCCGCAATTCCCGCAGCATATCCGCCGCGCGGTCGATATTCTCGATGAGGCCGCTTTCGGTGATCTCGACGGTCAGACGATGACGCGGAAAGCCGCTCTGATCCACCATATCGAGCAGCAGGGTCACGAAATCCTCCTGCGCCAGATCCGCCGCAGTCACATTGATCGACAGACGAAGGCCATTCAGCTTGGCGGGCCATTTCCCGGCTTCTTCCAATGCCGCCTTCTGAATATGCAGGGAAAGCGGCAACAGGTAATCAGAGCGGTCGGCGGCGTCGAACAGCGTTCCGGCGTCGAGCTGGCCCAGCTTGGGATGGTTCCAGCGCGCCAGAGCCTCCACACCGACAATCTTGTCGGTGAAGCTGTCATATTGCGGCTGATAAACGATACCGATGTCGCCACGGTCGAGCGCAAGCCGCAGGTCGGCATCCAGCCGG
Organism: Sphingobium sp.; assembly: GCA_020446425.1. Taxonomy (GTDB): domain Bacteria; phylum Pseudomonadota; class Alphaproteobacteria; order Sphingomonadales; family Sphingomonadaceae; genus Sphingobium. The sequence continues at coordinate 55,013 of JAGRES010000009.1, read as the reverse complement.
TCGGTTTCGCTGCCCTGCGCCTTGCCGCCCTGTCGCCCCCGGCCAGACCGCACGGAAACATCACTGGTGTTGGACCGGCGTGCATCGGCCAGCGCGGCACTCACCCGGCGCAGCAGGCTGGACGCATCATCGCCTTCCACGGATTTAGCCAGACCACAACGCGCAGTGAGCCGGATAACCTGATCGCCCGCGACGAAGGGCCGCGAGACATTGGAGAGGATAAGCCGCCCCAGTTCCTCCAGTTCTTTCTCACTAATGCCGTCCGGCACCGCGATGAGAAACTCCGTACCGCCCATGCGCGCGGCGATGGCGCCCTCGCCTTCCAGTTGTTCAACGCTGCGCACTATACGCCCTGCGGCACGCGCCAGCACGGCATCACCGACTGCCTTGCCATAGGCCGCATTGATGCTCGCGAACTGGCTGATCCCGATCAGCAGGCACGCCGCCGTCGACACTTCATCGCCGGAGTCCGGCTGCGCGCCGAGCTTTTGATCAAGCCATTGGCGAGCGGCGCTGCGGCTCATCAGGCCTGTGAGGCCATCCTGGTCAGGAGTAACAGACGCGCCATTGAGCGCCATTCCCTGATCGTTGATCTGTTCACCCAGTGCACTGGCCATATCCAGCGTGGCGGTGAGAAGGGACTCATCACATGGCCAGGGGATGAAGTGGGTCACGCCTGCGCGGATCAGGGCCTGATAAGCGGTCTGCGAATCCGACACAGCCACGCCGCCCAGACCAACTCCCTGCTCGCCAAGTACGGCCAGAGGGTTTTCTCCATTGCGCGCATCGACGAACAACAGCTGAGCAGGCGCTCCGCGATCGGCGTCATATGTTTCGACGCGCCACCCCAGACCGGATAATAGTGAATGAAAATCTTCCGCTTTCGACGACAGCAGACCCAGAATTTGCTCTTTGCGACCCGTCATTCCGTCCTGCCACTATCCGCGCTTATGCATGTTGGCGACCTGATGACGCAAACATAAGAACAACAGGTTACCGAGGACTTATATAATCCGCAAATATTGATCTACCTGTCCCGATACGGAATATCAGCCTCCCTTGCGCCCAGGCCCTTCATCGCCTAGCTAGACTATGTGAAAAACGCGCCCGCTACTTCCCCCGCGCTTATGATCGACGGCTTTGGCCGCCGGATCGACTATCTGCGCATTTCGGTGACGGACCGGTGCGACCTGCGCTGCCGCTATTGCATGGCGGAAAAGATGACCTTCCTGCCGCGCAAGGATGTGCTGACTCTGGAAGAGATCGCAATCATCGCCGACCGCTTCATTGCGCGTGGCGTAAAGAAAATACGCCTGTCTGGCGGTGAACCGCTGGTGCGGCGGGATTTCGGCGAGCTTGCGCATCGTATCGGGCGGCATCTGCATAGCGGCGCTCTCGAAGAGCTGACGCTGACAACCAATGGCACGCGCCTGGCCCAGCATGCCGAAAATCTTGCTGCGGCCGGGATGAAACGCATCAATGTCAGTATTGATAGCCTCGACCCTGAAACCTATGCCTATGTCACGCGCGGCGGCGACATCGCCAAAGTGCATGAAGGGCTCGCGGCGGCCACTGCCGCCGGCATGCGCATCAAGATCAATATGGTCGCGATGAAGGGCCTGAACGACGATCATTTCCTGCCGATGATAGAATGGTGCGCTCGGCAAGGGCATGATCTGACCCTTATCGAGACCATGCCGCTGGGCGATACCGGCGAAGATCGTACGGACCGTTACATACCGCTGGGAGAGGCTGTCGATCAGATTGAGCAGCGCTATTCGCTTGAGCCTATCGCCTATCGCAGCGGCGGCCCCGCCCGCTATTACGAGAGCGCGGATCTTCAGGGCATACGGCTGGGCCTGATAACGCCGCTGTCGGATAATTTCTGTGCGGGCTGCAACCGCATGCGCCTGACGTGCGAAGGCAAGGTTTTCATGTGCCTAGGCCATGAAAATCACGTCGATTTCAAGACGGCCTATCGTGAACGCGGCATGCAAGGTGTGGACGAAGCGCTCGACCGCGCACTGGTGGCGAAACCCCTCGCCCATGACTTCCGGATCACCCCGGACGGCGTATCGGGCGTCACGCAGCGGCACATGAGTGTCACCGGCGGATGAGCCCCGATTCCAGAAAAGCGTTGCTTGTTTCGCCCACGCCTGCTGCGCGCGCGGCGGAGGAAAGGCTGCGCGCGACATATGAATTTGTCGATCCGGCGGAGGCCGATATCATCGTTGCACTGGGCGGCGACGGCTTCATGCTGCACACCCTTCATGGCATGCTTGAGAGCCACAGGATTCTACCTGTTTTCGGCATGAATCTGGGCACTGTCGGCTTTCTCATGAATGAGTGGCGGCTGGAACGCCTGGAGCAGCGGATCAGCGAGGCGAAACCGTTCAAGGTCAATCCGCTGCGCATGAACGTTGCCACTGTTGACGGTAGCGATATGTCGATGCCAGCGATCAACGAAGTGTCGTTACTGCGTGAAACACGCCAGACCGCTAAGGTCGAAGTATCGGTCAATGAGCGCGTCGTGTTGCCGGAGCTGGTGTGCGACGGGGTGCTGGTGGCGACACCAGCCGGATCGACCGCCTATAACCTGTCCGCCCATGGGCCAATATTGCCGCTCGGCTCCGGCCTGATCGCGCTGACGCCGATCAGCCCGTTCCGCCCGCGCAGATGGCGCGGCGCGATATTGCCGGAGAAAACCAGGGTGCGTTTTCGCGTGCTGGAGCCGGAGAAACGCCCTGTCAGCGCAGTTGCCGACCAGCGCGAAGTGCGCGATATATCCTGCGTCGATATATCGGTCGACCGCACCACGCCGCTGACATTGCTGTTCGACCCCGAACACACTCTGGACGACCGGATCGCCGCCGAACAATTTATCGCATGAGGGGCTTGCCTTTACGCAAATCCCGCTGCTATAGGCGCGGCCTGCCTCGCGAGAGCGGGGCTGCTCCCCGATAGCTCAGCGGTAGAGCTCTCGACTGTTAATCGAGCGGCCGTTGGTTCGAATCCAACTCGGGGAGCCACTTTTCCTGAAATCGCAAACATGCCACAAATGCAGCACCATCATGCTGCTTCGCATGCTCCTGTTGCAAATGCTTGTAACCGCTTCATAATAGTACAACAGGGCGTGTGACCTGCCGCGCTCTGGAACTCCGTGAGATATCCATTACGCTTTGTCAGCGAGGGGGATACAGGATGACCGATTCGAGCATTTGGAGCGTCGATCATATTGCCGCCACCAATCTCGCAGCGAGTTTGGGGCCCGACTGTCGCGAAGAACAGATTGAGCTGATCGCCGAGCATTTCGCGCAACACCGGCACAGTGCCTATACATGGATAGCAGACCGGATACGCGACAATCTGCTCGAGCGGCTGTCATCGGCATCGAGAGGCCTGTTTCGCCGGAAAAGTGACGAATGGACGAGCGGATATCGCGAGGCCGAGCATATCGTGATGACCATAGATACGGACGAACTCGTGGGAGTGGATGACCGGCCAGCCCGGTCAAAGGGGCAGATTCTGCGATCCATGATGCGCGGGGCCAAAAAATAGCATCCAGCCGGGTCGACGCTCAGACGGCAAGACCCGCTATAAGCTCATCACCGATCCAGCGGCCAAGCATCGCACCTGCCATTTCAGCGGTAGCGCCACCACTATCCTGCATAAATTCACACATACTGCCAAAAGTAGCGCCGCCCAACATCATGTCTAGCGCCTCGGCTTCCGGCGGTTCCAGTTGCCGGAAACATGGTCGCAATCCCTCGCGCCATATCATCAGCCGTGTCTGGGATGGCAGCATGACGTCGCCACCGGGCGCTTCGGACCGGGAAAGCGCTTCCCATATCAGCGCCGCCGCCGTTGCTATGGGGCGCAAGCGAATTTCAGGAGCGAAGGCAAGGCGCATTTCTGCCCAGTCATCATCGCCAAAATCCGCGGTCGCCTCGGCAAAAGCGGCGCCATCCATTTTGCGACTGTCCGGCGCGATAAAGACCTGTTGCATTTCCCATTCCAGCCAAGCAAGCTCTTCCACTTCAGGATCATCGGGAAAAAGCTGTTTCAGCGTTTCTGGAAAGCCCACGCCGACATCGTCCAATGTCCAACCAGTGGGCGGATTTAGGATGAGGTGATGGGCCGCAGCAGCATCGAAACTGTCATCGCCGATCCAGCTCCATGTCTTGTTATAGGTTTCACGAAGGCAGGATATCAGGCGCGCACGATAGGCATTGCGATATACGGCCATGCCCGCCTCGAACCGGCTGTCATGCGCGGCATCTACCTCACCGGCTTCGACGATCCGGGTCTGAAAACCCCGCTGAACCGCAAGCAAACTCATGCCGCTACCCTTTCCTGCGCCGCCGCGATATCGCGCGCGATGGCAAGCTCGTCGAGCAAATCCTGCAGAGGCGGAATATCATCGTCACGCTCGATCATCGTCGCACACGGCCCAAAACGCGCGCACGCCTTGGCATAGAGGCTCCATACATCCTCGCACACGGCGCGGTCATGAGTGTCGATGACAATGTCACCTGGCGTGTGTCCCGCCAGATGAATTTGCCGCACGCGATCAACAGGAATTCCGGCGAGAAACGCATCCGCATCGAAGCCGTGATTGATAGCGCTGACATAGATATTGTTGACGTCGAGCAGCAGGTAGCATCCCGTGCGCGCAGCCATGGCGGCGAGAAATTCCCACTCGGCCATATCGGCATCGGGAAAGCTGACATAGCTCGACGGGTTTTCGAACAGCATCACCCGGCCCAGCACATCCTGCGCCTGCGCGATGTTGGCGCAGACGATATCCAGTGCTTCCTGTGTATAGGGCAGCGGCAGCAGATCGTGGCTATTGTGGCCGTCTATGCCGGTCCAGCACAAATGGTCGGAGACCCAGAGCGGTTCTATTCTGTCGGCGAGCTGTTTCAGCCGCGCCAGATAGTCGGCATTCAGCCCCTGCGCGCCGCCAATCGACATGGATATGCCATGCATTGCGACGGGGTGGCGTTCCCGCACCTTATCCAGCGTATGCAGCGGACGACCGCCATCGACCATGAAATTTTCCGAGATAATCTCGACGAAATCGACCGGCACATCGTGTTCCAGAAAATCGGCATGATGCTCCCGGCGCAAACCGAGGCCAAATCCTGTGAACGGTGCGATATGCGACATAATCTGATCCTCGAAATCAAGGGAGGGACGGCCCGGCTCTGGAGTCAAAGCCGGGCCGCCAGTGACGGTTTCGGGCATCAGGGGGTCAGCAGAAAAGCCCGAAACCGCTTGAATCGAACTGGCTCAGCCCAGATCGCCGATGGTGCCGCCCTTACTCAGGCACTCACCCGCTTTCATTGCTTTGAATCCATGACCCTTGCAGGCGTTCATGCCCTTGCATTCATGGCTGGCAGTCTTGCAGTCGGCGGTGCCCTTGCAGCTGTTCACGCCATAGCAGTGGACTGTATCGTCGGCAGACAGAGCCTTGCCGCTGCTGCCTTCAGGAGGCGTGGCGGCGGTCGCAAGCGCGGACATGGCGAAAAGAGCGGCGGCGGACGCGATGCTGGCGCCTTTCAGTTGTGTGGACATGATGAATGATCTCCGAATGATGTTTGCCTTGACTGGCACAAGGTCATTCGGGCGAACGGCGCGACGGGTTACAGCGCAACGGAAAAAATTTTTGCGAGCCGCCGTGTAACCATCCGGCACCGGAGCGCGAATTGGAGGGTGCAATCCACATTCAAATCAGGAGACACCCATGTCGAATAACCCCGTTAAACATTTGATTTCCGCTACTATTGCAGCCGCCGTGGCTGGTGGTGTCGCCACGTCCGCCCATGCGGGCGACAAGCCGAAGATGGAAAAATGCTATGGCGTCGCCAAGGCCGGACAGAATGACTGCGCGGCCGGACCGGGCACAAGCTGTGCCGGCACCTCGACCGTCGATTATCAAGGCAATGCGTGGAAGCTGGTGAAAGCGGGCACCTGCCTGAAAATCCAGACGCCCAAGGGCAACGGCTCGCTCACGCCGAAACAGAGCTGATAGCGATGCGCGCGGTCATCACCCTATATGACAAGGCGGTGGCGCTGGTTTCGGGCCGTGTGCCCGAAGGGCTGGCGCTGCTGCTCGCGCGGCTGGCGCTGGCGGGCGTGTTCTGGCGTTCCGGGCGGTCGAAGATCGTCGAGGGCACCTGGACCGCGATCAGCGACAGCACCTACTATCTGTTTGCAGAGGAATATAGCAATGTCCCCCTGCCCTCCGATTTTGCGGCTGTCATGGCTACAGCGGCAGAGCATATATTCCCTGTGCTGCTTGTGCTTGGGTTGTTCACGCGCGGCGCAGCGCTGGGCCTGCTCGGCATGACAATGGTCATCCAGATCTTCGTCTATCCCGAAGCCTGGTGGCCGGTGCATTCGCTATGGGCGGCTCTGTGCCTTATGCTTATAGTGCGTGGTGGCGAGCTGTTCTCCGCCGATGCCCTGATCGCCGGGAGGCGCCAATCATGATTGCAGACGAGGCCAGCCTGTCCCGCCTGATGGCGCTTAGCCGAAAGGGCGACAAGCAGGCCTATTCGGTCTTGCTGAAGGAATGTAGCCATTGGCTGCGGCGCTATTTCGCCCGGCGCGTACCGCCGCACCAGCTCGACGATCTGGTGCAGGAAACGCTGATGTCGCTTCACCGGAAGCTGGCGAGTCACGACCCGTCCCGCCCGTTTCTGCCATGGCTGGCGGCAATAGCGCGATACCGCTGGGTGGATCATCTGCGCAGCATCTACCGCGCCGAGGAAACCGCGCTGGATCATGAGATCCCAATCGATAGCGATGAAGAGCAAGTGGCAGCGCGCCTGAGCCTGGATCGTCTTTTCGCATCACTGCCGCCTGCACAGGCGCGCGTGATCGAACTGGTCAAGATCGAGGGGCACAGCATCGCGGAAGCCGCAAAAAGTTGCGGCCAGAGCGAACCGCTGGTCAAGGTCAATATTCATAGAGGGCTGAAGAAACTGGCAGCTCTCATCGAAAAGGCAGAATGAAAATGGGTCGTGAAGATACAGACACACTGATTGAGCAACTGGCGGGCGAGCTGCACCCCGTGCGCGCCATGCGCTTCCGGGAAGGGCTCGGCTGGCTCAGCCTCGCGTTGACGGTGACATTGGCGATGGTACTCGTCTGGCTTGGCATACGCTCGGATGTGATGGCCGGGCACCTCTCACCGCTGTTCCTGATCTCCCAGGGGCTTTTCCTGATATTGGGGCTAGCGGCGGGAACGACGACTCTCGTCATGGCGAACCCCAATGTCGGCAACCGCCATGATGGCTGGAAATGGGCGCTGGCCATGGGGATGCTGCTGCCCGCTGCGGCAATCATCATCGCCATTGTCAATATGGCGCACCAACCCGCCTTCTATATTCCAGAACATGATATTTACTGTCTCGTACATGGCCTCGGCTTCGGTGCTCTTACTGCCGTCGTCCTGACGTTCTGGCTGAGGCGCGGCGCCCCCGCTTCGCCGGAGCAGGCTGGACTGTTGGCAGGCATCGCTTCAGGCGCACTGGGCGTGTTCGCCTATGCCTTTTCCTGCGCGTTCGACAGCATCTATCATGTGGGGTTCTGGCATGCCATTCCCGTGGCGATCGCGGGCACAATCGGGCGGTTGGTCATTCCGCCGCTGATCCGCTGGTAATCAGGAGCCCTGCGCTGCGCGCATGTCGCGGTCGCGCATCAGGCCTTCCTGAGCTACGGTGGCTACGAGACGGCCTGCCCGGTCAAAGATATGGCCTATGCCCAACCCTCGAGCCTGGCCTGCCCAGGGGCTGTCGATAGAATAAAGCAGCCAGTCGTCCGCGCTCATATCCTGGCGAAACCAGACACTATGATCGAGACTGGCTCCTTGCATCCTGAATGGACCATGAGGCCGCATGGCAGTCGCGATGAGCGCCAGATCGCTCGCATATGCGATCACCGCCCTGTGCATCCATTGCGGTTGGCCAAGGGGCGCACGCGTCTTAAACCAGAAACTGATATGCGGATCGCGCGATTCATGAAGCGTGAAAGGCGGTTCTGTCACACAGCGCATTTCCATCGGGCCGGGGCGCGTATAAAAAGGGCGCAGCTGTTTATCGGCCTTTTCGGGATAACGTTCAATGAACTCCTGCACCGTCACCAGGTCCTCAGGCGCCGGAACATCGGGCATAGGCGGCTGGTGATGATGGCCTGTCTCACTAATGTGGAAAGAAGCCGCCATATTGAAAATAACCTCGCCCTGCTGCGAGGCTATGATCCGGCGGTTGGAAAAACTGCCGCCGTCAAAATCATTTTCCACGCGATAGTCGATTTCATGATCTTCACTGCCACCGCGCAGGAAATAGGCATGCAGCGAATGCACCGATCGCGATGCATCAACCGTTTTGATCGCAGAGGTAAGCGCCTGAGCAACAACCTGCCCGCCATAGACGCGGCCTATGCCCCCCGGTTTGCGCATACCGCGAAACATGTTTTCGTCTGTCTGTTCAACGTTCAGCAGCTGCACCAATCCATTGACCAGAGAAGCTGCTGAGGGTTCGTCATTCATAGTAAAACGGGCCTTTGTCATTAACCATGCCATAGCGTGAAACCCGGTTCAACGATGGGCAATTCGTGCAAGTGCAGTAGCTTGTCACCTGCAATATCTCTGAGCCTGAATTCCTGGCATAATCAAGCCCTGCCGATATCCCACTGTTAACTATTTCTCGATTGCGTTTCCTGCACCTGCAATGGAAATCTTTGCGTTTGTGAGTTTTTGCGCTGCAGCATATATGTTCTATTAACAACAGATAGAAACATCGTTGTTCGCAGGAAACTATAAGGAGCAAAGCTATGAAGTCGCTTAATGACATCAGCTTCACCGTCTTTGCCGGCGTCGTTTCGCTCGGCGCTCCGGCGATGGCTTATCTTAGCCTTTTTGGCTGAAGACAAATAAAAGCGGTTAATATAGCCGGTTTTACTCTCTCTCAAAAAAGACCGCAGCCCCTACGGTTTCATCCGCAGGGGCTGTTGTATTTTCAGCGCGGGCAGATCGTCGGGCCGATCACAAGCCACCCAGCTTGATTATGTGATTGAATTCCGCCTTGGTGACCGGTGACACCGACAGCCGTGATTGCCGGATCATCGCCATGTCGGCGAGCTTGGGATCGGCCTTCATTGCTTTCAGGGTCACGGGATGCCGAAATTTCTCGCGCGTTTCGACATCGACAGCGATCCAGCGCCCGGTTTCATCGGTGCTGTCCGGGGACGCTTCACCAACGATTTCGACTACGCCGACCACTTCCAGCCCGATATTGCTGTGGTAGAATAGCGCGCGGTCGCCCTTTTTCATAGCTTTCATGTTATTCTGGGCCTGATGATTGCGCACACCGTCCCATTCGGATCGCCCTTGTTTGACGCAATCGTCCCATGAAAAACAATCCGGTTCCGATTTCATCAGCCAATAGTTCATGTGCTTCCTGTCTTTTTGAGCTTCACACCGTTCCCTAGACAGATGCCTTCTCAGCCGGATGAGATCAAGCGTATAGGGCCAGAGGATCGGGATGACAGCATTGGCGGAGCGGATTAGGGACAGACCATGAGCATGGTTGAAGACATGATTCCCATATTGTCGTTGCGGCAGGCCGACACCCCAGAATTAGCAGAAGCATTGGGGCAAAGCTTTCGCGATTATGGCTTTGCCGTAGTGCGCGACCATGGAATGGATGAGGCGCTGATTATTCAGGCATGGCGCCTGGCCGAGGCGTTTTTTGCCCTGCCGGACGATACGAAACGCCGATATCATGTTCCAGGCGGCGCGGGACAGCGCGGTTACACGCCTTTCGCGCAGGAAATCGCCAAGGGCGCCAGCGCAAGCGACCTCAAGGAATTCTGGCATATCGGCAGAGAAGCTGACCCGGACGGATCTTTGCCCGGCGGTATGCCGGAAAACATCTGGCCGCACGAGATTCCCGCGTTTCAGATATGCTTTACCCGGCTCTATACCGAGTTTGAACGGGTTGGAGCATTATTGCTCGGCGCTATCGCCATTCACCTCGGGCTGGATCGCACATGGTTTGATGACCCAACCCACCAAGGCAACAGCATATTACGGCTACTGCATTATCCGCCGCTCGCGCCCGATGCGCCCGCCGGAGCGGTGCGAGCAGGCGCGCATGAGGACATCAACCTCATCACGCTGCTATTGGGTGCCGAGGAAGCGGGCCTGCAATTGCTCCGCCGCGATGGGAGGTGGATGGATATTCGCCCGCCCGAAGGCGCACTTGTGGTCAATATCGGTGATATGCTGCAGCGGCTGACCAACGATGCGCTGCCATCAACCACGCACAGAGTTATTAATCCACCTGAAGAACGGCGCACAATATCACGATATTCCATGCCTTTTTTCCTGCATCTGCGGCCCGATTTCATAATCGACCCGCTGCCGCAATGCGTGAGCACCGATAACCCGGCGCGCTATGCCCCAATCAGTGCGAACGATTATCTGAAAGAGCGGTTACGAGAGATCGGGCTGCTATCCGCTGATTAACGCGCGCACCGCATCCAGCGCCGTATCAGCGTTGCCGCCTTCCGGACCGCCACCCTGCGCCATATCCGGGCGGCCGCCGCCACCCTTCCCGCCAAGAGCCTCTACGCCTGCGCGCACCAGGTCGACCGAATTGAAGCGCCCGGTCAGGTCTTCGGTGACACCGGCAGCAATGGATGCGCGTCCACCCGTGACAGCGATGACCGCAGACACACCAGAGCCGAGCCGCTTCTTGTTTTCATCGACAAGACCGCGCAATTCCTTGGGATCGAGCCCTTCGATCACCTGACCGATAAAGGCGACGCCACCCAGATCTTCAGGACCGGCGGCAGAAGCAGCCCCACCGCCACCCAAGGCCAGCGCCTTCTTGGTATCGGCCAGTTCCCGCTCCAGCTTCCGCACCTGATCGGCCAGCGCGGATACCCGCACGGGGACCTCCTCCGGCGTAGTGCGCAGCGATGCGGCAACAGATTTCAGCGCATCGTCGCGCGCGGTCAGCCACTCACGCGCGGCCTCACCCGTCAGCGCTTCGATGCGGCGAACGCCACTCGCCACCGCGCTTTCACTGACGATCTTGAACAGTGCGATATCGCCCAGAGCCCGTACATGAGTGCCGCCGCACAGCTCGACGGAATAGGTTTTACCAGCATCATCGAGCGCGCCCATCGAGAGAACGCGAACTTCATCACCATATTTTTCGCCAAACAGCGCCATCGCGCCTGCGGCAATGGCATCGTCTGGCGACATCAGGCGCGTAGTAACCTCGTCATTACCACGGATCTGTGCATTCACGTCGGCCTCGACACTTGCTATCTGCTCTGCGGTCAGGGCCTCGGGATGCGAAAAGTCGAAACGCAGCCGGTCTTCGGCCACCATGCTGCCCTTTTGCGTGACATGCGCGCCGAGCCGGTTGCGCAGGGCCGCATGTAACAGGTGGGTCGCGCTGTGATTAGCGCGGATGCGATTGCGCCGCTCTGCGTCGACTTCCATGTGAATGGTATCGCCAACGGCAGTCGCGCCTGCGTCGATTTTCGCCTGATGCGTATGCAGACGGCCCAGCGCCTTGCCTGTGTCAGTGACGGTTGCGGACAGGCCCTCGGGACTTGTCAAAACGCCGGTATCGCCCATCTGGCCACCACTCTCGCCATAAAAGGGCGTCTGGTTGGTGATGACGGTGACGCTGTCACCCACCTGCGCGCGATCCACCTGCGCGCCGTCGCGCACGATGGCCACTACCTGTCCCTCCCCGCTGGTCGAGTTGTAGCCGGTGAATTCGGTGGCTCCGGCTTCCTCGGCAATATCGAACCACACTTCATCCGACGCCTTTTCGCCGGAGCCTTTCCAGGCGGCGCGGGCGGCAGCTTTCTGCTCGGCCATGGCGGCATCGAAACCGGCGCGGTCGACGCCCAGCCCCTGGGCACGCAATGCGTCCTCGGTCAAGTCATAGGGGAAGCCATAGGTATCGTAGAGGCGAAAGGCGGTGTCGCCCGGCAATATGTCGCCCGAGCTCATGCCCGAGGTTGCCTCATCCAGCAGCTTCAACCCCTTGTCGAGGGTCTGGCGGAAGCGGGTCTCCTCGCGCAGCAGCGTTTCCTCGATCAGCGGCTGTGCGCGCACCAACTCGGGATAGGCACCGCCCATTTCCCGCTCCAGCGCGCCGACCAGACGATGCATCAGCGGCTCATCCGCGCCCAATATATGCGCATGACGCATGGCGCGGCGCATGATCCGGCGCAGCACATACCCCCTGCCCTCATTGGCGGGCAGAACCCCGTCGGCAATCAGGAAACCGGACGAACGCAAATGATCGGCAATGACGCGGTGGCTCGCCTTGTGTGTCCCTGCCGTATCGGTGTGGGTAAATGCACCGGATTCGGCGATCAGCGCCTTGAACGTGTCGGTATCGTAATTGTCATGCACGCCTTGCAGCACGGCGGCGATACGCTCCAGCCCCATGCCCGTGTCGATGCTGGGCTTGGGCAGGTCGAGGCGCGTGCCATCGGCTTGCTGGTCAAACTGCATGAAAACGAGATTCCATATCTCGACGAAGCGGTCGCCATCTTCATCCGGCGACCCAGGGGGTCCGCCGAAAATATGGTCGCCATGATCGAAAAAAATCTCCGAGCACGGCCCGCATGGCCCCGTGTCGCCCATTGACCAGAAATTGTCCGATGTCGCGATGCGGATGATGCGATCTTCCGGTAACCCGGCTATTTTGCGCCAATGACCGAAGGCTTCATCGTCATCATGATACACCGTCACGGTCAGACGATCAGGAGAAACACCCCATTCCCGCGTGATCAACGTCCATGCATGGTGGATCGCCTGTTCCTTGAAATAATCGCCAAAGCTGAAATTGCCGAGCATCTCAAAAAACGTATGATGCCGCGCGGTGTAGCCGACATTATCGAGGTCATTATGCTTGCCGCCAGCGCGCACGCATTTTTGCGACGATGTGGCGGTGCTGTATGGGCGCTTTTCCAGCCCGGTGAACACGTTCTTGAACGGCACCATCCCCGCATTGGTGAACATCAATGTCGGGTCGTTGTAGGGAACCAGCGGAGCGGAAGGCACCGGCTCATGCCCGTTCTTCGCGAAATAATCGAGAAAGGACCGGCGGATATCGTTTGTGGACGTCATGGAATGAGCGATTAAGCGAGGCTGCGCTGCGACACAAGTAACAAAGCGCAGCCGGTTTCACGATATTGGGGCAGCCCGTTTCCGACAAATCAGCGAAGGCGGGAGCCCTTATTCTTGCGATGCCGCCTGCCAAAAGGCGATTTCATTTCCCGAAGGCTCGCGAACGTGAAAGCGGCGGCCACCGGGGAAGGAAAATATTTCCCGGACAATTATGCCGCCTGCCGCCTTCGCGGCCTCAAATATGGCTTCCAGATCCTCGACCTCTATCACCGGCAGAGGCACGGTCGTGGCTTCGGCACTGTCCGCCTGCAAACCCAGATCTGTATGGCCTGTAACGGTAGCAGCGTAGGTCGGCGCGAACTCCTGCAACGACCAACCCGCCACCTTTTGAAAGAAAGCCTTGCTCGCCGCCATGTCGGACACCGGCAACTCAACATAGTTCAAGCGAGCAAGGGCCACGGAATTCTCCTCAAACGGCGGCGGATGCCTTCCGCTTATTCGCCATCATCATCGGAATCAGGGCCTGTCATCATATCCTCGGCCACTTGGTCGGTCTTGCCGCGAATGGCCTGCTCCAGACGTTCCATCATTTCCGGATTTTCCTTGAGGAAGGTCTTGGCATTTTCCCGCCCTTGGCCAATGCGAACGGAGTCATAGGAAAACCATGAGCCGGATTTCTCGACGATGCCGGCTTTCACACCCAGATCGAGAATCTCGCCCACCTTGGAAACGCCCTCACCGTACATGATGTCGAATTCGACCTGCTTGAACGGCGGAGCCACCTTGTTCTTCACCACTTTCACGCGGGTGGTGTTGCCGATGATATCGTCCCGGTCCTTGATCTGGCCGGTGCGGCGAATATCGAGACGGACCGATGCGTAGAATTTGAGCGCGTTGCCGCCCGTGGTCGTCTCCGGGTTACCGTACATCACGCCGATCTTCATGCGCACCTGGTTGATGAAAATGACCATGCAACGCGAGCGGGAAATCGAACCGGTCAGCTTGCGCAGCGCCTGGCTCATCAGGCGCGCCTGCAAACCGACATGGCTGTCGCCCATTTCGCCCTCGATTTCAGCACGCGGCACCAGTGCAGCCACCGAGTCCACCACCAGCACGTCGATAGCGTTGGACCGCACCAGCGTATCGACGATTTCCAGCGCCTGCTCGCCCGTATCGGGCTGCGACACGATCAGCTCGTCGATATCGACGCCGAGTTTCTTGGCATAGACCGGGTCAAGTGCATGTTCGGCATCGACAAAGGCCGCCGTGCCGCCGATTTTCTGCGCCTCGGCAATGGCGTGCAGCGCCAGTGTCGTCTTGCCTGAGCTTTCCGGCCCGTAAATCTCCACGATGCGCCCGCGCGGCAAACCGCCGATGCCCAGCGCGATATCCAGTCCAAGCGAGCCGGTCGAAATGGATTCAATCTCGATCTTCTCGCGGCTGCCCAGTTTCATCGCGCTGCCCTTGCCGAACGCGCGGTCGATCTGGGAGAGCGCGGCCTCCAATGCTTTCTGCCTGTCCATATTCCCCGTCTTTTTATCGGAATCGATAAGTTTGAGCATTGCGGTCATGGGCTTGTCTCCAACTGAGTGCAACATAGATTGCGTGTTGGAACCCATGTATCCCATTTGTTCTTACGGAACAAGAGGGGAACAAAATTTTCTTGAACTGGTCCGAAGACCCGGAAAATTGCGCTTTATGCCGCCATCAGCATGTCAGAAATCGTGCCGATGGTATACGGCTTGGCCAGCATGGGCCGCTGCGCAAAGGGTGCGGGTACGTCGGTGATTGAGCCGCCGGAACTCAATATGTACGGGATGCCTTTCCGGTCCAGCATTTCGGCGACAGGCCACACTTCCTGCCCTTCCAGATGACAGTCGAGAATGGCAAGGTCGAAGCCGCCGCTCTCTACCATCCGACACGCATCCTCGACAGTGGTGGCAACACCGCTGACATGATGGCCCAGCGTATCGACAAACTCTTCGAGCATCATCGCGATCATCGCCTCGTCTTCCACAAGGAGAATGGACCGTCGCACAGGTGGGGTCGTTTGGTATGTCATAGATATCCAGATATATCGGGAACCCTGAACGTATCCATAATGGACGTGGTTCCATATGTTTATGAAGTGCGTTCAGGATTGTCCCTAGCCCGCTACAAAGCTGAACGAAGTTTCGAGGCGTCGCAATAGCGCGACTCGCACTTTGTCGCGTTTAGGTTACGCTTCGCCAGTATCGGCGCGCGCAAACGCATCGGATACCGCCTCCGATATCTGCGCTACGGAGAAGGGTTTGGGCAGAAACGCGACATTGTCGATGTCGATAGACTTGCGCAGCTGCTCCTCCGCATAGCCGGACATGAACAATACCGGCATTTCGGGATATATTTTGCGCGCCTCGCGCACCATGGCCGGCCCATCCATATTGGGCATGACAACGTCGGAAACGAGCAGATCGACTTTTTCCGCTTCGGCGAGAACTTCCAGCCCCTGTTCGCCATCCATCGCCGTCAAAACCGTATAGCCCTGCCTCGTCAGGGCGCGCTCCGCCACGGCGCGCACCATGTCCTCATCCTCCACGATGAGGATGGTGCCCGTGCCCCATGTCTGTTTGCGCGGCGGCGCGGACTTGATCGTCGCGGCCTGTTTCTCACCAGCAGCTGCCACATGAACCGGCAGATATATGCTGAACGTCGTACCCTGCCCCGGCTCCGACTCTGCGAAGATATACCCGCCCGATTGCTTGACGATGCCATAAACGGTCGACAGGCCGAGGCCGGTCCCCTTGCCCACTTCCTTGGTGGTGAAAAAGGGCTCGAAAATCTTAGTCAGCAGATCGGGCGGAATACCGGTTCCGGTGTCGGAAACCTTGAGGCCGGTATAATCGGCTGGCGGCAGGACCGTGGAGCGCATCTCGCGCACCTGCTGGCTGGTCATCGCAAAGGTCTGGATAGAGAGCGTGCCGCCATCGGGCATCGCATCGCGCGCGTTGACGGCAAGGTTGACGATGACCTGCTCGACCTGCCCCGGGTCGGCACGCACCGTGCCCAGATTGCGGCCATGCATGACCTCCAGCTTCACCTTTTCACCGATCAGACGCTTGAGCAGGTTGGAGACATCCGCCACGATATCGGGCAGCTGGATGACCTGCGGTCGCAAGGTTTGCTGGCGAGAGAAGGCCAGTAATTGCCGCGTCAGGCTGGCCGCACGGTTGGAATTCGACTTGATCTGCTGAATATCGTCATAATCGCTGTCGCCGGGCGTATGGCGCATCAGCATCAGGTCACAATGGCCGATAATGGCGGTAAGGATATTGTTGAAATCGTGCGCGACGCCCCCGGCGAGCTGGCCCACCGCCTGCATCTTGGTGGCCTGCGCCACCTGCCGCTTGAGGCGCCCCTCCTCATTATCGTCTTTCAGCGTCAGCATGACTGCGGCCTCGCCCAGCCCGCGAATGCCGGCCAGGCTGAGCGCGACCGGCTCTTCCGGCTGATTGCGCAGGCGCAATGCAATATCGCCCGTCATCTGCGGGCCCACGGCATAACGGCGTATCGCGGCGGCCAACGCGGCCTGATCCTCCACCACGACAAGATCGCCGGGATAGGCCGGTTTCTGCCCTTCGGCGACATTGGCGGTACGCGCAAAGCTGTCGTTGATAAATATCAGGCGGCCGTCCCGGTCTGTCATCGCCAGGCCGAAGGGCAGCAGCGCCAGCAACGCCTGGAAATAGGATAGCGACGATCCTCCAGCGGACACGTCGCCGGGCTGGTCGATCAGCAATATCAGGGCGGGACCATCGGGCTGGTCCGCGCGCAGCAATACGCGGAAGATGGCAATCGGCATCATGCCGGGTGCTTCCCGCATGAAAAAGATGCGCCCCGTATCGTCCCTGCGGAAATAGCTGGCGAAATCGCGCCCGTTGAGGTCAGCATCGTCACGCCCGGCCGCGCGCAGAACAAAAGCCCGGTTGGCGACGCGGATACGCCCTTCCGACCCGATGATGGCGGCCATAACGCCCGCCTCGCTGAACTGCGCTCCGATTTCGCTGTCTATCAGGCGGGTAAATTCATCAATGGCGCTGCTGTGACTGGTGGGCGCAAAATGCCAGAGCAGATAATCCGCACTCATGCCCGCCCGCGTAACATGGGCGCTGAACATCAGTGCGCCGTGCGTCAGCGCCTCGCAATGCCCCTCACCGTCGCGCCGGGCGCTGCGCCCCGCTTCCGCGAGACGCGCATTGCCATCGCCGTCGAGCGGCAGCGCCGCCGGGTTGGGGTAGCTGGGAAACCATTCGCCATAAAGGCTGCTGGCGCACAGGATCTTGCCCGCATGATCGGTAATCGCGACTGCGCCACCGCTTATCTCGGCTGCGGCGCGCGCTATTGTCCAGTCCGGCATATAGCGGCGGCTGTTGCTCACTTCCTGGGCCGATGGCCGGAATAGAAAACCCAAAGCAGCAGCACCAATGACCGCCGCGCCAAAACCGGCGGCGACGGCCCAGTCGCCAATCGCCCAGAATATCAGCGCCGCAGTGGCGATTGCGGCAAGGATGAGTAGCGGAAAAGCAAAGCGCCCAACCGCCGAGGGCTTGGGAGAGACAAGGTTTTCCAGTTCTTCCCTGTATTCCAGTCTCGCTGCTTCGGCCATCTCAGGCGAACGCCTCCCCTGCTCCATAGAAACCATATTGCATCACACTAAGCCTTTGAAGTCTCAATGGCCTAATCCAGCGCCTTTGGCAAAGGGGACGGAAGATAAAATCGGCCGCCGATGCGGCCGGCTGGTCCTGCGATCCGCTTATTTATGCAGGCGGGCGCTCCATTTGCGGAAGAGATGCGCACGCCATAACCAGCTCGCGGCCAGATAGCCGATGGATGCCGCGATTACGGATATCATGAACAGACCGAAAAGCAGCGCTGGCGCAGCCTCTGACACAAGCCACTCTACCCAGCGGCCAATGCTCGCATGTTCGTGGATGAGCGCCATGAAACGGCTGACATCGGCGGTGCGGCCCAGCGCGATATTGCCGATATAGACCGATGCCCACAGGATAAACGGCGTTGTCGCGGGGTTGCTAAGAAAGGTCATAGCTGCTGCCAGTGGGATATTGGCACGGAAGGGCAACGCCAGAAACGCAGCGCCCGCCACCTGCAGCCCGGGGATCATCAGGAATATCCCGACCAATATGCCCAACGCCACGCCGCGCGGCACCGAGCGGCGGGTAAAACGCCACAATTCCGGGGCAAGCACTCGATGCGCTATCGGTGCCAGAAAACGATGTTTCTCAAGCGACTCCCGGCTGGGTGCCTGTTCATGAAGCCAGCGCAGCAAACGGTTCTCCATCAGCCATGCTCCTTGAGCAGGCGGCCCTGCTCGCGCTTCCAGTCGCGTTCCTTGCTCGTATCGCGCTTGTCCCGCACATTTTTGCCGCGCGCCAGCGCCAGCTCGACCTTGGCGCGGCCCTGGCCGTTGAAATAGATCGAGAGCGGCACCAGCGTCATCCCCTTGCGGGCGACAGCGCCATGCAGCTTGGCGATCTCGCGCTGATTGAGTAGCAACTTGCGCGCGCGCTTGGGCTGATGGTTGAAGCGGTTACCGTGGCTGAACTCGGGAATATTGCTGTTGATCAGCCATACTTCCTCATCCTTCACCTCGGCATAGCTCTCCGCGATCGTGCCCTCGCCAAAGCGCAGCGATTTGACCTCGGTGCCCTGTAATACAATGCCTGCCTCGAAGGTTTCGTCGATGGCATAATCGAACCGCGCGCGCCGGTTTTCGGCGACGGTCTTGACCTTGTTGAATGTTTCGTGACGCGGACGGGCCATGTGTATGCGATTTCGATGCTTCTACTCAGCTTTCATATGGGAATTGCGAGGGCCTTATACCAGCCCTGCAATCTCCAGCGCCCGGTCCACCGCCGTCTGGCTTGATGCGCTCGGCCATGTGATCGGCAAGCGCACATCGACAGGCATTTGCGGCCTGACACGGGACAGCGCATATTTAACGGGTCCAGGTGAAGAATCGCTGAACAATGCGTCATGCAGCGGGTATAATTTATCCTGCAATTCTATCGCTTTGGCCCATTGCCCCGCCTGCATAGCAGCCTGGAAATCCGCGCACAGGCGCGGCGCGACATTGGCGGTCACCGAAATGCAGCCCACGCCGCCCATCGCGTTGAAGCCAAGGGCCGTCTCGTCATTGCCGGAAAGCTGCACGAAATCCGTGCCGCACGCGAGCCGCTGTGCCGTAACGCGTCCCAGATTGCCGGTTGCATCCTTGACGCCAATGACGCTCTGAAATTCTTCAGCGAGACGGTGCATTACCGGGACACCGATATCCGTGATGGTGCGGCTCGGCACATTATAGAGAACGATAGGCAAGTCGCAATTTTCCGCGAGATGCGCGAAATGCTGGTACACGCCTTCCTGATTGGGCTTGTTGTAATAGGGGGCCACGACAAGCGCGGCGTCGGCGCCTGCAGCTTGCGCCGCATACATATGCTCCAGCGCGATACGCGTGTCGTTGGACCCGCAACCGGCGATAACGGGCACTCTGCCCGCCGCTTGCTCAACGCACAGTGCGATCACGCGGTTATGTTCCTCAATGGTCATCGTGGCGCTCTCGCCCGTGGTGCCGCACGGCACCAGTGCAGAGCTACCTTGCTCGATCTGCCAATCGACGAAATCGCGAAATGCCTGCTCGTCCAGCATTTCGTCGCGAAATGGAGTCACCAGAGCCGGTATCGAGCCGGAAAACATGTAAATACTCCTTCAACCCTGCCATTCATTCAGGCATAAGATTTGTTATGCCATAATGAGGCGATACAGCATCACCGAGGAACCAGTGAAGGCAAAGCACGACAACACCCGATATCGGATCAGCATACGCCATCTTCCGGTCATGGGGTCGGTCCTGCTCGCATCAGTTGCAGTTGCGCAGATTGACGGCGCGCGCAAGGAAATTGTGCAGCCTATCCCGCCCGGATCATCGTCCGCACTGCCTGAAGGCTCACCTGGCTGGGAAGAAACGCGCGCGCAGGTGTTGCGCAGCGCGGATATGTCGATCATCGCCGTGGTGGATGAATGGAAGCGGTTGCAGCAGAGCGACGGCTTCGGCTTTTCGGCCTATGCCCGCTTTATCGAAGCCCATCCCGGCTGGCCCGGCGAAGCGCGGATGCGCCGCCTCGCCGAAAAATCAATCGACCCGATGAGCTACAGCCCGTCGGCGGTCGTCACCTTCTTTCGCCAGTTTCCGCCGCAAACGGCAACCGGCCACGCCCGCAAGGCGCTGGCGCTAAGCGCTCTGGGGCGCAATGACGAAGCGCGCGACGCCGCACGGCAGGCATGGCGCAGCGGTGCCATGAGCGCAGATGACGAGACATGGCTTCTTACCCGCTATGCCTCGGTGCTGACGCCAGACGATCAGGCCGCGCATGCCGATGCCGCATTGTGGATGCGCAACCCAACCTCGGCACAGCGCGCGTTGCCGTTCATGTCCGTCACAGAGCGCTCCATCACCGATGCGCGCATCGCGATGCAGCGCCGCGCCTCCGATGCCGCCGCCAAGATGCAGGACGCACAAACAGTGGGTAAGGGCCATGCCGGTTATATCGCCGACAAGGCGATGTGGCTGCGCGACACGGGCAACAGCCTGCTGGCGCGCAATATATTGGCCAATCGCGAACCCTTGACCCAGCGCTCTCCCGATGCCGAAGAATGGTATGAGGTGCTGCTGACCAACGCCCGCGCCGCCGCCAATGACGGCCAGTGGACTACAGCATACCAGATCGCCAGCAAGGTCGACGATGCCTATCTGCCAGGAACCGACGTGAGCGCACAATCGCTGGGCGAGCGCGACGATTATACCAGTCTGGTATGGCTGGCGGGAACGGTGGCCTATTATCAGCTTGGCCGCCCCGCCGACGCTGTGGGGATGTTCGAGCGCTATGCGTCAGGCGCGCGTTCGCCCCAGACAATATCCAAGGGCCATTATTGGGCTGGCCGCGCCGCTTTGGCGGCGGGTGACAGGGCGCAGGCCGATCATTATTTCGCGCAGGCCGCTGCTTATCCCGATCAATTCTATGGCCAGCTTGCACTGGAGCGCCTGAAACTGCCGTTCATGGCGCCCACGCAGTCCGCCGATGCGGCAGTCGTGACCGATGAGCAGCGCAAGGCCTTTGCAGCCCAATCGCTCGTCCGCGCAGCCAAAGCGCTGGGCGCGGCAGGGCGCTGGCAGGACCAGAGCTTCATCCTGCGTGCCATAGCCGCGAATACCAGCACAGATACCGAACGAGCGCTGGCGCATGAGCTGGCCGAAAGCCTCAACCGCCCTGACCTGTCCGTCATGGTCGCCCGCAAACCAAACCCGGACAGCAGCAGCGCCTATGAGGTCGCCAATTTCCCAACGATGAGCGTGCCAGGCAGTCAGCAATCCAACTGGACCATGATCCACGCGATCACGCGGCAGGAAAGCCAGTTCGACAAGGCGATTGTCAGCCATGCGGGCGCACGCGGACTGATGCAGCTTATGCCCGGCACCGCGCGGGAGCAATCCGGCAAGGTGGGGCTGGCCTATCGCTACAGCGCGCTCACCAGCGACACCCATTATAATATCATGCTGGGCAGCGGTTATTTCCAGCGCATGCTGAGCTATTATGGCGGCAGCTATCCGTTGGCGGTCGCCGCCTATAATGCCGGACCGGGCAATGTGAATAAGTGGATCCGCGCCAATGGCGACCCTCGCCTGGCCGGTAGCGATATATTGCGCTGGATCGAGGAAATCCCGATCTACGAAACGAAGAATTATGTGCAGCGGGTGCTGGAAAATGCCGTCATCTATGATGCGCTCAGCGCCCGGCGCGAGGGCAAGGCCATGTTTTCCCGCCCGCTGTCCCGCTATCTGGGCAAGAACAGCGCCGGCTGATAGGCCTCTGCGCCATGACTCAGGAAAAGACCAATTACATCACCCCTCAGGGTTTTGCCGCCCTGCGCGCCGAATATGACCAGCTTCTGGGCGTGGAGCGCCCGAAAATAGTCGAAATCGTCAGCTGGGCCGCGGGTAATGGCGACCGCAGCGAAAATGGCGACTATCTCTATGGCCGCAAGCGTATGCGCGAGATTGACGGGCAGCTACGCCGTCTGTCGAAGAAGATGAAGGACGCGCGGGTGATCGACCCTGCGCACCAGCCCGACAAGAGCCGCGTCTATTTCGGCGCAACGGTAACGATCATTGATGAGGACGACGCGGAGCGTACCGTCACAATCGTCGGCAATGACGAATCCGATGCCACAGCTGGCAAGATCGGCTGGAACGCGCCACTGGCGCGTGCTCTGCGCGGTGCGGCCGTGGGCGACCTGCGTATGGTCCGCCTGCCCGCCGGTGAGCGCGAGTATGAAATAAAAGAAATCCGCTATCCCGGCGAACCAGGATAGCGGATAGGTTCTGTTATCGTATCGGTACTACGATCTTAGAAAGCGTAGCTGACCTTGGTCGCTTTCGCACGACGGCTACGCAGAGCGCCACCAACCATGCCGAAGCCCAGGATCATCATCGCCCAGGTAGCGGGTTCCGGCACAGCGGCAATGCCGAGCTGGCCGATTTTGAACGAGTCGAACTTGCCGTCCGCATTGGTCGGGCTGGCCGCGATAATCCAGGTGTTGCCATAGTAAGGCGAGCTGATGTCGCGCGGCGCTGCAGAGTTGCTGGTCACATTGGATTCGAAGGTGCCCTGAACGCCCGAGAAGAACGCGTTCGGATCACCAAAGGAGCTGGTCCAGGCGATCGGCGACTTGTAAGCGCCGACAAACGCGTCCGTGTCGGCTGCGCCCTGGCCGGGGATCGAAAAGGCGTTGAATATAGCCGAGGTCAGCGTCACCGAGCGGCTGAACTGCAACACGATGAAATCAACGAAACCATAATTGTCGACGGTGTGGCTGTCGGGCAGGCTGTTACGCACGCCATAACCCGCAGAATAAGCGCCCAGGTAAGACGCGATGCTGCTCGCACCGTTGTTATTGGTGCTCCAGCCGGTAGCACGAACGCTGACCGAGGTCGAACCATTCGACGTGGTCGTTGTCCGGGCGTTACCCGGCGTACCAATGGTGTTCGAATTGTCGGTACCGCTGAAGTCCATAATATAGGTGGCAGCGTTGGCCGAAGTAACGCTTGCGACAGCAAGAGCCGCTACCGAAGCATATTTCGCGATTGCACGCATGTGAATCTCCATCTTTCAAATAACACAAATCTCTGAAAGCCGAGAAATGCAGCCGCCCAACCACGACAACATCTTCTTACCCTCTTTCGGTGACCGGTTATATAGCATCGACGAAACGCCAAAAGCCAGAGGAATGGTTAACGCAAATTTTTTTGAAATCTCTACTAATTTTCAATTAAATTGTTATTTTTCAATATAATATAACTCATACTTACAGTCATATGTAATGATGCACCGCAAAATACTGTTCCGTATTGAAACAAACCGTTAAGGTTACTTTTGCGCCTCATCGAAAATAGCATCGAAACGCAGCGCTCGCTGAATCGCCTATCGCGTCACCGCAACAAGGATATGACGAAAAAGCTGGACATCTGCCCGCTTCCCTTATAGACGCGCGTCTGCATTTCCGGTTCAGGCCGGATTTGCGCCGTCCGAGACAGTTGGTGAAGGCAATATGGCCTTCTTAATTTCCAGCCTAGACGGGGACAAAGTTTCATATCCGGCCCGCATGCGCTGTCATGCTGTCACCGGATTCCCTCCACCCTATCCAGGGAACAGAGTGAGGGAGCGATCCTTACCCCATCGGACTTTGAGGCCATGCTTTTGCATGACCTTTGTGATGTTTCGCCGGATGGTCCGGCGAAGCGATGATTGGAGAATGGCATGGATCGTACCCAGAAAGCTGAGGCAGTATCCGCGCTTAATGCAACTCTTGGCGAAGTCGGGGTGGTCGTGGTGACACGCAACCTCGGTCTGAGCGTGGCTCAGTCCACGGACCTGCGCCAGAAGATGCGTGACGCCGGCGCCGCCTACAAGGTTACGAAGAACCGCCTCGCCAAGATCGCGCTGAAGGACACGGACTATGAGGCCATCGGCGATATGCTGACCGGTCCCGTAGCTCTCGCCACTTCCGCCGATCCGGTTGCCGCCGCTAAGGTTGCAATCGACTTCGCGAAAGCCAACGAGAAACTTGAAATCGTTGGCGGCGCGATGGGCACCACGCTGCTCGATGCAGAAGGCGTGAAAGCGCTGGCATCGATGCCGTCTCTGGATGAACTGCGCGGCAAGATCGTCGGCCTGCTTCAGGCACCGGCGACCAAGCTCGCAACCGTCACCCAGGCACCGGCAGCGCAGCTTGCGCGGGTCTTCAACGCATATGCGACCAAGGAAGCCGCATAACGCGCACCACTATTTTGTTTTCACTCTTGTTTCAGGGGCGCACGCCCCGCTCAGAAAGGTAGATAGGTTAAAATGGCTGATATAGAAGCTCTGGTCGACCAGCTGTCGGCTCTCACTGTTCTCGAAGCTGCTGAACTCAGCAAGGCTCTGGAAGAAAAATGGGGCGTTTCCGCTGCTGCTGCAGTTGCGGTTGCTGGCCCGGCTGCTGGCGGCGCCGGTGGCGACGCTCCGGCTGCTGAAGCCAAGGACGAATTCGACGTCATCCTGACCGGCGACGGCGGCAAGAAGATCAACGTGATCAAGGAAGTCCGCGCGATCACCGGTCTGGGTCTGACCGAAGCCAAGGCTCTGGTCGAAGGCGCGCCGAAGGCCGTCAAGGAAGGCGTTGCCAAGGCTGAAGCCGAAGAGATCAAGAAGAAGATCGAAGAAGCTGGCGGCACCGTCGAGCTGAAGTAAGCTTTTTCGGTTCATTCCGATTGAAGGGGGCGGTTCCTGCGGGAGCCGCCCTTTTTCATTCCGCGCTTTTCAATATGATTATTGCGCCACACCCAGCGTCGAATCCAACTGGCGTTGCCAGTCTGCCCCTTCAATATATTTGAGCAGTGAGAGGTTCATTTCTTCACGCAGCGGGCTTTGCGCGGGCAGTGCAATACCGTAATCCTGCCGCCCGAAGGATCCGGGTACAAGGCGCAGCGCGTCACCATATTCATGATGTAGCATATATTGCAGGATGGGTTTGTCGTAGACGAAAGCACCGATCTTCTCATCCCGCAGCGCGGCCAGTCCGCTTTCGACGGTGTCGAAATGGCGGAACCGCACCCCCTCCTCGCTCAGCCAGTCGTCGCTGGACGAGCCCTTGATCGAACCGACCACGACGGAAGGCAGGTCTGTCGGGCTGGCCACCGCACCGCTGATCCGGTCCGTCGTCAATGACGAGGCGATCATGCCCGTGAAAGTCGAGATGATGATGATGGCCGCGAACATCCACACCAGCGCCACCAGCTTGCCCGCAGGAGTGACCGGCGCCTTGTCGCCATAGCCGACCGTCGTCATCGTCACCGCCGAAAACCAGAATCCCGAAAATATGCCCTTGGCCCTACCGCCGCCAAATTGCTCGTGATTATGCTTGCGCTCGGCCAGCCAGAACAACAGACCGACACAGGTCAATATAGCCGCCAGCAGCAAGATCGCCTGCAGGAAGCTCCAGCTGAAGAAATTGCGAAATAGCGAGAGCCATGTGGGCGGCACCTTGTGGACGGCGATGCCGAAACCGGTGGTGTAATAGGGGTGCGTAAAATCAATCTCTTCCTCACGCATCGGCGTTATGGTCAGCGCGCCAACGCTGGCGTCATAGCGCCCGTCCCGCAC
Source organism: Sphingobium sp. (assembly GCA_020446425.1). Lineage (GTDB taxonomy): Bacteria > Pseudomonadota > Alphaproteobacteria > Sphingomonadales > Sphingomonadaceae > Sphingobium. The sequence goes on along the minus strand of JAGRES010000009.1, from coordinate 29,084 downwards.
GCCTTCGATCATATCCGGCAGATCGGCCTCAACCAGACGGTATGGCCGTTCCTGTTCTTTCGCCACGGCGTCCCAAAGAGAAATCGCCAACCCATGCCAGCGTCCGGCATCGTCGCGCATAACAAACGGCGGCGCTTCGCGCGTGGCGATGACCATCTCTTCCTGGGTGTCACCTTGCGCAGCCTGAGCGGATTGTACGCCCATAATGATGGCCAGCAGAACGATGATACTGTGGAATAATCTATGGCGGCGGATAGATGCGGAGGCTTTCACCCTCTTCTCCCCTGCTGTGTCGCAATCATCCGCCATGTATGGCAAGCTTGGCCGCTATAGGCAAACCAGCCATGGTTTCAGCCAATGTGCAATAAGCGTGTCTGGCTCAGGACGTCGAAGTGGCGAACCCAACCAAACCATAGCTGTCGGCCGATGCGCCGTCCAAAACCTGTCCGGGCGCGAGGTACAGGCAGTCCCCGCTTCCGGTCCGGTCTCCGCCGCCTGCCACGTCACCCGCCAACGGCACGATCCAGCAAGCCTGGTTTGCGTGAGACGACACAAGCGGCGCAATATCGCGGGCATAATATACGTCAAATTGTGGGAAATGCGCCAAAAGCTGGGCTTGCAAAGCATCGCTGTCGATCGTCCTGATATAGGCATCAGGATACGGCCCTGCATCGGCCACAGACACTGCATCGTCGAGATGCAGTTCACGCGGACGGCCATAGTCATAGAGCCGATAGGTCAGGTCGATATTCTGCTGAAACTCGATCAGGGAAATTCCCGCGCTCATTGCGTGGATCGTCCCCGCCGGAACGACAAAAAACTGGCCCTTGTGCAATGGCCGCCAATCGAGCAGGTCTTCTATCGACCCGTTGAGCGCTGCATCCCTGAGTTCCGCTTGCGTCAGCGACTTGCACAGCCCCAGCCCCAGCATCGCGCCGGGTTCCACGTCGGTGATGTACCAGCACTCGTTCTTGCCGCTCTTCCACCCCTGCGCTTGCGCTTGCGCATCATTGGGATGCACCTGCACCGACAGCTTTTCGCTGGTGAACAGATATTTGACCAACACCGGCAGGTCACGCCCGTCATCGGGTTCGAGCCAGATCTCACCAATGGCATTATCGCTGTTCTCGCAGCCTGTGACAACGGAATCGAAAGGGGGCGGCAAATGCACCCGCCCCCATGGCTTTTCGATGAAACGTGGCGTCAGCTTCATGACGCGCGCATTAGCAGCAATTGCGCGAATGTCTCACCTTTTTCTCGACGTTTTCTTGTCCAGCCATGACACGATCTCGGGCTTTACGCGCGCCCGCGTGGCCGCCCGCGCCTTGATCGCGGCGATCGAACGATCGGTTACTTTGCGCGATTCCGGCGTAAGATATTGATCGGCATAGGCATTGAGCTTGTCCGCCATGGCAAGATCGGCTGACCCGCCGCCAAGCCGCGACATCGCCTGCGTGCGGGCGGACACATCAATCAGCGCCTCATATTTTTCGCGATTGGCCAGCACAAAATCGACTGCCTGCATATCATGATCGACAGCAACCGACGCAACGATGGCTGCGCTGGTCGTCTTGCCCGGTTCATCGGTCAGGGCCAGATCCAGTGCCTGAGCGGACAATTTCTCGTCCTTGGCGCGGCCGAGCAGCGAGAATAGCTGTGCCTTTTCCACCGCAATCGTGCTGGAATTCGCCATCGAACGCAGCATGTCCCACGTCGCCTGATCGGCATTTTGGGCAACGATGCCGAGCCACACAAATTTGAGCGGGCCATCAAGCGCCTCCGGATTGGCGGAAAGCGCATCGAACCGGCGGCGCGCTTCGGCCACGACGGCTGGGTCACCCATGCGGCCCAGTGCGGACACCAGAGACTGGCGCAGCAGCGGCACCTGCGCCCCCTCGCCTTCCTGCGCATCATAACCGATGCGCCCAAGCACAGGCGTCAGCTTTTTGGATGTATAGGCAAGAAGGCGCTTCTGATTGGCTTCATCGCCCTCAAACGTGCCATAGGTCGCCTCCAGATAATCCGGCACCGCGGCCAGTATGACATCGCTGGCATCCTGCGGCACAGCATCGAGCAGGTCGAGCGCCTGCGCCATCGGCTGATATCCGCCCAGCCCTAGCTGCCAGTTATCGGCCAGCAAGCCGCTCTGGTCGATGGACGCCAGTTTGGTGAAGTCCTTGGCCAGCGCTGTGACATTGGCGGCAGGATAGAGCGAACGGTAATAGCCCGCCTGCCCCAGGTTGACGACATAGGAACCGCAGCCGGGCAGCTGGAGCGTGCCCGTCCCCTCCAGGATCATGTTTTTGGCTTCATGACCTGTGACCTGCGCCTTGATCGGCACATGCCATTTGAGCGGCGCTTCGTCCTTGGCTTCTTTCATGTCCCGGCTGAATTCACCCTGAGACAGGCTGAGCGTGGTCATACCATTGGCACATTGCGCCGCACCGACCGTGACCAGCGGGATGCCCGGCTGCGTGGTGAAATCATGCGCAATTTCGGAAAGCCCGGCTGCACCCGCAGCCTCGACAGCCGACCACAGGTCGCTGGTAACCGTATTGCCATAGGCGTGCTTCTTCATATAGGCGCGAATGCCTTCCCGCCACGCATCATCGCCCGAGAAGCTCTCGAACATGGTGATGACGGCTTCGCCCTTGTTATAGGTGATCGCGTCAAACGCCTGATTGACCGCCTCGACTGTCTTGATTTCCTGCACGACCGGGTGGGTCGTCTTATAGGCGTCCAGACTCATGGCACGCTCGCGCCCGTCGACGCGGGTGAGCAGCATTTCCCACTCGGGCTTCATGACATCCGTGACCTTGGTCGCCATCCAGCTGGCAAAGCCTTCGTTGAGCCAGAGATCGTCCCACCAGCTCATCGTCACGAGATTGCCGAACCACTGGTGCGCAATTTCATGCGCAGCGACCTCATATACGCGACGTTTCATGCCTTCGGAGGTTGATTTGGGATCGACCAGCAACGTACGCTCAAAGGTGAAGATCGCGCCCCAATTCTCCATGGCGGAGAAGAACTGGCTCTGCCCCGGACCCGCAACGTTATCGAGCTTGGGCAGCGGATAGGGAACGCCGAAATATTCCTCGAACCATGGCAGGATTTCGACCGAGGCATCGAGCGCGAGCTGCGCCTTCTGCACATTACCTTTGCCGGTGACGACGCCGACTTCGGTATCGCCCGATTTCGCCGTCATGCGCTCCAGCTCACCCATGCCCAGAAACAGCAGATAGGACGACATTTTCGGGCTGGTTTCGAAGGTGACGAGATTTGCCCCGTCCTTCTCCGCTCTTTTCATAGAGGCGACAGGCATATTGCTGACAGCCATCTGTCCGGCAGGAACGACGACGGACAGGTCGAACGTCGCCTTGTAGCTGGGCTCGTCCCAGCTCGGCACGAAGCGGCGCGCATCAGGCGCTTCGAACTGCGTGAAAAGCGCACGCTTCGCCGCGCCCGCGCTATCGGTATAATCGAGCGCGAACAAGCCATTCGCCTGCTGGCTGATGACACCGGAATAGACGAATGACAGGCTATATTTGCCGGGTTTCAGTGCCTTGCCGAATGTAATCGTCGCGGTCTGGGCATCCTTGTCGAGTGCGACGGTCCCTTTAATCGCTCTCTTCCTGCCCATCGCTATTGTAGCCGATGTAATATCCAGATCGGCGGCGTTGAGGGTAAGGCTGTCCGTCGCCTCTTTCACATCGACATCAATTGATGCCTCACCCGTGAATGTCAGGTTGGCCGCATCGGGCACCACCTTGATGCGATAATGGCTGGGCACGGCGGTGCGCGGCAGCTGCGTTGCTACGGCAGGCGCAGGGCCATTGCCATCCTGCGCTATCGCTACAGATGGAGAAAGGCTGGCCAGCGCCAGTGCAACAGGCGCACATGCGCTCAATGAGCGCGAAACAAGTGTATGGGAAAAGGTCATTATGGGGTGCTCCGACAAGCAAATAGAGGCCGCGCTAAGGCGGAATAACGAAAGCTTGGTCCTATCGCAGAACAGGGTCAAGCCTGACTATGAACACCATTAACTTTTGGCGGGCTGAACCGATGATTAACAGAAGGCGTGGACGTCCAAATGACCGTATGAATGAGCCTATTCGCTGTCAGACATGTCGGCGCTATCGGCTTCGGAGCTATCGTCCTCAACCGCTGGCTCAGGTTCGGGCTGTGGGGCCGGCTCCCAGTCCGGCGTGCGCCGCGCACTGACGATTTTCACCGGTGCGGCCAGCATTTGCCCCTGCATGCCATTGTCCGCGCCCAGCGTTGGCGAAATCTCACCCGCCATGAGCGTGCGCACGACATCCATGCCCTCCACGACACGCCCGAACGCGGCGAAACCGCTATTATCGCCGGGCTGGTCGGGTTTGGCATCCAGGCTCGACATATCCCCGATGACGATGAAGAAATCCGACTGCGCCGTCCCTTCCGCCGCGCGCGCCATCGAAACCGTACCAGTCTTGTGCGACAGACCCGTCTTGCTGGTCGATTCATGCGCTATGGGCGGCAGCAGCTTGGCGACTGTACGCACACCGCCCTGCAACAGGCCAAAATCCTCGCCAATACTGAAACTGCGGTAGAAAGCTGCACTGTCGAAGCGCTTTTCATCGACATAGCGCAGGAAATTGCCTGCAGTGATTGGCGCGCGTTCCTTTTCGACCTCGATGACGATTGCACCCTGGGCGGTCTGGATCGTGACGATCACGGTGGCCGGTTTCGGCGCCTCGGCCTGCTCCATGGCAACCGCCGCATTGTCCTGTGCCGTAGCGGACCCTGGCAAAGCCGCGCCCATGATAGCCAGAGCCGGTAGAAGAATATTCCTGAACGTCACGCTGTTTCCCGCTTTTCGTGATCCAAATCGCCGCGGCGGCGCATCGCAATGAATATCTCCCATACCGCCAGGAACAAGGCTGCGATCACCGGGCCGATCACAAAACCGGACAAGCCGAATAGTCCCAGCCCGCCCAGCGTCGATATCAGGACGATGTAATCGGGCATGCGGGTATCGCGGCCCACCAATATCGGGCGCAGCACATTATCGACCATGCCTATGACGAAAACCCCGCAGAAAACCAGGATGGCGGCCTTTGCGACCGCTCCTGTTGCGAACAGGTAGATCGCCACCGGCACCCAGACCAGCCCCGTTCCCACCGCCGGGATCAGCGAGAGGAACGCCATGGAAACCGCCCATAGCAGCGCCCCCTGTATGCCCAGCCCCCAAAAAATAAGGCCACCGAGCCCGCCCTGCACGATGGCAACGATCATATTGCCCTTGATCGTGGCGCGCACGACCGAGATAAACTTTTCCGACAGGGCCCGTCTGTGGTCGGCATGCAAGGGCACGGCGTCGACCACCAGAGCTGACAGGTACGTGCCGTCGCGCAACAGGAAAAACGTCAGATACAGCATCACGCCGAGGGTGACGAAGAAGGAGAAGGTGCGCTGACCGATGGTGAGCGCCTGCCCGATTACCGTTTCAAAGCTGGCCGCCAATCCGGAGCCAACCCTGGACCGGATGGATTCCATATTGGTGATACCCATGCGGCGCAGATAATCGCTGGCCCAATCGGGCAGCGCATGCTGGACCTGCGCAAAATAATGAGTGATATCAATCCGCCCCGATTGAATACCGGCATAGACCGACGCCGCTTCCTGCAACAAAAGCGTGCCTAATATGATCATCGGCACGATGACGATTGCGACCAGCAGAAGCAAGGTCAGCGCCGCAACCGAGTTGGGGCGATTGGGCCTGACCGCGATCAGCCATTTTTGCACTGGTGCGAACATGATTGCGGCGACCAGCGCCCATAATATGGCGTCGAAGAAGCTCCATACCAGCCATATGAAAGCCAGAGTTGCCGCTACGACCAGTGCATGGAATATCTTGTCGTCCAAACGTCGCAGCATATGCGGGCCATCCTATAGTTGATCGCCAACCCGGCGATACGTCCCTTCCAGATATAGCAATGGATCAACGGTTTCCGCCAGCTGTACCGACAGCACATCGCCGAAAATAATATCGTGCGATCCATGCGATACCCTTTTGCTCTGGCTGCAATGGATCGCGGCTTGCGCCTCGGCCAGATACGGTATGTTATCCAGCATGCGCCAGTCACCCGTCTTGAACCGGTCCGGCCCGCTGGACATCGCACAGCCCTGCGCAATGTCGAGAGCGTTCGCACCCAAAATATTCAGGCAAAAATCCGCTCCACTTGCAAATACGCCATATGCCGAAGCATTACGATTGATACATACGAGCATCGAGGGCGGATCCATACTGACGGGCACGACCGCTGTCGCTGCCATCGCATAGCGCTCGCCTGCGCTGTCAACCGTACTGACGATGACAACCGTTTGAGCGAACCCGCGCAAGGCCTGCTTGAGTTGGTCCGCCACCATTTCGGCCGATTGTGTCATCCGTCATTCCTCCGCTTCAGTCTGCCGGTGTGATGCAGGAAGCATGTGAGCCAGTCAATTCTCGAAGAGGTAATAGCGCCTCACAGCCATGACAAAATACCGGAAATGAAAAAGCCGGAGGCGCGTTTGCACCCCCGGCCTTTCATAAAGCCGTAGCTTCGTATGGAGGCGGACTTAGAAGCCCATACCACCCATACCGCCCATGCCGCCCATGTCAGGCATTGCGGGCGCACCCGACTTGTCTTCCGGCAGCTCTGCCACGGAGGCTTCCGTGGTGATAAGCAGGCCAGCAACCGACGCAGCGTCCTGAAGCGCGGTGCGCACGACCTTGGTCGGGTCGATCACGCCGGAAGCCTTCAGGTTTTCATAGGTGTCGGTAGCAGCGTTGAAGCCCTGCTCTTCGTCACCTTCGCGCAGCAGGTTACCTGCAACAACCGCACCGTCGAAACCGGCGTTCTGTGCGATCTGACGCAGCGGGGTCTCAACCGCCTTGCGGACGATGTCGATACCACGGGTCTGGTCGTCATTGTCACCCTTGAGCTCAGCCAGCGCCTTGGTGGCATAGAGCAGAGCAGTACCGCCACCAGAGACGATGCCTTCTTCAACAGCGGCGCGGGTCGCGTGCAGCGCGTCATCGACGCGGTCCTTGCGCTCCTTCACCTCGACTTCGGTGGCGCCGCCAACCTTGATGACAGCCACACCGCCAGCCAGCTTGGCCAGACGTTCCTGCAACTTTTCCTTGTCATAGTCGCTGGTGGTCACTTCGATCTGGGCACGGATCGCTTCGACACGGCCCTTGATCGCTTCGGCATCGCCAGCGCCATCGACGATGGTGGTGTTGTCCTTGTCGATGGTGACGGTCTTGGCGGTGCCGAGCATGCCAACGGTGACATTCTCAAGCTTGATGCCGAGATCTTCGGAAATCATCTCACCCTTGGTCAGGATCGCGATGTCTTCCAGCATCGCCTTGCGGCGGTCACCGAAGCCAGGAGCCTTGACGGCAGCGACCTTCAGGCCACCACGCAGTTTGTTGACGACCAGGGTCGCCAGCGCTTCGCCTTCGATATCCTCGGCGATGATGAGCAGCGGACGGCCCGACTGTACAACGGCTTCGAGGATCGGCAGCATCGACTGCAGGTTGGAGAGTTTCTTCTCGTGGATCAGGATATAGGGGTCCTGAAGCTCGACCTGCATCTTTTCCGGGTTGGTGATGAAGTAGGGCGACAGGTAACCGCGGTCGAACTGCATGCCTTCAACGACATCAAGCTCGAATTCGAGACCCTTGGCCTCCTCAACGGTGATCACGCCTTCCTTGCCGACCTTTTCCATCGCTTCGGCGATCTTCTCACCGACTTCACGATCGCCATTGGCTGAGATGATGCCGACCTGAGCGACTTCATTGTTGCCGGAAACCGGGGTCGAACGCTTCTTGAGGTCTTCGACGACAACGCCGACAGCCTTGTCGATACCGCGCTTCAGATCCATCGGGTTCATGCCGGCGGCAACCGACTTCATGCCTTCGCGCACGATCGCCTGAGCGAGAACGGTCGCGGTGGTGGTGCCGTCGCCAGCAGCGTCATTGGCCTTGCTGGCGACTTCGCGCAGCATCTGGGCGCCCATATTCTCGAACTTGTCTTTCAGTTCGATTTCCTTGGCGACCGAAACACCGTCCTTGGTGATGCGCGGCGCGCCGAAGCTCTTGTCGATAACGACGTTGCGGCCTTTGGGGCCGAGCGTGACTTTCACCGCATCGGCGAGGATGTCGACGCCGCGCAGAATGCGTTCGCGCGCGTCGCGGGAGAATTTTACGTCTTTTGCAGCCATGGTAGTTCCCTCTGCTTGCTAAGATTTTCTGATGATTAGCCCGTTGGCCTCAGCCAACAACGCCAAGAATGTCGGACTCTTTCATGATGAGCAGGTCTTCACCGTCGACCTTCACCTCGGTGCCCGACCATTTGCCGAACAGAATGCGATCGCCCGCCTTCACGTCCAGCGGCGTAACCTTGCCGTCTTCTGCCTTGGCGCCGGTGCCAACGGAGACGACTTCGCCTTCCTGCGGCTTTTCCTTGGCGCTGTCGGGGATGATGATGCCACCAGCGGTCTTTTCTTCCGCTTCTACGCGGCGGACCAGAACGCGGTCATGCAAAGGACGAAATCCCATATTTCTTGCCTTTCCCTTCAAAATGAGAAAATGACACCTATATGCTGGCGTATCAGCGGTTTTGCACCGCCTATGCCAGTACAGGCCATTCCCTCTCAAAACTGCTTTAGCACTCTTCGATTAAGAGTGCCAGCGAGGGCTATATGGGCTGCGTATGCTGCCGATCAAGAGGGCACTTCAGAAAAATTTGCCGAACGGTCCGGGTAGTTCCAGGCCAAGACACAATAACAGTGTCATAAGGCGTTTTTCTTTGCGGCATCGGCCCCTGCGCGCTAGTTCCTGTAGCGTGTTAGATATGAATGGGAGCAGCCTGTAATGGCCTTTCTGAGAGCGGTCTGGCGTTTTGTCATGGGAGTGAAGGACGTGCTCGTCCTGTGCTTCCTGCTCCTCTTCTTTATCGGGCTGTATGGCGCGCTGTCCTTCACCGGCGGGGAACGCCCGGTCAAAAGCCATAGCGGCGCGCTGGTGCTGGACCTTGATGGCGTAGTGGTCGAGCAGCCCGACGAGGTCGATCCGGCAGAACTGCTTTTCAGTTCCGAGGCCCCTACCCGGCAATATCGTCTGCGCGACATCGTTCAGGCATTGGAGGCCGCAGCCAACGACAATGACGTCAAGGCCATCGTGCTGGATCTCGACGGTTTTATGGGCGGCGGACAGGTCGCGCTGTCCCGTATCGGCGAGGCTCTGGACCGGGTGCGCGCGGTGAAGAAGCCCGTTATCGCCTATGCCACCATATACGAAGGCGATAGCTACCAGCTCGCGGCGCATGCCAGCGAAATATGGGTCAATCCGTTAGGCGGCGTCCTGCTTGCCGGACCGGGTGGATCGAGCCTTTATTACAAGGGGCTGATCGACAAGCTTGGCATCAACACCCACATTTATCGCGTCGGCACCTATAAGAGTGCGGTTGAGCCGTTCATGCGCTCAGACCAGTCTCCCGAGGCACGGGACGCGCGGCAGGCGCTGGCCGATATATTGTGGCAGAACTGGCAGGACGAAGTGAAGAAAGCGCGCCCGCAAGTGGCGCTGGCATCCTACACGCAAAACCCGGTTGCTGTTGCCGAAGCCGCCAATGGCGACATGTCTACTGCTGCGCAGGCGGCCAAGCTGGTCGATAAAGTCGGCAATCGCACCGCCTTCGAAAGCCGTATCGCGGAAATCTCTGGTGAGGCCAAGGATAGCGGCGGCCCGGATTTCGCAAGCATCCCGTTTGACGACTATGTGCGCAAAACAGAGCACAAGGCGGATGGCGCCATCGGCGTGCTGACCGTGGCCGGTGAAATCGTCGATGGAGATGGCGGCTCCGGCATGGCAGGAGGAGACCGCATCGCGGATCAGCTCAGGCAGGCGCTGGACGAGAAAGATCTGAAGGCGCTGGTCGTGCGGGTCGATTCCCCCGGCGGCTCCGTCACGGCGTCCGAGCAGATTCGCGAAGCTATCCTTACCGCCAAGACCAAGGGACTACCGGTGGTCACGTCGATGGGCAATGTCGCGGCCAGTGGCGGGTACTGGATATCAACGGCATCCGACCGCATACTCGCCGAACCCTCGACAATCACGGGGTCTATCGGTGTGTTCGGTATTATCCCCAGCTTTGAGGGGATGCTGGACAAAATCGGCGTCAATGCCGACGGGGTCAAGACCACGCCCCTTTCCGGCGAGCCCGATCTGGCAGGCGGCTTGAGCGACGATTTTAACCGCATCATGCAGCTTGGCGTGGAAGACACCTATCGCCGCTTCCTGAATTATGTTGGCAAGGCGCGCAACATGCCACCGGAAAAGGTCGATGAGATTGCGCAGGGCCGTGTATGGGCGGGCGGCACAGCGCGTCAGCTCGGCCTCGTCGACCAGTTCGGCGGTATCGAGGACGCCATAGCGGAAGCCGCGAAACTGGCGAAGCTCGATCCCGCCAAGGCCAAACCCTATTATATCGAGCCCAAACCCGATCCGTTCACACAGTTCCTGACCGAACTGATGACGCCCAAATCAGCTCGCGTAAGGGGCAAGGACATATTGGCCCGCCATGCTGCGCGCCAACAAGCTCAGCTAAAACAGATAATGGCAGACATGCAGATGCTGGCCAGCAGCGGATCGGTGCAGGCCTATTGCCTGGAATGCCGCGCACATGTGCCTACATCGGCGAATATATCCCGAACCGATGGGGATACGGGTATTGCCACATGGCTCACCGCCATATTGGAGCGGAAATAATCCCATGCCCGAAGCCATCACCGGATCGTGCCTGTGCGGCGCTTGCAGCTATAGCACCGACGTCGAACCGATCGACATCCGTGCCTGTCACTGCACGCTCTGTCAGAAAGCGACCGGCGCGCCCTTTTATGCGCGTGTGCGCGTCCCGCTCGATACCGTGGAGATCAGCGGCCCGGTCGGCTGGTATCATAGCTCGCCGGAGCTGCGGCGCGGCTTCTGTCCAAAATGCGGCACCAGCCTGTTTTCGGAACGCGCATCGGCCAACAGCATCGGCCTCTGCATGGGCAGCCTTGATGACCCTGACCGGTTCAAGCCCACAGAGCATATCTGGGTGTCGAAAAAGCAGGCGTGGCTGAACTTGACCGACGACCTGCCCTGTTATGAGGAATTCCCGCCCGCGTAGATGATGTCAGGCGGCCCGGCGGCTTTCCGCCAGTTTTTGCCGCCAGCGCTCCACGCCATAGCGCGCATCCTGCACAAAGCGGGAGCGGCGTACGCCCTCCAGAAACAGGTTGCCGACAATCCAGCCAACAGGCCCTACCGGGCGCTTGAACTGAACCAGCAGCACAATGCGCGTCTCTTCGCTGTCATTGCGCACTTCATGGTTGAACACATCGTCGAATACGAGGCACTTGCCCTCTTCCCACTCAAACCAGCGGTCGACCACGCGCATCCGGCACTTATCGCGCTCGCGCGGCACCTGAAGTCCCAGATGGCAGGTCAGAAACGCCTTGGACACACCTGTATGTGCGGGCAGATGCGTGCCGGGCACAAGTATGGAAAAGAAGGCGGAATTCAGCCCCGGAACGCGGGACACCAGTTCCGCCGTGCGCGGGCATTGGCGGCAATTGGCCTCATCCCGGTAGCGATAGCCATATAGGAAAAAGGAACGCCAGCGTCCGGCCGGAGCAATCCGCCTATGGTCCGGCGAGATCGTGGCGAGCGGCGGCACGCTCTCCAGATCCTCCAGCGCGGCGGCGGCCTCCGCCCGAATGATTTCCCAATTGTCCTCAAGCGTTTTTGTCCAGGCAAATTGCGCCGCATCGAACACCGGAATATCGGGCACACGCGAACTGCGCGCGATCCAGCGGTTGGTTTTGGGCTGAATCCATTTGCCGAAGCGCATGATCCACGGCTTTTTGGGGATAAGCTTACTGCTCGGCGCCAGTTTGGCGTCGATAGCGTCCGGAACATCAATGACGTTTTTGTCCTGGCCGGATGCCATGTTTCCCCCTTGGCCAAATTGGAGGGGGCGCCGCCCCTCCGTACCCGTTACATATGGATCGGCTTGCCTTGCACGGCCATGGCTGCTTCCTTGAGCGCTTCGCTGTGCGTGGGGTGGGCGTGGCAGGTATAGGCGATGTCTTCCGACGAGGCCCCGAACTCCATGGCCTGTGCCGCTTGAGCGATCATGGTGCCGGCAACTGACGCGATGATGTGCACGCCCAATACCCGATCCGTTTCGGCATCGGCGATCACCTTGACGAAACCGTCCGGTTCGTCGTTGGCCTTGGCACGGCTGTTCGCCATCATCGGGAACTTGCCGACCTTGATCTCGCCTTTTTCCTTAGCCTGCGCCTCGGTGAGGCCCACGCCCGCTATCTCAGGGAAGGTATAGACCACGCCGGGAATGACGTCATGGTTCACGATACCGGTCAGACCCGCGATATTCTCGGCAACCGCGATGCCTTCGTCCTCGGCCTTGTGCGCCAGCATCGGCCCGGGAACGACATCGCCGATAGCCCATACGCCAGGCACCTTGGTGGCGAAGTCATGATCGGTTTCGATCTGTCCGCGCTCGTTGGTCTCCAGCCCGATCTTGTCCAGGCCCAGCCCATCGGTATTCGGCTTGCGACCAATGGAAACGAGCACGACATCCGCCTCGATAGTCTCGGCATCGCCACCCTTTGCCGGTTCAACCGTGACGGTCGCCTTCTTGCCCTTGACGGCAACGCCGGTCACCTTCGTACCGGTCTTGATGTCGAAGCCCTGCTTCTTGAAGATCTTGGCGGCTTCCTTGCGAACGTCGTCATCCATGCCCGGCAGAAGCTGGTCTAGATATTCGACCACCGTCACCTTTGCCCCGAGGCGACGCCAGACACTCCCGAGTTCCAGCCCAATTACACCGCCGCCGATGACAACCATATGACCCGGCACTTTCGCCAGATCCAGTGCGCCGGTCGAGTCCACCACGATGCCCTTGCTATTGTCGATCTCGACACCGGGAAGCGGCGTGACCGAGGAACCCGTGGCAATGACGATATTCTTCGCCGTGACGGTCTTGCCCGCAACTTCGACGCTGTGCGCGTCCTTGAAGCTGGCCAACCCTTTCAGCCAATCCACCTTGTTCTTCTTGAACAGGAACGCGATACCGCCGGTCAGCCCTGCAACAACCTTTTCCTTCTCGGTCATCATCGCCTTCAGGTCGAGCGACGCGCCGCTCACTTTCACGCCATATTTGGCGAGCATGCCGTCATGCACTTCCTCGAACTTTTCCGAAGCATGGAGCAGCGCCTTGGACGGGATGCAGCCGACATTGAGACAGGTACCGCCCAGCGTCTCGCGGCTTTCCGCACACGCCGTCCTGAGGCCCAGCTGCGCGGCGCGAATAGCAGCGACATATCCGCCCGGACCAGCACCGATCACCAGTACATCATAATCAAACTCGGCCATAACCTACCTCAATATTTCACATGCGCTTCTGCTTCTGCAGGAACACGCGCATTAAAGTTACAGATCAATCAGCAGGCGGGTCGGATCTTCGATCGCATTTTTCACCGCGACAAGGAACGTCACCGCCTCGCGCCCGTCAATCAGACGATGGTCGTAGCTCAATGCCATGTACATCATCGGCCGCACGACAATCTCGCCATTGATGACGACCGGGCGGTCCTCGATGCGGTGCAGCCCGAGCACACCCGACTGCGGCGGGTTGATGATCGGTGTGGACATCAGCGATCCGAACACGCCGCCGTTGGAGATGGTGAAGGTGCCGCCCTTCATATCCTCCATGGTGAGCGCGCCTTCCTTGGCCTTCTTGCCGAAATCACCGATAGTCTTCTCGATCTCAGCAACGCTCATGCTCTCGGCGTTACGAATCACCGGGACAACAAGGCCGTTGGGTGCACTGACTGCGACAGAGATATCGGCGAAATCATTATAGACGATCTCGTCACCCTCGATCTGGGCATTGACGGCGGGCACATCGCGCAAGGCCATGCACACCGCCTTGGTGAAGAAGCCCATGAAGCCGAGGCGTACGCCATGTTTCTTCTCGAAAAGGTCCTTATACTTGCCGCGTGCCTCAATGACCGCCGACATGTCGACGTCGTTGAAGGTCGTCAGGATCGCAGCATTATTCTGCGCTTCCTTCAGGCGCTTGGCGACTGTCTGGCGCAGGCGCGTCATTTTCACCCGTTCCTGCGCACGCGAAGCGCCATTTCCGGAAGGAGCGGGAGCGGCAGATGCAGCCGGAGCCGAACCGGCATCAGCAGCTTTGGCCGTGCCTGCCTTGGCGGCTGCAAGAACATCGTCCTTGGTCAGGCGGCCATCGCGGCCCGTGCCCTTAATCTGCGTGGGATCAAGGCCATGCTCCAGCACAAGGCGGCGCACCGCAGGCGACAATGTTACGTCTGCAGCAGCAGGAGCCTCACTGGCAGCCGATTCAGTGGCTGGTGCCGCGGCAGGAGCCGGCTTCGCTTCAGAAGCCGCTGGTTTGGCGGCGGCAGACGCGCCTTCATCGACCACCGCGATCACCGCATCGACGCCAACCGTATCCCCTTCGGCCACGATATGCTTGCTGAGCACGCCCGCGACCGGAGACGGCACATCGACCGCGACCTTGTCGGTTTCCAGGCTGGCAATGGGCTCATCGACGGCCACGGCATCGCCCGGCTGCTTCAGCCATGCACCGACGGTCGCCTCGGTAACGGATTCGCCCAATGTGGGGACTTTGACTTCAGTTGCCATGATTATGGTCTCCTGGCTCCGCGCATGCGCGGGTTTTATGCTTTATGCTGACGTTTGATTTCAGTGCGAATATTGTGGCCGAGCGCATCGGCAATAAGCGCGCCCTGCTCCGCCTGGTGGCGCTTGGCGAGACCGGTGGCCGGCGAAGCGGCAGCCTTGCGGCCCGCATAACGTGCGCGCATTGGCGCCTTACCCGCCTGCTTGAGCGCTTCTTCGATAAACGGTTCGACGAAGAAATAGCTACCCATGTTGCGCGGCTCTTCCTGGCACCAGATGACCTCTTCCAGGTTCGTCATGCGCTGCAGGCGGATGGCCAATGCCTCAGTCGGGAACGGATATAGCTGCTCAATACGTACGATCTGCGTATTCTTGTCACCAGCGGCATCGCGCGCTTCGATCAGATCATAGGCGACCTTGCCAGAGCACAGCACCAGCCGCTTGGTCTTTTCGTCCGCTGCAGGGTTGGTATCGGACAGGATGCGCATGAAATGATGCGCACCCATGAACTCCTCCGCCTTGCTGACCGCCATTTTATGACGCAGCAACGATTTGGGCGTCATGATGATAAGCGGTTTGCGGAACGGACGCAGCATCTGGCGGCGCAAGATATGGAAATAATTGGCCGGTGTCGTGCAATTCGCGACCTGGATATTGCCCTCGGCACAGAGCTGAAGGAAACGCTCGAGACGCGCAGAGCTATGCTCCGGCCCCTGCCCTTCATATCCGTGCGGCAGCAGCAGCACGATGCCATTGGCGCGCAGCCACTTGGCCTCGGACGCCGCGACATATTGGTCGATCATGATCTGCGCGCCATTGGCGAAATCGCCAAACTGCGCTTCCCATAGCACAAGGCTCTTCGGGTCGGCCATCGCATAGCCATATTCGAAGCCCATCACGCCATATTCGGAAAGCGGGCTGTCGAGAACCTCGAACGTGCCGTGCGGAATGGTCGAGAGCGGAATATATTTCGCCTCGCTATCCTGATCGACCCAGACCGAATGGCGCTGGCTGAAGGTGCCTCGTCCCGAGTCCTGGCCTGACAAGCGCACGCCATAGCCTTCGGATAGCAAGCTGCCAAACGCGAGCGCTTCACCGGTCGCCCAATCCAGGCCTTCGCCCGAATTGAACATTTCAGCTTTGGCATCAATAATGCGACGCAATGTTTTGTGAACATTATGGTTTTCAGGAATGGTCGTCAGCGTGCGGCCGAGGCTGTCGAACAATTTCTTCTCGATCGCTGTCTCGACATTCTTGCGCGCTGTTTCGATATCCGCAGGCTGGTGCAGGCCCGACCAGCGACCCGCGAACCAGTCCGCATGATTGGACTTATAGGTCTTCGCGGCCTGAAACTCTTCTTCCAGATGATCGGTGAATTCCTTGGTCACCTCTCCCGGGAATGCCTCGTCGATGAAGCCCTGCTCAACCAGGCGCTTGGCATAAACCTCGCTCACCGGCGGATGCTGGCGGATCGCCTTGTACATCAGCGGCTGGGTGAAGCTTGGCTCATCACCCTCATTATGGCCAAAGCGGCGATAGCACCACATGTCGATCACGATATCGCGGTGGAAGGTCTGGCGGTAATCAATCGCCAGCTTGCACGCAAAGGTCACGGCCTCCGGATCATCGCCATTCACGTGCAGGATCGGGGCCTGTACGCCCTTGGCCACATCACTGGGATAGGGTGAACCGCGCGAGAATTGCGGGCTGGTCGTGAAACCAATCTGGTTGTTGATCACGAAATGGATGCAGCCGCCGGTATTATAGCCCTTCACGCCGGAAAAGCCGAAGCACTCCCAGACGATGCCCTGCCCCGCGAAAGCCGCGTCGCCATGGATCAGAACCGGCAACACTTGCTCGTGCTTATCGAGGTCATCGCGGAATACCTGCTGCGCACGTACCTTGCCCAGCACTATCGGATCAACGGTTTCGAGGTGCGACGGATTGGGCACCAGGCTCATATGCACCTTGATGCCGTCGAACTCGCGGTCGGTACTGGTGCCGAGGTGATATTTGACGTCACCGGAACCGCCAACATCCTCCGGGTTGGCGGTGCCGCCCGAAAACTCGTGAAAAATGACGCGGAAGCCCTTGGCCATCACATTGGCCAGAATGTTGAGGCGGCCACGATGGGCCATGCCATATACGATCTCTCGCACGCCAGCCGCGCCGCCATGCTTGATGATCGCCTCAAGCGCCGGAATCATGGATTCGCCGCCATCAAGGCCGAAACGCTTGGTACCGACATATTTCTTGCCGAGGAATTTCTCATATTGCTCGGCGTGGATCACCTTGGTCAGGATGGCTTTCTTGCCCATCGCGGTGAATTCGATTTCCTTGTCCGCGCCTTCCATCCGCTCCTGCAGGAAGCGGCGTTCCTCGACATCGGAGAGGTGCATATATTCGAGACCGACATTACCGCAATAATTGGCGCGCAGGATCTCGACGATTTCACGAACGGTCGCCCATTCCATGCCGAGATTGCCGCCAATATAGACCTTGCGGTCCAGCGCCGCGCCAGAAAAGCCATGATATTCTGGCGTCAGATCGGCGGGCAGCTCCATCTTGGACAGGCCGAGCGGATCGAGATTGGCGCCAAGATGGCCGCGCACGCGGTAGGTGCGGATAAGCATCATCGCACGGATGCTGTCCGCCGCCGCCTGGGTGACTTCGCCCTCGCCAATCGGGGCACCTGAGGCCTTCGCCGCCTTTTTGATGACGGCTTCCATCTGGGTGGGGTCCAGCGCCGATGTCAGATCATCGGTGGTGCTGAGCGGCCAGTTGGGCTTCGCCCAGCTTGGCCCCGGCTCTATCTCGTTGTTGGAGCCTTCGAAATCCTGCCCTTCATATCCCATGGCCTTATCCTTCGCCCTTATTGCCTATGCACCGAGCGGGTGTGATCACCCGGCGCGGTGCAGCACGCCGGAAGATCAATGATAACGCTTAGCCCTTAAGAACTTCCAACAGGGTCGTACCGAGTTCCGACGGACTTGCCGCGACCTTGATGCCAGCGGCTTCCATAGCGGCGATCTTGTCTTCCGCGCCGCCCTGGCCACCGGAAACGATGGCACCGGCATGGCCCATGCGGCGGCCCGGAGGCGCCGTGCGGCCCGCGATGAAACCAGCCATCGGTTTCTTGCGGCCCTTCTTGGCCTCGTCGATCAGGAACTGCGCGGCCTGCTCCTCGGCATTGCCGCCGATCTCACCGATCATGATGATGCTCTCGGTCGCATCGTCGGCGAGGAACAGCTCCAGCACGTCGATAAAGTTGGTACCATTGACCGGGTCGCCGCCGATACCGACAGCCGTGGTCTGGCCGAGACCTGCGTTCGAGGTCTGGAACACCGCCTCATAAGTGAGCGTGCCCGAGCGCGATACGACACCAACACTACCCTTCTTGAAGATGTTGCCGGGCATGATGCCGATCTTGCATTCATCAGGCGTCAGAACGCCGGGGCAGTTCGGGCCGATGAGACGCGACTTGGAGCCCGAAAGCGCACGCTTCACGCGCACCATATCGAGCACCGGAATACCCTCGGTGATGCAGACGATCAGCGGGATTTCCGCGTCGATCGCTTCAAGGATCGAGTCGGCCGCAAATGGCGGCGGAACATAGACGACGCTGGCGTCCGCGCCGGTGGCGGCTTTCGCTTCGGCTACCGTATCGAAGTTCGGCAGGCCGATATGCGTCGTGCCGCCCTTACCCGGCGTGACACCCGCAACCATCTGGGTACCATAAGCGAGCGCCTGCTCGGTATGGAAGGTGCCGGTGGCACCGGTCATCCCCTGGGTGATGACCTTGGTATTCTTGTTGACGAGAATGGACATGCTTACCCCTTTTTCAGGTGGTGTGGCATTGGTTTATCCCGCCCCGGGCTGCACACTATTCCTGGGGAGGGGTGCAGCTTGTTATGCCAGGCTGGGCTCAATGCCCTTGCAGGCGACCAGCAGTTCCTTGACCGCGTCGACCGATACCTGGAAGTTACCCTTGGCTTCGTCGTCCAGCGCGATCTCGACCACTTCTTCCGCGCCGTCTGCGCCGATTACTACAGGTACACCGACATAGAGACCGTCGAGGCCATATTTGCCATCAACATAGACCGCGCAGGGCAGGATGCGCTTCTGGTCGCCCAGATACGCCTCTGCCATCGCAATCGCGGAAGTGGCGGGCGCATAATAGGCCGAACCGGTCTTGAGCAGGCCGACGATTTCGCCGCCGCCCGAACGGGTGCGGGCAACAATCTCGTCCAGCTTGGCCTTGGTCGACTTACCCATCTTCACGAGGTCGGTCACAGGAATGCCGCTGACAGTCGAATATTCGAGCACCGGAACCATGGTGTCGCCATGGCCGCCAAGTACGAACGCATTCACGTCCTTCACCGAAACGCCGAACTCCCAGGCGAGGAAGGTTGCGAAGCGCGCCGAATCGAGCACGCCCGCCATGCCGACCACCTTATTATGCGGCAGGCCGGAAAATTCGCGCAGTGCCCAGACCATCGCGTCGAGCGGGTTGGTGATGCAGATGACAAAAGCGTCGGGCGCATATTGCTTGATGCCTTCGCCCACCGACTTCATAACGCCCAGGTTGATACCCAGCAGATCGTCACGGCTCATGCCGGGCTTGCGCGGCACGCCGGCGGTAACGATGATGACGTCTGCGCCTGCTATGTCCTTGTAATCGTTAGTACCGGTGATGCTAGCATCAAAACCCTCGATCGGTCCACACTGGGAAAGATCGAGCGCCTTGCCCTGGGGCATGCCCTCAGCAATGTCGAAAAGGACGATGTCACCCATTTCCTTTTTCGCTGCGAGGTGAGCAAGTGTTCCACCGATCATACCGGCGCCAATCAGGGCAATTTTCTTGCGAGCCATTCCAGTCAACTCCTTCAGGGCCGGCATGGAAAAAGGGGTGGCCGGCAAGATGAACTTTGCCCGCTTAGGACGATTTCCTTAACGATTCAACACCGCAATTGCGCTATTTTCAACATATTTATGATATTGCGAACTAATTGCAATAATGGATAAGTAAAAGACCCTAATCCTCACCATGTCCCTTGGCGAGATAGTCGTCGGATTGCATTTCCAGCAGGCGCGAAACTGTCCTTTCAAATTCAAATGCACCGTCTCCAACGGGATAGAGCGCATCTGGTTCCGCATCTGCACTTGCCAACAGCTTGACCTTATATTCGTATAATGCGTCCACCAATGTGACAAAGCGCGCTGCCTCATTGCGATTTTCCGGGCCCAGCACCGGAATACCGACGAGGATCACCGTATGATAATGGCGCGCGATGGCGAGATAATCGGTCGCCCCCCTCGCCTGCGCGCACAAACGCTTGAACGAAAATACCGCCACGCCCTTGAGCGACTTGGGCACATGCAATGTCCGCCCGCCCTGCACAGCGATTTCTTCCGTCGGTACTTTGGCGCGATCTTCCACCGGATAGTCGGTCAGGCGGAAAAAGGCTTCGCTCAGAGCCTTGGTCGCCGTTTCCCCATTGGGGCTGTGCCACAGCTTGGCGTTGCCCAGCCTGTCCCTGCGGTAATCGGTCGGGCCATTAAGGCTCATGACATCGAGGCGCTCCTTTATCAGGTCGATAAAGGGGAGGAAGAGCTGGCGATTGAGTCCATCTTTATAGAGATCGTCCGGTACGCGATTCGATGTCGTGACGATGGTCACCCGCGCGTCGATCAAACCGGTGAAAAGGCGCGACATGATGGCGGCATCGGCCATGTTGTTGACGACCATCTCGTCAAAGCACAGCAGCCGCGCCTCGTCGGCCAGGCTCGCGACGACGGGCGGGATCGGATCGCCGCTTTCCGACTTGCGCGCTTCCTTGAGGCGTTCATGTACATCCAGCATGAACTCATGGAAATGGGCGCGGCGCTTGCGGTGGATGTGCACGCTGTCAAAGAACAGGTCCATCAGCATCGACTTGCCACGACCTACGCCACCCCACAGATAAAGCCCGCGTGGAGGCTCCGGCACACGGCGCAGAAGCTTCCACAGGGTCGAACCGCGCGGGGGAACCGCTTCCAGCTCCTGCTGCAATTGCGTCAACCGCTGCGCCGCCTGTTCCTGGTCAGGATCGGCGCGCAATTCCTCAGCAGCCACCAAAGCCTGATAACGGTCATATAAAGCGGTCACGTTCGCGGCACTTTCCGCACGACACCGCTGCCGATCAATATGGCCTCACCATTTTGCGACAGGGTCAACCGGACAAACTGCATCCGCTTGGTTTCACGGATCAGCTCCGCTTCCCCTTCCAGCATTTGATCAACCCGTCCACCCGCCGGATATTCAAATCCGAGCGATATGGTGACGGTCTGAATCGGAAGGTCAAACGGAACGACAAAAATACCGAGCGCGTGCTCGGCATAGCTTGCGAGAAATCCGCCATGCAGCCCACCCAACATATTCCCGGCCGAAACGGGCGGCATAACCTCAAAGCGGATGCGATGATCATTGAGACGACACAAACGGATCGGCGGCCACTGCTCAGGCCATTGACCTGTGCCTCGGCAATCCCACAGGAGCCAGTCGTTCTCGCTTGAAGTCTCGCCTGTTCCAGCCACGCTCAGAGCTGGCGCTCGACCATCATCTTCTTGGTCTCAGCAATCGCCTTGGCGGGCGAAAGGCCCTTCGGGCACACATTGGCGCAGTTCATGATCGTGTGGCAGCGATAGAGGCGGAACGGGTCTTCCAGCTCATCGAGGCGCTCACCGGTGAACTCGTCGCGGCTGTCGGCCAGCCAGCGATAGGCCTGCAGCAGGATCGCAGGGCCCAGAAACTTGTCGCTGTTCCACCAGTAGCTCGGGCAGCTCGTCGAGCAGCAGGCGCACAGGATGCACTCATACAGCCCATCGAGTTTTTCGCGATCTTCCGGCGATTGCAGACGTTCCTTGCCCGAGGGCGTTGTCGAAACCGTCTTCAGCCAGGGCTGGATCGACGCATATTGCGCGTAGAAATGGGTAAAGTCGGGGACCAGATCCTTGATCACGTCCATATGCGGCAGCGGCGTAATGCGCACCTCGCCCTTACAATCCTCAATGGCGGTGGTGCAGGCCAGACCATTCTTACCATTCATGTTCATCGAGCAGGAACCGCAAATCCCTTCGCGGCAGGACCGGCGGAACGTCAGCGTCGAATCCTGCTCATTCTTCATCTTGAGCAGCGCGTCGAGAACCATGGGGCCGCAATTGTCCATGTCGATCTCGAAGGTGTCGTAACGCGGATTCTCGCCCGAGTCGGGATCGTAACGGTACACCTTGAAGGTCTTGACGTTGGTCGCGCCTTCGGCCTTGTGCACCTTGCCCTTGCCGTTGATCTTGCTGTTCTTCGGAAGCGTGAATGTGGCCATGCCTGTGGTTCCCTGAATTTTCCAAGCCTGCTAGCGCCTTGAACCCGCGACATCAATAGCATAAGGCGCGCAATCGGCCATTTCTGCTTTTCGCAAGGACCTTGCGTGACACATTCTTCCCCTTCCACCACCACCTCCGACCCGGTTTTGACAGGAAACAGCGACGCCCGAATCTGGGGCATGACATCGGGTGAGCGCGTGCGCCGCCTCATCGCGCAGGAAACGGCGAAGCGCCCTGTCGCTGAAGGCCATGTCCTGCATATCAATCTCGATTATGCATTCGACCCGTCATTGCTGCGCCTTGCTCTCAAGATGCCCGGAACGGCATTTATTCATGGCGAGGATATGGTTTTAGGGCAGTGGCAGGACAGCCCGTCGCAGACGATCGATCTTTCCACCAACCCCAGCTTCTACAACGAGCAACTGCGCAAGAAGGAAACGCCATTTGCGATGCGGTTGACGCCGCAGACCCGCTACCAGATCGAGCGCGCCAGCTATTTCGGCGCATATAAGGGCGTGACCGACCTGCTGACGAAATATCTGTGGCCGGAGCTCGCTTTTCATATCACGCGCCTCGCCGCCGCGCTTAAAATGACGCCCAATATGGTGACCGCCATCGGCGCGATATTGTGCGTCTATGCGACCGTGCTGTTTTATCAGGGGCATTTCTGGGCAGGAGTCGCCAGCGGCTTCGTCTTCATGGTGCTCGATACCGTCGATGGAAAATTGGCCCGCTGCACCATCACGTCGAGTTGGTGGGGCAATATTTTCGACCATGGCATCGACCTCGTTCACCCACCCTTCTGGTGGTACGCCTGGGGCATGGGGCTGGTAGCAGCCGGGCAAGCTCTGTCGTCGTCCATGTTCCTGTTCGTGATGGCGGCAATATTAATCGGCTATGTGGTGCAGCGGCTGATCGAAGGCGCTTTCATGCGCATGAACGACGGCATGCACATCCATATCTGGCGTCCGTTCGACAGCTGGTTCCGGCTCATCACCGCGCGGCGTAACCCCAATATGGTGATACTGGTCGCCAGCTTGATCGCCGGGCGGCCTGACATCGGCCTGATCGCCGTTGCCTGGTGGACGATTATCTCACTCGTCGTTCACATGGTGCAGCTGACGCAAATGCTTGTCGCCAAGGCGTGCGGTGAAACAATCACGAGCTGGCTGGAGGAAGGCGCATGAACCCGACCATCGAGAAATTCGGTTACCCGGATACGCTGATCGGCGAGACGACGCATTGGGTTGTCCTTCTGCGCCCGGCTCAGGTGACGCTCGGTTCGCTGGTTGTCGCGGCCAAATCAGACGCCACGGCTTTCGGCGCACTGGAACCAGCCTATCATGCCGATCTGGCCGAAGTAACGCGACGGGTCGAAGCGATGCTGTCAACGGCCGTCAGCTATGATCGCATGAACTGGCTGATGCTGATGATGGTCGATCCGCAGGTGCATTTCCACGTACTGCCGCGCTATGATGGTGCGCGTGAGCAAGACGGCATCTCAATCAGTGATGCGGGATGGCCGGGACCGCCCGATCTCAAATCGGCGCTGGCGCTATCGGATGAACAAAAGGTGCAGCTGCGCGACTGGCTGGCTGGCCTCTGGCAGGAAACGGCCTGACCGGATTATTCCCAGCCCGCCGTCAAACGCTCGGCAACCTCAACATCGTTGAGGAAGTCGACCTCGCCCCATTCCTCGCCCTCGATAGAGACGGTGCCGACCTTCTCTGTCTCGGCAATCTGGTCGATCACCTTCAGATACCAGTTTTCGACACCAGCGGGTGTGCGCATCACGGCCTCTACCGTATCGCGGAACAGCTTCGGCCCGTCCCCCCGGAACGCCAGAAAGCCGATGGATTCCGAATTGGTCTGCTCTGCTGACAGCGTCTTGCCGATATGGACCAGCCGATCGCTTTTGCCGCCATCGGCGCGTTCGACCTTCATATCGTCACTGTCGTAGCTGTCTTTCACATCCACGGTGACGCAGATCGGATACCCTCCGCCCTGCTGAACCTGTGCGACCAGCGCGTTCGATACCAGCGTATCGCCATTCAGGATCAGGAAGTCGCCGTCCATCGCTTCCCGCACGATCCAGCAACTGCCCAGATTATCCGCCACTTTGTAGAATGGGTTGAAATGCGGGATCAACGTTAGCCCCGGCTGGGCAATCCGCTCCAGCTCACGCTCAACCACTTCGGTCATAAAGCCGGTAACGACATGAATTTCCCGGACGCCATTGGCCGCCAGCGACCGGATCTGCCATTCGATCAGCGTCCTGCCGGAACAGTCGATCATGCATTTGGGCATTTCCGCAGTCAGCGGCAGCAAGCGTGACCCCTGCCCCGCGCTCAATATGATGGCCTTTTCGATGGCGCCTGATGTCGTATCGGTCATGCCGCCCTCATAAAGCCGCCACGCGTGCTGTAAATCTTGTTTTGCATATGAAGCGCTTTTCGGGCACCAGCAGCGGCAGCTACAGAGTACACAAGGCCATCATGCCGACCGCCCATATCTCCCGTTTCCGCCTATGGCTCGATTCCGACAGCGCAATGGCGCGGATCATGAAAAACATGCTGTGGCTGGGCTCCAGCCGGGGCGTCAGCGCGGTGCTGAGCCTCGTTTATCTGGGCATTGCGACACGCACATTGGGCGTATCCGAATTCGGGCGCTTCGCACTCATCCTCAGCATCGGGGCGCTGATCGCAACATTCATGCAGTTCGATTGCTGGCGCGCCATATTGCGCTTCGGGCCAAATTATCTCCAGTCCGGCGACACACAATCGCTGGGGCGCCTGGTGGCGCTATGCCGGATATTCGATATCGGAACAGCCATTATCGGTTGCGGCATCGCCTGGGTCGTATTCACCGTCGGATTGCCCTATTTCGGATGGGCGAGCGACATTGCGAACTCCGCCTTTCTCTATTGCTGCGCCATATTGTTCGCGATCAAGTCCACGCCGATGGGCGTGCTACGCCTGCACAACCGGTTCGACCTGGGGGTATATGCCGCAACCATGGTACCGGTAACACGCGTTATCGGCGCGCTCGCAATCCTGGTCATCGGCCCGAAGATCGAGCTGTTCCTGTTGATATGGGGCGGGTCGGAATTTATCGCGGCGATGGCCTACTGGATATTGGCGGCGCGTGAAAACCCGGATGCCCTGAGCCTGCGCCATAGCCGCCACATAGCCGCTGTCTATCGGCAAGAGACAGACCTTCTCTATTTCCTCGGCGCACTTAACATCGGCAGCACCCTGACCGGCGCGATCAAGCAGGTGCCGGTACTGGCGCTGGGTGGCTATGTCAGCCCCGCTGCCGCCGGTCTGTACCGGCTGGCCAATCAGCTATCCCAGGCGCTGTCTAAAGTAGCGAGCCTGCTTGCCCGATCCGCCTATGCCGAGTTCAACCATATGCGCGCCCGGGACGGTATGGACGCGCTGCGCAAACTGCTCGGGCAGACCAACAAGTTATCTCTCATTGCCGCTGTGATCCTGATCCTCGTGGTCACCTTGCTGGGCAAGCCCGTGCTCTGGGCCGTTGCCGGTGAGGCCTTTGTCGCCGCTTACCCGGTGCTGCTCCTGCTCGGCGTTGCTGCGGCTTTCGAGTTCATGGCTATCAATTATGAACCGGCTCTGCTGGCGTCCACTGACGGCAAGGTTGTTCTGAGGCTGCGGCTGATTGGCGCTGTGCTGTTAATCGCTCTGCTGGCCCTGCTGCTGCCCCGCATAGGCATCATAGGCGCTGCGCTTGCCGTTTTGGGATCGGCGGTCGCCAACTGGGCGCTGTTTGGAATAGCGGTCAGGAAATATGTACACAGCGGCGATGAAACCGTCCCGGAAACGCTCAGCAATCCGCCCACAGATTGAGATAGTGACCGAACGCGACCGTCGCGACGCCCACAACCGTATATAGCGCTTCTCCATCGCCATGCGGCAGACTGAGCGCTCCGGCCATCACGCCGAGCCCGAGCGAACCCACCGCCACCGGCAACAAGCGGCCATGACGCATGGCCCCTACGCCCAGTGCGATAGCGCCCACGGCTATGGCAAGAGCCAGGCCCATTTCATGGATGATCGGTGCGGCGAATATATGCCCCAGCGATGATAATGCGCCAAGGAAGACCAGCGTACCGACGCAGTGCAGCACGCAAAGGCCGGACAGGCCAATGGCCAGCCGGTCCCAGTTAGGACGCTCTGCACGGCTGAAAAACATAATCCTCCAATCGAGTCCTTACATCATATAGGACTGTCGAAGTGAAGTTACAACATATCATTGACCCCATTGAGATTTGATGAATCGTCCCGCGCATACTCTGTGCGTTATGCTTGAATTTACGCGCTGACAGGAGCATGGGGCGGCCATGATCCACCAAGACCATATTTCATATCGCCCCCGCGCCATCGCCTTATGGCTGCTGGGCGTTGCGGCAATGGTCGTAGCGATGGTGATTGTAGGCGGCATAACCCGCCTCACGGAATCCGGTCTCTCGATCACTGAATGGAAGCCGGTCACCGGCGCCCTGCCCCCGCTCAGCCATGCCGACTGGATGGAGGAATTCCGCAAATATCAGCAGATCCCGGAATATCAGCAGATCAACAAGGGCATGAGCCTGGATGACTTCAAGTTCATCTTCTTCTGGGAATGGTCGCACAGGCTGCTGGGCCGACTGATCGGCATCGCATTTGCACTGCCCCTGATCTGGTTCACCCTCCGCCGCGCTATTCCCGAGGGCTATGGCCCGCGCCTCGTCGCGCTTCTGGCATTGGGCGGCCTACAAGGCGCGATCGGCTGGTGGATGGTCGCATCCGGTCTGGTCGACCGCACCGATGTCAGCCATTACCGCCTCGCCGTACACCTGCTCACGGCACTGTTCATTGCCGCCGGGCTGACCTGGACCGCGCTCGACCTGCTGGATCTGCATCGCAATTCCGCTGCGCGTCCGGCACGCCTCGCACCCTTTGCCACCCTTGCCGCAATTATATTGTTTATACAGCTGTTATGGGGCGCCTATGTCGCGGGGCTCAACGCCGGCTATGTCGCCAGCGACTGGCCCCTGATGCAAGGCAAACTGGTGCCGGACGGTATCACATGGCACGGCTCGCTCTGGGCCACGATCAGCAGCGATCCCTATCTCATCCACTTCTTCCACCGCTGGTGGGCCTGGGTCACGGCTCTCGTCCTTATCCTGCTTGCTCGGCGCGCTAGGGCAGCGGGCAATCGTGGCGCCTCCATCGCTCTTAACGCAGCGGTCGGCATCCAGATCATCCTGGGCATTTCAACAGTGATGAGCGGCATTTCCCTGCCGCTTGCCGTCGCGCATCAGGGCGTCGGCGCGCTGGTCGTACTGGCGACCGCATGGGCCGCCCATAGCATTGGACGGCAGGCATGAGCGACATTGCGCTCGTTTACGCGACTTTCCCCGACGAGGAGACCACAAAGCGGATCGCCCATATCGTCGTGAACGAGAAGCTGGCGGCCTGCGCAAATATATTGGGCGTAATGACCTCCATCTATGAATGGGAAGGCAAGATCGAGGAAAGCGGCGAGATAGCGGCACTCTTCAAGACATCGAGAGCAGCCATGCTGCCCCTCATTTCTCGCCTGTCGGACTTGCACCCCTATGAGGTACCGGCCTTGCTTGGCTGGCCCATTTCAGAGGCCCCAGCGCCTTTTGCGCAATGGGTACAGGCACAGACGAAAATTTGAAAGGTATTATTTTACCCGCCTCAAACTGCCTGCTTTTGCTTGACTTTCACGCCCTCACCCGTCATTAGCGCGCATCCTCCGCAGCCATGAGGGCTGTGGCCAGTCATTATTTCAGGAGTTTTCGGGCCATGAAGGCGCTGATGAAAACGACCAAGCCGGCAACCCCGGCCACGGTAGAAAAGAAATGGGTGCTGATCGACGCCGAAGGTCTCGTCGTTGGTCGCCTCGCATCCAATGTCGCCAATATCCTGCGCGGCAAGACCAAGCCGAGCTATACCCCGCATGTCGATTGTGGTGACAATGTCATCATCATCAACGCGGCCAAGGTGAAGTTCACCGGCAAGAAGCTGACCGACAAGGTCTATTACAAGCACACCGGCTATGCCGGCGGCATCAAGGAAATCACCCCTCAGAAGGTGCTGGAAGGCCGCTTCCCGGAGCGTGTTCTGGAAAAGGCGATCGAGCGCATGATCCCGCGCGGCCCGCTTGGCCGCCAGCAGATGCGCAACTTGCGCATTTTCGCGGGTGCCGAGCATACGCATGAAGCCCAGAACCCGGAAGTGATCGACATCGCTTCCCGCAACCGCAAGAACAAGGTGGGTGCATAATGTCCGATACAGTCAATTCGCTTTCTGATCTCGGCGAAATCGCCGACGGCGCAACCGAAGCCGCCGAAGCGCCCCCCGTCGCCGTAGAGGCTCCCCTACGCGAGCAGGAACTGGACAAGCAGGGCCGCGCCTACGCCACCGGACGCCGTAAGGACGCCGTGGCGCGCGTCTGGGTAAAGCCGGGCACGGGCAAGGTCACCGTCAATGGCCGTGACCAGGAAGTCTATTTCGCGCGCCCGACGCTGCGTCTCATCATCAACCAGCCTTTCTCGATCACCGATCGCGAAGGTCAGTATGATGTCGTTGCCACCGTCAAGGGCGGCGGCCTCTCCGGCCAGGCCGGTGCGGTCAAGCACGGTATTTCGCAGGCACTGACGAAATATGAGCCCGCGCTGCGTAGCGCGGTCAAGAAGGAAGGCTTCCTCACGCGCGATAGCCGTACGGTCGAACGTAAGAAATATGGCCGGGCCAAGGCTCGCCGCAGCTTCCAGTTCTCGAAGCGCTGATTTCTTCGCAAGCTGTCTCAAAGACACAGGAAAAGGGCTGGTTTTTCCGGCCCTTTTTTCTTTTCGAAATTCCCGGCCTCTTTCGCGCATTTTTTTGCACGCTCCGGCACTATCGGCCTCCGCCTTCCTATAATG
>JAGRES010000008.1 GCA_020446425.1 Sphingobium sp. | reverse complement strand
TCGCCAATCCCAATTGCTCGACCGCGCAGATGGTCGTAGCGCTGAAGCCCCTGCATGATGCGGCCAAAATCAAACGAGTGGTCGTGTCGACATACCAGTCCGTTTCCGGCGCAGGCAAGGAGGGCATGGATGAACTGTTCGAGCAGAGCCGCAACATCTTCGTCGGAGACTCTGCCGACCCGAAGAAGTTCACCAAGCAGATCGCGTTCAATGTGATCCCGCACATCGATGTGTTTCTGGATGACGGCTACACCAAGGAAGAATGGAAGATGGTGGTCGAGACCAAGAAGATTCTCGATCCCAAGATCAAGCTGACCGCGACATGCGTGCGCGTGCCCGTGTTCGTCGGCCATAGCGAAGCGCTCAATATCGAGTTCGAGGAAGAGATTTCCGCCAAGCAGGCGCAAAAGCTGCTGCGCGAGGCCCCCGGCATTATGCTGGTCGATAAGCGTGAGGACGGCGGCTATGTCACCCCGATCGAATGTGTTGGCGATTATGCGACCTTCATCAGCCGTGTGCGCGAGGACCCGACGGTCGACAACGGCTTGGTCCTGTGGTGCGTGTCCGACAATCTGCGCAAGGGCGCGGCTCTCAATGCCGTGCAGATCGCAGAGCTGCTCGGGCGCCGGCATTTGAAGAAGGGATAAGCCGTGAGCGCGGCACGCACCTATTCGCTACCCGGTTTCGATGGCGCGGCGCTCGCCGTGCACGAAATGGGCGATGAGCATGCGCGGCCGTTGATGCTGGTCCACGGGCTGTTTTCCAACGCTGAGACCAACTGGATCAAATATGGCCATGCGCAGATGGTCGCCGATGCCGGTTTCCGCGTTATCATGCCCGACCTGCGCGCCCATGGCATGAGCGCCGCACCGCATGATCCCGATGCCTATCCCGAGGGCGTATTGAGCCGTGACATCATGGCTCTGATCGAGGGTCTTGGCTTGCACGACTATGATCTGGGCGGCTTCTCGCTGGGTGCGCGCACGACCGCCGCGCTGCTTTCGCAGGGGCTGAAACCGCGCAAAGCGATAATGTCCGGTATGGGGATGCAGGGGCTGAGCGGTTGGGAGCAAAGGCGCGATTTCTTCATCGACGCCATCGACAAGCGCGAGAATGTGAAGCGCAACGGTCCGCATTTCATGGCGGTAATGTTCATGAAAACGATGAAGATCGATCCTGTTGCGGCGCGTTTGCTGCTGATGGCAGGCAATCGCGTTGATATGGATGCGCTGCTTTCTGTCGATACTCCGATCGGCGTGATCTGCGGCGCGGACGATCATGACAATGGCTCCGCGCCAGAGCTGGCCGAAGCTTTGCCCAATGCGCGTTATTACGAGATCCCCGGCACGCATATGAGCTGCATCACCCGTCTGGAACTGGGTCAGTCCATCGTGGATTTCTTGACCGCATAGCTATTGAACGGCTGCGGGCTGGCGATGGGATAACGGGGCCGCTTGTGCGCAAGCGGCCCCGGCTCGTTCTTTCGTCAGGCGTAGCGAACGCTTACCTTCATCTTGCTGCGCCGCATTGCGCCACCGATGAAACCGAAACCGGCGATCATCATCATCCAGGTCGATGGTTCAGGAACAGCGGCGGCAATGGACTGCGCGACATAGTTCGGCACGTCGGCATCGGTGAAACCAAAGACATAGAAGTGATTGTCACCCGATGTTGCCGGCAGGAAGTCGTTATCGTCGCTGACATAAAGGGTGTGGTATGTGTCGCCGAGATAACTGACGTCCTCACCGAAGGCGAGGCCTTCGATCTTCGACGGAATGGCCGACGCGGGTACACCCGCCGCCGTCAGTGCAGCGACGATGTCGATAAAGGGCGTTGACGATTTGGTAACCGCCAGCGCGGCTGCGGTCGCACCGGTTTCTGAGGTCAGCGGCGTGGCGCCTGCAATGTCGATCTTGAAAATATGCTTGATGATAGCATCGCTGCCTGCGCCCAGGCCGGTGCCGTCCCGCTCCAGCACGAAGAATTCATGATCGTTGATCGCGACGATCTCGCTGACACCGGTCCCGGTGGTCAGCATATAGGCATATTGCTTCACTTCGCCAGTTGCGACATCGACGGTCACGATGCGCAGCATCTTGGACGTAGCCGGATCCGCCCTGTCCTGCAGCAGTGCGCCCTGAACCATAGCGACCAGCGTTTTGCCGTCCGGCGTGATGGCGAGGCCTTCCATTCCGCTGTTGGTATAGCGCCCGGATGTATTACCGGTGCGTTCAACCGACGCGTTGGGAGACAGGTTGGAGATGGCGAGATTGTCGGGCAGAGTATAGGTGCGTATCAGTTCGCCGGTCGCGCGGTCGAACTGGCGGATATAGGGACCATATTCGTCTGACACGAAAACGCTTTTGCCGTCGGCCGATACGCGGATGGCTTCCGGGTCGATACGCGCGAAGCTGTCCTCGGTTGAGAGACCCGCGCCGAAATTGTCAGACCGGCCCGTGAAATAATATTTGCCAGGCGTATTGACCCAGCTGCCAGCGGGAACGCCAAGGCCCGAGCCGCTGCCATAGATGAGCGGGTTCGAGTTGTAGAGCAATGTCGTGGCGTTCAGCGAGGTGTTAAGATTGAAGGGCAGGGTCGATCCTGACGCAGCCGGGTTGAGCGCCAATCGGAGAGTCTGGACCCTGGCGATATAGGATACGGTATCGTCGATCATGCCGTTGAAGGCCGTGGCATTGGGGCCGCGATCGGGTAGGCCGAGGAATGTATTGTTGCCTGCATAGGCAAGGCCGGAACCGACACCGCCGAGGAAATTCTGCGGCAGACCGTTTTCGAGCGAGTAGCTTAATCCCGAAGCATCGACGCTACCGCCAAGCTGGCCCGATGCGAGCAGAACAACTCCGGCGTTAGCTGGTGCAGGTGCAGATAGAGCAAATGCGAGACCCAGTCCCGCAGCATATAGAGAGCGCATGTGATTCCCCTGATTTGAAACTGCTGGGGGAAGCGATAAAGGTTAACGGTGACCGTGCCGCGTATAAGCCGTTAACCTTTTATGACGTGCATTTTATCCTATGATGACAAAAAGAAAGGGCCGGATACTCCGGCCCCTCCCACAACTTCACGCTATGCGCTATTTCAGAGCTGTTCGAGCATATATTCCGCGCTCGACACCTTGAAGTCGCCCGGGGCTTCGACGTTCAGTTCCTCGACCACGCCGTCATTGACGACCATCGAGAAGCGCTGGCCGCGTGTGCCAAGGCCAAAAGCGCTGCCGTCCATTTCGAGGCCGACTGCCTTGGCGAAGGTGCCGTTACCATCGGCGAGCATCGTCACCTTACCGTCTGCTGCTGCGGATTTGCCCCATGCGCCCATCACGAACGGATCGTTGACGGCGGTACAGGCGACTTCGTCGACGCCCTTGGCTTTGAGTTCATCGGCCTTGTCGACAAAACCGGGAAGATGTCGCGCCGAGCAGGTCGGCGTGAAAGCGCCAGGAACGGAGAAGAGCGCGACCTTGCGGCCTTTGAAGAAGTCCCCGCTCTCGATTTTTTCGGGGCCGTTTTCCGTCATGGTGGCAAAAGTAGCGGCGGGAATTGTGTCGCCTTTGGCAATGGTCATGCTCGTATCTCCTCGGTCGGGTTGAACCTGCTCTCAAGTGGGACATGCCGACGCGAAGTCAAGAGGGATATGCGGATAAAGCGGTTTCTCATGGGAATTTGGTTGCGGGTCGTTGGCTCACTTGCTTAGGATGCCCTATGGGCGACTATGCCGATGAATCGAAAGGTCTTTATCCGCGTTACTATGCGGCGCGGATGCTGCTCGCCATGCCGGGCATGGCCGACGATAATTTCAACCGCGCCGTTATCGCAATGTGTGTGCATGACGAACATGGCGCATTGGGAATCAATGTCGGCACAGCAATCGAGGGGCTGAGTCTTACCGAGCTGCTGTCCAGTTTCGATATCGACGCGCCGGATCTCGGCCATGTGCCGGTAATGCTGGGCGGCCCCGTCGATCCTCAGCGCGGTTTCATATTGCACAGCCCGGACTGGGGTGGGCAGGACAGCATGGCGGTTGGCGACCATTGGGCGCTATCCGGTTCGATGGACGTACTGAAGGCGATCGCGAGCGGGCGGGGGCCTTCGCGCTATATCGCGGCATTGGGCTATTCAGGTTGGGGCGCCGGGCAACTGGAGCATGAGATGTCCAGCCATGGCTGGTTCCTTGGCGATTATGTTCCCGAAGACCTGGCGCGTACGGCGCCGGGGCAAAGATGGGATGCATGCTTCGCCGCATGCGGGGTGAACGCGAGCCTGTTGAGCGGCCATACGGGGCAAGCCTGAGGCGCGAAGAGGTTATTCCGAACAGGCTGAAGTCGAATTAAAATCCTGTTTACGATTGCCGGTGAAAAACTGGTAATCCTGGTGATGCACTTTCCGGCTTGGGTAAAGCGGGAAAGGGTAAATCATGAAAAATCTGAGTGTAATCGCCGTCATAGGTGCGGCGCTGGTGGCCACCCCGGCACAGGCTGCGGGGTGTTGGAGCGATGCCACCTACGAGGCAGCGCAGATGCGCGACTTCGATACGATGCTGATGGTGGCGACGCTGCGCTGCCGTATCAAGAATGTCGATTTCAGTGGGGACTATAACAGTTTTGTCAAAAACCAGCGCCCTGTGCTGGCGGCTGCAAACCGGGAAATCCGTAACCAGTTCGCTCAGAGCATGAGCCAGCGTGCGGCGCTCGGCGCTTATGATGACTTCATGACGAAGGTCGCCAACAGCTATGGCGGCGGCGTGAAGAACATGACGTGCAATGATTATGCAGCGATGGCGCGCGCGGCAGCGAAGGCTCCGGTGTCGCGCGCGTCGGTTATCGCTCTGGCCCAGAAGGCCGGTTCCAACCCGCCTTTGCCGGGCAAGCGTTGTGGCTACAACGTGGCCATGAACGAGAAGAAATAATCCCTGAGCAGGCTTGACGTTCGGCGTCCCAGGGTCGCGGCGATACCGGACGTGATATAGCTGTCCCTGTGGGTGACCGGGGTTCCTCCCCTCTCCGGTCACCCGTTTTTTTTAGAGGCCGATGCCGACGCAGTCGATTGCGACCTTGCCCGTGGGCAGGGGGGACTGCGCGAAATATTCCTCGAACAACCTGTGGCGAACGAGAACGACGATGATATCGGCCTGGGCCGCTGCGCGGTCAATATCCGCCAAAGTGCATGAAGGCATGGATGCCGGTGGCGCGTCGATATGGGGCTCCACCATCAGCATCCGCGATCCGTAACGGGCAAAAAGCTGCTCGGCGACATGCAGGGCGGGGCTTTCGCGCAAATCGTCGATATTGGGTTTGAAGGCGAGGCCAAGGGCGGCGATTACGGGTGCGCGGCCTTCCTTGGCGGTGAAGTTTTCGACAGCCTCGCTGATCTTGGCCAGCACCCAATCCGGTTTGGAATCGTTGACGCTGCGCGCGGTGCGGATGATCTGAGATTCATCCGGTGATCCGGCAACGATGAACCACGGGTCGACCGCGATGCAGTGGCCGCCCACACCTGTGCCGGGCTGCAAGATGTTGACGCGCGGGTGGCGATTGGCCAGCCGGATAAGCTCCCACACATTGATACCCAGCGTGTCGCAGATCTTCGACAGCTCGTTTGCATAGGCGATGTTCACGTCGCGGAAGGCGTTCTCCGCCAGCTTGCACATCTCGGCGGTGCGCACGTCCGACGCCAGGCAATTGCCCTGAACAAATGTGCGATAAAGGTCTGTAGCTTCCCGTGAACAGCGCGGCGTCATGCCGCCGATGATGCGGTCGTTGGTAATGATCTCGCGCATTACCTGACCCGGCAGTACCCGCTCGGGGCAATGGGCCACGCGGATGTCGGACTGTTCGCCCTTTTGATGCGGGAAGCTGAGGTCCGGGCGCAGCTCCGCCATCCACTGCGCCATTTGCTCGGTTGCGCCAACCGGAGACGTTGATTCCAGCACGACAAGGTCGCCGGGTTTGAGGACTGGCGCCACCGCGCGGCTTGCGGCTTCGATATAGGAAAGGTCGGGGTCGTGATTATCACCCTTGAACGGTGTCGGTACGGCAATCATGAAGGCGTCGGCGGGCTCGGCAACCGTCGTGGCACGCAGATAGCCCTCGTTCACAGCTTTGTAGACCGCGTCATCGAGATCGGGTTCGATAATGTGAATCTCGCCGCGATTGATTGTCGCGACAGTATGCTCATTCACGTCGACGCCAATCACCTTGACCTTGCGCTGGGCAAAAGCGGCGGCGGTCGGAAGGCCGATATAGCCGAGGCCGATAACGGAAACCGTCTCATAGGAGGATTTCATCAGCACCTATTTCTCCTGCATCGCATGTCTGGCGGTGGACGTGACAAGCGTTTCCACAATGTGTTGGGCGGCGGTGCCGTCGCCATAGGGGTTCTGCGCCTCGGCCATTGCGGCATAGCTGGCGGGATTATCGAGCAGTTCACTGACGCCGCCCACGATCCGGTCGAAATCGGCACCGACCAGTCGTGCAGTGCCTTGCTCGATGGCTTCCGGGCGTTCCGTGGTTTCGCGCATCACCAATACGGGTTTGCCGAGCGAAGGGGCTTCTTCCTGTATGCCACCGGAATCGGTAAGGATCAGGGTAGAGCGGTTCATCAGCCACAGGAAAGGCGCATAATCCTGCGGCTCGATCAGGTGCACATTGCCATGACCCGCCAGAATGCCGTGCACCGGTTTCTGGACATTGGGGTTAAGGTGGACCGGGTAGAGGAAATCGGTATCGGGATAACGCTCGGCCAGCGTGGCTATAGCGCGGCAGATATTTTCAAAACCATCGCCGAAATTCTCTCGCCTATGGCCAGTTATCAGCACGAGACGCGCGCTTTCGCGCAGGCAATCGAAACGTGCGCGCATCGCGGAATCCGTTGCGGGATCACCCAGCATATGCTGCTTCATCCACAGCAGCGCGTCGATCACCGTATTGCCTGTGACGGTAATGCTGTCGGCTGACACGCCTTCATTAAGCAGGTTGGCTTTCGCGCGCTCGGTTGGAGCGAAATGCAGCTGCGCGAGCGCGCCTGTCAGCTTGCGGTTTCCCTCTTCCGGCCAGGGCGCGAGCAGATTGCCGGTTCGCAGCCCCGCCTCGACATGACCGACGGCAATGCGCCGGTAATAGGCCGCCAGCGTTGCGCCGAATGTCGTGGACGTATCGCCATGGACGAGCACGATATCGGGTGCATAGTCGGCCAATATCGGGTCCAGACCTTGCAGGATTGCACCCATGAGCCCGCCAAGGCTTTGCCCCGGCGTCATGATATCCAAGTCATAATCCGGTGTGATATCGAACAGCCTCAGGACCTGATCCAGCATCTCGCGGTGTTGGGCGGTGACACAGACCTTGCTCTCGATAGCGGAGTGCCCTGCCAGCGCTTTCACGACAGGGGCCATCTTGATGGCTTCCGGGCGTGTCCCGAATATCGTCAGCACTCTCACTGATATCGCTCCCGCGCCATTTCCATATATCTGCCCATCGGCTGCTGCCATAAACCAAAGCCAGAAAGAAATGGTTTATGGCTTCATGATAACAGCGCCTGTTTCGTCGCCGATACCGATGAGTGCGTTTTGCTGCACTATAATGAAATTGGCAGGTTCATAGGTGTAACAAGATAGCTACTTAAAGAAATCTTTATATAGCCTTGATAATCGAGACGGCGATTGCTAAAGGGCGGTCGTTCATTTGCTCCATAAGGGGCGGATTGTCACAGTTTGCGCAAAGAGGGAGAAAGCCCGTGGCCAGCACGGTACTCGAGAAAGATTATGTAATCGCCGACATCGGCCTGGCGGATTTTGGCCGCGCGGAAATCGCGATTGCCGAGACGGAGATGCCTGGCCTGATGGCTCTTCGTGAAGAATATGGTGCGAGCCAGCCTTTGAAGGGCGCGCGCATCACCGGGTCGCTGCACATGACGATTCAGACAGCTGTACTGATCGAAACGCTGGTGGCGCTGGGCGCCGAAGTGCGCTGGGCAACCTGCAACATTTTCTCGACGCAGGATCATGCCGCCGCCGCCATTGCTGCTGCTGGTATTCCGGTGTTCGCGGTGAAAGGCGAGAGCTTGGCGGACTATTGGGACTATGTCGGTAGCATTTTCGATTGGTCGACGCCCGATGAACCGCATCGCACCGCCAATATGATTCTCGACGATGGCGGCGACGCCACAATGTTCGCGCTTTGGGGCGCGCGGGTCGAAGCAGGCGAGGAACTGTTCGAGCCGTCCAACGCCGAAGAGCATGAGTTTGTGCGTGCGCTGAATGCTTTCCTGAAGGCGAAGCCCGGTTACCTGACCGCGTCTGTGGCCCATATCAAGGGCGTGTCCGAAGAGACGACCACGGGCGTGCATCGCCTTTACCAGATTGCCAAGGATGGCAAGCTGCCTTTCCCGGCGATCAACGTCAACGACAGCGTCACCAAGTCGAAGTTCGACAATCTTTACGGTTGTAAGGAATCGTTGGTCGACGCCATCCGCCGCGCAACTGACGTGATGCTGGCTGGCAAGGTTGCCTGCGTCGCCGGTTTTGGTGACGTCGGCAAGGGTTCGGCTGCTTCGCTGCGTCAGGGCGGCGCGCGCGTCATGGTGACTGAGATCGACCCGATCTGCGCGCTTCAGGCCGCGATGGAAGGCTATGAAGTCGTAACCATGGAAGAAGCGGTGCAGCGCTGCGACATCTTCGTCACCGCGACAGGCAACGAGTCCGTCATTACCGCCGATCATATGAAGGCGATGAAGCCGATGAGCATCGTCTGCAACATCGGCCACTTTGACAGCGAAATC
Source organism: Sphingobium sp. (assembly GCA_020446425.1). Taxonomy (GTDB): domain Bacteria; phylum Pseudomonadota; class Alphaproteobacteria; order Sphingomonadales; family Sphingomonadaceae; genus Sphingobium. Next base: position 273,110 of record JAGRES010000008.1, on the reverse strand, counting down.
GAGATCGCCGGTCTGTCCAACTATAAATGGACCGAAGTGAAGCCCGGCACCGATCTGGTCGAATTCCCCGATGGCAAGCAGATCCTCATTCTCGCCAAGGGCCGTCTTGTGAACCTGGGCTGTGCGACGGGTCACCCCAGCTTCGTGATGTCGTCGAGCTTCACCAACCAGACGCTGGCGCAGATTGAGCTGTTCACCAAGACGGGCGACTACAAGAACGAGGTCTATGTGCTGCCCAAGCATCTCGACGAGAAGGTCGCCGCGCTGCACCTCGAAAAGCTTGGCGTCAAGCTGACCCAGCTTTCGCAGCGTCAGGCCGACTATATCGGCGTGCCGCAGGAAGGCCCGTTCAAGCCGGATCATTACCGCTACTAAGTCCGGTACGAAATTTCTGTGTTGAGGAAGGGGCGGATTATCCGTCCCTTTTTCATTTCAGATTGCAGCAGGCGCTTTGCCTGCGCATCGAATTGCGGTAGTCGCTGAATCATGGAACGGGATGGAGCAGGCCGGAGCGGTACAGCCGCATGATTGAGGTTTCTCCGATAGTATTGGCCGTTGCCGGAGCCGCGCTTGCTATATGGATGGGCGCGGCGCTCTATATCCTGGTCACGGGCATGCGCATGCGGCGGCACAGCCGGAACCTGCGCGATCAGGCGGACAGGCTGGCGGCACTACTGCAATCGGCACCAGCCATTCCGATGATGGTGCGTTCCGACGGCAAGATAGAGACACCGGCAAGGCTCGCGCAGTGGCTGGGGCGAGATAGCGTTCCTGCTTATCTATCGGACCTGACGGGTGAGGAAGGAGGCGTGACGGAAAAGAGCCGGACAGGGCTGCATGATGATATCATCGCGGCGCAGCGCGGCGCGAAACCGTTTACCCGCACGCTGAAAATCGAGAACTCAGATCGTACGCTTCTGGCAAGCGGCGGCGCGAGCGATGCAGAACTCGCCAACCCAGGCAGCGCGCTGGTCTGGCTGTTCGATATCTCCGCAAGCCAGAAACATATCGAGGAGCTGGAGTCGGAGAGCGTTCTCCTCCATGAAGCGTTGCAGGCGCTGTCTGGCCTGATCGAGGCCGCGCCCCTGCCGATCTGGCACCGCAATAGCGACCTGCGCCTCAGCCTCGTCAACACGGCCTATGTCGAAGCCGTGGAGGCGCAGAGTGCCGCCGAGGTGATTGAGCAGGAGACTGAGCTGTTCGAGGTGATTGACGGCCTGCACCCGCGCGATGCAGCCGGTGTGGCGCTGGGCAAGAATGAGATCGTCACCCATGTAGCTCCAGCTACGCTGCATGGCGAGCGGCGGATGATGAAGGTCATCGAGGTGCCAATGGGGAAATCCGGCGTTGCCGGTTATGCCATCGACCGGCAGGATTTCGAGAGTGCGCGGGCCGAGCAGGTGCGCCTGGTCGCGTCTCAGCGCGACATGCTGGACCGGCTGTCGGCCGCCGTCGCGCAATTCGGGCCGGACCGCTCGCTTACTTTCTGGAACCATGCGTTTATCAGCCTGTTCGCGCTACAGCCGGATCACCTGATGGATCATCCCGAATTCGAACGCGTGCTGGATCGCATGCGCGAGGGCGGGCGTATCCCCGAGCATCGCGATTTCCCGGCATGGCGAGCGGAGCGCAGGGAGTGGTTCCGATCACCTGACGCGCGTGAGGAAAACTGGTTGCTGGCCGATGGCACGCATTTGCGAGTGTTTGCCCAGCCCATGCCCGATGGCGGCCTGTTGCTGATCTTCGAGGACCGGACAGAGCAGGTCCAGCTTTCCAGCGCGCGGGATACCTTATTGCGCGTTCGGACGGCCACTTTCGACAGCCTGTTCGAAGGTATTGGCGTATTCGCGTCTGATGCGCGGCTGTCGCTGTGGAACAACCGTTTCCGCACCATATGGAATGTCGAGGAAGAAGTGCTCGCCGCGCATCCGCGCATCGACGATTTCATGAACATGATGGCGCCTCGCCTCGCCAAGCCGCCACAGGCTGGGCTGGTGCGCGAACTCATGCGGTCCTGCACGGTTGACAGGAAGCAGCGTAACGGGCGGGTTACCTTTGCCGATGGCCGAACCTTCGATTTTGCCGCCATCCCCCTGCCGGATGGCAATGCGCTGTTCACGATGCTGGATGTGACCGACAGCCGCCGGATCGAACAGGTGCTGCGCGAGCAGAACGAGGCTCTGGCCGAAGCGGACCGGGTCAAGACCGCGTTCCTCGCCAATATGAGCTATGACCTGCGCACGCCGTTGACCAGCATCGGCGGGTTCGCCGAAATGCTGAAAGGCGGTTACGCCGGTGATCTGTCGGATATGGGACGCGAATATGTCGGCGCGATCATAGAGTCGACCGGCAAATTATCCTCGATGATCGACACCGTGCTCGACCTGACGCAGGGCGAGGCCGGAACTCTGCCGCTCGAGCGCACGCCTGTCGAGCTGGCTTCACTTATTGAAAGCTGCAGGGGGCGATGGGCCGCCGCTGCTGCGGAAAAGAACATCGAACTCGTGGCAGATATCAAACCATCGGCGGGCCGGGTGATGGCGGACGACAAGCGTATCGCGCAGGCGATAGACCATCTTGTTGAAAATGCACTGAGCGCCGTTTCGAATGGAGGGCGTGTATTATTGCACGCGGACGGACAGGTGCAAACGGCCCGGATTGTTGTATCGGATGATGGCCCTGGCATGGATGCAAAGCAGCAGGCGCGAGCCTTTGACCGCTTCAGTAGCGTTGCCGGGCAAAGACGCGGCGAAAATCTGGGGCTTGGCCTGCCGCTTGCGCGTCAACTGGTGGAGGCGCATGGTGGTAAACTGACGCTGATATCGGAGCCGGGCGAGGGAACGGTACTAACGATGGAATTACCGCGAGGCGATCTGCCAAGACTATCCGGCTCTGGTTCCGCTCAGCAATCGGATAGCGACAGTGCGTCGGACAAGACGGACAATGGCGACTGAGTTCGACTTCGCCGATGAAGCGCAGGTGCTGGCGTTCGGCGCGGCTATTGCGCCGCTTCTGCGCGCAGGCGACGTGATCGCGCTGCGCGGGGGGCTTGGCGCGGGCAAAACAACTTTGACACGCGGCATATTGGCGGCGTTGGGCCTGCAGGAAGAAGCGCCCAGCCCGACCTTTGCGATCGTGCAGCCCTATGCGCCGCCGGAGGTCAGTTTGCCGCTCGCGCATGTCGATCTATACCGTATTGATGATGCCGCCGATATCGACGAACTGGGGCTCGATGAGTATCTCTATGACGGCGCACTGGTGATCGAATGGCCGGAGCGCATGGGCGCGCGTCTGTGGCCCGACGCTCTGATCCTCGATATTGCAATCATGCCGGATGGCACACGGCGCTTGACAGCCACAATCCCACCGGCATGGAAGGACAGATGGCCGCCGAGATGATTCCGCCTGACGCAAGCAGACCCTTTCTCCAGTCGCTGGGCTGGGGCGAGGCCGAGATAGTGCCGCTTGCCGGTGACGCCTCGTTCCGGCGCTACTTCCGTGTGCTCGATAGCGGTAGACAGGCGGTGCTGATGGATGCGCCGCCGCCGCATGAAGACCCGCGCCCGTTCCTGAAAGTGGCCGGGCATCTTTCCTCGCAAGGGTTTGCCGCGCCGAAAATCTACGGGCAGGATCTTGAGCATGGCCTCGTGTTGCTCGAGGATTTCGGCGATGCACGAGTGCGCGATCATCTCGACCTGCATCCGGATGACGAGGAGGATATCTATAGTCGCGCGGTTTCCCTGTTGGCCGATGTACATGGATGCACTGCGGTCGATGCGCCATCCTATGACCGCGCCGCCTATGACCGCGAGGCGGATCTGCTGACGCAATGGTATTGCCCAGCGGCGGATTTGAGCGTCGATGAGGCGGGATATCGCGCGGCCTGGGATGCGGTGTTGCCACTGGTCGAGCAGGATGCAGCACCGAAAGTGACGGTGTTGCGCGATTATCATGCCGAGAATATCATGTTGGTGAGTGGACGCGAGGCATCGCACAATTTGGGCCTGCTGGACTTTCAGGACGCGCTCGTCGGTCATCCGGCCTATGATCTGGTATCACTGCTGCAGGATGCGCGGCGCGATGTTGCGCCGGAGCTGGAACAGGCCATGATCGCTCATTATAAACAGCTTGCGCAGCCGAGTGGTGGGTTTGATGCGGCCTATGCAGTGCTTGGCGCGCAGCGCAACGCCAAGATCATCGGCATTTTCACCCGCCTGTGGCAGCGGGATGGCAAGCCGCGTTATCTTTCGTTTATGCCGCGCATGTGGGGACTGCTGGAGCGCGATCTGGCGCACCCGGCGCTGGAGCCGGTCGCGCGCTGGTTCGAGGGCAATATTCCGACATCCGCGCGTCATAATGCACTGGCAAATCATATAAGCGCATGAGCACCGTCCTGAAAACCGCAATGCTGATGGCAGCCGGACTGGGCAAGCGCATGCGTCCATTGACTGCTACGCGCCCCAAGCCGCTTGTCCGGGTAGCGGGCAGGCCGTTGCTCGATCATGCGCTAGAAAAGCTGGAAGCGAGCGGAATTGAGCGCACGATTATCAACGTCCACTATCTGCCCGATACGATCATCGCCCATGTGAAGGCGCGCAAATCGCCGATGGAAATCCAGATTTCCGATGAGCGTGACAAGCTGCTGGAAACAGGCGGGGGCCTGATGAAGGCCGCGCCATTGCTGGGCGATACGCCCTTTTTGTGCGCCAATAGTGACAATCTGTGGATCGACGGACCATGCAACAGCATCACCTTGCTGGCGGACCTGTGGGACGATGCACGCATGGATGCGTTGCTGCTCATGATCCCGCACGCGCATGCCACCTGTCATGGCGGGCAGGGCGATTTCCATATGGACGGCCTGGGGCGCCTCAGACGCCGCAAGCCGGGGCATATAGCCCCCTATGTGTTCACCGGCGTGCAGATCATGTCGCCGCGCCTGCTTGTGGATCCGCCATCGGACATCTTCTCGACCAACATCTTCTGGAACCGTGCCATGGAGGCAGGCCGCCTGTTCGGCGCGATCCATGGCGGTCTGTGGTTCGATGTCGGCACGCCGCAGGCCTTGCCGGTGGTCGAATCCGTATTGGGATATGGCTGAGCGAGAACGCCCCGCGGTCTTCACGATCCCGGCGCACCGGGCCTTTTCCGACGCGCTGGCCAGCGGCATTATCGCACAACATGGCAAAGATGCATTGGGGCTGGCGCGCGGCATTGTCCTGCTGCCCAATAATCGCGCGGTAAGAGCGGTATCGAGCGCGTTCGTGCGGCAATCGGGCGGCGGGCTGCTGATGCCCAGGCTGGTGCCTATCGGCGATGAAAATCTCGGCGAGCGATTGGGAAATGCACTCGACCCGATAGGCGAAGGTGCGGATGTCCCGCCCGCCATTCCGCCGATGCAGCGGCAGATGATCCTCGCGCGTCTGGTACAGGAAACACGCGGTGCCAAAGGACAGCCGGTCGATGCGGGCGAGGCTATGCGGCTCGGACAGGCGCTGGGACAGGCGATAGACCAGATGCTGATCGAGAAGGTCAGTCCGCAAAAATTGCGCGATATGGAGGGTCAGGTAACCGGCGAGCTTTCGGATCATTGGCGGTCTTCGCTGCAATTGCTCGAACTATTGCTGGCGCGCTGGCCCGATGAATTGGCGAAACTCGGGATGATCGACATGGCGGACCGTCGCAACCGTCTGCTGGAGTATGTCGCGCGTCGGTGGCGCGATATGCCGCCCGGTGGGTTTGTTATTGCGGCGGGCATAGCAACATCGGCACCGGCGATAACGGCTGTGCTGCGCACCATATCGCGTATGGAGCGGGGGCAGGTGGTGCTGGCTGAGCTCGACCAGCATATGAGCACTGACGAATGGGAGAGCATTGGCCCGTTCGAGCCCGACCCGGTCAGTGGCTTCCGCGCACGCGCGCAGGAGAGCCATCCGCAATATCTGTTAAAATCCATGCTTAATGGCATTGGCGTAGCGCGCGAGGAAGTGGCGCTGTGGCGCTGGGGCGGCGGGCATGACGCCCGCGCAGCGCGCAGCCGCAATATCTCCAACGCCATGCTGCCTCCGGTCCACACTGGAAAATGGCGTACTCTGGTGGCTGCCGAGCGGACCTTGAACGGCGTGCGCACGCTGGAGCTCGCCACACCGGCGCAGGAGGCGCAGGCGGTGGCGCTGATGCTGCGCGAAGCTGTGGAAGAACCGGAACGCACGGCGGCGTTGGTAACACCGGATCGCGACCTTGCTACACGCGTTTCCGCGCATCTTGAGCGCTGGGGCATCAATGCGGATGACAGCGCGGGGCAAGCGCTGCACCTTACGCCACCCGGTACATTACTGCTTGCCATAGCGCGGGTCGTTGCCGATGACTTCGCACCCGTTGCGTTGCTCGATCTGCTCAAACATCCGCTGGTGCGCAAGAGCGAGGGGCGGCTCGACTGGCTGGAGGAGGTGAGGGGGCTTGACCTGCTGCTGCGTGGTCCGCGACCCGCACCAGGATTGGCCGGTGTCGACGTGCTGCTGTCGCCGCGACCGCGAGGTGAGGAGGACCGGCAATCCGAGCTGCGGGCAAAAGTGGCATTGTGGTGGAAGGATGCACAGTCGCTGCTGGAGCCGCTGGCAGCGCTGAAAGACGGCGCGCAATCTCTCTCGCCATTGCTGGCGCAATTTCGCGACACGGCCAGCATGCTTTCCGACGATCAGATTTGGGCTGGGCATCAGGGGCGCGCGCTTGCCGATCTTTATGGCGAGATGGAAAGCGCCGCCGTCATGGGGCCGCAGGATGTCGATATCCGCGCGATGCCCGACATGCTGCGCCGTCTGATGGAACCCGTCGCCGTGCGCCCGCCACAGGGCGGCCATCCCCGTATTGCCATCTACGGTTTGCTTGAGGCGCGGTTGCAACAGGCCGACTTGATGGTCCTGTCCGGCCTCAACGAGGGGACATGGCCGGGGCTACCCGCACCCGACCCGTGGCTCGCCCCGCGCATCCGGCAGGAGCTTGGCCTGCCGGGGCTGGAGCAGCGCATTGGTCTCGCCGCGCATGATTTCGCCAGCGCACTGGGCGCGCCCAGAGTCGTTATCACCCGCTCGCGGCGCAGCGCCAACGCACCGGCCATCGCATCGCGCTTCTGGCTGAGGTTGCAGGCGATTGCGGGCGATAATCTGAAGCAGGCCAGCGAATATGCGCACTTGGCCGACACTATCGACAGGCCCGAGAAGCATGAACCTTCTAAACGGCCGCAGCCGCGCCCGCCACTTTCGCTGCGTCCTGAAAAAGTGGCGGTGACACAGGTGGATAGGCTCGCCGCCGATCCTTACGCCTTTTACGCGCGGCATATATTGAAGCTTCAGCCGCTCGACCTGATCGACGCCGATCCCGGCCCGGCATGGCGCGGCACGCATGTGCACAAGATTTTGGAGCTGTGGTTCCGCGAGGATGATTGCGCGCCCGATAAGCTGGAAGGTCGCGCTCGCGCCTTCTTCCGACGCAGCGAGGTGCATCCGGTGCTGCGCGCGTTATGGCTGCCGCGTCTGCTGGCGTCTTTCCGCTGGATAAGCGAGCAGGTGACGTCGGACATGGCGGCAGGACGTCATATTGAATTGGTGGAAACCGAGGGGGCCAGCGATATTGCCGGCATCCGGGTTTCGGGTACGGCAGATCGCATCGACACCATGCCGGATGGCAGCATTGCCATTGTCGATTACAAGACCGGCAAGCCGCCCAGCGCCGCGCAGGTGAAGGCCGGGTTCGCGCTGCAACTCGGTTTGCTCGGTGCGATTGCGGAGCGCGGCGGGTTCCCGGACCTCAAAGGCACAAAGTCCGCGTCGAAATTCGAATATTGGTCCACCGGCAAGGACAGGCAGGCGTTCGGCTATCGCAAGGAACCCACTAAGGCAGGCGGCTCTGACAAGATCGTCGCGACCGAAGAGCTGACCAGCCATGCCGTCGCGCATTTCACGCAGGCGGCGGACAAATGGCTAACCGGAGCTGCGCCGTTCACCGCGCAGCTCAACCCCGATCTGCCCAGTTACGGGGAATATGACCAGCTGATGCGGCTAGAGGAATGGTATGGCCGGGGGGATAGCGATGGCTAAATCCGCCAATGCCCTGCTGCCTCTGAAGGGTGCGCAGGCCAGCGCCAGCGAACCCGACGCGCATGTGTGGCTTTCGGCGTCGGCGGGCACGGGCAAGACGCATGTGCTGACCGCGCGCGTGTTCCGCCTGCTGCTGGTCGGAGTGCCGCCGGAGAACATATTGTGCCTCACCTTCACCAAGGCGGGGGCTTCGGAAATGGCGGAGCGCATTCATAGCCGCCTCGCCGCCTGGGTACAGATGGAGGATTGGCAGCTCGCGCGCGATCTCGATGCGCTGGGCGAGGATCTGGATGAGGAGGGCCGCGAACGGGCGCGCCAACTCTTTGCGCGTGTGCTGGAGGCGACCGGCGGGGGCCTTCGCATCCAGACGATCCACAGCTTCTGTCGGCAATTGCTATCCTCCTTTCCGCTGGAAGCAGGGCTGGTGCCGGGTTTCCGCGCATTGGAAGAGCGCGAACAGCAGGGGCTGGCGCGCGAGAGCCTGGAGCAGATGGTCGTCGATGCGGAGGCGCGGGATGATCGCGTCTTGCTCGATGCACTGGAGGCGCTGGCATTGCGCCTGGGTGAGCAGGAGGCCGAGCGTTATCTGATCCGCTGCGCCGGGGCGCACGACGCGCTGGAAGGGTTGGACGGCGATATTCGTGGCTGGTTGTTCGCGGCGCTGGATTTGCCTGCTGGCGATATCGACGCAGAGATTGCAGAGCAGTGCAGTGACGATGCGTTTGATCTGGTGGCGCTGCGCCGCGTCGCCAAGGCCAATACGGATTGGGGAACCAAGACCGGGCTCGGCAATGCCGACATCATCGCCAGCTGGCTCGGCGAAACGCCGGAAAATCGGGCGCAAGCTTTAGGCGAGCTTGGTAGCTGCTTTTTACGCAAGGATGGCGAGCCCAAGGCGGTTTCCAAGGGACAGAGCAGTGCCGATCCCGATTATGAGGCGCTTGCCTTCGGTCTGGGTGAAACCATTGCGGAGCTGCTCGCCTTGCGCACCCGTGCGGCCTATGCCGAAACCGTGGCTCAGGGCCTCTATGCCGGGCGCGCCTATGCGCAGACATATGCCGCCGCCAAGCGCCGGGTTGGAGCCGTCGATTATGACGATCTGATCGCGCATGCGGCAGCCTTGCTCGGTACGCAGGGCATTGCCGACTGGATACGCTACAAGCTTGACCAGCGCACCGACCACATCCTTGTTGATGAGGCGCAGGATACGAATAGCCGCCAGTGGACGATCATCGGCGCGCTGGTCGATGAGTTTTTCGCGGGTGAGGGCGCGAAGGGCGAGCGCCAGCGTACATTGTTCACTGTTGGCGATTTCAAACAAGCGATCTTCGGCTTTCAGGGCACCAGCCCCAAGGCCTTTGCCGAGGCGCAGGCGCATTTCCGCGACATGGCCGCGCAGGCCGACCAGAATTTCCACGATCTTTCATTGGACGAGAGCTTTCGCTCGACACCCGCCATATTGGAGGTGGTAGACGCCACGATAGATGGGCTGGGCGTCGATGCGCTGGGGCTCGATCCGCAGGTGGTGTTCCATGCCAGTGCGCGGCCCTATCCGGGTGAGGTGTGTCTGCTCAAACCCGTCAGCGCGGTCGCTAATGGCGATCAGGAGGAAGAGGCTTCGCCCGAAGGTGACGAGGACTGGCTCAGCGATCAGGATCGCGTGTTGGCCGAGCGGATTGCGAGCCAGATCAGGCGCTGGCTTGACGATGGCATGATGCTGGAATCGCAGGGCAGGGCGCTGCGCCCCGGCGATGTAATGATTTTGGTGCGCAGGCGCGGTGATCTGGCGCGACTGATCGTCGCGCGGCTCTATGAAGCGGGCGTGCCGGTGGCGGGTGTCGATCGCCTGCGTTTGCAAGCCCCGCTGGGCGTGCAGGATCTGGTGGCGGTGCTGCGCTTCGCCAGTCAGCCCGAAGATAATCTCAACCTCGCCAACTTGCTTGTTTCGCCGCTGATAGGCTTCAGCCAGGAGGAATTGCTCGCGCGCTCCGTACCGCGCAAGGGGCGTCTATGGCGGCATATCCGCGAGAGCGCCACCACCCCACCCGAGAGTCTAACCGCTTTGCAGGATATATTGGCGCGCGCGGATTTCGTGACGCCCTATCAGATGCTCGAACATATATTATCCGGCCCGATTCAGGGACGGCGCAGGCTGGTCGCGCGTCTCGGCAAAGCGGCGCTGGATAGCATTGAGGAACTGCTCAACGCGGCGCTGCTCTATGAGAGGCAGGAGCAACCCTCGTTGCAAGGCTTCATCGAATGGTTCGATCGGGAAGAAGGCGACATCAAGCGCGAGGATGACGGCGCGGCCGACGCGGTGCGCCTGCTCACCGTGCACGGGGCCAAGGGACTACAGGCGCCGCTGGTGATACTGGCCGATGCATGCACCAACCCTGACCGTCCTGGGCCGAAAGACAGGCTGGATGTGCCTATGGGTGGCGATGTGAAACTGCCGCTATTGCCGCCACGTAAGGAAGAGCGGTTCGGCATAGTCGAAACCGCAGCGGGGTATCAGGAAGAGCTGGAACGGCAGGAGCATTGGCGCCTGCTCTATGTCGCGATGACGCGGGCGGAGGAAAAGCTGTTTGTCACCGGCGCACTGGGCAAGCGGGCAAAGGGTGAGATACCGCAGGAAAGCTGGTTCGCCGCCATCGAAAGGGCGATGAGTGGGCTCGAGGCAGATTGGGCCGATGACCCGCATTGGGGCGCGTCGATGCGCTGGGCCGGAGCCGAGGTGCTCCCGTCCAAAAAGGCTGAGAAAGCAGTGGGCAAAGTGCCTGCACCATCGTCTGCGCTGCCCGACTGGTCCTATACGCCCGCGCCAATTGAGGCGCGTCCGTCACGCCCCCTGACGCCGACAGCGCCGGGCGAAGATGACCAACCCTATCCGCCGCCGTCACCCGTGATGCGCGAAGCCGCAGAGCGCGGCAGGTTGCTCCACAGCCTGTTCGAACGTTTGCCTGATGTGCCGCCGCAACAGCGCCGGGACGCTGCGCTGAAATGGCTGGCTGCGCAAAATGCCTCCTCAACGCTTGCCGATCATGCACTCGCGATCATTGAAAACCCGGATATGGCCGATCTGTTCGGGCCGGATTCTATAGCCGAAGCGCCAATAGCCGCTGTCGTCGGTGAGGATGTCGTCAACGGTGTGATCGACCGTTTGGTGGTTGGTGATGACGTTATCCGCCTCGTCGATTTCAAGACCGGACGCAATGTGCCGCAAGAAGCCACTCAGATGCCCTTGCCGCACCTACGCCAGATGGCGGCCTATGCAGCCGCGCTCGAAGTCGTTTTCCCGGGACGGCGGATCGAGGCGGGCCTGATCTACACCAGCGGTCCCGCTTATATCCCGTTGAACCAATCCCAGCTTGAACCGCACAAGCCGGGCTATATAGCGGCGCAATAATCTTTGTGACGCGATGCATTGAGTGACGGCTGTCGTCATCCTACATAGTATTCGACAGACAAGGAGATTCTTATGGCGACAAAAGCTATCAGCGACAGCAGCTTTCAGGGCGACGTTCTGGGTTCTGACGTACCGGTATTGGTCGATTTCTGGGCGGAATGGTGCGGCCCGTGCAAGATGATCGGCCCGGCTCTCGAAGAAATTTCCGATGAGCTGGATGGTCAGGTCGTGATCGCCAAGCATAACATCGACGACAATCCCGATATGCCCGGTAAGCTGGGCGTGCGCGGTATCCCGACGATGATCCTGTTCAAAAATGGTGAGGCGGTCGCCACCAAGGTCGGTGCTGCTCCCAAAAGCCAGCTGAAAGCGTGGATCGAACAGCAGCTCTGATCATTTTGTCAGCCGAATAATATAGCCGCCGCCTTGTCCCACATCGTGGGCGAGGCAGCGGCCAGCATGCCTTTCTCATCCGTTCCGACACGATAGGGCGCACCGTCGAAGCGCGCCACACGCCCACCCGCCTCGTTCAGAAACAACACCCCTGCGGCATGATCCCAGGGCAGGGTGCGGTTGAACAGCGCCAGATCGTTGCCGCCCAGTGCGATTCGCGGATATTGCTCGGCGGCGCAGCGCGGTATGTCGACCATTTGCAATTTGCCTTCGGCCCGCCCGGTCAGGTCAGCGCGTTGCGCAGGATCGAGAAACAGCGTGGAGATACCCGCGATAGGCAGCGGTGCGCCGCTCTCAACGGCGGTTACGGGCTCTTCGCCGATATGGGCTCCCATGCCCCGCGCGGCGTGGCATAGCCGCCCGCTCAGCGGATCGTAAATCCAGCCGCCAAGCGTGTCGCCATCATTGGCCAGAGCGATCATGACGCCGAACGGAGGCCGCCCTGCCGCGAAATTACCCGTACCGTCTATCGGGTCGATGATCCAGTACAGGCCGGCTTCCAATCCATCGAGCAGTGCCGGGTCGGCAGCGCAGGCCTCCTCGCCGATGATGGACGCCTCCGGCAGCAATTTGGCCAGCCCTTCGCTCAGGCGCTCTTCGCTTTCCCTGTCAGCCACAGTGACGAGATCATCAGCCGCCTTTTCCATCACCTCATGCGAGGCGAGATTCTGATAGCGGGGCAGGATGACATCTTCGGAAACCTGCCGCATCAGATCGGCCACCGCGCGGCCAAGGGAGGGAGAAATATCGGTCATGCCGCCCGCGATAGCGCCATGGCCACCGCTATGGCTATCAGAATCGCGCCCGAAATATGCGCAATCCATTTTTCGGCTCGTGATGAGAGGGCGAGCTTACCAAGCCTGTAAGCCAATGAGCCATAGGTGCCCAGCGCCATGATCTCTATGGCGCAGCCAATCAGCGCCAATATGGCGATCTGGGGCGCAACCGGCCTGTCGATATGGATGAAAGGCGGCAAGAATACCGTGAAAAACACAAGCGCCTTGGGGTTGGAGAGCTGTACGGCGACTGCGCTGGAGAACCCGCGCCATGCGCCTGTAACCCTGCGTTCGGCCTTTGCGGCGAGCGAGATATGGCTGCGCCACGTATCCCAGCCCATCCAGAAGAGATAGGCGATGCCCGCCCAGCCCAGTATCTCGAACAACAGCGGCGCGGTTCTGACCAGAGCGACAAGCCCGAGGCCAACCATCGTGTACCAGATGAGATTACTGAAAATGATACCGCCGATCGCCCCGAACATACCGCGTAACGATCCGGTGAGCGCGATGCCCATCACGGACATAACTGCTGGACCGGGTATGAGGCAGGCGACCAGCTCCGTAAGGGCGTAAGCTATCAGGAGTTGCGCAGCCTCCGGAGCCAAGGTCCGTCAGCTTCTGTAATCGGCGTTGATCGAGATATAGCCGTGGGTCAAATCGCAGGTCCAGACAGTGGCGCGGCCATCTTCCAGCCCCAGATCGACACCGATCTCGATATTCTGCCCCTTCAGGTGCGCAGCGACAGGCGCTTCGTCATAGCCTTCGACCGGAAAGCCATTGGCGGCCACCTGCGTCGTTCCGAAGCTGATGCCCAGCTTGTCGCGGTCAGCGGGTTCGCCAGCCTTGCCGACAGCCATGACGACGCGGCCCCAATTGGCATCCTCGCCCGCTATGGCGGTTTTGACCAGCGGTGAATTGGCGATGGAGAGCCCCACACGCCTTGCACTTTCATCAGACACCGCGCCGGTCACAGAAATTTCGATAAATTTCTGCGCACCTTCGCCATCCTTGACCACGAGCTGGGCGAGCTGGGTGCAGATATCGGTCAGCGCTGCCTGAAAGGCGTCCGCGCCTGGGCTGTCCATGCTGGCAAGCGGCTCGTTTCCGGCCTTGCCGGTGGCGAATACGAGCACTGTATCGCTGGTTGAGGTGTCGCCATCGACCGTGATGCAGTTATAGCTCTTGCTATTGGCTTCGTTCAGCATGTGCTGGAGCAGGGCAGGCTCTATCGCTGCATCGGTGAAGATATAACCCAGCATCGTCGCCATGTCGGGTGCGATCATGCCGCTGCCCTTGATAATGCCAGAGAGCTGTACTTTAGTCCCGCCCATCATCGCGCTGGCGGTCGCGCCCTTGGCGAAGGTGTCAGTCGTCATGATTGTCTCGGCGGCCTGTTCCCATGAGCAGGGCTCGGCGGTGAGCGCGGCCGCGACGCCGTCGCGCGCCTTGTCTTTGGGCAAGGGCACGCCAATCACGCCGGTCGAACTGACAAATATTTCGCTGGCGGGGCAGGAGAGATGCGCGGCTACCTGACCCATGATCTGCTCGACAGCCTCGCGCCCGCGATAGCCGGTAAAGGCGTTGCTGTTGCCCGCATTGACAATCAAAGCCCGCGCCCGACCGCCTGACACACCTTCCCGGCACAGTTCGACCTCGCTGGAGCAGCAAAGATTCTTCGTCGTGACACCCGCCACAGCAGTGCCCTCGGCCAGCTCGGCATAGGTGAGATCGCACCTGTCCCATTCCTTATAGCGCGCCCGCGCGACGCGCAGCGTAACCCCCTCAATTGCGGGCAGATCCGGAAAGGCGGCGGGGGCAAGCGGGGAACGTTCCATAAATGCGCGCATTAACGCATTTCATGGAGGCGTCAATTGCCGCCATCAATTGACTTCGTGCAGGGCGATCCCTACATCGCGGCGGTGTTTCTTTCGATGGGCCTCACGATGGTCCTTGCGCGCGAATTAGTCAGGAAAAGTGCATGTTCGGCAGCCTTGCCAAATCACTCTTTGGTTCCTCCAACGAACGCTATGTGAAGTCTCTGGGCAAGATCGTTACCCAGATCAACGGCTTTGAAGATACGATATCGGCGCTGAGCGATGAGGACCTGCGTGATCAGACCCGCAAGTTTCGCGAGCGCCTCGAAGGTGGTGAAACGCTCGACAACTTACTGCCCGAAGCATTTGCCACGGTTCGTGAAGCGGCCAAGCGCACGCTGGGTCAGCGCCATTACGACGTGCAGATGATTGGCGGCATTGTGCTTCATCGCGGCGAAATAGCCGAGATGCGCACGGGTGAGGGCAAGACCCTGGTGGCGACGCTCGCTACCTATCTGAACGCGCTGGAAGGCAAGGGCGTCCATGTCGTCACCGTCAACGACTATCTCGCCCGTCGTGACTGCGAATGGATGGGGCAGGTATATCGCTTCCTTGGTTTGACGACCGGCGTGATCGTGCCCGGTATCAACGAGCAGGAACGCCGGGCGGCCTATGAAGCCGACGTTACCTATGCAACCAACAATGAGCTGGGTTTCGATTATCTGCGCGACAATATGAAATATGACCGCAGCCAGATGGTCCAGCGGCCGTTCAATTTCGCGATTGTCGACGAAGTGGACTCGATCCTGATCGACGAGGCGCGCACTCCGCTCATCATTTCGGGGCCAACCGACGACAAGTCGGAGATGTATATGTCCGTCGATACGTTGGTGAAGCAGCTCGGCGAGGATGATTACGAAAAAGACGAAAAAACCCGCAACATCACGCTGACCGAGGACGGCACAGAGAATATCGAGCGTTTACTGGAGACAGCCGGGCTATTGCAGGGCAGTAACCTCTATGACTTCGAGAACACGCAGGTCGTGCACCATGTGAACCAGTCGCTGCGCGCCAACAAGATGTTCAAGCGCGACATTGATTATATCGTCAAAGACAACAAAGTCGTCATCATCGACGAATTCACGGGCCGCATGATGGATGGCCGCCGCTGGTCCGATGGCCTGCATCAGGCGGTCGAGGCTAAGGAAGGCGTGAACATCGAGCCGGAAAACCAGACTCTCGCGTCGATCACGTTCCAGAATTATTTCCGCATGTACCCGAAACTGGGCGGCATGACGGGTACAGCAGCGACCGAGGCCACCGAATTCTTTGAAATCTACAAGATGAACGTGGTGACGATCCCCACCAACCTGCCGATACAGCGGCAGGACGACGAGGACCTGTTCTACAAGAATATGGAGGACAAGTTCCGGGGCATCGCGCGCACCATCAAGGAGCATCAGGCCAAGGGCCAGCCGGTGCTGGTCGGCACCGTCAGCATTGAGAAATCGGAAATGCTCTCGCAATTTCTCAACGAGGAAGGCGTGAAGCATGCCGTGCTCAATGCGCGTTTCCACGAGCAGGAAGCGCATATCGTGGCGCAGGCAGGGCGCATCGGCGCTGTGACCATCGCCACCAACATGGCGGGCCGTGGCACCGACATCCAATTGGGCGGCAATCTTGATTTCCGCATCGAGGATGAGCTCAAGGAGATGGAGGAAGGCTCTGAAAAGGACGCCGCCATCGAGCGCATCAAGGCCGAAATCGCCGCAGAGCGCGAGCAGGTGAAGACTGCGGGCGGGCTCTTCGTTTTAGGCACCGAGCGCCATGAAAGCCGCCGCATCGACAATCAGCTGCGCGGCCGCTCCGGGCGTCAGGGCGATCCGGGCCTGTCACGCTTCTACCTCAGTCTCGACGATGACCTGATGCGTATATTCGGGCCGGAAACACTGTTCGCCCGCATGATGCGCTCCAGCCTCGAAGACGGCGAGGCGCTGCCGCCATCGAAATGGATGTCGAAGGCCATTGAGACCGCGCAGCGCAAGGTCGAGGCGCGTAACTATGATATCCGTAAGCAGGTCGTCGAATATGACGACGTGATGAATGACCAGCGCAAGGTCATATACGAACAGCGCGGCGACATCATGGACGCGGATACCGTCAACGACGTTGTTGTCGACATGCGCCACGAGACTGTGAATGACATTGTCGGCGCGTTCTGCCCGCCGGGCACCTATCCGGAGCAATGGGATGTTGAGGGCCTGAAAGAGCGCGTGCGCGAAGTGCTCAACATGGAGCCGGATATCGACGCATGGCTTCAAGAAGATGCTGTCGATCCCGAAATGCTGGAAGAGCGCCTTGTCGGGCTGGTCGATCAGGCGGTTGAAGAGAAGACCGGCCAGATCGAAGCTGATGACTGGCATGGCATCGAAAAGAGCATCTTGCTGCAAAATCTCGACCATCACTGGAAAGAGCATCTGGCGACGCTCGATGCGCTGCGTCAGGTGGTGCACCTGCGCGCCTATGCCCAGAAAACGCCGATCAACGAATATAAGGCGGAAGCCTTTGCGCTGTTTGAACGTATGCTCGCCAATATCCGCGACGATGTGACGCAGACGATTGCGCGGGTTCAGTTCCAGATGCAGGAGGCACCGGAAGCCCCCGAACTGCCGACCTTACCGGATTTCATCACCAACTACTCGGCAGAGGATGCCCCGGGTACGGATGAAAACGGCTTTGTGACCACGCGCATTCCCGGCATTGCCGCGGGTAGCGGTTCATCCGACCCTTATGCGGGTATGGGGATCAGCCGGAATGCGGAATGCCCATGCGGTTCCGGCAAGCGTTACAAGCATTGCCACGGCGCGCTGGCTTAATTCAGTTCAGGCCGAGCGTGGCGCCAGCATACCGCTAAGCCGGGGTAGGGGCTCGATACCCGGTACCTGCCGCATCAGCAAACGGCGCGGGTCGACCGGGCCGGGTGCGCGCCATCCGGATGTATCATCGGCCAGAAAGCGCCAGAAGCGCCCATAATATTCCGGGTCGCCGATCATCATCAGATGCGCTTTCGCCGACAAGTCGGTATCGGCCACCAGCCGATCCATCATCGCCTTGCCAATACCGTTTTTCTGGTCGCTGGGGACTACTGCGACCGGGCCGACCATGATCAATGGTGTTGCGGTACCGTCATCGCTGCGCAATTCGACCGGCCAGCTCTGCAAGACTCCCAGCACATTGCCCGCATCATCTCTTGCGGCATAGCTGTATTCGGGAAGCCACAACATGCCCTTGCGGATGGCGTAGGCCGTGCGCCTGTGCCGGTCCGGTCCGAATGCGGCGTCCAGCACCGCTTCGATCTCGTGATTTTCAAGAGACATGAGATGGAAGAGAGAAATCGTCACGCTTGTACTTCGGTCCATAAGAGGGCATGAGCGCCCCCGACGCGGCGCGATGTAACGGCATCACGCCAAATGAAAAGGAAAATCGGCGGTCTTTCCGTCCTGAACAGAGAAATATATGGCGATGAATGCAGAGCGGAATGAGGATTTTCTGGTTCTGGAGGTCGATGACCTGCATGTCGATGTCCTGACAGGTATATATTCAGAAGAAACGCATCTTCCCCAGCCGCTCAAGATTTCCGTACAGGCGCTGCTCCGGCATGAAGAGCATTATGCACCCGATACGCCGCTGTCATCGTCCAAAAACTATATGGATCTCAAACATGCGGCGACCGATGCCTTGCCTAAGGATCAGCATTTCAAGCTGATCGAGGCGGTGGCCGACCATATTATCGAAACGGTGTTCCTGCAGGACGACAAGGTCCGGCATGTGAAGGTGAAGATCGTCAAGCTGGCCCTGTCCGAGCGGGGGGAGGCAATCGGGATCACGATGGCGCGGTGGCGGCGCTGATCCGAGCTGTTTACTTCAGTTCGTCAAGCGCGGCTGACAGAGCCTCGATGTCACTGTGGGACTGATCATAGGATATTACGAAGCGCGCCTGACCTTCGCCCCAATCGTAAAAGCCAAAGCCCTGGGCACGCAGGGATGCGGTCTCTTCAGCGCTGAGTTTCACGAAAACTTCATTGGCTTCGACCGGATGCACCAATCGCTGACCAGCAGCTTGGGCTATATGCTGTGCACCCTCATTGGCGGCGCGCGCATGTCTCAGCCAGAGATCGTCTTTCAGCATCGCCAATATTTGCGCGGCGCTGTACCGCCCTTTTGAGAGCAGATGGCCTGCGCGCTTGCGGCGATAGCGGCTGGCTTCCACGAGATCGGGTCTGAAAAAGACAAGTGCTTCGGCTGACATACCGCCATTTTTGACGAAACCGAAGCTGAGGATGTCGACGCCTGCTTTCCAGGTCAGCTCGGCGGGCGCGCAGCCAAGATGGGCGACGGCATTAGCGAAGCGCGCACCGTCCATATGGAAACCCAGCCCACGTTCATGCGCAATCGCGCCGAGCGCGGCCACTTCAGCAGGCGTATAGACGCAGCCATATTCAGTGGCGTTGGTGATGGATATCGCATGCGGCTGCGCTCTATGTACGTCATTTCGAACAGCACCAAGACATCCGTTCAGGGCATTTGGAGTGAACTTACCGCCCGGCCCATCTACCAGAAGCAGCTTTGCACCGTGGGTGTATAATTCGGGGGCACCGCATTCGTCATTCTGCACATGCGCATCGCGGTGGCAGATGATTGCGCCGTGCGGCGGGCAAAGCGCTGCCAGCGCGAGGCCATTGGCAGCCGTGCCCGTCGTTACCCAGAGCACAGTAACGTCGGTTTCGAACAGCTCCGAAAATGCGGCGTCCATGCTTTGGCTAGCGGCGTCTGCATCATAACTGATGTCTGCACTGTTCACACGGTCCAGCGCGGCCATCACCTCCGGGCAGACGGAAGCGGCATTATCGGAAAAGAAATGCATCAGTCGGCGCTAACCGTTGCTGCCGTTTCATCCGAACGCAGATGGCGCAATTTCGGCGCGATTTCCATACCCGCCCGTTCCTTGATCGTCTCGCGCAGGTCTTCGCGTTTCTGATGGATTGACGCGATAACCGGCCCCATGGCGACACCCAGTTCAACCAGTGCCGTTTCCGCCAGCTGCAACGAGCTTTCCAGCGTTTCCGGCACCGCTTCGGTCGCTCCGGCTTTATAAAGCTCACTGGCATGGTCGGTATCGCGGGCGCGTACGATTATGGGCAGGTCGGCGACCCAGTTGCGCACGCGCTTGGTTATGGCGACGGACAGTACCGGCTCGTCCATGGTCAATATCAAGGCTCTGGCGTGGCCCAGCCGCAGCCGGTCCAACATCTCAGGGCGGGTGACGTCGCCGAATATCAGCGGATAGCCTGCTCGCCGGCCATAGGCGACGACGTCCGGGTCCGATTCGACGGCGACGAAGGGCTGATTATGGCTTCGCAGCAGGTCACACACCATTTTCCCGACACGCCCGAAACCAATGACGACAGTATGGGCCGCGATGGTCTCATGGTCGGCGATCATGCTGTCCGCCTCATTGGATGAGAGTTCGATGCGGCGGGCAATATCATGGCCTATCCGTGCCAGAAGCGGGGTTAGGGTGAGCCCGATGGCGGTTGCAATCTGCCAGAATGCAGCAGTTTCTGCATCAATCAGATAGGCGGCGGATGCCGCGGACAAGACGATGAGGGTGGTTTCCGATGGGCTGGCCATCAACACGCTGACTTCTGCCGATACGCCACGCCGCGCGCCGTAGAGGCGTAGCAATATGGCCGTGACCACTGTCTTGATGACGACGACGCCCATAATCGCGCCCAGCAATTGCGACCATTGCCGGATGATGAGATCAATATCGAGGCTCATGCCGACGGTCAGCAGGAACACACCCAGCGCCAGCCCCTTGAACGGTGCGGTTATTACTTCCACTTCGCCGTGATAATCGGTTTCGGCAATCAACAGGCCTGCGAGCAAAGCGCCAACGATGGGGGATAGTCCGACTATAGCGGTCGCCAGACTGGCGGCAATCACCACCAGCAGACTGGCGGCGAGGAACACTTCGGGGCTTTTGGTGCGGGCGGCCTGCGCAAAGATACGCGGTAAAATGAACGGACCGGCGATCAGCATCACGATGACGACAACGCCACCGCCCACCAATGTCTGCATCAGGCCCGATAAGCCGTCATCGCTGGCGACGGGTGCAATCGCGCCCAGCAGGAAGATGATCGGGACAATAGCCAGATCCTCGAACAGCAGCATTGAGAATGCTGCGCGCCCGACTTGCGACTGTGTTCCCACCATCGACAGTACGAGTGCGGTAGACGACAGGGCAAGGGCCAGGCCAAGGCCAAAAGCTGGGGCGGGCTCCGTACCCATCAGATATAGTGCGAACGCGATCAGCGACCCTGAGCCCAGCAGCTCCAGCGCGCCTACGCCGAACACCAGCCTGCGCATCGACCATAGACGCTTGAAACTGAGTTCGAGCCCGATTGAGAACAGCAATAATATGATGCCCAGCTCTGCGAAGGGAGCGATGGCCTCGGTATTTGATATGGTGATATGAACGAGCCAAGGGTATCGCTCAATCATGCTGCCGAGGCCGAAGGGGCCAACAAGCGCGCCCACCAATATAAACCCGATCACAGGGCTGATGCGGAAGCGGGCAAAAATTGGGATGATGAGGCCCGTCGCTCCTAAAATGACTAGTGCGTCGCGCAGCCCGCTATGATCGACTTCCATGGCCATGCCTTATTAAAGCAGGACAATTGCGGCATGTCATCGGTCTAAAGTCATGAAATGCTGCTTCACGGTAAAAATATTGCCCTCCGTTCAGCGCATAAAAAAAAGGGCGCCATCCCGGCGCCCTCTCTTTGACGGAAACGGACAGCCTTATTTCCAGTCGTTCATGGCGGTTTCCAGATTGACGCGAATAGCTTCGAAGAACTGCTCGGTCGTCATCCAGTTCTGGTCCGGGCCGATAAGAAGCGCGAGATCCTTGGTCATCGCGCCGCTCTCGACCGTCTTGATGCAGACCTTTTCGAGCGTTTCTGCAAAACGTGTGACATCGGGTGTTTCGTCGAAGCGACCGCGATAAACCAAACCTTGCGTCCATGCGAAGATCGACGCGATCGGGTTGGTGGACGTCGCCTTGCCCTGCTGATGCTGGCGGTAGTGGCGGGTCACGGTGCCGTGGGCGGCTTCGGCCTCGACCGTTTTGCCATCGGGGGTCATCAGCACGGACGTCATCAGGCCCAGTGAACCAAAGCCCTGTGCGACCTGGTCCGACTGAACGTCGCCGTCATAGTTTTTACAGGCCCAAACGAACTTGCCGCTCCATTTGAGAGCCGATGCAACCATATCGTCGATCAGGCGATGTTCGTAGACGATGCCGGCGTCCTTGAACTTGGTCTCGAACTCGGCCTCGTAGACCTCCGCAAACAGATCCTTGAAGCGGCCGTCATAGGCTTTGAGGATCGTGTTCTTGGTCGAAAGATAGACCGGCCATCCGCGGCCCAGGCCATAGTTCATCGAAGCGCGGGCGAAATCGCGGATTGATTCGTCCAGATTGTACATGCCCATAGCAACGCCGGAGCCGGGGAACTGGAACACTTCCTCATCAATGACGGTGCCGTCTTCACCCTCGAATACCATACGCAGTTTGCCGGGGCCGGGAACAAGGAAGTCGGTTGCGCGATACTGGTCACCGAAGGCGTGACGGCCTACGACAATGGGATCGGTCCAGCCCGGAATCAGGCGAGGAACATTTTTGATGACGATGGGTTCACGGAAAACAACGCCGCCCAGGATATTACGAATGGTGCCGTTAGGGGACTTCCACATCTTCTTGAGGTTGAACTCCTCGACGCGCGCCTCGTCCGGTGTGATGGTCGCGCATTTCACGCCGACGCCGTATTTCTTGATGGCATTGGCGGAATCGACGGTGATCTTGTCATCGGTGCGGTCGCGCTCTTCGACGCTCAGGTCATAATAATGCAGGTCGATATCGAGATAAGGCTTGATCAGACGTTCACGGATCCATTCCCATATGATCCGGGTCATTTCGTCGCCGTCGATTTCGATAACCGGGTTTTTGACCTTGATCTTCGTCATGGAAGGGGTGTCTCTTTCATATCTGGGGATGAGGTTGCCAAGGCCTGTACGTAAAGCGAGCCAATTTATCAACTGCATCCGGGGCATTTCTGGCAGGTTTGTGAGATTTTGATGAGAATGACAGCTGTTATCAATTATGAGGCGATCCCCGTACCGGAACTTTTTGCATTGAGCCGATGGCGCAAGGCGTTGTCTTTGCAGTAATCCGTCACTAAACACGATCTATGGAACCTGACCCTAATACGCCTCACACCGCTCAAACCGATAGTTCGCAGCCTGCAGCCACCACTCCGCAATCCGGCGTGAAATGGAGGTTTCCTGACATTCATCCCGAGGGGCGGAAATTTGGCGCCATAGCCGCCGCTATCACTTTGCTGGTGTTTTTCCTTGGCTGGGGAATATTGGGGTGGCTTCTGGTCGGTGTAACGCTGTGGGTGTTCGCCTTTTTTCGCGACCCGGTGCGCGTTACGCCCAATGATCCCAACCTTCTCGTCGCACCCGCCGATGGCCTGATCACCCTGATACAGGAAGTCCAGCCGCCACGCGAGATTGCGGGGGCGGCAGACGGCATCGGCGATGCACCCATGATGCGCGTGTCGATCTTCATGAGCGTGTTCGATGTCCACATCAATCGCACGCCGATTGCCGGAACCGTCAAATCTGTCGTTTATATATCGGGGAAGTTCATCAACGCCGATCTCGACAAGGCGAGCGAAGATAATGAGCGGCAGCATATTGTCGTGGAGCGCAACGACGGTCTGCGTATCGGTTTCACGCAGATAGCGGGGCTGGTGGCGCGGCGTATTGTACCGTTCGTCAAACCCGGTGATGTCGTTGCGGCGGGGCAGCGCATCGGCCTGATCCGCTTTGGCAGCCGTGTGGACATATATCTGCCCGCAGGAACGATGCCGCGGGTTGCGTTGGGGCAGCGGACGATAGCGGGGGAAACGGTGATTGCGCGTCTTGGCGAAACCGGGACCGTCACTGGAATCTTTCAGTGAGACGCCGCCGCACGATACCGCGCAGGCTGCGCAGGGGAATTTCAATACGGCAGATTGCACCCAATGCCGTGACGGCCATGGCTTTGTGCTTTGGCCTGACCGGTGTGCGCTACGCTCTGACAGGCGTATGGGAAATGGCGGTCGGGTGCGTCATTCTGGCCGGGGTGCTCGATGGGCTGGATGGCCGTATCGCCCGCATGCTGAAAGGGGAAAGCCGCTTCGGGGCGGAACTGGACTCGCTGTCGGACAATATCGCCTTTGGTGTGGCTCCGGCGCTGATCCTCTACCTCTGGTCGCTGCAATATATGCCTAAATTCGGATGGGTGATTGCACTGGCTCATGCGCTGATGTGCGCATTGCGGCTCGCGCGGTTCAACGCCCAGATCGACACCGATGACCAGCCGCACAAATCTGCAGGTTTCCTGACCGGCGTTCCGGCGCCCACGGGAGCGGGGCTGGCCTTCGTGCCGCTCTATTGCTGGTTCGTCACCGATCAGCCGATATTCCGCGAATGGTATGTGGTGGCGCCCTGGACAGCTTTCGTCGCGTTCCTGATGATTTCCAATATTGCCACCTATAGCTGGCGGGCCTTGCGTATTCGCCGCTCGGTCAGGCTGGAGGCTATTGCGGTGGCGGGTCTGCTTGCCGCCATGTTGCTCACCATTCCCTGGCTCACTCTATTGGCGATATCGGCATTCTATGTGGTCCTGATACCTTTCGGCATGATGAGCTATCGTAAGGCACGCATTGCCGCTGCCTGACACTGTAAGGTCAGGCCGCGCGCAACGCTTGGGCTGGGCGAGGACGCGATACAGCTCCGTGAGTATAAGGCGTGCGGCGAAAGGCTTTATGCGGGGCAGGGGAAGGTGCCGCTATCCGATGTTCCAATCGCAGGGCTGCGATCATTTTGTGGCCGTCGCTGTACAGCATCCAGGCTATCGACAATATCGCCACGACTAGTGCCACAGAAAACAGCGCTGCAGTCAGTATCGCAACCATCGTTTTTCCTTCCAAATTCCAGGCGGCGGGCCTAATATCCCGATAACGACCTACCGCTGTTTTGTTTCCATGTTCTCTATTTGTTCTAATTTTATCCGCATGTCAACAGGCATGTTTGGGCTTGCCTTGCGCGGGTTTCGCCGCTAAGCGCCGCACCATTCCACATGGGATTCGCACATACCGGTGCTGGACCATAGGTTCGGTTACTGAATCCCAGAGGTGTAACCGGAAGGAGAAAGACTATGGCGGCACCTGTCGTCACCATGCAGCAATTGATTGAGGCCGGCGCGCATTTCGGCCACCAGACCCACCGCTGGAACCCCCGCATGAAGCCCTATATCTTCGGGCAGCGGAACGGCGTTCACATCCTTGACCTCAGCCAGTCCGTGCCGCTGTTCGCGCGTGCTCTGGAATTCGTCTCGGCCACCGTCGCCGCCGGCGGCAAAGTGCTGTTCGTCGGTACCAAGCGCCAGGCGCAGGAACCGATTGCTGATGCGGCGCGCCGTTCGGGCCAGCATTTCGTCAACCACCGCTGGCTGGGCGGCATGCTCACCAACTGGAAGACCATTTCGCAGTCGATTAAGCGCCTCAAGACTCTGGAAGAGCGCCTGTCGGGTGACACGCACGGCCTCACCAAGAAGGAAGTGCTGCAGATGACGCGTGAGCGCGACAAACTGGAGCTCAGCCTTGGCGGCATCCGCGACATGGGCGGCATTCCCGACGTGATGTTCGTGATCGACGCGAACAAGGAAGAGCTGGCGATCAAGGAAGCCAATGTTCTGGGTATTCCGGTCGTTGCGATCCTCGATTCGAACGTTGACCCGAGCGGCATCGCGTTCCCGGTTCCGGCCAATGACGACGCTAGCCGCGCGATCCGCCTGTATTGCGACGCCATCGCCCAGGCCGCGACCCGTGGCGGCAACGATGCACAGGCTGCTGCCGGTGTCGATGTCGGTGCGATGGATGAGCCGCCCGCCGAGGAAGCCGTCGCCGCCGAAGCCTGAGTTTCGCAAGACTGCAATATTTTCAGGGCAGGGCGCTTACGGGGAAACCGCTGAGCGCCCGCCTGTTTTCATAAACACTCACTTTCAAAGGAAATGATCATGGCAGAGATTACTGCGGCAGCTGTGAAAGAGCTGCGTGAGCGCTCCGGCGCAGGCATGATGGACTGCAAGAAGGCGCTGGCCGAATCCAATGGCGACATCGAAGCCGCTGTCGACTGGCTGCGCGCCAAGGGCCTTGCCGCCGCGCAGAAGAAGTCGAGCCGCACTGCCGCCGAAGGTCTGGTCGGAACCGCCGTTTCCGGCACCAAGGGCGTTGCGGTCGAAGTCAACAGCGAAACCGATTTCGTCGCCAAGAACGAACAGTTCCAGGATTTCGTGCGCAGCGTCACCGCTGTTGCGCTGGAAACCGATGCGGCGGACGCTGAAGCGCTGTCGAACGCTGCTTTCCCGAGCGGCGGCACGGTCGCTGAGAAGCTGGTCAGCAACATCGCCACCATCGGCGAGAACCAGAGCCTGCGCCGTGTTGGCCATGTGTCGGTCGAGAAAGGTGTGGTTGTCGATTATATGCATAATGCGCAGGCCCCCGGCCTCGGCAAGATCGGCGTTCTTGTCGCGCTGGAGGGCGATGCCCCTGCCGATGTGATGCAGCCGCTGGGCAAGCAGATCGCCATGCACATCGCTGCTGCCTTCCCGCTGGCGCTGTCGGCTGACGATATCGACCCGGCGCTGCTGGAGCGTGAACGCGCTGTTGCCGCCGAAAAGGCTGCTGAAAGCGGCAAGCCTGCCGAAATCGTCGCCAAGATGGTCGATGGCGCGGTCGCCAAGTTCGCGAAGGAAAACGCGCTGCTCAGCCAGCCTTTCGTGATCGACAACAAGACCCCGATCGCGGATGTCGTTGCCAAGGCGGCGAAGGAAGCCGGTGCGTCCATCACGCTGAAGAATTATGTCCGCTTCCAGCTCGGTGAAGGCATCGAGAAGGAAGAAACGGACTTCGCGGCCGAAGTTGCCGCTGCCGCAGGCGCCTGATCGCCGTAAAATAAATTGACGTCAGGCGTCGCACGGCGCTTGGCAGGGTGGCGCGTGCTGATTAAGGTGCGCGCCATTTCCATGATTGAAGCGGATTCACGCCCTATGACACACCCTCCCGCCAAACGCATTCTCCTGAAACTCTCGGGCGAGGTGCTGATGGGGGAAGGGGCGTTCGGCATCGATCCCGCCACAGTCGACCGTATCGCTGGTGAAGTCGCGGCTGCCAAGGCTGCTGGCTTTGAGATCTGCATGGTCGTCGGCGGTGGCAACATCTTCCGTGGCTTGGCGGCTGCCGCCAAGGGCTTCGACCGCACCAGCGCCGACTATATGGGTATGCTGGCCACTGTGATGAATGCGCTGGCGGTACAAAACGCGCTGGAACGCATGGGGCACGCCACCCGCGTGCAATCGGCGATCCCGATGGAAACGGTATGTGAGCCCTATATTCGCCGCCGCGCCGTCCGGCATATGGAGAAGGGCCGGATCGTCATCTTCGCTGCCGGCACAGGCAACCCGTTTTTCACCACCGATACCGCCGCCGCCCTGCGTGCTGCCGAAATGGGTTGTGATGCGCTGTACAAGGGCACGAGCGTTGACGGCGTTTATGATGCTGACCCCAAGAAGGTGGCGACAGCAAAGCGTTATGAATCAGTATCTTTTGACCGTGTGTTGAATGATAATCTTAAAGTTATGGACGCCAGCGCCGTTGCGCTGTGCCGGGAAAACAATATTCCGATTGTCGTGTTCAACATTCGCGAAACGGGTAATTTGACGCGCGTTCTGAGCGGAGAGGGCGTGGCGACCATTGTCGGCGGAGATATGGCCGACGCAGCATGATCCATCTGGCATAAGGAGAAATATATGGCCCAGTATGACAAGGACGATCTTGAGCGCCGCATGAAGGGCTCTGTGGAATCGCTGAAAGGTGACCTTTCCGGCCTGCGCACCGGGCGCGCCAATGTGACTTTGCTCGACCCTGTCACTGTCGAGGTTTACGGCGCGCAGATGCCGCTCAACCAGGTGGCGACCGTTTCCGCGCCCGAGCCGCGCATGCTGACCGTGCAGGTGTGGGACCGCAGCAATGTGACGCCGGTTGAAAAAGCCATTCGTTCCGCAGGTCTCGGTCTCAATCCGGTTGCTGATGGCCAGACGCTGCGGCTGCCGATCCCCGACCTGACCGAAGAACGCCGCAAGGAACTGGCGAAGCTGGCAGGGCAATATGCGGAAAAGGCCCGCGTCGCAGCCCGTAATGTCCGCCGCGATGGCATGGACAGCCTGAAAACGGACGAAAAAAAGGGCGAGCTCAGCGAGGACGAACGCAAACGCCACGAGACCGAGGTTCAGAAGCTGACCGACAGCACTATTGCCGATATCGACGCTGCAGTGGCGCAGAAGGAAAAAGAAATCCTTGGCCAGTAAAGCGGCGCCTCTTCAATCCGGCTCAGGCGCCGCGCGTGGCGCGCGTCATGTCGCTATCATCATGGATGGCAATGGCCGCTGGGCGAAGAAGCGCCTGCTGCCGCGCGCTGCGGGGCACAAGGCGGGCGTCGATGCAGTACGCAAGACCGTGCGCGCGGCTCAGGATATGGGGCTGGAATGTCTGACGCTCTATGCGTTTTCCTCGGAAAACTGGAAACGCCCGGAACAGGAAATCATGGAGCTGACCGGCCTGATGAAGCGGTTCATCAAGGCCGATCTCGATGAGTTTCACAGCAACAATGTACGTCTGCGCATCATTGGCAATTATACAGCGTTTGAACCGGAAGCGGTGGAGCTGATCGAGGGCGCACTTGCCAAGACGGCCAATAATACGGGCTGCACACTCGTTATTGCGCTGAATTATGGGTCTCAGGACGAGCTGGTGCGCGCGGCGAATAGGGCGGCCCAGAAAGGTGAGATCACGCTGGAGGCTCTGGAAACCGAGCTGGATACGGCAGATTTGCCGCCACTTGACCTTCTGATCCGCACATCGGGTGAGATACGCCTGTCCAACTTTCTGCTGTGGCAAGCGGCCTATGCCGAGCTTTACTTCACGGACATGCTGTGGCCGGATTTTGACGGTAAGGCGCTGGCAACTGCGCTGGAGAGTTTTGCCGGGCGCGAACGCCGCTATGGCGGGCTTTGATGGCTGATACCGCCTCGGCTACCCAGAAATCCGATCTGGGCATACGTGTGCTTTCCGCCATCGTCATGCTGGCGGTCGCCGGAACGGCCCTGTGGATGGCCGGAACGGCATTTATCATATTTGTTGTACTGATCGGTCTCGGCCTGCTGTGGGAATGGTCACAGCTCGCACTTCGTTTCGCCCAAAGCGCGCCTGCGAAATTTCTCTGGTTGATAGCCGGGGCGCTCTATATCGCCTTCGCCTGTTTTGCGCTTATTGCCATGCCAGGGCCGCTGCGCCTGTTGGCGATAGTGACCGTGATCGCTGTCGATACTGGTGCCTATTTTGCTGGGCGCCGCTTCGGCAACAAGAAAATCGCACCGTCGATCAGCCCCTCCAAGACCTGGGCGGGCCTCTATGGCGGTATGGCGGGTGCCGGACTGGTCATGGTGCTGACTTGGCTGCTTATCGCATCTGCGATTTCTGCTTTCGCCTCAAAGCCGCAATCGCCGGGAGCCATCATGACAGAACATCCGCTTGCCCTGCTCGCGGCTATAGGGCTGGGAGCCCTGCTGGCCATATTGGCGCAGGCTGGCGATTTTTTCGAAAGCTGGATGAAGCGGCGAGCCGGTGTGAAGGACAGCGGCAAACTCATTCCGGGTCATGGCGGTCTGTTTGACCGCGTGGACGGCCTGCTGCCAGTGAGTATAGCCTTCTGGCTCTTGTCACGAGTGACCCTATGAAAGCGCCTCGCACCATATCCATATTCGGCGCGACCGGGTCCATCGGCGCATCGACGCTCGACCTGATTGGGCGCAATGCCGGTGAGTATGAAGTGCTGGCGCTTACAGGCAACAGCGACCCACAAGCATTGGCACAGCTTGCCATCGAACATCGCGCTCAGCTCGCCGTTGTGGCGGACGAGGTGCACTATGATGCTTTGAAAGCCGCGCTGGCCGGTTCAGGAGTAGAGGCTGCCGCTGGGCTACAGGCACTGCTCGATGCTGCGCGCATGGGCGCGGACTGGACAATGGCGGCGATTGTCGGCTGTGCCGGTCTGGAGCCCACGCTCGCGGCCATCGAATGTGGCAAGACGGTTGCGCTCGCCAACAAGGAATCGCTGGTTTCAGCGGGCGACCTGATGATGGATGCCGTGCGTAGCTCGGGCGCGACCCTGCTGCCTGTGGACAGCGAGCATAACGCCATCTTCCAATGCCTTGCCGGAGCTGACCTGAGCGAGGTCAACCGCATCATCCTGACGGCCAGCGGTGGCCCGTTCCGCACCAAAAGCCGCGAGGAGATGGCGCGGGTTACGCCCGAAGAGGCGGTGCGCCACCCCAACTGGTCAATGGGCGCGAAGATCAGCATCGACAGCGCGACGATGATGAACAAGGGGCTGGAGCTGATCGAGGCGGGCCACCTGTTTCCAATCGGCCTCGACCACATAGAGATATTAGTTCATCCGCAGTCCGTCATTCACAGCATGGTCGAATATCGCGATTGTTCGACATTGGCCCAGCTCGGTTCGCCCGATATGCGTATTCCCATCGCCCATACACTCGCATGGCCGCAGCGTATGGCTAGCCCGTGTACGCCGCTCGATCTGGCGACAATTGGACGTCTCGATTTTGAAACGCCCGACGAAGACCGTTTCCCGGCGCTCAGGCTGGCGCGGCAGGCCGGAGAAGCAGGCGGAGCGATGCCTGCAATCCTCAATGCGGCTAATGAACAGGCGGTCGCCGCGTTCCTTGACCGGCGCATCGGTTTTCTCGACATCATCGCCATTGTTGAACGATGCCTCAGCGGCTATAGCGGGCCGCGACCCGCCACTATCGGCGATGTGCTGGACGCCGACCGCACGGCGCGCGACGCGGCAGACCGTATGATCGGTCCCATGATGGAAAGTGTAAGAGCCTGATGAACTCCCCCGGTTTTTTCATGACGGTGCTCGCCTTTGTGGCGGTTCTCGGGCCGCTCGTATTCGTCCATGAAATGGGACATTATCTCGTTGGCCGCTGGTGCGGCGTGAAAGCTGAGACTTTCTCCATCGGCTTCGGGCCGGAACTGTTCGCCTGGGTGGACCGTCGTGGCACGCGCTGGCGCGTCGCTGCGCTGCCGCTCGGTGGATATGTGCGGTTCAAGGGCGACATGAATGCCGCCAGCCAGACCGATCCTGAATGGCTGAAACTGTCACCAGCGGAACGGGAGCAGAGCTTCCCCGGCAAACCGCTATGGCAGCGCGCAGCGATCGTCGCGGCCGGGCCGTTCGTCAATCTGGCTTTTGCTGTCCTGCTGCTGGCTGGCCTGGCCTATGTGCGCGGCGAAGCCGTGACCGAACCGGTAATTGGCCATGTTGCGCAGGGTAGCGCCGCAGAAGACGCCGGTTTGCGCGAGGGCGACCGTATCGTGCGCATCATGGGCCGTGATATCGAAGGTTTCAGGGACATCTCCACTATTGTCAGCCTGAGGCCCGCTGAACCGCTGGACTATGTGATCGACCGTGACGGGGAGACAATCGAGGCGGTCATCGCTGCGGGCACGCGGATCGAAGAGGATCGTTTCGGCAATATCTACCGCGTTGGCCAGCTTGGTGTGGCGTCGGGTGAGCTGACCCTGCGCCCGGTTTCGCTGCTGCAGGCGCCGGTAGTCGGCTTCAACCAGGCGGTCGACATCACCCGCACAGCTATTGATGGCATGGGACAGATCATCACAGGCCGCCGTTCCGTGAAGGAACTGGGCGGACCGCTCAAAATTGCCGATATCTCGGGGCAAGCGGCGTCGCTTGGTATCGCCAGCTTCATATTTTTCATGGCGTTGATCTCGATTAACTTGGGGTTCATCAACCTCTTGCCAATTCCCATGCTGGATGGAGGTCATTTGCTTTTCTATGCGCTGGAAGCCATTCAGCGCCGCCCGGTCAGCCCGCAAGTGCAGGAATGGGCCTATCGTTCAGGGCTGGCGCTGCTGCTGACGCTGATGGTGCTGGTAACATTCAACGATCTGGGCTCTTTTGGCCTGTGGCGCAGTCTCTCCGGCTTGATTGGATAAGCATAGTGGGGCAGGAGGCGTTGGAGTTTTCTATGAGCGGCATGGCAATGGCGGATTCCCGGCTGGCTGTCGCGATGAAAGGCGAGGATTAGGGGTGAGCGTGACACAGACAAGCATCAAGGCCGGTAGCCTCCCGAAATCCGGCTGGGCGGTGGCCCTGCTGGCGGGCACGATATTGGGGGGCGTTGCTCTGGGCACGCCGGCCTATGCGCAGCAAAGCGGCGGAAACACGGTGTCTGACGCTGCTCCGGCGGCGCCAGCCCCGGCCATGACCGTCAAGTCGATTGCAATCGAGGGGGAGCAGCGGCTGGAGGCGGAAACCATCCTCTCCTATACCAAGCTGCGCGTCGGCAACGCCTATACGCGTGAAACGCTCGATAGCGCGTTGCGCGATCTCTATGAAACTGAGCTCTTTGCCAATGTGCAGATCCGCGATAATGCGGGCGCACTCACCATTTCGGTCAAGGAAAACCCGGTTATCAACCGTATTGTTCTGGAGGGCAACAAGCGCCTGAAGGACGACAAGATTCGCCCTGAAATCCGCATGGCGCCACGCCAGATTTACACGCGTTCCAAAGTGCGCGCCGATGTTGCCCGCATCATTGAGCTATATCGGCGCAAGGGCCGGTTTGCCGCCATCGTCGAACCCAAGATGGTCGAGCTGGACCAGAACCGCGTCGATATCATCTTTGAAATCACTGAAGGGCCGAAATCCAAGGTTCGCCAGATCAACATCATCGGCAACGAGAAATTCTCGGACGGCAAGCTGCGCGGTGAAATGGCGACCAAGGCGGCACGCTGGTACCGCATCTTTTCTTCGGGAACCAGCTATGATCCGGATCGTCTGGCCTATGACCAGCAGAAGCTGCGGCAATTCTACCTGACCGAAGGCTATGCCGATTTCCGCGTCGTGTCGGCGGTGGCTGAGCTTACGCCGGACAAGCAGGACTTCATCATCACCTATGTGGTGGAGGAAGGCGACCGCTATAAGTTCGGCGATGTGAAGGTGGAGAGCGAAATCCGCGACCTGTCGGGCGAACGCCTCACCAAGATGCTGCCGATGGATAAGGGCGACTGGTATGACGCCAAGCAGGTCGAGGATACGGTTGACCAGCTCAGCGAGACGGCAGGTCTGTTCGGCTATGCCTTCTCCAACGTCCAGCCGGACTTTGCGCGCGACAAGGGCAGCCTCACCATGGGCATTACCTTCCGCATCGCCGATGCGCCGCGCGTTTATGTGGAGCGTATTGATATCAACGGCAATACGCTGACGCAGGACAAGGTCGTCCGCCGTGAGTTCCGTCTGGCCGAAGGAGATGCGTTCAACAGCTTCCAGGTGCGCCGCTCGAAAGACCGCATCAATTCGCTCGGCTTCTTCCAGGAAAAGCTTGAGATTGAGCAGAAACCGGGTTCCGCACCGGACCGCATCGTGCTGGAAACCAATGTCGAGGAAAAATCGACAGGTGAGCTCTCGCTCTCAGCTGGTTTTTCGAGCCTTGAGCGGTTCATCTTCTCGGCTTCGGTGACGCAGCGCAATTTCCGCGGTAAGGGGCAGGAGCTGCGCACAAGTGTCAACTGGTCCAACTATTCCAAGTCGGTAGAGGTCGGCTTCACCGAACCCTATTTCATGGACAAGAATATCGCCCTTGGCGGCGATATCTACCGCCGCGATCTCAACAGCTTCCGCTATCTGAACAGCAGCCGCGACCGCGATACGACCTATGAGCAGACCACTACGGGTTTCCAGATCCGGGCGGGCGTGCCATTGACCGAATTCACATCGTTGGCCTTGCGCTATTCGCTCAATTTCGACGATGTGACGCTGGATCGCAGCACGTACTTCCTTGATCTGGATGGCGACGGTACGAGCGAGTGTAGCCCTTTGCTGGCCGGTCGCTATCTCTGTGACGCTATTGGTAAGCGTACAACTTCGTCCATCGGTTATTCCTTCATTTATGACACGCGAGATAACCGTCTGCGCCCAACCCGTGGTCGCAATGCAGTCTTCAGTCAGGACTTTGCTGGGCTTGGCGGAAGTGTGAAATATCTTCGTTCACGCATTAACGGCGGCCAATGGTTTCCGTTGGGCGGTGGATTTATATTTAGCTTAAAGGGTGAAGCCGGCTATATATTTGGCCTAGAAAAACAACGCTATGGTATTGATTTCAATGGAAATAGTTACGCCATTGAAAAAGTCCGGTTGACTGACCGCTTTTTCCTGGGCGAACCCCAACTTCGCGGTTTCGATATTCGAGGGGTTGGTCCTCGCGTTCTGCGATATTATCTACAGGATGACGGTAGCGGCAATTATATTAGAACAAGTAGTGGTAGCAGAAACAATACCGACGACGCTTTGGGAGGTAAGCTTTATTACTTGGCACACGCCGAGGTAGAAATTCCTTTGGGAAGCGGAGCCCGTGAATTGGGTTTGAGGCCATCTATTTTTGTCGATGCTGGTGCAGTGGGCAAGGTAAAAAGGCCTTCGACAATTCCCCATTTTAATGGACTTTGTCAGGATAATACGACTGGTGCTCGAGCTGAGGCGCCAGCTACAGGTCAATGTCCGAACTACGACTCTACTACCGGTGGCAGCACGACGCACACACTCGTGATCCCTCCATTCGAAGAGCAATATGTCGGTGACACACTCGCACCACGACTTTCTGTAGGCTTTGGCATTAACTGGAACTCGCCGTTCGGGCCGTTCCGTATTGATATCGCCAAGGCTCTGCTCAAGGAACCAGGGGACGATACCAAACTCATCACCTTCAACATAGGAACGCAATTCTAATGACTATATTATCGAAATCACTGGCACTTGCAGGCGCGTCCGCGCTGGCGGCCATATCCATCGCGGCCCCGGCGCAGGCTCAGGTTGGCGGTGTGGCCACCGCGAACAGTGTCGTCGCCATCGCGCAGGCCAAAGCACTGGGCGAAGCCTATAAGCAGATCGACACGACCTATGCGTCTTATTACACCCAGATGCAGAGCAAGCGTCAGGAAATGAACGGCATGCTCGCGAAGCTGGACAAGAATGGCGACAAGGAAGTCGATCAGGCCGAAATGGACGCGGCAACCGCTGCCAAAAACCCGGTGCTGGCCCAGATTGATCAAAAAGAGAAAGAAATCAACACGCTGCGCGAACCGATCATGAAGGCGCAGATCTATGTGGTCGAGCAGATCGCGCAGAAATATAGCGCTGCCCAGCAGGCGGTCGTTAAATCCAAGAAGCTCAACTATATACTCGCGCCCGATGCTTTTGTCTGGGCCCCGGACTCGATCAATGTGACGTCGGACATTACGGCCGAGATCGACAAGCTGATCCCGGCTGCGAATGTTACGCCGCCCGCCGAGTGGAAGCCGACGCAGCAATCGGCCAATATCTATCAGCAGGTTCAACAGCTGATCGCCACCGCCGCGCAGATTCAGGCCGCGCGCGCTGCCCAGCAGCAGCCCGCCGCACAGCAGCCCACAGGACGCTGAGGCTTATTGATGAGCGAAGGGGCTGATACTCAGGAGACGGCGCGGGGTCCGATGGATATTCGCGCCGTCATGAATGCGCTGCCGCATCGGTATCCGATGCTGTTGATCGACCGTGTCGTATCAATGGAGCTGAGCAAATCAATTCACGCCGTAAAGGCCGTGTCGGTCAATGAACCCTTTTTCCAGGGGCATTTTCCGTCGCGCCCGATCATGCCCGGCGTGCTGATCGTCGAGGCGATCGCGCAGGCTGCGGGCATATTGGCGGTGGAATCTCTCGGCTTGGCGGGTACGGGCAAGCTGGTCTATTTCATGGGCATTGAAGGGGCAAAATTCCGCAACCCCATCGAACCGGGCTGCCTGATTGATTTTCATATCGAATTAACGCAGGTGCGCGGTGCGATCTGCAAATTTTCCGGCAAGGCGATGGTTGACGGCAAGCTCTGCGCTGAGGCGCATTGCGTCGCCATGATCGCCGATCCGCCGTCGGATTGAGCACTTCATAGGGCACAGGTGAGGGCCGCTTATTCCCTTGCCTTTTGAGGCGTTGCCCGTTAAGGGCGGCGCTTCGCGAATTTTTTGCAGCTTGAGGCCGGTCGGAACCGGCCACGTACGGAGCATGACATGAAGCAGGATACACACCCGGATTACCATTTCATCACGGTGCAGATGACCGACGGCACCACCTTCCAGACCCGTTCGACCTGGGGCGCGGAGGGCGACACGCTCGCTCTCGATATCGACCCCAAGTCGCATCCGGCATGGGTCGGTGGCCAGCGCAACATCGACCAGGGTGGTCAGGTGGCCCGCTTCAACAAGCGCTTCGGCGGTCTTAGGCTCAAGAAGTAAGTTTTACGGCAAACGTAAACAGGAAGGGCGCCCGCTTGAGGCGCCCTTTTTCGTGCGGATTGGCGCAGGGGGATGGCAATGTACCTAACCCGGTTCCGTTCGGTTCGAGCGGCTTTCGAGCTTGTCGAGAAAGTCCGTCGAGAACCATTTCTCGACTTCGGGTCTCGACTATGCTCGACCCTTCGCTCGAAACGAACGGTTATTATGTGACGTTTCCTTTACTACGCAGCCAACCTTCAGAGCTTGGGCAGCGTAACTCCGCGCTGGCCCATATATTTGCCTGCGCGATCGGCATAGCTGGTCTCGCATGGTTCATTGCCCTGCAGGAACAGGAACTGGCAGGCGCCCTCATTGGCGTAGATCTTGGCGGGCAAGGGTGTGGTGTTGGAGAATTCCAGCGTCACATGGCCTTCCCAGCCCGGTTCCAGCGGCGTGACGTTCACGATGATGCCACAGCGCGCATAGGTGGACTTACCCAGGCAGATGACGAGCACATCCTTGGGGACGCGGAAATATTCCACGGTGCGCGCCAAGGCGAAGCTGTTGGGCGGGATGATGCACACGTCGGTCTGGCGGTCGACAAGGCTTTTGCCGTCGAAATTCTTCGGGTCAACCACGGCACTGTCGACATTGGTGAATATCTTGAATTCATCGGCCACGCGCGCGTCATAGCCATAGGAGGACAGGCCATAGCTGATGCAGCCTTCACGCTTTTGCCCATCCACGAACGGCTCGATCATGCCATTTGTCTGCGCTTGTTCGCGTATCCAGCGATCGGACAGGATCGACATCGGCTAAAATCCTCGCTTATTCTGTGTTTCCGGCAGGCGCCGTGATGGAAAAGGCATGGGGCAGGAGCTGCGCTACCGTGAAAATCGCGTGCTGCCCCTCAGTCCCGCCATCGCAGTAAACGGGAATATCCCGCCCCGCAAGTTGCACGACTTCGGCCAATATCTGGCGGCATCGCCC
Source organism: Sphingobium sp. (assembly GCA_020446425.1). GTDB lineage: Bacteria > Pseudomonadota > Alphaproteobacteria > Sphingomonadales > Sphingomonadaceae > Sphingobium. Next base: position 235,997 of record JAGRES010000008.1, on the reverse strand, counting down.
GCAGGGCGTAACGGGTGACCCGTAGCTATCATCATCGCTTGTTTCGGGGCTACCCGATATGGCGATGGCGACGATGTCACCCAATTTGCCCATGCTGTTGGCCGTCGCAACAGCGACCGTCTCGGCGCAGAGCGACAGGCCATAGCTCGCATTTTCAAAGTTCGAGCCTCTAATGATGCTGCCGTCCGTCAAACGCAGTGCTGCTCCTACTGCGAAGCGGCTATAGGGCGCATAGGCATTGTTTCTTGCTGCGCGGGCGGCGGCCATGAGAGCATCGTCCAAGGTCACCGCTTCCGTCATGGAGCCACCACATCCCATGCCGCAGTGCCTGATATACCGGATATCAAACGCGTATCGTTGGCTGTCCACATCACCCACGGGCGCGTAGCGTAATCCGGTTCAAAATAATTGCGATCTAGCCACAGCGTGCGGTTGATGCCGCGGCTGATATCATAGCGATCCTCGAATGCCTCAGTGATGTGCAGCAGCACCGGCTTGCCACTGTGCGCCTCGATCAAGTTGATGAGCGTGTTCAGTTCCGACAAAATCGCATCACGCCCTGGCGTTTGCCCCTTGCAATCCCCGCGCCAGTCCAAATGAACGGACGGTGGCAAGGCGGCGTTATCGCGCGGTACAGTGGTGATGAACAACGTCGCCTGATCACCGGCCGGTTTGCAGGGATCATAGTCCAGCTCGGCTCCATAGCGCAGCCCGGCGCTGCGGGCACCGCTCCAGTTCTCGCTGAACTGTGCATCGCGCTCCTGCGCCGCCGATACGGCGAGGATATAGACGAAATCCACGTTCTGAAGACGCAAGCCCGGCCAATCTATGGCACCGTGCCTTGCGGAAACCGATATGCCCTGCAGCGGGTATTCGCTGCGTGCCGGGCTCCATCCGGTCCAGATCCACCAGAGCCCGGACAGCAGTAACGCAATGCACAGCAGCGCAATGACCACGATACGCAGCTTCGTGCCCAAGGGCAGGGCGTTCTTGCGTAAACCAACGCTCATTGTTTGATGTGAAGCACACAGATCAGGGTGAACAGCCTGCGGGCCGTATCGAAATCGACCTCGACCTTGCCGTCAAGCCGCTCCATCAACAGCTCGGCGGCGTCATTATGGATGCCGCGCCGCGCCATATCGACGGTTTCGATCTGTTGCGCCGTCGCCTGACGAATGGCCTGAAAATAGCTGTCGCAGATCGCAAAATATTCACGGATAGGGCGGCGAAAACGTCCAAGGCCGAGAATGACTGCTTCAAGCGGCGTGCCGTCTTCCCGGTCGATTTCGATGACGAGGCGGCCTTCCTGCGTACTGAGCCGCACCTTATAGGGCCCGGCGTAGCCATCATCATGCTCTCGCGCGGGTTTGAAATAATTTTCCTCGAGCAGATCGAAAATGGCGATCCGGCGTTCCTGCTCGACATCCGCGCTGCGCCAGATGATGCTCTCCTGATCGAGCTGGATATCTATGATGCGCGGATCGGCCATTGGCATAGCAGTGCTGCGACGCAGTAGAAATATCAAGGAAAGAATAGCGAATAGGGGGTGAGTTACCCACAGCTATACAGAAGTCACCCACATCTGTTCGTCATTAAGGCCACCACGGGCTTGCAACCGGAAGGGCTTGGGTGAACAATGGCGTCATGGCAGAGGCACTGAAACTGGTCGGCGAATCCGCCGAGGGCGCGACTCGCGAACTTCCGCGCAATATCGAGGCGGAGGCGGCGCTTCTAGGTGCCCTGATGATAGACAATCGAGTCGCGGAAGACGTGCAGATGAAGCTGCGGCCGGAGCATTTCTTCGAGCCGGTGCACGGCCGCATCTATGAAACGATCCTGAAACTGCTCGATCGCAATATGGTCGCCAGCCCGGTGACGCTGAAACCGATGCTGGATCAGGATGCCGCGCTGAAAGAGCATGGCGGCTCGGCCTATCTGGTGCAGCTTGCATCGAGCGGCGCGTCGCTGATCGGTGCACGCGACTTTGCGCAGCAGATTTATGACCTGGCCTTGCTGCGTGAATTAGTCGGCGTTGGCCGCGAACTGGTCGACAATGCCCTCGACACTAGCGAGGATGTCGACCCTAAGAGCCAGATCGAAGCCGCAGAAGTCGCGCTTTACCGCGTTTCGGAGGGCGAGGGTGAGGTCGGTTCGGTCAAAAACTTCCTGCAGGCTAGCACCATGGCGGTACAGGTGGCGGAAAGGGCGCTCAACAGTGGCGGCCATCTCTCAGGCATCACCACAGGCATTACCAGCCTCAATGAGAAGATCGGCGGCCTGCACAACAGCGACCTTATGATCCTTGCCGGGCGCCCGGGCATGGGTAAGACGTCATTGGCGACCAACATCGCCTATAATGCGGCCGCGCGCTGGCTGCGCGATGAAGCGGACGGGATTGAACCGGCCAAGAATATGGGCGCCAGGACGGCCTTCTTCAGCCTCGAAATGTCGGCGGACCAGCTCGCCACGCGTATTTTGGCCGAACAATCGGGCATTTCCGGCGAAGCGCTGCGTATGGGCAAGATCGCCCGCAGCGAATTTCAGAATCTATCCCGGGCGGCGCGGGAGCTGCAAGAACTGCCGCTTTATATTGATGACACACCCGGCCTGACGATTGCCGCGCTGCGCACGCGTGCCCGTCGCCTCAAGCGTCGCCATGACATCGGTTTCATCGTCATCGACTACCTCCAGCTTTTGCAGGGCTCGAGCAAATCAGGCGATAACCGCGTACAGGAGATCTCGGAAATCAGCCGCGGCCTCAAGACTCTCGCCAAGGAACTCAATGTTCCGGTGCTGGCGCTGTCTCAGCTCAGCCGCGCGGTGGAACAGCGCGAGGACAAGCGCCCGCAGTTATCGGACTTGCGCGAATCCGGCTCGATCGAACAAGATGCCGACATGGTGTGGTTCGTCTATCGTGAGGATTATTATATCCAGGCGAAGGAGCCGAAGCGCCCGGTTGAGGGTGACGAGGCGAAAATCCATGAAGACCATGCCAAATGGGCGATGGAGATGGAACGTGTCTATGGCCTTGCGGAGCTGATCGTCGCCAAGCAGCGCCACGGCGCCACCGGCAAGGTGCGCATGAAATTCGATGCGAAGATCACCAAATTCAGCGACCTGGCCGAGGGCGAATTTGCCGACTATGGCTATGATTAAGGCATTATGATTATGCCAAGATTTGCTTAGACGAGCAACAGCCAGACCGCATAGAGAATTGACGCGAGGGTCATCAGCATTCCCAGGACACGTCCGGGCAAAACGCTGAAAATCAACCCAATCGCATGAAGCGCACGACCCACCAGCAATAATCCGCCGATCGTCCATGCTTGCGTCGCGCTCCCGCCGCTCATTTCCACCAGCGCCAGCAGAATGAGCGCTATCGGCGTATATTCAGTGAAATTGCCATGGGCGCGAACACGCTGAAGCAGGATCGCGTCCCCGTCCGTGCCAAGAGAAATGTCCGTTTTCGCGCGCCGGAGCCCCGCTGTCAGGCCCAATATGACGAGCATGAGACCTGCGATAGCCGCAACGATAGTTGTAATAGGCAATGATATCATTTTCCCCTCCAAATCAGTCGATCACTGACCCTTGCGGGGAAGCTGCCAAAGAAACCCGGAAAACAAAAGCCTATTTTATCAGAATACCGGCTGATTGGCGGGATCATCCGGGTCGCCAAGAGGCGTGGATGTCGTATGTATCCCGCATTCAACCTTGTCCCATCCGCGCCAGCGCCCGGCGCGCGGGTCCTCGCCCGGCATGACCTTGGAAGTGCAGGGTTCGCACCCGATGGAGAGATATCCCTGTGCCTCGAGCGGGTGCCGGGGCAGGGCATGCTCCTCAAAATAGGCGTCGAGATCGGCCTTGGTCCAGTCACCCAGCGGGTTGAGCTTCAAGCGACCGTCCTCAATCTCGAAACGCGGTAGATTCTGGCGTGTGACCGACTGAAACGCCTTACGCCCGGAGATCCATGTATCGAGGCCGTGCTTGGCGCGCGCGAGCGGCTCCACCTTGCGAATATCGCAGCATCCGTCCGGGTCGAAGGACCAGCGCAGCCCCTTGTCGTCCTTGGCGGCCAGCGTTTCCGGCTTGGGCGTGACGACACGGCTATCCTTTATGCCGAATGCGCTGACCAACGTTTCGCGATAGTCGAGCGTTTCCGGGAACATCTTGAGCGTATCGACAAAGATCACCGGAATAGCCGGATCGGCCTGCGCCACCAGATGCAGTAGAACAGCACTTTCCGTGCCGAAGGACGACACCACCCCGACTTCACCCAGCGTGTCTTCGGAAAACAGGGTGCGCAACATCTCTAACGTGCCCATCCCTTCGAACCGCGCGTTCAGGGCATCCGCATCCGCCTGCGTGAAAGCAGGGCGGGCGTCGATCACATCGAGTTTGCGCGCCGTATCCATGATTACGCCGCCTGATGCCGCTTCGCCCAGATCGGGCGGCTGCCGTCCACGGTTTTTTGGTAGACGTCTTCATAGCGCGCCAGAGCTGCATCGACATCGGCTTCATCAAGTGGATGACCGGGCTTGAAACTGTCAAAGCCGCAGCGGCGCATATAGGCGATCTGGTCGACGAGAACATCGCCAACAGCGCGCAATTCACCCGCATAGCCCGCCTCGCGCAATATCCGCGCGGCGCTATATCCACGCCCATCGGTATAGGCCGGGAAATTCACCTCAACCAAGGCAAGGCGGTCGATGAAAGGCAGCAGTTCCCGCGTGTCTTCACCCGGTTCGATGCGCACTGCGCTGGCATTTGACTGGCTATCGAAAGACTCCAGCGTGACTGCGGGTTCTTCGGTGGGCTCATCACCGCGAAAAGAGAGGAAATCAGCCATAAAGCGCCTCCTTGAATGGGGCCATGCCGAGACGGCGATAGGTGTCGAGAAAGCGCTCATCGTCGTTGCGCTGAGCGAGATACAGGTCTGCGACCTTCTCAACCGCATCGACAATACCATTCTCGTCAAAACCGGGGCCGGTGATCGTGCCGAGCGAGCAATCCTCCGCACCCGATCCGCCGAGCAACAGCTGATAATTCTCGACGCCTTTGCGATCCACGCCCAATATGCCGATATGGCCGGCGTGATGATGGCCGCAGGCGTTGATGCAGCCTGATATCTTGAGCTTCAGCTCGCCAATCGTGGCTTCCTTGCCATTGTCCGTAAAGCGTTGCGCGATCTTCTGTGCGACCGGTATTGAGCGGGCATTGGCCAGACTGCAATAATCGAGGCCGGGGCAGGCAATGATATCGGTGATCTGGTCGATATTAGCCTCGCCGAGCCCGGCAGCTTCCAGCTCACGCCATAAGGTATAGAGGTCAGCCTTCTTAACATAGGGCAGAACGATATTCTGGGCGTGGGTGACGCGCAGCTCGTCCATCGAATAGCGCTCGGCGAGATCGGCCATCAGCTCGATCTGTTCTGCCGATGCGTCACCGGGAATGCCGCCTACAGGCTTCAGGCTGATATTGGCGATGGCATAGCCCGGTTGCTTGTGTGCCACGACGTTGCGGTCGAGCCACAAGGCAAAATCCGGATCGGAACGGTCAAGATCGTCCGAGAGGCCGGTTTCATAGACCGGATCAGCGAAATAGGCCGCGATGCGCGCCAGTTCCTCGGTCGGCGGATTGAGGCCCAGCGTCTTCATATGCGCGAATTCCTCGGCGACCTGGCGGCGATATTCCTCAACGCCGAGCTCATGCACCAGAATCTTGATGCGTGCCTTGTACTTGTTGTCACGGCGGCCATAGCGATTATAGACGCGCAGGCACGCCTCGACATAAGAAACAATCTCATCTTCCGTGACGAAATCATTGATTTCAGGTGCAACCATAGGTGTGCGACCCATGCCGCCACCGGCAAAAACCCGGGCACCAACCACGCCGTCACGCTTCACAAGCTCCAGTCCAATGTCATGCAGGCGCATCGCCGCGCGATCCTGCTCGGACGCGATTACCGCGATCTTGAACTTGCGCGGCAAGTAGCTGAATTCCGGATGGAAGCTCGACCATTGGCGCAGCAGCTCGGCCCAGGGGCGCGGATCGACCACTTCGTCGGCGGCGACACCGGCATATTGGTCAGAGCTGATATTGCGGATGCAGTTGCCGCTGGTCTGGATCGCATGCATCTCGACGCTCGCCAGATCGGCGAGAATATCGGGCGCGTCAGAGAGCTTGATCCAGTTATACTGGATGTTCTGGCGGGTCGTGAAATGGCCGTAGCCCTTGTCATATTTGCGCGCGATATGGCCCAGCATACGCATCTGCTTGGCCGACAGCGTGCCATAGGGGACCGCGACGCGCAGCATGTAGGCGTGGAGCTGGAGGTAGAGGCCGTTCATCAGGCGCAGCGGGCGGAACTGGTCTTCGGTCAGCTTGCCCTCAAGGCGGCGCTTCACCTGATCGCGGAATTCATCGACGCGGGCATCGACCATGGCCTGATCATAATTGTCGTACTGGTACATCTTAAATCACCCATTTGCCGATATCGGGATCGGCAGGCTTGAGAGTCAGGTCGGGGCGAACAGTGGGGCCGAGGCCACGAATACGGTCCTTGATATGGGCGGGGCGGGGGCCATCCGCCGTCTGTTCGCCATCAATCACATAGGCGCCGATCACGCGCCGTGCGGCCTCTTCGCGGCGGCCAATATCCTCGCCCTTTTCACCGACGTCATAGGCTTCGACGATCAGGCGGCTCCACCCATCGCCCGCCCACCAGACGACATCGCCCGTGGCGAGGTCATTCGCAGTCAAGATTTTCACGCAATATTCTCCACCTGATGATGCGCCGCCAGCGACCAGAGCGCCTGCGCCTCGGCATGGCGCGCAACTTCGCCGACAACAATGAGCGATGGGCTCTGAACTTTTTCGCGGGCGACCATTTCGCCCAACCCGGCCAGCGTCGTGACCAGCGTCCTGCTGTCGCGGCGGGTGCCCTTTTCCAATATAGCGACGGATATGGCAGGGGTAACGCCGTCAGCGATCAGCTTATCGGCGATATCCGCCGCGGTCGCCACGCCCATATAGATGACGAGCGTGCGATCCTTGCCCGCAAGGCCAGCCCAGTTCTGATCCGTCAGGCCCTTGCATTGGCCCGCAACGAAGGTCACTGCGCTGGAGAGGCCACGATGGGTGAGGGGAAGGCCGGCCTCGGCGGCGCAGCCTATCGCCGCGCTGATGCCCGGAACCACTTCCACTGGCACGCCTGCTTCGCGGCAGGATTCCATTTCTTCGCCGCCGCGCCCGAAAATGAAGGGATCGCCCCCTTTAAGGCGCACAACATCGCGCCCGGCCAGAGCCTCGCGCACGAGCAACGCGTTGATCGCTTCCTGCGGCATGGTGTGGCGAGAGCGGCTCTTGGCGACAGAAACGCGTTGCGCATTGTCCGGCGCAAGCGCCATAATGGCCTCATCCACCAGGCCATCATGCACGATCAGCGCAGCAGAACCGATCAGGCGTATCGCGCGCAGCGTCAGCAGCTCCGGATCGCCGGGGCCCGCGCCGACCAGATAGACGGTTCCTACGCGTGTACCGTTAAAAGATGAGGGTGCAGCTTCGGTCATAATGACCAGATGGCGTGACGGGGCGGCTACCGCAACGCACAATCCTTTAATCGGACCCAAGCAAAACTATTCCGCCCAACCAAATTCGGTTTTGTCAGTCGCCCATACCAGTGGTATCGACGGCAGCAAGCCCGACGCCAATGGATGCCCTGAGTTGCTCCGCTTCGGAGGAAGCAACCGGGTAGGCGCAATAATCCGCCGCATAATAGGCGCTTGGCCGATGATTACCCGATACGCCAACGCCGCCGAAGGGTGCGGCCGAAGACGCGCCGTTAGTAGGCCCATTCCAGTTGACGATGCCGGCGCGGACGCTGGCCCAGAACTGGTCATATTGCTCCGGCGATCCGCCCAGAAGCGAGGCCGAGAGGCCATAGCGCGTGGCATTGGCTTCGCGAATGGCGCTGTCGAAGTCGCTGACCTGAACAACCTGCAAAAGCGGGCCAAACAGCTCGATGTCCGGGCGCTCCGCCACATTGGTGACGTCGATGATCGCGGGCGACACGAAGGGCAGCTCGCCTTTGGGGCGCTGCATATGGCGAACCGGCTTGCCGCCCATGCTCATCAGGGTCAGAAAACTCTCGGTCAGGCCATCGGCTGCCTGGTCGTCGATAACCGGCCCCATGAACGGAGCCGGGTCAGCATGTGGGTGGTCGAGAATCAGCCTGTCCGTGATCTTGGTCAGCTCGTCCATCAACGGTTTCGTCATGCTGTCACGCAGGATGAGGCGCCTAGCCGCCGTGCAGCGCTGCCCGGCTGAGGTGAAGGCGGATTGCACGATGACCGTCGCAGCGGTGGCGAGATCAGGTGTGTCCCACACCACAATCGGATTATTGCCGCCCATTTCCAGCGCCACAATCTTTTCGGGGTTGCTGGCGAGCGCACGGTTGATGGCGATGCCGGTGCGCGCCGATCCGGTGAACAATATGCCGTTGACCAGAGGGTGCTCCACCAGAGCCTTGCCCGCATCAGATCCGCCGATAACCAGGCGCACCAGATCCCTGGGAACGCCGGCCTCATGATAGAGATCAACCAGCATCGCGGCGGTCGCGGGCGTTTTTTCCGAGGGTTTGAACACTATTCCGTTACCGGCGATCAGCGCCGGAACAATATGGCCATTGGGCAGGTGCGCGGGGAAATTATAGGGGCCCAGAACGGCCATGACGCCATGGGGTTTGTGCCGCAAATTCTGTTTCGCGCCCATCGCGCCTTCCAGACGGCGCTGGCCGGTGCGTTCGGAATAGGCGGCGATGGAGATATCGACCTTGCCAATGACGGCGGTGACTTCCGTATGCGCTTCCCACAGCGGCTTACCGGTCTCACGCGCGATAATGTCTGCGAGTTCTTCTTCCTTGGCGCGTACCACATTGGCGAAGCGCCGCATGGTCTCGATACGGAAGGTAGCGGGCTTGGCCGCCCAGTGCATCCACGCTGACGCCGCCCGTTCAACCTCGGCGGTGACATCGCTATGCTCCCCCTCCCACAAAAGCGACCCTGTGGCAGGCTCATATGATAATAGTTTTTCTGTCATTGCCGCCTGATATGCCCTATTTTTCGGGGCTATGGAAGGGGATGCAGCAGGCTTCACCCATCTGGCGAATGGCCTCGATTTTCCTGTAAAGTGGGTCCCAGTCGTCGCGCTCGTCTATGGCGGCCCAGAGGGCTTCCACTTCGTCGATATGCATGGAACAAGGCGCGGGCTGCGCCCAGTAGTCATGGTCGAGGGGGGCTGTAGCTTCGCAGGAAGCGGCCAGCTCCCTGAACCGATCCCATTCGGGTCTCAAATAAAGCCGCTGCGCTTCGCCTGTGCGCACCTGACCCCCGCGCCAATCAAAGAAAAACCGGTCGATCATCGTTTCGCTCTCGATCATCGCGCGTACGGCTGATTCCAGCAATTCCGTGGTTTTTCCCTGATCCTTCGGTTGTTCGACGCCCAACCGCCAACAGAAACGGCGGCGCATTGCACTGGCGTAAAGCTCTGGGAAGCGATTGAGCGCGTCGACCAGAGGCTCGGTTTCGCTCATGCCGCGCAGGGATAGCGCAAGCTGCATCGCATCCCAGTGAATGGCCTCGGCCTGCCGCCCAAAGGCGTAAAGGCCCTGATGATCGAAATAGGCGGCCGTGAAACCGGCGTCCCAATAGGGCGTGAAACGCCAGGGACCATAGTCGAAGCTTTCGCCGGTGATGTTGATGTTGTCGCTGTTGAGCACGCCATGAACGAAACCGGCGATCATATAGCTGGCGGCCAGATCAGCGGTGCGTTCCACAACAAGATTGAGCAGCTGCGCCGCCGGATTTTCGTCCGGTGTGACATCATAGAGCCGGGTCAGGGCATAATCGACAAGACTGCGCAATAAGGCTTCGTCCTGCAGGGCGGCTGCCCGTTGAAAGCTGCCGATGCGAATATGCGAGTGAGACAACCGCACCAGCACTGCCGAGCGGGTGGGGGAGGGTTCATCGTTGCGATCGAGCTGCTCGCCGGTCTCAATAACGGAAAAGGTCTTGGACGTATTGACGCCAAGCGCTTCCAGCATTTCGGTCGCCAATATTTCGCGAACCGCACCTTTCAGCGTGAGGCGGCCATCGCCGAAGCGGCTAAAGGGTGTTTGCCCCGACCCCTTGGTGCCCAGATCCATTAATCGTCCCTGGCCGTCTCGCATCTGAGCGAACAGGAATCCGCGCCCATCGCCGATATCCGGGTTGTATACGCGGAACTGATGCCCGTGATAGCGCAGCGCAAGCGGACGCCTCAAATTGGCCTCAAGCGGCTCGAAACGGCCAAAATGCCGCGCCCATTGGTCGTCAGTGAGCTGATCCAGCCCGACGGTTGCCGCCCACCGGTCGTTGCGAAAGCGCAAGACGGTCTGCGGAAATTTCGCCGCCATCACCTCATCGCTGAGATCTTCTATATCGAGAATATCGGTGGCGGGACTATATTTGGCGGGTTGCGGGGTGCTCATCATAAGGCAATATGGGGTACCGGGTATCAAAGGATCAAGCATGGCGCAGTATGAAGATAAATATTGGTGGTCGAATGATGGACTGCGCCTGCATTATCGCGACTATCCAGCCGATGCGGAAAACACCAGCAGGCCAATGCTTCTCTGCTTGCCTGGACTGACGCGTAATGCACGCGATTTTGCCAATTTTGCCGACCGCTATGCCGGGCAGTGGCGTGTCGTCTGTCTGGAACTGCGCGGGCGTGCCGAAAGCGCTTACGCTAAGGACCCCATGACCTATGTTCCGCTCACCTATGCGCAGGATATCGAGCGTCTGCTGACGGATCTGGCGCCACAGCGCTTCGTTGCCATCGGCACCTCGCTGGGCGGCATATTGACCATGCTGATGGCACCGACACATACAAATCGAATGGCGGGCGCGCTGCTCAACGATATTGGCCCGGATATCGAGGAAGCGGGGCTGGACCGTATCCGTAATTATGTCGGCACCGGCGGTTCGCACCCGACATGGGTGCATGCGGCCCGCGCTCTGGCCGAGAGTTCCGGAGACGTCTATCCCGATTACAAGCTGGAGGACTGGCTGGCGATGGTCAAGCGGCTGAACCGACTGAACAGTAATGGGCGCATCTCGCTCGATTATGACATGCGCATCGCCGATCCGCTGAAAGTTCCCGGCAATGAGGCAGGGTTTGATATGTGGCCGGTGCTGGCGGCGTTCAGGGAGATACCCACGCTGATCGTCCGTGGCGAATTGTCCGACCTGATGAGCGAAAAGACCGCGCAGCGGATGGTGAAGGATATTGGCGCTTCGGCCGAGCTGGTGACGGTACCGCGTGTCGGCCATGCGCCGACCCTCGATGAGCCGGAAGCCATCGCCGGGATCGACCGTCTGCTGGAGCGGGTACTGGCGCGTGGCTGAAAAAGGCAGGCCGCGCATATTGCACCTGCATAGCGGCTTTAATCTGGGCGGTAAGGAAGCACGGGCCGTCCGCCTGATGAATATCTGGGGTAACAGACTACATCATACCGTCGTCAGCGCCGATCATGACGCCATGGGCGCTGCCAAGGCCATATCGGGCGATGTGCCCTGCGATTTCCCCAAGAAAGCCGCGCCATCGCTGCATGGCATGCCCGGATTGCGACGCTATCGGGAATGGGCGCGATATATGCAGGAGTTCGACCTTGTCCTGACCTATAATTGGGGTGCGATGGACGCCGTCATGGCGCATCGCATATTTTCGCCCTTCATGCACCTGCCGCCGCTCATTCATCATGAAGACGGATTCAATGAGGACGAAGCGCATCGCCTCAAGGCCAAGCGCAACATTTTCCGTCGTCTGGCGCTGGGCAGCGCGCATGCGCTGGTGGTGCCATCACGCAATCTGGATCGGATCGCACAGGATATATGGCGCAGGCCGGAGCGTCAGGTGCAGCTTATCTTCAATGGCATTGATGTCGATGCTTATGCACGCCAGCCAGCCAGCGATGCTATCCCCGGTTTTCACCGGGCTGAAGGAAAGCTGGTGGTCGGCACGCTGGCCGGGCTGCGCGCGGTCAAGAATTTGCCACGGCTGGTGAGGGTGCTGACGCCATTCAAAGACCGGGTCCAGCTCGTCATTGTCGGGGAAGGGCCGGAGCGCGAATCGATTGAGCAACAGGCGCACGCTGTTGGTTTTGACGCGCTCTGCATGCCCGGTTTCCTGCCTGATCCATGGAAATATATCGGTCTGTTCGATATCTTCGCACTGTCATCCGACAGCGAGCAGTTTCCGATCTCGCTAGTCGAAGCCATGGCGGCAGGGCTGCCCGCTGTGTCGACCGATGTAGGCGATGTTCGCAATATGGTGGCGAAGAGCAACGTGCCGTTCGTGGTTCCTGTGACGGACGAACAGGCGATAGCAGATGCGTTTTCCAGCCTGATCGCCGATCCAGCGCTGCGTCATACCATCGGGCAGGATAATCGCGAACGGGCTCGTAGTGATTATTGCGAAGCCGACATGGTTGCCCGATATGCTGCGCTCTATGGCTCCGCCATGGGGCGCCCGCATATTTTGACGCCATGATCCATAGTTCTTTACAAGCCTGTTTCAGATTTTCCATGCGCGCCCCGGAAAACTTGCTATAGGCTGCGTCAAATTGACGAAATCGCGCGGATTTTAGGAGCAGAAATGACATTCAAGGGTGTAAAACCCATCATATATGGCGGCCGTGAGGTCTGGCCGCTGGTAGAAGGTGGCAAGGGCGTAGCGGTTTCCAATCATATGAGCTCCGGCGCATGGGCAGCGGCTGGCGGCATCGGCACAGTTTCTGCCGTGAACGCCGACAGCTATGACGCGATGGGCAATCCGATCCCGCAAATCTATCATGGCCGCACGCGCGCCGAACGGCATGAGGAGCTGATCGCCTATGCCATCGACGGTGCGGTGGAGCAGGTGAAGCGCGCCTTCGAGATCGCGGGCGGCAAGGGTGCCATCAATATCAATGTGCTGTGGGAAATGGGCGGCGCGCAGCGGGTGCTGCACGGTGTGCTGGAACGCACCAAGGGAATGATCAACGGCGTTACCTGCGGCGCGGGCATGCCCTACAAGCTGAGCGAGATCGCGGCGCAATATGGCGTCTATTACCTGCCTATCGTCAGCTCCGGCCGCGCGTTTCGTGCGCTGTGGAAACGCGCATACAGCAAGGCGGCGGAATGGCTGGCCGCGGTCGTTTACGAAGACCCGTGGCTGGCAGGGGGCCACAATGGCCTTTCAAACGCCGAGGATCCGACCAAGCCGGAAGACCCCTATCCGCGCGTCAAGGCGCTGCGCGACACCATGCGCGAGGGCGGGATTTCCGACGACGTACCCATCGTGATGGCCGGCGGCGTCTGGTATCTGCGCGACTGGAGCGACTGGATCGACAATCCCGAGCTGGGCAGCATCGCCTTTCAATTCGGCACACGCCCGCTTCTGACGCAGGAAAGCCCAATCCCGCAGCTCTGGAAGGACAAGCTGACGACGCTGGATGAAGGCGATATCCTGCTGCATCGCTTTTCTCCCACCGGATTTTACTCGTCGGCAGTGCGCACTCCGTTCCTGCGCAGCCTGGAAGCACGTTCGGAACGCCAGATCGCCTTCAGCAGGGAACAGGCTGGCGATCATACGCACCAGCTCGATGTTGGTGTGAAGGGCAAGAATTTCTGGGTGACGCCCAATGACCTGCAACGCGCGCGGCAATGGGTCGGTGCGGGCTTCACCAATGCGCTGAAGACGCCGGACAATACGCTGGTGTTCGTGACCGACGAAGAGCGAGCAGAGATCCGCAAGGATCAGACCGATTGCATGGGCTGCCTGTCGCATTGCGGCTTTTCGTCATGGAAGGACTATGACGACAACACGACCGGGCGTCTGGCCGACCCGCGCAGCTTCTGCATCCAGAAAACATTGCAGGATATCGTGCATGGCGGCGACCCGGACCAGAATCTGATGTTCGCCGGGCATGGCGCGTACAAGTTCAAGCAGGACCCGTTCTATTCCAACGGTTTCGTGCCGACGGTAAAGCAGCTGGTCGATCGTATCCTGACCGGAGACTAATCCGCTTATTTGAGGCGAACATCCGCCCATATCGGCAGATGATCGGAGGCGCGGCGCGCCAATATGCTGTCGTGCACGCCGCAATCGAGTAGCTCCAGCTGACCGCAATGCATGATACGGTCGAGCTGTGCGACGGGCCGCTGCGCATGGAAGCTGCGTCCGCAAGGCGCGAAGTGGAAATGACGTCCGAAATCGGCGAGGCATCCGCGCGCTGCGCTCCATTCGTTAAGGTCACCGGCCAGCAGCGTCGGTATCTCGTTGTTCAATCCATAGGCATGAATGACGGCGGCGGCCTGTTTCCTGCGCCACAGCCCGGACAAGTCGAGATGCATGCCGAACAGGCGCAGTTCAGCGTGGCCAAAGTCCACATGGGCGACGACCGCACCGCGCGGCTCCAGATAGGGCAGGTGGATGATGTCGCTCATCACGATCTGCGCCGATTTGCGCACCAAAATGGCGTTGCCGTGCCAGCCAATGCTGTCCGTCTGCACATTGAGCGGCGCGGGTTTATAATCGCTATGATGATCGAGCAGCATCGGCGGAATGGCGGCAATGCGCGGGCCAAAACGGCGGTCGGCCTCTTGCAAAGCGATGATATCGGCGTCGAGTTCGGCCAGTACCGCGATTATCCGTTCAGGATTGCGGCGGCGGTCCGTGCCTATGGCTTTGCGGATATTGTAGCTGGCTATGCGGATGGTCTGCGCGCTCATCTCATTCTAAATGGCGCAGGCGTGCCGAAGTTTCCAGTGACCTTCTCAGATAAGTTATTTATACCGGTGATTATCCCCTTAGCATATGTAAATGGGTGGGGTTACTGCTTTTATTTGTCGTTACTGCATGGAGTGGTCAGGCAAGTGCGTCGGATGTTTCACGCTCCCGGCTGATCCCGCCTGTCGAATTGATCCGGGTTTCTAAGCTCACCCTCAAGGCAGAAGGTTTCACTTTCTTGAAACCCGGAAGCGGTCCGGTAACGTATGAATCCATAGAAGAACCCACGCGGATTTTCTTCGGGAGACTTAGGAATGTATTTGTCGTCGAGCTTGGCTGGATAACGAAATTCCCCTCCATTCGCAGGCACAATATCGCTTGCCGTTTTAGTCTCGTCGGCGTGTGGGGTTTGAGGGTCGGGAATTATTACCGCCGGGATTTCCGGTTCAAAGCTCCATTTTCTACATACGCCAATGATTCTGGGTTTGTGGCTCCGAGATTTTCAATAATAAAACCTTTAGCCAAGCCGGTTCCATCTCTCGTAGTCATTTTCACTCGCAAGTCCGGCCCTTGGGCTTCGAGAGCCCTGCGGGCGATGTCGTTGGCTTCTCGACCAGCTTCCCAAGCCTTGAGATTAAAACCAAGCGTAATGATCAGGCCGATGGCACCAAAAACGGCAGCGATACCAGCAATCTGCGTCCATTCTGCGCCTACTTGGGCGGCTTGGGCTGCCTTCCATTGGGCACACAGATCACTTTCATCGTGGCCCTTGGGATTTGTGCATGGGGTTCTGTATTCTATGGATTGAGTAGAATCGGAAAGCGCAGCGGTGGCGGCTTTTTCATCATCGGGGGCATAGCGGTAATGTTGGTACCCCTGCTCCTCGGATTTATTTAATCCGCCAGAGACGTAACCAATACCCCATGCAAGCGCTACTGCCATAACAATTCCAAGCGTGGGGAAGACCCATTCTACAAGCGCAGTTCGTTTACCCCAATTTCTTCCAGACATTGTATCAGAAACACCGCCGTGAATTTGCCATGCCTTGGGTTGTCATTGAAAATGAGGTAAGAGTCCATGCCTATGACGAACCTCAAAGAAGCCCGCAATCAAGGTAAGCTCGACAAGTTCATCAAGGAACATGAGGCCGATTCCGAAGGTGACAAGGAAGCCTTCAATCGGACTTTGAAGGCAATGGCCCGAAAGTCCCCAGCAACTCGGAAAGCATCGCCTCGGAGCAATCCCGACGATTGAAGCGATACTCCGCTTCCTTTGCATATGCCCACAGATGCTTGCCGCTCACATGGATGTGTGTGCCGTTGATGGTCCTCTTTAGCTGCGACCAGAAACCCTCGATACCGTTCACGCTCGATCCCTTGGGCGAGACATACTGCTCTGCCGCATGGTTGGTCATCTCGTGATAATAGCCTTCTTGGCCTAGCGTAATGTAAGGCGTGTGTTCGTCGGTATGGACAATCGAATGCAGCTTCACGTTTTCCTTGATGAGCGGCATCAGGGTTTTGCGGCGGCGATTGGGGACAACCTTGGTCACGATCTCGCCGTCACGCTCCATCATGCCAAACACAACCGTCTTCGAAGACAGCTTGCCTTTGTGGCCTTCCTGAATACCACCAATGAAGGTTTCATCGATTTCGACCTGCTTGGTGAAGCCACCAACCGGATCGTCACCGTCAACCTCAGCCATATGCTTGCGGATAAGGTGCGCCATGCGCCACGCCGTCTTGTAGGTCACGCCTAGCTGGCGTTCCAGTTCCTTCGCTGCGACACCGTTGCGCGTCGTCGTGAACAGGTAGATCGCATAAAACCACATTTGCAGCGGAGTGCGGGTCTGCTCGAACGGCGTTCCCACGGTCGGGTGAAGGTGATGGCCGCACCACTGGCAGGAATAGGCGCGTTCAGCCTTGATCCGGTACCAGTTCGAAGGTCGCTCACATGCGGGGCACTCGAATCCCTGTCCGAAACGAACATCGAAAAGATGCTGCAAACAGGTTTCGTCATCGGGAAACTGCTTGAAGAACTGCGCTATCGTCTGGGGTTTCTTGCTCATGAGCCATTATATAGCACCAATTCTTACGTATGGGAAGGGGATAATCACCTTTATACCTTGATGTTCTATATTTGTTCTGCATAAAGAAGCCATGGCCAAGCTAAAAAAGAAATATGTCTGCCAGCAATGCGGAGCATCGTCGCCACGTTGGCAGGGACAGTGCGACGATTGCGGTGGCTGGAACACGCTGGCTGAGGAAGCGGGTGAGACGGTGTTCGCCGCCAAGCATGACCTGCACAAGGGTGGACGGGCGCTCAACCTCAGTGGCCTTAACAGCGATATCGCCCTGCCGGAGCGGGAGACGACCGGCATTGCCGAATTCGACCGAGCGCTGGGCGGCGGGCTTGTCGCGGGCAGCGCGACGCTGATCGGCGGCGATCCGGGTATCGGCAAATCGACATTGCTGCTCCAGGCTGCCGCCATGATGGCGCGACGTGGCCTGTCGGTTGCCTATATCAGCGGCGAGGAGGCATCCGATCAGGTACGCCTGCGCGCGCGGCGGCTGGGGCTGGGCGATGCGCCGGTACAGCTGGCGAGTGCGACTTCGGTGCGCGATATATTGACGACTTTGGGGGAGGGGCGCCCCCCCGATTTCCTCATCATCGATTCGATCCAGACCATGCATAGCGACCTGATCGAAAGC
The DNA here is from genome assembly GCA_020446425.1 of Sphingobium sp. Lineage (GTDB taxonomy): Bacteria > Pseudomonadota > Alphaproteobacteria > Sphingomonadales > Sphingomonadaceae > Sphingobium. The sequence continues at coordinate 218,478 of JAGRES010000008.1, read as the reverse complement.
GCGCCGGGAACGGTCAGCCAGGTGCGCGCCTCCGCGCAGGAGCTGATCCGCTTTGCCAAGGAACAGGGCACTGCGGTGGTGCTGGTCGGCCATGTCACCAAGGATGGCAGTATCGCCGGCCCACGCGTGCTGGAACATATGGTTGACACGGTGCTGAGCTTCGAGGGCGAGCGCAGCCACCAATATCGCATCCTGCGCGCGATCAAGAACCGCTTTGGCGGCACGGACGAGATCGGCGTGTTCGCGATGGTCGAGCAGGGGCTGGAGGAAGTCGCCAATCCTTCCGCGCTGTTCCTGACCGACCGGGATGAAAATGTGACCGGCGCGACCGTGTTTCCCGCACTGGAAGGAACGCGCCCGGTGCTGGTCGAGATACAGGCCCTGACCGTGCGCCTTGCGAGCGGGGCGACGCCGCGCCGCGCCGTCGTAGGGTGGGATAGTGGCAGGCTGGCGATGATCCTCGCCGTACTGGAGGCGCGATGCGGGCTCAGCTTCGCCAATTGCGAGGTCTATCTCAATGTGGCGGGCGGGTATCGTATTTCCGACCCTGCGGCGGATCTGGCGGTTGCCGCCGCGCTGGTTTCCGCGCTGGCCGAGCGTCCGGTGCCAAGCGGTGCGGTTTTCTTCGGCGAGGTCGCATTATCCGGTGAAATCAGACCGGTTGCGCATAGCCCATTGCGATTGCGCGAGGCGGCCAAGCTGGGTTTCACGCAGGCTGGCGTCCCGGCCGCCATATCCGGTGAGAGCGGCGGCATGACGCTCAACAGCTATCGCACCTTGTCACAATATGTTGACCAGATGCTGGGCCGGGGGTAGCGCTTGGCCATGGCCGCGCTCGATATAATCTTGCTGCTTATGGTGGGGACCATGTCCGTTACGGGTTTCATGCGCGGTTTCGTGCAGGAATCCCTATCCTTGCTGGCATGGGTAGTGGCCGTGATTGCGGTTCGGCTGTTCCTTGCGCCGATCACCGATCTGGTCAGTGTATGGCTGGGGCCGGGAACTACGGCGTCCATCGTGTCCTTCGCGGGCCTGTTCGTCATCACCTTCTACTGTGGCAAGCTGATTGCCCGCTGGATGGGGGAGCGCACGCGCACATCCTTGCTGGGGCCAATCGACCGTGTGCTAGGCCTGGGCTTCGGCGCGCTCAAGGCGCTGGTTGTAGCGACTTTGGCGTTTCTGGCGTTCAACCTCGCTTACAACAGTCTGTTCGGCATTACCGAGAAGCGGCCCGAATGGATGACGCAGTCGCGCAGTTATCCGCTACTCAAGGCCAGCGGCGATGCGATGAGCCAGTTCGTGGCGGAGAGACGCCGCAGCAGGGAAGACGCCGACAACGCATTTGACGCAATTGACGAATAGCGCCCCTTTCGCACTGCCGCGTCCTGCCCTACATCACATTTATGTCATCGCCGCTCTATTCCCGTGAAATTCTGCGCCTTGCTGCTTCGCTGGCGGGAAAAAAGCGTCTAGATAGCTCGAATGGTTCCGCAGACCTGCGCTCTCCAACATGCGGCAGCCGCGTTATTGTTGATATACTCCTCGATACTGAGGGAGCTGTCAGCGCCTGTGGCATCGACGCGCGGGCCTGCGCATTGGGACAGGCATCGGCGGCGCTGGTCATCGGGCATGTAAAAGGCAAGAGTCCGGCAGAATTGCTCGACGCTTCTACGGCGATGCGCGCATTTCTGGCTGGCGAGCGGGACGCTGGCGATATCTGGCCGGGAATCGAGGTGTTCGAGGCCGCCCGCGCTTATCCTGCGCGCCACCCCTCGATCCTGCTGGCGTTCGAGGCGGCAGCGCAGGCCGCGCATCAGGCGCAGGACGCAATGTCATGACCAACCCGACGGAAGTCCTGCTCAGCGAAGGCGTTATCCTGCTGGGGTTCGCGACGCTGTTCGTATTGGTTTTCCGCCGGTTCGGGTTGGGTGCGGTACTCGGTTATCTTATCGCCGGTGCGCTGGTCGGGCCGCAAGGCCTTGGCTTGGTAGGTGGCGGCGAATCCAAGCTCGATATCGCCGAAATCGGCATCATCCTGCTGATGTTTCTCGTTGGGCTGGAACTCAATCCGGGGCGGTTATGGCGCTTGAAGCGCGACATATTCGCGCTGGGGCTGGCGCAGGTCGTTATCTCCGGGCTGGTTCTGGCGGGTATTCTCTATTTCGGTACGCTGTTTACGCTTGGCGCGGCCATCGCTCTTGGTCTGCCGCTTGCGCTGTCATCAACCGCGCAGGTTTTGCCGGGACTGAAAAGCAGCGGACGTATCAACTCGCCATTTGGTGAGAAAGCATTCTCGATCCTGCTGTTTCAGGACCTTTCCATCGTTCCCCTGATCACGATCATTGCGGCGCTCTCGCGCAACCCTGCCGATGCCGTTGGGCCGCCGGGGTGGCAGCTCGCGCTATATACGGTTGGCGCAATCATCGGGCTGGTTCTGGCGGGCCGTTTTCTGTTGCGCCCGTTGCTCAATTTCGTGGGGCAACATGGTGAGCGGGAGCTGTTCGTCGTTGTCGGCCTGTTCACCGTGGTGGCCAGCGCGGCCCTGATGCATTCGTTGCATCTTTCGACCGCTTTGGGCGCGTTCATCGCGGGTGTTATGCTGGCGGACTCGCCCTATCGCCACGAAATCGAAAGCGATGTCGAGCCGTTCCGCTCGATATTATTGGGACTGTTCTTTCTGGCCGTCGGCATGGTGCTGGATATACAGAGCGTTATCGAACGCCCGCTGTTCGTATTGGCGATGGCGGTCATACTGGTCGCCACCAAGACCCTGATCCTATTCCTGCTCGCGCGGCTGTTCGGCATGAACACCAAGGCGGCGCTGGGTCTCGGCCTGCTGCTCAGTCAGGGCGGCGAGTTTGGCTTCGTGCTGTTCGATCAGGCACGCAATGCGATGCTGATCGCGCCGGAAGCCGCCAGCCTGTTCGCGGCCATAGTTACCATATCCATGGCCACCACGCCTTTCCTGATGCTGTTCGCCCGCAGGCTGGAATTCGCGCGTTCTTCGGTCGATACGCCCGAAGGGCCGGAATATGCGGAACAGGCCAGCGCCATCATTGTCGGATATGGCCGTTTCGGTCAGACCGTCGCGCAGATGTTGGCAGGCGCAGGCTATGCCGTGACATTGATCGACCGCAAACCCGCGCAAATCGAACTCAGCAGCCGTTTCGATGTAAAGGTCTATTATGGCGATGGGACGCGCATTGATTTGCTGCGCAGCGCGGGCGCGGAGGACGCCCAGTTGATCGCCTTCTGCATTGATGATGCGAATCTCGACGCCAAGACGCTGGAACCTGTGTTGAGCAGCTTCCCTCAGGCAGCCGTGCTGGTGCGCGCGTTCGACCGCAGGCAGGCGATCCGGCTGCAAAAGCTGGAGCTGGCCGGAGTGGTGCGGGAACTGTTCGACTCCGCCATCGTCATGGGAAGACGGGGGCTGGAATTGCTTGGGATGGAACCGTCGCGGATCGACGATATGGAGCTTCGTTTCCGTGAGACAGACCGCCAGCGTTTCGACCAGCAGGTTGCCGAAGACGACATGATGGCCGGCATGCATCTGATGTATCGCCCGGGAAGGCCTATTGTTGCCGTGGATGAGAAAATCGAAGGAGAAAGCGGATGATATTGGCAGCCTGTGCGGCCCTGAGCGCCGCCATCGCCATCGCCGCAGGGGCATTCGGCGCGCATGGCGCGTCATCGCCTCAAGCCGCCGAATGGCTGCGCACCGGTGGCATGTATCAACTGGTTCATGCAGTCGCCGCGCTGGTGCTGATGAACACGGCGCGTACGCCTGCTGCATTGATGCTGATCGGTGCGGCGATATTCGCGTTCACACTTTATGCGATGGCAATGGGAGCCAGCACCAAATTGGGCGCGGTTACACCTATCGGTGGCAGCTTGCTGATTGTCGCATGGATGTGGGCGGCGTGGATCTTCGTTCGTACTCAGGCGTGAAGGTCAGCCTGCCAGCTCTGCATCGAGAAAAGCGGCGACGTCATCAAGGCTGACATTGCGGTCGAGATAGGTCTGGCCAATCCCGCGCGCCAGCAGGAAAGGCAGGGTGCCGCTCTCCATCTTCTTGTCGTGCATCATATGGGCGGCCAGAGCCTGCCCGCTGGCGGAGACTCCGGCGTCCTGAAGGCTGGTAGGAAGGCCTGCCGCACGCAAATGACTGGTCACGCGCTGCGCATCCTCGTCGGGGCACAGGCCTTGCGTTGCTGAATAGCGAAATGCCAGCGCCATACCGGCGGCAACGGCTTCGCCATGAAGCAGCTTGTCGGAATATCCGGTTTCCGCCTCCAGAGCGTGGCCGAATGTGTGCCCTAGATTGAGGAGGGCACGGCGGCCGCTGCGCTCGGTTTCATCGTCAGCGACGATTGCGGCTTTGGCGCGCACGCTCGTTTCGATGGCATAGCTGCGCGCGTCGCTCTCTCCGGCAAGCAGGCGATGCCCGTCGCTTTCACACCAGGCGAAGAAATCGGGATCGTCGATCAGGCCATATTTGACGACTTCGGCATAACCAGCGCACACTTCACGCGCGGGCAGGGTGTCAAGGCTGAGCGGGTCGATGAGCACCAGCGAGGGCTGGTGAAAGGCGCCGACCAGATTCTTGCCCGCTTCGGTATTGATCGCCGTCTTGCCGCCGACCGAGCTGTCCACCTGGGACAACAGGGTCGTGGGTATCTGCACAAAGGCGCATCCACGTTTCAATATGGCCGCAGCGAATCCAACCAGATCGCCGATCACACCGCCACCCAGCGCGATGATATGGTCGCTGCGCTCTACCTCCAGCGCGAGCAGGCGGTTCATGAGGGTGGACAGACTATCCCAGCCCTTGGTGCCTTCGCCGGCAGGCAGGATGACCGGTTCAATGCTCAGATTGGCCTGTTGCAAAGCGGCGGCCAGTCGAGGCAATTGGTGCCTGGACACATTTTCATCGGTGATCACGACGAGCTTGCCGCCGCGTGCGAGGCTCGACAGACGCTCACCGGACCGCGATAGCAGGCCGTCTTCGATAAGTATGTCGTAGCTGCGCTTGCCCAGCGCGACCTGAACCGTCTTCATTGCTGCAGCGCCTCCACAATGCGCTCGACGGTCAGCTCATGCGGACCATCCGCGCTTTTTATGTGCAACGGCGCGAGCGCATAGACCGGATTGCGCACCTTGGCCAGTTCGGTCAGCACCGTTCGCGGGTCCTTGTCCTTGAGCAGTGGGCGGCCCTCACGGCGCGATACGCGTTCCACCAATATGTCGATATCGGCGTCGAGCCATATGGCGGTGGCTTTATCCAGAATGAGCTGGCGCGTTTCGTCGTTCATAAATGCACCGCCGCCTGTCGCGATGATGCGCGGCTGTTCCTCGATCAGGCGCGCAATGACACGGCGCTCGCCATCGCGAAACTCCTGCTCGCCATAGGTTTCGAATATATCGGGAATGCTCATGCCTGCCGCCGCAACGATTTCCTCGTCCGCGTCGACAAAGTTCATGCCCAGCCGGGCGGCAAGACGGCGACCGATTGTCGATTTGCCGACACCCATCATGCCAATGAGAATGATCGAACGGTCTTTGGGGACTTGTGCGGATTTGTGGTTTTGTTGCATGCTGCCTGCGGCTATACAGCGCCACGCGCGACAGGCAAAAGGCAATTTGCCGCGTGCGCGCCGCAATATCATTTGGGACTGTTTCTCGATCCATGAAAATCAAACGCAGCAATTCCGTTTTCGAAGCGCCACGCCGCCGCAGAAGGTTGCCGGTTATCCGTATCGTGCTGGTTCTGGCTTTCTTCGCCTTTCTGCTTCTGGTGTGGCAGCGGGGTGGCGAACAGCCGCAGGCGCCGGTCGAAAAACCGATTCCCGCCGAAAAACTGGGCCAGTGAGATGATCATGCCCGGCGGGGAGAAGAATCGGCATAAGGCTCGTGGAAGCAAGCTTCTTCTGGCCGGGGCAGGGTGCGCTGCACTTATCGCTGTCGCCGCTTCACCCCTTGTTGCGCGTAGCCCGACGTCGCTGCTTCCCCCAGGCTTTGGCGGTGACGCTCCCGCGGAAGAGCCCGCCACTCCCGATACTACCGAGCCCGGTAGACCAACCGCACCGGCTGGCGACGCCAGGCCAGGCCTGCAGCTAGACCTCAGTGATGTCGGCGGACTGGATGGAACAGCACTGACGGCTGGAGATAATGTTTCCGAAGCGGAAGAACTCTCTGAAGAGGAGTTGGAGGAGCAGCGGCGCAAATATGACCTGCCGCCACGCTCGGCCCGCTCGCTTGAGCGGATAGGGCCGTTGACCCCACCGACCGGCGGTTTGGCGGAAGATGCGTTCGGCAATACCTCGGGCCAGTTTCTTGCCACATTGATGCGCAACACCCGCGCGCCCTTGGTATCGCGCTGGGGCTCCATATTGCTGCGACGTACGTTGCTGTCTGCCACCGACACGCCAGCCGATATCAACGGGGCGGACTGGGCAGCCGAGCGCGCATGGATGCTGGTACGCATGGGCGAAGCGGATTCTGCCCGCATGATGGTCCAGAGCGTGGACGCCAACCGCTATACCGACCGCCTTCATTCGGTCGCCATGCAGGCCTATCTCGCCAGCGCCGACCCTGTCGGGCTGTGCACCATATATCGGAATGCCCAGAAAAACAGCCAGTCGCCGAGCTGGCAGATGGCCGAAGCGATATGCGCCTCTTTCGCCGCCGAGCAGGGGCGCGCCAGTGCGATCCTCAACCAGACCGAGAGGCGGGGACGGATACGCGGAATCGACTACCGGCTTACAGAGAAAATGGTTGGGGCAGGGACCAGCGCCCGTCGTTCCGTGAAGATCGAGTGGGACGGCGTCGACCAACTGACGGCATGGCGGTTCGGTCTCGCAACCGCGCTCAATGTCGATATTCCCGTGTCCTTGATGAACAAGGCAGGGCCGCATGTCTGGGCGTGGCAGGCCCGCGCACCCGCATTGACTCTGGGTAATCGCTTTGAGGCTGTGGAAACAGCCGCCCGCCTCGGCGTTTTCTCCAGCGCGGCCCTGATGGATTATTATGGGCAGCTCTGGTCATCGGATCAGATCCCGGCCACTTTTGTCGATCGTGCCGAAACCATACAGGCTGCATATAGCGGGCCAGCAGCCGGCGACCGTCTGGAAGCGATGCAGAGCATCTGGGCAGACCGGGAGCGTTCGGACATTGTGCCGCTGCTTGCCATATCGCGCGCAGCCGCCGCATTGCCAGTGATAGATGCCGATGGCGAGGACGTCAGCAACCTGCTCGCGGCCATGATGACGGCGGGTTACGACAAGAGCGCCATGCGCTGGAGCAAGGCCTCGGAAGCGCTGGCCAGCAGTGATGGAGCGGATGGCTGGGCGATGCTGGCGGTTGGTTCTCCGACCCAGGCCGTAGCGCTGGATAGTGAGCGCCTGGGTAATTATGTCGGCTCCAATGGCCTGCGCGGCAGGATGTTTCTCGCCGGGCTAGCTGCGCTCGGGCGTATCGGCGTGGAAAACCTGTCGCAGGCCAATGAACAGGCAAGACTGTCCTTCCGCGCTGATACCCGCTGGGCCCGCTCCATCGAAACTGCGGCACGGCGCAAGGAAAAAGGCACAGTCGCGTTGCTGGCGGCAGTCGGCATGCAGGTATCAAACTGGAGCAAGATGCCGCCCGAGCATCTCTATCATATCGTTTCCGCGCTCAACCGTGTGGGCCTGAATGCCGAGGCGCGCATGATTGCCGCCGAAGCCCTGATGCGGACCTGAGCCATGGCTGCCGCTTCCCCCAAACCGGGTGCGGCTTCCGGCGACAAAGGCGCCATCGACGCCTTTATCGAAATGTTGGGCGTAGAACGTGGCGCTTCACGCAATACCTTGCTGGCTTACCGGACGGATCTGGAAGGGGCGAGCGTCGCGACCGGCGGGCTGGTTATGGCCGATATCGGCGCGTTACAGCAGCTCAGTCAATCCTGGGCGTCTCTGGCGTCGTCAACCGTTGCGCGCAAATTATCGGCGCTCAAGCGCTTCTATGGATTTCTGGAGGAAGAAGGCTGGCGGGCCGATAACCCGGCGCAGAAGCTGGAGCGGCCCTCATTGCGCCGTCCCTTGCCGAAAATTCTTTCGCGTGAGGAGGTGGAGGCTCTTTTTTCCGTTGCCGAGGAAAGTGCAGCGAGAGAAGGCGCGGCGCATCGCCATATGCGGATGCTGGCGTTGCTGGAACTGCTCTATGGCTCGGGGTTGCGCGCGACCGAGCTGGTGTCCCTGCCGCGCAACGCGGTGCACCCGGACCGGCCTTTCCTGATTTTGAAAGGCAAAGGAGGACGCGAACGACTTGTTCCGGTTTCGGACCGCGCGCGCGAGGCCGTATCGCGCTGGACGGCATATGTACCCCGCGAATCGCTCTGGCTCTTTCCCTCCGGCAAATCGCATCTCAGCCGCGTGCGTCTGTTCCAGATGGTGCGTGAACTGGGCGCGGCGGCGGGTATCGAGCCGGAACGGCTCAGCCCACACGTGCTGCGTCATGCCTTTGCCACGCACCTGCTCTCCGGCGGGGCGGATTTACGCGCATTGCAAACCATGCTCGGTCATGCCGACATCGGCACCACGCAGATTTACACACATGTCGACAGTGCGCATCTGGTGGAATTGGTCAATCGCCGTCATCCCCTCGTTGACCTGAAGCGCGGGTCGGCTTAACGCCAGACTATGGTAAGTTTTCTTGATTTTGAAAAACCGATAGCAGCGCTGGAAGCGCGCATCTCCGAACTTCGCGAAACGGCTGAATCCGGCGACATCGACATTGATGCGGAGATCGCCAAGCTACAACAGCGCTCGGAAAAACTGCTCAAAGATACATATGCTAAGCTGTCGCCATGGCAGAAGACACAGATTGCGCGGCACCCGGAACGCCCGCATTTCAAGCATTATGTCGCGGGCATATTCGACGAATTCATCCCGTTGGCTGGCGATCGGGCCTTTGCCGACGATCAGGCGATCCTGGGCGGCTTTGCCAAGCTGGGCAAGCGCAAGGTCATGGTGATCGGTCACGAGAAAGGCGATGATACCCAGAGCCGCCTCAAGCATAATTTCGGCATGGGAAAGCCCGAAGGCTATCGCAAGGCGATCCGCCTGATGCAGATGGCCGACCGTTTCGGTCTACCCGTGGTGACACTGGTGGACACGTCCGGCGCATTCCCGGGCGTACAGGCTGAAGAGCGCGGTCAGGCCGAGGCGATAGCCCGCTCGACAGAGCAATGCCTTGCGCTGGGCGTGCCGATGGTGGCTGCAATCGTGGGGGAGGGGGGCTCGGGCGGAGCCATCGCTCTGGCTGCCGCCAATCGCGTGCTGATGTTCGAGCATGCAGTTTACAGCGTGATTTCGCCTGAGGGTTGCGCATCCATTTTATGGCGCACGGCGGAAAAGGCCGCTGATGCCGCAACGGCGATGCAAGTGACGGCGCAGGATCTGAAGGCTCTGAAGGTTATCGACAGGATCGTTAAGGAGCCTGTAGGCGGTGCGCATCGCAACCACGCGGCGGCGATTTCATCGCTGAGTAGCGCCATTACCGAAGAGCTGAACAGTCTCGTCAAAATGGATGCTGTCACCCTTCGCAATGACCGGGCTGATAAATTTCTGGCTATGGGCGGTTAATGTCCTCTGCCTTAAAAGGGGAACGATAAGGCCACGGGTCAGTTGTTAATCCGAACGAAGTGGGAGAGAACGGATATGCACAAGATACGCCTGATGTTCACCGGCAGCCTGATAGCTACCCTTGTTGCCTGCGGTGCTGAGGGAAGCGGCGACGCCAACAGCATTCCGCTCGCTACTTCGATCAGCCAGGCCGACAAGGAGCAGGGTGCGAAGGCGCATCCGGAACTGATGGCGGAATTTGGCGGTGCCTATAGCGGTTCTCAGGCGGCCTATGTCACCAGCGTCGGACGTAAAATCGCCGTTCAATCCAGCCTCTCCAACGCACAAAGCGACTTCACGATCACATTGCTCAATTCGCCGGTCAATAACGCTTTCGCTATCCCCGGTGGCTATGTGTACGTGACCCGCCAGTTGATGGCGCTGATGAACGACGAGGCAGAACTCGCCGGTGTTCTGGGGCATGAGGTCGGCCATGTTGCCGCTCTACACAGCCAACGGCGGCAGAAGGCAGCGACGCGCAATGCCGTCGGCGGTGCTTTGTTGCAGATTCTGACGGGCGTTGTTCTGGGCAATTCGGCGCTTGGCGATGTGCTCCAGCGCGGCATCGGCACCGGAACGCAGCTGCTGACCCTGAAATTTTCGCGCAGCCAGGAATATGAGGCCGACGATCTTGGTATCCGGTATCTGAACACGGCGGGTTATGACACCAAGGCTTTGTCTTCCATGCTGGCTTCGCTGGCGGCTCAAAGCGCGCTCGATGCACGGGTGGCGGGCAAGTCCAATACGGTGCCGGAATGGGCGAGCACGCACCCGGACCCGCAGGCCCGCGTTGGCCGCGCTCTTCAGCGCGCGCAGGAAACCGGCTCGACCAGCACTGTGCGTAATCGCAATACATTTCTGAATGCGCTGAACGGTGTTGTGTATGGCGATGATCCGAAACAGGGCGTCGTTGACGGCAGCCGTTTCATTCACCCTGAACTGCGTATCGGCTTCACCGCACCGAGCGGCTATGCCATGGTCAATGGCACGCGGGCTGTCACGATTACGGGTTCAGGTGGCCAGGCGCAGTTTTCGGGCGGTTCCTATTCGGGCAATCTGAACGATTATGTCGCCTCGGTATTCAAGGCGCTGTCCAAGGACGGCAGTGTATCGCCAGGCAATATTCAGCGCACCAGCATGAACAGCATCCCGGCTGCCTATGGTATGGCGCGCGCCAACACCCAGTCGGGGCAGGTCGATGTGTCGGTAATCGCCTATGAAATGTCGCCGACTTCCGCGTTTCACTTTCTGATGATCACGCCGGCAGGGCAGGGCTTTGGCCCATTCAACGCGATGGTGCAGTCCTATCGCAAGATCAGCGCGCAGGAAGCCTCGGCGGTCAAGGCGCGCAAAGTGAGCGTCGTCACGGTCCAATCCGGTGATACGATCGCCTCGCTGTCTTCACGCATGGCCTATGACAATTATAAGCAGGAGCGTTTCCTGACGCTTAACGCGTTGAACGCCAACTCGGCGTTGACGGCGGGCCAGAAGGTGAAGATCGTTACTTACTGAATTCTGCGATCCGGATTGGGCATGAAAAAAGGCGGCGGGATCGCTCCCGCCGCCTCTCTTTTCGTATTTCGTCTAACTCTTATTAGAGCTCGCTCGAAACGTTGTTGAAGGTGTTGGTCAGCTTGTTGCCAACAGTGCCCATCGCGGTGATGGCGGCAACAGCGATCAGAGCAGCGATCAGACCATATTCGATGGCGGTCGCGCCTTTGTTGTCCTTCAGCATTTTACGGAAATACTGCATGTTATGTCTCCTTGAAAGCTTTCTCATACTACCCGGCCTAATGGTTTCCCACTCAGCTGAGTTAAGATTTAGACTTCTCTGGTTGATAAATTCCTAACAGCGACCCAGAAAAATATGAAAAGAAAGTTAATGCTTATTTACCTCGTTTGAAACATTACCCCACATATTGATCGTTTTACTTGCCGTGGCGGTCATCGCTCCCATTACAGTTAGGGCAATAAGGGCGACGATCAGACCATATTCAATGGCCGTCGCGCCGCGTTGACATTTACCGAGGTGCGCGCAAGGGAATGCGCCTATAGTGCTGTGACGATCCAGCATGTGTCTCCTCCATTTAAACTTGACCCGGTGGAGAAATTATCTGGCCGGAGTTAACAAAGGTTTATGAAGTCTGAAACTTGCAAAACCGCTGATCGAAGCGATTCGGCTGCCCCGCTGTTCGTCTCCGCTGCCGCGCTCGTCGACTCTGACGGCCGGGTGCTGTTGCAGCAGCGCCCTGAAGGAAAACCCATGGCTGGCCTGTGGGAGTTTCCCGGCGGCAAGGTCGAACCCGGAGAAACGCCACAGGCGGCCCTCATTCGCGAATTGCATGAGGAACTTGGCATCGAAACATGGGAAAGCTGCCTCGCGCCTGCGACATTCGCCAGCGAGCCTTTAGGGGACAGGGAGCTGATCCTGTTGCTCTATGTGTGCCGGAAATGGGAAGGCGTCCCCAGCCTGAAACATGCCGCCGCGTTGAAATGGGTCCGGCCAGTGGAAATGTTCAGCCTGCCTATGCCGCCTGCCGACCTGCCCATGATCGGCATACTGGATTCGCTGCTCTAATTTTTGGTTTTGAGCGCTTCCGTCAGCGAGACGGTGGCCGATCCACGGCGTGCGGGTTTTGGCTGTGAAGCGTCTGGCTTCCATCCGCTCAGGTAAAGAACGGCGAATTGCTCTGTGGTCTTGCCATCATTGTCAGCAAAAGACTGAAAGTGAGCGGCGGCGCGGGCGACAGCTTCCCGTGAGAGCGGCCCAGTTCTGTCGAGCATCATGATATTGCCATGCCCCATACCACGCAGGTCGCGCATCAGATGAAGCAGCGAGGGATAGCGTACATTGAGGGTTTCCACATCGGCGACCGGCATGGCGAAGCCAGCGCGCGCCAGCAGATCGCCCGCCGCGCGCACTTCGATTTGCGGATGAACATGGGGCCGTGCCTTATCTCCTTCCCCCTCCAGCAAAGCCGCCTTCAACCGAGGCAGGCTGCCCGCGCCAGTCAGGCTGGCCAATAACAGGCCGTCAGGCTTCAAAACGCGTCGGATGTGAATAAGGGCGCCGGGCAGATCATTGACGCTATCCAGCGTCCCACACGCCAGCACCAGATCGAAGCTGTTGTCGGCGAATGGCAAGGCATCTTCTTCAGCCTGTATTCCGGCATTGAACGATGCATTCCGGTTGCCGGAGTCGCAACAGGTTACAGTTTTCCCTTTGGCTTCCAGTTGTCGCCGCGCGCTGTCATCCGGACATCCGATGACCAGCACATGCCCAAGTGGGCGCTGCACATCCTCTATGCGCTCAATCAGGCCGTCCAGCATGTAGCGATACAGGAAGTCATGACCCGCAAACGCGGCATGGGCACGGTCACGCGCCAGCCTGCGGCGCTGCGGATCGAATATCTTCGGAGGTCCAGCCATTTTGGTCATTGTCGCGCTTGTGCCGGGACGTGGACCATTCGACAAGCATTCTATGGCCTTATCGGATGGAATGCGGAGAATAGTACGACATGTGCTCGACTATGCCTTGCCGCCGCGCTGTCCTTGTTGCGGTGAGATCGTCGCTGAGGACGACCGGTTCTGTCACAACTGTTGGGACGAGATTGAATTTCTTGGCGAGCCCTGCTGCGCGCGATGCGGAGCGCCCTTCGACCATGTAGTGAACGATGAGGTATGGTGCGGAGCCTGCCTGGCCGATCCTCCGCCATGGGATAGCGCCCGCGCCGCCGTACAATATGGCGAGTATAGCCGCACTATAGCCCTGCGTCTCAAATATGGGCGGCGTACGGGGCTGGCGCGGTTCATGGCGCGCTATATGCAACCACATATCGACGAGGCGATATTGTCAGCCAGAAGTGAGGCCGTCATCATTCCCGTCCCTCTGCATCGGTGGCGGTTGTGGGGGCGGGGCTTCAACCAGTCCCAGTTGATTGCCGGCCATATCGGCAAGGCTAGCGCAATCGAGGTTGAGCCATTCGCGCTTCGCCGCATTGTTGCTACGCGCCCTCTGCAGGACATGAGCCACAGGCAACGCGAAAAAACCGTCGGCAAGGCCTTCGCCGTCGATGCGAGATATGAAAATCGTATATCGGGGAAAATTGTCATACTCGTCGATGACGTACATACCAGCGGCGCCACGGCTCGGGCATGCACGCGAGTATTGCTCAAAGCAGGAGCGCGCTCCGTCCATTTGCTCTGTTGGGCGCGGGTTCTCGAAAATCACAATGTTTGATTGACTTCGGTCCCTCAATCCCAATCTATGGGAACTGAGGAGAATATGCATCTATGACCCATGTCGAAATCTACACCAAGGCATTCTGCGGCTATTGCTCGAGGGCCAAAGCGTTGCTCAACAGCAAGGGCGTGGAATTTGAGGAATATGACATCACGATGGGCGGACCCAAGCGTCTGGAAATGCTGGAGCGCGCCAATGGGGGCATAACGGTCCCACAAATCTTTATCGACGGACAGCATGTCGGCGGATCCGATGATCTTGCCGTGCTGGAAGCGCAAGGCAAGCTCAACGCCCTGCTAGGGCGCTGAGCGGAGCCATCCAACCCATGCGTGCGGCGATCCTGCAATCCACCAGCGGCATTGATCCGACAGAGAATGCACGGATGCTTGTCGATGCCATCGAGCGAGCCAAAGCGGGCGGTGCGGATATGCTGTTCACTCCAGAAATGGTCGGGTGCCTGGACCGCAACCGGAAGCGCGCGGCGCAAGCATTGAGAAATGAAGCCGATGACGTGGCTCTCGCTGCCGTGAAGGATGCGGCCAAGCGTACTGGCATGTGGGTGCATATAGGTTCGCTGGGCCTGAAGAGCGAACGTGCAGACGACCGCTGGACCAACCGCAGCTTCATCATCAATCCGCAAGGCGAGGTGCAGGCGCGCTATGACAAGATCCACCTGTTCGATGTGGATTTGCCGGACGGCATAAGCTGGCGTGAATCTGCCGTTTACGGACCGGGTGACCGGCTGGCTATCACCGATACGCCATGGGGGCGTGTGGGACTGTCCGTCTGTTATGATCTGCGCTTTGCCGAGCTGTATCGCCGCCTGAGCGATGCAGGGGCACATATGCTGCTCATACCGGCGGCTTTCACGGTTCCGACCGGGCGCGATCATTGGGAGATTTTGCTGCGGGCCAGAGCGATTGAGAATGCGTGCTTCGTTATCGCTCCCGCGCAGACCGGAACGCACGAAGACGGCCGCGAAACATACGGCCACAGCATGGTGATCGACCCCTGGGGCACGGTCTTGCTCGACATGGGCAGTAAAGAAGCGCTTGGATTTGCCGATATTGATTTTACGCAGGTCGACGCTGTAAGGGCGCGCATACCTGTGTTGCGCCACAGGCGCCCATTGCCAGAGATTGAACGCACGTGATCATATTCGATTTGAAATGCGCACACGCAGGCCATGTATTCGAAGGATGGTTCGCATCCAGCGACGACTATGCCCAGCAAAAGGAGCGTGGTCTTCTTTCATGCCCGATGTGCGGAGACACTGACATCGAAAAGGCAGTAATGGCGCCTGCGGTTCCGGCCAAGGGTAATCAGCGCACCGAGCAACCTATAGCGACGATAGCGCAAGGGAGCGGCGCGGATACGGTACCGATGACGACCGGCATGGACAGCCAGAAGGCGGCGGAAATGATGAACATGCTGGCCAAGGCGCAAGCCGAAGCGCTCTCAAGCAGCGAATGGGTAGGCCGCAAATTCGCCGACAAAGCGCGCGCCATGCACTATGGCGAGGAAGACAAGAAGGCCATTCATGGCGAAGTAGCGCCTGAAGAAGCCCGTAACCTGATTGACGAAGGGGTCGAAGTCGCGCCCCTGCTATTTCCGGTAGTCCCGCCCGAAGCGCAGAATTGAGCGCAGCTAAGCGCCTGAGCAGTTGAACCCGCAACAAATGCCGGATAGAGGGCTTATCATTGCCGCTCACCCGGTACGCGCCCGTAGCTCAGCAGGATAGAGCATCAGATTCCTAATCTGAGGGCCACAGGTTCGAATCCTGTCGGGCGCACCATATGATAAAGCCGCTTTATGCGGCTCCTATCATATGGCGGCCTTTCGCAATGCGTGCGCCATGATATACCAGCGGGATGAAGACATTACGCGACCCGGGGCACGCGCTAGGTGCGGGCCTGGCAGAGATCAGACAGCAGTTCCAGATTCCCGGCAGTTTTCCCGATGACGCTCTCGCGGCAGCGGCGGCGGCAAAAGACAGAGTCCCATCCGAGCATGTGGATCGCACAGCGCGCGATTTCGTAACGCTCGATCCCGCGACATCTACCGATCTTGACCAAGCCTTTGCGATTGAGCGTAGCGGCCATGATTTCCTGTTGCACTATGCCATCGCCGATGTCGCATGGTTCGTGCGCGACGGCGACCCACTGGATGAGGAGGCTTGGAAACGTGGCGCGAGCCAGTATCTCCCCGATGGCAAGGTTTCGCTTTATCCGGCGGCAATAGGGGAGGCCGCCGCCAGTTTGCTGCCCGATGGGCCGCGCCCTGCCATCATCTTCACAAGCCGTATCAGACCGGAAGGCGACGCGATATTACAAGGCGTCGAACGTGCACTGATCCACAGCCGCGCCAAGCTGGCTTATTCCACTGTGGATGATGCGGATTTACCGGAGGGTCTTGCCGAAATCTCGGAGCGTATCCGCCTGGCGGAATATAAGCGGGGCGCATCGCGCGTCGACCCGCCGGAGCAGGAAGTGGAACCGCTCGGCAATGGCGGTTATACGCTGAGGTTCCGGCAGCGCTACGCCAGCGAGGACCAGAACGCTTCGCTATCGCTTGCCACCAATCTGGCCATCGCCAAAGCCTTGCTTGATCATCATGCGGGTTTCTTCCGCATCATGCCGGAGCCAGACGCCAGGGCGATTGAGCGGCTGCGGCAGACGGCGCGCGCCTTCGGACTGCAATGGCCCTGTATGGCAAGCCTTACTCAATATGAGCGCACGCTCGATCCGTCCGACCCGAAGCAGGCTGCTTTCATGATGGCGATACGGCGGGCAGGGGAGCGCGCCACCTATGCCCCCTATGAGGATGGCTTGATGCCATGGCATGCAGCGATTGCGGCGCCCTATGTGCATGCGACCGCACCGCTGCGCCGGCTGGCGGACCGCTATGTCATACAGGCGGCGCTGGCGGTCGCCAACGGTCGGCCTGTTCCGCTCGACGTCAGCGAAGCGTTTCAGCGCCTGCAACCTGTTATGGACCGCGCGAATGGTCTGGGCGGGCGGATTGAACGCGCTGTAATCGGCCTGGCCGAAGCATTGATGTTGCAAGGCCATACTGGCGAGGTTTTCGATGCTCTGGTGACGGATGTCGATGAACGCGGCGCGCGGATACAATTATGCGATGCGCCAGTGGTGGATCGTATCGGAGTAGACGGGCTGGAGCCCGGAGCGGCGATCAAGGTACGCCTTATCAAAGTCGACACGGTGAAACGGCGCATCACATTTGAACAAGCAAAGCTGTAATTACAATCTGGCGCTTTGCGTATCCCCTGAAAGAAAGGCTTGGGTTTTCGCACATGCCTCGATATGTAGACCGCCGCACGCCGCCCTGACCACCCGGCTGTGTGCATATCATGTGCTGGAAGAGTGGCAGAGTGGTTGAATGCACCGGTCTTGAAAACCGGCATAGGTGCAAGCCTATCGTGGGTTCGAATCCCACCTCTTCCGCCAGCCTTTTATTTCCGTGATGCCCCGATACTTCATCACAAGCGGGTATGGATTCTTATCTCCCATCAAATAAGAAGACGAGGGCCGCTGAGGCCAGAAAAGGCTTGCCATTCGACCGGCTATCTCCGAACACATGTCCATGTGTGGCATAGCAGGCTGGTACCGACGACAAGGTAGACCAGTTACCAAATCAGACATTATCCGCGCATGCGATACGATCATCCATCGTGGCCCCGATGATTCCGGGGTGCATGTCGATGGCGATTTCGGTTTTGGCATGCGGCGTTTGTCGATCATCGACCTTGAAGGCGGCCACCAGCCTGTATTCTCGGAAGATGGCCGCTGGGCGATCACCTTCAATGGCGAAATATACAACCACCCCGAGTTGCGTACCGAGCTTGAGGCGTGGGGGTGGCGGTTCCGTACTCATAGCGACACCGAAACTCTGCTCGCCGCCTATGTACGCTGGGGCGACGATGCCTGGCTCAGGCTTGAAGGCATGTATGGGGTTGCCATTTGGGACGCGAAGGAACGGCGGCTGGTGCTGGCGCGCGATCCGCTTGGGATCAAGCCGCTCTATTATTCACTACAGGATGGCGGAATTTCGTGGGGCAGCGAAATCCGCACGATCCGGACACTTCCCAAGCATGAATTCAGCGTTCGCGAGCGCGGCGTGCATGACTTCTTCATGTTTGGCCATGTCGGCAAGCCGCGTACGATATGGAATGAGGTTCAGAGCCTTGAGCCGGGGCATGTGCTCCATATCGGAGCCGAGGGCGCGCCGGATATCAGGCGTTTCTGGTTTCCGCAATTCAATCCGCATCACGATCTGACCGAAGACCAGTGGATAGAGGCCACCCGCGAACAATTGATGGCGACGGTCAAGCGTCACATGCTAGCAGATGTTACAGTGGGCGCATTCCTCTCGGGCGGCGTGGACTCGAGCGCAATCGTCGCTGCTATGGCCAAACATGCCAGTGCGCCGATCAAGGCTTTCACCATGGGCTTCCCCGGGACCTCGATCGACGAGACCGGTGCAGCGGCGCGCATCGCCGAACATCTGGGGTGTGAACATATCATCCTGCCGCTCGAGCCGCAGGATGCGGGCGTTATGCTGCCCCAAGTGCAGGCAAGCCATGACGAGCCCTGCGCCGCGACCGCCGCTGTGCCTGTGTGGCATCTCTCGAAGCTCGCCTCCGAACATGTGAAGGTGGTTCTGTGTGGAGAAGGATCGGATGAGATATTCGCCGGTTACAAGCGCCAGCGCACCGCGCTCGCCGCCGCGCGTAGCGCGCCCTATCTGCGTGCGCTCGCGCCGCTGATTGCAGGTCTGGAGCGCATTCCATTCAGTTCAAAGCGCCTGAACTACCTGCGCCAAAACGCGCGCCGCTTCCGCATGTCGGCCCAGCTCGGAAGCAATTTTCAGCGTTTTTTTCAGGGTACGCAGATTTCGACACCCTGGGTGCGCGAAGCGCTCTACCAATCGGACTTTTATGACAGACAGGAGCCTGATGCGCCCTTCGCCGCGCTGGAGGCGGAATATTTCGGTTGGCCCGGCGCGCGTGACATGCATGCGCTCGACCAGTTCATGCTCGCAGACATTACCGTTCACATGCCCTCGTCGCTGCTCAATCGCACCGACCGCGGCAGTATGGCGCATTCGCTCGAGGCGCGCGTCCCCTTCCTCAGTCACAAATTCGTGGATTGGTCGCTTACCATGCCGCGCGAGATGAAGCTGCACGGCAAGGTCGGGAAATATGCATTGCGCAAGGCGATCGGGCCGTGGCTGTTCGAGGGCGCTATCGACAATCGCAAGCTCGGCTTCCAGTTGCCCTTTGCCGAATGGTTCAGCGGCGGCTTCAGTCGTTTCGCGCAAGAAGCCTGGAACTATAGCGGGGCTTCCAAGGCGGGTTATCTCGATAGACCGGCAGTCGATAAATTGTTCGAGGAGCATAGCGCGGGTCTCGCCAATCACGGGCGCATCCTCTATGCGATCGCCATGTTCTCAATCTGGTGGGACCAGAATATTCATGCTCGCTGACCTAGCAAAAGAACCCCAGGCCGCCGCACAGCATTTTGACGTCGCGATTATCGGGGCCGGCGCAGCCGGTGTGTCGATGGCGCGGGAACTGACCCGCGCAGGGCACAAGGTGTGTCTTGCCGAGAGCGGCGGGCTCGATTTCGAAGAACGCACACAGGCGCTCTACAAGGGCGAGAATATCGGCCACGAATATTATGACCTTGAGGAGTCGCGGCTGCGCTTCTTCGGCGGCACGGTGTCGATCTGGGGTGGGCGTTGCGCGCTGCTCGACGAGATTGACTTTCGCAAGCGCGCCTGGGTTCCGCATTCGGGCTGGCCAATCGACCGCGACGACGTGATGCCCTGGTATCGCAAAGCCCAGGAGATATTCGAAATCGGCGAGTTCGCCTGGGACGACGCCTATCGCCTTTGCGGCATTCCGGATCATGGTTTCGATCCCGATAAACTGGCGACAGACCTTTGGCGCTTCGATGAGGCGACCGAACGCTTCGCGGCCTCTCGCGCCAAGGACCTGATCGACGCGACGAACCTCACCATCTTGCTTCACGCCAACGCGGTGAAACTCAGGTTGAGTGAGAATGGCGCTCAGATTGATGGCTTAGACGTCAGGACGCTCGATGGCGCGAGCGCTACGATAAAGGCTCAACAGTATGTGCTCGCTTGCGGAGCTATCGAGAATGTCCGCCTGCTGCTCGCCTCAGACGATGTGATGCAAGGCGGGATTGGCAATGCGCACGACCAGCTTGGCCGCTTCTTCATGGAGCACCCAACAGGGCGCATTGGGAAGGTCGAAACGGACCGCCCGTTCGACCTGTGGGCCGCTTATCAGAAGCGCTTCATGCCCTCCGGTCCGCCGCTCGCTCCTGTGCTGCGCCTTGCTGATAGCGTGCAGGAAGCGGAAGGCGCGCTTAATTCTATCGTTACCTTCAAGTTGCAGCGGCCGCCCGAAAAAGGCGTCGCTCTTGGCAACAAGCTCTATCATGACCTCAAGCATTCGCTGAATCCGGATCGCAAGGGACGCGCGCTCGACCATATCTATCGCGGGCTGCGCGCCTGGTTTCACAAGAATGTGCGCGAGCGGGTCGAAAAAACGATGGCCAATCGTGGGATGACCGGTCTCTACATGATCATCCGTGGCGAGCAGGCACCCAACCGGAACAGCCGGATCGTGCTCTCAGGCACGCGCGACGCGCTCGGGATGCGGCAGGCCAATCTCAACTGGCAACTCGACCCTCTCGACAAGCACACGGCGCGAGTCTTTACTCGTATTTTCGACGAAGAGATGTCCCGATTGGAGCGCGGCTCTGTGACGTCCAGTGATTGGATTGGCGAGCCCGGCAATGACTGGCCGGTTGACCCGACTGTCGGCAATCACCCCATAGCGGGATATCACCATATGGGTGGCACGCGTATGAGCGGCGATCCGCGCAACGGCGTGGTTGATGCTGATTGCAAGGTGCATGGGATCGCCAATCTGCACATTGCGGGCAGCTCCACATTCGCGACCGCAGGCTGGGCCAATCCGACATTTACACTTGTGGCGCTGGCGCTCAGGCTTGCGGATCATATCCACCAGAAACTGGACTGACGGAGTCCCGCATCATGGTCATGAAAGAGCAGACAGAGGCAGCGATACTCTTCGTATGTCTCGGCAATATCTGTCGCTCGCCGCTAGCCGAAGCGGCGTTTCGTCATCATGCGGAACTGGCGGGGCTCGACGTCGAAATCGACTCTGCGGGCACAGGGCGCTGGCATATCGGCAACCCGCCCGATCCGCGCGCGCAATCCGTAGCGCGCAAGCATGGGATAGAAACAAGCCACTATCAGGCGCGGCAGCTGGAAGACGCTGACTTTCATCGCTTCACGCATATTTTCGCGCTCGATCATGACAATCTTGCCGATATTCGCGCCCGCGCACCAGAGGGCAGCCGCGCCCATATCATGCTGCTGCTCGATCTCGTGGAGGGCTGGGAAGGGCAGGCCGTCGCCGATCCCTATTATGGCGATGACAGCGGTTTTGACGACACATGGCATGAGGTGAGCGAAGCGGCACTGGCTCTGGCCGCCCTCCTGCAGAAATCGTAGCGTAATCGAACAGGCAGGCCGTCAAAGAAGATTGCCTTCTGTGCGGCATGACCGCATGATACCCGAATAAAGACAATGAAGTCAGGGGATGTATGCTGGAGGTGCTGCCACTCGGCTTTGCGCTTGTTTATGCCATACTTCTGTTCGCCTTCGCTTCCTGGGCGGAAGGAGATGGCAATGTAGCGCTCAAGCAGCGTATTCGCCCCCCGGCCTATGCGCTGGCGCTCGCTGTCTATTGCACAAGCTGGACCTATTATGGCGCGGTCGGCAGCGCGGTGGCCGACGGCTGGTCCTATCTGCCGATATATCTTGGCCCCATCCTGATGTTTGCGCTGGGGCACCGTTTTCTCAAGCGGCTCGTCGATGCGGTAAAAGCGGACGGCGCCAACTCGATATCCGAATTCATTGGCGGCCGTTTCGGCAACAGCCAAGGCGTGGCGGCACTGGTAACGATACTCGCGCTGTTGGGCAGCATCCCCTATATCGCGCTTCAGCTTCGCTCGCTCGGTACTACCTATGCGCTGGTGAGCGGTGTGGAATCCCGATCGGTGACGACGATTGCCGCTGCGATATGGCTCGCCGCCTTCGCTATGATCTATGGCACGCGGCGCTACGAGGCAGGCAGCCGCAACGACAGCATCCTGTTCGCGGTGGGGGTCGAGTCCATCGTCAAACTTGCCGCCTTCATGGTTGCGGGTGTGTTGGCCGTTTTGCTACTTACAGGACTGCCGCAAGCCGACGCCGCGCAGGGGATTGATCACCTCGCCAGCAATTTCGCTCCTAGCAACATAGGCATGGATTTCTTCGTTATCACTATCCTGTCGATGGCGGCGATCATTTGCCTTCCCCGACAGTTCTACATCGGCGTTATCGAGGCGCATTCCAGCGATGATATCGACCGCGCCCGCTGGCCTTTCATAGCCTATATATTGGTCATATTGCTGGTGGTGCTGCCGATATCGGCAGCGGGTCTCGCCATATTGCCCGGCAGCGGCGCTCCCGACTTCTTCGTCCTACAACTGCCGCTCGCACATAATATGGATATCGTGGCGCTGCTGATTTTTCTGGGCGGGTTTTCGGCGGCAACGGCAATGGTGCTGGTGGAGAGCATCGCACTCTCCACGATGGTTTCCAATGATCTTGTCGCGCCATTCCTTGTCGCGTCGGATCGTTTCTCGGGCGAGGGGCAATTAGGGCGCATATTGCTGCTCATTCGTCGTGCCGCGATCATGCTGATCCTGAGTGCAGCCTTGCTGTGGGCGCTGGGGATCAATGAAAATGAACGGTTGGCTTCTATCGGGCTGGTCGCATTTGCGGCCATGGCGCAATTCGCGCCCGCGCTGATCCTTGCCGTACTCGGCAGCAACAGGGACGCACTGGCGGCGAAAGCGGGGCTGGGCGCGGGCATAGTGCTGTGGTGCTATACGCTGGCCATGCCTCAGGTGGCCGATCAAGCCATGCTATTGGCGCTGAAGGGTACATTGTTCGATCCCAATGCATTGCTCGGCATCGACGGCTTGAGCCCTATCAGTCACGGGACATTCTGGAGCCTCGGGGCCAATCTGGCGGTATTCGCGCTAGTGACGATGCGTCGCGTGAAGCCGGGTGCGTTGCCGATATTGCTGCGGGATACGGGAGCAGTTCCTAATGCGATTTCGACAATTGGCGATCTCAAGCGTCTTGTTGCGCGCTTTGTCGGACCGGAAATAACTGCCGACGCTTTCGTCGGGATCGACGAAAATCGGGTAATCGACCGGGTCAACCGCAGCAAGGCGGAGCGTATCATTGCGAGCGTAGTGGGTATACCATCCGCCCGCGCGTTCATCAGTTCCGCACTCTATGGGTCACAGCTCAACCACGAAGAAGTTGCCCGTATACTCGACGATACAGGGCAAAGCCTGCGCTTCTCGAAGGGGCTGCTGGCAGCGGCACTTGAGAATATCGACCATGGCGTTTGCGTGATCGACCGCGACCTCAATCTGGTGGCGTGGAACCAGCGCTATCTCGATCTGTTCGACTATCCCGCCGACATGATCCGCATCGGCGCGCCGATAGCCGATCTGATCCGGTATAATGCCGAACGTGGCGAGTGCGGGCCGGGTGAAGTCGACGCCCACGTAGAAAAGCGGCTGGAACATATGCACCGCGCCCAACCCCATAGTTTCAAACGTGTCCGGCCCGACGGCCGCGTCGTTAAAACCGTCGGTGGCCCTATGCCGAGCGGGGGCTATGTCATGTCGTTCAGCGATGTGACGGCAGAGGAAAACGCGATGACCGGGCTTGAGCGCGCGCGCGTGGAACTGGAGCACCGGGTTGAAGAGCGCACCGCCGAACTGCGCAGCGCCAATCATGCGCTGGCCATGGCCGATCAGGAGAAAACGCGGTTTCTGGCGGCAGCAAGCCACGATCTGTTGCAGCCACTTCATGCGGCCAGGCTGTTCTCTGCCGCGCTGGCGCGGGATCTCCCCGAAAAACAGGGCGAGATATTGAAACGGCTGGACCGGTCCATCGAATCCGCCGACATGCTGCTGCAATCGCTGCTGGATATTTCCAAGCTGGATGCCGGGGGGATTACCCCCAACATCGGGCCAATCCATCTGCGCTCCATGTTGGTCGAACTGGCAGACACAATGATGCCGCTGGCGCATGAGAAAGGGCTGAAACTGAAGGTTGGCCCCGGCGATGCGCTGGTGGAAAGCGATCCCGGTCTGCTGCGCTCCATCGTCCAGAATTTCCTGTCTAATGCGATCCGTTACACCGACAGCGGCGGCATTGTGATTGGTGTGCGCAAACGGGGCAGCCACGCCCGTATCGACGTGATCGACAGCGGGCCGGGCATCGCCGAAGATAAACGGGCGATCATATTCCGCGAATTCGAACGCCTGCCCAATGCGGGTGGTGGCGGGATTGGCCTTGGCCTCGCGATAGTGGAGCGCACGGCGCGTTTGCTGGGCGGCCGGGTATCGGTCAATTCACGCCTGGACAAGGGAAGCCGTTTCAGTTTTGCGCTGCCCATCTCAACATTGAGGCCGGAAAATGCAGTGGCCGCGCCCAGAATACAGGCGGCTTCACATTCGGCATATTCAGTCCTGGTCGTCGATGACAATGAAGCCAATTGCGAAGCGCTACGCGAGTTCCTCCACTCTCTCGGACATAGCGTCACGATAGCCACATCGGTGGAGGAAGCACTGAGCCACGCCCAATCCCTCGACGTGGTACTGGCCGATTTCAATCTGGGAGAAGGTATGGACGGCCTGATGCTGATCGAAAAATTACGAGAGCGTCATCCCAATGCCCATTATGCGCTGGTCACGGCAGCGCGCGCAAAGGATTATATGAGCCGCGCCGGGCAAATGGGTGTAACGGTTCTGCGCAAGCCGGCCACACCAGCGGTGTTGAATGGCTGGCTATCGGGCACCGTGCTGCATTCAGCAGCGGAATAAAATCTCAGTGATGCTGTATGGAGAGGCCTAGCGCCTTGGCGGCAAGCACGGCCTGCGTCCGGTTCTGAACATCCAGCTTTTTCAGGATCGCCGTCATATGCGCCTTCACGGTCGCCTCGCTGATGCCCAGATCATAGGCGATCTGCTTGTTCAACCGGCCCTCCATAACGCCCAGCAATACCTTGAGCTGGGTCGGCGTGAGTGACGCGATCTGCTCCGCCACAGGATCTATGGCTTCGTCCCTGGGCGCTTCTATTCGCTTTCCGGCGAGTGCATCGCGAATGGCATTTTCTATGGCGTCAAGTTCAGAGTTTTTACTCAAGAATCCAACCGCGCCGAAACGTACCGCATCGCGCGCAGTCTGCGCCGCATCCGCGCTGGAAACGACCAGTATCGGCACGGTGGGCTTTTCGGCATGCAGCAGGGCAACACCGGAATATCCCTCGGCGCCCGGCATTTTGAGATCAAGCAGGATCAATATCAAATCATCTGCCGCACCGGCTTCATTGAGAGCGGTGGGTAAATTGGCGCTTTCAACAATGCGCGCATCGGGCGCCGCGGCCTGCGCCGCCATGGCCATAGCCTGACGGAACAGGGGGTGGTCATCCGCGATCAATATCGTGCCGGGCATATTCTCGCCTCAGGCGTCTACCGCGCGTGAGTTGACCAAGCTGTCCACGACGGAGGGATCGGCCAATGTCGATATGTCGCCCAGATTGGACGTGTCGCCTTCCGCGATTTTGCGCAGGATGCGGCGCATGATCTTGCCGGAGCGTGTCTTAGGCAGGCCGGGCGTGAAGTGGATGACATCGGGCGTTGCGATCGGGCCGATTTCCTGCCGCACCCATTTGATCAGTTCGGCGCGAACATCGGGCGATTCCACTTCATTGGCGTTGAGCGTGACATAGGCATAAATGCCCTGGCCTTTAAGGTCATGCGGATATCCCACCACCGCGGACTCCGCGACTTTCGCATGCGCGACCAGCGCACTCTCGATTTCGGCGGTCCCCATGCGATGCCCGGACACGTTGATCACGTCGTCGACGCGGCCGGTAATCCAGTAATAGCCGTCCTCGTCACGGCGGCATCCGTCGCCGGTGAAATATTTGCCCGGATAAGTACTGAAATATGTCTGGAAAAAGCGTTCATGATCGCCCCAGACAGTGCGCATTTGGCCCGGCCAGCTGTCGGTGATGCACAGGTTTCCGTCAATCGCGCCATCGAGAACCTTGCCATCGCCATCTACCAACTGTGGCTGAACGCCAAACATGGGCATGGAGGCCGAACCGGGCTTGAGCGCGTGCGCGCCGGGCATTGGCGTGATCATATGTCCGCCAGTTTCTGTCTGCCACCATGTGTCGACAATCGGGCACCGCCCTTCGCCAACCACATTATAATACCATTCCCAGGCTTCGGGATTGATCGGTTCGCCCACACTGCCCAGCAGCCTGAGCGACTTGCGGCTGGTTTTCTTCACCCATTCATCGCCCTCACGCATCAGGGCGCGGATGGCAGTGGGCGCGCCATAGAAGATATCGACCTGATATTTATCGACGATCTGCCAAAAACGGCTGTGGTCGGGATAGTTGGGAACGCCTTCGAACATCAGCGTGGTGGCGCCGTTGGCCAGCGAGCCATAGACCGTATAGCTGTGGCCTGTGACCCATCCGACATCGGCCGCGCACCAGAAAATTTCGCCCGGGCGATAGTCGAACGTATATTCATGGGTCATTGATACCCACAGCAAATATCCCCCACTGGTATGCAGGACCCCCTTGGGCTTTCCGGTCGAACCTGAAGTGTAGAGAATGAACAACGGATCTTCCGCATTCATGACCTCTGGCGGGCAATCGGCATCGGCGCGCGCCGTGGCTTCATGATACCAGATGTCGCGCCCATCCTTCATCTTGATGTCGCCACCCGTGCGGCGCACCACGACAACCCTGTTGACGCTCGTGCAATGTTCCAGAGCAGCATCGACATTGGCTTTTAAGGGCACCGTCTTGCCACCACGCAACCCCTCATCGGCAGTGATAACCAGCGATGAGTCGCAATCCTCTATGCGTCCGGCCAGGCTGTCGGGTGAAAAGCCGCCGAACACGACGGAATGGATCGCGCCGATACGCGCGCAAGCCAGCATGGAGAAGGCGGCTTCGGGTATCATTGGCAGATAGATTGTCACCCGGTCGCCTTTACGCACGCCATTGGCTTTAAGCGCATTAGCGAGACGGCAGACTTCGGCATGCAGTTCCTTATAGGTGATACGCCGCCCTTCCCCGGGAGAGTCGCCTTCCCACAGGATTGCCACTTTGTCTCCGCGCTCGGCCAGATGCCGGTCGATGCAGTTGGCAGAGACGTTAAGCGCGCCATCCTCGAACCATTTGATGCCGAAATCGGCCTCATTGAAGCTCGTATTTTTCACCTTGGTGAAAGGCCTCATCCAATCGAGCCGCTGAGCCTCCTGACGCCAGAACCCATCGGGATCACTGACCGAACGCGCATACATGTCTTCATAGCGCTCGGCGTTGATCTTCGCCTTGGCGGCCCATTCTGCGGGGACCGGATAAACATTCGACATCGCGCTTCTCCTAAACTTTCCATCTCATGCGTGACCCTAGTCTAGCGGCGACCCACCTGCTTTTCACTATAGACTAAGGTCTAACTGCGTTTCGACCAAGGTCTAAGTATTCATACAGAGTTCAATCGCAGAAAATCTCCGTGGACAAGAGGATGGGCATAACGCCCGGCAAGGGAGAGGGTAAATGCGAAAACAGAGGATGCTGATTGGCTTGATGTCCGGCGCGGCAATGCTGGCCGTTTCCGCAAGTGACGCTTTGGCGGCGACGCAGAAGGAACAGGAACTTGAAGCCAGAATCGAAGCGCTGGAAAAAGCCTTCGGGTCGCTGCAGGGACAATTGGACACCGCGAAGGCCGAAAACGCACAGCTGCGTGAAGCAGTCGCCAGCGCGGAAGCAAAGTCGGCTGAGGCAAGCGCTGCGGTTGAAAACGCAAAACCGGCGCTCGCCGCTGCA
The DNA here is from genome assembly GCA_020446425.1 of Sphingobium sp. GTDB lineage: Bacteria > Pseudomonadota > Alphaproteobacteria > Sphingomonadales > Sphingomonadaceae > Sphingobium. The sequence continues at coordinate 190,508 of JAGRES010000008.1, read as the reverse complement.
AGCCAGGACGGTTTTACAGTCGGGAATGGCAGCACGCGCATCAAGATTGGCGGCTTCCTGAAAACCGTCGCCACATTCAGCCACTGGGATGACGGCACCGTCGCGGCCAATTCGCTCGGTCGCGATTTCTATTTGCCGCAGACCATTCCGGTGGGCGGTACATCGACAACCAATAATGATTTCTCGGCCAAGCAGACGCGCCTGTGGCTGAACCTCGATACTAGTGTCGCGGGCCATACGCTCAAAGGCTATGTCGAGACCGATTTCCAAACTTCGTCGGGCACCCAGGGATCGGAACGCACAACCAACGGCTATAATCTGGCGCTACGCCGTGCATATGTTCAGTTCGATAACCTGACAGTCGGTCAGGACTGGTCGACATTCCAGAACGTCGCGGTATTGCCGGAAAGCACCGACTTTGTCGGCCCGACAGAAGGCACGGTGTTCGTGCGTCAGCCGCTTATCCGTTTCAGCAAGAAGCTGGGAGCGGCGACCCTGCATCTGGCAGCGGAAAATGGCGAGACACAGTCAGTGGTTCCCGGTTCCGCCGCCGTCGAAAATGATCAGGACAAGATGCCGGACTTCGCCGCGCGTATCAACATGACCTCAGGCAATGCCGATCTGGCGCTGGCCGGCGTCACCCGGCAGCTTCGCGTCGACAACGGTGTCGTCAAGGACACCGCTTTTGGCTGGGGCGTCAGCGGATCGGGCAAGATTAGCTTTGGTGCAGACAAGCGCCACGATATCCGCCTGATGCTCACATATGGCGAAGGCGTGGGCCGCTATGTCGGCCTCAACTTCTCGCCGGACGTGGTCATTGACGCCGCAGGTCATCTGCAAACGCCCAAAGTCTTCGCCGGGCTTGCTGCCGTCAAAATCGGCCTTTCGCCATCGGTCCGCACAAACTGGATGGTGGGGTATCAGGATGTCAATTATCCGGGCGGTTTCGCACCGGGCGTTCTCGATGGCCTGAATGCGCAAGCCATCAGCTATGCCGGTAATATCTTCTGGTCACCGGCCAAGGGCTTCGACCTTGGGGTCGAATATCGTCACGGTGAACGTGAACTGGTTAGCGGCGCCAAAGGGCAGCTTGACCGCTTTGAATTTGCTGCGAAATATTCATTCTAACGATATCAACGAAAGGAGAGGGGTTATGGCTACGGCATATGACGACATTCCAAAGCATCACGCCGCGACCCAGAACGAAAAAATGGTCATCGGGGCGTCATCGCTCGGTACGGTTTTTGAATGGTATGATTTCTATCTTTACGGACTACTGGCGAGTTATATCTCCGCCAATTTCTTCTCGGGCGTCAATGAAACGACGGGCTTCATATTCGCACTCGCGGCTTTTGCCGCCGGTTTTGCGGTGCGTCCCTTCGGCGCGCTGGTATTCGGGCGGATCGGCGACATTGTCGGACGCAAGAATACATTCCTGGTGACGATGGCGATCATGGGCCTGTCAACCTTCTCGGTCGGTTTGCTGCCCAGCTATGACAGTATCGGCATGGCGGCTCCGGTCATCCTCATCATCATGCGCTTGCTTCAGGGCCTGGCTCTGGGCGGCGAATATGGCGGCGCGGCGACCTATGTCGCGGAACATGCGCCCGACCATAAGCGTGGCCTCTACACCAGCTGGATTCAGACCACGGCCACCTTCGGCCTGTTTGCTGCCCTGCTGGTGGTTATCGGCCTGCGCACAGTGATGGGTGAGGATGTGTTCGGTGAATGGGGCTGGCGCGTGCCATTCCTGATCTCGATCATCCTGCTGGCGGTTTCCATGTGGATCCGCATGCAGCTCAACGAGAGCCCGGTTTTCCAGAAGATGAAGGAAGAGGGCAAGACGTCCAAAGCGCCGCTCACCGAAGCCTTCGGCCAGTGGAAGAATTTCCGCTGGGTGCTGGTTGCGCTGCTCGGCGCGGTCGCGGGGCAGGCTGTCGTCTGGTACACGGGCCAGTTCTACGCGCTGTTCTTCCTTGAGAAGACAATGAAGGTAGATGGCGCAACGGCGAACATACTGATCGCCATCGCACTTGCCATCGGCACGCCGTTCTTCGTGTTCTTCGGCTGGCTCAGCGACAAGATCGGCCGCAAACCGCTGATCATTGGCGGCTGTGCGATTGCGGCGCTGGCCTATTTTCCGCTGTTCTCCGCACTTACGACGGCGGCTAACCCCGCTCTCGCCAAGGCGCAGGCGGCGGCACCAGTGACGATCGTCGCCCATCAGGACGAATGCTCGTTCCAGTTCGACCCGGTCGGCAAGAACAAGTTCGACAGCAATGGCTGTGACGTCGCCAAGGCTTATATGGCCAAGACCGGCATCAGCTATGAAAATGCCGATGTTCCGTCGGGTACGCAGGCTCAGGTAAAGGTAGGTGAGACCGTCTTTACCGTCCCTGCGGTCGCGACCCTATCGGGTGACGACAAGAAGGCGGCGATCACCGCTTTCCAGGATGAACTCAAGGCGGGGCTGGCGGGTGCCGGATATCCGGCGAAGGCTGATCCGGATCAGATCGACAAGACCCGCGTGGTCGCCATATTGGTCGCGCTCGTTCTGCTGGTCACCATGGTCTACGGCCCGATAGCCGCCATGCTGGTCGAGCTGTTCCCCAGCCGGATCCGCTACACATCCATGTCGCTGCCCTATCATATCGGCAACGGCTGGTTCGGCGGCTTCCTGCCCACCACGGCCTTCGCAATGGTCGCAGCCACCGGCAATATCTACTATGGCCTGTGGTATCCGGTGCTTGTGGCGGCGATGACAGTGGTCGTCGGCCTGCTGTTCCTGCCGGAAACCTTCCGCCGGAACATCGACCAATAATAACCAGCCGGCACTTCCCCCGGGAAGGTCTTGGGGTGGCGGTTTCGCCACCCCTTTTTTCGTCATAACGATGGATAATTCGGACGACAGGAATTCACGGCGAACATGCAATCTGCCACTATGGCGTTATGAGTAGCCTATATTTGCAGCCGTTCCTGCGCTCCATAGCATGTGTCATAGCCCTGATGTCCTCTCTCGCACCGTTTCAGGCGAGCGCGCAGGAAATCGTGCAGCCCATTCCACAACAAAGCAGCGATATGGAAAGCGGGTTTCACCGCTATCTCGACAGCCTGCGCGGCAAGGCCGCCGCGATGGGCATCAGCGCGGCGACGATGAACCAGGTATTCCCGACGCTCAGCTATAATCCACGCGTCATACAGCTTGACCAGTCTCAACCGGGAGGATCGTTCGACTCTCCTATTCCACCTTTCGAACCCTATCGCCGCAAGCATGTCGATGCTTCACGCATCCGGGGCGGGCAGGTGGCCTATCGCGCCAACCGTTCCAAGCTGATGCAGATCGAGCGCGAAACCGGTGTGCCGGAATCCATCATGGTCGCAATTTTCGGGCATGAAACCAATTATGGCCGCTTTACCGGTGATTTCGACCTGCTGCGATCGCTGGCGACGCTCGCCTATGAAGGGCGCCGCCGCACATTGTTCGAACCGGAATTTCTCGCCGCGCTGAAAATTCTCGACAATGGCATACCACGTGAAAAGCTGGTGGGCAGCTGGGCAGGGGCCATGGGCTATCCGCAGTTCCTGCCATCTGTCTATTTGCGTGTCGCGCGCGATGGGGATGGCGACGGCAAGGCCGATATATGGAGCAGCCAGGCAGATGCGCTGGCTTCCATAGCCAATTATTTCGTCGACGCCGGTTGGCGCAAGGGCATCCCATGGGGAATTGCGGTGGCCGTGCCCAGCACGATCGACCGCGCAGCCATCGCCAATCACACTATTCCGCCGCGCTGCCCGCGCGTGTTCGAGCGGCACAGCAAATGGATGACCATGACCGAATGGCGCAGGCTCGGCGTCATGCCGCTGGGCGGGGAAAGCCTGCGCAGCGACGTGCTTGCCACCTTGCTGGAGCCCGATGGGCCGGGCAAGACCGCCTATCTGCTGACAAGCAATTATCAAGCAATTCTCGATTATAACTGCTCGAATTTCTACGCACTTTCGGTGGGGTTATTGGCGAATGCGGTTGACGATTGAGCAAAAAGGCCTGCTTGGCGCATCTTTGATGGCGCTGGCCGGGCTGTATGCGGCGTTCGCTGGAGGCGCGGAAAACCAGTCTTTTCTTACTGCGCCGATTTCTCAGGCGATTGCCGCTGAGGAGCCCGTTGACGTAAAAGTCCAGGCGTCACCCGCCGCCGAAGAAGCCGAAGAATATGACGAAGTCGGCTATGCAAGCTGGTATGGCGATGAACTGGCGGGCAGGAAAACTGCCAGCGGCGAGCCTTTTCTGCCTACCGGTATCTCCGCCGCGCACCGGACCCTGCCGTTTCAGAGCTATGTCGAAGTAACCTCACTCGATACTGGGCGTACGATATTGGTGCGTATCAACGATCGTGGGCCATATGCGCGCTCGCGCCTCATAGACCTGTCACGCGGGGCAGCGGAACAGCTGGGTGTCAGTGGCCATGGCCATGCGGCTGTACGCGTTCGCCGCGTTGATCCGCTGGAGCAGGAAAAAGTCGCGCTGAAACAAGGCCTGCGCGCCAGCGAACGGCTGGAAGCGCCCGAGCTCCTGCTGGCTGCACTGCGCAAGAAGCTCGACTATACACCGCGCACCGATGCTTCATCCGCCAAAAGCCCGCCGCCCGCACTGGAATATGCCGCCCTTGAGACAGCGTCGTCACAGGCGGAGCAGCCAGGTTCGTATGTCGTTCAGGTCGCGGCCTTTTCCAGCAAGGAACGTGCATCGGGCGCGGCCAAGCGGTGCGGTGGTTTTGTTGATGAAGCACCCAACGGCCTGTGGCGGGTGCGCATGGGTCCTTACGAAAGCCGACACAAAGCGCAGGACGGCGCTGCACAGGCAGCCAAGTCGGGGTTTCAAGGCGCGCGGATCATGGTAAACGACTAATCCCTTAGCCGTCACGGATTCGTGCAAGCCCTGGATAGTCGATGAAAAAGTTACTTGTTTCCGCTGCCCTGATTTCCTTCGCCATAACGCCGCTCGCCGCCAGCGCGCCCAGCTATGACAGCGCAGCGCCGATTGCCTATATGCAGGACCTGTCATCCGGCGCAGTGCTCTTCGACAAGGATGGCGACCGCCGTATTCCGCCCGCATCCATGGCGAAGATGATGACAACCCATGTCGCCTTTCTGCTGATCGAGAAAGGCGAATTGAGTCTCGACAAGAAATTCACCGTCAGGCCGGAAACATGGGAGAAATGGCACGGCCCGCAAGCCGGATCGACCATGTTCCTCTCTCCCGGTGAGCAGGTTTCGGTCGAAAATCTGCTGCACGGCATCGTCACCCTGTCCGGCAATGACGCCTGTGTTGTTCTGGCCGAGGGAATCGCGGGGACGGAAGAGGCGTTCACCGATCTGATGAACAAGGAAGCCAAGCGCCTTGGCATGACGAATAGCAATTTCGGCAACAGCAATGGCTGGCCGGACGAAGGCCGCACCTATGTGACGGCGCGCGATCTGGTAACGCTTGCCAAGGCAACGATCGAGGAAACCCCGAGCCTCTACAAGCAATTTTATGACACGCCCTCCTTCACTTGGGGCAAGACCATGTCGGGCGAACCGATCACGCAGGCCAACCGCAACCCTATATTGGGCAAAGTCGCCGGAGCGGACGGCCTCAAGACCGGCCATACGCAGGAGGCCGGTTATGGCTTTACCGGTTCCGCCATTCAGGATGGCCGCCGTCTGGTGATGGTGGTCGCTGGCCTCGATTCTTTCAATGGCCGCATCAGCGAGTCCGTGCGTTTCATGGACTGGGGCTTCAAGGCGTGGAAGGCCAAGCGCCTGTTCCAGCAGGGTGAGACGGTTGAGACCGCCGAAGTACAGATGGGCAGCGCCAGCACTGTGCCGATTGTCGCACCGCGCGATCTGGCGGTAACGCTGCCCCGCACTGCCACTGGCAGCATCAGCGCCAAGGTCGTGTATAACGGCCCGATCAAGGCGCCGATCGCCAAGGGGCAGCAGATCGCACAGCTTATCATCTCAACCAACGATACCGGGCCGCAGGTCCTGCCGCTTGTCGCTGGTGAAGCGGTCGAAGAAGCCGGGTTCTTCGGGCGGCTGTGGAACGGCCTGAAGTCCTTTTTCGGGTGAGCGCGCCATCCAACAATAAAGGCAAGTTCATTACGCTGGAAGGCGGGGAGGGGGTTGGCAAGTCCACCCAGCTGCGCCTGCTGGCCAGCCATATGCGCGGATTGGGGCTGGAAGTCGTCGAAACCCGTGAGCCGGGCGGCACGCCGGGCGCAGAGGCCATCCGTGCGCTGCTGTTGGACGGAGAGGCTGACCGGTGGAACCCGCGCGCAGAGGCTTTGCTTTTCGCCGCTGCCAGATCCGATCATGTCGAGCGGGTGATCCGCCCCGGCCTGGAAAGCGGCGCATGGGTGCTGTGCGACCGTTATATCGACAGCACGCGCGCTTATCAGGCAGGCGCGAGCGGGCTAGCCGACGAGGACATCATGGCGGCGCATCGTATCGGCTCTCAAGGGTTGATGCCGGACCGGACCTTATTGCTCAGCCTGCCGCTCGATATCGCGGCGGAGCGCGCAGCGGCGCGAGACGCAGGCCATACAGACCGTTTCGGCGCACGGGATATGGAGTTTCATAGTAACGTCGCTGCCGCTTTCCGTAGCTATGCCGAAGCGGAACCCGAGCGTTTTTGCACCATCGACGCCAGCGCAGACCCGGAAAGCGTCAGCGCCCAGATCCTGGAATCCCTTGCGGACATACTGCCATGACGCCGGTTTTCGGTCATGATCGCGAACGCGACGAGATATTGAGCGCAGCGCGGGCAGGGCGGCTGCATCATGGCTGGATATTCGCCGGCCCGCATGGCATCGGCAAAGCATCACTGGCCCGGCAGATCGCGCTGTGCCTGCTGGCGGATGGAGAGCAGGAAAGCATGGTCGCGTCCAGCCATCCTTCGGCAAAACTGTTCGAGGCGGGCACCCATCCCGATTATGCCGAACTGCGGCGGCTGGAGAAGGATAATGGCGATCTCGCCCGTAATATCAGCGTGGATCAGGTACGTAGCCTGTCGCGGCTGCTGTCCACCTCTTCTTCGGTCTCGAAACGGCGCATCATCCTGATTGATGCGGCGGACGATATGGAGCGCGGCGCGGCCAACGCACTGCTCAAAAGTCTGGAAGAGCCGCCACGCGACACGATATTCCTGCTCATCAGCCATTCTCCCTCGCGCCTGTTGCCAACCATCCGTTCACGTTGTCGCATGCTGCGCCTATCGCCGCTGGGCAGTGCGGATATGGCCGCCGCGCTGAGGCAGGCTGACCCGGCCATGGACGAGGATGAACATCACACGCTGTTACGGATGGGGGAGGGCTCTCCCGGGCGGGCTTTGGCGCTGGCTGGGCTGGGCATAGGCGATATGGTAGCGGCGCTGGAACGGATCAGCCAGAGCGGCGACCCATCCAATGCGGAGAGAATTGCTCTGGCCAAGACACTGGCCATCAAAAGCGCCAGACCGCGCTATGAAGCCTTTCTGGAACAAGCCCCCGCCTATATCGCAACGCGCGCCAGAGAATTGACGGGTCCGGCGCTGGCCGAGGCTATTGCGGCGTGGGAAGCCGCACGCGATCTGGCAATGACGGCGATACCGCTCTCGCTCGACCCGGCGACGACTGTTTTCGAGTTGTGTTCGCATGCCGCCAGCCTTGCAGAACCGGAAAATGAGCACGCACTGCTGTAATTGCGGGGAAAACGGCCTTGGCGTTATGCTGCGCTGCGGTTAGATAGGCGGCAAACCTGAACAACGCGAGCATCAATGTCCAAGCCCTATACCATCACGACTGCCATATCCTATCCCAATGGCCGCCCGCATATCGGCCATGCCTATGAAGCGATTGCGACGGACGCCTTCGCGCGGTTTCAGCGGATGATGGGCCGCGATGTCTTCTTTCAGACCGGCACGGACGAGCATGGCCTGAAAATGGCACAGACCGCGCGGGGCAAGGGCGTGTCGCCTGCTGAATTGGCGCAGGAAATGTCATCTTATTTCAAAGACATGGATGACAAACTGAATATATCTTATGATCGTTTCATTCGCACGACCGAACCAGATCATCACCGCGCCAGCCAGGCGATCTGGCAGGCGATGGAGGCGAATGATGACCTCTATCTAGACCGCTATGAAGGCTGGTATTCGGTGCGCGATGAGGCGTTTTACGACGAGAAAGAGCTGAGCGAAGGGGAAGGGGGCGAAAAGCTCTCTCCGCAGGGCACTCCGGTCGAGTGGACCGTCGAGGAAAGCTGGTTCTTCCGCCTGTCCAAATATCAGGAACCATTGCTCAAACTGTACACCGAACATCCCGAATTCATCCAACCCGAAAGCCGCCGTAACGAGGTGATGCGCTTTGTCGAGGGCGGCCTGTCAGACCTCAGCATGTCGCGCACCAGTTTCGACTGGGGCGTCAAGGTACCCGGCAGCGAAGGCCATGTCATGTATGTATGGGTGGATGCGCTGACCAATTACCTGACCGGCTGCGGCTATCCTGACGATACCGAGCAGATGGCGCTTTACTGGGCCGAGGGCGGGGACATCACCCATATCATCGGCAAGGATATCGTGCGCTTTCACGCGGTCTATTGGCCCGCTTTCCTGATGAGCGCCAGGCTGCCGCTGCCCAAACAGGTGTTCGGCCACGGCTTCCTGCTCAATCGCGGCGAGAAAATGTCGAAATCGCTGGGCAATGTGGCCGATCCGCTGGAGCTGGCCGATGCCTTTGGCGTGGACCAGCTGCGCTATTTCCTGTTGGCCGAAGTCACCTTCGGAAATGATGGAAGCTATAGCCCGGAAGCCATTGTTCAAAAGGCGAATAGTGATCTTGCCAACAGCTTCGGCAATCTGGCGCAACGCACGCTTAGCATGATCGCGAAAAACCTGGACGGCGTCATTCCCGATGCAGGCGATGCCGTTGAGGATCATGAGATATTGGGGATGGTCAAAGCCGCTGTGCGCGACGATATCCCACAAGCGTTGGAGCGACTGGCGCCATCCATAGCCATTGATGCCTGGATCAAGGCCGTATTCGCGTGCAACCAATATGTTGATGCCATGGCGCCATGGGCGCTGCGGAAAACCGACCCTGATCGCATGGCGCAGGTGCTTGGCACGCTTTACGCCTGTATTCGCGATCTGGCGATTGCGGTGATGCCGATCATCCCGACCAGCGCCGAGGCGCTGCTGAACGCAATGAAGGTGCCTGACAATTTGTGGACCTATGATTTCCTGGATAGCGGGACTGATCCACTTGATGGCCGGACCATCGAACCGCCAAAGCCTCTATTCCCTCGTCTGGAGCTTCCTACGGAAGAGGGCGCAGATCCGGCATGATCGACAGCCATTGCCACCTCAATTACAAGGGCCTGGTCGAAGAGCAGGGGGCTGTGATCGAGCGGGCCCGCGCCGCTGGCGTATCTGGCATGCTCAACATCTCCACGCGCGAGCGGGAATGGGACGACATTATCGCCACGGCACAGGCTCATGAGGGTATATGGGCCAGTGTGGGCATCCACCCGCATGAAGCGGACGAACATCCGGACATTGATACACAGAGGCTTGTAGAAGCCTCACAGCACGCCAAGGTGGTCGGGATCGGCGAGACCGGGCTCGATTATTATTACGATCATAGCGACCGCCAGCGCCAGCAGCTGAGCTTCCGTAGCCATGTCGTTGCCGCGCGCGAAACCGGCCTGCCGTTGATTGTGCACACGCGCGACGCGGAGGAAGATACGCTCACAATATTGCGCGAGGGCATGGAGGAGGGTGCCTATCCAGGCCTGATCCACTGCTTTACCGCCAGCGGAGCCTTTGCCGACGCCGCGCTGGAACTGGGCTTTTACATCAGCATTTCCGGCATCGTGACCTTCAAAAACGCCAAGGAGCTGCAGGAAACGGCCGCGCGCCTGCCCGCTGACCGCCTGTTGATCGAAACGGACTCGCCCTTTCTTGCCCCCGTGCCGCACAGGGGCAAGACGTGCGAGCCCGCCTATGTCGCGGACACGGCCCAATTTCTTGCCAACCTGCGCGGTGAGAAGGTTGATGACCTGATCGCATCAACGAGCCAAAACTTCTTTACATTATTCAGCAAAGCCCAAGCGCACTGATGGCGTTACGCTACACCATATTGGGGTGCGGCACTTCATCGGGCGTTCCACGCATTGGTAATGACTGGGGCAGCTGCGACCCCGATAATCCGAAAAACCGGCGAACCCGCGTATCCCTATTGGTGCAGAGCGACACGACGACGATCCTTGTCGATACCTCGCCGGATATGCGCCAGCAGCTTTTGGCAGCCAATGTCATCGCCATAGACGCTGTTCTGTGGACGCATGACCATGCCGACCACAGTCATGGCATAGACGATCTAAGGCAGGTTTTTCACCACCGCATCAGGCAGCGCAACATCAAGGAGCCGATAGACGGCTATGCGCGCGCGCCGGTGATGAAGCTGTTGCAGCAGCGCTTTACGTACGCCTTTGAAGGTCGGGAAGGGTATAGGCCCATCGTCCAGGCCAATATCTTGCCGGACAGCATGACTATTGGTGATATCGAGATACGCAGTGTCGACATGCCACACGGCCCGATCTGGTCGACCGGCTTCCGTTTCGATCATCAGGGGCGCTCAGTTGGATATGCGACGGATTTCCACGAGGCGCCGTCAGACATGATCGCCATGTTTAGTGGCGTCGATGTATGGATCGTCGATGCGCTGCGCGAAAATCCGCATCCCACGCATGCGCATCTCGACCTGACACTGGAAGCGATAGAACAGGTGGCTCCGGGAAAATCCTATCTCATCCATATGGATCAGAGCATGGATTATGACCGACTATGTGCGGTATTGCCGCGCCATGTTCGCCCCGCTTATGATGGTCTGAGCGAGGTATTGGCATGAGTTTCGATCAAGGCGCGCATATGCTGTGGTATATTCTGATAGCCACAGTGGTGATATCGGCGCTGATGGCACGCCGGTTGCCGCTGCGCAACATTGCGGGCATGGCGTTTGCGTGGATCATCATATTCGGCGTTATCCTCGTAGCGTTCAGCTATCGGGAAGAGTTCGCCGGTATCGGCCAACGGGTAAAAACCGAACTGAGTGGCAAGGTGGACCAGCGTGCCGAAGGCAACAGCCTGCATATCAAGATGTCTATGGATGGCCATTATTGGGTCGACGGACAGATTAACGGCACCTCGGCCAGGTTTCTGATCGACAGCGGCGCGACAATCACCGGCGTGTCTGAGGATGTGGCGCTGAGCGCGGGGCTGAACATAGACAATAGCGGACCCGGCATGATGATGGAAACGGCCAATGGCACAGCGGTCGCCAAACGGTCATCCATACCGGCGTTAACGATTGGCCCGATCACAACCAGCGACCTCAGCATCATTGTGTCGGACAAGTTCAACGGTGTGAACGTGCTCGGGATGAATTTTCTCTCGCGCCTGAGAAGCTGGCGGGTAGAGAATGGCGAAATGGTGTTGGAACCATAAGCAACGCATGGAGGAGGCCCCTTCTTCCCGCTCTAGTTTATATTTAACATAATATATATTATCGGATTTATTGATGTCGCAGAACCAGAAGCCGGATATCGCCCCTCTCGTGAATATCATGGAAAAATTGCGCCATCCTGAGACTGGCTGTCCATGGGACATCAAGCAGAATTTCTCGACGATTGCGCCGTATACGATCGAGGAAGCCTATGAAGTCGCCGACGCGATCGAGCGCAATGACATGGCCGCGCTTCAGGATGAGCTTGGCGACCTGTTGCTCCAGACCGTCTATCACAGCCGCATGGCGGAGGAAGCCGGTCACTTTGCCCTCAGCGACGTTATAGCGTCGATATGCGACAAGATGATCCGCCGTCACCCGCATGTCTTCGGCGAACATGGTGCGCAATCGCCTGGATGGGAGGAAATCAAGGCAGCCGAACGCTCAGGCGCGCAAAAGGATGGGAGCGCGCTTGCGGGAGTGGCCAACGCCCTGCCCGCATTACTGCGCGCTGAAAAGCTCCAGAAACGCGCCGCGCGCACTGGGTTCGACTGGCCGGACATTTCCGGCGTGGTGGCAAAGGTTGAGGAAGAGCTTCAGGAAGTGCGCGAGGCCGAGACCGCTGACGATCAGAAAGAAGAAGTCGGCGATCTGTTGTTCGCGGTCGTCAATCTGGCGCGGCATATGAAAATTGACCCGGAGGAAGCGCTGCGCGCCGCCAACAGTAAATTTGAGCGCCGATTTCGTATAATGGAAATTAACTCTATATCACAAGATATTGATTTTCAATCAATATCTATTGATGAAAAAGAGATTTTGTGGCGCGCAGCCAAGGCGCAAAGCTGATTATTTTCGTGCCATGAAGCGCGCATAGGCGGCATCGGAAAGCCGCACGGACAGGTCGAAGGTTTCAGCATCGCCTGTAGCTTCTTGCGTTTCCAATACCTCTCCATGCTCATGCAGCCAAGCCAAGGCCGCACCGTCACTGACAGGCAGCTTGATCATATGGACGTTGCTGCCAGCGGTCATCAGGTCGCCAATCGTGCGGCGCAACGCGTCCAGCCCCTCACCCGTCATCGCCGACACCAGAACAACATCGTCATGGCGCGCGGCCATGGCCTCTACATCGCGGCGCTGTTCGGCCGACAGCAGATCGCATTTATTCCATACTTCCAGATAGGCCGGAGCAGGTTCGGCACTGTCTCCATCCCCCTCTCCCGGCAAAACGCCCAGTTCCCCAAGCACTTCCATTACATCGGCCCGCTGCGCCTCGCTGTCAGAATGGGAAATATCGCGGACATGGAAGATCAAATCCGCTGTTACTACTTCTTCGAGCGTCGCGCGAAAGGCCGCAATCAGCTGCGTCGGCAAATCGGACACGAAACCGACCGTGTCGGACAGAATTGCCTTATCCAGCCCGGGCAGTGCGATCTGGCGCATGGTCGGGTCGAGCGTGGCGAACAGCATGTCCTTGGCCATCACCTCGGCGCCCGTCATCCTGTTGAACAGCGTGGATTTCCCGGCATTGGTGTAGCCGACAAGTGCGATGACCGGCCATGGCGCGCGTTGCCGCCGGGCCCGGTGCAGATTGCGTGTACGGGTGACCTGATCCAGCTCGCGCCGTATCTTGGCCATACGGTCGCGGATCATGCGCCTGTCGGCCTCGATCTGGGTTTCGCCGGGGCCGCCGAGAAAACCGAAACCGCCGCGCTGCCGCTCCAGGTGGGTCCAGCTGCGCACCAGCCTGCCTGCCTGATAATCGAGATGCGCCAGCTCGACCTGCAATCGCCCTTCATTGGTGGCGGCGCGTTCGCCAAATATTTCAAGAATGAGGCCCGTGCGGTCGATTACCTTGGCCCCGAACGTCTTCTCCAGATTGCTTTGCTGAACCGGCGTGAGCGCATTATCGACGATAACAAGCTCTGCGCCCTGCTCTTCAGCCATGGTGGCAATCTGATCGACCTGGCCGCTGCCGAACAAAGTGGCCGGCTTGACGGAGCGGACACGAAAGCTTGCCTTGCCCCGCACATCTATTCCGATAGCGAGTGCCAGCCCTTCGGCCTCTTCCAGACGCGCTTCGCTGTCTCGCCGGTCAGGACCACCGACCTCCGCGTGCACCACGAGCGCCCCTGCCCCGCGCGCGAGATCATCCGCGCTGCCTCGTTCAAATACACTCATGATGCCAGCCTCATCGGGCCGATATAGGGATGTTCATACCCAATACGAACACCAGTAACTGACTCTGGGCGCAGAAAAAGCTGCGCTCAGTCGTCGCCCCCATCGTCGTCACTCTCCCCTGACAGGTCGAGCGGTTTGGACGGCTGAACGGTCGATATGGCGTGCTTGTACACCAGCTGCGCCATATTATCGCGCTCCAGCAGCATGCAGAACAGGTCGAAAGCGGCAATTTCCCCCTGCAGCATCACGCCGTTGACGAGGAACATGGTCACAGGGTCCTGCGCACGCTGAACTGCGCCGAGGAACACTTCCTGCAACAGCTTCGATTTGCGTTCCTGCTCGGCAAAGGCTTTGCGAACGTCGCTGACGTTGAGTGGCTGCGACGGCATAACCGTCGAAATCGCGTGTTTGTAGACCAGCTGGGATTGTCCATCTCTGCGCAGCAGCACCGAGAAATTATCAAACCATGTGATAATCCCCTGCAACTTGACGCCTTTCACCAGAAACATGGTCACTGGTGTTTTCGATTTGCGCAGATGATTGAGGAAAATATCCTGTAAATTGTTTGACTTATCGGCCATATTTATCAGCCTTCCTTATTGGCGGGACGTTGTCCGCTCTTGCGTCCCTCACGGACGTCGTGTCAGCCTTGCGCGCACCGCCAAGCTCATGCTCTTATATCGCAGTTGCGAACGGAATGCCACAACCTAATGACATTAGTTTGCAATAAGCCAGTCAATCCTTGTCCTCGGTCAGGCCCAGCAGCTTGAGCTTGCGATGCAGGGCCGAGCGCTCCATCCCGATAAACCCCGCTGTGCGCGAAATATTGCCGGAAAAGCGCTTGATCTGGATGCGCAGATATTCCCGCTCAAAATTCTCTCGCGCTTCGCGCAGAGGTGAGGTCATGATCGACTGGCTGAAAACCTGATCCTCTGTATCACCCGAAACATTCTCGACCGGCAGCATATCCAGCTCGATTCGCGCCATCTGCTCGCTCGGCGCCAGAATCATGGTACGCTCGATGATGTTGCGCAACTGACGCACGTTTCCGGGCCATTCCATCGCCTGCAGGGCGGCCATGGCGTCCCCGGCCACTTCGGGCGACGGCAAACGGCGTTCCGCGGCAAAACGGGCGACATAATGCTCGACCAGTGCAGGGATGTCCTCCCGCCTTTCACTCAGTGACGGGATCGTCAGCGGCACTACATTCAGGCGATAATAGAGATCCTCGCGAAAATTCTTTTGTTCAATCTCTTCCGTCAGGTTGCGGGCGGTGGACGTGATGAATCGGACATCGACCTTCACCTGCCGTTGCCCCGACACGCGGGTAAAGCTCTGATCGGTCAGCACGCGCAGGATCTTCGCCTGGGTGGTGAGCGGCATATCCGCCACCTCATCGAGATAGAGCGTGCCGCCGTGCGCCTGTTCCAGATAACCGGGCCGGACCAATCCGCTGGGGTCCTCCACACCGAACAGTTCTTCCTCGACCCGCTCAGGGTCCATGCGCGCCGCCGTCACGATGACGAAGGGTGCGTCGGCACGACCGCTCCAGTTATGCAGCATGCGCGCCGCCACTTCCTTGCCCACGCCCGCAGGCCCCGTGATCAGCACGCGGCTGCCTGTACCTGCCACGCGTTTTATGGTGGCGCGAACGGCATTGATCGCGCTGCTGGTGCCGGTAAGCTCCTCCTCCTGCCCCACTTTGGCGCGCAGGGCCTGGTTTTCCCGCCGCAACCGTTCCGTCTCGGTCGCGCGGGCAACCATGTGCAGCAGGCGGTCCGCCTCGAACGGCTTTTCGATAAAGTCGCTGGCGCCTTTGCGGATTGCCGCCACAGCTGTGTCGATATTGCCGTGACCCGATATCATCAGTACCGGAATCGTCGGATCCCGCTTCTTGATTTCCTCCAGAACCTGCAGGCCATCGAGGCGCGAACCCTGAAGCCATACGTCAAGCAGGACCAGTGACGGTCTGCGCATGGTAAGTGCGTCCAGAGCCGCATCCGCATCGGCTGCTCCACGTGTTTCATAGCCTTCGTCTTCGAGTACCCCGGCAACAAGATCGCGGATATCGGCTTCATCATCGACAATAAGAATATCAAGCGCCATGGTGCTGTGCTTCTCCTCTGACTGTATCGCCGCCGCCAGGCTCCTCAACCTGTGCCAGATGATGCTCATCCAGCTGTATTATCACCACGGTGCCCCCGCCGGGCGCATCGTGAAAATTCATCGTCCCACCGTGTTCCTCGACTATTTTCTGGACAATAGCGAGGCCAAGACCCGTGCCCTTGGTACGCGTCGTCATATAGGGTTCGATGATGCGTTCCCGCTCTTCGGGCAGGCCTATACCGTTGTCCGTGAGCTCAATCGTCAGCTTGCCTTCACCGACGTCGGCGATATGCATGGAAATCTGCCCCTGCAGCCCTTCCTCTTTGACCGTACGCGCTTCTACGGCTTCCACCGCGTTCTTGACGATATTGGTCAGCGCCTGTGAGATCTGGCGCCGGTCACACACGATCTCCCGGCCAGCCAGATCGGAGGTGAAGGAGAATTGGATAGTTGGATGCGCCACTTCGTGCAGGAACAGCGAATGGCGGGCAATATCGTCCAGCCCCTCGGCGCGGAACACAGGCTTGGGCATGCGTGCAAAGGACGAGAATTCATCGACGATGCGCCGCAAATCGCCAACCTGCCGGACAATTGTCTCGGTCAGGCGGGTGAATGTACCCTTGTCGCTGCTCACCTCGCCGGCATAGCGGCGCTGCAGGCGCTCCGCCGCCAATTGTATCGGAGTGAGCGGATTCTTGATTTCATGCGCAATGCGGCGCGCTACATCCGCCCAGGCGGCACGGCGCTGGTCCGAAAGCTGCTGCGTAATATCGTCAAAGGTGAGCACATGACCGCTGTGATCCTGTGCGATCTTGACCGCCAGCGTACGCAGGTCGTTGCCCACGCGAACCTGCACGATATCGGCATTCACCCCTTCTTCGACCAGTTCACACAGCTCGGGCGACACATCGCGCAGCGCTTTTTCGTTCAGATCGGCCTCGCTATTCGTCAGAATGTTCTGCGCCGACTGGTTGGTCATGCGGATATTGCGGTCCGTATCGACAGCGAGAACGCCCGCACTGACGCCCGAGAGAATCGCCTCGATAAAGGCGCGCCTGTTCTCAAGCTGCGTATTGGCTGACACCAGCGCGCTGGTCTGCCCCTCGAGCCGCTGGGTCATGCGGTTGAAGGCGGTCGACAATACGCCAATCTCGTCGCGGGCATGGGGGCCGGAAACACGCACGGACAGATCGCCATCGGTGATACGGCGTGCAGCGGAAACCAGTTCATTGACCGGCTTGACGAGGCGGTCCGCGACCTGAAGCGCAATCCACACCGCGATACCCACCAGCATGAGCGAGCCGATAAACAGTGCCGAGTTGAACTGTATCTGCAAGGCCCGCGATTGCCGGGCAAAGCTCTCATAATTGGCAAGCACGGCCTGGGCGCGCTTCACCTGGCTGAATGCAGGCGCATCCGAATCGCGGGTCGCATACAGATAGATGCGGCGATCCGGGTAGAGCAGCGTGAAGGCCTCAATCTGGTCAGGCTCCGCCCGGACGACGACCCCCTCTCCTCTGTCAAGCCGCCGCACGATCTCCTTGCTGAGCACCTGCGTGGCGGTGCGCTGATCGGGATCAACCGTGGCCGCGGTGCGCGCGATGCCGTCCTTGCCGATCTCGATGATGGCTGAACGGTTCAGCTTTCGTGTAACCACCTGATAAATATAACCCTCTGCGAATTCGGGGCTCGAAACCTTCGACTGATTGAGATAGTCGCGCAGGTCGCTGGCCATGGTCAGCGTTTCATCGCCTACCTCGCGCAAATTCTGCTCATAATAGCCGCGCGCAAAGGTACCCGCATTTTGCAGCATCGCGCGGGCGCTGTCGGAAAACCAGAATTGCACGCCATACTGGAACAGCAGCGATGCGAAAATGACCACCAGCAGCATCGGCACGCTGGCGATCAGGGAGAATATGGCGACTAGCCTGACATGGAGCTGGCCATCGCTGCCGATAACTGAAAGCGCGGCGCGGCGCATGGCCACACGCCGGCCCAGCAACACCAGCAGGGCTATTGCGGGCACCAGATTGGCAACCAGCAGCAGCGCGACAATCGGCGGCGAAAGCAAGGCCGTGCTGTCATCCTGGGTCTGTACGGCGAAATAAGTAGCTATTGCCGTGCCGAGCATCAGCACAACAGCGATAATCTCGGCGCGGACGAAAAAGCTATCGCTGCGCGTCCAGCCTCGTAATGTGCGCGTGATCCGGTTCAAGATGATGCCGATAGTGAAACGCCTGAAAGCTATGTTGCTATGCTACAACAATGCTGTGCTGAATAAAACACATCATTCGACGGCGTCATAGCCTTTTTGTCTCAAATCGGACGGGTCGATATCATAATCGGTCAATTTTTTGCGCAGCGTATTGCGGTTGATCCCCAACAGCCCAGCAGCCCTGATCTGATTGCCATCGACGGCATTCAGTGTCTCGCGCAGCAGTACAGGCTCCACCAGCGCCAGCATCTCCTCATGCAGCGGGCCAGCCTGGTGGTTCGACCCAACGGCCAGCTTACGCCTGACCCATTCGCCCAGCATCTCGTCCAGAACATCCCCTTTGCTGTCAGGGCCTGCCGCATTGCCAAGATCAATCGTCTGGCGGATAATATCGGCCGAAATCGCATCTTCGCGCATCAGCACCGCCATGCGCTGCATCACATTTTGCAGCTCGCGGACATTGCCGGGCCAGCTATAGAGTGAGAGGAGCTGTGCCGCCTCCGCATCCAGCGTCTTTCGTGGAAGCCCTTCGCTGGCCGCCTGATCGAGAAAGTGCCTGGCCAGCAGGGGGATATCATCGCGTCGCGACCTGAGCGGCGGCAAGTCGATAGGAACGACATTCAGCCGGTAATACAGGTCTTGCCGGAACCGGTTTTGCTCGATCAGGTCAGGCAGATTCTTGTTGGTAGCCGCAATGATGCGCACATTCACTTTAACGGGTGTAGACCCTCCGACGGTTGTAACCTCACCTGACTGAAGCACACGCAACAGGCGGGTTTGCGCCTCCATCGGCATATCGCCAATTTCGTCGAGAAACAGCGTGCCGCCATTGGCCTGCTCGAACTTGCCCGCAGTGCGGTTGAGCGCCCCGGTGAAAGCGCCTTTTTCATAGCCGAACAGTTCCGCTTCGATCAGCTCGCGTGGAATGGCGGCCATATTAACGGCCACGAACGGATGCGGCCGACGATGCCCCAGCCTGTGAATGGCATGCGCGACCAGCTCCTTGCCCGTGCCGGATTCGCCCAAAATCAATATGGTCAGGTCATTTTGAAGAACGCGCGCAATCGTACGGTACACCTCCTGCATCGCGGCGGAACGCCCAACCAGAGGCATGTCTTCATTGACCTGCTCATCCTCCAATTCCGGCGCATTCTGCTGAATGGCGGCCGATTGTTTGCGAGAAGCGAGGCCATCGTTCACCGCACGGGACAATTCATTCAGGTCGAACGGCTTGGGCAGATATTCGAACGCGCCTTGTTCCGTCGCACGCACAGCCGTGTTCAGTGTGTTCTGCGCCGACAATATGATGACGCGCATGTCGGGCCATTGCTCGATGATGCCATTAATATCATCGAGTCCATCGCCATCGGGCAGCTTTACATCGGTCACCAGGATGTCGGGATGAAAACTGTCCAGCAGCTTCGCCCGCTCACCAATCGTCCCGGCGATCTTCACATTATGCCCGGCGCGGCGCAGCGCCTCGCTAACGACAACGCAAATTGCCTGGTCGTCATCGACAACCAATATTCTGCCGGGGTTGGAAACCAGATTCATGTCATCACACCAAGGGGGAGCAACAGACGGAATATGCTCTCGTTTGTTTTTTCATCACGGGAATATTGCACAAAACCGTTCATGTCGCGAACGAGCTTGTCCACAAGCGCCAGCCCAAGGCCCTGCCCATCCCGCTTCGACGACACAAAGGGATTGAACAGGTGCTCCTGAATTTGCGGGGGTACGCCGGGACCATTGTCGACGATCAATATCTCTATCGGCAGGATAGCGCTGCCCTTCCCTTCACCCAGCATCACCGAAACGCCATGGCGGAAGGCAGTTTCAATGCGTATTTGCGGTTGCGAATGATCAGCGAGAGCCTCGCTCGCATTCTTGAGCAGGTTGATGATGACCTGAACCAGCGCATCGCCATTACACAACACCGGAGGCAGCGACGGATCATAGCGACGAACGACCTTGATCTTGCTGGCAAAACCGGCAGCCGCGATCTCCACCGCCTGGTCCAGCCAAGGGTAGATATTCTGCGCCACACAATCCAGTTCGCGCTCGGTGGTAAAATCCTGCATGCGGTCGATAAGGGCCGCGATCCTGTCCACCTCGTCGCAGATCAGGCGGGTCAGTGCGCCATTGGCTTCATTGGCCTCAGTGCCCAGCAATTGGGCTGCGCCGCGAATTCCGGACAGCGGATTTTTGATTTCGTGCGCCAATATGGCCGCCGCGCCCATTGCGGACCGTGCGCCGCCGCCGGTGCGGCGCCCGCCAATCGCCTGCGCAAGGCTTTGTGTGTGGATGGTCACGACCCGCCACCCCTCATAATCCGTCATCGGGGAGATCAGGACGTCGGCCTTGATCGCGGCGTTACGGCCAGCATGCATGCCGACATCATAAGCGGCAAGAGGCTTGTGCGATTGCCACAGGTCATACCGGCTGTGTGTTTGCTCCAGCCTGATGATCTGCGCGATATCGCTGCCGATGATGGCGGAACGCGCCATATTGAGCAGGGCTTCCGCCCGTCCATTCGTCTCTACGATCATGTTTGTGCGATTGAGAATGAACGTTGCTACGGGAAGTGCGCCGATGATTTCAGCCGCTTTCGGCTGTTGGCGCAGATAATCCGCCAATGGCGGCGAAGCCCGGTCCCCGATCACGCTGCTGCTTTGCTCAGCAGAAACGGTTCATAGAAGCGCGCCAGCATATCGAGCACAGTGCCGCTGTCCGGTATCTGGTTGACCGCATTGCGGAATTCCGCCGAACCCGGCAGCCCCTTGGTGTACCAGCCCAGATGCTTGCGCGCGATATTGACGCCGACATGCTCGCCATAATGATCGAGCATCGCCAGATAATGCTCGACGATCAGCGCATATTGCTCGTCGATCGACGGATCCGGACGGCGGTTGCCTGTCGCAAGATAATGCATCACCTGCCCCAGCAGCCAGGGCTTGCCATAGGCGCCGCGCCCGATCATCACGCCATCCGCGCCGCTTTGTTCCAGCGCCGTGCAGGCGTCGTCGATGCTGCATATGTCGCCGTTGACGATAACAGGTAGGCTGACTGCATCCTTCACCTTGCGAACAAAGCTCCAGTCCGCGCTGCCCTTGTACATCTGGCAGCGGGTGCGGCCATGCACGGTTATCATCTTCGCGCCCAGGTCTTCCGCAATATGCGCCAGCTCCGGCGCGTTCAGGCTGGAATGATCCCAGCCCATGCGCATCTTGACGGTCACCGGCACGCTGACAGCCTTGACCGTCGCCTCGATCAGCGAAGCGGCAAGCGGCAGGTCGCGCATCAGAGCGCTGCCAGCATCGCCATTGACTACCTTTTTCACCGGGCAGCCCATATTGATGTCGATGATCGCCGCGCCCTTGTCCTCGTTGAGCTTTGCGGCTTCTGCCATTTCGGCTGGCGAACATCCGGCAAGCTGCATCGAAACCGGTTCCTCCACCGGATGCCAGGCAGCCTTTTGCAAGGACTGACGCGTCTGGCGGATCATGGCAGGCGATGCGATCATCTCCGTGACATTGAGGCCAGAGCCATAGCGGCGCACCAGCGTACGGAACGGCATATCCGTCACGCCTGTCATGGGCGCAAGAATCACAGGATTCTCGACGGTCACCGGACCGATATGGATGGGTTTCAGCGTCATATTTTCGCAATTGCCTAAAAAACAGGCAGGCCATAGCGGCAAATAGGCGTTTCCGCAAGCAGACGCCTGCAATGCGGCACTGGCGCGAAGGGCGCGCCTCGGATATGGCCCGGCGGTATGACGGACAAGAATATCGCCGCCATCATCGTTGCCGCCGGGTCGGGCAGCCGGTCAGGGCTGGATACCCCCAAGCAATATGCCCTGCTGGACGGGAAGGCGGTGCTGGCGCATAGCTATACCGCGCTGCAAGCGCATCCGCGCATCGGTACGATAGTTATCGCAATCGGTGCGGGGCAGGAAGAGATGGCCCGTGACGCTTTGGCTTCTGGCACTGGCGAGCCGATACTGGTGGTTGGCGGAGATACACGCCGTGCGTCAGTGCTGGCGGCGCTTGAAACACTGGAAGCGCTGGGCAATGTGGATGCGGTGCTAATTCACGATGCGGCTCGCCCAATCCTGCCAGCAGCTGTGATTGAAAGGCTGGTAGAGGCGCTGGGCAACCATCATGGCGCAATACCTGCCCTGCCCGTTGCGGATACACTGGTGCAGGGCGCAGGTGCCCTAATGGCCGATAATGTGGAACGCGCCGGGCTGTATCGTGTGCAAACGCCGCAAGCGTTCGACTTCGCAACGATATTGAATGCCCATCGCACAGTTGCAGCAGATGCCGGCGTCACGGATGATGCTGGCCTGCTTCGCGCGCTCGACATTCCCGTTGCGCTGGTTCAAGGGGACGCAATGCTCGAAAAGCTCACCTATCCTGCCGATTTTGCCCGCGCAGAGGTCATGATGATGACGCAGCGCATGCCGCGTGTCGGTTCCGGCTATGACGTTCACCGGCTGGTCGAGGGCAAGCCGCTATGGCTGTGCGGCATCGAAATTCCTCATGATCGTGGGCTTTCAGGCCACAGCGACGCGGACGTAGCCATTCATGCGCTGGTTGATGCCCTCCTTGGCGCATTGGCGGAGGGCGATATCGGTAGCCATTTCCCGCCCAGCGACCCGCAATGGAAAGGCGCCGAGTCCCATCAATTTCTGACCTTCGCGCGTGACAGGGTATCGGCCCGGGGCGGCGAAATCGCGCATGTCGATATCACGATCATATGCGAAGCGCCCAAGATCGGCCCACATAAGGATGCGATGCGCATGCGCCTGGCGGAATTGCTGAACATTCCGATCGACAGGGTGTCCGTCAAGGCGACGACTACCGAGCGGCTGGGCTATACCGGGCGCAAGGAAGGAATCGCGGCGCAGGCGGTTGCCACACTCTTGCTGCCCATCCTATAATCCGATGATGACAGATTCCGTATTAAGCTCCGAACTGGTCGACCTCGCCCGCCGCGTGGTTGAGGAAAACCGCCGCGCCGGACGCACCTTCGCCCTGGCAGAAAGCTGTACCGGCGGCCTTGTTTCAGCCGCCATTACGGAAATACCGGGCAGCTCTGAGGTTTTTGAGGCAAGTTTTGTTACATACTCCAATGAGTTGAAGCAGGAACTTCTCAAGGTTTCTCAGGATGTGCTTGAAACCTTCGGCTCTGTTTCCATCGCGACAGCATGGGGCATGGCCCAAGGCGCGTTGAAGCTGACGCACGCCCATGTAGCGGTTGCTATCACGGGAATCGCTGGGCCAGGCGGCGGTACAGAGCAAAAGCCGGTGGGCACGGTGGTTTTCGCACGGGCTGAACGCGGCGGCAGCCCCGACAATATCGCGGCGGACCTCAAGAAATTCGAGGATAATGGCCGGTCCGATATACGGCTTCAGGCGGCGTTATGTGCGCTGGAGCTGTTATTGCCGGAGTCGGAAGGTCCGTAGAGCTCTGCCGCCCGTTCCTCGAATGCGCCGATCATCTTGCGCAGCGCCTTGTCAAACATCTGTCCCGCCAACATCTCGAACAGCTTGTTCTTGAACGCGAAATCGACTTCGAAATCAATCAGCACGCCCCCTTCCCCATCGCTGCGGAAATGCCAGTCGTTGCTGAGATGCTTGAGCGGACCGTCAACATAATCAACACGCACGCTCTCCGCGCGCTTCTTGTGGACGCGGGAGGTGAACGACTCCCTCAACCCCTTGAAGCCGACGATCATGTCGGCGATCATTTCCGTATCGTTGTTGGAGCGCACTCTGATCGCCGTCACCCAGGGCAGAAATTTCTCATAGGATTGCACGTCGGCAACCAGATCGAACATTTGCTCCGGGCTGTAAGGCAGATGGCGCGTTTCGCTGTGATGCGGCACGGGTTATCCCTTTGCGCGGGCGAGTTGCGCCTCACGTGCCGCCCGCATCTGCGCGAAATCCTCACCAGCATGATAGCTGGAGCGAGTCAGCGGGCTTGAAGCGACCTGCAAAAAGCCCTTGGCGCGGGCAATGGCGGCATAGGCGGAGAAAGCCTGCGGCGTCACGAATTCCATGACCTTCGCATGTTTGGGCGTGGGTTGCAGATATTGCCCCATGGTCAGGAAATCAATGTCGGCGCTGCGCATATCGTCCATCACCTGATGGACCTCCATCCGCTCCTCACCCAGGCCCAGCATGATGCCCGACTTGGTGAAAATCGACGGGTCGAGACGTTTCACTGTCTCCAGCAGCCGCAGCGACGCATAATAGCGCGCACCGGGCCGTATCGTCGGATAAAGGCGCGGGACAGTCTCAAGGTTGTGATTGTACACGTCCGGGCGGGCAGCGACGATCGCTTCAACGGCGGCTTCGTGCTTGTTGCGAAAATCAGGCGTCAAAATCTCGATAGTGGTGTCCGGCGTTGTCTTGCGCAGCGCCTCGATCACCTTGACGAACTGTGATGCACCGCCATCGGGCAGATCGTCACGGTCCACGGAGGTGATGACAATATGCTCCAGTCCCATCTCAGCTGAAGCATCCGCCAGATTCTGTGGCTCGTTGACATCGACCTTGCGCGGCATGCCCGTCTTGACGTTGCAGAAGGCACAAGCCCGTGTGCACACATCACCCAGAATCATTACGGTCGCGTGTTTCTTGGTCCAGCATTCGCCGATATTGGGACAGGCCGCCTCTTCGCATACGGTCGCCAGCCCCTTTTCCCGCATCAGCTTTCTGGTGGCGGCATAGCCGGGGCTGGTGGGCGCTTTAACACGGATCCAATCCGGTTTGCGCTGCCGAACCGGGGTTTCTTCGTTCATCGGGCTTGCATTCTTGTTCATAGCGGTCAGATAGCGATAGCATGGCAATTGTACCAGTCACAAATGAAGAGGATCTTGCGCCAATGACCAGCTTTTCCGACATGCTTGCCGGCTACCGGCGCTTCCGTGAAACCGGATGGGCGCAACAGCGCGAGCGTTGGGACGAACTGCGCGACGGGCAAAGCCCCAAGGTCATGATCATCGCCTGTTCCGACAGCCGGGTCGATCCTGCCCAGATATTCGACACCAATCCCGGCGAAGTGTTCGTGGTGCGGAACGTGGCCGCTCTCGTGCCGCCGTTCGAGACGACTCCCGGTCGCCACGGTGTCTCCGCCGCGCTCGAATTCGCGGTTCAGGTGCTGAAAGTCAGCGAGATCGTCGTCATGGGCCATGGCCGCTGCGGCGGCTGTCAGGCGGCGCTGACGCAGGAACTGAAAGACGCACCGCCGGGCGAAGGCGGTTTCATCGCGCACTGGATCGACCTGCTTGATGAAGCGCGAGACAAGGTTCACGCGCTTCATGGCGCGCACGATCATAGCCGCGAGGCCCTGCGCGCGATGGAAAAGGAAGGCGTGAAGGTGTCTCTCACCAATTTGCGTACTTTCCCATGCGTTCGCGAAAAGGAAAAGAGCGGTGAGTTGAACCTCGTTGGCGCCTATTTCGCGATTTCGGACGGCATTCTCCATATATTGGACGAAAGCGCCGATGAATTCGCTGCCGCATAATGAAAAGGCCGCCTCACAGGGCGGCCTCTCCATCAATAGCGAATTGAGTATCGTGCTTAGCCGACAATCTCTTCCGGCTTGAAGAAATAGGCGATCTCGATCGCGGCATTTTCGTCGCTGTCCGAACCATGCACCGAGTTGGCTTCAATTGATTCGGCGAATTCCTTGCGGATCGTGCCTGCATCGGCATTTTCCGGGTTGGTCGCGCCCATGACGTCACGGTTACGCTTAACCGCATTTTCGCCTTCCAGCACCTGCACCACGACCGGGCCGGAAATCATGAAAGCGACCAGATCGGCGAAGAAGGGGCGATCCTTGTGTACGGCATAGAAGCCTTCTGCCTGTTCACGGCTCATGCGAATGCGCTTTGACGCCACAACGCGCAGGCCAGCTTCTTCCAGCTTCGCGGTGATTGCACCGGTCAGGTTGCGGCGGGTCGCGTCGGGCTTGATGATCGAAAAAGTACGGGTAGCGGCCATTTTGCCTTACACTCCAATGATTGATCCTGAATAATTGGCGGGCGCTTTAGCCGTCATGGTGCGCCGCGGCAAGGCTTTTCGGGGTTAATTTGGCGGCGCCGGAAAATGACGTTACGGCCCCTGCACCCATTTGCGCCCTTCCTGACGCCAGAAACGCGGGGTTACGCCTTCTGCGGCATTCAGCGCGCGCCAGCATGCTCTGGCACCTTCGATGGTTTCGGCATCGAAGAAATAGAAAGCGCGCTCATACTCCAGCGCAGTTTCGCGCCACTGACCGTCGGTCAGAGCGATATGCCGCGCCCCGTTAAGCGGCTCCTCATCATTGGAGAGCAATATCGGCTGATCTTCGACGTCCTCTTCACCAGTCTGGCCATGTGCCAGAAAACTGTCGGGGCGCCATTCCCATAAGGCCTGTGAAAGACGGTCCAACGCTCCTTCTCTGCCGTCGATCACCAGCAGCCTGCCACCCTCATCCATCAGCTTCTGCGCAATGGCAGGCAGCACCTTCTCGACGGGATCCCGGCTCAGCTGGTAAAAGTCGACCTGCATCAGCCTTCAAAATGCTGCTTGACCAGCCGGTCCAGCAACCGCACGCCATAGCCGGTCGCGCCCTTGTCCCACACCGCGCCGGGCTTGTCTGCCCAGACCATGCCCGCAATGTCGAGATGCGCCCATTTGACGCCATCATTGATGAACCGCTTGATAAACTGTGCGGCGGTGATGGATCCGGCATAGCGGCCGCCGATATTCTTCATATCGGCGATCTGGCTTTCGAGCAGCTTGTCATAGGCGTCACCCAGCGGAAAACGCCAGAGCGGATCACCCGCATCCTTGCCGCACGCCAGCAGCTTGTCGGACAAGGCATCATCATTGCTGAACAGTCCGGCATGCTCATTGCCCAAGGACACAATAATTGCCCCTGTCAGCGTCGCCAGATCAATAAGCGTCTCCGGCTTGTAAGCGTCCTGGGCCCATGTGATGGCATCGCACAGCACCAGGCGGCCTTCCGCATCGGTGTTGATCACCTCGATCGTCTGGCCTGACATCGACGTGACGATATCGCCCGGGCGCTGCGCATTGCCATCCGGCATATTTTCCACCAGCCCGCATATGCCAACGATCCGCGCCTTTGCCTTGCGACCAGCCAGCGCACGCATGGTACCCGCGACGGTGCCCGCGCCGCCCATGTCCCACTTCATATCTTCCATGCCGGCGGCGGGCTTGATCGAGATACCGCCGGTATCGAACGTGACGCCCTTTCCGACGATAACGAGTGGCGTAGTGCTTTCATCGCCCGTACCGTTCCATTCCATAGCCAGCAGGCGCGGCTTGCGCACTGAACCCTGAGAGACGCCGAGCAGCGCCCCCATACCCAGTTTGGCCATTTCCTTCTCGTCGAGCACCTTGATCTTTACGCCCAGGGCCTCCAGCGAGCGGCAGCGTTCGACAAAAGTTTCAGGGTAAATGATGTTGGCCGGTTCAGAGACCAGCTCGCGCGTCAGCATGACGCCTTCGGCTACCTCATACAGATGCGCCCATTCTTCCGAGCATTCGGCGCCACTGACAACCTCAACCGTTTCCAGCGTCGGCTTCTGCTTTTCTGTCAGCTTGGTACGATATTTGTCGATACGCCATCCGCGCAACAACGCGCCAAATCCAAAGCGGGAAGTGGAAGCGGCCGTAACCGGCCCCGCAGCTTCAAATGAAATGGACGCTTCCTTGGCCCCTGAGGTCAGCAAGCGAGCTACCAGAGCCGCACCGGCCCGTTCCATATCGCTTTCGCTTCCCGCCCCTGTACCAAGCAACATGATACGCTTTACCGTACCGTCGACATCCGCAAAACTCTCGACCAGTGTTGCACATTCACCGTTGAACCGTGCGACCTGCGCTGCACCCGTTATGCCCGAAGCCGCAGGAATCTGCTCCACGCTGTTGCTCTTGACGGCATAAACGATCGTATCGGCGGCGGAGGAACGGGTGGTCGAATAGCGGATTTCCATCAAATCTCTCTCATACTTGTAGGTTGCCGGTTCGATACACCAGCGATGCATTACAGGTAAAGCGGGCTTTTGCGTTCAACCAGGCGCATATTCGGCGTAATATGCTGATGATTTCGGTAAAGGATTGACTTGCCTAATTCATTTCAGGCCAGGTCATTTTGGGATGCCGCGCATGGCTATAGGATTGCGGGACGGCGAATGAGGTGCAATAGGCAGCGGGTAGTACAAGGCTATCACGCATTCATGATTCCCATCGCCCACATCTTCCGCCACGCATCAGGGGCATATCGCGATCCGGCGGCCGTGCTCCGCCTGTTGCTGATAAGTGGGTCGGTTGTTGCGGCTGCTGGCTGGGCGACTGCTGCTGGCGCGATGCAGATCGAGCAGAAGCGGGAAAGCCGCAAATCCGCAATTGATGATGTGCACGACCCCAGCGCTACTCAGAATGCGGCTGCCGTCACAACGCCGGACACACCCATTCCCGCATCGAATGACGAGATCGCCTTTTCAGCCGATTTGCTGGAATATAACAGCGATACCGATACCGTCACCGCCAGCGGCAATGTACAAATGCTGCGCGAAGGGAACCGGCTGCGTGCCGATACGGTAACGTGGAACCGCACCACAGGCGCGGTCGAGGCGAGCGGCAATGTCTCCGTTACCGACGCCAATGGTAATGTAGCCTATGGCGACCGTATCGAGGTCACCGATACGCTGAAAGATGGGCTGGTTGAGAATCTGCTGTTGATCATGGAAGAAGGCGGTCGCCTCGTGGCCCGCAGCGGACAGCGCAATGATGGCGTGTATGTCCTCCAGCATGCCGCTTATTCCCCTTGCCCCGTCGAGGATGCCGATGGCTGCCCGAAAAACCCGAGCTGGCAGATCAAGGCGGTCGAGGTGCGTTATGATCCTGCCGCTGAAAGAGTTCGTTACAAGGGTGCCAGAATAGAATTATTCGGGCTTCCGCTTGGCGTCATACCGCGCTTTTCGCATCCTGTCGGCGACAAGGGCGGGTCGGGTCTTTTGATCCCTGACATCAAGATCAATGGTGTAAACGGGCTGGAGGTTGCCCTACCCTATTATGTGCGGCTGGCGCCCAATCGCGACCTTACGATTACCACGCATGCCTATACCGATCAGTTGCCGATGATGGAAGCGGGGTATCGCGCAATTGTCGGCAATGGCGCATATCGCATTACCGGCTATGGCACATACAGCCGGCGTCGCAGCACCAACCTTACGGCAGCGCCCTCGGACAAGGATTTCCGCGGATATATTGACGCCAGCGGCAAATATCAGTTCAGCCCTGAATGGAGCTTCTCCGGCTCCCTGCGGCGCGTAACGGACCGGACCTTCCTGCGCCGCTACGACATCAGCCGTGACGACCGGCTGCGCTCGACAATTGGCGCAGAGAGAATCGGTACAAACAGCTATCTCTCCATTGCGGGCTGGTCGGTGCAGACCCTGCGTCTGGGCGATCCCAAAGGGCAGATGCCGATCGCCCTGCCGGTTATCGACTACCGGCTGCGGTTGCCCGATCCGATATTGGGTGGGAAGCTCAAGCTGCAGGCAAATAGTCTGGCCATCACACGTACATCCGGGCAGGACACGCAGCGGGCGTTCATATCTGCTGAGTGGAATATGCGCCGCCTCACCAATTGGGGGCAGGAACTGACCTTCACCGGGTACGCGCGCGGAGACGTCTACCACGCCAACGACACACTGCTGAACCCGATTACCGTCTATCGCGGCGATAGCGGCTGGCAAAGTCGCGGTATCGCTGCCGTAGCAGCAGATATGCGCTGGCCGTTCATCGGCCAATTTCTGGGCGGCACACAGCGCATTACGCCGCGCGTGCAGATTGTCGCGTCTCCCAAACTCGCGAACCTGTCGCTGCCGAACGAAGACGCCCGCTCGGTGGACCTGGAGGACAGCAATCTTTTCGCGCTTAACCGTTTCCCGGGATATGACCGTTTCGAGGACTCGACACGCCTGACCCTGGGCATGGAATATGCGCTGAGCCTGAAGGACTTTTCGCTCGAAACCATTGTCGGCCAGAGCATCCGGCTGAACCGCCGGCCGACCCTGCTGCCCAATGGCACCGGCCTTTCCGAGAAGATATCCGATTTTGTCGGGCGCACGACGGTTCGCTACAAGGATTTCGTCAGTGTTACGCACCGGTTCCGGGTCGATAAGGATAATCTGGCCGTCCGGCGCAACGAAATCGACGCCACGGTCGGTTCGCGCAAGACCTATCTTACCGTCGGTTATCTCCATCTCAACCGCAACGTGACCCAGCAGATCGAGGATTTGTCGGATCGCGAAGAAATTCGCCTAGGCGCGCGGCTCGCATTCGCCCGTTATTGGTCGATTTTCGGGTCGACCGTCATCGACCTCACCGGACAGAAGGAGGATCCTCTGTCTTTGGCGGACGGCTATGAGCCCATCAGGCACAGGCTGGGCATCGCCTATCAGGACGAGTGCCTCGACATTGGCCTGACATGGCGGCGGGACTATCAGTCAGCTGGCGATGCGCGAACCAACAATACCATTCAGCTGCGTCTGGCCTTTCGCAATCTGGGCATATAAGGGTTGAGCCTTCGGGTGGCGGATTGCTCAGCGGGGGTTCATTATCGTCGAGCTAATTACGCGCTTGGTCAAATGTTTATACGGAGAGTAGTGTACTCGATGGCAATGTGGAAAAACCGCGCAAAGGCGCACTTACTGGACATTTCATTGGGCACGTTGGCCGCTGTTGCAATGGTGATGGGCGGCATGTCTGCACCTGCCCTCGCACAAAACTCCGCCGATTCGCTCAAGCTGCCGTCGGACATGACGATCTTTGAAGATCGCGACCCCAATGTCCGCAAACCTACCGCAGTGGTCAATGGCCAGATCATTACCCAGACCGATATAGAACATCGTCTCGCGCTTATCGTTCTGGCGAATGGCGGGAATGTTCCCGAAGCAGAGCTTGCCCGCTTGCGCCTTCAGGTCTTGCGCAACCTGATCGACGAGACATTGCAGATTCAGGAAGCCGCCGCCAACGACATCATCGTCGACAAGGCCGAACTGGCCCAGAGCTATGCACGCGTCGCCGCGAATTTTCGCCAGACTCCGGATGAATTCACGCGCTATCTGCGCGAAAAGGGCAGCTCAGCGGCCAGTATCCAGCGGCAGATTGAAGCCGAAGCGGCCTGGAACCGGCTGCTCCGCCGTAATGTGCAACCCTTCATCAATGTCAGCGAAGACGAAGTGCGATCCGTGCTTGATCGCATGAACGCGCTCAAGGGCTCAGAGGAATATCGCGTGGGCGAGATTTACCTGTCCGCCACGCCGGAAAACGCGCAGCAGATCGCCGCCAATGCACAGAATATTATCGAGCAGATCAAGCAGGGCGGTTCCTTTGCCGCCTATGCCCGCCAATTCTCCGAGGCGTCGACTGCCGCTGTCGGCGGCGATCTGGGCTGGGTCCGCTCCGGCCAGTTGCCCGACGCCCTTAGCCGAGCCGTGATGGAAATTCAGGTGGGTCAGATTGCAGGGCCGATACCCATCCCCGGCGGATTTTCGGTCATCTACCTGATGGACAAGCGCAAGGTGCTGACCGCCGACCCGCGTGACGCAATGCTGAGCCTCAAACAAATCACGATAGATTTCCCCCAGGGCATCAGTCCTGCCAAGGCACAGACCAAGGTGAAACAGTTCACCGAGCAGCTCAAATCCCTGACGGGTTGCGGCAGTGTGGGAGAGCTTAGCACCCGTCTGGGCGCGCAGGTAATCGACAACGACAATATCCGTATCCGTGATCTTCCTGCCCCTTTACAGAGCGTCATGATGGAAATGCAGGTCGGACAGGCGACACCACCCTTTGGTTCCATTGAGAGCGGCGTCCGCTCGCTGGTGATTTGCGGCCGGGACGACCCTCAGGATGCGAGTGCTCCCTCCTTTGACCAGATCATGAGCCAGATTGAGGATGAGCGCGTCAACAAGCGCGCCCGTATCTACCTGCGCGATTTGCGGCGCGACGCAATTATCGAATATAATTGAGGCCATGAACGATCCGGAAAGCCGAAAAATCGCCTCTCCTTTCGCGGTAACGATCGGCGATCCTGCTGGCATAGGCCCGGAAGTTATCGCGAAAAGCTGGGCTGTGCGCAAAGCGCAGGGGCTGCCGCCTTTCTTCGTGATCGGCAATAGCCGCGCCTTGTCTGCCGTCTGGGACGGACCGGTAATCCCTATCGGCGGACCGGATGAGGCCTTAGAGGCTTTCGATCGCGGCCTGCCGTGCCTGCCTATAGATATGGATGGCGACATCATACCGGGCCAACCCAACACCGACGGAGCACAATGCGCGCTTCATGCGCTGGAATTCGGTATTGGGCTTGCCAAAAACGGTGCGGTGGCGGGCCTGGTTACTGCTCCCGTTGGCAAGAGTCAGCTTTATTCCGTAGGCTTCACACACCCTGGACAGACCGAATTCATTGCCGAGCGCTGCGGCGTGGCCCGCACCAACGCGGTCATGATGCTCGCCGGCCCCACGCTGCGCGTCGTTCCACTGACCATTCATCTGCCTCTGGCGGCTGTTCCCGATGCGCTGTCGATAGACCTGATCCGCACCCGTTCTCTTGTCACGGCTAAGGGACTGACGCGGAATTTCGGGATCGAAAAGCCACGCATCGCGGTGGCTGGCCTCAATCCTCATGCGGGCGAAAATGGTAATATGGGCCGCGAGGAGATTGATATCATTGCCCCGGCAATCCAGTCCTTGCGTGACGAAGGATTGAATATCGACGGCCCCCATTCACCGGACGCCATGTTTCATGCCGCCGCGCGTGAGGAATATGACGCAGCGCTGTGCATGTATCATGATCAGGCGCTGATCCCGATCAAGACCCTGCATTTCGATACGGGTGTCAACATAACGCTCGGCCTGCCGATTGTACGCTGTTCGCCCGATCATGGCACAGCCTTCGGGATAGCCGGACAAAACATAGCCAATCCCGGTGCAATGATTGCCGCCATTCGTATGGCGGAAAAGGCCGCGCAGAACCGCGCCGCCCGACCGGACCTGTAGATTTGGCCGGAATGGCGACCGCGCCTGCCCTCCCTCCTTTACGGGAAGTAATCGCGCGTTACGGCCTGAACGCAAGCAAGGCATTGGGGCAGAATTTCCTGTTGGATGAGCAGTTGCTGGCACGCATCGCCGCCATTCCTGGCGATCTGGCAGGGCAGAGAGTGTTCGAGGTTGGCCCGGGGCCCGGCGGGCTGACGCGCGCAGCATTGCGGGCGGGCGCGCATGTGACCGCGGTGGAGCGCGATGCGCGCTGCATCCCGGCTCTGGAAGAATTAAGCGCCGCCTTCCCCGGCCAGCTTGAAATTGTCGAAGGCGACGCGATGAAGGTCGATGCCCGCACGCTCGCAGGGGATGGCGCCCATATCCTCGCCAACCTGCCCTATAATGTCGGCACGCAATTGCTGATCGGATGGCTGTCGGCACAGTGGCAGCCCTGGTGGGCCTCGTTGACCCTGATGTTCCAGCAGGAAGTGGCCGAGCGGATCGTCGCACCGGTTGGAACCTCCCATTATGGTCGCCTAGCAGTGCTGGCCCAATGGCGTGCGCATCCACGTCTCGCCATGAAAGTGCACCGCAGCGCCTTTACGCCGCCGCCCAAGGTCATGTCCGCTGTCGTCCACATTGTTCCGGGCGAAGAGCCCGGTGGCGTTGCCCTGCCGGTTCTTGAGCGCATCACCGCAGCCGCTTTCGGCCAGCGGCGCAAGATGCTGCGCCAAAGCCTCAAATCCGTACCGGGCGCTCTGGATGCGCTGAGCACGCTCGGCATTGATCCGCAAAGGCGCGCGGAAACTGTCAGTGTCGATGAATTTGTCGCTATTGCGAGACTATTGAGCCACGCCTGATCGTGCGGATCAGGGCTGCTGCGCGAGCTTTTCCGGGCTGGGCGCAGGCGCTGCATCCGTCGCCGACAAAGCAGCCTGAGCGGTCGCCTTTCGCTCGATCAAGCCACCCAGTTCGGCGATCTGCGGACATTCGCCGCGACACAGCGTCTTCATTTTCGAGAGGTTTTCCTTGGCGTTCGCCACCGCGCCACGCTCGACCAACGCCCGCACCGTACCGCCCAATGCGTCCATATCGCTGGGCTCCAGCATCAGCGCGCCACGATAATAACGCACGGCCTTGCCCTGCAGACCCTGTTCACGCGCCACATCGCCCAATGCAATGAATGCGGCGCGATTGCGGGGATCGACTACCAGCGCGGTTTCATAGGCGTCCGTCGCCGCCTGCAGATCGCCCGCCGCGCGCGCAGCGGCGCCCTTGGCCTGCCATGACAGCGAAAGCGGGCTGATCTGGCTGTCCGGGCGCTGGCTGATGCCGACACTCGATACCATGGTCAACACGGCTGCACATGCCAGGGTTGCAGGGGTAAATCGCATTATCGTCTCCACAACGCCGCCGCGCTGGTCCACGAGCCGTGGCCCTTCATGATGCCTATGCGGACTTCGCCTCATAATTTCACCAGCGTGGCGATGAAAAATCCATCCGTGCCATCATGCGCGGGCGTTAGCAAGCATCCTTCACCATATTTTCTGCCCTTGGGCAGCTCCAGAATGGCTGTTTTCCAGCCAGTGTGGCGTTTGAGAAACGCTTCTGTTTGCCCTGTGCCTTCACCATCGGTCAGCGCACATACGGCATAGACCAGACGCCCTCCGGGTTTGACCAGTGCCGCCGCCATATCCAATATACGGGCCTGCTGGGTCCGCAGGCGCGCCAGACGCTCTTCGGTCAACCGCCATCGCGCCTCGGGATTCCGCCTCCATGTACCGGTGCCGGAGCACGGCGCATCGACGAGCACCACATCCGCGCTGCCCCCATATGCGGATAAGGCCTGTTCCTCCCGACCTGCATTCATCAGTAGCGTTTCGACAAAAGCCGCGCCTGCACGCCCCGCGCGATCCGGCAACCGCGAAAGCCGGTCACGATTGATGTCGGCGGCAAGCAGGCGTCCCTGCCCTGCCATATCGGCGGCGAGGCCCAGCGTTTTGCCGCCAGCGCCCGCACATAGGTCTATCATGGTCATGCCGGGTTTCACTTCGCAGGCCCGTACAATAAGCTGGCTGCCCGCATCCTGTATTTCAATCAGGCCATCGCGATAGGCGTCGGTGGATTCCACCGCCGTCCCCTCTGGTAACCGCAGCGCATTGGATATGGGGCTGACCGGCTCGGCGTCTGGGAATAGCACCCGCGCCTGTTCCATATCGCATTTGAGGGCGTTCACCCGAATATCGAGCGGCGCGCGCTCCAGCAACGCCGCCTGCTCCGCAGGATCGGCCAATGGTTGCGCCAGATGCAGCAAAAGCCAGGCAGGTATATTGCCCGGCTGGGCCACTGGCTCATCAGGGTCAATCGCAGCAGGACCGTGAACCGAACCGTCAAACAGGGCGGCATATTCCGGCTGCTCTTGCACCAGCGCCAGCATGGCCGCACGCCCGCTTGCCGGACGCTCACCGCACAACCGAATGGCGGCGTAAACCCAATCCCGTACCGCGCGCCTGTCTTTCGAGCCCGCATAGCGCCGTGTCTTGAAATAGCGGGCGATCAGCGTGTCCGCCGCCGCGCCGCCGTCGCGCGCGGCGACGATGATCTCATTGAGCAGCTCTATGGCGGCTTGCAGGCGGGCGGAGGGAGTCATGTGTAAGCCAGTTTGCTCCGTTCGCATCGAGCGAAGTCGAGATGCGTCAGGCGTTCTCGTGTCTCGACTTCGCTCGACACGAACGGAATTCCCATTTTATCAGTTACCGCGTTGGGTAATTGGGTGCTTCGCGTGTGATCGTGACATCATGCACATGGCTTTCTGACAGGCCCGCATTGGTAATCTGCACAAAGCGCGCCCGCTGTTTCAGCTCATCGAGTGTGCGGCTGCCGGTATAGCCCATCGCCGCTTTCACGCCGCCGACGAGTTGGTGAATCACATCGCGTGCAGGCCCCTTGAAGGGCACCTGCCCCTCAATACCTTCAGGCACCAGCTTCATCTGGTCCTTGATGTCCTGCTGGAAATAGCGATCCGCGCTGCCGCGCGCCATCGCGCCGACGCTGCCCATGCCGCGATAGCTCTTGTAGGCACGCCCTTGGTACAGGAAGGTTTCGCCCGGCGCCTCTTCCGTACCCGCTAGCAGCGAGCCAATCATCACGCACCCCGCGCCCGCCGCCAGCGCCTTGGCGACATCGCCGCTGGTGCGCAAACCGCCATCAGCGATCACCGGTACGCCGGATTTCGCGGCTTCCTCTGCAGCGTCCATCACGGCTGTCAACTGCGGCACGCCGACGCCCGCCACGACACGCGTGGTGCAGATCGACCCCGGTCCGATGCCGACCTTCACACAGTCCGCACCAGCGTCGATCAGCGCACGGGCGGCTTCTGCCGTCGCCACATTGCCTGCCACCACCTGTACATGGTTGGACAGCTTCTTGACCTGCTCGACTGCGGCAGAAACCATCTTGCTGTGGCCATGGGCCGTGTCGATGACGATCAGGTCGCATTCCGCGTCGATCAGCGCCTCAGTGCGCTCCAGACCCTTGTCGCCTACAGTGGAAGCGGCCGCGACACGCAGGCGGCCTGCGCTGTCCTTCGTCGCCTGCGGATATGTCACCGCCTTTTCGATGTCCTTCACGGTGATCAGGCCAACACAGCGATAGGCGTCGTCCACCACCAGCAGCTTTTCGATACGGCGCTGATGCAGCAGACGCATCGCATCTTCCTGGCTGACGCCTGCGGGAACTGTCGCCAGATTATCCTTCGTCATCAGCTCGGAAACGGGCTGGGTCGGGTTCTCGGCAAAACGCACGTCGCGGTGCGTCAATATGCCAACCAGCTTGCCGCTGTCCTCCACTACAGGAATCCCGCTGATCCTGTGCCGTGCCATCAGCTCCTGCGCACTGGCAAGCGTTGATGTCGGCGTAATGGTGATCGGGTTGACGACCATGCCGCTCTCATAGCGTTTCACGGCGCGCACGGCAGCGGCTTGCTCCTCGACCGTCAGATTACGGTGCAGCACGCCCATGCCGCCTAGCTGGGCCATTACGATCGCCATGTCGGCTTCCGTCACCGTATCCATCGCCGACGACAGGATCGGGATATTGAGGCGGATTTGCTTGGTGACCTGCGTGCTGGTGTCCGCCTGGCTGGGCAGAACGTCGGACTCGGCGGGCTGCAACAGCACATCGTCGAAGGTTAAGCCGAGCCGGATATCCATATTGGTGCCACTTTCTGCATTTCAGGGGTGTAATCGTGGCCGCCCATGTAACCATTTCCCCGCACTTGGGCTAGAGCATGAGGGCAGAAATTTATGCCCCGCCCGCCTTTTCCAGCAGAGCCCTGGCTTGCGCGACATGCATATCCTCAATCATGCGCCCGTCAAAGCGCTCGGCGCCGCCTGTCGCAGCGGCAATCAGCGCCCGTGCCTCGGCCAGTTCCTGCTCAGAGGGACCGAATATATCATTGGCCGGCCCGATCTGGTTCGGGTGGATAAGCGTTTTGCCGTCAAAGCCGAGATTGCGACCCTCCACGCATTCAGCGCGAAACCCGTCAGCGTCCTCAAGCCGGTTATAAACCCCGTCGAAAACCGCCTTCCCCGCAAGGCGCGCAGCGAGAATGACCTGCTGCATCGCCAGCATCAGGCCGGAGCGGTCGGCATTCATCGGGATGCGCAGGTCATGGCGCAGGTCGTTATTGCCCATAAACAGCCCGGCGACGGCATCTGATGCGGCAATCTCCTGCGCATGAGCGACGCCACGCGGCGATTCGATCATGGCGATGACGGGCTTGCCCACAGCATCGCCCAGCCCTTCCGCCTCACGCGCGCTCTCGACCTTGGGCAATACAACGATTTGGGCGGCAACATCCTTGAGAGCGGCACAATCGGACAGATAGTGCCCGCTGTCGGTCGCGTTTACCCGTACCGCCCCTATCCTCTCGCCAAAACCCTCCTCAAATGCCGGTTTCAAGGCCGCCCGAGCCTCCGCTTTCTTGTCATCTGCAACAGCGTCCTCAAGGTCCAGAATCACCATGTCGCAATCCAGCCGGCGTACCTTCTCGATAGCCCGCGCGTTGGACGCCGGAAGGAACAGGAGTGAGCGGCTATGAAGGAGCTGCATGGTCATATTTCCTTATAATTGGCCGAATTTCCTTCCCCCCTCTCCCATTTCCCTGCATAGTGAAAGCAGAAATTATCTGGGGGAGATTTTCCATGGGTCTGGGTGTCGCTTTTCTGCTCGTCATCCTCGTGCTGATCTATCTCGCCGCGAGCATCAAGATCGTGCGGCAGGGGTATCAGTATACGATAGAGCGCTTCGGGCGCTTTACCGAAGTGGCGCGACCGGGACTCAATTTCTACCCCGCTTTCTTCTATAATGTTGGACGTAAGATCAACATGATGGAGCAGGTTGTTGATATTCCTGGGCAAGAAATCATCACCAAGGATAATGCGATGGTCGCGGTTGACGGCGTCGTCTTCTTTCAGGTGCTGGATGCTGCCAAGGCCGCCTATGAGGTAAGCGAGCTATATATCGCAATCATGCAGCTCGCGACTACCAACCTGCGTACCGTTATGGGCGCGATGGACCTCGACGAAACCCTGTCCAAACGTGACGAGATCAATGCGCGGCTGCTGTCTGTCGTGGACCATGCCACCAATGCCTGGGGCATCAAGATCACCCGTGTTGAGATCAAGGATATCCGCCCGCCCACGGACATCGTCAATGCCATGGCACGGCAGATGAAGGCGGAGCGCGAGAAACGCGCGCTAATCCTCGAGTCCGAAGGTCTGCGCCAGTCGGAAATCCTGAAGGCAGAAGGCGAGAAACAGTCGCAAATCCTTGAAGCCGAAGGCCGGCGTGAGGCTGCCTTCCGAGACGCTGAGGCCCGCGAACGCGAAGCGGAGGCTGAAGCCAAGGCGACACAAATGGTGTCCGACGCCATCGCCAGCGGCAATGCACAGGCGATCAACTATTTCGTGGCGCAAAAATATGTCGAAGCGGTCGAGAAATTTGCCATCTCGCCCAATGCGAAGACGATCCTGTTCCCGGTTGAGGCGACGCAGCTTATCGGCACGCTTGGCGGGATAGGCGAACTGGCCAAGGAAGCTCTGTCAGGCAGTGATGGCCTCACCAGCGGCGGCGGCGCATCCGTGCCGCAAACACGCCGCGGCCCCTTCGAGGGGCAATGAAATGATCGAGCATCTGATTGAAAACCCGTGGTGGTGGCTTGGTCTGGCCGTGCTGTTGGGCATTGGCGAGATCTTGACGCCCGGCGTATTCCTGATCTGGATCGGGGCTGCCGCGGCGATAACCGGCGCACTGGCGATGCTGATCCCGGTGCCGATTGCCCTGCAATTCCTGATCTTTGCCATCCTGTGCCTTACCGCTGTATGGGTCGGCAGGCGCTGGTATGCGGATAACCCCGTCGCGTCACAGGACCCACATCTCAATGATCGTACCGCCCGCCTGATCGGTGAGATTGCGACATTGGCGGAACCGGTCAAGAACGGGCGGGGCCGCGTGCGGATAGGCGATGGCGTGTGGGATTGCTCCGGCCCCGATATGGACGCTGGAGCTGCTGTGCGTATCACAGGAGCACAGGGAACGTTGCTGATGGTCGAGCCGGCCTGAAATCAGCCGGCTCGCTCCACATACAAGGCTACAGAAAATCAGCTTTTGCCGAAGAGCCCCTTGGCTGCTCCCAGCAATCCGCCGAGCGCGCCTTGAGCGCCGTCGTCGCCTTCACCTAGCAGGTCACCCGCTTTCTCCAGCAATGCATCGGCGTCGATGCCGAGATTGCCGATAAGGCCCTGAATTTTGTCCAGCGACAGACCATGTTCCTGCGCCGTTTCCATCAGCGCGCTGATCTGGTCACCGCCGTCCCCAAGCTTGCCCTGCAGCGAATCGGCAATGGCTTTCGCCTGATCGGCAGGCAGGCCGAGCTTCTCGGCAAGATCGTCCACATTTTCCAGAAGCTTATCGAGCATGTCGCGTGTCTCCCCATGCATAAGCCGCGAATTCGGCTCGGTACACTTTAGCACAGTTCAGGTCCCCGGGCGACGCACGCATAGCAAAAGGCGCGGAAAACCTGGGTCTCCGCGCCTTAAACTGTTGATTAGCTACCGAGTTATTATTCGGCAGCAGCCAATGTCGCTACCGGTGCCGCGTCGCGTACCGATTCATCGACATGCTCAGCGAACTGCGCAAAGTTGTCGACGAACTGCTGCACCAGCTTGGCGGCGGTTTCATCATAAGCTGCCTTATCGCTCCATGTCGCGCGGGGATCGAGGATCTGATCGTCGACACCGGATACGGATACAGGCACTTCAAACCCGAAGAACGGATCACGGCGGAACTGAACGCCATTGAGGCTGCCATCGAGCGCCGCGTTGAGCAGCGCGCGAGTTACCTTGATCGGCATGCGGCTGCCTACGCCATATTTGCCGCCGGTCCAGCCGGTGTTGACCAGCCAGCAGGTCACGCCACCTTTGTGAATACGCTCCTTGAGCAGGTTGCCGTACACGCTGGGATGACGCGGCATGAACGGTGCACCAAAGCAGGTCGAGAAGGTCGCGCTCGGTTCGGTCACACCGATTTCCGTACCTGCGACACGCGCCGTGTATCCCGAAAGGAAGTGATACATGGCCTGATCGGGCGTCAGACGCGCGATCGGCGGCAATACGCCATAGGCATCTGCGGTCAGGAAGATGATGTTCTTCGGTACCGGGCCCAGATTGTCTTCAGACGCATTGGGAATGAAATCAATCGGATAGGAGCCACGGCTGTTCTCTGCGAGGCTGTTGTCATCCAGGTCGATCTCACGGGTTACCGGGTCGATCACGACATTTTCCAGAACCGTGCCAAAACGCTTGGTCGTGGCGTAGATTTCCGGCTCCGCCTCGGCGGAAAGCTTGATCATCTTCGCATAGCAACCGCCTTCAAAGTTGAAGACGGCTGTATCGGACCAGCCATGCTCGTCATCGCCAATCAGCGTACGGCTGGCATCGGCAGACAATGTGGTCTTGCCAGTACCGGACAGGCCGAAGAAGATGGCCGTATCGCCTTTCGGGCCGATATTGGCCGAGCAGTGCATCGGCATCACACCTTTTTCAGGCAGCAGATAGTTGAGAATGCCGAATACGGA
The DNA here is from genome assembly GCA_020446425.1 of Sphingobium sp. Lineage (GTDB taxonomy): Bacteria > Pseudomonadota > Alphaproteobacteria > Sphingomonadales > Sphingomonadaceae > Sphingobium. The sequence continues at coordinate 149,282 of JAGRES010000008.1, read as the reverse complement.
CTTCTTCATCTCACCCGCATAGCGCGTGCCGCCAATCAGGATCAGCTTCTCGCTGAAGTTCACGGCGATCACCGTTTCGCTGCGACAGCCATGACGGGCCGGGTCAGCCTTGAAATAAGGCAGGTCGATAATCGTGTATTCCGGCGCAAAGTCGGCCAGTTCGCTGGCTTCCGGACGAACCAGAAGCGTGCGAATGAACAGGTTGTGCCAGGCGAACTGATTGATCACACGCACTTTGACGCGATATTCCGGCTGAGAACCGCCATATAGGTCGGCGACGTAGAGTTTGTCTTTGTGCGCCAGCTCGGCCAGGAAATCGGCCTTCAGCGCCGCGAAATGCTCCGGTGACATGGGCACGTTGGTCTTACCCCACCAAACCGTGTTTTCCGTTTCGGCATCGCGTACGATGAATTTGTCGCTTGCCGAACGCCCGGTGTGCTTGCCGGTCTCGACAACGAGCGGGCCGTCCTTGGCCAATATGCCTTCACCGTTTCGGATTGCTGCTTCCACAAGGGGACCGGTGCCCAGATTCCAGTTCAATTCTGCGCCGGTAATAATGCCCTGATCCTCCAGGGACGTAGAGGAATACGCCTGCACGCGCTTCTCCTTTAAAATTTTCGTTTTCAGGCATGGGTTCGCATAAGACGAACCTGCCTTGTTCCGGCTGCAGCGCTCGCGTGGGTCGCACATTGGAGCGGAGCCAACCTCCTTCGCGCATACGCATATGGCCCGCTTTCGTCAAACTTTCTCATGCTTAACGGACACAAAAAGAGGGTTAAGATTGCGGATTACAGGTCATTGAGCTAGTCAGCGCCCTGATAATCTTAATCAATTGGGCGAATATTCATAATGAATGATAACAGCGCGCCTTCCATCGCACTGATCGACGATGATCGAAATATTCTCGCCTCGCTGTCCATCGCCCTTCAATCAGAAGGTTTCGTTACACGGCTCTATACCGACCCGGAACTTGCACTGAAGACGTTACAGGATAATCCAGCCGATCTCGTCGTCTGCGATATCAAAATGCCGCGAATGGATGGAGTAGAGCTGCTGCGCCGACTGCGCGAAAAAAGCCAGATACCATTTATCTTTTTGACATCGAAGACCGACGAGCTGGATGAGGCCCTCGGCCTCGCCATGGGCGCGGACGATTATATCGCCAAGCCATTCTCGCAGCGCCTGCTGATCGCGCGAATCAGGGCGATTTTGCGCCGCGTGGAATTGAACAGCCAGCCAATGGTGACGGAAACCATGTCGGAACCGATGGTGCGCGGCAGGCTCGAAATGGACCCTGACAGGCATATCGTCAAATGGGCGGGGCAGCCCATAACCCTGACAGTAACGGAATTCATGATCCTCGAAGCGCTGGCTTCGCGGCCGGGCGTAGTCAAAAACCGCAACCAGTTGATGGATATCGCATATCAGGACGATGTCTATGTCGACGATCGGACGATCGACAGCCATATCAAGCGCCTGAGGCGAAAATTTCGTGAGGCTGATTCCGATTTCAACGCTATAGATACGCTGTATGGCGCCGGATACAGATTTTCAGAGGAGTAGAAAACTGGTCCGCCTCCCATGGGAGGGTGGAGTCAGTCTGGCATGGCGCATATTGGCCGTGAACATCATCGCGCTTGCGCTGCTTGCGGGCGGATTCTTCTACATCGACAGCTACCGCCTGCGTGTCATTGACGAGCGCCTGGCCCAATCGGAAAACAGGCTGAATCTGCTGCGCACCCTTGCCCGCCATACCTCGATAGACAAGCATGAGGACATGGCACTCGCTTTCGCGAATGAGACCGGAGAGCGCATGCGCATATATGCTCCCGATGGCCGCCTTACATTCGATACGGCGCAAGCGGGCGGCCCGGACTATGATCTGGTCGATCCCGAGGAAGAAGCATTGAAACGGCATGTCGCCCGCTTTCTCGACAGGATGGTGGATGGTATTGTCAGCGCCGACCCGATACCTCCGTTTCGTGAGCCTGAAGTGGATCAGGCGCAGAACTGGCCAGCCATTTCCTCCGCAGCAAAGGCCGGCCAGGCTGTGGCAAGTGCAAGCTACGCGCCCGACCGCACGCCGATGATCAGCGGCGCCGTCAAACTCGACAACGGCGAGTCGATACTCTCCGTCATCAATGCACGCGATATTACGCGCACCGTGCGTGCAGAGCGGTTGCGCCTCGGGCTGGTGCTGGCCTCCGCCATCATGGCGTCGATAGCCCTCTCCCTGTTCCTCGCGCGCACTATCGTGACCCCGTTGCAAAGGCTGGCGCGCGCGGCCGCACGCGTGCGCCTGGGCCGTGCACGGCAGGTAACCGTGCCACGCCTTCCCTCCCGCCGGGATGAAATCGGCGCTCTGGCCCGCTCTATATCCGATATGACACAGGCTTTGCGTCACCGCATAGATGCGACGGACAGCTTTGCCGCCGATGTCAGCCACGAACTCAAAAACCCGATAGCATCGCTACGTTCGGCGCTGGATGGGCTAGAGTCAGTGGCAAAGCCCGAGCTGAAAAAGCAATTGCTGGATATCGCCAAGGACGATGTGCGAAGGCTCGATCGTCTTGTGACAGACATTGCAGAGGCATCGCGCATTGATGCGCAGCTTTCCCGCACACGTTTCGAGCCAGTAGATCTGGGCCAGCTTATCGAAAATATGATTGTTGCCCGTGAGGCACGCGGAATCCCCAATAATGTGCGAATGGCCTTCGCCCGCCCCCGGCGCGATGTCGCCGTGGTCATGGGCGAGGAATCGCGGCTTGCGCTGGTCATCGACAATCTGCTGGACAACGCCGTTTCCTTCTCCCCGAAAGGTGGGCTGGTTCAGGTTACGGCCACGGTGGCGGACAGCGAAGTACTCGTCAGCGTGGAAGACGAAGGACCGGGCGTGCCCCCTTCCGAGCGAGAAACCGTATTCCGGCGCTTTCATAGCGTACGCCCGGAGGGCGAAGGCTTTGGCAAACATAGCGGCCTTGGCCTCGCCATCGCCCGAAGTATCGTCGAGGGCCATCAGGGCAAGATCATGATCGCGGACCGGGAAGATGACGCCAGCGGAGCACGATTCGACCTCTATCTGCCGCTGGCCCACCTCGGTGACCCCGGAATCGGCTCCGAATGACAGAGCTGAGTGCCGAAAATGCCGGAACCTATGCGCGCGCATCTTTTGAAGGCGCAGTGCACGCCACAAGTATCGCTATCAACGGGCACGGAGTCCTTATCGCCGGCCCCAGTGGCTCGGGAAAATCCGACCTCGCCCTGCGCCTGGTCGACCGGGGCGCCATGTTAGTCAGCGACGACTATACCCATGTTCACGCCGAAAATGGTGCAGTAATCGCCTCCGCGCCAATGACGATCAAAGGCATGATGGAAATTCGCGGAATAGGAATAGAGCCCCTTCCCTGCGTTGATCACGCAAAAGTCGCATTGCTGGTGAAAGCGTTGGAACCCGGTATGACGGCAGAACGCATCCCCCTTGTCCCCGAACTGCGTGATATATGCGGCGTCGCATTGCCGCTATTACGGTTGGGGTTACTGGAAGCGAGCGCGCCTCTCAAAGTAGAGCTGGCGCTGGCAAGAGCAATCAAACCTGTATCGGAACAAAGCACCATATGAGCGACGACAGCACCAAATCCATATTGCTGGTATCCGGTATGTCGGGCGCGGGAAAATCGACCGCGCTTCGCACGCTGGAGGATATGGGATGGGAGACCGTCGATAATCTGCCGGTGATGCTGCTCGACAGGTTGCTTGATGCGCCCCTGACCCAAGATGCCCAAGATCGCAGCAGGCCTCTCGCGGTGGGTATAGACGCACGCACTAGAGGTTTCGACGCCGCCGCCTTGACCCAGCGCATAAAGGCCTTGCGTGACGATCATGGCTGGCACATCGGCACACTGTTTCTCGATTGCGCGGGAGCCGAGCTGGAACGCCGTTATACGGAGACGCGGCGGCGGCACCCCATGGCGCAGGACCGCCCCGCTGCCGACGGTATCGCCCGGGAACGCGAACTGACCGAGCCTCTGCGCCGCTGGTCAGATCAGCTGGTCGACACGACGGCGATGACGGTGAATGACCTTCAACATGAGATCAGGCAGCGTTTTGCCGAAGATGCGAAAGACCAGACGGTCATCACAATTTTATCTTTCGGTTTTTCCCGCGGGATGCCGCGCAATGCCGATCTGGTGTTCGACGTGCGCTATCTGCGCAATCCTCATTGGGATGACGAACTGCGCCCTCTTACTGGCAAGAACGACGCTGTAGCCGCGTATATCGCGCAAGACACAGCCTATGAAGAGACCGTCGGGCAGATTGAAAATCTTCTCTGCACATTGTTGCCGCGATATCAGGCACAGGGAAAATCATACGTGACCATTGCCTTTGGTTGTACCGGGGGGAGACACCGGTCCGTTCATGTAGCCGAACGTGTCGCGAGGCACTTGCGCGACGCCGGTTTTTCCCCCACGGTCTTGCACCGCAACATGGAATCGCACGCTCAGGGCAATTCCGGCCAAGGTCGCACAACCAATAATAACGTAAGTCAGGACGAACACTAAAAATGATTGGTCTGGTTTTGGTCACACATGGGCAGCTTGCGGCGGAGTTCCGCGTGGCAATGGAGCATGTGGTCGGCCCGCAAAAGGCGATCGAAACCATCTGCATCGGTCCCGAAGACGATATGGAAACCCGGCGGACGGAAATCGCCCAGGCCGTCGAGCGCGTCAATGATGGCGCCGGCGTTATCCTGTTGACTGACTTGTTCGGCGGAACCCCTTCGAATCTGGCAATCTCATTGCTGAAAGCAGGCGAAATAGAGGTCGTGGCAGGCGTGAATCTGCCGATGCTCATCCGCCTTGAAAGTGCGCGCAAGGTCATGAATGTTGTTGACGCCGTCGCCGCCGCACGCGATGCAGGGCAAAAATATATTAGCGTGGCATCCGAATTGTTGGGAGCAAATCGGTAGATGATCAGCCGGGAAGTGGAGATACGCAACAAACGCGGCCTGCACGCCCGTGCCAGCGCAAAATTCGTCACTCTCGCCAGCCAGATGCAAGCCCGTATCACCGTTTCCAAAGATGGCTCTCATGTCACCGGCACATCCATCATGGGGCTGATGATGCTTGGCGCGGCCATGGGGGATTCCATTACCATCGCGGCCGAGGGCGATGCCCATGAAGATGCACTGCAACGGCTTGTCGCCCTGGTCGAAGACAAGTTCGGTGAAGAATAGCGGGTCATACGGCTGTCGTGCGACGTGAAATAACCGGCTTTTCCAATCCGCTTGTGAAGCGTGTCCGCTCTCTGCGTGAAAAGAAGCACCGCAAGCGTGAAGGTCTCTATCTCGCCGAGGGGCTGCGCATATTGACAGAAGCGCGGGAATGCGGGTTTTTGCCCGAGACGCTGTTCCATGCGGGCGAAGAAAATGATCTGCACCCCCTCGCCCGGCAACTGGTTGAGGCTGTTGATACCGCGGGAGGCGAAGTCATCGCCACCAATGCCGACATTCTCTCGAAGATATCCGGCAAGGATAACCCCCAGACGCTGGTCGGGGTCTATCCGGATCGCCTCACCCCCCTGCAGGAACTGGACAGAAGCGAGTCCGATATATGGATTGTCGCCCAATCCCTGCGCGATCCCGGCAATCTGGGAACCATATTACGCACGGGTGATGCAGTGGGCGCTGGCGGGCTGATATTGGTGGACGACTGTGTTGACCCCTTTTCGGTGGAGTCCGTCCGGGCCAGCATGGGTGCATTATTCACGCAGAAAATAGCGCATTGCCGCTGGGAAGAGTTTGTGAACTGGTTGCGGGTGGGCGAAGGCGTGCTGATCGGCACCAGTCTCAATACCGATCAGGATTATCAGCAGCCGGTATACAAGGCCCCTGCCTTTCTGCTGGTCGGTAACGAGGCGCAAGGCTTGCCGGAGGCCTATGAGCAAGAATGCGACCTGCTCGTCAAAATCCCGATGATGGGCAAGGCGGACAGCCTGAACGCTGCAGTGGCGACCGCAGTCATGGCCTATGAGATCCGCAACCAGTTCAGGAGTCGGACATGAGTTCCGCCCTGTCCGCTCATCCTGTATGGCAGCACAAACGCGTTTTGACTGCCAGCTTGGTTGGTACGGCTGTCGAGTTCTACGATTTCTATATCTATGCAACGGCGGCGTCGCTGGTGTTTGGGCCCTTATTCTTTCCTGCATCATCGCCTTCGGTGCAGTTGCTTGCCGCTTACGCCAGCTTCGCCGTCGCTTTTTTTGCGCGGCCGCTGGGTGCGGCTGTTTTCGGCCATTATGGCGACCGGATCGGCCGCAAATCGACGCTTGTGGCGTCGTTGATGCTGATGGGCGGATCGACGCTCGCCATCGCCTTTCTGCCGACATATCAGGCAATCGGCTGGTGGGCGCCCCTGCTGCTGTGCGTGATGCGTTTCGGTCAGGGCTTTGGCCTTGGCGGTGAATGGGGTGGAGCCGCCTTGCTAGCGGTCGAAAATGCGCCGCCGGGATGGCGCGCGCGCTTCGGTATGTTTCCGCAATTGGGCGCGCCGGTGGGTTTCATCTTTGCCAATGGCCTTTTCCTGTTGCTTGGCACATGGCTCAGCGACGCGGATTTCAATAACTGGGGCTGGCGGCTGCCGTTCCTCGCCAGTGCAATACTGGTGATCCTTGGCCTGTGGATCCGGCTCAAGCTGACCGAAACGCCCGAGTATGCCCAGATGCGCAGCGAAGAGGAAACCGCGCACGTGCCCCTGGCCGATATTCTGCGCACCCATTTCGCCACCACGCTGGCTGGTACATTCGCCGTCGTCGCCTGTTTCGCGATTTTCTATATCACTACGGCCTTTGCACTGGGGTACGGCACGGTGCAGATGGGCGTCGAGCGCAGCGATTTCCTGATGCTGCAACTCGGCGCGATACTGTTCATGGCGCTCAGCATCATACTGGCCGGATGGTGGGCGGATAAAGCGTCTCCATTGCGGGTGCTGATCGCTGGCTGCCTGATGACGATACCCATGGGCATGGCATTCGGGAGCCTTCTGGGCAGCGGCAATTATATCCTGATATGGTCGGGGCTTAGTATCGGCCTGTTTGCCATGGGTTTTGTATATGGTCCGCTAGGCGCCTGGCTGCCGTCGCTGTTTCCTATCAGGCTGCGCTATACCGGCGTGTCGTTTGCGTTCAATCTGGGCGGTATCATTGGCGGGGCGTTGGCGCCTATCGTTGCACAGGCGCTGGTCGATCTCTACGGTGTGGCGACAGCCGGCCTTTATATGTCCGCCGCCGCAATCATCAGCCTCATCGCATTGTGGCTGAAGGGAACGGAACAGCCCCGAAACCGTTAGCTTTCGGAACAAATAATGTAATTCAGAGACGGAGCGCCTCGAACCATCATGACATCGCCTGCCCTGGAAAATGAAGTAGCCTTAATCCATTATTCCCTGTCGACACCCGCAGGTATAAACAAAATCGCCAAGGGTGGACTCGAGTGGATCGGCAGCCATTCTGCTGAGATTTTGCTGGCATGTGCAGGCGCATTCCTTCTCTATTTCGTCATGGTGATGGTGCGGCGCGCATTCACTCGGCTGAAAAATCGCAGTGACGACCCTATAAGCTTCGCAACCCTGATAGGCAGAACGGCATCCAAGACCACGCATCTGTTCATGGCGATAGCAGCGGCCCGCCTGGTGGTTGGATATGCCGACCCGCCAGCGCTTCTGTTCAACACCATCCACTTTGTTTTCACGATTTCCGCAGTGTTTCAGGGCGCGCTCTGGGCGCGGGAATTCATTATCGGCCTGATCGAACGCAAGACAGGCGACGACGGCAGCGGCGAGACATTATCGAACGCGATGGGCCTGATCCGGGTGCTCGTCACCTTCGCGGTGGTTGCAATTGCGGCAATCATGGTGCTCGACAATCTGGGCGTGAATGTAACCGGTCTGGTCGCTGGTCTGGGCATTGGCGGCATCGCTATCGGCCTTGCCGCGCAGGGGATATTTTCGGACCTGTTTGCCGCACTTTCGATCATTTTCGACAAGCCGTTCCGGCAGGGCGATACGATCCAGTACGATACGACCATGGCCACGGTCGAGCATATTGGCCTGAAAAGCACCCGGCTGCGCTCGATTGAAGGCGATTCGAAAATCATCTCCAACGCCAGGCTGCTGGAGATGGAGATCACCAACTACGCCGACATCATGCAGCGTCGTTACTCATTACCTGTGGGCGTGATCTATCAAACGCCGCCGGAGAAAGCCGTACGCGTTCCGGAAATACTGCAACAGGCTATCGAAAGCGCCGGAGCGGAGTTTGTACGCGCCGGATTTCTTGGCTTTGGCGCCAGTAGCCTCGACTATGAATGCTTTTTCGTGGTCCATGGTCATGAGGTATCGGAGGCAGCGGCAATGCGGCACAAGGTCGGTATGGCCGTGCTCGAAGCGTTCGCGCGTGAGGGGCTGGAATTCGCCTATCCGACCCAGACGACTTTCACCGCCGCGCCGGATGGAAGCATGATCTATCCGTTCACGCGCCCGCAGGACGCCGCCGAAGCGCATAACAACTGAAGCGTCTCAGGGATTACCCCATAGCGTTCCGGGGTGCAGGTACCCATCCTGCACATGCAGGCTGTTTTCCCGATCCCGTGCGAGCAGCAGCGCTCCGTCGAGATCGACCCATTCGGCCTGCTGCGCCAACAGAAACGCCGGTGCGATACCCAGTGATGTACACAGCATGCATCCAACCATCAGGCGCTTGTTCTGTTCTTGTCCCAATACGGCCAGGGCCAGCCCTTCCGTCAGCCCGCCCGCCTTGTCGAGCTTGATATTGATCGCCGGGAAATCCACGAGGCGCGGCAAATCGGCGCTATCCTGACAGCTTTCATCCGCACAGAAAGGCAGGCTGGGCTCTAATCCCGTTAGCCGCGCTTCCTCGCCGTGGCGGATCGGCTGCTCGATCATTTCGACACCGAGCGCCGCCAGACGGTCAGTTTCCGCCAGCAGATCCGCTTCGTTCCAGCTTTCATTGGCATCGACGATCAGCCGCACATCCGGCGCGCCCTGACGAACGGCGGATATACGCTCAGCATCCCCCTCTCCCATCAGCTTGCATTTGAGCAAAGCGAATCCGCGGGCGGCGGCTGCACGTGCATCGCTCTCCATCTGAGCCGGAGGATTGACACTGATCGTATAAGCCGTCTGAAGCGGGCGCGGTTCCTGCAAACCAGCGAGCGCCCAGACGGGCGAACCGCTGACCTTGGCCTCATAGTCCCAAAGCGCGCAATCTAGCGCATTGCGCGCGGCTCCGCGCGGCATCTGCTCGATCAGGGATTGGCGGGATGGCAATCGCCCATCAGATGATGCGCCAAAATCACGGATAGCCTGGGCACAGCCTTCAGCGGTTTCTCCATGATAATAGATGGCGGTAGCTTCGCCGCGGCCATTATAACGGTTATCTCCGACAATGCAGACCACGACATCGACATGCGTCTTGACGCCACGGCTGATATTGAAGGAGCCGGCGACCGGCCAGCGTTCAACCTCGGCGGATATTAGCTTGGCCATATAATGCCATTTTCAGCCAATAAACACGCATCAGCCGTCGTGCTGCTGAATCCACTCCTCCATTACCGGAGCAATTATGGACCGCCATTTATTGCCGTTGAAGATGCCATAATGGCCTGCGCCCTTGGCCAGATAATGCTTCTTCATATCGTCCGGCAGGTTTGTGGCGATTTTAAGCGCCGCTTTGGTCTGGCCCAACCCGGAAATATCGTCCTTTTCGCCCTCGATCGCGAGCAAACCGACCTTCTTGAGCGCGCCAGGATCGACCAGCGCACCGCGATGCATGAATTCGCCCTTGGGCAAACTGTGCTTCTGGAACACTTCCTGCACCGTTTGCAGGTAGAATTCGGCGGTCATGTCGCAGACGGAGCGATATTCGTCATAGAAATCCTTGGTCGCTTCGGCGCTTTCCTCGTCGCCATCGACCAGATGCTTGAACATTTCCCAGTGGCTCATCATGTGATTGCCCAAGTTCATCGACATGAAGCCCGCGAGCTGCATGAAGCCGGGATAAACGCGCCGCCCTGCCCCTGCATATTGAAACGGCACGGTCGCGACGACATTCTGTTCGAACCAGCTGATCGGGCGCTCGGTTGCCAGCTGGTTCACGACGGTTGGCGCTTCACGTGTGTCGATCGGCCCGCCCATCATCGTCAGCGTGCGCGGCAGATTCGGATCCTTGCGCTCCGACATGACGCAAATTGCCGCATAGGACGGTACCGAAGGCTGACAAACCGCCAGCATATGCGCACCCGGTCCAATATGATCGAGCCAGTCGATCAGATAATCAATATAATCGTCGAGGTCGAAGTCGCCGTCCCTCAAAGGAACGTTACGGGCATCGCGCCAGTCCGTGATCCAGACGTCATGTCCCGGCAGCATGCGTTCAACGGTGCCGCGCAACAATGTCGCATAGTGCCCCGACATCGGCGCCACGATCAGCAGCTTGGGCTGACCTTTTGGCGCACCCTTGCGAACGAAATGGAGAAGCTGCCCAAAATCCTTGCGCGCCTCCACATGCTCATCAATCTGAACCTCTTTACCGTCGATAACGGTGGTTTCCAGACCGAATGCAGGCTTGCCACGCGTCGCTGCTGCATGCGCGAACACTTCCAGCGCAGAAGCAAGGATTGGACCACCGCCAAAATAAGCGAGAGGGTTGGCTGGATTCGACAACAGTTCCGCTCCGGCATTCGCCATTGCGCTGGCACTCGCCAGAAAACTGCGCTGAAGCTCATAGGCATGATACAGCATTTATTCTCGTTCCCCGTGCAGACTCGTCATGTACATATAGCAGAAACTTATTGTTTTGTGATTACTGCATTGCACAAAGCTGCTCATTGTCCCGTGTGCGGCGCTCCTCTGCAAGCAAAAAATCAATAAAATACGATATTGGTTTGAGACAGCACGTTTGCCCTGCTAAGCGCCGCCTATGGCAGACAGACAGACAGTGGCAGATGCCGGGGTAAACGCTGGCAATGATCGCTCGCTATCCAGCCTTGCGATGATTGCGGGTTTTGTGAAACGCTATCCGGGACGTCTCGCGGCAGCCGCTTTTTTCCTGGTTCTTGCGTCCGTGGCGACGCTCGCCATCCCCAGTGCGTTCAAGCTGATTATCGACAAGGGGTTTTCGGGCCAGAGCAACGTCGACGATATTGGCCGCTGGTTTGAGTATCTCCTCCTTATCGTCGGCATATTGGCGGTAGCCAGCGCGTCTCGCTATTATTTCGTCTCCTGGCTCGGTGAACGGGTTGTCGCCGATATCCGTATGGCGGTGCAACGTAATCTGCTGCGCCAATCGCCCAGCTATTTCGAGGAAAACCGCCCTTCAGAGATTGCGGCGCGTATGACAGCGGATACCGCCATCATCGAGCAGGTGGTGGGGACCACGGTGTCTGTTGCACTACGTAATTTTGTCACCGGCTTGGGTGGCATCATTTATCTCTTCACGCTTGCGCCAAAATTAACCGCTTATCTGCTGATCGGCATTCCGGTGGTTCTGGTCCCCATCATCGTGATGGGACGGCGCGTCCGAAGGTTGTCGCGGCAAAGCCAGGACCGTCTTGCCGATATCGGCAGCAATACATCCGAAGTGCTGGGCGCAATGCGCATCGTACAAGCATTTGGCCAGGAAAACCGCGAGGCCGAACGCTTCGCCAATACGGTCGACACAGGATTCAAAACGGCACTGCGGCGTATTTCGCTGCGCGCCGTCATGACGGCCATCGCCATTTTCCTGATTTTCAGCGCCATCACGCTCGTCATGTGGCAAGGGGCGACCGATGTGGTGGCCGGGCGTATATCCGGCGGCAGTATAGCCGCATTCGTGCTGACCGGCGGGCTGGTGGCAGGCGCTTTTGGCGCCCTTTCCGAAAGCTGGGGGGATTTGCTTCGCGGCGCAGGCGCGGCGAGCCGCTTGCATGAGTTGATGCATGTGCAGCCGTCAATAGCCGCCCAAACAGGCGCCAAACAGATACCGGATACATCCGATGGCGTAAGTATCGCGTTTGATCATGTGCGGTTTCACTATCCCTCGCGGCCTGAAATCGCGGCGCTGCACGACTTTTCCCTGTCCATTAAGCCCGGTGAACGCTTGGCACTGGTCGGGCCGTCAGGGGCGGGAAAAAGCACGATATTGCAGCTCATTCTGCGCTTTTATGACCCGGATTCAGGCGCAATACGCATTAATGGCGTCGCCCTGGATGACGCGGACCCTGCGCAAGCCCGCGCATTGATGGCGCTGGTTCCGCAGGAAACGATCATTTTCGCCGCATCCGCGCGCGATAACCTGCGCTATGGCCGGTGGGGCGCAACGGACGATGAGATATGGCAGGCGGCGCGAGCAGCCAATGCTGAGGATTTTCTTCGTGCGCTACCTGAAGGGCTGGATACATTCCTCGGCGAAAATGGCGCGCGACTCTCGGGCGGGCAGCGGCAGCGTATTGCCATTGCTCGTGCTTTACTGCGCAATGCGCCTGTCCTGCTGCTTGATGAGGCTACTTCTGCATTGGACACCCAGTCTGAAAAGCTTGTGCAGGAGGCGCTTGACCGCCTGATGCAGGGACGTACGACGATTGTAATCGCGCATCGACTATCGACCATACGCTCGGCCGACCGGATCATTGTCATGGATGCCGGTGCAATCGTGGAATCGGGGGACCATCAGGCGTTGATGGCGGCCAAGGGGCTATACGCCCAGCTCGCAGATATGCAGCCGGACAGCTCCAAGGCAGCTTGAATCGATCAAATAATCTGATTTAAGCGTGTGGGATGAGCGCCAACGCCCGTACGTCAGGCACTGACGCGCATGATATGATCGAAAATCGCCTTGTGCAGCGGCGTTTCAAACATACAGCCGGCTTCATGCCCACGCGTCCAGATGACTGTCGCGCGCCTGCCCTCAAAGCCGGAAAACATAATCCAGACGGTCATGCCGGGTTTCAGACTGACAAAGCTTTGCAGGCAAAAGCCCGTTTCCGAGAGGCTGGAAATGCGGCTTGTAAACCATGTTTCGCCGGGGCGGCGCAACTTGACGCCAATCAGCACGGTGTGCCGCCCGGCGCCCCGTTCGCTGCTATCCGCTATTGGTGGTTTTTCTACGAATGTCATTATGCCGTATTGCCCTAATCGCGGAAAAACTAGCAGGGCAGAGTAAGGAATTCGTTAAAGGGAGTGAATCCCTATAACATGATACAGACATGAAAATGGGGGCCGAAGCCCCCATCCATAACGTTGAAATCCTGCGGATCCGGTCAGAAGCTGGCGTATTGCTCGTTACCGACAAAGCCCAGTTTGGTTACTTTCGACGCCTTGATGATCGAAAGCACCTCATCGACTACCACATAGCGGGTCTGCGGATCCGGCTGAAACTGCAGCACGGGTTCCACTGGCAACGCCATGGACGCTTTCAGATACTGACGCAGGGTCAACTTGTCGATCGGCAGACCGTTCCAGGTGATCGTTCCCGCAACGTCGATCGCCACCTTGTTTTTCACAGGGTCAATCATATCCGGCGGATTATTGGCCGAATCGTTCGGAAGGTCGATCTTCACCGCATGGGTCTGGATCGGGATGGTGATGATGAACATGATGAGAAGAACGAGCATGACGTCGATAAGCGGCGTCGTGTTCATTTCCATCATCGGTTCACCATCGTCTGAACCGCCACTCATGGCCATGGTCTAAACTCCTGCGAAACGCTTACAGACGCTGGACTTTGATGTCGCTCGGGTCAGGCTGTGAAATAAAGCCGACCTTCGGGAAACCAGCCATCTGCATGGTATAGATTGTGCCGCCAATGCAGCGATAGGGCGTGTTGATGTCGCCGCGGATATGCACTTCGGGCAGATCCTCCGGCTTCAGATTCTCGACACCGCCCACCTTTTCAATATCCGCCTTCAACTTCGCGACAGCACGATCGAGCAGCTCACTGGAATTCACCTTGGTCAGGTTCCAATATACCAGGCAGCGGCCATCGTTTTTGTCGTAAGTCACGGAAAGCGAGACATTTTCCGGCTTCGTCGTGGTCGGCTCAAAGGCGACCTTGGGAAGCTGCAAATCAATCGTCTGAACCACGACCGGAACCGCGATCAGAAAGATGATGAGAAGCACCAACATAACGTCGACGAGCGGCGTGGTGTTGATATCCGACATCGGCTTTTCGTCGCCGCCGTCTCCTCCAACGCTCATTGCCATCGATCAGTATCCTAACTTGAAATAGTCTGTTGCTTGGGCTGTCCGCTGACGGGAGAGCATGCCTTCATGCGCTCCCGTCAAATCGGGTTCAGGCCTTCTTCGGCGCAGCAGCTGCTGCCGGGCGAGCCGCCGCAGTCGGGGCAGCTGCAACCACCGGACGAACCTGGCCACCGGAAACCATATAGCCAAGCAGATCGACGGAGAAGCTGTTCAAGTCCTCCTGGATCGACTTGTTACGACGCTGCAGCCAGTTGTAGGCAAGCACAGCGGGAACGGCCACGGCAAGACCCAGCGCAGTCATGATCAGCGCTTCACCGACCGGGCCGGCAACGGTATCGATCGACGCCTGACCGGATGCACCGATCTTGATGAGCGCACGGTAGATACCGATAACCGTACCGAACAGACCGATGAACGGCGCGGTCGCACCGACGGTCGCAAGGAAAGCAAGGCCGCCGCCGAGCTTCGAGTTGATGGCCGCTTCCGAACGCGCAAGCGAGCCGTGCATCCAGTCATGTGCTTCGACCGGATCGGTCAGCTTGCTATGCTGTTCCTGAGCGGCAAGGCCGTCATCGACCAGCTGCTTGTATGCAGTGTTCTTTTCCAGCTTGGCGCCGCCCTCTTTCAGGGAAGCGGAACGCCAGAAGGATGCACGTACCTTCTTGCCTTGATTTATGATCTTCTGCTGTTCGATCAACTTGGTGAACAGGATGTAGAAGGAGAAAATGGACATCAGGCAGAGAATGGCGAACACGGTCTGCGAGATGATGCCGCCTTCTTCAAGTGCGGCCTTTAGACCATAGGGGTTTTCTTCCACCTTGGTCGCCGCTGCAGCTGCGATAGAAATCAACATTGGTACACTTCCCTCTCAAAACAAAAATAAGAAAGTGGATGCCTGGGCGATCGCCACCGGCATCCATAAATCAAATCAATCCGGAATCCTCCAGACGATACGGCTGGAAAAACTGTCAGTCATATTCTCGCCATTGGCACCGACAGCGGGCCTGAAACGTGCACGGCGGGAGAGCAAACGGCACGCCTCGCTGTCCAGATCCGAATGGCCGCTCGATTTTGTGATGGTGCAATTCGATACCCTACCATTGGCGTCGACATCCAGACGGAAGCCCGTAACACCCGAACGTTCTTCACGCAGCGCACGGCTGGGATAATCGTCGGACGTCACCCAGTTACCCGGGTTTCCGCGCGGCTTCGCCTTCTCGACAGCACGCGGCGGCGGCGGCGGAGCGGGGCTCGGAATCGGGATCGGAACCGGCTTGGGCACCGTGTTGATAACGGGAGCCGCAGGGGCCGGGGTTTCAACGATCTTGGGTGGAGCAACCACCGGTGGCGGTGGCACTTCAGCGGGCTTCGGCGGCGGCGGCGGCGGCTCGTCCGGTGGCGGCGGCTCCTCCTTCACCTCGAAGACGTCAAGCTGCTCGGCTGCCTTTTTGACATATTTCATGCCGAGACCGGTCACAAATGCATAACCGAGAACAGCGTGAATCAAGGCAACAATGATGATCGAGACTGTACGACTCGATGCTTCTGAGTGGTCAGCGTAGGCCATTCAGGAACGACACTCCTTAATTCGACTTTATCATCTAACTATTGACGCGACTAACATGTTTCGAGGCCAAACCGATCCGCGAAAAATATCACGAACTTGGATGGCCCCTGTACTGTTTTATCTATATTTAGGCAGCTTCCTATCGCGCTGAACGCCACGACGCAAACGCTTTATGTCCATAACGGCTCAACAGGCGGTAGAAAAATGCAAAAAGGTTGCGTGTGACAATCTTGTGACACTAGCGAGCGGAGAATCACGACGGTGAATATGGCAGGTCAAAACATCATGCGAAAATCATTCAATATATTGAAAAATATAACATTTATAGCTTTTCTATGTGGTGGAATCTCGTTCCCTCCGGCTATCGCCGCCGGCTCCGGGAAACAGCAGGCAATGCTATCCTACGCCGACCTGGCTGATCTGGTTACAGCTTCTCCGCTGATCATTGATGCACGCATTAAGCGCGTTGAAACGATAGAAATCGGGGGACAAACCGAAACCCAACCCATGGAAAAAAGGGTTTTGGTTAACGCCCGAGTGAGCTCGCTGATTCGCGGCCAGAACGGTATCGCTCCGACTGTCAGTTTCCTCGCGGGGAAAACCGCGAGCGCCGGACAGCTCCGGAAGGAGAAGCATGTGCTACTGTTCGCGAAGCCAGCCCCCAGAGCCGGGCAGATCGTGCTTGTATCGCGCAACGCCCGTCAGCCATGGAGCGAGGAACTCAATCAAACGGTGCGTTCAATTGCGGCTGAGGTGCTGCAAAGCGATTCGCCGCCCGCCATTATGAAGGTGGGCGACGCTTTTCACAGCGCCGGGACGGTTGCAGGGGAAAGCGAGACGCAGATTTTCCTGAAAACCTATAGCCAGGCGGCGATATCCCTGTCTGTAATCCGCAGGCCAGGCCAGACGCCGCGCTGGGGTGTATCGCTGGGAGAGATCGTGGACGAAGCCGCTGCCCCCCCCCAACGCAACACCCTGCTATGGTACCGTCTGGCATGCAGCCTCCCTCCCCGGCTACCCGCCGAGGCGCTGCAATATCTGTCGCTGTATGATGCGCAGGCCGCGCAACGCGATTACACCCTTATCATGGAAAGCCTTGGCAGCTGCGGCCGCACATTGTAGCGGAGACATCCTAGGGTGATGCGCGCATATGTGCGCGTTTTGTCGCGGGTATAATGAACAGGACGGGAATATAGATGCAGAATTTGCGCGCCATGCGTGTTGCTGTCGCCGGGCTCGGCACGGTTGGAACGGGCGTAATACGGTTGCTCGAAGCGAATCAGGCTCTCATCAGCCGCCGTGCTGGCCGACCGATTGAAATTGTGGCTGTCTCCGCCAAGGACCGGAGTAAGGACCGCGGCGTCGACATGTCCGCCTTTCGCTGGATGGACGACATGATGAAAATGCCGGCATGCGAGGATGTCGACGTGGTAGTCGAACTGATCGGCGGATCCGATGGCCCTGCCCTCGCCCTCTCTCGCGCCACCCTGAACGCGGGCAAGCCCCTGGTAACCGCGAACAAGGCCATGTTGGCGCATCATGGCCTCGCTCTGGCGGAACTAGCAGAGAAGGCGGGCATACCACTTAAATATGAGGCCGCCGTCGCAGGCGGCATTCCGGTCATCAAAGGGCTCAGGGAAGGCGCGGCCGCCAATGAGATCAGTCGTGTCTACGGCATATTGAACGGCACCTGTAATTACATCCTGACCACAATGGAGAAGGAAGGTCGGAATTTCGATGCCGTTCTTGATGAGGCGCAGAAGCTCGGTTACGCGGAAGCCGACCCGACTTTCGATATCGACGGTATCGACGCCGCTCATAAATTGTCGATTCTCTCCAGCCTCGCCTTCGGTACGCAAATCGACTTCGATAGCGTAGATATAGAGGGCATTCGGGACATCGTTGCGGCTGACATCAAGGAAGCCGCCGCGCTGGGATATCGCATTCGCCTGGTGGGTATGGCCGAGAACACCGAAACCGGTCTCTTCCAGAGGGTCCACCCCATGCTTGTGCCGATGGATCATCCCTTCGCCCATGTCGACGGATCGCTCAACGCTGTGCTCGCCGAGGGTAATTTCGTTGGGCGCCTGTTCTTTCAGGGCGCGGGGGCGGGCGAAGGTCCGACTGCATCTGCTGTCGTCGCCGATCTGATTGATGTCGCGCGCGATGAATATGGCGACCCGTTCGCGATGCAGATCGCCCATCTCGACATACAGTCGAAAGCAGACAGCGGATCGCGGATCGGCCGCACCTATTTGCGCTTCATGGTGCAGGACAAGCCCGGCGTACTGGCCGAAATCGCGGCGGCAATGCGCGATGCGGGCGTTTCCATCGAGAGTTTGATCCAGCGCGGAGTGAATGCGGATGGATCGGTCATCCTCTGCGTGGTGACTCATCATTGTGCCGAAAGCACTATCGGCCAGACACTTGCGAACCTCGCCGGGTCGGACAGTCTGGTCAGCAAGCCTCTGGTACTCCACATTTTGGACTGATCGGAAGCGAACGGAAGTTAGCGATTACGGTTGATGCACTCGACAAGCCCGCATTCAGCGCTTATCGGGGCGACGCAGCAGATATATCTATCACAGCAAGGATTATAAATGATGGTGCAGGCTAGTTCGGTTCTTGATCGCGTTCTGGTTCTCGAAATGGTTCGTGTGACCGAGGCCGCCGCTATCGCCGCATCGCGCCTGATTGGGCGCGGCGATGAAAAGGCCGCCGATGCCGCTGCCGTCGAGGCAATGCGCAGCGCCTTTGACGAGCTTTACATGGACGGCACCGTTGTGATCGGCGAAGGCGAACGCGATGAAGCGCCGATGCTCTATATTGGCGAGAAGGTCGGCGGCGCGCCCGGCAAGGGCCCCAAGATCGACATTGCGCTCGATCCGCTGGAGGGTACGACCATTACGGCGAAGGCCGGTCCCAACGCGCTCGCGGTGCTCGCCGCCGCAGAAGAAGGCTGCCTGCTCAACGCGCCGGACGTTTATATGGACAAGCTGGCTGTCGGCCCCGGCTATCCCGACGACATCATCGACCTCAACAAGAGCGTGCGCGAAAATGTCGAGGCCGTCGCCAAGGCAAAGGGCGTGGAAGCTGACGAAATCATCGTCTGCGTGCTCGACCGCCCCCGCCATGAAAAGCTGATCGCGGAGCTGCGCGATATTGGCTGTGGCATCATGCTGATTCCTGATGGCGACGTGGCCGGCGTAATCGCGACCACCAATCCTGAAACCACCATAGACATGTATATGGGCAGCGGCGGTGCGCCTGAAGGCGTGCTGGCATGCGCGGCTCTGCGCTGCGTCGGCGGCCAGTTCAAGGGCCGCCTGCTGTTCCGCAACGATGATGAGCGCGCCCGCGCCCGCAAATGGGGCATCACGGACCTCGACAAGGTCTACGACCTCAAGGAACTGGCCAAGGGTGACTGTATCTTTGCCGCGACGGGTGTGACCGATGGCTCGCTGCTCCACGGCGTAAAGCGTATGCCCGGCGGTCTGCTGACCACTGACAGCGTCGTGATGCGTGCTTCATCCGGTACCGTTCGCTGGATCAAGGGCGAACACCGCACCGCGCACAAGGACAACTAAGAGGCAGGCGGGAGCCGAGCCCCCGCCTCCTGAACTGCAAGCGCCTATTTCTTGAGGCGGTATCCCGTCCTGAATATCCAGGCGACTGCGCCAATGCACAGCGCCAACATCGCGGCTATGAAGATCAGGCTGATGCCAATCGACACGTCGCCTTTACCGAAGAAGGTCCAGCGAAAGCCACTGATCAGGTAAATGATCGGGTTGAACAACGTGATCGTCCGCCACGGTTCCGGCAGCATATGGATGGAATAGAAGGCGCCACCCAGAAACGTCATCGGCATGATGACGAGCAGCGGAATCACCTGCAATTGCTCAAAGCTTTGCGCCCATACGCCAAGGATAAACCCGAACAGGCAGAAGCTGATGGCGATCAGCGCCATGAACCCCACCATCGCAAGCGGATGCGCCACGTCGACATCGACGAATAAATGCGCTGTCGCAAATATCACCATGCCGACCATTATTGACTTGCTGGCCGCCGCGCCGACATAGGCGAGCACTATTTCGAGCGAAGACAGTGGCGCCGACAATATCTCATAGATTGTGCCGGTCCATTTCGGCATGTAGATGCCGAAGCTGGCGTTGAAGATACTCTCCTGAAACATCGACAGCATGATGAGCCCCGGCACGATGAAGGCCGCATAGGGAATGCCGCCGATATCGGTCATGCGCGAACCAATCGCGGAACCGAACACGATGAAATAGAGAGACGTTGTGATGACCGGCGTCATCAGGCTGGTCCATATCGTGCGTGCGAAGCGATGGATTTCAAAGCGGTAGATTGCGGCCATTCCGCGCCAGTTGAGGGAGGGCGGGTTCATGCCTGCACCTCCGCCTCGCTCACATCGCCAGCGTGGACAAGGCCAACGAATATATCCTCCAGTGTGCTCTGGCGGGTGCTGATATCGGCGTAGGAAACACCGGACAGCTGCAATGCAGAGATCAGAGCGGGCACCTCGCTTTGCTGGGCCGTCGCATCATAAGTATATTCGATATCCCGACCGTCGCGCACAAGATTGAGATTCCAGTGTTGGAGCGCCTCTGGGATCGCCGTAACCGCTTCGTCCAAATGGATAGTCATGGTCTTGGTGCCCAGCTTGTGCATCAGGACATCCTTGTCATCGACCAGCAGCAACTGCCCCTTGTTGATGACGCCGACGCGATCGGCCATCTCCTCGGCCTCTTCGATATAATGGGTGGTCAATATGATGGTAACGCCTGTCTCGCGCAGGCGGCGCACCAGCCTCCACATATCCTTGCGCAGCTCGACATCGACACCGGCAGTCGGCTCATCGAGGAACAATATGCGCGGTTCATGCGCCAGCGCCTTGGCGATCATCACCCGGCGCTTCATGCCACCGGACAGTTCCATGATCTTGGAATTGCGCTTATCCCACAGGGTGAGGTCCCGCAGGATTTTCTCGATAAACGCATCGTCACGCGGTTTGCCGAATAGGCCGCGGCTGAACTGCACCGTGTCGATCACTTTTTCGAATGCATCGGTATGCAATTCCTGCGGTACCAGGCCGATTGTGGAGCGTGCCGCCTTGTAATCGCGAATGATGTCATGGCCGGCGACGGAAATCGTTCCCGATGAAGGCGTCACCAAACCGCATATGACGCTGATGAGCGTCGTCTTGCCCGCTCCATTGGGGCCGAGCAGAGCAAATATCTCGCCTTCGCGAATATCCAGATCGACCGCGCCGAGCGCGACATGGCCGGAGGCATAGGTTTTACCCACGCCTGAAATGGAAATGATAGGATTCATGAGACGCGAATCTGTAGCTCATCCGGATTGATACGAAGGTCATAGATATATCGCGCGGCGGCACGCACAAGGCTCAGAACGGCCTTTTGTTATTCGCTTGCGTTCAGCGGTCGCTTGATTACGTCAGAAGCATGCTGCCGATCAATCAAATCCCGCTCTCTATTACAGGCCAGAAATGGTGCTGGCGCGGCGACAGAGCCCGAGCGAATGGTGACGGTTTGCATCTCGACGATCTCACCACGCAGTTACTGCTCGCGCGCGGATGCCCGCCAGAGGAGCTGGAACGCCATCGCAATCCCACCATTCGCGGATTCATGCCCGACCCTTCGATATTTCGCGACATGGATGAGGCTGCGGCGCGTATTGCCGATGCCGTCGGTAAGGGTGAGAAGGTCACTGTCTATGGCGATTATGACGTCGATGGCGCGACCAGCGCCGCGCTGCTCATCCGCTTGCTCCGCGCACTGGGGCTGGAAGCAGGCTATTATATCCCCGACCGTCTGATGGAAGGCTATGGCCCCAGCGGTGAGGCACTGGTCAAACTGGCGGAATCTGGCTCATCGCTGATCGTGACCGTCGATTGCGGTGCGCAGGCTTTCGACGCGCTGGCAATGGCCAAACAGGCTGGCGTCGATGTCATCGTGGTCGATCACCATAAATGCGCGTCGCAGCTTCCCGAGAGCGTTGCGCTGGTGAACCCCAACCGGCTCGATGAGAGCGACGAAGGTGCGGGGCACGGGCACATGGCGGCGGTTGGCGTCGCGTTCCTGCTCGGCGCGGCAATAGTGCGCGAACTGCGCAATCGCGGATATTTTGAAGGTCGCGCTGAACCACGTCTGATGGAGTTGCTGGACCTTGTTGCGCTGGGCACAGTCGCCGACGTCGCGCAGTTGCGCGGGATCAACCGGGCCTTCGTGTCCCAAGGGCTCAGGATCATGGGCCAGCGCCAGAATATCGGTCTGGTCGCCTTGGCTCAGGCCAGCCGCCTGACGCGCGATCCGCTCTGTTCCGATCTCGGCTTTGCTTTGGGCCCGCGCATCAACGCCGGCGGGCGGGTCGGTAAATCCGACCTTGGCGTGCGTCTGCTCACCACTACGGATCCCGAAGAGGCACGTGCAATCGCTGCCGAACTCGACAGGCTGAACGAAGAGCGCCGTGCCATCGAAGCAGCGGTTCAGGAACAGGCCGAGCAGCTGGCCGAAAGCCAGTCCAATCGCGCCATCGTGCAGGTGACCGGGACAGGCTGGCACCCCGGAGTTATCGGCATTGTCGCGGGACGGCTGAAAGAGAAACTCAAACGCCCCGCAATCGTAATCGCGCTGGATGAGGACGGCACCGGCAAGGGTTCAGGGCGTTCGATCAGCGGCGTTGACTTGGGCGCAGCGGTGCTCGCTGCCAAGGACACCGGCCTGCTGGCAGCGGGCGGAGGGCATGCCATGGCCGCCGGGCTGACGGTAATGCAGGGCCGGATCGAGGAGCTGCACGAATTTCTCGACCAGCGCCTCTCCGCCGATGTGACGCACGCCAGCGCAGAGCGGTCGCTGCTGCTCGATGCCCTAACGGCGCCGCGCGGCGTCAACCCCGACCTGGTGCGTCAACTCGATGAAGGCGGTCCCTATGGGGTCGGCTGGCCCTCCCCGCGCATCGCAACCGGCCCTGTGCGCATCGTCAAGGCCGATATCGTGGGCAGCAATCATGTCCGGCTGGTCGTGTCGGGCTCCGATGGTGCGCGCCTGAAGGCCGTTGGTTTCCGGCAGGCGGATACGCCGCTGGGGCAGGCCCTGCTCGGTGGCGGCAACGGCCGCATGCTGTGGCTGGCTGGTCGCGCCAAGATCGACGATTGGGGCGGCGGACGCAGCGCCGAACTGCATCTCGACGACGCCGCCTGGGCCGATTGATACCGCTTGACCACCCCTTCGCCACAACGTGGAAATTTTCCCGCAATATGGGTTGACCCCATGCGCGCTTGCCCCTAATGCCGCCTTCGCTTCGTCAAGCGCCAAGCGCTGCCGATGTGGCCCCTTCGTCTAGCGGTTAGGACGCGGCCCTTTCACGGCTGAAACACGGGTTCGATTCCCGTAGGGGTCACCAGCTTTTTAGCCATTTTTGATTAGTACTTAGCGGTTTTCCGTAATGGTTCCGGAATAAACACTATCGGACTCTTATGGACGCCCCCTACTTGCGGGTCCTTCCCAAGGGTGCCACGAGAAGAGCGGTAGGGGACCGCTAAAACTCCGAAGCTCTTGATAATAGAGCCTTCCCAAACCGAAAACGGTCTCAGTGTTCGGACACTCCGGAACGGCAGGTTATGGAAGTGCGACAATAATTAATGCCGTTCATTCAGGTCGGCATTACATTTGCGGAAACCACAAACTAAAAACCGGCTTTCAGCCCAATACTGAACGTTCTAGGTCTTAGCGGCGTAATCTGGTCTCGCCTGCTTATGGTGAAAGGATTTCCCAAGGAAAAACTGTTGGTGCCGCTGTTGGTCAGATTGTCGATTTCAATGAAATAGGTCCAGCGCTCGCCGCCGAGCTCAACAAGGGCATTAGCGACTGTATAACCGCCCTGCTCTATGGACAGGTTAGGGCCGATACCGAGCTGAGACTTGCCGATATAGCGCAGCCCCGCCATCGTAATCAGATACCTATCTCCGGCCAGCGGCCAGCGCTTCTGTACCTGAAACTGCGCGCCCAGTTCCGCAATATTGGGGAGGCGGCCATCTTCGCCGGGGTCGAAACCTTCCGCCGGTTTCACCAGCTCGCTTTCATTGGCGAACATGCCGAGCGTAACCTGCATCAAGGGGGACGGGTGCCACTCGATATCGGCTGCAACGCCATATATCTTGCCGTCGCCAATATTGAGCGTCATGGGGAAACCTCTCTCGTCCACGAGGTCTGCCTGAATACGCCGCCATTTGGAGAGAAAGCCGGTCACGGAACCCCGGATTGGCGCGGATGGGGATAGCCCCCAGCGCACGCCCGCTTCCCATGTGTCCATGGCGTCCGGCTTGAAGTGAATGATATTCTCGCCAGCATTGCCCGAGACACTGATACCGCCAGACCGATAGCCCCTCTGAAAGCGGATATAGAGCAGCCCGTTATCATCCGGCGCCCAGGACAGGGCCGCAGTCGGCAAAAATTGCGAGGAGCGGCGCTTGGGCTCCACTTCAACGCTCTCGGCCACCTCCATTTCGGCCGCGCTGCGGATATGGACGAAACGGCCGCCCAATGTCGCGCGCACGCCGTTCAAAACAGGCGCTGTAGCTTCTCCGAAAAGCGCATATTCCCGTGTGGTTTGGACAACATTGCTCAATGGTGCGAGCGCGTCCACGGCTCCAAGCGATTGAATCATCCGATCGCGATTGTCGACCATACTGATGCCTGCAACACCCGATATCCCATTTTCGTTCGAAAGCGCCAATCGCGTTTCATGGCTGAGCAATCGGATATCGCGGCGCTGGTCAAAAGCAGTCGGGATAGTGTTGCCGGAGAGACTGGAGGCGTCATATCTGGCACGGCTGTCATGGTAGACAAGACCGGTGGCGGAAGTCAGTTGCAGCTTGCCCCAGTTTTTCGAGAGCGAAAATGCATAGCTCTCGAAATCGGAGTCATAAGGCTGCGCAATGAGGCTGCTCCTCATAAGCAGAGGATGGCCTAGTTCCGCATATTGACTGTCAGCCGTATCGGTCTTTTGCGTGACGGCCTGCACATCGAGCGCCCAGTCCGGTGCGGGCTCAAGCCTGACCCCGAGCCTGAGGCCGGAAATCTCGGTACTGTTGATGTTGGAGAGCCCACGCCCGCCGTCGTCAATATAGCCGCCTTCCCGCTTGTGATAGGCAACACCCCGGATCGCCGCCATGTCGTTTATCGGCAGGTTCAGCATGCCCGCTAAAGCATAGCCCGGCGCGCCATGCGCAGTCAGCGAAGCTTTAGGCCATAGGCTGGCTTTGACGCCATCCATTTGCGGCGCGGCGGGGACGATGCGAATGATACCGCCGAGCGAGCCCGCGCCATATAATGTGCCCTGCGGCCCCTCCAATATTTCGACCTTCTCGATATCATAGAGCTGCAGGTCGGGGTTGGGGCTGTTATACACCAGCCGGGTTTCGCCCAGATAATAAGCGAGCGTGGACTGCGAGCCGCCATTGAAGCTGCTGTCCGCCACGCCCCGCAGAAAAATCTTGTTGCGCGCAGGCCCCAAATTGGTGCCCGAAACCGTCGGCAATTGCTGAAGCAGCCCTTCTAGGCTGTGGGTCGAGGCCGCCGCCGGTTGCTGGCTCATATCGAAGATATGCGCCATGCCGGGGAAGCGCTCGATCATCATGTTCTGTTTGCTGGCGGTCACGATGATCGGTGCCGCTGGAGCATCCGGCACTGCCTTGGGCACCACAGGGTGCCTGACAGTGGTAGAGCGCCGCTTGATGAGAACTGTGCGGGCATCGCGCACGACATGCTCATAGCCCGTGCCCCTGAGCATCCGCGAAAGCGCCTGATCGAGCGTCAGGCGGCCTTTCACAGCCTTTGTATATATGCCCGAGGCTGAAATCTCCGTGCCGCCTATGGCGACCCCTGTTTGCCGCGACAATGTCTGAATGGCGCGGTCGATGCGCATTGCTGATATATTGATGTCGAAACGGTCGGCAGCGAATGATGTTTCCGGCGAAACAGTAGCGGCTATGGCGCACATGATGACCGCGCCGCTCCTCATATGGGGATTATCAGGGTTCCAGAAGCCATGCCTCCCCATTAGCGGTGACCCTGACATTCAGCAACAATTCCAGTTGGCGCTTGAACTGCGCTTCGTCCTTTTCAACAATCAGCACACCAGTGAAATTCCGCTCGGACAGAGACGGCGAAACACTGATCTTCTTACCCGAAGCACGCATGATGTCCGCAGCGACAATATCCAGCGGCGCCTCGTAAAAATTCAGCCGCCCTTCCCGCCATGCGCCAATATCGCCAACCGCAACATTTACGAGCTTAGCAGTGCCCGATGCCGGGACATGTAATTGTTTCCCGGCGTCGATCCCGATGGCTTTTGTATCCGGCTGGAAGATCACCTTGCCCTCCGCGACGGCAACGTGGAGCCCCTCGCCGTGGCGTGCAACATTGAAGACTGTGCCTGCGTCTTTCAATATATAGCGGCCCGTCTCGACGATGAACGGATTTTGCGCATCATGCCGTACATGGAAGACGGCCTCCCCCTGCTCCAGCCGTGCCAGACGCTCATTCCCTTGCTCCAATATGATGCGGGAACCGCCGTTCAACTCAATACGGGTATCAGCAGACAGCGTGATAGTCCGGCGTTCTCCGGCTTGTGTCTCGACAACCTGCAATTCCGGGCCGCTTAGCTGTGGCCACAGCAGTAACGCGCATATGAATAGCGCCGCTATCGCCGCCAGCACCGGTTTCCAGCGTGCGGGGGTGTTCCGCGAAGATGTAGGTTGGGCTCCAGATTCCGTGTGTATAGTGGGCTGCAGGCCGGACAGGCCGGCGTCCATATCGCTCACCCGGTCATAGGCTCGGCGATGCAGCGCGTCTTTTTCCAGCCAGAGCGTGAACTCTTCCCAGTCATCGACAGGGGCATCCGGCCTGGACAGGCGGATATGCCAGGCAATCGCCTGTTCCATCACGTCCTCCGGGAATTTTCCATCTGTCATCTCATGCATCTTCGTCGCCCTTGGTCATAAGACGCCGCCGATCGCCATTATCAGCATATACTTCCAGAGCCATGATAGCGCGATAAGCCCGCTGCAAATGCTTTTCGACCGCGCTGATGCTGATACCAAGCTCCTGCGCCAACAGCTTCTGCGATTTGCCCTCGACACGAAAAGCGCGAAACAGATAGGCGGTCCGCTCCGGCATTTGATTGAGCGCCGCTTCGACAGCAGAGAGCTTTTCACGCTGCATCAGCAAGGCTTCGGGGTCCGGCTCCGCCGATATGCCGGTCGATGCCGCGCCTGCATCCCTGCCTGCCTGCCATGCATCGTCGCGCTTTTTCCTGCGCTGGTCGGAACGGTGGCTATCCAGAACGGCATTATGGGCCATGCGGTATAGATAGGCCATGCCGTCTGACACCGGTCCGGTCTGCGCCTTCTGCACCTTGATCCACAAATCCTGCAATATGTCCTCGCTGTCATCCGCGCTGCCTGTCCGCGCTCTCAGGAAACGCTGGAGCTTGTCCCTGTTCTCGAGAAACAACGCGCTCAATCCGTCCGGGGGCATCTGATCCGTCATGACGCTGGCTTGAGTTTCAAATCTATCCCGAAGGCCCTGAGAAAAAGAAGATAAGCGCCAAGCGAACCACTGATCATAATGGCGAGCAATACAGGACCGGGCCATTTCACGATATGCATTACACCAAGGACCGCCCCTGCAATCGCACCAGCAGCAAGGATGGGCCATATATAGCTGGAGTTTAACAAGCGAGTACCCAGCACTTCGCGCGCGTAGCGCAGGCGCAAAATGCTCAATGTCAGCATACCGCAAAAGAAACCGGCAGCCGCGCCGACGCCCTGAAACAGATATGTCAGCGGAACGATCGTCAGAATTTCAACCGTGATGGCAATAATTGCATTGCGGCTGGCCAGCACGGGTCGCCTGAAAATCAGGGGAAGCTCGATTAAGCCTGTGCCCCCCTCCATAATTTCAGCCGCGAGAACGAATGCGAATAGCGCCGGGAGCAGAACCATGCCAGCTCCGGCAACGGCCATGACGGGCCCGGTAAAGAGCAGGAACAGCAGCGCCAGTCCGAGCTGGATCGAGAATATCCACAGGCATAATTTGCGGAGATAATGGCCGACATGCTCATCCGACGATGCCTGAGCAAAAATGGGAGACGCCATCGGTTCGAACAGATGCCGCACTTTCTCGACCACAGTCGCCAATTGCTGCGCCAGATAATATACGCCGGTTGCGGCTGGCCCCGCGACAAGCCCCAGCATGATGATATCGAGCCGACGATATCCATAGCTGCATGTATCGAGCAGCGCCGTAGGGAAAGTCCGCCTGATGAGCTGCAGAACTTTGCTCATGGAAGTATAGCGCAGGCTGATGTGCTGATCGCGCAGCACCATGACAAATCCGGCAACGGCAAATATGCCCGTAATGGCCAGAGAGAGAAGATAGCTGACGAAGAGGGTCTGAACGGGTGGCCAACCCAGGGCATAGACACCCCCGGCATATCCCAATGCGGCCAGCAACAAGAAGCCCCAGGGCTTCACCACGCCTTTCGCCATCATGTCCCAACGCATCAGGCGCGCGGAGCGTGTCACTGTCAGCAATATCTCCGTTACGGCGATGAGGACGATAGCGCCTGCGACATATGCGGGCACTCCGGCAGCCGTCGGGAAAATATAGGGCCATAGCAACCAGATGCCGGCGGCGAGCAGGCCGCCTGTCAACAGGGTCGCCAAACATGCTTCGCCGATCAAGGCGCCTTGATCCGCACCCTCTCTCCTGTGCTGTTCCAGATAGCCGAAAAGCGATTTGGGCAAACCCAGATTGGCGAAAGCCGCCGAAAGCTCCACAATAGCGGCGACTTCGCCAAGGTAACCGAAACTCTCGACGCCATAATAGGTGACGACGAAAAAAATCAGCGTAAGGCGCGCCACGGTCCGCGCGCCCGAGCCGAACAGGACAGCGCTTACCCCACGGCGGAAATCGCCAAAATCGCGCCGCATATCGTCATGTGCGCCTTCGGGATCAACAGCATTTGGTGTGACAACCATCAGCCCCGTTTAGCCGATTTTCCGGCTGATCTCTTACCCATTTTTTTCGGCTTTTCTGGTGCGGGTCTTCTTCTGCGGCGGCGTCCTCCCTTTGAAACATCTGCATGCGCGGAAGGGAGTCACATCTGATGCTGGCAAGAAAACGGGTCGCATTTCTGTTCAATCATGAGGAATTGCATCAGGTGGCGCATGTGGCCCCTGTCGCCAATGCCATGAGCATGATGGGCGGGAATATCGACATCCATATAGTGACCTCGACGCCCGAGCAGGAGGCCGAAGTTCGCAAGCATATCCGCGCGGACCAATGCGCCAATATTCGCTTTCACCGGATTTCCGCTAGCGCGATTGCAGGGTTCGCCGGGCAATGTCTGGGGCATGCCATCCCCACCAAGCGGATTTCCGCATTAAAGAAGAACAGAGACCTGTTTTCCGGCTTCGATGCTCTGGTCGTGCCGGAAACGACCTCTTTCCTGCTGAAAAGTCATTTCGGGCTGGATCATCTCAAGATCATCTACCTGCCGCATGGCGCGGGCGACCGCGCAGTCGGGTTTCGCAAGGTCACGGCAAAAGCCGATTTCGTTCTGTTGTCCGGCAAGAAAGTGCGCGACCGAATGGTCCGCGCCAATCTGGTCTCAAAGCAGGGTCATGCCATCATCGGCTATCCCAAATTCGACCAGTTCGCGAACCGGAAACCCAGGCGCCTGTTCGACAATGACCGGCCAACCTTATTGTATAATCCGCATTTCGATCCTCTGCTTTCTTCCTGGTATCAGGAGGGGCACAAGATCCTCGAATATTTTGCAGATCAGGATCAGTTCAACCTTATCTTCACGCCACATGTCATGCTGTTCAGGCGCAAGCTGCACGCTTCGGTCGAACACCGCCTGCTGCGCTGGCGCAAGGCATTCCCGCGCGATTTTCGCAACATCCCGCATATGCATATCGACCTGGGCAGCACCGCCAGCATCGATATGACCTACACCAATATGGCGGACATATATCTGGGGGATGCCAGCAGCCAGGTCTATGAATTTATCAGAAAGCCACGCCCCTGCCTGTTCATGAACTGCCATGCGGCGCAATGGCGCGATGATCCCAATTATCTTCACTGGAATCTGGGCGACGTCATAGAGAGCGCCGAAGCGCTGCCCGACGCTCTGGCCATATCCAGCTTACGGCATGGTTTTTACCGGCCCGCTCAGGAGCGTTTGCTGCATGCAACATTCGACATTCAGACAACGCCTTCCGCCGAGCGGGCGGCACTCGCCATAATGAAGTTTCTGGGCATCGGCGAACAGCAGCGCGCCGCCGCGTGAACGATCTGTCGGCGTATATCGAAAGACCGGCACAGGACGCCAACCCTATCGAGCGAGAGCGGCCTTCGCGTAACAGGAACAAAATAGTTCTGACCATGTACAGCCTTGGCCTTGGCGGAGCAGACCGCGTGGCATGTCTGCTCGCCAACGGGTTCCATAAGGCTGGATATGACACATATCTGCTCGTCTGGTCCGGCGGCGATGAAGGTGGCGATATCTTGCGCCAGCTCATCGACAAAGGCGTTGCGCTCGTCTTTCTTGGGGAGATGTCGGGCTCCCGCACACGCGACCTGATCACGTCGCTGCCCAAAGCCGTGGCGTGGATCAAAACGATTTGCCCTGATTATATCGTTGCGACAGGCAACAGTATGAATTGGATCAGCGCGGCAATCGTGAAGCTGACAAGCCTCAAGACGCGGCTGGTAATGAAAACGACCAACCCCATTCTACGCCCTGAACATGGACCCATCATCCGGCGGCTGCGCACATTCGGATATGGCAAGGCATTCGCGATGGCGGATGCCGTCCTGACGCTGACCGATGCCGAAAGCGCGATATTGGCAGGGCAGTTCCCCGCCGCGAAGCACAAGTTTCATAAGGTCATCAACCCCTATGTGACCCCTGAGATGATCGCTCCATCCGCAGTCATGCGCGTGGGGGAGAACGGCAAAACCATATTGGGTATCGGCCGCTTCGTACCTCAGAAGAGATTCGATTTACTGATCCGCGCCTTTGCCTTGCTCGCCGACAAAAGCACCAGGCTTGTGCTTTTGGGAGACGGCCCTGAACGCGCAAAATATCAGGCGCTGGTCGATATGCTGGGGCTTGGGGACCGGGTGGCCATGCCGGGCTTTCAAAGCGATGTGAGGCCCTATCTGCATGATGCGGACCTGTTCGTTCTGTCGTCACGATATGAAGGGCTGCCCGCTGTAGTGCTGGAGGCGATGGCCGCCAATTGCCGCATTGTTTCTACCCGTTGCTTTGCGGGAATAGAGGAGCTGCTGGACTCCGCAGGCGGATGCGCGATCGCCGAAAATGACAGCGCCGATGCTCTTGCCGAAGCCATGTCCCGGGTATTGGAAAAATCAAAGGCGGACGGGCTTCGCGAGGCTGCAATGCGCTATTCCGTGGACAACGGAATCCTCAGTCATTTACATATGATCGCGCCGGATTCCGCCGAGCAATAAATACCTCGCTCTCCCTCCAAATGTCGTATTCCATCGCCAGATAATTCAAATCTTCAGCTCTAAGCTCAGCATGATCGCCTGCGTCTCGTAATAATTCTCGTAGAGCGCATCGAATCCGATACCGTTGACCCGCGTCTTGGTGCCGAAGGTGTTGAAGATATCAGTGGCGGACAGGCTCGCCTTGATCCGTTCCTTGTCGAAGGTGCGCGTCAGCGAGAAATCGACAGACCCGCGCGCCGCCTGCCTGCCCTGTGCGATGTCGCGCGCGGCATAATAGACACCGTTGAGCTGTGCCTTGGTGGATTTGCCGAGCGGCGCTTCCACGCCCAGTTTTCCGTCCCAGGTGAAATCGCTGGTCTCAGGCAGCGTCAGGCTGCGCACATAGGGGAAGAGCAGCGTGATTTGCGCGGCGTCGCGATGAATGCGGAAGGCGTTGAGGCTGGCGTTGACCTTCACGTCCTTGGCCGCCTTCCAGTGCGCGATCAGCTCCGCTCCGGTGTTGCTGGCCTTGCCCGTGTTCGCATAGATCTTGTTGATGATGTTGTACGTCGTGTTGGTCTCATCAATCGCATAGATGCGCTGGTAGGCGTCCGTGATCCGGCGATGATAGAGCGCTAGCGACGCGTTGAGGCTGTCCCAGTCCTGCTGGATCGACGCCTCATAGGCGGTGGTGAACTGCGGGCGCAGATAGGGGTTGCCGACCTTGAGCAACTCCGGGTCGTCATATTTGGGAAAGACGCGCAGCTCCGGCTCGCCCGGACGGTCCACCCTGCGATTGTAGAAGAGCGAGATGTCGGTGCCACTGCCCAGCTTCGTCGTCAGTCGCACATTGGGGAACAGCCGGAAATAGTCGTATGAATCGTTGCGTGGATAATAGATGTTCACCGGGTCGAGCGTGTAACTGACCTTGGTCTGCTCGGCGCGTAGTCCCGCCTCAATTGTCAGCGCGCGTGTCTCGCGTACGAGGTTGACGTAACCGGCGTAGATATTCTCTTTCCAGTCGCTGGTTTCACCAAGCCCCGGATAGATGATCGACATGAAACCGGGCTGCGTGAGGTACGTCACCGGAATCCAGCGCCACTGCACCTTGGTGCCGATCTCGATGCGCCCGTTGCTCATGGGCCGGACGTAATCGACCGAGACCGGTACGGTGTTTTCATGCGCGATGATATGGGTCAGGTCATCGCCGGTACGGATTGGCGATACCTCATTCAGCGCATAGGTTTCATCTTCCCAGCCGCGAATATATTCGGCGCGAACCGAGAGTGTATGCCCGGCTTCAGGGAAATCATGGCGATAGTTGATCGCGCCCGATGCATGGCCTGTCTGTTCCTTCTCCCGCCAGAACCAGTAGCGGGTGAGGGTGTCGGTGGTCGTCTCGATAAACGGCACCTGCGCGCGGTCGATATGGTTTTCGAGGTCGAACACGCCGCTAACGGAGAGCGTATCGTTGTCAGAGAGGCGCTGGTCGGTGCCGCCCTTGAGCACATAATGCTGCTGCTTGCGGTTTTCCGGCACCTGGCTGACGATGATGCGGCCATCATCATAATAGCGCGTGGTGAACTCGTTATTGGGCAGCTTGCGCTGGAGCAATATCTCGCCCTGCAGATGATAATCCGCGCTGTCGCCATTATGGTTCAGGCTGAAATAGGGCGCGATCTTGGGTGTCCAGTCGAAACTGCCGAGCTGGGTCGGCAGGTCGGGCTTGCGGCGGCCCAGCGCGCCGAAGCCACCCTTCAGGCCGACATGGCCGGACCAGCCATATTTCTTCTCCGCACGCATCACGATGTTGATGATGCCCGCGCTGCCCTGTGCGCCATAGCGCGCCGACGGGTTATTGATGATGTCGATCCGCTCGATATTGGACGCTGGAATGCTGTCGAGGCTGGTCTGGTTGCCGACGCCGGTGAGGGCCGAAGGCTTGCCGTCAATCAGGATCATCACCTTGTCGCTGCCACGCAGAAGCACCTGCCCCTCTCGTTCGACAGTGATGCCGGGCAGCCCCTTCATCGCAGACAGCACCGATCCGCTCTGCGCCAGCGCGTTATTCTCTATCAGGAAGCTGTTCGCGCCGGGAGCAAGAGCGACGTCATCCGTGCGTTCGCCGGTCACGACAATCGCCTGACCATCCGGCGTCAGGGCAATGCGGCCCAGGTCCAGTGCCGTTGTCGTTTCACCGACAAGAACATTGGTTGTGGACGAGGCGAAACCGGCGGCGGTTATCGTCAGGCGATATCTACCCTCTGGCACGCCCTTGATAACGCCCAAACCATTTGCATCGGTGACGCCAACCGCAACAGGTTTTTCCTCGCCCGGCCTTTCGAGCAGCAATGCGGCGGAGGATATGGCGGCGCGGGTAGTTTCATCAACCGCGTGGACAGATATGGATACATCTTCCTGCGCTATTGCAGGCGTTGCGGCAGTCATCAATGCGACGACTGGAAAGGATGATGATCGCATGACAGCTTTCTCCCGGGTCGGCGTCATCTACTAAGCCGCACTGATTAAAGTAAGGTCAAAAATATTCGTCCACTAGCCGCTGAATGGACGTCCGCTCATAGATAGCATAGCTCTATCTCGCGAACGTCTCCTATGTTGGCGGCTATCGCCATTATATCCAACTCTCGACATTTTCACAGATTAGAACATAATAGGAACATATGTTCCGTGATTCTTCTTTCCCTGCGCGGCTAGACGCATCTGGCGTAGCAGCTGCTCCTTTCGCTGGCCAGCCTCTGGCACGCATGCGGCTGGGCGTCACTGAAGCCGATGATACATGGCTGGAAGGCGGCCTGGTCGCGCATGGTCTGCATGAGTTTTACATGGCAGGAGCAAAGGAGACGGCAGCGCTTAATGGCTTTGTATTGCTGCTCGCAGCCCTACGCCAGCACCAACATGGCCGTGAAATCATATGGGCACGCGAAGTGAAGGCGACCAAACAAAATGGCCACCCCTATGGCCCCGGCCTTGCTGAACTTGGCATCGACACAGATCGCATGACCTTGCTGGCCTTGCCCGATGCCAAGGCCGTGCTGCGTGCGGCGCTTGATGCTACGCGCGATGCGGCAGTATCCGCAGTGTTGATTGAGCTAGGCGGCAAACAGCCTTTGCTCGATCTGACAGCGACCCGGCGTTTTGCTCTTGCTGCCGCCGAGAATGACACGATGGCGTTACTCTCGCGGGGAACGGCAAAACCATCGCCCAGTGCCGCTCATACACGCTGGCAGGTCGCCGCAGCCCCATCGCGCGCACTCGAAGCCCATGCACCGGGCGTCCCTGCCTTTGCCTTGGAACTGTTGCGTCAGCGCGGCGGGCGCGATGGGCTTCGCCTTATCATGGAGTGGGATCGTGACACGGCTTCGTTCCGGATCAGGAGTGATGTCGCCGGCACCCCGCCGTTATCTCGCCCTCACCCTGCCGTGGTTATCGGCGGAGCGGGCGGTGAACGGCGGTCTCGCGCGGCCTGACAGTCCCTTCGCTCTGGTGGAAAAGCAGCGCGGAGCCATGCGTCTCGCCGCGCTCTCGCGGCAAGCGGCTGAACTTGGTCTCGCCTGTGGCATGGCGCTGGCTGATGCGCGCGGGATTGTGCCCGATCTCGCCACGCTGCCTCACGATGCTGAAGCCGACACAATGTTAGTGGAGAAAATGGCGCAGCAGTGCATTGCCTATACGCCGAGCGTCATGCCCGACCCGCCGAACGGCATCCTGCTCGATATCACCGGCTGCGACCATCTGCATGGCGGCGAGGATTCGATGCGTGAGAAGATCGCGGTGCTGTTTCGCCAGCGCGGTTTCACGCTGTCCATGGGCGCTGCCGATACGCCAGATGCGGCCCGCGCCCTGTCTCGCCTTGGCGGTGATGACATATGCGCATTGCCGCTGGAAGCGCTCGATACCGATGAGACCACTCGTACTGCGCTGCGCCGCGCCGGATTTCGCAGCATCGGCGATCTTGTCGGTCTGCCCCCTGCCCCCCTCGCCACACGCTTCGGATCGCAATTGGTCCGTCTGCTCGACCGGCTAATAGGACGTAAAGACCCGCATATCGTCCCCCACCTGCCACCCCAAGACATCAGGGCGGAACTGTGCTTTGCCGAACCCATCGGCCGGCATGGGGACGTTCTCGATGCGATCGAATGGTTAGCCACGCAGGCGGCCGGGCAATTGACGGAAGCGGGGCAAGGCGGTCGTGCCTTCCTCGCATCCCTCTATCGCAGCGATGGCTATATCGCGCGGCTCCGGATTGAGACCGGCGCCCCCACCCGTGACCCCGCTCTGCTCATGCGCCTTTTCAATGAGCGTATCGACAGCCTGTCCGACCCGCTCGATCCCGGCTTTGGTTATGACAGCGTCACTTTAGATGTCAGTCATGCAGAGGCCCTTGAGGTGAAGCAGCACAGCCTGGCCCCGGAGCAAGGCGATAATGGCGATATCGGCCCGTTGCTCGACCGGCTGGCAGTACGTTACGGTCCAGCGGCGATATTGCGCTTTGCGGCAGGAAACAGTCATATCCCCGAACGTGCCGGATTTCTGGCAAAGGCCCGAAATGAGAAAGGCGAGTATACAGGCTCGATGCATGAGACGAGCGAACCACCGCTGCGCCCGCTCTTCCTGCTAGATCCGCCCCAACAGGTAGAAGTACTCGCCGCCATCCCCGATGGACCGCCGCGCCGCTTCCGCTGGCGCGGCGAGCAGCATTTGGTCCGACTCTATGAAGGGCCGGAGCGGATTGCACCGGAATGGTGGCGTAGGCGGCTGGGCCATGAGCAGCCCGGTTTCAGCCGCGACTATTACCGCGTCGAAGACGAGAATGGACGGCGCTTCTGGCTGGTTCGCCATGGTCTCTACGGGCGCGAGACGGACCAGCCGCGCTGGTATGTCCACGGCTTGTTTGCATGAGCAATGCTCCGGCATATGCGGAATTGGCGGCGGCGACCAATTTCTCCTTCCTACGCGGTGCATCACACCCATCCGATATGGTGGCGCGTGCGCTGGAACTCGGCATGTCGGGAATAGGTATTGCCGATCGCAACACAGTTGCCGGGGTCGTCCGCGCCCATGTGGCATTGCGGGAG
Organism: Sphingobium sp.; assembly: GCA_020446425.1. GTDB lineage: Bacteria > Pseudomonadota > Alphaproteobacteria > Sphingomonadales > Sphingomonadaceae > Sphingobium. Next base: position 112,795 of record JAGRES010000008.1, on the reverse strand, counting down.
GCAAAGGCCACGGCGCAGGCCGAAGGGCTGTCTCCTCCCGATTTTCGCCTCGTCGTCGGCGCCCGTCTCGTCTTTGCCGACGGTACACCGGATATCATCGCCTATCCGGCAACGCGCCATGGCTGGGGGCGGCTGACGAGGCTGCTGACCATCGGCAATCTGCGCGCGAAAAAGGGCGACTGCATTCTTCGCATCGAAGATCTGACCGACTATAGTGATGACCTGCTGCTCATTGTGATGCCCGTTGCTGACAAGGCTTTTCTGAACCGGCTTGGTCAGGTTGCATCTGGCCGCCTCTGGCTGGGCGCCGTGATGGGACGTTCCGGCCGGGATGAGCGGAAGTTGATGCGAGCGCGGAGACTGGCGGCAGAATGCAATGTTCCGCTGATTGCCATCAATGATGCGTTCTATGCCGGACCGGAAGCAAAACGCCTGCATGATGTACTCACCGCAATCCGGCTCAAGACTACGGTGCAGCAGGCTGGGCAAGAACTCGCCGCCAATGCCGAGCGGCATCTCAAATCCCCTGCCGAAATGGCGCGCCTGTTCGTAAACGCGCCCGAGGCCATCGCCGAAACGCTGCGCTTCCTCTCACGCATTACCTTCACACTTGATGACCTGCGCTATGAATATCCCCATGAGCCGGTGCCCTATGGCTGGGAGCCGCAGGACTGGCTCGAACATCTGGTGATGGAAGCAGCGCACAAGCGTTACGGCAAGACTCTGCCCGTCGATGCGCAAAAGCGGATCGACGAGGAATTCAGGCTCATCCGTGAGCAGAACTACGCCTATTATTTCCTGACCGTGCACGACATCGTCCGCTTCGCCCGCGCGCAGGAGCCACCGATATTGTGCCAGGGGCGTGGGTCCGCAGCGAACAGCATCGTCTGCTTCCTTCTGGGCGTCACTTCGGTCGATCCGACCACGCATGACCTGCTCTTCTCCCGCTTCGTCTCCGCCGAGCGCAAGGAGCCGCCCGATATTGACGTCGATTTCGAGCATGAGCGGCGCGAGGAGGTGATGCAGTATATCTACCGCCGCTATGGACGGGAGCGCGCCGGTATCGCCGCAACCGTCATTCATTATCGCCCGCGTAGCGCCGTGCGAGAGGTCGGTAAGGCGCTCGGCCTCACCGAAGATGTGACAAGCCGCATGGCGAGCACGGTATGGGGCAGCTATTCAGGGGAATATGAGCGACGCCGGGTGGAGGAATGCGGCTTCGATCCGGACAATCCGGAAATCGCCCGTCTCAATCATTTCGTGCAGCAAATCCTCCATTTCCCGCGCCATCTCTCGCAACATATCGGCGGGTTCGTACTGACGCAGGGGCGTCTGGACGAGATTGTGCCGATTCACAACGCCGCGATGGAGGACCGCACCTTCATCGAATGGGACAAGGACGATATCGATGCGCTCGGGCTGATGAAGGTCGATGTGCTGGCGCTCGGCATGCTCACCTGCATCCGCAAGAGCTTCGACCTGATGCGCGCTCACAGTCTGGGCAATCACAGCCTTGAGATCGACATCCAGTCCGACGACCCGGCCGTCTACGAGATGCTGTGCAAGGGCGACAGCATCGGCGTGTTCCAGGTCGAGAGCAGGGCGCAGATGAACATGCTGCCCCGCCTGCGCCCACGCGACCTGTATGACCTCGTTGTACAGGTGGCGATCGTGCGGCCTGGCCCTATTGAGGGCGATATGGTTCACCCATATCTGCGGCGGCGCTGGGGAGAGGAAAAGGTCCAGTACCCCTCGCCCGCGCCGCCGCATGATCCCGATGAGCTCCGCGGGGTACTGGGCAAGACGTTCGGTGTGCCGCTTTTCCAAGAGCAGGCGATGAAACTCGCCATCGTCGCGGCCGATTTCTCACCCGATGAGGCCAATGGCCTGCGCCGCGCAATGGCAACCTTCCGCAATGTCGGCACCATCCACGGTTTTCACGAAAAGATGATCGAAGGGATGGTACGGCGCGGCTATGAACGCTCTTTCGCTGAACGCTGCTTCAAGCAGATCGAGGGTTTTGGCAGCTATGGCTTTCCCGAAAGCCATGCGCAGAGCTTCGCGCGGCTGGTCTATGTATCGGCCTGGATCAAATGCCATCATCCCGCCGTCTTCGCTGCGGCGCTGCTCAATTCACAGCCCATGGGGTTTTATGCCCCCGCGCAGATTGTGCGCGATGCACGCGAGCATGACGTCGAGGTGATGCCTGTCGATGTGAATGCGAGCAATTGGGATAATGGGCTGGAGAAGCGCCAAGACACCGGCCTAGCATTGCGTCTCGGCTTTCGCCAGATCAGTGGGTTCCGCGAGGAATGGGCGCACACCATAAGTGCTGCGCGAACGGAGGGGCGCTTTACCAGTATCGAGGACATGGCGCGGCGTGCGCGTCTGCCGCAGCGCGCATTGCGTCTGCTCGCCGATGGCGATACCTGTGGCTCATTGCGACTGGATCGACGTGTCGCGCTATGGGAAGTGCGGCGCATGCCCGACGACGAGCTGCCGCTCTTCGCCGCAGCCCGCGCTGCGGAACTGGGTAAGGAACCGAATATCTCGCTGCGCCCCATGGGGCTGGGCGAGCATGTCGCTGCCGACTATCAGATGACGCGCCTGTCTCTGAAAGAGCACCCGATGGCGTTGTTGCGTCCGATTTTCGAGCGGGAAAAGGTGACGCCCTGCGCCTCGCTTCGCGGCATGAAGAGCAGCGCGAAGGTACGCGTTGCCGGTGTGGTGCTGGTGCGCCAGCGGCCCGGCAAGGGCAATGCGATCTTCATCACGCTCGAAGATGAGGGCGGCATTGCCAATATCGTGCTGTGGGCGCGCCAGTTCGAGATCATGCGTCGCGCGGTGATGGCCGCCCGCGTAATGCTGGTCGAGGGCGAACTGCAGGTCAGCAAGGAAGGCGTCATTCATGTGATGGCCAGCCGCGTCATCGACCGCAGCGAGACGCTGGCCTTCCTATCGGAGATTGACAGCACCGACCCCGAGCTTTCGCCCGCCGACGAGTTCGTCCATCCGCAACACCCGCGCAAGGCGATGAAACTGATTGAAGCGCAGCACCGCCACCCGCGTAATGTGCGCCTTCTGCCCAAATCCCGGGATTTCCATTGAAATCTCGGCATTATGTGACGGAGAGATGAAGCAATCATGCCATGTGCGCCTCCGCACTGCCCCACATTCAGCTTGAAGAATGTCTCTAGACAATGACGCGTCTCACCATCGCGTATAGCTAAAGAGCATCGGAAATCATCAATCTACAGCATCCAACCCCTCTGCCCGCCGCCTTTGCTTGTCGCGGACTGTCTTGGTCTCGCTGCATTCTTTCATTTGATCACCAGGCAGGAAATAAAGCGCTCGGATGATGTGACCGGTAATAAGGAAAGTCAGCCACAGACCTGCAAAAATCACGGCAATCGTCGCCATCTGGGCTTTGGTGTGGGCGGCGGCCGGATCAAACTCCCCTAATATATTCGTGGGCGATTTGGATATGGCGCTGGTCATCAGCAGAAGCGCCAGCCCGGCCATCCACCACGCCCAAAAGATAAAGGTTTTGCCATCCGAGCGCACCAGAAGGGGCTTGTCCCGATCGTCTTTCCACTCGTTCTTGCTGCTATCGAACATGTATTTCCTCGCGTTCTACCGGCTGGCGCCGGGTGGTTGAACACGCGCGAACACGAGGAAGCGCGCCTCCCGTATTTCCTACGAGAGGTCTTATATTCCGGGAGCCGCCCGACATGAGCGGACTCGTGTTCAGCACGTGCATCGTGCGTCATCGCAGCTGTTCAAGGCAACGATGACGAATTTGACTTACAACCTCTTCTGAAGAGGTTCCAGTGCAATCTGAGGCTCCATTTCGGGACATTTAGTGATTATGATCGGCTGAAAGCAACGTGTCGGAAGATATTCGATGGGCGCTTGTACAAGCGCCCATCGCTCTGTTTTTGTCGTGTTTTTGAGAGTGAGCGTTCCGCTTAGCGGAACGCATAACGAAACGCTTAACGGTAACGAAAAAGAAAATAACCTATTGAATAGAAATTTATTTATTCTCTTCTTTCGGTTTGGGCTCCGTTTCGGAAACGAATAATTTCCGCGTTCTCCGTTACAATGGCCGGCCGGACACAGTTGAGTGGTTCAATGCAATGCCGGATAGAGCAAGGCCGGCTGTTGCTGATCTCCCAACAGGCAGCCGGTCCGGTCTGTTACTGATGCTTCAGACTATGTTTGCACCTGGCAGCCAAGCCAATGTTCTGAGTGGTTCCGCATCTTTTTCCGACAATAGGTCCGGCGCCTTTTTGACCGGGCTCAGTGGCTTTGCGAAGATAGTCGACGGTGTTGGAAAGATGGAATCGATAAAGCTCGGGATTGGTCTCAGCAGCCCTTTTGTTGTGTGCAACCATGCGGGAGCGAACGACATTTTTCCTGCGTTTGACTCCTGACTGTTTCAGCCAGCGAGCTTGCATTCTTGGGAATAATGGCATTAATGCCACAGGTATGTGCAGCAGCATGTGTACGTGCTCTCCTTCGCCTATGCCATTTTCGCGGACCCATATCGCGCTGAGTTCTATTCCATGCTTGCGAAGCCAGCGCTGGACTCTCTGAAGAAAGGACTGAAGCGCTTCCAACGCCTCCCGTCCTTCGACACCCCCCTTCTGCATGTGAATGGTCAGCATCTTGTTCAGCGGGAGGCCGATCGACCAAGAAAATAATGCCGCCTCATGGAGGTTGCTTGGCGCTTGAGGGTTCAAGGTCATACTCAATCTCAAGGCACGACTGACGGATTTCGATTTGCGTTGTCCTTGTTTGGGCTTTGAGTAGGTGGTGGGAATTGCCGCTTTACTATCTAAAGTACCCATGCACCTCTCAGAGGAGGTGCGGGGAAGCGTTCCCCTCAGGCTTTGAGCCAAATTTTGAGATGATGGGTTGTGACCATTGTGTTCAAGTTTCATGTTGTACTCCGTGATGGAGCCTCCTCGCACGAATCCCACCGCAATGAGCGATTGCCCATCGCGTTCGGAGATTGTATTGGGAGAAGGCTGTATCGCTAAAAATTATGGCATGCCCCGTGACCGCGCCAACGGTCATGGGGCTACTCATTTCACCCCTCAGCGATCTTTTTGACCGATGACATTGGGATTAGTGTGCGACGACCGATCTTGCGAAACGTTATGTCGCCATTTTTCATCATCCGATACATGAGAGATCGTTTTATACCAAGAATCCGACAAGCATCAGGAATTGATAAGAGCATATTCTCCATTTTAAATCTCCTTATGATAGTGTCTAGCAATTCTCAAAGCACAAGGAGGGATATTCATGGATGCTCTGTTTAATAGGTATATTAGTTAAATCGGCTGAATTACTCTTTTTTTGCTGGGCGACCTTTTCTCATCATTCTTTCAACTGTCAGGCTCGGCTTCGGCAGCAGATTTGGGTCAGTTGTACCTGACATCCAAGCATAGACTAGGGCGTAAGGGTCTACATACCCTCTAACACGGGCATTCTTTCTGAGAGCCTTCAGGTTTTGCTTCACAGTGGTTGGCGACAAGTTTATTTTCAGATCTTCAAGAGCTTTTTTAATGGCGCTTTCCTGATCAGCGCCTTGATCCATCAACTCGTATATATATGCTGCGAGCTCAGCATCCCTTCTCTCCGAAGGGTTCAACCGAGCCATAGCCCTCAACCGCTCTGGAAGTTCGTCGGCTGGCCGCTCGCTATCCTTTCTATGTCTAAGTTCTATACGATAGTAAGAGTTCGAAACGGGCTCTAAGGCTTTAGCCAACTCAATGAGCCAAATACGACCAATCCGCTTTAAGATTGCGCGAAGCATGCGTATTTTTCTAATACGCACACGACGCGATGTAATACTTTTAAGTGGAAGCTTGTAATCTCCCTCAATGAATAGCGTCGCATCCAAAAGAGCGATATTAATTTCACTAATTTCATTTTGTATAGGATCTTCCAACGCACTCCATCGTAATAATCTTTGTGCGCGAGCAGCTATCGCAATTCGGTCATCTGTCATTTTCTATCCATCATATATAGATTAGATTTTTTGTTTTTTATTATGTCCAGCCCTCTCACCGCTTCCCTCACTGTGTCTGCAACATATGATTTGCTGAGATGGGCGTAATGTCGCCTCGTTATCCTTTCATCAGCATGTCCCAATGCTTCAGCGATTACGGCCATCGGCACACCTCGCAAGGCCAAGCGAGCGCCATAGGTACGCCGGAGGTCATGAAAGCCGGCCGGTTCCACTTTCGCAGCTTCGCACGCGGCGGCTAGCGGCCTTGCCTGTTGTGATGGTCCCCATTTCTCACCGTCCGGCCGAGGGAACAGGAGATCGCGATGCTTTTTCCCTAAAGAGGCGTTTTCCATCAGTTTCACGCCTTCTTCCTCAAGGTAGACGGCGCGGGCTTTGCCAGCCTTGGTCTCGCGCAGCCAAAGCGTGTGTGCCTGATAGTCAAAATCCCTGACTTCCAGTGCCGCCAGCTCGGAATAGCGTGCGCCAGTCAGTAAAGCGGCCTGGACAAGGGGACGAAATGAAGGGTCGCATGCATTCGATAATCTTCGCGCCTCATCGTCGGTAAGATAACGAAGTTTGGGAGCGTCGGCCTTGGGGAAAGGCTTCACACGCCTCCAGGCGTTGTCACTAGGTATCTTGCCATTGCGATAGGCCAGATTGAGAGCGGCCTTCAAAATTGTCAGAATGCGATTTGCGCTGGCTTTGCGGCGTCGACGTGCTTCTTCCGTGTCCGGGGTCTCCCTGAAATTCTGATCGGCTCCCTTGGCTGTGCGTAAGCGCGCTTGCGAAGCGGCCAATCGGTTCCGCCAATCCACTATGGCTTGCGTCTCAAGGCGTGCCGCTTCGTGGTGCCCCATGTCCGGTCGGATTATTGCGTCGATACGGCGGCGAGTGTTGTCGAGGTCCTTTCCCTGGAAAGCGTCCAGATAGTCGTCCAGCGCCTGCGACACCGTATAGGTGCCCAGCTTCCTTCCCTGTTGGCGGTGGATATCTTCGAACCATTGGCGCGCAACGGTCTGAGCCTGCTTGAAGTCGAGAATGATCTTCCCATCGGCATCCGCGACGTCATCGACCTCTCCCAACGTTGTATGTTGGTAGGGAACACCCTTGCCCGGCATGCGAAAGCGAGCAACCCACTTGGCAACGCGCTTGCCGCGATAATATCCCAGATGCTCGCCTTCGTTGAGCATCATCCAATAGGGCTCTTTCCTAGGAGCGAGCTTGAGCCTCTGCTCGCGCTTCGCCATTCTCGTATCGACAACCGTTCTGGCCACGCCGCTGCCCTTTCTGAATTTCCGGAATACTTCCGTAATATCCACAGGCAAATTTCTGTGGACACAGACGGACATCTATCTCCCTAATGCCGAGAAATCTAGTGTTTGCGGACGTTTGCCAAAATTCCACAAACTACAGAAATACGTTCGTTCTGTCTCTTTCACGGCTGAAACACGGGTTCGATTCCCGTAGGGTCACCACTTTGATGTTGCGGAATTCTGATATTGTTTCCGCAAATCTGTGATGCCATTCCACTACCTCCGCTTAGGACATCTCAACAGAGCCCGGCTCTAACCAGTCGAGACCGTCATGCCATTGGCCCGCAGAAAATTGAGATAGCGCGGATAGAGATAATTATAGCGCAGCCCGAGCGCCTCTACATCCATTTCGCGCCGTACTTCCTCCAGAGTCTTCTCGTTGAACCGGACGATATCGACGCTGGGGATATTGAGAAAATCGCACATCTCCGACGTACGGGAGTCATGCGTCACGCACACCGCCGGTGTGCCCGCATGCAATGCCGCCATGGTGCCATGGAAACGGGTTCCGACGACGAAGGGATAATGTCGCATGTCCTCGATCCACGCATCCACATCCCAATAGGCGCGCATGCCCTGTTGCAACCAGCCATTGGGCAGAGGCTCCGCGCCAAGATCATGCAGCGCAGCGCGCAACCGCGCAGCGTTGGCAAGCACATCTTCACCTTGGGAAATGGAAATTTCCTCCAGCTCGGTCTGCGCGACGAAAACGCCCTTTCGCCGGGCAGCTTCGGCATAGAGCCTGACGACCGCAGTGCGCATCTCGCCCGAAGAAAAGGAATGGCCAATGACATCGCGCGAAGCATGCACCGCCACCGGAGAGTCGGAGCTGAAATCCTCGCTGCGGAGGGCGAAACCGCTGCCCCCAGCCATATAATAGCTGGGGCACCCAACAATCTCGACATTGCGGATATCCGCCTGTTCCAGCACGCGCGCGGTAAACTCGCCGCGCACGCCGATACTGTGCGAGCGCTCGGACACAAGCTGCATCAGCCGCAACGTGCCGGCGGCAATTTCCATGTCATTGCTTTGCGTGGATTGGGCCTGCGCGCCCAGCCCCACCATCACTACCGGCAAGCTGGTCTGCGCGATGAAGTCCGCCATCCCGCCCAGATCGAAGCCCGGGAACAGAAAGTTGGCCGCCGCGATCACTATCGCGTCGAAATTATCCTCCACATAGGCCGCACCCTTGGAATAATCCCACTCGACAGTGTTGTAATCCAGCGCCTTCAAAAGGCCGTGGGCGATAATCTGGTTACCGGTATTATGGCCGGTCGCCGCCAGCCGCTCCTGCGCCGTGACATGGCGGGCAAGGTCAAAAGACGGGGTCGCTCCCAGTAAAAACAGCCGCATCCCGCCCTGGCACTCCCACCCTCTCGTTGACCCGAATATGGCAGTGGCGCCCGATAGCGTTCCCGGCCTGAGAAAGTGCCTACTCCGGCGGAGGGGTTACCGCAAGGCGCGCAGTTCCAGCAATCGACATAAGCGGAAGCGATCAGGCCGCCTATAGCAGCCAATCCAGCGCTTCCCGAAGAAGGTTTTCAGACAGGCTCCACCTCTGCAGGAACGGAGCCACGTCGTCCTCAGGATCAGGCTTTTCAAAGAGAAAGGCATATTCCGCATTTGCGCTGGAGTATAATTTTGCATGTTGCCGCACGGTGCTGTGGACCGTTTCTATATCGACAATTTTTGCGCCCTCACCGAATATGACATTCAGCATGCCGGAGCCCGACGGGCCAATGACATGGCTGGCATTGGAAAATGCTCTTACTTGCTGGCTGAACGACATCGTTTCCGGGTAGATGATGTCAAACCCGTGCCGCGCCATGATTGCTTCCACAGCATCTTCGTTTTGCATGACCCGGTATCTGGGCCGCGAAAGAGCCGACAATCTTCGCGAGACATATATTTTCCTGCCATTACGCTGGTCAGAACCACCATTCATGACATCGGCGAGAGATCGCAGCTGCGCCACGGCATCGTTGTGAAACAGCCCCTCCGATGACCCTTCGTTCAACAGCACGATAGATGCGAATTCTTCACCGCAGACCTCCGCTACCGAATAGATTGGCAGCTCCGGCATTCCAAGAACCCGGAAAGTCTCCATTATCCAGGCGGAGCGCTCTGGCACGACATAACATGAGCAGCTAATCCCGAGAGACTGGTATCTGAGAATCTGATTGAGTTGCCGTATCAGGAACGATCCATAATTCCCCTTTTCCAGATTGGAGAAGAAGGCAGCGGATTTGTCGGAAAACATGGATGTTTTGGCGCTTCGAGACGCATGGATTATTTCCCCCTCACCCGCCTCATCAAGAAAGCGAGACGCGAAGCCTCTGTGGTTGGAATTCACGAACGCGTTAGTATCGAGATTTGGTGAGGACGATGTCATGTACAGCGTCTTGCTGTCGGGCTGCAGCACCGTGTCGTTGCCGACAATGCACGCTTTTTCTATGATCCTGTGCGCTGGACGACATACCGCCATCGTGGAGGACACCACACCATCGAGCGATTTCTCATCGAAGGGAGTACCGAAAACACGTGATGGGGGATAAAGACGAGCGGTGTCGTCGGACATGGGCTCGATCAGGGACAATTTGGAAAAATCTGATTTCTTCAGGTGAATGGAAGCTACGTCCGAAAAGCTTTTGCCCTCTCCGACCCATGATTTGATTGTTTTTACCTGATCGACAGACAGTATCCGACAGCCCTTTTTGGTCCAATTACCTTATTGTTTCTCTTCTATTTTTTGCATTTTGTTTATCTGGTCCTGCAATTGCTTCACTCGATCGGAAAGATTGAACACCATCATGAGCAGCCACTGGTCGATATCCCAGCTGGATGGCCCCTTGGATGGAGTGAACGGGATCTCTACGGCCAGCGTGGGCTGGCCTTGCTCATGCAAGGCCGTGTTGAGGTGCGATATCTCGCTTCTCAATTTGTCCTGCAAATCGTTCACATCCGACACCGTCGGCATCAGATCGCCATGAGAGCCAATTTTTTTCAGCCCTTTATCTATACCGATATATTTGGCCACCATTTCAAAGTGGTTGGCGACAACTTCGCCCTCGAACTGATTGTTGAAAAATGCCCAAATATCCAGATAATCTTGGCCCGGAACCACGTTGACACGCTTGTTCATAGTCGGAATGAAGCCTGTGCCAATGGTTTCGCAGAAATGCTCCACCACATCTTCTAATTCATCATAATTGAATACTCTGAGCCGGTCCTGAAACTCATTTTTCCAGATACCGATATCCTCGGCATAATTTGGAATCCGGCCTTTGACCCATTCCTTGAACGGCCTGACCCGGCCGGGATAGGTCTTATGCTTGATACCCCATTGGGTGTAAGCGCTGATCAGCCATTTTACGGGCTGCCGGACATATAATATGACCTCGACCTCATGCCCCATATTCTGAATGTGTCGCAGGGCCGGGACAATGTGATGGGGCCGGGAGAAAATCCATTCATTGCTGATGACGGCTTTATCATAAGCTGCATCCGCATTGCAGAGCTCCTGCTGCAGGCTTTTCAAAAATTGATCGCTCGCTTGCGACGGCTCATCAGCAAAAAACCGGTCTGACCCGCCCCGGAATTGCCAATCGGGATGCAGTATCTTGTCGCAGTGCTCCAGCATTATGCCTAGATATTTGATGTTGTCGGCAGACAGGCTTTCCGAAGATTTTTCCAGATATTCCTGAATGGAGCTGGACCCCGTTTTTCCATCCCCAATATGAACGACAATCTTCATGACAAAGGCCTTTTATGCGCAAATTATTATGGATTATATACTCAGCTATTCTGCATTTATTCGTGCTTCAGATAGCATGTTTCAAGAATGGTATCCGCCGTCTCTGAGCATGCTTTGGGCTGGATTATGTTGTCCGGCATTTTGTTCAATGCTTTTGGTTCCCGAGCGATTTTTTTCAGCACCGCCGCCAGAGACCGTCCATTGCCTGCCTGAAAGTGGAAGCCGTCGATGCCGTCGCGGATTTTCTCGGCCATTCCCCCGATATCCGAACATATCAGCGGCCGCCGGTTGGCGAAGGCTTCCTGGATCACCAATGGCGAATTTTCCCACCAGATCGACGGCACCAGAACGGCATGAACCGACTGCATCAACCGGTCCACATGCCGGTTGTCATAGGGCCCCATATACACCAGATTGGGCGGCGCATCCTTCAACCGTTCCTGAAACTCCCTCTGAAACTCTTCCGGTTGCGAGGAATAATCGCCGTGGATCTCGATCCTGATATCCTTCTCATCGACCAGTTCCGCCGCCGCATCGAACAGCACATTGATGCCTTTCAGCCGTGAAATCTGGCCGAAAAAGCCGAACACCAGCCCATCGTCGGTATCAGGATAGGGCAAGGTGCCACGGCGTTCTAGGTCCGGCACGCCATTCTCGATAACCGCTATCCTGTCGGCGTCGATCCCCCACTGCGCATAGCGCTCCGACAGAAAATGACTGGGGGAAATGAACTGGTCGACCAGCCGGAAAAAGCGCTTGAGGAACAGCTCGCGCATGAAGAAATCCTGCGGCGAGCGTTCGGGAAAGCATTGATTACATTCGCGCGGGCCCGATTGCTCACACAGCCTGAAGCTGGGCCGCTTCACCATCTGGCCGAAATGATTGCAGATCGCCAGATACTCGTGCAGCGTCATCACGATCTTCGCATCGGGCAGCGTGCGCCGGATGGTGTATAATGTCTCGACGCCGAAGTTTGTATAATGATGAAGGTGCACGACGTCTGGCTGAATATCCATCAACAGCTCGGCCAGAACCTCGGGAAACCTATCATCCGGGTTCGAGAAGTTGAAATGGTCGAACGCATGGCCGGCATTGCTGCCATATAGATAGCTGCCCTCCCCGAAAGGCTGGCTGAGCACGACGCCATCCTTCGGCTGGATCTTGCCGGGCGCGCAGGCAAGGAACCAGGCCTTCACGCCATCACGCTGCAGCAGTTCCTCATAAAGCTGGAAGGCGGCAATCTCGGCCCCTCCCCTCGAAAGCCGCGGGTCCATATGCGACAGCATGAGCACCTTGAGCGTATCGCTGGCGGCGCGGCGGCGCTTGGCGGGCGAAGGCCGCTTCTTGCTTTCGGTCCTGACGTCTTCCTTGATGCTCACAAATGCACTCCACGGCGGAAATGGGAAACGGGCGCAAAGTACCCAGCGGCAGCGGTCTCAGAGCGCGGCAATTTGTGTCTCCCACCGGGAGTTGAACGTCCACGCGTTGACCAGCGTCAGGTTGAGCCGCCAGTTGTTCGACGCCCCCTGCTGGGACTGGCGCTCAAGGTGATAGAGCCGAACGCCGTCATGAACCGCGCATTCCAGGTCGTGGGCACGAACCTTCATGCACAGGTCGGCATCCTCGAAATCACCGATCACATAATCCGTGTCGAAACCACCGCAGGATAGCGCGAGGCTGCGGCGCATGGTCATGAGCGCTCCGGTGAGCAAGGGCACCTTGCGGATGGCGTCGCTATCATGGGGCAGCCGCCCCTTGCCGGGATGATAGGGGAACATCATGCCACCGAACATATCGTTGCGTTCCAGGTCCATGCCCGCGTGCTGGACCGTCATGTCCTCGAACAACAGTTGCGCGCCGACCATCCCGATGCCAGGGTCGCGATCCATCGCGCCGATCAATTGCCCCATCCAGTCCGGCGTGGAGGGCATCACATCGGAATTGAGGAAACAGATATAATCGCCGGACGCTGCATGCAGCCCTGCGTTACTGGCTCCGGCAAAGCCGAGATTGGCGGGCGGCAGGACGAGCTTCATCGGCACGCCGAAACGCCGGTGCACGGACCGGGCAAGGTTGAGAAACTCCTGCCGCCGCGTCGGCTCGTCCAGTACATAGATGAACTCGTCATCCGCGTTATCGCATTCGGAGAACAGTGCCATCTGAAACATCATGAAGTCGAGCCGGCCATAAAGCGGTATTATGATCGAGCAGCGCGGGCGTTTGGGCAGGTCGCCCATTTCCATGACATCCAGCTTTCCCGCACCGTCCAGCCTGTACCGGTTGATTGCGATTGCTGGCGGGCCAAGCACATCGCGGCAGGCATGCACCGCATTGTCGCTGGTAAAGGCCACCTCACTCAACGCACGAACGATGGCCGCCTTGCCGACACGCGTCGCCACCGGCAGCGGTTTGAAAGCAATGGTTCCATCATGCAGCTCAAGCTGAAGATACGCCTTTGCCGGATCGAAGTCGGGCATAGGTGCATAGGCGTGAAAGCCCCAATTGCCATGGTCGAGCCCTAGCTTTGCGCCCAGAGCCTCTCTTATGTCTGGGCGGCTGACCGGAAGCCACCGCTCCATCAGCGACACAGCATCACGCCCCGGCTGACGCACGCTGACGGACTTCACGACGGAGGTGGAGTCGACGAACCAGCCGATAAGGACGCACCCCGCGCCCGGAGCCGCGATGACCTCATCAATCTCCAGATGGATAGGCTGGGTCAACCTGTTGATCGTATCCACACCCTCGTAAATGGGCTTACCGAGGGTTTGCGCCAGCGTGCTCTGCGCATGTTGAGGCGTTTGCCGCAATATGGAGCGGACGCCATCCACAGCCCTTACCTCGTCAACCTGGCCCTGCGCCCCGGAGTTATGCAGAACAATGCCTGCAGCGTCAGCACAGAGGAGCAGGCGGTGAAAACTAAGCCCCGTTGATAGCTCGCTGGGGATGAAACCAAGCAGCCCCTTGCCCAGATCGCCCACATCCGCGCGGTCATAGGTCAGCACGTCGGCACGACCGATAACGATATCGTCCGTCTCCGCCACCAGTTTATCGAGCGCGACCTTTTCCAGCGATTCCTTTTGAATCCAGCCGGAAAAGATCCACCCCTGCAGCCCCTCCGAATAGCCGAAGAAATCGACGAAACCGCCGGGGTCGATGAGTGAGAGCTTCTTGCGCCTGCGCACAGCCGCCGCCTTGTCAGGCACAACCTCGCTCGCGGCAGGCGGCATCGCGGGCTGGACCGTGGACAGAGGACCAATCTTGTCATTGGCAGCGAGGGCAATATTTGCCCTGTCGATAAGGCGGCCACCGGATATCAGGCTCGCGGTCATCTGACCGTCGTCGCGAAGAACCTCAATAGCCTCGTTCCCAAAACGGGTTTCAAGCTCCTGGAGCAGGTTGATCTGAAACCCCAGCGGCTTTCCGGTACGCCCTGACGAAAATGGCAGATCATGGCGTCTGACGTTCAATTCGATGGGGATTTTGTATCGCCCGACCTTGATCTCGCAATGTCCGGCATCGCTCAGGCCGTGCCAGAGATCGGGGTCGAAGATCCACCCCGTTACGGCGGCTTCCGATACTGTATCGAACGCGCCGGACGGAGAAAATTCCCGATAGGGAATCTCATTCATGCGGATGGATTCAATAACGTCTTCGCCCACCATCAGCTGTATTTCATGGAAGGACTGCTCGAACTGGCTGCGCTTGATGTCGCTGCAAAAGGCGCATGCCTCATCCGATATTCCCGTCCTTGTCAGGTCGTCGCGGGAAAAAAGGCCCTGTACCGGGTGACGGGCGCCATCGATGACGAAAAACATCTCGGAATGGATCGGGGAGCCATCCGACTGAGCTGCCCACCCCTTGATGACGAGGTGGTTCATGCCGTTCTCGACAGACTCTATCCGGGCGCGAACGCCGTCCGGCTGCAGGTTGTTTCCCTTGATTGACTTTGCTTCCGATTCCACGCTCTGATTGCCTTCGTTCGATGTGATGACTGCATGTGATTGCCGCAAACCTATCAGGCGCTCTCCACTTTTTCGGTTCTATTGCCAGCCAACTGGCTTGAAACTTCGTCGATATATTCGTCCTGCGCCTCTGCCAGCCGGGCATCTTCGCCCGCCATTGTCCGTGCGATCCGGTGGCATGCCCGTATCTCATTTATGTGCCGCTCATTGCCGATCCCGTGCGTCACACTGTCCGAATGGCGGCGGTGCACATTGAGAGGGTCCGCGCAGTAGGCGACTTTCGCGCCCGGCGCGCACAACGCCTCCAGATACAGGCGCCAGTCACCAGCCAGACGATAGGCGGACAATCCGCTCCCGCATGCATCCAGCGCAGCGATCAGGGCACTACGGCGCCATACCACGGCACTGACGTTCAGGATCAGGTTTTTAACGCCCATATAGCGGGCGATGAACTCAGCCCCCGAATAAACGCCATCCAATGACAGCGCGTCCTGCTCAACGGTGGCGTAATATTCCTTATAGTCCGGCCAGATTTCTTCGCCTTCCGTGTCGATGCTTTTGCTGTCGCAGAAGGCAAATTGTATCGCTTCGTCCTTCTGGAGCATCCAGACCAGCCTTTCGAGAAAGCGGGGCTCGGTGTCATCGTCCGCCTCTGCGATCCACAGAAACTCGCCCGATGCCGCCTCCGCTGCCTTACGCCACTGGGCGAAAACGGAACCGGAATTGCGTTCATTCACGATGACCTGCACCTCTCGGTCCCATGTTTCGGCGGTCGAGGAAATGACAGCGAGGCTGTCGTCGCGAGAGCAGTCATCGAGCACTAATATTTCCCGCACCGGCATGGTCTGGCCAAAGATCGAGCCCAAACGCTGCTCCATATAATGAGCGTAATTATAGTTGGGCACCGCCACTGTGATGAACGGCATGGTTGGAGCCGCAAGCGCCGCCAGTGCGCTCACATAAGGATCGAAATTGAGCGCCTTGGCAACAAACTCGGCCAGTTGCGCCCGGCGCTTCTCATCGAGCGGCTGGTCCAGATAGCTATTGATGGCCACCGCCATCGCATGTGTATCTCCGTGCGGCACGATAGTACCCAACCCATGCTCGGTCAGATAGTCCGACATCCCGCCCGCATCGGCAAATGCAAAAACCGGCATACCCGCGCTCAATGCCTCATGCACCACCGTCGGGAACGGGTCTTCCCGCGAAGTGAGCGCGAAAATATCTGCCGTATTCAGCAGGACCTGCATGTCGTTGCGATATCCCAGCATATGGAAATGGCCGGTGGCCTTTGCCTGCCTGAGTTCGGTCGACAGCCAGTTTTCAAGCGAGGGGTCGATTTTGCCCACCCATATCGCGTGGACGGGCTCGCTTCGCGCGTGCGCCACCGTGCGCCATGTCTGCAGGAACAGGTCGAACCCTTTGCGCAGATCGGCATATCCCACGCCGATCATCACCGACGCGTCAGCCTCTATCCCGAGCTCCTCACGCATCGCGAGGCCCGCGTCCACGTCGCGGTGGATGAGCTTGTAACATCCCTGAGGCAGGATGACGGCCTTTCCATCGTCAGTTGCATCCGCGCTCTTGAAAAAGGCGTCACGCACATAGGGCGCGGCAAAAACCGCCTTTTCGGCATAATCCAACGTGGTCTGGACGTTGGAGTGCAGGTTCATATCGGCAATGATGCTCGGCAATTCATGCACGAGATTGATCGCATGAAAGCCGGACCGGCTCAGGACGGGCAACACACCTGCGCTGGCGAGGCTGTTGACGATCGCGTTGGAAAAGCCGCGATCTCGAAATGATTTCAATATGGCCGCAAGGTCGCTGCCGTCCTGTACGATATGGGTAGCGGCGACCGAGCGGTAGCTGTCCTCAAGCGCGCCACCGCCCAGCAGCAGGAATTCGACGGCAATTCCATGCAGTGCCTTGAGGCGTTTGCCGATATTCAGCAGCAGGTGCTGCGCGCCACTGGGAAAGGCATCATGGCCGATGAGAAGAAGCGGGAAAGCGCCTGTGCCCGCCACCAAGCCCAGAGCAGCGCGCGCGGTCGCGTTCAGATAGGCCCCGCCATAGTGGAGGTCAGGTTCCAGATAAGCCGCTTCGCACCACTCGTTCCACGCATTGATGCATACAATCGGATGACCGTGAAAGGGCTGCGCCTGTGCATGGCTGACTAGTTGCTCAAGCCATGCCTGATATTTATGCGGCGTGGATCCCGTCACCACCAGCCCGGTTCCCTGACGGCGGGCGTCGTTATCCCAGCTCGGCACCGCCGTCTTGATAAGCGGGAAGTCGTTCCGCACATCATCGAGCGATACCTCGATCAGATCCTCATACCAGTACACCCGCCCGGAAAACTCATCATCCAGATAGTCAAGCTCGGGATGGATGGATGGCAGGTTCGCGGTCAGCTTGTGCGGTGGAAACTCGATAGCGCCATCCAGGCCGAACTCCCGCGGATCATTGTCATTGAAGGATTGCGCCATCACCAGTATCGGGCGCTCGCCATGGCGTTTCTCGAACAGGCGGCGCCAGCGCGCTATGGTTGCCACCGCATCGGGGATCAGGCCGGGCCGGTACACCATCAGCACCGGACGGCCGTCCAGCCTGATATAGCGCGAGTCCGCAAAATGGCGGGCGAAATCGTCGATCAGCCGGACATCATGCTCCGGCGCATAATCCTGAGAAATCAGGATCTCGCTCTCCGCGCCATCCCAGCGCCGCGTCCAGTTCTCGTTCGCCCACATCAGGCAGAACGGGAAATCGAGGCTCTTGTCCTCCAGCAGCAGTTCGAGCGGCTTTGCCATCAGGCGCTTGCCGTTGAACCAGTAATAATAATAAACGAATCCGTGGATGCCAGCGCCGCGCGCCAGGTCGATCTGCCGCGCGACCACATCCGTCGTATCTAACGAATAATAGCCCAGGTCACGCGGAACACGCGGCTGATAGTGCCCCCTGAACCGGGGCAGCCCACGGGGAATGTTGGTCCATTCGGTAAAGCCCCTGCCCCACCACGCGTCATTTTCCTCAAAGCTGTGGTACTGCGGGAGATAATAGGCCAGCATCATCGCCTTGAGCGGTTTGCCGAGAGCGATCGGCTGAGCTTCCTCGAAATCAGGGCTTTTCTGTGTATAGCGCCGCACTTCGCGCGCCATTGTCGCCTCATCGGCGGGCGGAGCGCCATGATGCGCGCCATCATCCTTGTGCAGAAGATAATGGATGAAGGGATTGGATGACATGTCGCCACCCAGATATTTGTTCGCGTAATATTTTATCTGGAAGCTGGCCGAAGGGTTACGGCCTTCCTTGTATCCGGTCGCCAGGAAATGCTCGAACGCATCGACCCCCGCCGTCTTCACGTCGAGATTATTCTCGACATAATAGTCGATATCGAATTCGGAAATGGGGCTGAATGTATAAAGGCGGCGGTTTTTCAGATAATGAGCGAGACAATTTTCCCCCGCCGGAACCTGATATGTTGCGCGATACCATTGCGGATCAAAAAAAGGGCCCGGCCTGAACCCGGCAGCGTCCCCGCGTTCGACATAATGCGATATCGGGTCGGGTCCGTTTTCGGGTTCGTCCCGCATATAGGTCTGGCGATACCATTCTGGATCCAGATAGAAATTCGGCCGCCGTAATTCGGTCAGGCCAACATCCATGAAATGGCCGGTCGCGTCCCGCTTATCCGCCACAGCATCGGCATAGCAGGCCCGGTAATAGTCAGCATCGACGAGTTCCCGGATTGTCGAGGAACTGGAATCCTTTGAGCCCGTGTCAGGAGATACGGCGGGCTCCAAAGTAGCGTCGGCCTGTCTTTGCGGCAGGTTCCAGTCGCTGCCGAGATAGGCCAGGAACGGATGCCGCCCATCTGCGCCACCGTCCTGAACATAGGGCGTCAGATCCACCTCCGCCGAGGGGTTCCATCCCTGAAAACAGCCGGCCAGCAGAAAATGCGCATAGGCATCCGCCGACGCATCCAGCACGTCTGCATGCGCCGCCGAATAATAGCGCGCATCGAAATAGGGGTTGGGATTGAAAAACCGCATGTCCCGTAAGGACATGTAATGCGCCAGCGCATTCACATCGTCCTTGATGCGATATTTCTCCTTGTACCACCGAGTATCGAACAACGGAGAGGGATTCCTTCCCTCTACATCGCCAAAACGGAGATAATGGACGAGCGGATTGATTCCGCTGAGCCGGACATCCTCATTTTGCTCGAAATACCATTGTGAGGAAAAATACAGACACGGGTCTCCACCCTGCATCCAGCCCGTTTCCAGATAGTGCGCAAGAGGGTCTGGAGCATCGCAAGAAGCGACGGAAAAACCGCGATAATAATCCGGGTCGAACAGCCCGCTTTGTCTGATGAGCAACGCATGCTCGCTATCAAGCGGCATGCGTCCCCCACGAACGCACTCTGTGCATATCTGTCCCCATCGCAATTGCCGCTGCCGGGCTCATAAAGCCATTAAGAACCCTATTCTTTTTGCAATGCAACAGAATATTCGTCCATAATAACAATAATTGTTGTAGAATTATGTTTGGAGCTCAATTTACCACAACAACTATAGTTCGGGACTATTAGGATAGTCCTGCCTTTGTGCGTGGTGCGTCAAGCCAGCAGACTTTATGCCACCCCGCTATGGCAATAATGTTGCAATGCACCGCCGCAGTGAGCCGATATGAGACAGACATAAAAGCCTCATCATTCGGTAACCATAATGTCTTTTGCCTGAGACGAGACCGTCACACCCCACCCCTAGGGCAGTGCTCAACTTTTCGGCGCATCCTGCACCGGAAAGGCATCGCAGCACCAATATCCCTTGGAGGTTCCCGTGGCCCTATCGACTACGCCCAGCCAGACACTCGACGTACAATATCTCTCCACATTATCGCTCGCGGGCGCGGAAATCTCCGCCTTCGATCCCGTATCGGACCGCATGATGGTGACCTCAGGGTCCGGCCTTCAGATTGTGAGCATCGTCAACCCGTCAAATCCGATGCTGGTCTCGACCATCGACTTCACGGGCGCGCCGTTCAATTTCTCCAACAATGTGAATAGCGTCGCCTATCATGACGGCGTTTTCGCCGTCGCGGTCGCCGCCCCGCTGCACACCGACAATGGCAAGGTCTTTCTGATCGACGCCAGCGGCAACCTGCTCAACAGCATTGATGTGGGTGCGCAGCCCGACAATGTCGTATTTTCGCCCGACGGTTCGAAGATCCTCGTCGCCAATGAAGGCGAAGCCAGCTACGCGGGCGATACGCCCTACACCAACCCGGAAGGCTCGATCAGCGTGATCGACATCTCCGGCGGCGTGGCATCGGCTACTGTTCAGACCGCCGGTTTCGGCGCGTTCAACGATCAGGCCGACGCCCTGATCGCAGAAGGCGCCCGTCTGTTCGTCAACCTGCCCGGTTTTGAAGGCACCACCGTCGCGCAGGACCTGGAGCCCGAATATATCGCAATCGCGCCCGATGGTCTCTCTGCCTTTGTAACGCTGCAGGAAGCGAACTCGGTCGCCATTCTCGACCTGTCGGGCGACACGCCGGTGGTGGCCGATATCGTTCCGCTCGGCCTGAAGGACTGGAACGGCCTGCCCGCCGATTTCAGCGACAAGGACGGCGGCGCCAACTTCACCACCGACAATAATGTCTATGGCATGTACATGCCCGACGCCATCGGCAGCTATACGGGCCCCGACGGCCAGACCTATTATGTGATCGCCAATGAAGGCGATGACCGCGACGATTTCATCAGCGAAGCCAGCCGCCTCAAGGATCTCGACCTCGACGATGCGACGTTCCCGAACGAAGCGGCGTTGCTCGCTGATGAGGTGCTGGGTCGTCTCAATGTACCAGGGCTCGGCCCGGTCGGTGGCGACCTGGATGGCGACGGCGACATCGACCAGATCACAGCCTATGGCGGCCGGTCCTTCTCGATCCTCGATCATGACGGCAACATAGTGTTCGATTCCGGCAGCCATCTCGATCAGACGATCTTCGCATTGCTGCCCGGCAATTTCGACGATGGCCGCGCCGACAACAAGGGATCCGAGCCAGAAGGCGTCACCATCAGTACCATTGACGGCAAAACATACGCCTTCATTTCGCTGGAACGCTTCCACGCAACGATGATCTACGACATCTCCGACCCACTCAATCCAGTGTTCACCAACCTCGCCGCGCATAATGGCGATACCAACCCGGAAGCGTCTGTGCTGATCGGTGCGGCGGACAGCCCCAATGGCGAAAACCTGCTGGTCGTCACCAATGAGGATTCCAACACGCTGTCTTTCTACGAAATCGCACAGATGGGCGAAACCAAGACCGCTGGTGACGACGGCGGCGTCCTGATGGGCGGTGATCTGAAGGACTATCTCAACGGTGGCATCGGCGATGACAGCATCCATGGCCATGACGGCAGCGATGTCATCTCCGGCGGCGCAGGCATGGATCAGATCCGTGGCGGCAACGGCAATGACCGTATCGACGGCGGCGCGGACAAGGATCGCATCGACGGCGGCGCAGGCAATGATTATCTGGTTGGCGGCGACGGCAACGACAATCTGACCGGCGGTGACGGCTATGATATCCTGATCGGCGGCCTTGGCCGTGATGTTCTTTCGGGTGGCGCTGATGCGGATATCTTCCGCTTCGAGGCCGTGGCGGAAAGCACCCCGGCAGAGCGCGATTTCATCCGCGATTTCTCGTCGGTGGAAGGCGACAAGATCGACCTGTCGATGATCGACGCCATCGCGGGCGGCAGCGACGATGCTTTCACAATCGTCGCACAACTGAGCGGCGTGGCGGGAGAGCTGGCGATCAGCTATAACAGCAATATCGGATCGGCCTATCTGCAGGGCGATGTGGACGGCGACGGCGTTGCCGATTTTGCAGTGTCGCTATCTAACGTCAGCACGCTGACGCAGAACGACTTCATTCTCTGAGTATATAGTCTGATAAATATCGGGAGGGGCAGCCATTATAGCTGCCCCTTTTCACATCAGCACGGGATGAAACAGTCCTGTTTCCCTGACAATTTCTCGAACTCTATGCCATAAACTGCGGAGAGCATATCCGTGGTCAAAATATCATCCGAAGGGCCGGCAGCAATGACGCGCCCTTCCCGCATCATCACGATATTATCGGCGATGCGCGCGGCGTGATTGACGTCATGCATGACCACAACCACTCCGGTACCATTTCTGACCACATCGGCGAGTATCCGAAGAAGCTCCATCTGATGCGCGGGGTCAAGGCTGGCCAGAGGCTCATCCGCCAACAGCCATTCGGGTTCCCCGGCAAGCACACGCGCGAAAAGCACCCGTGCCTGCTCGCCACCGGACAGCGTCAGCACCTGCCGCTGTGCCATATATGCTATGTCCATCTGCTCCATGACCGAGGTGATGACACGCTCATCCTCATTGGTCAGTTCGCCACCGCCGCCATGCGCCATGCGCCCCAGCGCCACTAGCGCATGCACCGACAGATTCCAGTGCACCTCTCCGCGTTGCGGCAGGAAACCGATCCGCCGCGCCCGTTCGCGCAGGGCAATATCATTGAGCATCCGCTCGCCCAGGCGAACCGTGCCCTGGTCAGCATGCAGCAATCCAGCAAGACAATGCAGCAATGTGCTCTTGCCCGCGCCATTGGCGCCCAGGATCGCAGTGACCTTTCCTGCCTCCAGATGCCCGCTGACACCATTGAGAATGGCACGGCCGCCACGCCGCAGACTGAGACCGGTGAAGACATAATCCATGCTCATGCCAGTTCCCTGCGCATGCGGATCAGCAGAAACAGGAAGAAGGGCCCGCCCAGCAACGACATCATGATGCCCATGCGGATTTCACTGACCACCGGCAGGATGCGGATCAGCATATCTGTCGTGACCACCAGCAAAGCTCCGGCCAGCGCAGACGGGATCAGCAACGCCGATGGCCTGTGATTGGTCAGCGGGCGCATCAGATGCGGCACGACCAACCCGACAAAGCCGATCACGCCCGCAACCGCCACCGATGCGCCGACGGTAAGGCCAAGCCCCGCGACGATCAGCCATTGCAGGCGTCGCATATCCACCCCCATGGAACGCGCGGCAACGTCACCCAGCGTCAGGGCGTCAAGGCTTCTGGCAGTCATCAGCAATATTGCAACGCCCAGTGCGATCAGCGGTGCTCCGATGATAACATCATTCCAGCTCCGGTCGGTCAGCGCACCCATCAGCCAGGTCACAATCTCAGCCGTCGCGAAAGGTGACGGCGCAAGGTTGATAAGCAACGCCGTAGCCGAAGCCGCTACGCTGGAGAGCAATACGCCTGCCAGCGTGAAGATAATGGTGCTGCCTTCCCGTCCCGCCAATATCACCAACAGCGCTGCGCCGCCCATCGCGCCCGCCAGCGCGAATGCGGGCAGCACCCACAATGCCGACACCAGACCGAAGAACAGACACATCACCGCGCCCAGCGCCGCGCAGGCGGATATGCCAAATAGGCCCGGATCCGCCAGCGGATTGCGAAGATAGCCCTGCATGGCTGCGCCGGATATACCGAGCGCGCCGCCCACAAGCATCCCGGTGATAATACGCGGCAGGCGCAGCTCCATGACGATGAGCGCATAGAGATCCCCACCCATCCAGCGATCCGGCATGATCCAGTGATGCCCCGCCATCAACGAGAGCAGCGCCATGATGATGAGCGCCAGCAATAGCGTGAGATTCAGTTTCACCGCGCCGCCAGTTCCTTGTCCCGCCCGGCCCAGGCACGGTGTATTGACGCCAGACGCCGGGCTGCCGGAATAATGCTCGGCCCGCCGCAATGCAGATATCGCGCGGGCAAGTCGGCGATCATGATATGCGCCTGCGCCTTGCGCAACGCCGGATGCGATAGCAGGCGGCTGCCGCCGTCGCCATTGCGATTGGCCATCGCCGCCTTGTTACTCATGATGATGGCAGGGGGCTGTAGCAAAATATCCTCCAGAGACAGCACACCCCATTGCGCGATGTGCCTGTCCGCCGCGCTGTTGCGAAACCCGGTATGCGCCAGCAAGGAGTCCGTCAATGTACCAGTACCGAGCACGAGCCCGCCATCCTGCCAGACCAGCGCCGCAGGAGAAGACCTTCCAACCGTGGCATGCGCGTCACGCACGGCTCTCACTATCCGGCGGGCGAGCGCCCTTCCCTGCTCATCCCGCCCGATATGACGCGCGATGAAGCCGACCTGCTCGATGCTCTCATAGATCGTATTGGGCAGCGGAAGCTGCAACAGCGGAATGTCCATGCGGCGCAGGGCGGTAATCGTCTGCGGCGGCACATGGCTGCTGGCGATCACCAGATCGGGGCGCAGCGCCAGCACATCTTCGGCATTGTCGCCAACGGCAGGATAGCGCCGCGCCCATTCCACCGGCACCGATGCGGAATCGGGATCCTGGGAATAATGGCTGATCGCCGCGATCTGGCCCGGTGCGGCTACTTCACGCAATATCGTGTCCACGCATGGGTTCATCGACACGATGCGGGAAGGCGCAGGAAAAGCCCTGTCGTTTGCGACTGTGTCGATATCGTCCCGATGTTCCTGCGACGCCACCGAACAGGCGGCGAGCCCCGCAAGCAATAGCCCTTGCAGGATTCGCCGCCCGATCCTCATATTACAGCCTCACCCGAACGCCGGCATAGCCCGCTCTGCCCGGCTGACCATAATTGGCAACGGTTTCATAATCGCTGTCGAACAGGTTTTCGATGCGGCCATAGAGTTCTATCCGGTCCGTTACAGGATAAGCGGCGCGAATGTCGGCAATGACATAGTCGCTATTCTGCGTCGTGCTGAACGGATTGTCGCGGCTGCTCCCAACATGGGTTAGGCTCGCGCCGGTGGAAAGGCCAAATGGCCAGTCATAGTCGATGCTCGCATAGGCCTTGTGCCGCGGGCGGCGCGCCAGATCGCTATCGGTCGTCAAGTCCCGGGATCTGACATAGCTATAATTGAACTGTGCCGTCAGCGCCGCGACCGGGCGGGCTTTCAGCTCCAGCTCAAGCCCTTCCGCCTTCGCCCGCGCGACATTGTTGTAAAAGCCGTCGAACGGATAATCGCACAAGGGCGACGGATCGTTCACGTCGATGCATGTGACGAAGTCGATCAGATTACGCGTCTTGCGATGGAACCATGTCGCGCCGATTTCCACCGCGCCATCGAGCCCCTTCTGCACCAGCCCGAAATCCCAGCTCTTTGCACTTTCGGGCCTGAGCGCCAGATTGCCATAATCGCTGTGCAGCTGGTACAGCGACGGCGTCTTGAAGCCTTCGCCATAGCTGGCGCGGACCACTGTATTGCCTTCATTGGGCGTATAGGCGGCGTTGGCGGCAAAGGTCGTATACCCCCCGAACCGGTCATGGTCGTCATGACGCACGCCGGTCGCGACGCTCAGACCCTTGAACGGGGACCCATTGAGCTGGCCATAGAAGCTGGTCAGCCGCGCTTTCCCGGTGTTGTTGCCATAGACCGAATTAATGCGGAAGCGGGACCATTCCTTCTCTGCGCCAAAGACGAGATTCCATCCCTCGACGATATCGAGCGTACCCTGATATTCCGCGCGCTCGTTCCGGCCCAAGGCATCATTTTGCAGTCCGGGAACGAATCCGCCGGGGTCATAATCACGCCTTTTGGTATCGGTAATCGTATAGGCGAAACGGTTCTTGAGACGCCCCTCCAATATGCTCCAGTTCAATCCGGTATAACCGACAGCCTCCCGCGTGCGATTGTAGGACGCATTGTCGCCGAAGGGGAACCCGCCATCGGTGTCCAGGTCGCTATGCGAATACCATCCGCGCAGATCGACGGAGAGGCCGTCCGATACCGTTATCGCCATGTTGGCGTTGGCACCATATTGCTCGATACCGTCTTTCTCGCTGCCTCCACGCTGCGCGCTGAAGGCGGAAATGCCATCGGTACGATAATAGAGAGCGCCACCGCTCAGCGCGACCGGGCCATATGAGGCGGCGGCATTGCCAACCAGCTCCACCGTATCGCGATAGCCATATTCGCCTTGCAGCTGGGCCTGCATTTCTTCTTCGGGCTTGCGTGTGATCATATTGACGACGCCGCCAATCGCCTGGCTGCCCCAGAGCACCGACTGCGGACCACGTACGACCTCGATCCTCTCGATATTTCCAGCCAGCAGACGGCCGAAATCGAACCCGCCGGCAGTCGATGACGGATCGTTGATCTTCACGCCGTCGATCAGTGCGGCCGTATGGTCCGAGGACGCGCCGCGAATGAACACGCTCGACAATGTTCCGGTGCCACCGCTGCGCGTCGTCGCAAGACCGGGAACGGTGCGCAGCGCCTCGGTCACGCCAACGACCTGCAAACGTCTTAGTTCTTCCTGATCAATGATGCTGACAGAAAGGCCGACCTGGCTCACCGGCATGGCGGTGCGGCTCGCGGTGACGACGATTGCGTCTTCCTGTGCCAGGACGGGGCATGAGATGGAGGCAAGCGCCAATAGGACGGCGGTGTTCGATAGATGTACAATTCGAGTCACTGGTTTCTCCTGTACGTGACGTTTCACATGATGCCGTCACGCGAGGGAGAATCCCCCCGTTCACTCGGTACGCCCCGCCCGATTGAAGAACGGCGCGGCAGGCAGGTCTCCTGGCTCTCGGGTCGTTGTCATCCGCCTCACCTTCCCAGATTGCTCCAGTGGCATACGAGGCAGCGACTCGCCGATCACAGTTGCGGGTGCAGCGCCGGATTACGAACGAAGGGTGGGCAACCTCAATCCGCTTCCGACTTCCCTTTTGATCCCGTCTCCGGGAACCTGTCGCGGGGCTGGCTATCGCCCAGCGCGATGCGGAATGCAAGTTTTGTAATGAGGTGGATATGTACAAAAATGGGCCAGGGATTTTCTCCCCGGCCCAGGCCATGCGTAATTATAACTATTTGATTAGCGTTAGAATTTAACGCTCAGAGAGGCCGAGAAGCTCGTACCCATCTTGTACCGGTTGAAGTAGACGCGGGTTGCCCCGGCCTCCTGATACTCCTCATATTTCCGTCCCGTCAGGTTGCGCCCTTCGAGCTTGAGCTCGGCGTTCACACCCTTGACCGTGAAACCCTGCCGAACCACGAAATCCAGATTGAAACCGGGATATTCGAAGATGTCCGGCTGGCCCGGAAGACCGCGGCTGGTGGCGCGCTTGCTGGCATAGGTGATCAGCAAGGTCTGTTGCGACATATTCTCCGTATCTTCCAGCCCGAGCTGCAGATTGACGAGATGGTCAGACTGGCCGGTAAGCGGCAGGCCATCTTTGAAGAAGAACGATGCCAGCTCTGGATTGCCGTTGTTATAATAGGGCAAGGTTGTGTCGCTGGCGGAAACTTTCAGCTCCGACTTGGTGTAGGTGTAGTTGGCAACAACGACAGCCCGGCGGGTCGAGAAAAGACCGCCTGCACCAGACAGGTCGAAATATTTCTGCAGCTCGACCTCGGCGCCATACAGCATAGCTTCCGGCGCATTGGCGAAGGATGTGATCGGTTCACCGTCACCCTGGTCGAACGCAAATGTTTCGATCGGGTTGTCGATCTTCTTGTAGAAGCCAGACAGCGAGAAGCGTTGGTCGCGTGCGAAATACCATTCGAAGCGCGCCTCCGCATTGAACAGCTCACTATCGTTCAGATAGGAGTTGCCGCGGAACGTCCGGTTGCTCTCGGGATCGTAAAAGCTCTGGTTCAGCAATTCGCGGAACTGCGGCCGGGCGATGGTTTTCGACGCGCTGATACGGGCCTGCATCTGCGGATTGATCTCATAGGTCAAGGTCGCGGCGGGCAGCCAATAATCATTATTGAGCGTGGTCGATGAGGTCCCGCTTGCCTGACGGCTACCGAGCGGAAGAGGATAAACAAGCTGCTCGGCCTTTTCGTAACGCACGCCGATATCGAGGTCGAGACCATAGGTCAGCTCGGACTGTACGCGGGCATAACCTGCATCAATATTCAGCTTCGCGGCGATGAGGGGGTCGCCCTGCGTGCCTTCGGTCAGCTGGATGTCGTAGCATTCCACGACAGCCGGGCTCAGCAGATAGTCGGGACGGAACAGAAGCGCCGCGTCCTCGAAATCGCCTCCCGACGTGCCGCACCGGCTGGCCGGATTGTTCGACCCCGAAGGACGAAATGCAAAGCTGCGCGCCGACGAGATACGCTTGGTGTCCGACAGGGCATAGCCTGCGGAAAGCGCCGTACCCGGGAATATCTCATACCCTATGTCGATTCCGAACGAATAGAGGTCCTCGTCAAGATCCGAGAATTTCACATTCGCGCCACCCGTCTGGTTATCCAGAGCATTGACGAAAAAGTCGCCGAACTGTGTGTTATCGTTCCTGCGCACATATTCGAAGTCGAGCTCATAAGGCGCTTCGCGCTGCGAATTCGCATATCCGGCGCGCAAATCGACGCTGAGGCCATCGAGATCGAACTCGCCAACAAGCTGGGTATCAATCAGCTGACGTTCATACCAGGCAGTGGATTGCTTGAGGAAGTCGAAGCCGGGCGTGTTCGCAAGCCGCTTACCGCTGCTGAGCGACGCCTGTTTCAAGGTGTCACGCACATACAGGTTGGTCCAGCGTATCTTGTTCTGGCCGGATTCAAAACCGACACCCAGCATGCCGTTGACCACGATACGGTTATCGGTGGTTACCTTCACAAAATCCGTGACAGCCGTGGAAAGGTCATTGCCTTTCGCGAACTGGTTCAGCGTCTGGCGCGTGCGCCACTTGTTGCTGAAACCGGCGGTGGCAATGATGCCCAGCTCGCCCGCGCCAAGATCAAACTTCTTGCCGGCGGTAAGCTCAGCCGAAAAGTTCGCGGGAATATCGTTGTTCCTCTGGAGCAGCGCATTCCGGCCGGTCACGACCTGGCTAGCAGCGCTAAAGTCGCTGACGGCCTCACCACTGTCCAGAAAAGCCTGTAGAGCGGGCGAGAAATCGCGGTTGCCGTTGTCGAAACCCGTCCAGTCGGTCTTGCTGCCATAATAGGTATAGCCGAGCTGACCGGTAGTTTCGC
The DNA here is from genome assembly GCA_020446425.1 of Sphingobium sp. GTDB lineage: Bacteria > Pseudomonadota > Alphaproteobacteria > Sphingomonadales > Sphingomonadaceae > Sphingobium. The sequence goes on along the minus strand of JAGRES010000008.1, from coordinate 83,687 downwards.
TGTTGCCGCCGATACCGCCCTTGATGGAGATAAAGTCTTCCTTGGGCGTCGATTGCGTGGTCAGGTTGATCACGCCGCCGCCAAACTCACCCGGAAAATTGACCGAGTAGCTCTTCTGTACGAGTGAGGATGCGACGATGTTGGTGGGGAACAGATCGAGCGGCACAACGCGCTTGAGCGGTTCCGGGCTGGGAAGCGGCGAGCCATTGAGCAACGCCAACGAATAGCGGTCGCCAAGGCCGCGCACATAGACAAAGCCGTTTCCGACAACGGAAAGGCCGGTCACGCGGCTGAGCGCGCCAGCGATGTCGCCTTCGCCCGTGCGCTGGATGTCCGCTGTAGACAGCACCGAAACCACTGCCGGTGCAGACTTTTGCACGTTGGCATTGCGGCGTCCGGTGACGATGATGCTGCCGGGAATGGAAACCTGGTCATCGCTGAATGTCTGCTCTTCTGCGGCAGCATCCGGAGCGGGCTGATCCGCGTCCGTCGAGGCCATATCGTCTTGAGCAGGCACTTCCTGCGCCGAAGCGACGCCAGTCATGATGGTGGGTGATACAAGCGCGGACGAAAGAAGCAGAAGACGCGCGATGCTGAGCGGCGATGCCATGGATTTTCCCCAATTGAATATTTGGAAAGGAGGCGGGGTGCAGCGATGTTGCCGCGCCCCGCCCCGCATTTGCTATTATGAGTTAGCTGACGGGCAGCGCGGTGCAGTCCGTGCTCGACGCGCCGAAGCTTGCCGTCGTGCTGTTACAGGTCCAACCCGAGTACCAGGTATCGCTGGCATCCTGGACCGCACCGACATAGGTCGTGGCGTCGAAGAAGGCGTCGATCGTGCTCGGATCGAAAGCAGTTGCACCGGTCTCGTTGGCGCCGTTGATGAAGCCAGCGGTCAGGCTCGAGGTGTAAGTAGCGGCGTCGTTGTTGCTACCGGCCTCGAAGATCGTCTGGGTATCAGCGGCAGTGACGGCATCGCCGGACTTCTCGCTGAATGCGCTGCCACCGGTGCACTCCATCAGGACAGAGTCGAACATCGGGGCGCCAGCGTCATCCTTGGTGGCGTCAGCAGCACGAGTGGTGATGGCGTTGCGAAGCTGCAAGCATGCCTGGTCAGGATCGACAACCACACCGTTGACCAGGTGCGCATCCATACCGCCACGCATCATGATCGAAGCGCCGTTGCCCGAAGACGCGTTGGCGAGGAAGGTGAAGTTGGCCAGACGCAGGTTGGTGCGCGGCGTGTTCTCTTCCAGACCGTCGTCGCTGTCGCCTTCGATCATGCTGTCGCCCTTGGTCGTGCGCTGAGCAGCGATGACATATTGGATCAGCGCCTTGGCACCAACGTCGATGTCGAGCGAGTCGTCTTCGGCTCCGGTGATGACAACGTGCTTCATCCGGGGCTGACCGCCGAAGAATTCGATGCCATCGTCAGAGCTGTTGTGGATCTGAATGAAATCCAGTTCGGTTCCGGTGCCGATGCCCGACGGAGTCAGGCCCTGAAGTTCTTTATCCGTGGCCAGCTCGAAACCGGAATAACGGATCTGAACATATTTCATCGAGCCGCTGTTATCATCCGTGGTCGCGCCGCCGTAAAGAGCCTGAGTAGAGGCGCCTTCGGTGTCGCGCTGACATGCTGCGGTACCGGGCGTAGCGCCGCCGATGCAGTTGGTGATCGGCGCACGGCCGAGCAGCACAACACCGCCCCACTGTGCAGAAGATTCGTCATCGTTCGAACCGGTCACGTTCTGCTGGCTGGTAAAGATGATCGGCTTGGCGGCTTCGCCAACGGCCATCAGCTTGTTGCCGCGGTTGACGGCGAGCCAGGAAACGGCCTTGCCGTACAGGATAGCGCCCGGACGGATGGTCAGGGTGACGCTCGCTTCGCCAGCGGTAGCCGTGGCGCCAAGATCGTCGCCAACATCGACGCGGCCAGCGAGTTCATAAAGAAGGCCGTCGATCTGGGGAAGAGTGGTGTCCGTGTCGATCTTGGCGGGCAGCGTGCAAACACGATAGGTGCCGGTCGGGCCGGTGATGGTGCCGCTGTTGGTCAGCGCAACTTCAACGGTGGGGCAATCGGCAGCCGCTGTCACGGTGCTGGGTGTCGGAGTCGGCGACGGGGTCGGCGACGGCGCCGGAGTCGGGTTGTTGATCGTGATGCTGCCGCCGCTGCCCGGCGAAGCCACATCGTCGGCACCGCATGCGCTCAGCGCAGCGGTGGCACAGCCTGCCAGCAAAATCTTGGAAAAGTGCGATTTGATAATCATGATATTCTCCGCTTCCGGCACGGCCGGTTTATGGTCAGAAAGCGGAGCGCAGCAGAGACGAGGACTCGTCCCCCCTGGCGCCCTCGGAGCGGCAGATAGGGATGAGTCGTGACGGGATAATTGCAATTGGGTTGCAGTTTTGTGAAACAAGAAAAGAGCCGCGAGGAAATCTCCTCACGGCTCTTTCACCGGATAATCCCATTATAATTTAGACCATTAAGTCAACACTGAATGGTCTGGCAGGGTTTAACGCCCCGCGTAGTTCACACCCAGAAAGCGCAGTCCTTCCGCAGCGATGGCGCGGGAAGACCGGATGGAACCGTCAGCGGTTTCCAAATCCTGTTCGGGCGCATTGAGCGCAGCCTTGAACGCCAGTTGGGCGTCCGCGCGGCGGCCCATGCCCGCATAAGCGCTACCCAGGTTGATGAGCATGGCGGCATCGTCATTATTGGTGAGCCGGAGTTCCGCGATGCGCGACTCAGCAGCAACATAGTCGCCAGCCAGTAACGCGTTGGCGACCACTGCTGTGTCATCATCGGGGCTGGCGGCGAGTGCGGGATTCGCTATCATGCCTGCGGAAAACCCAGCAAGCGAGAGAGCCAGAACCAGTTTAGACATTTCACCATCTCCAAAAAAATCTTTTCACTATAGAGATCATTATTTCACTTTTATGACATTCACACAAGTCACACGCATTCCTTGCGCATAAAATTTTTTATCATTTAATATCAATATATTATATTGATTTTTGAGGGCGTTGAAGGATACTCCGTTAACCCAATGTGACATCAAACTGTCACATTAGCCGGAGTCGCAGAGTGATTCACGACTCGTTCGACGGCTGCGGCGGCTCTGGGAATCGGTGGATTGACGGATAACCGCATGGACTCTGCTGCCCGGTGTCACGCGTTTAAGGTGTGAAGTGCCTGGGTTCTGTTACCCCCCCCCCGCCCGAACCGGAGTGGGTGGATGGCTTCTGTTGCCCGGAGCCATGATCTTTGTCAGGTAAGGTGCCGGGGTTCTGTTGCCCGGCCCCCGGCGGCCGCTGAATTCCCTTCTGTTGCCCGGTGGGTTCAACCGCGTTCTATTTGGGTAATGTCAGGCCGTGAGGCCCTCAATTACGCAGCAAGAGCAAGTGCTTCGTTATCGTTGGCACTTATAGGTTTTGAGCCTTGAACGGGTTACTCAGCCCGGACGAAAACACCGTCTTTCAACACACGTCGATCCTGGTTCGGCCCCATCAAAGCCGCCGCCCCGCTATGGGACCGGCTGCTATGGTGGAGCCGCCGGGTACTGCCCCCGGGTCCGCTGCGCCTATTACACGGCATAATTTATCATCATAGCCGGTCGAAACCGGCACAGCTCATATAGGGACGCCGCGCCCATATGAAAAGGGTGCGCAGCCCAAAGGCCACGCACCCCTTCTTTGAAAACCGCAATGCTTACATCGAGTCTTCGACTTTTTCCGCAGCCTCTTCGCCAGCTTCGCGTACAGCGTCAGCTTTGTCTTCCATGGCATCGGCCATATTTTCGGTGGCTTCCGCCGCTGCGCCGGTCATGTTATCGGCCTGTTCCTCCAGCGCTTCGGCCTGATTTTCCAGGGCATCCGCCTGGTTCTCATAGGCGTTTTCTACTGCCTCTTCCTGCGGTGAATCACAGGCGGCAACTCCGATCAACGCCACAACGCTCAGCATCGTAAGCAATGGTTTCATAACATCTCCTGTTTGCCCCGGTGGGACGATATAGTGTCGTCAGGAGCCTTGCACGTCAGGCAGCTCCGTTAACAAAACTTAAAACTGTCCCTGTTGTTCCATAGGAGATGGAATTGACGAATGGCGGGCCTACTTCTTGAGCGCGTCCCTGATTTCCTGCAACAGCTGAACCTCTTCCGAAGGACCGGCGGGTTCTTCGGCCTCGGCTTCCTTGGTTTCAGGCGCCATCATCTTGTTCACCGAACGAATCATCAGGAAGATGATAAAGGCGAGGATCAGGAAATTGATGAGCACAGTCAGGAACTGACCCCAGCCGATCATGGCAACGCCCGCTTCCTTGAGATCGGCATAGCTGTCCGCCGATCCTTCAAAGTCTGCCGGCAACTCACCCAGACGAATGAAATATTGAGAGAAATCGGAGCCGCCAAAAAGCCATCCGACAACGGGCATGATGACATCTTCCGTCAGCGACGTTGTGATAGTCGCGAATGCACCGCCGATTATGACACCGACCGCCAGGTCCATTACATTGCCGCGCGCGACAAATTCCTTGAATTCAGATACCATCGACATGGATTTCAGCCCCTTCCCCATAGATACCGGCACGGACGGTCTTGCATGAATGAGGAATGCTGTCCAGTTGCATCCCCCCCTCGGCTACACTACCTTTGCACCTAATCTTGAGCTGGAGGATCACCGATCATGACGAATGGCTTTGCCGCCCGCCGGGCACTGAATATGGTTCTCGCCGGAATGTTCGCCTTGGCGCTTTCCGCATGCGGGATCAACTCCATCCCAACATCTGAAGAAGCGGCCAAAGCGCGCTGGGCCGATGTTCAGGCACAATATCAACGCCGGGCGGACCTCATCCCCAACCTTGTCGCCACGGTGAAGGGTGCCGCCAAGGCAGAGCAGGACACGCTGACCGCCGTGGTGGAAGCCCGCGCGAAGGCAACGTCGATTCAGGTAAGTACCGATGACCTTGGCGACCCGGCAAAAGTGGCCGAGTTCGCTGCGGCCCAAGGGGCGCTCAGCCAGTCGCTCGGCAGGTTGCTTGCCACGGTGGAGGCCTATCCCGATATCAAGTTCAACCAGAATTTCCGGGATTTGCAGGTGCAACTGGAAGGGACGGAGAACCGCATCGCCACGGCCGTGGTCAAATATAATGAGGCGGTTCAGGACTATAACACTCGCGTTCGCACCTTCCCCGAAATGATCGGCGCCGCCATTCGCGGTGCGAAGCCGATGAGCCCCTATCAGGCCGTAACGCCTAATGCCGATCAGGCCCCTACGGTCGATTTCGGCGCCTGACACCGGAACCGTGCTCAGACTGATCTACCGCCTGAGCGCCATGATGCTGGTAGCAGTTCTGCTGCTGGCATCGCATGCCTATGCGCAACAATTCCCTGAGCTGACCGGGCGGGTAGTTGACGCAGCCAATATCCTCGATCCCGCGCAGGAGGCGGCGCTGACCGCCAAGCTTGAAAATCTCGAACAGCAGAGCCAGCGCCAGCTCGTCGTCGCGACGATCCCCGATTTGCAGGGCTATGAGATCGCCGATTACGGATACCGCCTTGGCGATCACTGGGGCGTCGGCGACAAGGAACGGGACGACGGCGTGATCCTGATCGTTGCTCCCAATGACCGCAAGGTGCGGATCGAAGTCGGCTACGGGCTTGAGGGCATATTGCCGGACATATTAGCGGGGCGGATCATCCGCAACGCCATCATTCCGCGCTTCAAGGCCGATGATTATCCCGGCGGCATATCGGCGGGCGTCGACGAGATCACGAGACTGCTGCTGCTCCCGCCCGAAGAAGCACGCAAAGTTGCGCAGCAGGCAAAGCAGGAGGCCTCTGATAACAATGATAACGGCCAGCTGATCTTCATCCTTTTCATCATCTTCATCTTCTTCATTCTGCCGATGATAAGGCGCCGTAGGCGAGGACGCGCCTATCGCGGCGGTATAGCGCCCGTCATTATATGGGGTCCGGGATCCAGCAGCGGATCGTCACACGGATGGGGCGGCGGAGGCTGGTCTGTCGGTGGCGGTTTTTCAGGTGGCGGCGGCAGCTTTGGCGGCGGCGGCGCATCGGGAGGATGGTAATGGACAAGCTCGACATCAGCGATGCCAATCACGACCGCATCAGCGAAGCCGTGGGTCAGGCGGAAATGCATACGGACGGCGAGATCATTACCGTCATCGCCCCCAGCTCGGATGCCTATCACGATGTGGGTTTGCATTACGCTATCGCCGCGATGCTTGTCGTGCTGACCTGCGTGGCCGCCCTGCCCCAATATTTCTCGAACCTTCTTGTCGACATCCTGGGCGGGTGGGATCATCAATTGCCCGTCACGATCCAGCTCACGATCCTGCTGGGTGCACAGATCTTAGTTTTCCTGATCGTTCGCTATGCGATGGCGTGGATGCCGCTGCGCATGGCGCTTACTCCGCGCGAAACCAAGGAACGGCGCGTTCGCCGCCGTGCTGTGACATTATTCCGGGCCTGCGGAGAAGGCCGGACACGAGGAAGAACCGCCATATTGCTGTATCTTTCGGTGGCCGAACATCGCGCCGAGATCGTCGCTGACGACACGATCAGCCAACGCGTATCGCCTGAGCGCTGGGGCGAAGCCATGGCGACACTGGTCGATCAACTGCGCGGCGGTGACCCGGCACAGGGCATGATCGACGCTATCGGCTTGATCGGAGCCGTGCTCAAGGAATATGTGCCCAAGAGTGATGGGAATCCCAATGAGCTGCCCGACCGGCTGATCGAGTTATAAACGGAGATACTATGTCCGATGAAACGCCCGAAATCATGTGGGCGGGAAAATATATTACAGCCAAACGGCAGGGCAAGTGGGAATATGTATCGCGCAGCCGCGGCATCAGGGCAGCAGTGATTCTTGCTGTCGACGAAAGCGAAAGCGTGCCGCATGTCATTCTGGTCGAGCAATATCGCATGGCGCTGGGCAAGGCATGCCTTGAGCTGCCTGCCGGACTGGTCGGTGACGACGACAGTGGCGAGGACGAAGATTCGGCACAAACCGCCATTCGCGAGCTGGAGGAAGAAACTGGCTATCTAGCCACGACAATGCACGATCTGGGCGAATTTTATTCCTCACCCGGCATGGTGTCGGAAAGCTTCACGCTGTTCCGTGCCGAGGGGCTGACCCGCGTGCATGACGGCGGCGGGCTGGAGGACGAGAACATCATCGTCCACCGCGTTCCGGTTCAGGGCGTGAGCGATTATGTCGCTCAATGCCGAGCTCAGGGCATCGCGATCGACGTCAAATTATTGCTGCTGCTTGGCGGCGGAATGCTGTCGGCTTAGCGGAAATTATCCGCATAGGCCTGTATCTTCAGGCTCTTGGGCGCGGGCATCGTCACATGATAGGGAATGCCGGAACGTTCGGCATAGGCCTTTGCCGCGTCGAGCGACGGAAACGTCAGACGCAGTTGCTGTTTGGTGTCCCCGGAACCCGCCCAGCCCATGAGAGGGTCGGCCTTTTTGGCTTCGCGCGGGTCATGCTCCAGCACCCATGTCGACATGCGGGCCTTGCCGGATTGCATCGCGTTCTTCGGTGTCTGGTAGATATGCGCGCTCAACGCCCTGCTCCCTTGGTTACAGCGTGTTCCTCCCTTGCGAACTATCACGCAAAGGTCAAGATTTTGTGGCAGCCGATGCGCGTTTTGTCCGCACCGTGGCGGCGGCGCTGGCCGGATCATCGGGCCATGAGTGCTTCGGGTAACGCCCGCGCATTTCCTTGGCGACATCCGACCAGCTTCCCGCCCAGAAACCGGGAAGGTCTCCGGTGGTCTGGATCGGGCGGCCCGCAGGTGACGTCAGGCTGAGGCGCAAGGGGATGCGCTGCGGCCCGATGACGGGATGCTGCGCCAGCCCGAAAAGCGCCTGTACGCGTACCTCAACCTCCGGCCCGCCCGGCGCATCATAATCAATGGCATGCGATGTTCCCGCTGGCGTCGTGAACATCTCCGGGGCCTGAGCATCGAGTTGCTTGCGCCCATCCCAACCAAGGCGTAGCTCCAATATATTCCATAATGCCGACGGGTCGATATCACTCAGGCGGCGTTTGCCTTCGAGCAGATGCGGCAGCCAGTCATTCAGATCGGATAACAATACCTTGTCCGATAGCGTTGTAACTCCGGCGAACCCGGCCCGGCGGCGCAGGGAGCGCGCCTTGGCCGACCATGGCAACATATCGAGGCCATGTTTACGCACGCCCTCCAGCAATGCATCAGCGATCATCGCCGGATCAGGTGCATCATCGCTGCCGCTGGATATGGTGATCGCACCAAGCCTGTTCTGGCGTAATGCCTCAATACTTCCCGTATCAGGCCGAAAGCGGACGGTCCGCTCAGTCACTATGTGATCGGCAAACAGCTCTGATATCGCATTGCCATCCAGCGGCGCGGCGGAAATGATGCGTGCCCCTGCGGCGCTACCCTGAACCTCGCCGACCGCCAGCCATTCCTCGCGCGCCGATGGCGACATTGGATCGAGGCGAAAGCCCCTGCCCCCGGCACTGATCCAGTCCGCGCCATCGCCGCCGCGCCGTTTCGACACACGGTCCGGGAAAGCCAGAGCGAGACAGCGACCGACATCATGATCGTCATGGGCAGTAGCATTATCGTCGCCATCCACCATTTTCGCCCAGCGCCGCGCCAGGGATCGTGCGGATTGCGCCCGCTGCCCCTTTTCACCCCGCCAACGCTTAAGTCGCGACGACAGGTCAATATCGTTGCCGCCCAGCCCGCGTTCTCCCATCAGCGCCGCTACCTGCGCCGCCAATCCTGCCAGCCCTAGCGCCCTGGCGCGCACCAGCATATGCGCGATGCGCGGTTCCAACGGCAGCGCGGCAATGGTGCGGCCATGTGCGGTGATGCGTCCTGCATTATCCAGCGCATCGAGGGATATCAGGCGCTTGCGGGCTTCTTCTATCGCAGCGGGTGGCGGTGCATCGAGCCAGCGCAGTGCTGCCGGATCATTCACACCCCAAAGCGCGCATTCGAGCAGCAAGCCGGACAGGTCGCTCTCCAATATCTGCGGCGGATCATAGGGCGGCATCCCGCTTGTCGCCGCAGCCTCCCACAGGCGATAGGCGACTCCCGGCCCCTGCCGCGCCGCGCGCCCTGCACGCTGTGTCGCCGAGGCCTGAGACGCTTTTTCGGTGACAAGTCGCGTTACCCCCGCCGCACGGTCATAACGCGGACGGCGCGCCAGACCGCTGTCGATAACAATGCGTACGCCATCAATGGTGAGGCTGGTCTCGGCAATACTTGTGGCTAGGATGACCTTGCGCTTACCTGACGGATCGGGTCGGATAGCGGTGCGCTGGTCCTTCGGATCGAGCGAGCCGTGTAGTCTGTGCACGGCGATATCGCCTAGCCCTTCGATACACTTTGCCGTGCGTTCGATCTCGGCGACACCGGGCAGGAAAGCGAGAATATCTCCCTCACCTTCCTCGCTGAGTGCTGTGCGGATAGCAGCAGCCATATCATCCTCGATGCGCAACTCCGCGCGCCTGCCGATAGGACGCAGATCCAGCGGGTGCGACCGTCCCTCGCTCTCGATTATGGGGCACCCATCCATTAGTCGCGCGAAACGCGCGCCATCCAGTGTAGCCGACATGGGGAGGATACGCAGGTCAGGTCGTAATCCGCCCTGGGCATCGAGAGCCAGCGCCAGACCAAAATCGCTGTCGAGGCTGCGTTCGTGCACTTCGTCGAAAAGGACAGCGGAAACACCCGAAAGCTCAGGGTCATCCTGTATGCGATTGCGGAAAATGCCTTCCGTCAGCACCAGCACGCGTGTTTGCGCCGACTGGCGGCTATCCATGCGGGTGGCATAGCCGATAGTCTGACCGGGCTGCTCGCCCATAAGCTCCGCCATGCGCTCCGCCGCTGCGCGCGACGCCAGCCGCCGGGGGGAAAGGAGCAGCACCTGTCCCGTGCACCAGTCTTCGCCAAGCAGCGCAGTCGCCACTGCCGTGGTCTTGCCCGCTCCGGGCGGCGCGACCAGCACGGCGTTGCTGCTTTCTTGCAGAGCCACAAGCAAATCCGGCAGGACATGATGAATGGGCAGGTTCATATGCCCAGCCCTAACCGCTTATGGGGCGGGATCAACAGGGATTAGTAAGCCCGCGCAATCGCAAATTCGACGGCTTCAACCAGTGCGTCCTTCGCCTTGCCTTTGGCGAAGGGGCCAATGGCGTCAATGGCGCGCTGGCCGTAATGCCGCGCACGCTCCAGCGTGTCGGATATGGCGCCCGTGCGCTCCAGCAGGCGAGTAGCGTGCGCGAGATCCTCATCCGAAGTTCTGTGCCCGGAAATCGCGGCTTTCCAGAAGGCACGCTCTTCGTCGCTGCCGCGCGCATAAGCGAGGATGACAGGGAGAGTCACCTTGCCATCACGGAAATCGTCGCCCAGATCCTTGCCCATGGTTGCGCCATCGGATGCATAATCAATGGCGTCGTCAACCAATTGAAAGGCTATGCCCAGATTACGTCCATAGGCATCGAGCGCCTGCTCCTGCGCGTCGTCGCGCTCCGCCACAACTGCAGCGATGCGGCAAGCCGCGGCAAACAGTGCTGCCGTCTTTGCGCCAATGATTTCGAGATATTGTTCTTCGCTGGTGTCGATGCGGCGTTGCGCGGTGAGCTGGTTCACCTCGCCCTCGGCGATAACCGCCGACGCATGAGAGAGGATCTTGAGCACCTTGAGCGAGCCGTCCTCGACCATCAGCTCGAAGGACCGGCTGAACAGGAAATCGCCGACAAGCACGCTGGCGCTGTTGCCCCAGATGATGTTGGCGGTCTTGCGACCGCGCCGCATGCCCGAGCCATCGACAACATCGTCGTGGAGCAATGTGGCGGTGTGGATGAACTCGACAGCCGCCGCGAGTTTGTGGTGCCGCACGCCGGAATATTCGAGCAGGCGCGCGCAGGCGAGCGTCAGCATGGGCCGCATGCGCTTGCCGCCCCCAGCGATGAGGTGTCCGGCCAATTCCGGGATCAACGGAATGCGAGATTGCATCCGTTCCAGAATCACTGAATTGACGCTGTTCATGTCCTCCGCGACCAGCGCCATCATCGGATCGAGAGACGGAGGCGTTTCGCGGCGAAGCTGGTGGATGGATGCTGTCATGACGCGGCTGCTTTAGGATACTTCGTGACAAAGGCAAGCGGAATAGCTTGCGTTGTGCGGCGGCAGCGGCAAAAAGCTGGGTGAATCAGGGAGGACAGAATGAGCGACAGGCTGGAGCAATATCGTCAGAGCATCGACAATATCGACGCCGCGCTGGTATTCATGCTGGCTGAACGGTTCAAAATCACTCAAGCTGTTGGCGAGTATAAGGCAGCGCACACATTGCCTCCAGCTGACCCGGGCCGGGAGGAGCGCCAGATCGCGCGGCTGCGGCAACTCGCCACCGACGCCAATCTCGACCCCGTCTTTGCCGAAAAGTTCCTCCGCTTCATTATCGACGAAGTCATCCGTCATCATCAGCAGATCAGCGCGGGCTAGAACCGTCCCGCTTAAACGCGCGCTGCGGGCAAGCGCAGGTTCACCAGCAATCCGCCCAGATCCTCGCTTTCATCCAGGCTGACCGATCCGCCATATATCTCTGCAACATCGCGCACGATGGCGAGGCCAAGGCCCGTGCCCGGCTTGCCGGTATCGAGGCGCGCACCCCGGTCGAATATCCTCTCGCGGTCCTGTTCAGGAATACCTGAGCCATCATCTTCGACTTCGATAGTCACGAAGCCGTTGAGCGGCGCCTTCACCGTCGCGAACACACTGCCCCCGCCATATTTCGCGGCATTTTCGATGAGATTGCCGAGCAGCTCGTCCAGGTCCTGCCGCTCGACGCGAACCTGGGCGAGCTTGTCTCCGTCCATGTCGATCCGCACATCGGGATAAAGCCTGCCGACAGCGCGTTCGACCGCCTCCAGACTTTGCCAGACAGGCGTGCGGCTTTGCGCCATGCCACGGCGGCCAACGGCGCGCGCGCGGGCGAGATGATGGTCGATCTGCCGGCGCATCGTCGCCGCCTCGCGCATCACGGTGCTATTGAGATCGTCCGCATTGGCGGCCGCCGCGTTCATAACAACCGTCAGCGGCGTCTTGAGCGCGTGGGCCAGATTGCCCGCATGCGCCCGCGCTTCCTCGGCTTGCTGCTCATTATGCGCCAGCAACGCGTTCAGTTCCTCGACCATGGGCAGCACCTCGGTCGGCATGGCTTCGGTGACACGGCTTTTTTCGCCATCCCGCATGCGTGCAATTTCGCGGCGCACGGCGCGCAGCGGGCGAAGGCCGTAAAAGGTTTGTAGACCCGCGAGAATAAGCAATCCGAGGCCGAGGAGCGCGAAGCTGCGCACCAAAGTCGTGCGTAGCGTGCTTATCTGATCGTCGAGACCCGCGCGCGCCTGCGCCACGGCGAATGTCCATTTGACGGCGGATCCCGGCAGCATGATGCGCCGCTCCATCACGCGCAGCGGCTCTTCGGGGAACTGATCGCTGTCATATATGGTCAGCTCGTTGCCTGTACGCTTCACGTCCAGCTTCAGCGCGCGATCCCACAGCGAACGCGAGCGCCAGTCTTCGTGATCGGGGCTGCTGATCTGGTAATACAGGCCGCTGCTGGGTTCGAGAAAGCGCTGATCGGCAAGAGGCCGGTTGAAGAAAACCTCTCCGTCCGGCCCGATTTCCGCCGAGGCGACCATGGCCGTGAGCACATAGGCCATACCATCATCGAAATTGCGCGTAATGGCATCGGTCAGCACGCGGTCGAGCGCGATACCGCCGCCAATCAGAAGAATGGCGATCCACAGCGCCGCCGCCCCCATGATACGGCGGCTGAGTGATCCGGTAGACCGGACTCCCGGATTGGTTTGTTCGGCGCTGTCGCTCACAGCGTGATATTATGACGCCACAGGCTCTTCAAGGCTATAGCCAAGGCCGCGAATGGTGGTGATCACATTCGAACCCAGCTTCTTGCGGATGCGGGTTACAAACACCTCAATCGTGTTGGAATCACGATCGAAGTCCTGATCATAAATATGTTCGATCAGCTCGGTGCGGCTGACCACCTTGCCCTTGTGATGCATCAGGTAGGACAGCAGCTTATATTCCTGCGCGGTCAGCTTGACCGGCTCACCGCTGAGCGTGACCTTGCCCGAGCGCGTATCCAGACGCACATCGCCCGCCACAAGCTCGCTCGACGCATTGCCCGATGCGCGGCGGATCAGCGCGCGCAAACGCGCGATCAGCTCTTCGGACTGGAACGGTTTGGCGAGATAATCGTCCGCACCGGCATCCAGCCCGGTCACCTTGTCGGACCAGCTATCGCGCGCGGTCAACACCAGCACAGGAAAGCTGCGGCCTTCCTTGCGCCAGCGATCCAGCACGGTCAGGCCGTCAATCTCCGGCAAGCCCAGGTCCAATATGGCCGCATCATAGCTCTCGGTGGAGCCAAGAAAATGGCCATCCTCGCCATCGGTCGCAAGGTCGACGGCATATCCTGCACCTTCCAGAGTGGCCTTAAGCTGCCGGCCCAGATTGGGTTCATCCTCAACGATCAGTAATCGCATATCATTCCTCTCAACGCGCCCAGCCAGCGATTTCGCCGGTGCGGCCATCGACATCAACCCATACGACGCGGCCATCGCGTACATATTTCAACCGGTAACGGTTATTCCTCTGCTGGAATTCCGAACCGAGATATGTCGCATCGCCCATTTTGCGTTCCACACGCCGCTTGATGACGGAAAAGGGCATGACGCGGCCATCCAGCATAGCCTGCCGCGCGGCGTCCTGTTCATCGCGTCCACCCTTGGCTGCAGCATCAGGCGCCACCATAGGAGACAGCGCAACCGACAAACCGCCGATCATGATTGCCAATTTCGTCCACATCATCATGCGTCATGGCATAGCTTGGCTCCATTGAACAAGCGGTGAATGAACTGGTCAGGCAGAGGAAAGGCTTGCCCGGCCCATGAAACCCGCCTAGCTGCACCGGCATCATGGCTGCACCGATACTCTCCTATGAAGACCTTGGCCTCATTCAGGGCGCAGGCTGGCTGTTCGAGGGGCTGGATATCCACATTGGCGAGCGCGACCGGTTGGCGTTGATCGGGCGCAACGGTGCGGGCAAGACAACGCTGCTGCGCCTGATCGCCGATGAGGTTGAGGCCGACAAAGGCCGCAGCTCCATTGTGCCGGGCACCAATGTCGTGATGCTGGAGCAGGACCCGGACGTCGTCGGTTTTGATACATTGAGGGACTTTGCGCTCAAGGGCAAAGACGCTCCGGCTGCACATGAAGTGGACGCAATAGCTGACCAGATCGGCATTGATCTGGACCGGGAAGCCGCGACTGCCAGCGGAGGCGAGCGCCGCCGTGCCGCCATTTGCCGTGCGCTGGCCAGCGAGCCCGACCTGCTGCTGCTCGACGAACCGACCAACCATCTCGACATCGCCGCGATCGACTGGCTGGAAAGCTGGCTCAATCGCTATAATGGCGCATTCATTGTCATCAGCCACGACCGTACATTCCTGACACGCCTCACCCGCCAGACGCTATGGCTCGATCGAGGCTCCCTGCGCCGCAATGAAATCGGCTTCGGCGGCTTCGAAGCATGGATGGAAAAAGTCTATGCCGAGGAAGCCCGCGCTGCAGAAAAGCTGGACGCCAAGCTGAAGATCGAAGCCCACTGGCTGGAGCGCGGCGTCACCGCGCGGCGCAAGCGTAATCAGGGCCGTCTCGCCAAGCTGCATGACATGCGGGCGCAACGCGCCGCGATGCTGGGGCCCCAAGGCACGGCGAAACTTGCGGTGGTCAGCGACGAAGTCAAAACCAAGAGCGTGATCGTGGCCGAGAACGTCACCAAGCGTTTTGGCGACCGTACCATCATCCGCGACTTCACTTTACGCATCCAGCGCGGCGACCGTATCGGCGTAGTCGGCGGCAATGGCGCGGGCAAGACAACCCTGCTCAAGCTGCTGACCGGCGAGATCGAGCCGGATGAAGGCAGTGTCACGCGCGCCAAAACGCTCGACGGCATCGTCATCGACCAACAGCGCAAGCTGATGGCGCCGGACAAGCGCGTGCGCGACGTGCTGGCCGAGGGCGGCGACTGGATCGAGGTGCGCGGCGGCAAGAAACATGTTCAGGGCTATCTCAAGGAATTTCTGTTCGACCCAGGCTTGGCCGATGCGAAGGTAGGTACATTGTCGGGCGGCGAGCGCTCGCGCCTGTTACTCGCCCGCGAATTCGCCCGCGAGTCGAACCTGCTGGTGCTTGACGAGCCGACCAACGACCTCGATCTGGAAACGCTCGATCTACTACAGGAAGTGATCGCCGACTATGCAGGCACGGTGTTGATTGTCAGCCATGATCGTGACTTTCTGGATCGCACTGTTACCGTCACACTGGGGCTGGATGGTTCCGGAACCGTCGATATCATCGCAGGCGGCTATGAGGATTGGGAGCGCAAACGCAAACAGCGGCATGCGCCCTCCAAACCTGCGGCAAAATCCTCAGGCGACAACAAGGCTAAAGCACCGCCCAAGATCCAGACCAAGCTGAGTTACAAGGATCAGCGCGATTATGAGCTGTTGCCGCAACGTATCGAGGAGATGGAAGCTGCCATTGCCCGCGACGAAGCGCAACTGGCCGACCCTGATCTCTATAACAGCAATCCGGATCGGTTCGCCGCACTGACGGCCAGTATCGCTAAACTCCGTGACGAGAAGGACGCCGCCGAGGAACGCTGGCTGGAACTCGCGGAAATGGCGGAAGCGTTGGCGAATTAGCGCCAAGCCCCTTTAATCGACCGGGCAATCAATCTCCTTTTCCGTGCACGCTACCGCGCCCGCACCAGCGGCACCGGCAAGTAAGGCCACGCATCCCGATACACCAAAGCTCGCCGCTAGCACAAAAGCTACGAGGACTTTTTTCACTATACACTCCTCAACCCGTTCATATCACTATGGAGAATAAAGCCACGGTGACGACTTCGCCAATCCTAAGGGTCCGGAATGCTTCGTCAACGGGCACGAGTATATAAAGGCGTGTCTTCGCCAGAAATTTTATAACAAATGCCGGCTGCCAGTCTCAATCTCAAGCGATACGATAATAGTCCGCCACCCTCTCCAGCGCGAAGCCCAGCACCAGCTTGCCCGCGCGCGCGGGCCAGCCCAGCGCCTGTTCGGCGGTGGAAAGTCCCTCACCCGCGCATACGACGCGCCATAATATGTCGGCCAGCCCCGGCCCCGCCATGGTCAGTGCGCCATCGAACCGTTGCCGCGCGCTGAGCTGCCGCATATGGGGATCGGGTGCGCGATGGCTGGCGCGGCTGCCCTTGGACGGAGGCGCTGCATCCCATATCATCGTCACGCGAGCGCCCAGCCCGGCTTTTTCCCAGTCCTCTCTCAGCCTGTCTCCGGCAAGGTACAAGCGTTCGCTCAGCAGCCCACGTGCTTTCAACCAAGTCAGCGGCGATTCGCCCATATGCACCCTGACTTGCTGCATCTCGCCATCGGGCCCTTCTACCTGTCGCTCAATATAGCTTTGCCTTCTTTTCGAGCCCGTTTCCTGCTGCTGCGCGATCATGTTTCCTCCGATTTCGTGGAGTTTTCCCTTGCCATGATGGAACATGTGTAGGAAAGAAAAAACCAGATAGGTTATATCGGGACAAATAATGATCACACGCATACGGGAAGTACGCCGCGCCAAGGGTCTCACGCTAGATGATGTCGCTAGGCGTTGCGATCCGCCGACGACTGCGCAAACCATCGGACGTCTTGAAACGGGAACGCGCACGGTTTCGGTCAAATGGCTCAACCGTATCGCGGAGGCACTGGGCGTAAACGCATCCGACCTGGTGGACTTGCCGGGCAAGGAGCATATCGCGGTCGCCGCCTATATGGGGGCGGAAGGCGCTTACGCACCTGCACGCCCCTCTCATTTTGTCGCTCCCATGATGGAGGGCGACATGATCGGCCTGCGCATCACATCGAGCATCGGTGACTATCGTGCGGGTGATGAAATATGGTGCCGCCGCATCGGCCCTGACGACTTCTCGTCCGCGCTGAATCGGGACGTCCTCTTCCCCCGGCCCGGCGGGCGCTTTTTGTTCGGGCGGCTGATCGGGCGGGAAACCGGCAGCGACAGCGATGGCGGACGCGTGCAGATATTGCCGCTCACCCCGGGCGCGCGCCAACAGATATTGAGCGATCCACCATGGGCCGCCGTGGCAACTCGCCTTATCCGTGCGTTGTAATATCGCAGCGCTATTGTCGAATTATGAGACAGCTGCGTTAGACCTCTCGCGGTAACCCATTTTTCAGGTTAAGCGGAAGGGATGACCCTGCGTGTCCTGACACTCTCGACTCTGTTTCCAGACATGGTTCGCCCCAATTTCGGCGTTTTCGTCGAGCGTCAGACACGGGAGCTGGCAAGCCGGAACGGTGTGGACGTAACTGTTATTGCGCCCATCGGCATAGCGCCGTGGCCGCTGTCACGGCATTCGCATTATGCCCGTTTCAATACGCTGCCCGAAATGGAGCGCTGGCGAGACCTGACCGTGTATCGTCCGCGTTTCACCGTGCTGCCGAAAATGGGCGGACATATGCATGTGTTCAACATGACGCGTGCGATATGGCCATTGGTCCGGCAGCTTCATGACGAAGCCCCGTTCGACGTAATCGACGCCAGCTTTTTCTATCCCGACGGTCCGGTCGCCCGAAATCTCGCGAAAAAGCTGGGGATTCCCTATTCGGTCAAGGCCAGAGGCGGCGACATTCATCATTGGGCGCGCGTTCCTGCTGCGCGCGGTGCAATCCTGAAGGCGGCGGAGGACGCCGCCGGTCTGCTCGCGGTCTCAGAAGCGATGAAGCGTTCAATGGTGGCACTGGGGATGGATGCCGCGAAGATCCGCGTTCATTACACCGGTGTCGATCTCAAATCCTTCGCGCCGCAGGACCGCATGGCGGCCAAGACGAATTTCGGAGTCGATGGCCCCGTCATGTTGAGTGTAGGCCATCTGATGGACCGCAAAGGGCAAGGGCTGCTTATCCGGGCGCTAACCGAGATACCGGAGGCGACACTGCTGCTCGCCGGTGAAGGGCCACAGCATAGCGAGTATGAAAAGCTCGCCAATGCGCTCGGCGTGGCCGACCGGGTCGGTTTCCTGGGCGCGTTACCGCATGAGCGGCTACCGATCGCCTATAATGCCGCCGATGTCATGGCCCTTCCCTCCGCATCGGAAGGACTGGCCAATGCCTGGGTTGAGGCGCTTGCCTGCGGCACGCCCATCGTCATCAGCGATGTGGGCGGGGCCCGTGAGCTACTGACCAATCCGGTCGCAGGCAGGATTGTCGAGCGCAAACCCGAGGCTATTGCGGCTGCACTGAAGGCAGTGCTCGCCCAGAGCGCGGACCGCATCGCGATCCGCAAGATGGCGATGCGCTTCACCTGGGGCGTCAATGGCGACGCCCTGCTCGATCATCTGTCAACGATAGCGGGAAAAACCGCCTGAGTTAGAGTCTGTTCCACTTCTGTAGAACAAAAACTCTACGGTTGCGCGCCGTCGGCCCTGACCCGCTCGGCACCGCTCGCAACGGCAGCTTCCTTGGGTATGAAACTATCCGGTCCCACCTTCAGCCATACCAGTATCGGCGCGGCCATATAGATCGAGCTATATGTACCAATAAAGATGCCGAGCAGCATTGCGGCGGTGAAACCGAAGATC
This sequence comes from Sphingobium sp., assembly GCA_020446425.1. Taxonomy (GTDB): domain Bacteria; phylum Pseudomonadota; class Alphaproteobacteria; order Sphingomonadales; family Sphingomonadaceae; genus Sphingobium. Next base: position 64,931 of record JAGRES010000008.1, on the reverse strand, counting down.
ACTTCCGGTCCCCAGAACAACAGGCAGGTGAGCGCGATAATCATCGTCAATGATGTCATGATCGTGCGCGCCAGCGTCTCGTTGACTGACAGGTCGAGCAGCGGGACGATCTCCATCTTGCGATATTTGCGCAGATTCTCGCGCACGCGGTCATAGACGACGATGGTATCGTTGAGCGAATAACCGATGATCGTCAGCACCGCCGCCACGCTGTTGAGGTCGAACTCAAGCCGTGTCAGCGAGAAAAAGCCGAACGTCAGCGATACGTCATGCACCAGCGCGAAAAGTGCACCCACGCCGAACTGCCATTCAAACCGGAACCAGATGTAGATCGAAATCGCCGCCATCGCCAGCGCCATGGAAATGGCGCCGGTCCGGAACAACTCGCCGGACACCTTACCGGACACCGTATCGACACTGCCGAACTTGGCATCGGGATATTGGTTAGTGATCGCAGCTTTCAGCCGGTTTGCGGCTTCGTTGGCCGCGCCCTCACCGCCTTTGGGAAGCGGCATGCGGATCGACACGTCATTAGGTGATCCGAACTGCTGAATGGTGGGGTCGCCTTGTTTAAGCGCGGAAACAGTGCCGCGCAGTTCATCCAGCTCCACCGGTTGCGCGAAAGTAACGCGCACCATCTGCCCGCCGACGAAATCGACACCGAGGTTAAGACCCCGCGTCGCGACCAGCGCGATCGACGCAACGATCAGCAAAATCGAGATCAGCATAGCGGGATTGCGCCATTTCAGAAAATGGATGTTGGTTGCGTCGGGAACGAGTTTCAGAAGTTTCATGGCCGTTCTCCGTCAGATCACCAGCTCGGTCGGGCGCTTGCGCCGCAACCAGAAGGACGCCAGCATGCGGCTGACCGTCACGGCGGTGAACACACTGGTGACGATGCCGATGGTCAGCACTACGGCAAAGCCCTTGATCGGGCCCGACCCGAAATAGAACATCAGGGCCGCAGCAATGACGTTGGTGATATTAGCGTCCAGAATCGCACGTGTCGCCTCGCGATAGCCGGTCTCGATAGTCTGGATGATCGGGCGCCCGCGCCGCTGTTCCTCGCGAATGCGTTCGTTGATCAGCACGTTCGCGTCAACCGCCGCGCCGATTGTCAGCACAAAGCCAGCGATACCGGGCAATGTCAACGTGGCATTGAGAACCGCCATAACGCCAATGATGAGGATGATATTCGCCGCCAGCGCCAGATTGGCATAGACGCCGAACCGCCCATAGCTGACCAGCATGAACGCCAGAACCGCTGCCGTGGCGATTGCACAGGCGATCACGCCCTTGCGGATCGAGTCCGCGCCCAGATCCGGGCCAACCGTACGTTCCTCCACGACCGTCAGCGCCACAGGCAATTTGCCCGAACGCAGCGCTATAGCGAGCTGGTTGGCGCTCTGCACCGTGAAACTGCCTGATATCTGAGCGCTTCCACCTAGGATCGGTTCATTGATATTGGGCGCGGAAAGCACTGTGCCATCCAATATGATCGCAAAGGGGCGGTTGACGTTCTCGCTGGTGACGCGGCCGAATTTCTTGCCGCCTGCGCCGTTAAAACGGATGTTGACGACCGGCTGGTTATTCTGCTGGTCATAGCCCTGCTGTGCGTCGATCAGTTCCTCACCCGACACCATGACCTGACGCTTGACAGCAATCATCGGCGAGCCGGACGGATTTTCGGGATAGGGCAATATCTCGCTGCCGATCGGTGCGCGGCCTGCCGCCACCTCGGCCGGATCGGCGGTATAGTCGACCAGCTTGAATTCCAGCTTGGCGGTCTGGCCCAGCAGGTCCTTAAGTTCACCGGGGTCTTGCAGTCCCGGCACCTGAACAACAATGCGGTTCGAACCCTGACGAATAATCGTCGGTTCGCGGGTGCCCAGCTCGTTGATACGCCGGTCGATCACTTCCTTGGCGACGTCCATCGCCTGATCGAGCGCATTGTTGATGCCCGCCTGAGTGGGCGTCATCACAATGGTCGAGCTGTCTACGACTTCGACGTTGAAATCGCGCTGCCCGGTGAGGCCCGCACCTTGCGTCAGCGGGCGAATGCGCTCCACCGCTGCATCCACCTGGCTCGGGTCGCGAACCATGAAGCTGAGCCTGCCGCCTTTGCGCGAGATATCGCCGATGGAAATGCGCGGATCGCCCCGGCGCAACTCGGTGCGCACCTGCTCTTCCATATTTTCCAGCCGCTGTTTGGCGACGTCGGCGGGGTCGGCTTCCAGCAATATGTGGCTGCCGCCGGAAAGGTCGAGACCGAGATTGACCTTGGCCTGCAAAAAGGACGGTAGCTGGTTGAAGACAGGGGCGGGAAGGAAGGTCGGCACCGCGAAAACGGCGCCGAACAGCAGCACAGCCGCGACCAGCCAGACCTTCGCGCGTGTAAAGCCGAGCATGAAAGGATCAGTCGTTCGCAGGCTTGGCGACGGGGTCGATCACATCGGTCAGCGTCGATTTGACAGCCTTCACCTTCATGTTCGGGCCAAGCTCTACTTCGACGAACTCAGGCTCTACCTTCGTCACTTTACCGACAAGACCGCCGCCGGTGACAACCTGATTGCCCTTCTGCACGGCTTCGATCTTCGCCTTATGCTCTTTCATCCTTTTGCTCTGCGGCCGGATGATGAGCAGGTAAAATACGCCGAAGATAAGGACCAGCGGCAATATCTGCACCAGGAAACCGGGACCTCCGGCGGAGGCTGCGCCTGCGGCTTGGGCATAGGCGGGAGAGATAATCATGATGCGTGACTTTCATTATTCTGTGACAACGCGATGCGAACAGGCGCGCGGCTACCATAGATAGGATCATAAGCGCAACGGGCAAGACACAGGATGGCATATTGTTGGAAGCGGGAAACATCGCGCCCGGACGCGCAAACAGGGTTGCAACTTGTCAGCATTCAGCCTAAACGCGCCGCCTCGGTCGGGACGTAGCGCAGCCTGGTAGCGCATCACACTGGGGGTGTGGGGGTCGGAGGTTCGAATCCTCTCGTCCCGACCAAATTTCAAGAAATCCGCACAAGAATACGGCTGCCTGCGGCTTAGCGCGGCTTTGCGCTGTCCTACAGCGTACCAAATAGGTTATCCGCCCTGCCTGCAAAGGAGACGGGCATGGCCGACATACAGCATTTGTTGAATGAACTGATCGAGCGCGAAGGCGGGTATATCGACCACCCGGCGGACCGTGGCGGACCGACCAACTGGGGCATTACCGAGCAGGTCGCGCGTACCCATGGCTATCGCGGCGAGATGCGCGCCCTGCCCCGTTCCCTCGCCGCCTATATCTACCGGATGAAATATTGGGAGCAGCCGGGATTCGACAAGGCTGCGAAAATTGCGTCCTCCATCGCCGCCGAGCTGTTCGACACGGGCGTGAATATGGGCCCGCCCGTCGCCACCGGGTTTCTGCAACGCGCCCTCAATGCGCTCAATCGCAATGGCCGGGATTATGCCGATATCGCAGTGGATCGCCAATTGGGTCCGGTCACGCTCGCCGCGCTGGAGCATTATATCCTCGCACGCGGGCACAAGGGCGAGGCCGTGCTGCTCAGGGCCATGGAAGCGCTGCAAGGTGAAAGATATATCGCGCTCGCCGAAGCCCGCCCCGCCAATGAAGCCTTTCTCTATGGATGGATCGCCAACCGCGTTGGCTGAACGGAGGAACCATGTCGTTACTCGAAGGACTGGTCGGGCCGATCGCGCGCCTGATCGACAAGATTATTCCCGACCCGCAGGCGCGCGACGCCGCCAAGCTGGAACTGCTCAAGCTGCAGGGTGCGCAGGAGATGGAAGCGATCCGCACGCAATTGTCCGCCATCATGGCCGAAGCACAATCGCCCGACCCGTGGACGAGCCGGGCGCGGCCCAGCTTTCTCTATGTGATGTACGCGCTGTTGCTCTGGTCGATTCCGATGGGCCTGATCGCAGCCGCTCAGCCGGATATGGCGCGCGCCATCGCCCATGGCATGAACGCCTATCTCGCCGGAATTCCAGAGCCGCTCTACGCGCTGTTCGGAACCGGCTATCTCGGCTATACCGCCGCGCGCGCATGGGGCAAAGCGAAGGGCGTAGATAAATAGCGATCAGTTACGGGGCGGCGATTGGTTCCAGTCAGCCGCCCAGTACAAGGGCATCCGGGATGACATATTGCTCAGGGCCAAAGGTTATGACGCTGTCATCCCCCTGCCTTTCCACCCTGAACTCAAACCCGGCTGAGCTATCGGATTCGGCACTGTCCGCGCCATAGGCAGTGCCATCCTTGAAGAACAGGGCGCGTTTGAATCCGTCCGGCTTGGTCACCTCCACTAATGTCGTGCCATCCTCACCCCATTGACGGATCACGCCAGCGGGACAGGTGGTACGCGGCATCTCGCCAAAGACGCAGTCTATGTCGGTGGTGGCATGATATGGAGTGCCAGGCACCAATGCATCTTCTTGAGCCGATGCACCATCACTCGCATTGGCCGCATCATCGGTGTCCTCGGCCGTGTTTTCGAGAGCGGATGCAACATTGTCCGCAGTCATAGGCTCATCGCCAGAGCAGGAGCCAAGCGCGAAAGAACAGGCCCCCACACCCGCAATCATCAGCGCATGCATCGGAGTCATGGCGATCTCCTCTCTGGTCTAAGTGCAACCAGGGTGGGAGCCAATATCCCTGATGTCATACACCATGCCATCGGCATTGGTGACCTGGACGCACTGGCCCGTATGCTTGTTGTAATAGATGCCATAGGTCGTGCTGCCGGAGCTGAAACTATCGACATCGTGAAACTTGCGGGCATGCATTTCGTCGATCGCCCAAATGGAATCGCCGCCCTTTATGCCCGACAGGCTGCTATGGGCGGCATAGCCGCCATTCCCGCTATGATAGCCGGTGTTGCGGCTGCGTTGTGCAACGCCTGCTTCATATCCGCTCGAATAATAGTCCGTCTTGTCGTAATTATGATAGGCGACATGGTGCAGCCCGTCATTATAGCCGCGCTCGAACTGCTCGTCCTGAAATGAATCCGAATGATGCTTGCCATCTTCGTGATGGCTGGACTTGTGGGTCAGGAGCGCTGCCAACAGGACAGCACCAACCGCGGCCCCTGCAACCGCCGCGCCGCTGCCGCCGCTATTTTTATGGTGGCAATCGCTGTTCGGCGCATCGACGATGGCGGCGTAGCGGCCATTGGCGGTTTTCACCTCGACACAGTTCTTGTCCTTGTGATGCCACCAATAGCTGTGAACATATTTCTTCCCGCTATGGCCATCGACATAGGTGAAGCCCTGGCGTTGAAGCGCCATCTCGCCGGAGCTGCCGCGCGCACCGACCAGATCCGATAAATGACTCGCAGTGCGCGCCATGACCGGCGCAGCCGACATGATGGTTGCGAGAGTGAAGATGCAAATTTTCCTGGATAAGCTGACAGTCATGACTGGCTCCTCTCCGTCCGACTCGAGCATTAACCATTTATACCACAGTTCTTGCACTCTCCGACGAAAACGAAACCACATCTGATAGTATCGTTTCATGCGTCTGATTTTATGAGATTATTCAGATGAAGGAAGATGTCCGCTCAACGTCGACTTGGTGCATTGAGCCTATTCAGCCGCTTCACGCCCCTGTACTTCGGGTTCAGCGGAAGGGCCGCTTAGTCCTTTGACCGCTTCCGGCGCAGCGGGATCACGGGCATTGGTATCGAGTTGTTTCAGTTCTTCGATTTCGCGACCGGTCTCGATATTCAGATCACGAAACTTCCTGCCTGTCACCAGCACACGGCTTTCAAAGCTCGACGTGAAGTCGTTATAATCTTTTACAGTCGCATTAAGGCTACGGCCCATCTTCCCGAGCCGGTCTGCTGCAACCGCTAAGCGTTCGTATATATCCTTGCCAAGCTTGGCGACCAGCTTCGTTTCGTCCGCCAGTTTCTCCTGCCGCCAGACAGCGGCAACGGTGCGGGCAATGGCAACAAGGTTAGTTGGCGTCGCCAACAACACACGCCTTTCCAAGGCCCATTGCCATAGGTCATCGTCTTCCTCCAACGCAGCCATAAGAAAATGCTCGCCGGGAATATACATAACAACATAATCGGCAGCCTTACCGAACTTCGTCCAGTATTCCTTAGCTCCAAGCTGCTGAACATGCGTACGAATTGAAGAGGCATGCGCTTTGAGATGCTCCTTGCGAACTACATCGGTATCCGCATCAGCAGCGTCAAGATAAGCATTGAGCGAACATTTAGCGTCAATGATGAGTTCTCTATCGCCGGGCAAATGCACGATTACATCAGGTCGCAATCGGCCTTCTTCGGATTCGATAGAAACCTCTTGTCGAAAATCGGCATAGGGACTCAGCCCCGCCTGCTCCAAGACATTACGCAACGACTGCTCACCCCAGCGACCACGCGCCTTGGGCGCTGCACGCAACGAATTAACAAGCTTCTGCGCCTCGCTCTGTACCTTTTCCTGCCCCACGCGCATCGAGTCCATCAGACCTTTAAGCTCGCCATAGGCTTCGGTGCGGGCGCGCTCAATCTCGCCAATCTTGCCTTCATGGCTCTTGATACTCTCACCGATCGGATGAAGCAGCGCCTTCAATTGCGCCTCGCTCTTCTCATGTGCCTGATGGAACCGCTGGTCGGCGCGGTCGAGAAATGCCTTTTGCGCCTCACCCAGCAGCTTGCCGCCAATCTCGCTGAACTGGGCAGAGAGCGCTTCCTTGGCTTCTGTCAACGATTTGAGTTGCGCTTCAAAGCCCTCGGCGCGAGCCTGCGCTTCGGCCTCCAGCCCAGCCAGCCGGGACCGCGCCTCTTCGCGTTCCGTTCGAACCGCCTCAAGCGCCTGCCGCAATTCTTCTGAGCGCTTCTGTTCCTCATCAATGTCGCGCAGCGCCGCATTACGCTGCTCCTCGGCGCGCAAAAGCCCGTCCGCCGCCTCACGCTCGCGCCTGCGCAACTGCGCTACCGGCCGCCCGCCAATGAGCCAGCCAACGCCAAGGCCAATCAACAGTGCGATACACAGGAAAGCGAATATCAGAGGTTCCAAGAAGCCGAGTCCCTAATCCGAGAACGAAATGAGAACGTAGCTTCAACCCATGCCGCTGGCAAGGGGAGATCGGCTCAAGCCGCTCGGCGCGCCTTTTGCAGCTTCTTGAGCACCATTTCCCGCTTCAGGCGCGAGAGGTGGTCGATGAAGAGTATGCCTTCGAGATGATCCATCTCATGCTGCAAACAGGTAGCGAGCAAGCCATCAAGCGTCTGCTCATGAATGCGCCCTTCCCGGTCCATCCAGCTGGCGCGGATGGTCGCAGGACGCTCCACCTCGGCATATTGCTCAGGCACCGAGAGGCAGCCCTCATTATAGATTGAAAGCTGCTCCGACCCTTCGAGTATCTGCGGATTGATGAACACCATCGGGTTGCGCACCACCGGCGCATCCTCTTCGTCCGACTCGCGTTCCTGCAGGTCGATCACCAATATGCGCTTGGGCACGCCGACCTGTATCGCGGCCAGACCGATGCCGGGCGCCTCATACATGGTCTCGAACATGTCGTCGATCAGCGTCTGCAACTCATCGTCGATCGCCTCGACCGGCGTCGAAATGGTGCGCAGGCGCGGATCGGGCGCTTCAAGGATCGGTAAGATAGCCATTAGGATTCAGATATGAGAACAAAGAGGCAATATCAAGGGGGTGAGAGGTGCATTTTATGCCACTGGCCTGCGGGCCCGCAACGCCTGCGCCAGCGTACCTTCATCGAGATAATCGAGCTCGCCACCCACCGGCAGGCCATGCGCCAATTGCGTGAGGCGAACCGGATATTCCTCCAGCCGCTCGGCAATATAATGCGCCGTCGTTTGCCCCTCCAGCGTGGCGTTCATCGCCAGCACCACCTCATCAATGCCGCCTGACGCCACGCGCGCAATCAATGTGTCTATACCCAGATCCTCCGGCCGCACACCCTCCAGCGCCGACAGGCGCCCGCCCAGCACATGAAACCGTCCAGGAAACAGCCGTGATTTATCGAGCGCCCATAGGTCTGGCACATCCTCCACCACACAGAGCGACCGATCGTCGCGGCGCGGATCGGCGCAAATACCGCAGGGGTCGGTGGTATCGACATTGCCGCAGGTCGAGCAGGTCGAAAGGCGTTCGTTGACGCGTTCCAGCGCTTCGAGCAGCGGCCCCAGCGCTGTTTCACGCTTCTTCAAGAGGTACAGCACTGCGCGCCGCGCCGAACGCGGCCCCAATCCGGGCAGCCGCGACAGGGCTTGAGCCAGCGCTTCGATCTCGGGTGACGCCATGAATGTGCACATAGGGGCTTGCATCATGAGTGCACAAGAGGTTGAGAGGTCTGCTATGAAGATAGTCTATATGGGAACGCCCGATTTCGCGGTGCCCGCACTCGACGCGCTGATCGAGGCCGGACATGAAGTCGTAGCGGTATACAGCCAGCCGCCGCGCCGCGCTGGACGGGGTAAGGGGTTGCGTCCAACGCCCGTGCATGCGCGTGCCGAAGAACTGAGGCTGGAGATACGCACACCGGATTCGCTCAAGGATGCAGACGAACAGGCCGCTTTTGCCGCTCTCAATGCCGATATTGCCGTGGTCGCCGCCTATGGCCTGATATTGCCGCGCGCCATTTTGGATGCGCCGAAGCTAGGCTGCGTCAATATCCACGCCTCACTGCTGCCACGCTGGCGGGGTGCCGCGCCCATTCATCGTGCCATATTGGCGGGCGATGCGGAAACCGGCGTCACGATCATGCAGATGGAGGCTGGCCTCGATACTGGCCCCATGCTGGCGGAAGTACGCACCGTCATCGACGCAAAGACCGTGGGCGAACTGACCAACGAACTGGCGCATTCCGGTGCGAACCTGATGGTAGAGGTGTTGTCCGACCTGTCAGCTCACCCTGCCCACCCGCAGCTGGAAGAGGGCGTCACCTATGCCGCCAAGATCGCCAAGGAAGAAGCGCTGCTCGATTTTGCCGCTGGTGCCGTGCAGGCCGAACGGCAGGTGCGCGCGTTCAATCCTGCGCCCGGGGCGTTTTTCATGATTGGCGACGAGCGCTTCAAGATACTGGCCGCGCGCATTGAGGGTCAGCCCGGAGAACCGGGCATGGTATTGGATGATGCATTGCTGATCGGATGTGGCGCGAATTCCTTGCGCCCCCTGCACGTGCAGCGCGCAGGCAAAGGCGCCATGCGCGTGGACGAACTGCTGCGCGGATATGCCATTCCGAAGGGCACGAAGCTGGGATGACCCGCTACGCCTTCACCGTGGAGTTTGACGGCCGCCCGTTCATGGGCTGGCAGCGGCAGGCCCATGGCCCAAGTGTGCAACAGGCCATTGAGGAGGCCATCGCGGGCGTAACCGGCGAGCAGGCGGTACTGCATTGCGCCGGGCGCACGGACGCAGGCGTGCATGGTTATGCGATGCGGGCCCATGCGGATATCGACAAGGACATGACGACTTTCCGCTTGATGGAGGCATTGAATGCCCATTTGCGGCCCAATCCGGTGGCAATATTGGCATGCGAGGTCGTGGCGGACGACTGGCACGCGCGATTTTCCTGCGTGGGTCGCGAATATGTCTATCGTATCGTCAATCGGCGCGCGCCGCTGACCTTCGAGAAAGGGCTGGCGTGGCAGATCCCACAGGAGCTGAACGCAGAAGCCATGGCGCAAGCGGCCGCCCTGCTGGTGGGCAAGCATGATTTCACCACCTTCCGCTCCGTCCATTGTCAGGCGGAAAGCCCGGTCAAGTCGCTCGACCGGCTCGACGTTGTGCGGGAGGAGGACCGGATCAACATTCACGCCGCCGCACGCAGCTTTCTCCATCATCAGGTGCGTTCGATGGTCGGCTGCCTCGCGCTGGTCGGTATGGGCCGCTGGAGCGTTGAGGATATGGGCGCCGCTTTGAAGGCTACAGACCGGAATGCGCTCGGCCTCAATGCACCGCCCGACGGGCTGTATTTCGTGCGGGCACTATATAGCTGAAACTGCGAGAGCTGGTTTGCCGTCGGTATCTGTGCGGCGCACGGGCGGGGTACCCAGCAGGGTAGGCAGCACAGGCATATCCGCCATCAGGCGGTGCACAGCGGCCAGCAACGTAATCGTCAGCAGCAGTGCCGTCCATGGATCGAGCCCCTGTGCCAGCAACAGCCCGATCAGCAGCGGATGCCAGAGATAATAGAACAGGCTCGCCCGACCGATTGCATTGACCGGGGCAATCCGGATCGGCAGGCGGGCAAATACCGGCAGCAGCGCGATCAGGCCAAGGTTCATCGCCAGCCGGGCCGAAACCTGCAAGCCGAGATCGCTGCTCTCATATAGATAGATCCAACCCGCTAACCCCAATATCGCTACCGCCACACCGGCTGTGCGATGTGCCATTGAGGGCTCAAGACGCGCCATCAGCACGCCGAAGAAGAAATAGAGCGGGTAACTCAGGAAACGGCTGTCGAACGCCCATATGCCGGTTCCGATTACTTCATGATACAGGCCGTAGCCGATCATCATGCCCACGCTCAGTGGCGCGGAAAGCATCACCAGCAGGGCCGGCGAAAAGCGGGCATAACGCGCCGACAGGATGAGCAGGCACAGGACAGGGATGTACCAGAGATGGTAGGATGGGCGCAGCACGATATCGAGCGGCGTCATCCAGCTCACTGCATCGCCGCGAGGGAGCAGATAGACGCATGACGCCACCAGCCAGGGCAATATCATGCGCTTCCAGTAGCGATAACCGATATCGCCAAAAGGCGCCTGTCTGACCCGCTCCAGATTGAGCAGATAGCCGGACACCGCGACCATTAGCGGCATGCGAAATCCGGAACCGATCCAGAAGGCGATGTGCTCCAGGTGCAGCACCTCGGCCATATGCCCGCCAATCACCCACAGGATAAGAGCGCCCTTCAGCGCGTCTATCGAAGAGGATTTCATCATGGGGCAGGCTCCCGGCGTCCGGCTTTACCGAATACCGCCTCAGGCTTGCCAAAGGCTTAATTTGGTGTGTTTTCGCCCTACCGGGAGTCAGGCGAACAGTCGCGCCAGACTCTTGTCCAGCACCAATAATTGCCAGAGCAGGCGGCCATGATCCGCCCTGCCCGCCTTGTGATCGGCGGCGAGTTTGCGCATGGCCTTCGGATCGAGCCAGCCCGTGCGCGCCAGCGTCGACCCGCTGGCAACAGCCGCCGCCTCACCCGCCAGAGCATCGCGGAACCACTGGCTGATCGGCGTCACAAAGCCCATTTTATCGCGATAGAGGATATCGTGCGGCAAATGCGGCTCCATCGCCCGCTTCATCAGATATTTGCCGCTCTTGCCATGAATGCGCTGACCTACGGGAAGCTTCGCGGCGAATTCCACCAACCGGTAATCGAGCAGCGGCTCGCGCGCCTCCAGGCTGACGGCCATGCTCATCCGGTCGGTTTTGGTCAGGATATCGCCGGGCAGCCATATTTTGAGGTCGGCATATTGCGCGCGGTCGATCGCATCGCGGGCGGGCGCGTTTTCCATCGCTGTGATGATGCGATCCTCCGCTCGGTGACCGTCGATTTTTTGCGTGAAACTATGAGTATAAAGCCGCGCGCGCAGCTCCGGCGGCGTAAAACCGACCGACCGCGCATAGGCTTCTCCGCCGCTAACCGCCAGCTCCTGAAAGGTCGATTTGGCGCGCAGAAAACGCGGCGCCCAGTCCATTTTGGGATATATCCGGCCCAATGCGCTAAAAAGGGGTTGCCTGATGGCTGCTGGCATCAACGAGCGCGCCCGTTCGCCGCGATGCTGGAACAAATGCCGCCTGTATCCGGCAAACGCCTCGTCCGCGCCATCGCCGGATAGCGCAACGGTGACCTCGTCACGCGCCAGTTCGCATACGCGATAGGTGGGTAATGCTGACGCATCGGCGAAAGGCTCGTCGAAATGTGTGACCAGCGTATCGAGCAGGCCATAATCATCGGGTGAGACAATCCGCGTGCGGTGATCGGTCGCAAAGCGCCGCGCCACGCGGTCTGCATAGGCGCGCTCATCCAGGCTCTCGACATCGAAGCCAATCGTGCATGTCTTGACCGCAGCGCGGGAGTTTTCGGCCATCATGGCCACGACGCTGCTGCTGTCGACGCCGCCAGAAAGGAAAGCTCCTAGCGGCACATCCGAAATCATGCGCAGTTTGACCGCATCGCGCATCAGGGCGGTCAGCTCTTCGATCAGTTCGGGCGCCTTCGCCTTGGACCGATCGGCAAAACTCACATCCCAATAGGTTTGGGGCTCAGGCAAACCCCTGCCCCGCACAAGCTTGAGGTGCATGCCCGCGCCCAGCTTCCTGACGCCCGCGACGATACAGGCATCGTCCGGCACATAGCCGAGCGCGAGATAATCCTCGATGGCGGTCAGCGACGGCTCGCGGCGCAGCAGCGGATGCGCGAGCAATACCTTCAACTCGGACCCGAAAATGACGCTGCCGTCCGAAACCTGCGCATAATAGAGCGGTTTGACGCCCAGCCGGTCGCGCACCAGCCATAGTGACTGCGTACTCTGGTCATAGAGTGCAAAGGCGAACATGCCGTTGAAACGCTCGACGCAGGCCTCGCCCCATTCACGATAGGCATGCAGAATCACTTCCGTATCGCTATGCGTATGGAAATGATGACCTTTTCTCTCAAGTTCGAACTTTATATCGTTGAAATTATATATTTCTCCGTTGAACGTGACGATCAGGCGCGCGTCCTCGCTCGCCATCGGCTGCGCCCCGCCATGCAGGTCGATGATCGACAGACGGCGGTGGCCCAGCCCTATGCCCGGCGCGGTCCACACGCCTTCCCCGTCTGGCCCGCGATGCGGCATGACATCAATCATGCGCTGCATCCGCGCCGGATCGACAGGCTTTGCCGTTTCAAGGTGAAAAATGCCCGCGATTCCGCACATGGGAATGTGCTCTAGCGGCTTCGCGTGGCCCCGTCAGCCAAATCCTCTATCGGATCAAGCGATTTCAGGAACGCATGAACGGTCTCTTTGCCGCCGTTCAGTCGCGGATTCTCGATGGAAACGAGGATAGCCACGGCTCTCTGGTTACGGCCCAGCAAACGCGCCTTCATGGTGTCGAGCTTTACCCTGTTTGCTGCGCCAGTCAGCCCGGCGTCGCCGACGCGGTACCAGCTGAGGACATAGCGTTCGACCGGACCGGGCGCAGTGATGATCTCGGCCCGAGCCACATCCGGCGAAGCCGCGTGATCAGACCACACCCATTCGCTATCGGGATCGGCTGCACCCTGACCGAACCCGATCAGTTCGCGCCCTTCGGATTGGCGAGCGAAGGACACAATCGCCAGATCGACGACATGCCCCTGCCCATCCTCATAGCGAGCCTGCACCTTATGATCCGCGCCATCGAAACGCGGTGCCCAGGGATAGGCCATTGGCGCGTCGCTCAAACGCCAGCCAGATACAGAAGGCAAGGCAGGCGGCGCAAGCTGAGTCTCCGCGCGGATGACGGATATATGGCTCCACACAGGCCCGGCAACTATAACGGCGAGCGCAATCGCCAATACACCCGTCAATGAGTGCCGGGATGACGTCATGGACTGTAATTTTGCGGGGTCAAACACCGGGTCTCCCGGTTTGCGGTCGAAAAAGGGCCAGGCCACCAGCATGACGACAATCATCACCAGCGCGAAGAACAGCCAGCCATACATGACATGATCGAACCCGACGGCGGCATCGACGCTGGTCTTGTGCGCCACATAGATGGTGGCGAACGCGCGCACACCATTCGCCACAATGCATGTGGCAAGCGCGCCCGTGAGGAAAATGGTGCGCCTCAGCCATGAACGGAAGCAGACATTGCATACCAGCACGCCATAAGCCGTCATCGCGATCAGGAATTTCGCGCCGGAGCAGGCCTCGGCCACTTCGAAATAGCCGTTGGGAATGGTGATGAATATGCCCTCGATATGCGCGGGTACATTCGCCCAACCCAGCATGATCATGGAAAGCTTGGCGGTCAGCAGCTGAAGCGCGGGCTCCAGCTCGCTGCCCACCGGCACCATGAAGAAGGCGTAGAATAGCGGAAACAGCAAGGCGCGGGTTACGACCGGCCCCAACATGGCGGCAACCGCGCCCTGGAGCATCACGACAAGCCCGCCATGGCGCAACACCGCCAACCCCGCCGCATCGCCCAGCAACCAGCCAAAAGCGCCCGCCGCCGGCCACAGCAGCGCCCATGGCCATGCTGACGGGTGCAATCGGGCCAGGCCATCCTTGCGCTGATGCACCAGCCAGCCGATCAGCATGGGTATAAACAGGCAATGCCCGTAGGTGGAGCTAGTCCACCAGATACGTATCATGTCGGCTGCGTCGCGCCAGAATATCAGCAGGATCGCTACGGCCAGCCCGGTCAACCCCAGCAATTGGCGCAGCCAGCCCGGCGTCGCGGCATAGCCTCGCAAGGTCGCAGGAGTCAGGCGGATCGCCGGCGCCATGGCTTCACCCCAGCACCATTTCGCGCAGCGGCGCAAGTGTCGCCGCCCAGTCATAACGCTGTTCCATCCGCGCCCGCGCCGCCTTGCCCAGCAACGCAGCCTGCTGCGGATCAGCGAGCAAGGCACGCACAGCCTCGGCTTCCGCCTGCGGGTCAGCGGCGACGACGAAATGCTCGCCATTGACTGCATCAATACCTTCCGCCGCCTGCGGGCTGGCGACGACAGGCCGCCCCATCGCCATGGCTTCGAGCACCTTGTTCTGGATACCACGTGCGATCCGCAACGGCGCGACCACGACATCCGCTGCCATGAGCCACCCGCGTATATCTGGCACGCCCCCTGTCACGATCACGCCGGGCTGCAACGCCAATGCCTGAACCTGCGGCGTGGGATTGCGGCCTACGATGACGAAGGTCGCAGTGGGATATTTGGCGCGTACAATGGGCAGGGCTTCGCGCGCAAAGCTCTCCACCGCCTCGATATTGGGCCGGTAATCCATTTGCCCTGTAAAAACGAGCAACGGATTTTCTTCATTTTCAATTGGAGATATATCTTCTTCTATGTTGAAATAATTCAGATTTACCCCGTTATCAAGGGCCTGCACATCACGATCCTGAACGTCAGCGGTTTGTGCGAATAATTGCGCTTCGGCGGCGCTGACAAAGGTGGATATAGTGGCACGCCGCGCCACTTCCCGCTCGAAATCCAGCAGCACGCGCCCTTCGCGCCGGTTGACCCAACCCATGAAACCGTCCTGCTCCGAACCATAAGCGGCATATTTGGCGCTGTCGAAATCGACAAAATCCATCATGAACCGGCAACCGGGCGGCAAATCGAGGGGCACATAGGTCGCCATCTGAACGGAATAAGCGACAATCGCCCGGATAGGCCGCGTCGCCAGTATCTCACTCACCCAGCGATGAAGCTCCGGGTTCTCATATATCGAAACCAGTATGGAACGATGACTGAACAAACCGGCAAGGCCAGCCATGGCCTTCGACCGATCACGCCTTACAACGCATTGGCTGGCTGCAACACGCGCCAGATCCGTGGCAAAGCCCATATCGCGATCATCGTCGGCAAAACAGCCGACATGTACCGGCGCCATCTCCGCGAACGCCTTGAGCATATGATAAGAACGGATTTTATCCCCCCGGTCCGGCGGAAAGGGGATGCGATGCACCAGAAAGAGAATATCGCCGCCTGCCGTCATGACAGATCAACCCAGACCGCGCGCAATGAACGGGCCGATACGATTGGCCAGCGGCAAAGGCAGCTTCTTCCACAGCGCAACCTTGCGCTGATATTGCGGGGACAGCGGATTGATATCGCGCGGCTCCATACCCGGCGCAGCGCGCGTAGCATAGGTGAGCGGCTCCCCCTCCCAACCCCAGGTTTTCTTCCATAGCGCCGGACCGGTGCCTACCTTGGAACGTCCGAAATCGAAAACGGTACAACCACGCTCACGCGCATGGCCCATCAGCCGGTAATAGCCGGCCTCATTGGCCCGCAACGACCGCGCATCCCAGGTCGCACCATGCCAATAGGGTATGCAGGCACCGCGATGATAGAGGCTGACAACCGTCGTGTGCGGCGCACCGTCTTTGGACACCATCAAAATATCGGCATCATCGCCGAACGCATCCATCACGCGCGAAAACAGCGCTTTAGGGAATACCGGCGTACCCAGCCTGTGCACATTCTCGGCATAGAGCCGGTAATGAATTTCGAGCAACCGGCGGCTGTTGCCAGTCTCAATCGTCAAGTCGTTGCCAAGCCCTTTGCGGATTTCGGCGCGGTGACGCTTGGGAACGGCGAGCAATTGCGCTTCGTCATCGGCTTCCAGAGGCTTGGCGAAACCCAGATAGGCATCGCTTTTCAGCTTCCAGTCCTTTTGCGGCATCATGCCGCCACGCAGTTCCGCCGTCGGCGCGCTATTGGCTTCCGCCAGATTCCAGCATGCCTGTGCCAGCGCCTCAACGGCTTCGGCGTCCTCCGCCAATATCCCGCCATCGACCGCGAAACCGCTGGAAACCAGCGCCCTCCCGAATAGGGGTGAATGAATAAGATTGAGCGGCAATACGCCCCGGATGCTGCCACCATGCCGGCACACCAGCATCATTGCCTGCTGCCCGGTTCCGCGCGCCGCCGCGCTAATCCATGCCGGGCGGTGAAAGGGTGTGGAAGCCGGATGGGCGCATACCCACTGCTCCAGCTCCTGATACTGGATTGCATCGTCAAGATTGGCGAAAGAAACAGTCATTGCACGGGCCAGCATGGCGCATCCTTTGCCTGGGCTTCAACCAGCGCGTCGACCCGGCCCCACTCGAAATCCGCGATCAGGCGGCGTAGCTTCGGCGCCATGACGCCCAGATTGGTATAATGACGCAGGCGCGATTTGAGCGGGGCACCCGCTACGCGCGGTTGGTCCGGGTCGATCTCCCACGGATGAAAATAGAGGATCGCCGGGCGCTTGTCCTGCCCGTTCACCTGCCGCACGGCCCAGCGCGAGAATGCATAGGGCAGCAGGCGAAAAAACCCGCCACCGCCAGCTGCCAATGTTCTGCCGCCAAGACGCGCGGTCGTAACCGGCAATTCCGTCAATCCACTGTCAGCCAGCGGCCGAAAAGCGAAACGCGGGGCCTGCGGCCAGCCATAATGATCATGCACCACAGGCGCGACGCTACTGGAATAGCGATAGCCTTCCTCGACCAATATGGCGTGTGCCCAGGGCGTGCGTGCATCTATGGAAAAGCTGGGCGCGCGATATCCATTGACCTTCACCCCGCCCGCCTGCTCCAGCAGATCGCGCGATTTCTTCAGGTCCGCGCGAAATTGGTCGGGCGTAAAGGTGAAGACGCGCTGATGGTTGTAGCCATGACTGGCCAGCTCATGCCCGGCATCGACAATGCGCCGGATCAGCGCCGGAAAGCGCTCTGCTACCCATCCCAATGTGAAGAAAGTGCCTTTAACGCCAGATTCCGCGAACAGCGCGAGAACCGCGTCCGTGTTGCGCTCGACCCGCGGTGACAGACTATCCCAATCGGCTTTGGAGATAGTGGTTTCAAAGGCCCCAACCTGAAACCAATCCTCAATATCAACAGATATTGCATTGATAATTGAGGACATTATGAAAATCCTTCAGCGGATAACGCTTCAGCCCATCAGGCCGCGCGAGACCCGTTCTCGTCGTTTTCAACCCATTCGACAAGAAGCGTCAAAACCCGGCGCAATGCGCTTTCATGATCGTCCGTACGCGCTTCCGCAGCCGTCAGACGCACTTCCAGCATATTCAGCTTGTCGATCAGCGCGTTCTGGTTTCCGCTCGCGCCACCCGTCAGGCTGATCGCACGGCGCAGATCCTCCAGCTCATCGCGGATACGGTGCAGCTCGAACGCATCAGCACCGCCTTCATTACTGGCGACTTCCACTTCTTCGGCTTCAACGAACGGTACATCCTCGACAAGCTCTTCGGATGGCTCCTCGGGCTCGATAACCATTTCGGCGTCCGTCTCTTCGGTTACCTCGTCCAGCGGAGACGCCGCCATCGACGTGGAATCACGATCATTGTCCAATCCCATATCGGCAGCGACAGCATTGACCACCTGCGCGTCAATCTCGCCGAGGCGGTCGATAGCGCCCAGCAATAATACGCGGCTCATCAGCGCATTGACACGGCGCGGAACGCCATCGGTCGCCGCATAAATGGCGGCGTAGGCGTCCTGCGTGATGCGCGGATTATCATGCCAGCCAACGAGCGCGAGGCGGTGCTTGATATAGGGTTCGACCTCGTTGGCGAGCATCGGTTCCAGATGATGCGTGGCGATCACCCGCTGTTGCAACTGCTCCAGCTCCGGCGATTTCATAAGATCGCGAAACTCCGGCTGACCCAGCAGGAAAATCTGCAAGAGCGCCTGCCCGCCCAGCTGAAAATTGCTGAGCATGCGCAGTTCCTCAACCGCGGAAACGCCCAGCCCCTGCGCCTCGTCGACGATCAGCAGCGTACGCAGCCCTTTGCGCGCCTGCGAATGCAGGAACGCCTCGATCCGCTGCAACAGCTGCGCCTTGGGCAACGCTTCCTCGGTAATACCGAAGCTCTGCGCGACCAGACGAAGCAGATCGTCGCCTTCGACCTGGGTCGAGACGATCTTGACGGCGGTCAGGCGCTGCGGGTCGATAGTCGACATCACATGGCCGACCAGCGTCGTCTTACCCGCGCCGATATCGCCGGTGATGACGATAAAGCCCTCACCCTGCGCCAGACCATAGCCAAGATAGGACAGCGCCTTGCGATGGGTCGCGCTCTCAAAATAGAAATGCGGATCAGGCGTAAGCTGGAACGGGCGCCCCTTCAGCTCATAATATTGATCGTACATCGCCTTGCTTCTCCCTGACGCCGGTAGCAACCCGCCGCCTTATCCTTTCTCAAAACTGGTAGCGCACACCCACTTGCCCAAGCAAACTGATGATCGTTTCCAGATCCGACGTATCGAGCGCATCGAGCCCCAGCGAGGCCTGCGCGCTCAAGCGCCTTCCAAACAAACGGCTATAGCTGACATAGGTGCCATAATTGGTGACATCGACGCTGCTCAGCCCCGCATCGAGATGGCTGCCATAGAGCGTGGCGCCAAGATTCGAGACTTCGTTCAGCTTCACACCACCGAACAGCTCGCCGAAATAATAATAGTCTTTCTCGCCGTTGATCGAGGCGAGCACGCTGTTGTCCGGCGCAATGAACTTGCGCTGTGACCAGCCAAAGCCCGCACCCCAGTTCCAGCGCCCACGCGCCCAGCTATACTGGCCTTCGATGCCGCGATGGCGATAGTTGGAGGCGCTGATCGCCGCCAGGGCGTCGTTGAAGCATGTGCCGCCGTCCTGACCGCCGACGCAACCGGTGATATCGCTGCTGAACGGATTACGGCGTACAACAAAGCCGGAGCTCGGTACTGCGATCAGGCTGTTGTTCATCGCACGGCCAAAGCTGTCGATTGTGTCGAAATAGGCGATTTGCAGCATGCTGTTCGGCGATGCGCGCCACGAGAAATTACCGACATAATGCATGCTGTCGTAGCGCTCGCCCGCCCGCGCCTCGAGCGAGGTACGGTGGCTGGGCCGCCACAACACACCGGCATCCCGGATGAGGCCGTCAATATCATAGGCGATCTGGCGCGAGCTGGCAGGATCGGTGACGAGTCGGCCATTGGAGCCGACCACCGGATTGCCATTACCGTCCAGCAGCACGGAGCGCTGGCTTATCCTGATATCCTCATAGCCAATGCCGCCGACAAATGCCAAACTATAGGTGATCGGCACGGTCACATCGCCGCGTATCCATTTGCTGACATAGCGCTGATCAAGCTCGGTCGCGTCTTCGCGGTCATAGCCCGCGCCGATGGCCCAACCTATGGGCAGATATCCACCCGGCTGCTGACCGACAGACGCAGTCGCGCTGTGATAAACGCTCTCATCGAAGCGGCCCAGCTCGACCTGCCCCGGTACGCTGAGGCTGACGTCATCTTCGACGCGTGTGTAGCCGATGCGATAGGACGCCTCGACGTCTACCTCATCGACCCGCGTCGAGAGAGTCGGCCCCGCATAGAGCGAATAGACATTGGTTTTCGCGTCACCCGCGACGGCGAGCGAGCCATTGGCGCTGGAAAAACCATCCGTGCGTACATGCGTCGCCAGCGCGCCGCCCTCAATGCTGAGCGTTTCGGGCATGACGCTGTAACGCGCACGGGCAAGGCCGGAGAGAATATCAGAGTCCGCCGATGCGCGGTTCCACCCGAACTGATGCTCGTAGCGCAGGCTGAGTTGCCCCTCGCTGCGCGCCGTTTCCATCGTCGCGTCAACGCCGATAGCCGCCGATGTGTATGTCAGCACATCGTCGCTACCGCCTTTCAGATTGGCGATAAAGGTCTGATCAAGCTCAATATAGGGCGCGACTTCGGTGCGCGCATAAGCGGACGAAGCCATGGCGGCGACCGCCAGGCCCAAGCCATTCAGGCAGAAAAGGCGTACAGCCTTGATCACGCCGCTCCGTCCTCCTTGCCGTAATAGGTGCCGAACCGGCGGCCACTGGCCGAGAATTTGACTCCGTTGAGCAATAGCTGGATATTGGCGCAGCCATTGAGCAGCTCGGCGGCATCGCGCAGCGCGGTTTCGGTCGTACGATCTGCGCGCACCACCAGCACCGTCTGTCCGACATGGCTGGCCAGCACAGACGCAACCGACGCCTCGAGCAACGGCGGGGAATCGAAGATTACGATACGATCCGGGCGGCCCGATACCAGCGAAGCGATCAGCGCTTCGGTACGGGACGAGGCCAGATATTCGGCATCATTATGGCTCGCGTCGCCCGCCGGAAGTAGGAACAGCGACGGTACATCAGTACGCATCACCAGATCCTCGACACGGATCGAAGGGTCGACAAGCGCGTCCATCAGGCCCTTGCCGTTCTCGATGCCAAGCGCGGACATGACACCAGGTTGGGCGAAATCGGCGTCTACCAGCAGCACTTCGACATCGCTCTCGGCCGCCAGCGACACCGCCAGATTGACCGCACAATAAGTCTTGCCGTCGCCCGAATGGGTTGAGCTGACCAGAATAACATTGCCGTTCGGGATCGCCTGCTTGTTATGCGCGCCGCGGATACGAGCTAATATTTCGCGCTTGATGATGCGGAATTCCTCACCAAGCCCGCTAACCGGGCCGCCAGGAACAAGATGGCCCGCCTCCGCCATGGCGTCGCGGTCGATAGTATGCACCGGACCGGCCCAATCGCGCGCACGCGGAGCAGCAGGCGCGGCCACGGGTTCTGGCGCGGCGGTAGCCGGCTTGAAAGATACAGGCTCCGGTACGGGCGCAAATTCCGCAGGAGCAGGGGCCGGTTCCGCTTTCGGCTCCGGGGCGGGCGGAATCAGATCGGCGGGAATATCAAGCGGTGGCAAAGAGCCCCCTTTGAGCGCGCGATCGAAATCGAACACCTCGGCGGCGCGTTCCAGCAGGCCCTTGGGGTTTGGCTCCGGCTTACGGCCGGGAAAATCTTCCTTGCCCATGATGTCCTCCCTCAGGCCATGCTTCGCTGGATGAATTCGACGACGATGAGCAGCACGCATGCCGCGCCCAGCCCTGCGCTCGCTCCGGCGAACAGCTTCAGCTTGTGCTTGCGGTCTGCTATCTGCGATGGGTTGAGCGTTTCGGTAATCGAACCGATGACCGGCAACCCGGCTGCTTTAGACAAGCGCTGCGCCGTCGGGAATGTGCGGCGCACCTGATCCATTGCGAAGGCAGCGCCAATCCCGGCACCGATGCCGACGATCATCACGCCAAACAGCAGAAGCGGACGATTGGGCGACACCGGCGAAGTCGGCACGCTCGGCGGGTCTATCACGCGGAAAGTGGCGCTTTTTGTTCCACTCTGGACGTCACCCTGAAGACGCACATCGCCACGGTCGGACAATAGTTTATCATACTGCTTCTTGAGCACTTCATAGTCACGCTCCAGCTTTTCCTGCTCCGCCGCAAAGCCGGGGTCAGAAACCTGCTGCGCCGTCATGGCGTTGATATCGGCCTGGATTTGCGTACGGCGGGCATTGAGCGCTTGCACAGTCGCGGCCCGTTCGGCCTGCATCGACTTGATCGACATATAGGCGGGATTGGGCGTTCCACCTGCATAACCGCCACCACCCTGTGCTTTCAAAGCCCCGATCTGGCGTTTCAGGGCGACAACATCAGGATGGTCGTCGGTCCAGCCGCGTGCCTTGGCCGAGGCGAGTTCGCCCTGCGCCTTGGCCAACGCCGAATTGCCGGTCGGCCCGCCGCCAATAGTAGCGGGGGTGGCCGCAAGCTGCCCGTTCATCGCTGCAAGCGCGCTCTGTGCGCCCATAAGCTGCGAGTCTATCTGGTCAAGCTCCGTGCGGGCAGCGCGCATGCGATCCGCGATAGAGCCTACACCGGGCAGAATGCCATTCTTCTGCTCGAACTCGACGCGGCGCTTTTCCGCTTCAGCGAGCGCCTTGCCGGTTTCGGCAATCTGCTCGTCGAGAAAAGCCAGCCCCTGCTGCGTCTCGTCACGGTTGCCGACGATATTTTCCTGCTGGAATATGTCGATCAGTTTCTGCGTGATCTGGGTCGCGAGCTTGGCATTCGCCTTGTCCGACATGGAGCTGTCCGACATGGTCGTTGTGATTTCGAACAGATTGTCCTGCGCGGCGACGACCGAAATCTTGTCGCGCAAACCTGCCGCACGCGCCGATACATCTGCGTCGTTCGATACGGTTCCGGCCAGATCCGTACCGCGCACGACCTTTTCCAGGTTGACCGCACTGGCCAGCGTCTGGCGCAGGCCGTCGAGATTTTTCTGCTGCTCAATCGGGGAAATGCCGACCTTGTCCTGAATAATCGACTGGGTGGCGACAAACACGCGCGCCTTGGATTCATAGGAATTAGGGATCAGCGAAACCGCGAGCCAGCCCAGCGCGCTGACCGCCCAGGCCACGCCCAGCGCCAGCCAGCGCCGGTTCCATACGCCATGTAGCGCCACCAGCAATTCGTCATAAAGGCTCGGCATTATCGTCTACTCGCTCCCTGTCGCGCCCGATATGGCTTTTAGAACATGCTTTCCGGAATGATGATGACATCGCCCGGCGCCAGCAGCACATTGGCCTTGGTGTCGCCGCGCTTGATCAGATCGTTGATGCGCAGCGCATATTCCTTCTGCTTGCCGCTTTCCTTGTCGAAACGCACGAGGCGCGCCTTGTTGCCAGCGGCATATTCGCCCAGCCCGCCGACAGCGATCATGGCGTCAAGCAGGGTCATATTGGCACGATACGGAATGGAGGCCGGCTTTTCGGTCGCGCCAACCACGCGGATCTGCTGCGAGAAGGTGCCGGAGAATTTATCTACGATCACCGAAACACGCGGGTCTTCAATATATTGCGACAGAGCGAGTTTCAGGTCGTCCGCCAGCATCTTCGGTGTCTTGCCGACGGCGGGCATATCGCTGATCAGCGGGGTGGTGATGCGTCCATCGGGGCGAACCTGCACTTTTGCGCCCAGCTCCGGGTTGCGCCACACGAAAATGGTCAGCTCATCGAGCGGCCCGATGACATATTGTTCACCCGGCCCTTCCTGAGTCGAAACAAAGGATGCGGGCGGCAATTCCGGCCCTCTGGAACCTCCGGCGCAGGCCGACAGCAACAGCCCGGGCATCAGCAAGGCGAGCATTAGCCTGAAAAGCGTCGATATTCTCATAATTCCCGTGCCATCCCTATAGGTTTCATGGCGTCCACACCCCTTTTCCCGAGCAGGAAAAAGCAGGCGCAATGATGCCAATCCTCAATCCCTATCGCGCAGAAGGGTGAAAATACTATTAGTGATATTGTAAATTTTATGACCCGGCGCGCGGTTTTCCTAGGCTTCTACCAGCATCTCCAGTGCCGGAGCATGTCCCAGAAAGGCGGACGGCGAAGCTGTTGCTCCATATGCCCCCGCCATGAACACCGCTATCAAATCACCAGGCGCGACCTCAGGCAACATAACCTTGTCCGCGAGACGATCAAGCGGCGTACACAGGCACCCGACGATAGTGACCGGTTCCGGGACAGTTTCCGCGCCGAACCTATTGGTGACGGCGACCGGATAATTGCGGCGCACGACCGTACCGAAATTGCCGCTGGCCGCGAGTTGATGATGCAAGCCGCCGTCCACGACGGCAAAACGCTCGCCATGGCTTTCCTTCACGTCGACAACACGGGTCAGATAGACGCCCGCCTCCGCCACCAGATAGCGCCCCAGCTCCATCGCGAACGCGCTTTCCTCCAATATATCCGGCGCCATGGTTATGGCTTCCTCCAGCGCAAGGCCGATAGGACGCGGATCGAGCGGTTCGTCACCGGGAAAATAGGGCACGCCCAGCCCGCCGCCGATATTGACCAACGGCGGGCATTGTCCGACCGCATCGGAAAGCCGCGCCGCCAGAGCCAGAGTCTCGCGCTGGGTTTCGATAATCGCTCCGGCATCCAGCGCCTGCGACCCGGCGAAAATATGCCATCCCTGCCAATCGGCACCTGCGGCTATGATGCGGGATGCCAGCGCAGCGGCACGATCGGCATCGACGCCGAAGGGCTTGGCCCCTCCCCCCATTTTCATGCCCGAACCCTTGAGATCGAAGTCGGGATTGACCCGGACGGCCAGCCGGGGCCGAACGCCGACGGCTTCGGCAATGGCAAGCGCACGATCCGCTTCGCCGTCCGATTCCAGATTCAGCGTCACCCCCGCCTGTATGGCCGCGCGTAATTCGTCATCGCGCTTGCCGGGACCGGCGAAGCTGATGGCATCGGGCGCCATTCCCGCAGCCAAAGCGGCGCCCAGCTCGCCTTTCGATGCAATATCGAAGCCATCGGTCAGCCCGGCCATAGCCTCCAGCAAGGGCGCATAGGGGTTTGCCTTGATCGCATAATGGAGGTGCAACACATCCGGCATGGCCGCACGCAATCCCGCTATCGTCGCCCGCACGATATCGAGGTCATACACGAACAGCGGCGTATCGCCCGCTTCGTCAACCAGCGAAGCCGCACCGCACCCGCCCAGCAGCAGCATGCCGCCTTCCGCCGTGAACCAGCGCGGTATGGGACCCATCGGCTTCATGCCACTGCCTCTTTCGTTTCCACATGCTCGCGCGCAAGGGCTACGCGATCAATCTTGCCATTGGGGTTACGGGGAAAGGCGTCAACCAGCTTGATCTCTTGCGGCATCATGAAATTGGGCAATTCCGCTTTCAAATGTGCCTGCAGCGCCTGCAGCGTATCGGTTTCATCATCGCCTGCCACCAGCCGGACCAGCAACAACACCGCCTGCCCCAATCTTTCGTCAGGCACACCCAGCGCCACCGCCTCGGCCACGCCGGACACGGCCTGCGCCTCTTCCTCCAGCTCGCTCGAGCTGATGCGATTGCCTGCGGACTTTATCATCGCATCCTCACGCCCGATAAAATAGAGCAGGCCTTCCGCGTCCCGCTGCACCGTATCGCCAGACCACACCGCTGTGCCGCCGTAGCGCGATGCCGCAGGCGCAGGGCGGAAACGCTCCGCCGTACGCTCCGGATCATTCCAATATCCTTGCGCCACCAGCGGCCCGCAATGCACCAGCTCTCCCGGCTCGTCATCATCGGTAATGCTGCCATCGGTGCGGCACACCAATATCTCGGCATGCGGAATGGCCCGGCCCATGCTTTCCGGGTGGCTGGCTACCATCTCAGGCGGCAGATAGGTCGAACGGAAAGCTTCAGTCAGGCCATACATCGGGTAGATATCGGCATTGGGGAATAATGCGCGCAGCTTGCCCACTAAGGTAGTCGACAAGGCCCCGCCGCTGTTGGTGATGCGCCGGATACGCGCCGCAGTTTTAGGCGGCCAATCTGCCTCGACCAATTGTACCCAGAGCGGCGGCACCCCGGCTATCGTGGTGATTTCCTCACGCTCGACAGCCTTTATGACGTCACGCGCCGTCAGATAATCGAGCGGGACGACCGCACCGCCCGCCGCCCATGTCGAGAGCAACTGGTTTTGCCCATAATCGAAGCTGAGCGGCAGCACGCCCAGCACACGGTCCTGCGGCGTAATGCGCAGATAGTCGGCGACCGAAACCGCGCCGAGCCAGAGATTGGCGTTGGACAGCATCACGCCCTTGGGCCGCCCGGTCGATCCACTGGTATATAAAATCGCCGCCAGATCGTCCGGTTGACCCGCGGAAGGCGGCATAGGCGCTCCGCCCGTCATCGCGGCGGCGACATCGCCCTCGGCATTGAGGTGACAGGCCGCAGGCACATCACCTTCCTGCAAGGTTCGCAACCGGCTCTGCGAGGCGACAAGCAGCGCCGCACCGCTATCGCCCATAATATGCGCAACCTGCGCATGCTTGAGCAGCGGGTTGACCGGAACATGCACATAGCCAGCGCGCACCGCCGCCAATGGCATCAGGCATGCCACCTGCCCCTTCGCAACCCAGCTTGCAACACGGCTGCCCGGCGCGAAATCAAACCCCTTCAGCCATGCCGCCAGCCGCCCGGTTTCCGCTTCCAGCTCGGCATAGCTCAGCGCGCCCGCCTTGCCGCCAACAGCCTGAGCCTCCTCATCCCCCAATAAGGGTAGATGGTCGATGGGACGAACCGGCAATTCGCTTAACTTCATTTCCACAGGTTCCTGCTATAAGGCGGCAATGTCCAGCGATAGAGACATATTGTTTCCCAGGGAAGTACGCAGCCAGCATTCCTGTGCGCGCCTGAGCGAGAATGAGCCCGGCGATCACGGCTTTGTGCGCTCCACATGGTTTGCGATGCTGGGTGCGCACTGCTTCGCTGGAAAATCCGTCCTGTATATGCAAGCACAGATCAAGGACGCCAAAGCCGTTTTGCCTGTCGTCGATGAGGGCGATCACGCCATCGCCCTCGCCAATTATTACAGCTTTGCCTATGGCCCGATCTTTACCGGGGCCGATGATGACGGCCTCAAGCTGGAGCTGCTGCGTCAGATCGCCGTCGAGCTACGCCGGAAATACAGGCGCGTCAGCTTCTACCCACTGATCGAGAATGAGGACGGCATCGTCGAAATCATGCGCCGCGCCTTCGCAAAGGCAGGCTGGATTGCCCTTCTGACCGACCAGAACAGCAATCATACCCTCGATGTGGCCAAACGCGATTTTGCCGCCTACTGGGCAACACGTCCGGGCGCATTGCGCTCCAGCGTACGGCGCAAAGGCAAGAACAGTCCCTATCGTTTCCGTATCTATGACCACGTGACGCAGAACATATGGGACGAGTATCGCGCGGTATATTCCGCAAGCTGGAAGAATGCGGAACCCTATCCCGATATGGTCCGCGCCATCGCCGACGAGGCCGCATCGCGCGGCGCTCTAAGGCTGGGCATGGCCTATGGCCATGGCGGCACGCCCGTCGCCACGCAATTATGGACCATCGAAGGCGATACCGGCTGCATTCACAAGATCGCGCACGACACCGCGCATGACAAAGGGTCGCCGGGAACCCTGTTGAGCCAGCATATGTTCGCGCACATGATCGACGTAGAGAGAGTCGCCCATATCGACTATGGCACGGGTGGCAACAGCTACAAGCGCGACTGGATGGAGCGTGAACGGGCCATGTTGCGGCTGGACTGCTTTGACCCTCGCAAGGCGAAGATGTGGCTACCGGCGCTCAAAACGCGCATTTCTCAGCTTGTCCGCCGCCCAAGTTGAAGCTAGAGCCATAGGAATGAGAGCACGATCGGCGGCACAGGAAAGCAAGGCTCCGACGACGGATCAGCAACTTCGTATTATCCTTCAGGATATATTGGGGCTGGAACCGGAACTGGTCGCGACCTTCGATGACAACACCGAATTGTTCGGCGCGCTGCCGGAGTTGGACTCAATGGCTGTCGCCACTCTGCTGACAGAGGTCGAAGACAGCCTGTCAATCATCATCGACGATGATGACATCGACGGCGAAACCTTTGAGACCTATGGAACGCTACTCGCCTTCATCGAGGGCAAGATAGCCGCTACGCGCTGAGACGCGCGGTTCAATAAGCGGCTTTCGACGCTTCGTAATCGCTGTCAGCGAGAAATTTTTCGACATCGAGCGCGGCCATGCACCCCATGCCCGCCGCCGTCACCGCCTGACGATAGACCTTGTCGGTCACGTCACCAGCAGCGAACACGCCGGGTATCTCGGTTTTCGACGTCCCCTTCTCGACAACAAGATATCCGCCATCAAGCGTCATCTTGCCATCGAACAATTCGGTCGATGGTTTGTGGCCGATCGCAACGAAAGCGCCATCGGTAGGTTCATGCGATTTATCGCCGGTCACGGTATCGACCAGATCGACGCCTACCAGCCCTTCAGGGTCTCCACCGCCGACAAAGCGCTCCACCTGCTTGTTCCAGAGCACCTTGATTTTGGGGTGAGAGAGCAGGCGATCCTGCAAAATCTTTTCCGAGCGCAGCGAGTCACGGCGGTGAATAAGGGTGACGTCATCACTATGGTTGGTGAGATAGAGCGCCTCTTCAACGGCGGTATTGCCCCCGCCGATCACGACCACCTTCTTGCCGCGATAGAAGAATCCATCGCAGGTGGCACAGGCGGAAACCCCCTTGCCCGATAACTCTTGTTCGCCTTCAGTGCCGAGCCATTTGGCCTGCGCGCCAGTGCAGATCACCACCGTATCTGCGGTATATTGGCTCCCACCATCACCCGTGAGGCGGAAGGGCCGTTGGGAAAGGTCCACATCGACAATCTGGTCCCATATCATCTCGGCACCGACATGTTCCGCCTGCGCCTGCATTTCCTGCATCAGCCATGGCCCCTGAATCACATCGCGGAAGCCGGGGTAATTTTCGACATCGGTGGTAATGGTGAGCTGCCCGCCCGGTTGCATGCCTTGCACGACAACAGGCTTCAATCCAGCCCGTGCGCCGTAGATCGCGGCGGAAAGCCCCGCTGGCCCCGAACCGAGTATCAGCATGCGAGTGTGTTTCGGGCTGGTCATATCTGTGCCTTTGCAAAATCGGTCATCATTTTCACCCGATGCACATAAGCCGCCATCCGCCCGAAGCAAGAGGCTATGGGTTCAAGAAATTGTTTGGCCTTTGAAAGGTTGATCAATCGAGGATGGTAGGCAGATCCTCGAAACCGCGCCTGAGCGCCGCCGACCAGCTTTCCGATATGCTCAAAAACTCATCGTCATCAGCCTCGATACGGCGGCGCATACGGAAACTATATGCATCTTTTTCAATGACGGTCAGGTCCAGTGGCATGCCGACCGAGAGATTCGAGCGAATCGTCGAGTCCATGGAAACACATGCTGCCTTCGCCGCGCGCTCGAGCGTAGTCTCTGGAGTAATGATGCGGTCCAATATCGGCTTGCCATATTTATGCTCACCGATCTGGAAGAAGGGATTGTCGGCGGTAGCCTCAATAAAATTACCGGCGGAATAGATCATATATAAGCGCGGCTTGCCACCCTTGCGCTGACCGGCAAGCAACAGGGTAGCATCCGCGGCCGAGCCCTGCATCTCTATCGTCGAGCGATAGCGTTGCTGCACTGAGGCCATGGCATCGCCCACAATTTGCGCGGCGCGGTGCATCGTTGCGCAATTCAGCAATGTCTCGATTTCAGGATCGGCCTGGCTCTCCTTGATTGCCCGCGACAGCGACGTGCGCACTTCCTGGGTAATGGAAAGATTGCCCGAACACATCAGGGCAATCGCCCGGTCACCGGGGTTTTCATATGTAAAGGTTTTGCGGAAACGCCCGATATTATCGACCCCGGCGCTAGTCCGCGTATCAGAAAGCAGAACGAGTCCCCTATCGACCCGTACAGCCACGCAATATGTCATTGTTTTTCTTTCAATGTCAGGACCATGCCCCCAAACGCCTGATCTCTATTCACCAGTTTCCTCCGGCGCGCAATCTCATTGCTGTTGTTGCTGTTGGCGCAATTCAACAATTCCACTCTCACCGGAATCGTCCTCAAGCATGTCTATACGTACATCGGCATCGACAGTGACAGAACCACTGGCCAGCGCCGTTCCTCTGACCGGCGCGGCGTCATGAGCGTCCAGCCCACAGGCCAGGCGAATATAATGATCCGTGACACACACACCGTTGGAAACATCGAACCCCACCCAACCGAGATTATCGAGCCAGCTCTCGGCCCAGGCATGTGTCTCATGCAAGGCTCCCTCCTCCGAGTCAGCCATCAGATAGCCGCTGACATAGCGTGAGGGCACACCAATGTGCCGTGCCATTGCGATAAAAATCTGGGCATGGTCCTGGCACACACCCGCGCCTTGAACATATGCTTCTGCGGCAGGGGTTTCGGCCTGTGTCGCGCCGGACCGGTATGCGACCTTGTCCCGGATGGCCTGCGAGAGATTGTGCAACCGCGCGAGCATGGTGTCTCCATCCAAGTCGTCAGCCAATTCGCACATGGCATCTGATGCGTTAGTCAACGGTGTCTCGCGTAAATATACCCTGGGGTCGGGCTGAAACTTCATGCCCGCGATAACACCGGCATTATCGCGTGTTTCAACAACGCCGCTGGCTATAATCGTGGCGCTGTCCAGCTGATCGTGACGCACCCATAGGCTTTCCATATCGCCATGCCCGTTGCGGACAAAATCCGTCACGGGTTCATCGTTGACCGTGAGTTGCCAATCTATGATTTTCTGCCCAGCATTGTCGGAGGGCATAAGCTTGAGAAGCATGGCCACACGGCTGCCACCGCTTTCGTAGCGATATAGCGTCTGGTGACGAACAACGAGTTTCATAACATTTGCCTTCAATCGAAATGGTATGCCGTCGCAATCTGGCTGCCCAACAATGCGTTCTGGGCCAGGCATTCGGTCACCATCTCATGCAGTCCTATCCTGAATATCTCCCCGCTATCCACTTCCTCCAACCGGCGTACCATCGTTGTTATCGTAGAATGGCAATCGGTATCCCGATTGTCGTGGACCAGTCCCAATCGCACCAGCCGATATGCAATCTGACGCCAGCAATAACCGACCGAGCGGGGAAATAAAGGTGAAAGCATCAGGAAATCAGTGATTTGCCAGGGCGTATAGCCGCCCCCATAGACACGGTGATAGGCTCGGTTACCCGACAGGGCATAAAGCACGGACGCCCATTGATAATGATCGCGTGTACCGCCAACCACCTCGGTTTCCGGCAGCAGCACATAATATTTCACATCGAGCAACCGCAGCGTCATTTCCGCCCGTTCCAGCGAGCCGCCAATTCGCAGAAAATCGTGCCCCTCGTTGCGCAATTGACCGGCATCTGCCGCGCCCCGGAAAGTCATCGCACGCGTCTTCACCCAGTCGATCAGGCTGGGCAGCTGCGCCCGCGCATCGGCAACATCATAGCTATCGAGTTTGCGCCATCCCTCGTTCAGGGCTTCCCACATGTCCTGCGTCAGCGCCGTTCGAACCGATTTGCCATTCTCCCTGGCGCGGGACAGGCAGGACCGCACCGATGACGGATTGTTCGTATCCAGCAGCAGGCATTCGACAACATCGGTTTCGCGTATGAATGCATCGCTGGGGAACAACCCTTCGCATCCGGTCACGCGCACGACCGAACGCCATTCGTCACGGTTGTGGGCACCGGGCAGGATCGCCATTCGCTGGCCCATGGAAATGAGGCGCGCAGTGGCTTCCGCCCGCTCCATATAGCGCGCCATCCAGAACAGATTTTCAGCGGTCCGGCTCAGCATGACGTCATTCCTGCAACACCCAGCTATCCTTGACCCCGCCGCCCTGACTTGAATTGACCACGAGAGACCCTTCCGTCAACGCCACACGTGTCAGCCCGCCCGGAGCAAGTCGTATTTGCTTGCCGACGAGGCAGAAAGGACGGAAATCGGCGTGACGTCCAACGACATTGCTGGGGCCAAGCGTAGGCACCGTCGACAGGTCAAGCGTCGGCTGGGCAATGAACTCATCAGGCGCGGCGCGAATACGCGCGGCATAGGCGTCTATCTGCTCCTTGGTCGACTTGGGCCCGATCAACATGCCATAGCCGCCTGACCCGTGAACTTCCTTCACCACCAGCTCGGACAAGTTGTCCAGAACATAAGCGCAGTCATCCGGCTTCGCGCATTGCCAGGTCTCGATGTTCGACAATATGGGCGTTTCGTTGAGATAGAAGCGGATCATGTCCGGAACATAGGTATACACCGCCTTGTCATCGGCGATGCCCGCGCCCGGTGCCGAACAGAGCGTCACACCGCCACTGCGATATGCATGAAACAGGCCCGGTACGCCGAGCAAACTGTCAGGCCGAAAGGCAAGCGGGTCGATATATTCATCGTCGATCCGGCGGTAGATGACGTCGACAACCTTGGGGCCAAAGGTCGTTTTCATCCAGACCCGGCCTTCATCCACGAAAAGGTCAACGGGTTCGACCAGTTCCACACCCATCAGATCCGCCAGGAAACTGTGTTCGTAATAAGCGCTGTTAAGCGAACCGGGGGTTAGCACCACCACGACCGGATCACCTTTGCAGGCGGGCGGCGCCACTTCTTTTAGCGTAGCCAGCAACTGGTCGGGATAATCGTCGACCGGCGCAACCAACCCTTGTGCAAACAGCTCCGGGAACATGCGTGTCATGATTTCGCGGTTTTCGAGCATATAGGATACGCCGGACGGCGTGCGGCAATTATCCTCCAGAACCTCAAAGCTGCGAGGCCCCGTACGTACAATGTCGATGCCAACGATATGGCTGTATACCCGGCCCGGCGGTGTAAAATTCGCCATCTCCGGCTTGTAAGCACTGTTCCGGTAGACGATTTCGCCCGGCATGATGCCTGCGCGAATAATCTCACCGCGATGATACACATCGTGCAAGAAGGCGTTCAACGCCTGAGCGCGCTGCTTGATGCCCTTGTCCAGCGTCCGCCACTCCGCCGCGGTAAAAATACGCGGCAGCAAATCGAACGGTATGAGCCTCTCGGGATCACCACCCTCGCCGTACACAGCGAACGTGATGCCAATTCTGCGGAAAATCGCCTCGGCTTCCTCAAGGCGGCGGTTGAGACCTGCAATACCGGTGTCATCCACCCAGCGTTGAACCTGGGCATAGCAATCGCGGATCGAACCGTCCGCATCCAGCATTTCGTAGAACGGCAAGCCTGACCTAGCTCCTTCCCCTACGCAATTTGTGCGTTGCAACATAGTGCCGCATCGGCTGTCCATTGCAAGCACAATTTTGCAATGCAGCGATAATCATCATCCCATGCCGGGCTAGCGATCATCTAACGTACACGCGTTCACCAAGTTCCGATGGCGCCAGCGAATTGCAACTGTTCGCTTCGCCGGTTTTACCTATTTTTCCAGACCGGGACCACCCCTCTACGGCAAATACAGGTTTTCAGATAGAAGCTGAGGTTTTTCACGAACTCTCTGGTTTTCTGACGAAACGAACCACGCCAGACAGGTTGCAAGGTATTGGGCGTCTTGAACATCCCGCTGAAAATATAGAAATGCCCACCAGGCCCAACATAGCTGATATCCGTATCGACACTGGAGCGATCAAGCCTTTGATAGTCGATGCTTTCTTTGTAATTTTCGTACCTTCTGTACCGTGACAACACAGCCTTCACCATTGCACTGCTCGGCTTAATGTCTTTTGGTCTCTTGGCCTGAGCGAGGACGGTGATGCGACTATCGATAGAAATTGTGGAAATCACCTGAAAACAAGCGGTTTCCAGCATACCGGTCAGTGCGCTGAAGCTTGGCTGGAAAAATGTATTTGCATGGATGCTGCCACGCTTCGGGTCCATCGGGCTGTATGAAAGCACCGCCTTATTCTCATCATAAAAATATTGGGTCTCCAGCAGAAGATAGCCATTATTCTTGATGTTCTTGCGTAGGGCGACAAGGGCCGAGAGCGGATCGAATATATGATAGAGAATCCCGCTAAAAACGATCAGGTCAAATTCAGGCATTTCATTTTTATGTAGTTCCGCAACATTCACAGGAACGCGATACTCGACCCGGGATTTCAGCACATTATTGGCCAGCTCGAATGAAGCGCGTGGTGCGATATCCGTAGCAACAACTTTAGCGCTTCCCTTCCTGTCCAAAGTAAAAGCGATCAGCCCATCCATCGTACCCATGTCCATGCATACGGCTCGGGACGTGTCCATATGCTCTAAAAAGGCAAGAGAGCCATATAATGTATAGTTGGATGGCCGCGACGGTGGGAAACGCCCCTGTGTAGATAACCCCTCTCCCAACTCAATGGCGTGAAACCATTTGTGAGATTCGATTTCATCCCTGATGCTTTCGCTCATTCCCAACTACCCGGCTAATTCCTGCCTGTAACAAAAGCCGGTCATTCCACCGTCACCGACTTGGCGAGGTTGCGCGGCTGGTCGACGTCCGTGCCCTTCGCCACCGCGACATGGTATGCGAGCAATTGCACCGGAACGGCATAGACCAGCGGCGCGATGAGCGGATGGACTTTTGGCATCTCGATAGTCGCCATGCATCCCTCGCCCGCCTGGGCAATGCCCTCCGCGTCCGAGATCAGCACGACCTTGCCGCCGCGCGCCTGCACTTCCTGCATGTTGGAGACTGTTTTCTCGAACAGCGGGCCGGACGGCGCGATGACGATCACCGGCACTGCATCGTCGATCAGGGCAATGGGGCCATGCTTCATCTCGCCAGCGGCATAGCCTTCGGCATGAATATAACTGATTTCCTTGAGCTTGAGCGCGCCTTCCAGCGCCATCGGATAATCCGGACCGCGTCCCAGATAAAGCACATCGCGGGCGGGCGCGATCAAGTGCGCCATCGCCTCAATCTCGGCATCATGCGCCAGCGCCTGGTTCATGGCGGCAGGCGCTTCGGAGAGGTGCCACACGATCTCCGCTTCTTCTTCGGGACTGAGACGCCCATTGGCACGCGCCAGATTGGCCGCCAGCGCCGCCAGCACCGCCAGCTGGCAGGTGAACGCCTTGGTCGACGCCACCCCTATCTCCGGCCCAGCATGGGTGGGGAGCAGCAGGTCCGCCTCGCGCGCCATCGAGCTGGTCGGCACATTGACGACAACGGCAATGATCTGCTTTTGCTCGCGCGCATGGCGCAGCGCTGCCAGCGTATCGGCGGTCTCGCCCGACTGGCTGATGAACAGCGCCAGTCCACCCTCTTCCAGCACAGGGTCGCGATAGCGGAACTCGCTGGCGACATCTATATCGACCGGGATGCGCGCGAATTTCTCGAACCAGTATTTCGCGACAAGCCCGGCATAATAGCTGGTGCCACAAGCGACGATGGTAACGCGCTTCACACCGCCAAGATCGAAATTCATGTCGGGCAGGGACACCTGATTTTCAATCCGGCGCAGATAGGAACGCAGCGTCTGAGCGACCACGACCGGCTGCTCGTATATTTCCTTCTGCATGAAGTGGCGATGATTGCCCTTGTCGATCAGCGCGCCGGATACGCCTGAAATGGTGATCGGCCGCTCGACGGGGTTATTATCGCTGTCATAGATTTGTGCGCCATCCCGCGTGATGACGACCCAATCGCCCTCCTCCAGATAGGCAATGCGCTGTGTCAGCGGCGCAAGCGCAAGCGCATCGGACCCCAGATAGGTCTCCCGGTCACCATAGCCGACAACCAGCGGCGAACCGAGCCGTGCACCGATCAATAAGCCGGGATGCTTGCGAAACAATATGGCCAGCGCAAAGGCGCCGTGCAGCCGTGGCAGCACCTTGGCCACCGCATCCTGCGGCGATGCGCCCTGCTCCACCAGGTCGCTGACCATATGAGCAACGACCTCGGTATCGGTCTCGCTGTCGAAATGCCGCCCCTTGGCGAGCAGCTCTTCACGCAGTGGCTTGAAATTCTCGATAATGCCATTGTGGACCAGCGCCACTTCCTCAGTCGCATGCGGATGCGCATTGCTGGTGGTTGGCGCGCCGTGGGTAGCCCAGCGGGTATGGGCGATTCCAGTCATTCCGGGCAACGGCTCATCGCGCAGCTCTCTGGATAGGTTGATGAGCTTGCCCTCTGCGCGACGGCGCTCGATTGCGCCGTCATGGATGGTGGCTATGCCCGCGCTGTCATATCCGCGATATTCGAGGCGCTTCAGGCCATCGAGCAGGCGCTCCGCGACATCTTCCTTGCCCACAATGCCGATAATGCCGCACATCTTATTTCGCCGCCTTTTTCTTTGCCGTCATGATTTCGCGGAAGCGCTTCGCCCAGCCTGCTTTTTCCTGTTGCGGCGCGCGCACCAGCGCCAGCGCATCGCCGGACACATCCTGCGTCAATACGCTGCCCGCGCCAACAATGGCGCCATCGCCCACCTTCACCGGCGCGACCAGCGCACTGTTCGAGCCAATGAAAGCACCCGCGCCGATTTCGGTCTGATATTTGAAGAAGCCGTCATAATTACAGGTGATCGTGCCCGCGCCGATATTGGCACCTGCGCCCACTGACGCATCGCCGATATAGCTGAGATGATTGGCCTTCGCGCCCTCGCCGAGTGTCGCCTTCTTGATCTCGACAAAATTGCCAACCTTGGCTTTCGGGCCAATATCCGCACCGGGACGCAAACGCGCATAGGGACCGATTTCCGCACCCTTGCGCACGGTCGCACCCTCCAGATGCGAGAAGGCGTGAATGGTCACGTCGTCTTCGACCGTAACGCCGGGACCAAACACCACATTAGGCTCCACCACCACATCGCGGCCCAGAACCGTATCATAGCTGAAAAACACGGTTTCCGGTGCGGCCAGCGTAGCGCCATCGGCCATCGCCTGCGTGCGACGCTGCACTTGCCACGCGGCCTCCACCGCCGCCAGCTCGATCCGGCTGTTGACGCCGGCAACCTGAGCTGCGTCGGTTTCGATCACCGCACTGGTCGCACCGGGCAGCATCACGATGTCGGGCAGATAATATTCGCCGGCGGCGTTGTTGTCGTGGATGCTGTCAAGCAGCACGAACAAGTCTGTCGAACGAACCGCCATAAGGCCGCTGTTGCACAGGGTGACCGCACGTTCCTCCGCTGTCGCGTCCTTATATTCGACCATTTTGGCGATCACGCCCTGGCTGTCGGCGATGATCCGGCCATAGGCGAGCGGGTCATCCGGCCGGAAGCCGAGTATAACAGCGCGCGGTTCGTCGCCGCGATTAAGCCGGTCAATCATCGACTGCATGGTTTCAGTGCTAACCAGCGGCACATCACCATAGAGGATCAGCACATCGCCCGCGAAACCGGCCAGCGCATCATGCGCCTGCGCCACCGCGTGCCCGGTGCCAAGCTGCTGCTCCTGCACCGCGATGGAAACGCTATGCCCCGCCACAGCCGCCTCGACCTGTTCACGCCCTGCACCGACGACGACGACCTTACGCTCCGGTGACAAGGCCTCGACGCTGGCCAGCAAGTGCAGCAGCATGGGCCGCCCGGCGATGGGATGCAGCACCTTGTGCAGCGCCGATTTCATGCGCGTGCCCTGCCCCGCCGCCAATATGATCACCGCCAGTGGTCTTTTGGGCTGTGCGCTGCTCACCTGTGCCGATTCCCTGAATATGAGGCCATTTCCGCCCCTCTGCCATGTTTGGCTTGCCATTGCCACCATGCTGAGGGCATGGGCGGCCTCATGACACAAAATGCTTTCGATATTGTTGGCTTCGACCTCGACGGAACACTGGTGGACAGCAGCATTGATCTTGCCAATGCGGTCAATCATGCGCTTTCGACCATCGGCCTGCCCCCGCACAGTGTGGACGAGATCAAGCGCTATGTCGGCAAGGGCACACGGGTCATGCTGGCGCGCGCGATGAAGGCATCGGGCGATTATAGCGATGAGCGGCTCGACGCGCTGACGCCGGTGTTGATGGACTATTATGACCGGCATCTGTGCGATCACACCCTGCCCTATCCCGGCGCGCTGGAGGCCATGGAAACGCTACGGGCGCGCGGTATGCGCCTCGCCATCTGCACCAACAAGTTCGAGCGCTTCACCTTCCCGATGATCGAGCAACTCGGCATCGGCGACCTGTTCGAAACCATCATCTGCGGCGATACGGTCGGCAAAGCGAAACCAAAGCCGGAACCGCTGCATGCCATGGTTGAACGCTCTGGCGGCGGAAACTGCGTGTTTCTGGGCGATACATCCAACGATATCGACGGCGCGCGCAATGCGGGAATTGCAAGCATTGCCGTCAGTTTCGGCTTTGTCGACGCCAGCGCCGAACTGGGCGCGGATGCGATCCTCGATCATTTCGACAATCTGGTGCCGATGCTGGAGAATTGGCTGTGTTAGACCGGCCTGTGGCCTTTGCGCCATTTGGTCCAGAGATGGCGCATGAGCATCAGTGGCGGCATGCGCAGCCAGTGCGATCGGATATAGAAGCCCAGACCCAATAGTTTATTGCTTTCTTTACCCCAACCATCCCGGCCAAGCAGGCGATCCCGTATCAGCTGTTCGCGTAAACTTAGAGGCCGCTCGCTGCCCTCATATATATGTGCTGCAAGGCGCCGGGCCATGTTCAGGTGGGAAGAAAGACCATGCAGGGCAGCGCGAGATTTAAGTTCAAATATATTATCAATATCTTCAATCAAATATTTAATATCCCATAGATTTCTTAATCCACCAGCCAGATCGCCATCGGCCAGCATATGCGCCACGGCATGGCACACGCGATCTTCCGGCGACAGTACATATAATCCGCCGAGCAACTCAACTGCATCCACGATCAACGCCTCCGCATCGGGTGTCCGGCGTGCGGTCAGGGGCAGGATCGTATGATGCACGTCAATCATGCGATCCCGCTCGCGGTGGATCATCGGCGGCAGCTCATGCATCCATTGCCGGTAATAGGCATCGTCATAGGGATCGGGCTTCACCCATTCCCAGCCTGCGCCGAACAGCGCCGCTTCAACCTCGTCCATGCGTGCTCGCGGCACGAGAATATCGAGATCGCCGATCATACGGCCCTCACCCGCTTTCAGGCCAGCAGCCGCATAAGCCGCCCCTTTCAGCAAAATGACCCTGATACCGAGCGGAGCCAGCACCGCCATGGCTCGATCCGCTTCCCACAAGGCAATCTGCTTATCCCGTTCCGCGTCGAGGCAGGCATCGGCCAATATGCGCGCGACCGGTTCCGGGACATCCGCGCCATCAAGCCTGTGCGCCAAAGTCGCCAACAGGCGCTCTGCCCGCGCGGCACTGATGACGCCATTCCACGCCTTGGCGTTCCAGAGGCGCACGCTGGAGGGGTCGCGTAGCGCTTCGACAAGCAGGCGCGCACTCATGGCAGCGCCTCCCATAATGCGTCGATGGCGGAAATCGCCTGCTCACCATCCTCATAATCGACCGCCAACGCCGGAACACCGCTGACAAAGCGGTGCAATGCCTGAAACCCCTGCTCGCCCAGCGCAACATAGTTGGTCGACGCCTGTGTCAGGCGCATGAAAGCCTCGCCCTGCCCCACGGGTCGCTGATCCAGCGGAAAACCATAGCGCGGGAATAGCAGCATTACCGGCTTGGCTGGCTCCACCATCCGGGCGATTGCGCTTTCAGGAGGGACAAGATGGACGATGTCACCTTTGGGCGTCGCCTCCATCAACGGCCCGAACCGGTCGGCGTTCGCAACCTCATCGCGCATGGCCTCGATAGCCCGATTTTTGAGCGACACGAGACGCGGAAACGGATGCACCATGCCGGTTGCACAGTCTATCAGCGCGAATTCATCGCCCATGAAGCGCCAGCCGCGCTCGCCCAGCATCGCCGCCAGCGTCGATTTGCCGGAACCGGACTCGCCGGTCATCACCAGTGCGCGGCCATTTTTCTCGACACTGCTGGCGTGGATTAGCAGATGCCGCCGCCACCCCAGCGCCATTTGCAGGTTCATGCCCATTTCCACCGCCAGCAAGCCATGACGCAGCGCCATGGGCGCGGCGTCGGGCAGCATATGATCCCCCGCAATCCGCACCGAGGGCCGCCAGCAGCGCCGCCCGACGCCCGCAGGTTCCAGCCTGACAGTATAATCGGCGATTGCGTCCTGAGGCTGCGGATATAGGGCATACAGCCTGCGCAATGCCTCAATCGGCTCCGCCCATGCCGAGCCGATGCGGAAAGCCGCAGGGCCAATGCGGAGCATGCACTGATATTTCATGGCGCCGTTCTTGCCAGACCCAAGGACACCAATGCATCGAGATGCGCCTTGAGCTCCTGCATAGCATCACCATCGACGGCGAGGTCATAACGGTCGGCCAGAACGCCCAACAACGCCCTCAGTTCCTGGGGCTCGCAGCTCAGCGCAGCCAATATCTCCGGCATGGGGCTGTCGATAATATGTGTCTGCCCGGACGGACGGTGAAAAAGCAGCGTCAGACCATCGAGATCATGTTCGATCAGAGTTTCAGGAGCATCGCGATAATAGTGGCGTGCACTGCCGCTGCTGTCCGCCTCGCCTTGCTGCACTAGCGGCGTGGCATCTGCAGCGATGCGTAGCAGGTAAATCCGCTCGTCCCGCTCTGCAACCGCCGGATATAATTGATATAGGCGCGATTCTGTTCGTAGCTCGTGCCGGGCAATGTCCGCCCGCCGCGCATTGCGGTGCGCACTTCCTCACCGGTGAAAGCACGCCCGCTGCCCGGGAAAGCGCCTTCCGTTCCGGGGGCAACCAGACTGCCGTCCGCAGCGATATGCTGTCCCGCCCGCGAGGGGTCGGGCACAGGAATCTGGCAATGCAGCACCGATGCAGCGGTTTGCGCCAGAGCGGGGCGAATCGAAACCACGGCAGAAGCCGCCGCCATGCCGCCGCCCAGCAACAGCCTGCGCCGCGCTACGCCGCTGTTATCGTCGGTCAAATCGCGCTTTTCGCTCGAATCTGGAGTTTTGTCAGTCATTCCATTTCCCGTTTGCGGATAATGGGAATATGTCGGATGACATGTCATCGCAACATTTGCGCGAATAATCTAGACCGCTAACCATGAACGACAACCGATTCCTGCAGCTCATTACCGCCCTGACCGTAATTGCGGTCGGTATGGTGGCCGTTGCCATGATCGGTGGCGATTCCGTCCATATGGGCATCACGCTGGTCACTGGCATACTCCTGATCGCAGTGATGTGGGACCGGCATGTTGAGGAAATATCGCTTGCCCCCGCACCGGTTGCGGAAATTCCATCAGACAATCATGACCTGATTGCGGATCATGCTTTTCGCGAAATCGTTGAGCATCTGAGCGACCCCGTTCTGGTGGTAGACCGGGGTAAGGTGACGCTCGCCAACCCCGGCGCGCTCAAGCTGCTGGGGCAACATATTGTGGGTCAGGACGTCCGCATCGCCATACGCCATCCCGCAGCGGCGCAACGGCTGGCCAGTGCGGACAGCGTGGACAAAGCGGTCTGCATCGACATCGTCGGCCTGGGTGCGCGTAATCTGCGCTGGGCCATGCAGATCATTCCGATCACCCAGCCCGGCGACAGGTCGAGGCTGTTCGTTCACCTCTCCGATGAGAGCCACACCTATGCCGCCGAACGCCAGCGTGGCGATTTCGTCGCCAACGCTAGCCACGAGCTGCGTACGCCGTTGGCCGCAATCCTCGGCTTTGTCGAAACCCTGCAGGACCCGCATGCGGGCGGTGACAGCGAAACACGCGAGCGGTTTCTTTCGATATTGGAGAAAGAAGCGCGCCGAATGCAGAGGCTGGTCGACGACCTCATGTCGCTGTCGCGAATCGAGGCCGACAAATACCGGCTCCCCACGGCACAGGTGGACACGCGTGAAACGGTGGAAGAAGTCGTGAGCCTGTGCCGCCAGAATCTGGGCGCGCGCGGACGGGATATCGTCACCGAACTGGCGGATGACATACCTTTCATCCAGGGGGACCAGACCCAGATAGCCCAGCTTCTCCATAATTTGATAGGCAACAGCGCCAAATATGGCCGTACCGGAACGCCGATCACGGTGCGCGTCGCACCTGCT
The DNA here is from genome assembly GCA_020446425.1 of Sphingobium sp. Lineage (GTDB taxonomy): Bacteria > Pseudomonadota > Alphaproteobacteria > Sphingomonadales > Sphingomonadaceae > Sphingobium. Next base: position 22,948 of record JAGRES010000008.1, on the reverse strand, counting down.
CCGCCCTCCATGCTTCGTCTGGAAGTTGCCGATGAAGGCGAAGGCATAGCGGAAGACCACCTGCCCAGACTGACAGAACGTTTCTACCGCGTCGATTCGGGACGCAGCCGCGCCATGGGCGGAACCGGGCTTGGCCTCGCCATCGTAAAACATATTGTGGAACGGCATCGCGGGCGCCTCGATATCGCCAGTGCTGTGGGAAAAGGCACTGTAATCACGATCTTGCTGCCCACATCTGAGCAAGTTGCACCCGTCACCAGCAGCCTTCCCAAAGCGGGACAGGGTCCACTGTCATAAAACTGAAATCAAACTGTCACAATGGCGGCTCCAGCGTCCGCTAAGGGGCAACGAGACAAGACGGACAGCTTATCAGCAGTATCGTGGCCGAACATCGTTTTCGGCCGAAATTTCAGGAGGTTTTTGTGAAGCATAATGCTCTATTCGCACTTTCGGCGTTCGCGCTCGCGGCCACACTGGCCGGGTGCCAGGATCAGGCCGGAGGCGGCTCTTCCGCTGGCGCACGCGACCAGATTCGCGCCGTAGGCTCGTCCACTGTCTATCCTTTCGCCACCGCGGTCGCTGAACAGTTCGTTCAGAACAACCCCGGCATGAAATCGCCGATCATCGAATCGACCGGCACCGGCGGCGGCATGAAGCTGTTCTGCGCAGGCGTAGGCGCCCAGCACCCCGATATTGAAGACGCATCGCGCCGCATGAAAAAAAGCGAGTTCGATCAGTGTCAGGCGAACGGCGTCACCGAGATCATCGAAATTCAGGTTGGTGTCGACGGACTGGCTTTCGCCCAGTCGAATGAAGGTCCGGCAATGAGCCTGACTCCCGAAATCATATACAAGGCTCTGGCCGCCAACCCGTTCGGCGCAACCGAGAACACAGCCGAAAAATGGTCGGACATCGACCCGAGCCTGCCGGATATCGCGATTTCCGTATTCGGCCCGCCTTCGACATCCGGCACGCGCGATTCGCTTGCTGAGCTGGTCCTTGAGGTTGGCTGCAAGAGCGATCCGGCCATGAAGGAACTGAAGGAAAAGAACGAGGACGAGTTCAAGGCGACCTGCACCAAGATCCGTGAAGACGGAAAATATGTCGACTCAGGCGAGAACGACAATCTGATCGTGCAGAAGCTGGGCGCCAACCCGAACAGCGTCGGCGTGTTCGGATACAGCTTCCTCGAGGAAAATCGCGACACGCTGCGCGACATTCCGCTTAACGGCGTGGAAGCGACCTATGACAATGTCGCCAGCGGCACCTATCCCGGCGCCCGTCCGCTCTACATCTACGTCAAGAAGGCGCACGTGAACGTCATTCCCGGCCTGAAGGCCTATATGGAAGAGTTCGCAAAAGGCTGGGGCCCGGACGGCTATCTCGCCAAGCGCGGCATGGTCGCCAGCTCGGAAGACGTACGGGCAAAGAGCGCGGCCACCGTTACCACGCTCGCGGTGATAGATGGTTCTGACCTTAAATAATCCATCATTGGGAGGGTTTTCGACGTGAGCGGTGTAGCCATCGTTACTATCATCATTGGGCTGGGCGTTATTGCCTGGCTCAGTGCGCGGGCAAAAGCGGCGCGACTGGGCGCCGCCTCTCCCCGCAGATCGGGCGATGGCGCACCGCCACGTTCTCTCCTGCATTCCCGGCCCGGCTATCATGGCTGGTATGCCGCGCTTTGGGTCGCTCTGCCCGCGCTGGCATTCCTGAGCATATGGGCGAATATCATGCCGGGACTGGTGACCGAGCGCGTTCTGGAATCGCCAGCGGCGGCATCCCTGCCGGAAGACGGTTTTGCACGCGGCGCGATATTGGGTGAAGCGCGCAATCTCGCCAAGAACCCGGGCGCGATTGCTTTCGACCAGCGGTCGCAGGCCCTTGTAGAACCCTATCGCGAAGCGCACCGTTTCTATTCCATCGGCGGGGCCCTTGCGGCAGTGATGCTCGCGCTGGCCGGAGCGGCCTTCGCTTTCACCCGCATTCGCCCCGATTTCCGCGCGAGAACGCGCGTGGAGCGCATCGTGATGATGACGCTGCTGTGCGCATCGCTGATCGCGATCATTACCACGGTCGGCATCGTCGCCTCGCTGCTGTGGGAATCGCTACGCTTTTTCTCGATGGTCAATCCGCTCGATTTTCTGTTCGGCACCAAATGGTCGCCGCAATCGGCAGCGCTCGGTTACGGCAATGACGATGCATTCGGCGCGATCCCGTTATTCTGGGGCACGATTTTCATCGGCGCGATCATCGCCATGGCCGTCGCCATACCGCTCGGCCTGATGAGCGCGGTCTACCTCACACAATATGCCAAGCCCGCCGCGCGCGCATGGCTGAAACCCATTCTCGAGGTGCTGGCTGGCGTACCGACCGTCGTTTACGGATATTTCGCCGCGCTCACCATCGCGCCCAATATGCGCGACTTCGCGGCCTGGGTCGGCATTTCCGGCGCATCCTCGGAAAGCGCACTCGCCGCCGGTCTGGTGATGGGCGTGATGATCATCCCGTTCGTATCGTCGATGGCGGACGACAGCATTGCCTCCGTGCCGCAATCCATGCGCGACGGCAGCCTCGCCATGGGCGCGACCACCAGCGAGACGATCCGTCAGGTGCTCATTCCCGCCGCCCTTCCCGGCGTCGTTGGCGGCGTATTGCTGGCCGTCAGCCGTGCTATCGGTGAAACCATGATCGTGGTGATGGCCGCCGGCCTTGCCGCCAACATGACCCTCAACCCCTTTGCCAGTGTCACCACGGTCACGACGCAGATCGTGCAGCTGCTGACCGGCGATCAGGAGTTCGACAGCGCCAAGACACTGGCTGCCTTCGCACTGGGGCTTGTTCTGTTCATCGTCACGCTGCTGCTCAACATCGTCGCGCTGCAGGTCGTGAAACGGTACCGCGAGGCTTATGAATGACCGCACCTATGGCTGAGACCGATCACGATATGAAAAGACGCCTCCCCACAGACTGGAAGAGCAACGCGATGCAAAAGCGCATTTCCGCGCGCTATGCATCGGAACGCCGCTTCCGTCTCATCGGGCTGGCCGCCATAGCGATGTCCGCAGGGTTCCTCGCTTTCCTGCTGATTTCCATGCTCAGCAGCGGTCTGGGCGGCTTCACGCGAACCGAGATCGCCGTGAAATTCGACTTCCCCAAGGCGGCGATCATGGTCGATCCGGCCATGCTGCACGGGGTCAACGCCGATCAGGCCTTGTCCAATGCCAACCTGCCCGCAGCGACGGCGCAGGCGGCGATAGATACGCTGGGCAAGGGAGGCGACGAACTGCTCTCCCCCAGCGCCTGGGTCGAGGTGCGCGATATCATCAAGGACGACCCGGCAATATTGGGGCGCAGCGAAATCCTCTCTCTGCCAGCCTCGGCGGACATCGACCTTGCCGCCAAGGGGAATGCCCCGGCCGCCGCAGAGCAGGCTTATGCCCGTCTGGACGAAGCCGGGCTGGTGTCGCGCAGTTTCAACGGAGGCTTCCTGACGTCGAGCGACGCTACCGATCCGTCTCAGGTCGGCATCTGGGGCGCTCTCAAGGGGTCGCTACTCACCATGGCGGTAACATTGCTGCTCAGCTTCCCGATCGGCGTGCTCGCGGCACTGTATCTGGAGGAATATGCGCCGCGCAATCGCTGGACCGACATGATCGAGGTGTCGATCAACAATCTGGCGGCGGTTCCCTCGATCATCTTCGGCCTGCTCGGCCTCGCCATATTTCTCAACCTGCTGCACCTGCCCCGTTCCGCCGCGCTGGTTGGCGGCATGACGCTGGCGCTGATGACCATGCCCGTGATCGTTATCGCCGGGCGCAACGCGATCAAGGCGGTGCCGCCGTCCATCCGGGACGCGGCGCTGGGCATTGGCGCATCGCCGGTGCAGGTGGTGTTCCATCATGTGCTGCCGCTCGCGCTGCCCGGTATCATGACCGGCACCATCATCGGCATGGCCCGCGCGCTGGGCGAAACCGCGCCGCTGCTGATGATCGGCATGCGCGCGTTCATCGCCAGCCCGCCCGATGGCATTACCGCCCCGGCGACCGTGCTTCCGGTGCAAATCTTCCTGTGGTCCGACGAAGTCAGCAAAGGCTTTGTCGAGAAAACCTCAGCCGCGATCATTGTGCTGCTCATGTTCCTGCTGGGGATGAACAGCATCGCGATCTATCTACGCAACAAATTCGAAAAGCGGTGGTAATTCCCTGATGTCCCAAACTTCTTCACCCACCAAGATGAGCGCTCGCAACGTCAACGTCTATTATGGCGAAAAGCAGGCGATCAAGGAGGTGTCGATCGACGTCGATACCGACAATGTTACCGCATTCATCGGGCCGTCAGGCTGTGGCAAATCGACTTTCCTGCGCACGCTCAACCGTATGAACGATACGGTGCCCAGCGCCCGGGTCGAGGGTGAGATCACGCTGGACGGCGAGAATATCTATTCCTCCGGCATGGACGTGGTCCAGCTGCGCGCGCGGGTGGGTATGGTGTTCCAGAAGCCGAACCCGTTCCCGAAATCAATCTATGACAATATCGCCTATGGCCCGCGTATTCATGGCCTCGCCAGCAGCAAGGCGGATCTCGACACAATCGTCGAATCCTCGCTGCGCCGCGCTGGCCTGTGGGAAGAGGTCAAGGACCGGCTGAAGGACAGCGGCACAGCCCTGTCAGGCGGCCAGCAGCAGCGCCTTTGCATTGGCCGCGCCATTGCCGTGGAGCCCGAAGTCATATTGATGGACGAACCCTGCTCAGCGCTCGACCCGATCGCAACGGCGAAGATCGAGGAACTGATCCACGAACTGCGCGGCCGCTATGCCATTGTGATCGTTACGCACAATATGCAGCAGGCCGCCCGCGTGTCACAGCGCACCGCCTTTTTCCACCTCGGTAATCTTGTCGAATATGGCGTAACTTCCGAGATCTTTACCAATCCGCGCGAAGAAAAGACTAAAGACTATATTACGGGTCGCTATGGCTGACCGCTGAGGGCACCGAAGGAGACAGACTATGTCCGAACAACATACTGTGACGGCATTTGACGAAGACATTAATCGCCTGCGCGGCTTGGTCGCGGAAATGGGCGGACGCGTGGAAACCGCGCTGGAAGAAGCGATGGACGCTCTGGTTCATCAGAACCTGGCCAAGGCCAAGAAGGTCGTTCTGGATGACCACAAGGTCGATGCGCTGGAAGCCGAAGTCGAGAAGCTGGTGGTGGAAACCATCGCCTTGCGCGCACCAATGGCCGACGACCTGCGTGAAGTCATCGCCGCGCTCAAGATTGTTGGCGTGGTGGAACGCATCGGCGATTACGCCAAGAACATCGCCAAGCGCGTGCCGAAGATCGGCGATCATCGCACAATCGAGCCTATTTCCCTGTTGCCAGCCATGGCGCAGATAGCGGGCGAAATGGTCGCCGACGCACTGAACGCCTTCGCCGCACGCAACGCAATGCTGGCAGAAGCCGTGATAGAGCGCGACGCCGTTGTGGATAGCTTCTACAACAGCATCTTCCGCACGCTGGTCACCTACATGGTCGAGAACCCCAAGACGATCAGCGAGTGCGCGCACCTGCTGTTCGTTGCGAAGAATATCGAGAGGATCGGCGACCACGCCACGAACGTCGCCGAAATGGTCTATTATGCCGCGACCGGCAATTACCTGCCCGAACGCGACCGCAGCGCTACTGAAAATGAGTGAAGGAGTTTGATATGAGCCGCGCCCATATGCTTCTTGTCGAGGATGACGCCGCTCTCGCCGAGCTGCTGATCTGGCATTTCCGCAAGGAAGATTTCGACGTTGCCCATACTGTTGACGGCGAAGAAGCCCTGATCCTGTCACAGGAACAGACGCCCGACATTGTATTGCTCGACTGGATGGTCGAAAGCCTGTCCGGAATCGAAGTGTGCCGCCGCCTGCGCCGCAATGCCAACACCGCCAATGTGCCGATCATCATGCTGACAGCACGCGGCGAGGAAGAGGACCGGGTGCGCGGCCTGGAAACCGGCGCGGACGATTATGTCACCAAGCCCTTCTCACCCCGCGAGTTGGTCGCACGTGTCGGCGCGGTTCTGCGGCGTGTACGCCCTGCCCTTGCCGGTGAAACACTGAGCTTTGCCGACATCGAAATGGATACGGTCGGCCATAAGGTGAAACGCGGCGGTCAGTCCGTCTCTCTCGGTCCGACGGAATATCGCCTGCTCAAGCATTTTCTGGAGCACCCCGGCTGGGTGTTTTCCCGCGAACGCCTGCTCGACAGCGTCTGGGGCCGCGACAGCGACATAGAACTACGCACGGTCGATGTGCATATCCGCCGCCTGCGCAAAGCGATCAACACCGGTGGCAAAAGCGACATCATCCGCACGGTGCGTTCTGCCGGTTACGCGCTGGATGCCGAGGCGGTGCATTAGGGCTCTAACCCATTATAAATACCAAAAAGGCCGCGAAGATCACTCTCCGCGGCCTTTTTGTTTGATTTGCTAGAGCGTCAGAACGAAACTTGGGTCCGCGCACCGAACACGTCGACGCCATAGGAACGGTCTGTCCCGGCAACGATAGCCGCATCCTTATATTCCATGCGCGCATAGTTGAGCATGAAGCGCACATAATCGACCGGCGTCCAGATGAGCGACGCCATATAGCCGTCCTGCGTGCCGCCAACGATGCCCGCATCGTTGAGATCAAGGCGGTCATAGCGCACGTTGAACTGCACAGCGCCGATGCCGCCCGAGCCGACCGGGTTCTTGACCTTCACCCCCTTGAAGACGCCACCCTTGTAGCTGCGGCTATCGTCGGTCAGGAAGAAACCGGCTTCCATTGATCCGCCGAAGAATGTCGGGTCCGACGCACTGGCCAGTTCCACTGTCTGCCAATAGGCTTCGCCCGCCGCGTGGAAGCGGCCGGATATGACGGCGGCCTCAAGGCCATATGCGGTTTCGCTGTTGACGCCGCCCAGCGTACCGGTGTTGACGAAACGCGTATCGGTGGAGTGCACCAGCGGACGCTGACGATAGCGTACCGAATTGACCGAATCGCCAAGGCTGCGCCAATGGCCGGACCCACCGAAATGAAGCTGGGTTTCGCCCATTTTCGGTGCATAAACGATACGCACATCGCCGCCGATGCTGTCATTCTCATCGCTCGACAGATCATCGACATTATCGGTGAACAGGCCGGCCTGCGCCAGCAAGTCACCAGCATGATATTGTGCGGAGATACCCACGCGACGCTCAAAACCGAATGCATCGGTGAAGGCGGCACGTTCCATGAAGCTGGTGTCGTTGGAGCTGCTCAGCTCTTCCAGGCTCTGAAAGTTGTTGTGCTGTCCGGCGGTCAGCGTCAATCCACCTGTCTTGTAGGTCAGGAACGCGTCGGTCAGCTCGGCATCGCCACCGGCGAAATCAATCTCGAACTTGTAACCGAAGCCACCCGGTACGGTGCCTTCGACGCCAAGGCGCGCACGGCGCAGCTCATTGGAAAAACCCATACCGGTGGCGACAACGCCATCGGGCGCATTCACGCTCGCGAAATCATAGAGCAAGCGGCCACGCGGTTTGAAGGACCAGCCCTTTTTCTCATCGCTGATTTGCGGTGCGCCCTTGAACTTGATGGTAACGCCATCGTCGGCCTTGGCTGCCATTTCAGTGGCTTTCTGAGCCGTCTCTGCCGCAGCGGCAGAACTGGTTTCGGCCTTGCCCACACGCGCCTCAAGCGCTTCGACCTGAGCACGCAGCGCCTGAATTTCCGCGCGCAGCGCGGCGGCCTCTTCTGCACTTAAGTTTTGGGCTTGCGCAGTGATGGGTGACAGTGCGCAGCCTGCCAGCAAAACAGCACGCAAAACGAATTTCGATGACACGGAATATTTCCTTTCAAGCGATGATGTCGTGACGCCCGTATGACCATTTGATGACAGTTCGATGACATATAAATTTCATAAATATGACACGCGCTTGTCTGCTGCAGCATCGCATCGCGCCATGCGCCGGCAACACTATAATTATATGATGGTACTGATGATTTGCGCCGATATGCCTTTGGTCAGCGGCCAAAGGTTGTCGAATATGCAGCGCAGCTATTTTTCGATCAAACGCACGAGTTTGCGCTCGACAGGAGCGAGCACGCCTGCAAGCTCCTGCCCGCGTTTCAACACGGCACCCGCTTCGCCGATCAATGCCCACATACCCTGGCGATGGCGCAAGGAAGGGCGCTTTTCTATGCGATATTCGGGACGCTCGGCGGCGCGCCGAAAAGCCGAGAATATGGCGACTTCCCTGTTGAAATCTATCGCATAGTCGCGCCAGTGCCCAGCCGACACCATCCGGCCATATAGGTCCATGATGCGAGAGAGTTCCCCACGATCAAAACCGGTTTGTCCCGGCTGCCTGTGCTGGGGAAATGGAGCGATCTCCCCCATCAGGCGCAACCGCGCTCCTTACCCGGCTTCGTACCGGTTGATCCGCTGCTGTCGCGTTCCTCCTTGAGTTCCGCAATCTGTTTCGTCAGCCGCTCGACCTCACACTGCAATATTTCCAGCTTTTGCGTCGCGGGATCGAACACTTCGCTGCACGGAGTGCCATATGGCACGAATTCGCGCTGATAGGCGGTGACGTCGACGAGCATCTGGCGGGCCGGAATGCCTACCATTGTCGCTGCTTCAGGGACGTCCTTGGTCACAACGGCATTGGCACCCACACGCGCACGCGCGCCGACCGTAACCGGCCCAAGTACCTGCGCCCCGGAACCGATAATCGCACCGTCGCAAATCGTGGGGTGGCGCTTGCCGCCGATGCCGTTGGCAGGGTCCGTCCCACCCAGCGTCACATGTTGGTACAGCGTAACATTATCGCCGATCTCGGCCGTTTCACCAATGACGGTAAAGCCATGGTCGATGAAGAAATTACGCCCGATCTTCGCGCCGGGGTGAATGTCGTTGCCGGTGAGGAAGCGGGAAAGATGATTGATCGCACGCGCCAGAAAATACAGCCGCACCTTATACAGGCGGTGGGCGATACGGTGCCAGAACAGTGCCCAGACCCCCGGATACAGCAGAATTTCCATCCGTGAACGCGGCGCAGGGTCGCGTTCCTTTATCGAGTCCAGATATGCAATCAGCGATCCGGCCATGCCCTGTTCCTTATCATTCCAGCGCCCAATATATGATTGATGCGCCGGTTTTTCCAGAGATGGATTATCCGGGCTAATCCTTGCCCGCTTTTTTGTCCGCAGGTTCATAGCCGTAAGCCTGCCGCGCCAGCTCTATAACGGCGGGGTCGGGATCAGGCATTTCCATCGGCACAAGGCTTTCCAGCCTGTCCACAATAGCCGTGAGGGCAGCGATGCGCCCGGCCTTGCGATCATTGCCGTCAATTACCAGCCATGGCGCCCAGCGCGTGTCGGTATGATCAAACATGTCGTGCATAGCTGTGAGATAATCGTCACGCCTGTTACGGTTGCGATAGTCCTCCAGGCCCGTTTTCCAGCGCTTCCAGGGATCGTCGATTCTCTGGGCCAGCTGCCGGTCCTGCTCTTCCTGCGTCACATGCACGAACAGCTTGACGATATTCATCCCTGCGTCGATTTGCTGCGCCTCAAACTCGTTGATTTCGTCATAGCCGCGCTTCCAATCGCGCTCGGTGCAGAACCCCTCGACGCGCTCGACCAGCACGCGGCCATACCAGCTGCGGTCAAACACGGCGATGTCCTGTGCGGCGGGTAATTTCGTCCAGAAACGCCACAGAAAATGGCGTTCTTTCTCCTCCGCTGTCGGTGCACCAACCGGCCATACTTCATAATAGCGCGGATCGAGCCGGCTGGTCATGCGCTTGATGATACCGCCCTTGCCCGCCGCATCCCAGCCTTCGAACACGATGGCGCTGCGTTTCCCATGGACGATATGAGCGACCTGAACGCGTTGCATGCGCTCCTGAAGCTCTTTTAACGCTTTGTCGAAGTCGCCTTCGAACTTGTCGCCCTTTTCATAATCGGAGAGTTTTATGCTCATGGCGGCACCTTATCGGCGGCCGTGACAAACGTCGAGCCGCCGATTTTCCCTATCCGCCCCAAAAGCGAACAGTCAGCCCTTTTGCGGTTCAACCACGCGGATGTGCAATTCGCGCAGCTGCTTGAGTGCGGCGGGAGACGGCGCGCCCATCAGCAGATCCTCTGCGCGCTGATTCATCGGGAATAGCGTGATCTCGCGCAGGTTCTGCGCCCCGCACAGCAGCATGACGATGCGGTCGACGCCCGCGGCCATGCCGCCGTGAGGTGGCGCGCCATATTGGAAGGCGCGATAGAGGCCGCCGAACTTCTCTTCGACATCGGCCTGGCTCAGGCCCACCTTCTCAAACGCGGCGACCATCACGTCCGGCTTGTGATTACGGATAGACCCCGACGCAATTTCATAACCGTTGCAGACAAGGTCATACTGATAGGCATTGATCGTCAGTGGGTCCTGCCCCTGCAACGCGTCCAGACCACCCTGCGGCATCGAGAAGGGGTTGTGACTGAAATCCACTTTCTTCTCGTCCTCATCCCATTCGTAGAAGGGGAAATCGACGATCCAGGCAAGCTCAAACCGGTTCTTGTCGATGAGATCGAGCTGCTCGCCTACACGGTCCCGCGCAAGGCCCGCCAGCTTTGCCGCCTGTTCCGGCTTGCCAGCGGCAAAGAACACGCCGTCATTGGGGCCTAGGCCGAGCGCTTCGATCAGCTTCGCTGTCTTTTCCTCGCCATGGTTCTTGGCGATCGGTCCGCCGGGCGCGCCATCCTTGATGTTGATATATCCCAGGCCCGCAAAGCCTTCGCCCCGCGCCCAGTTGTTCATGTCATCGAAGAATTTGCGGCTGCCCGCGCCCGCGCCCGGTGCCGGGATGGCACGGATCACGCTCCCGCCCTCGACCAGCGAAGCGAAAATGCCGAAACCCGAGCCGTGGAAATGACCGGTCACGTCCTGAATGATGACCGGGTTGCGCAGGTCCGGCTTGTCGCTGCCATATTTCAGCATCGCCTCGGCATAGGGAATGCGCGGGAAGCTGCCCGAGGGCGTGACATGCTTGCCCTCGGCAAATGCCTCGAACACGCCCGCGATAACCGGCTCCATCGTGTTCCACACATCTTCCTGTGTGACGAAGCTCATCTCCAGATCGAGCTGATAGAATTCGCCCGGCAAGCGGTCTGCGCGCGGATCTTCGTCGCGGAAGCAGGGAGCGATCTGGAAATAGCGGTCGAACCCAGCGACCATCAGCAGCTGCTTATACTGCTGCGGCGCCTGCGGCAGCGCGTAGAATTTCCCGGCATGAATACGGCTGGGCACCAGAAAGTCGCGCGCGCCCTCAGGGCTGCTCGCGGTCAGGATCGGTGTTGAATATTCGGTGAAGCCGATATCTTCCATGCGGCGGCGAATGTCGGAAATGATCTTCGTGCGCTTGACGATATTGGCGTGCAGCGTGTCGCGACGCAGGTCGAGAAAGCGATAGCGCAGGCGGACATCCTCGGGATATTCCTGCTCACCCGCAACCGGCAGGGGTAGTTCGGCTGCGGCGGATTGCACCTCGGCTTCATCGGCGCGCACCTCGATCTCGCCGGTGTCCATCTTTGGGTTGATGGCCTCTTGCGCACGCGCGATCACCTTGCCCGTCACCGTCACAACGCTTTCGGGCTTCAACGCCTCGATGACCTTGAACACTGGTCCGTCGACTTCGGTGACGATCTGCACCATACCGTAATGATCGCGCAGGTCGATGAACACCAGATCGCCATGATCGCGCTTTCTGTGCACCCACCCGGACAGGCGTACCGTTTCTCCGACATGAGTGGCGCGCAACTGGGCGCAGGTGTGCGTACGATATGCGTGCATAAAAAGTCTCTACCGATCTTCCAGAACCGAGGTTGGAAATGACAAACTGATGTAAGCGCGTTATGGCCGGATTTTCGACTTTGAAAATGGAAAAGCCAGCCTAGCGCGCCTGCCCATAATGTGAACGACCGACTTATGCAAATTCATCCGCTGATTACCGACAGTGAAACCCTCGCCCAGCTCTGCGAACGCCTTGCCCGCTCGCCATGGATAGCCGTCGATACCGAATTCATGCGCGAGAATACCTATTGGCCCGACCTGTGCCTCGTGCAGATCGCCGACGAGCATGAAGCCGCCGCCATTGACCCGAAGGTGGAAGGGCTGGACCTCACCCCCTTGCTCGACCTGCTGGTCAATAATGAGGACGTGCTGAAGGTTTTTCACGCGGGCGGGCAAGACCTTGAGATCATCTACAATATGACGGGAAAGACCCCGCACCCGATGTTCGATACCCAGATTGCGGCGATGGCGTTGGGGATGGGCGAGCAGATCGGCTATGGCAATCTGGTCGATGCATGGATGGGCGTGACATTGGACAAGGGCGCACGCTTCACCGACTGGGGACGCCGCCCGCTCGACAAGCGTCAGATTGATTATGCTATCGGCGACGTTACCCACCTGATCCAGCTTTTCCCCAAAATGCTCGAACGGCTTCGCAAAACCGGGCGCGGTGGCTGGCTGGACGATGAGATGGAGCGTATCGCCGACCCGTCAAACTATGAGAATCTGCCGGAGAATGCGTGGCGGCGCATCCGCATCTCCAGCAAGAAGCCTGAAGTGCTGGGACGGCTGAAAGCGCTAGCGGCATGGCGCGAGAATGAAGCGCAAACCAAAAACCTGCCCCGTGGGCGTATCGTCAAGGACGAGACGCTGGCCGATATCGCTTCTCACCCGCCCAAGGTTCAGGAAGACCTTGGCAAGGTACGCGGATTATCGGCGGCATGGAAAGGCAATGACATCGGCAAACGCCTGATGGAGGCCGTGCGCAACGCCAAACCGATGCGGCCAGAGGACATGCCGGAACGCGAACCGCGCAAACCGGGCCTCGGCAAAGACGGTGCGCTGGTCGCCGACCTGCTCAAGCTGCTGCTCAAGATACGGGCCAAGGAAATCGACGTTGCCGCGCGGCTCATTGCGCGAAGCGACGACCTCGAAATGCTGGCAGGCGGGCGGCGCGATGGCCTGATGATATTGCAGGGGTGGCGATATGAGCAATTCGGCCGGGACGCGCTCGACCTGGTAGAGGGGCGCTTGGCTTTTGCCGTATCGGATGGCAGACTGCGGATGACGCGCAACGAGGAGGATCAATCATGACCTTTGCGGCAAATCTCATCCGTCCCGTGATTTTGTTCGGCGCAGCTACCGGGCTCGCTGCATGCACACCCGCAGTCAGCTCATCCGAGCCTGCCACCCGTGCGGATAATGATGCCATATGCAGTAATGACGCGCTGGCCGCTTTCGTGGGGCAGAAGGCATCGGTCGAAACGGGCAGCGCCATGTTGGCTGCGTCAGGCGCAAAAACCCTGCGCTGGGCACCGCCGCGCAGTGCAATGACCATGGACTACCGGCCCGACAGGCTGACGGTCAGCTATGATGACGATATGGTGATCATTCGCGCATCCTGCGGATAAACTGCCGTCAATCGGCCAGCCTGACGTTCCATTCAGCGCCCATGGCCTGTCCCAGATGCTTGAGCCGGCGATTGACGGTTTCGCCACGCAGACAGGCATGGCTGTGGGGCAGCATCAGCTCGATCGCGCCCGTATCGTCCAGAGCCAATCGCGCATTCTCCAGCGGCGGCGCAACGCCGCCGGACAGCCTCTGCGCCAACCGAATCGCCAACCCCCATTGCACAGCGCGCGCCAGCGCGGTCTCCTCAGCTATCGCATGCAGCCCCGGAGCAATGGCCGCGCCGCCGCCGAAATTGCTGTATAGCGCCTGCGCCAGCATCGCCCGCTCAAATGCGTTGATGCCCACCCAGTTGCCGTGGAGCGCTATCTCCAGGCCGCGTTCCGCGCGAAAATCCGGGTTGGCGCGCCAGCCCACATCGCCCAGCAGGCATGCTGCCCGGCGAATGCGCGCCCAGCTCTCCGGATCGGAGGAGAATAATGGCTCGATCCACCTGTCGATCAGTGCGCCGTGCCCCTTGAAACGCCCCTGAGCCTCTCCCTCGGCTTCCGCCGCAACGAGTAACGGATCGAGCGAGCGAGCGTCACGGCCCAGCTGCGAAAATAATATGCCTTCGCGCAGGCCATGCGCGGACACCACCAGCTCAGACGAGGAAAGCTGTCTCACCAGCGCCGCAAGCAATGCCGAGGCATGCCGTAGTGTCGCGGCGCGGGACGATGGAATAGCCGGGACCTTTTTCAGGCTGGATTTCGACATTTGCGCCGTCACCCGGACCAGATAGGCCGCACGGTCGATATTCATCCTGTAGTTATGGATGATCGGCAGCGGAAAATGCGAAAGCTGCATGTCGAGATGCGCCAGCGCGCGCCACGAGCCCCCCACTAGATAGAGCGGCAGCCCGGACTCACCCACATCCCATCCTGACTGTTTGAGCGCCTTGGCCATATATTTGGGCAAGGCATCCTTGCCGCGCTCGCGAATTGCGGGCAGGCGGAGCACACCCAAAGGAAGCGATACAGTCTCATACACATCGCCATCACGCACTCGCGCCAGTTCAAGACTACCACCACCCAGGTCGGCGACAATACCGTCGGCATCGGGAATCGCGGAGAGAACACCATAGCCTGCCGCCTGCGCTTCCTGCTCACCCGTGAATATCTCTATATCCATTGCGGCGTCGCGCTTTGCCCGTGCAACAAATTCGGAACCGTTTTCCGCTTCGCGTACCGCCGCTGTTGCGATGCAGCTCAGTTCTTCCACCTCCATCTCGGCAGCCAGGCAGGAAAAACGCACAAGAGCGGTTATGCCCCGTTCCATCGCAGTGTCGTCGATACGCCCGGTTTCGCTCAACCCCGCACCCAGCCCGGCGGATACCTTCTCATTGAACAGCAGGAACGGCGAGCGTTCTGGGCCATCATACACGACGAGGCGGATGCTGTTCGATCCTATGTCAACAATGCCCCGGCGACGCGACGCCAGAGCGTCCTGCCGTTTGACGCTTGCCTGAGACTGTCGATGAAGCATGTCCTGCAGCAGCGTCACAGCGTGCTCACACCTTGTACCGCAGGCTGAGCTTGGGCGCGGCATCGCCATGGGTCTGGGCCGCGCCACGCCCGGACAGCGACGGGTTGGTCATGAAATAGCGATGCAGGTTGAACGGCTTTTCGCCCGGTTCCAGCCGCGTATAGCTGCCGTCGGCATTCAAAACCCAGCTTTGCTCCGTATCAATCAGGTTCGCGACCATGACCTGATCGAGAATCTGGTCATGAACGGTCGGATTTTCGATGGGCAGCATATATTCCACGCGCCGGTCAAAATTGCGCGGCATCCAGTCGGCGGAGCTGATGAAAACCTTTGCGCCATTGTGCGGGAATTCCGCACCATTACCGAACGCCCAGATACGGCTGTGCTCCAGAAAGCGGCCGACAATCGACTTGACGCGGATATTTTCCGACATGCCGGGAACCCCGGGCCGCAGGCAGCAGATGCCGCGCACCACCAAGTCGACCTGAACGCCCGCATTGCTGGCGGAATAGAGCTTTTCGATGATCGCCGGGTCCACGAGACTGTTCATCTTCGCCCATATTGCCGCCGGGCGGCCCGCGCGCGCATGGGCAATCTCGTCATCCACCAATTCGCACAGGTGACGACGCAGATCATGCGGGGACATGGTGAGAAGCTCCAGCCCCTTGGGTTCGACATAACCGGTGATATAGTTGAACACCGCAGCGGCATCGCGCCCCACGCGCGGGTCGGCGGTGAAGAAGCTGAGATCGGTATAGATACGCGCCGTTATCGGGTGGTAATTGCCGGTACCGAAGTGGCAATAGGTGCGGAATGCCTCGCCCTCGCGCCGGACGACCATCGAGATCTTGGCATGCGTCTTCCAGTCGATGAAGCCGTAGACCACCTGCACCCCTGCCCGCTCCAGCGCGCTGGCCCACAGCAGGTTCTGCTCTTCATCGAACCGCGCCTTGAGCTCAACCACAGCGGTAACCGACTTTCCGGCCTCCGCCGCATCGATCAGCGCGCGGATGACAGCTGACTGCTTGCCCGCGCGATAGAGCGTCTGCTTGATCGCAACGACATCGGGGTCGGCGGCGGCCTGCTTCAGAAAGGCGATAACGACGTCGAAGCTCTCATAAGGGTGATGAACGACGATATCCTTGGCGCGGATCGCGGCAAAGCAATCGCCGCCATATTCGCGGATACGTTCCGGGAAGCGCGCAGCAAAAGGCTCGAACTTAAGGTCCGGGCGGTCCTCCTCGACCACTTCGGACAAGTCGCCAATACCGACGAAACCGTCGATATCCGCGATCATCGCGTCCTGCCCCTGCAACATATCCTGCACCATATTGTCGATGGCGTCGGGCAGGCCCGCCTCGATCTCGACCCGGATGATGCGCCCGCGGCGGCGGCGCTTGATCGCGCTGCGGAAATAGCGGACCAGATCCTCGGCTTCTTCCTCGACCTCGATATCGCTGTCGCGGATCACACGGAAAATGCCACTTTCGCAAACCTCATAGCCCGGAAACAGGCGGTGGCTGAAGCGGCGGATGACCGATTCCAGCGCCATATAGCGCGCGGGATGGCCCGGGATGCGGATGAAGCGTGGCAATGATGAGGGTATCATCACCAGCTCGCGCACATTTTCCTTGTCCGATTTGCGTATCAGATCGAACAACAGGGACAGGCCAAGATTGGGAATGAACGGGAATGGATGTGCGGGGTCAAGCGCCTGCGGCGTCAAAATCGGAAATATCTGCGTGAGGAAATGCTCTTCCAGCCAGCTTTCGATATCCGGTTTCAGCGGGTCTGTGCCGATGACCTCTACACCCGTATCCGCCAGCTCCTTGTGCAACTCATGCCAGACAATCTGCTGGTCGCGCATTAGCGCGTCGCCCTCGGCCCCAATGGCCGCGAGCTGCTGCGCGGGTGTCAGGCCGTCAGCGGAACGCAGGTCGACATTGTCGATCTGCTGCCCTTTCAGGCCCGCAACACGAACCATGAAGAATTCATCGAGGTTATTGCCGCTGATCGACAGGAACCGCAGCCGCTCCAGCAACGGATGCGCCGGATTGGTCGCTTCCTCAAGAACGCGCCGGTTGAACGCGAGCCATGACAATTCGCGATTGAAATATCGCTCGCCCGCATCGGCCAGCTGCATGACCGGATCGGCCTCAGCCATTATTCTGGCTCCTTGCTGTGTTTCTCATCGCCGTCCGCTGTATCGGATTCGGATGTCAATATAGGGAAAGAACCGGTGTTTTGCAGCGCTTCTTTCGCGGTTGCGATGGATATCTTCCGCGATGTCGCGAGCGAAAGGCGGTTGAGCTCGTCCAGCACGGCGGCAACGGCGCTGTAGCTGCGCTCTATACGCCGGGTGAGCCATTCGGACAAATCCGGCGAATAGGCCGACCCGCCGCTATGCAGGCCCATTTCAATGAGCGCGCGCACCAGCTCGTCATCGGGCTCATCTATATGCATATGCGGCGCGGCGGCGAGGCGCGACCGCAGATCGGGCAGGGTCACCGTCCATTGCGAAGGCGCATGACGCGACACAAGCAGCAAAGGCTGCCGGCTGTCACGCGCCATGTTCCATTCATGGAACAGCTGGGTGTTGGACTGGTGCTCGACATCCTCGATTACCTTGCCGCCCGATATCTGCGCGAAATGCTCCGCCAGCAGGCTCTTGCCGCTGCGCGGCGGGCCGCTGAGCACCGAAATCGGTACAGGCCAGTCGCGCCATCCCTCGATATGATGCGCGGCGGACCGGTTGGCACTGCTGACGATGAAATGCCCGAGCCGCGCCTGCCCGGCCCAATCGAACGGCAGGCCTATCTGGCTCATTGCTCCGCAGCCGGAGCCGCCCCACGCCTGCTGATCCGCAATGTACTGCCCGACGCACTCACGCTCAGGCCCCGCGCCTCCAGCGCGGTTTTGAGCGCATCGGCTGATCCGTCATAGCTGACCTGCATCACTGAAACGCCGCCGAGCGCCAGACTGCTGGTCGCGGCGAATTTCACGCCCGATATGCTACGCAACAAGGCCTCGCCCTGACTGACCGAAGCGACATCGGGCGTATCGAACTGAATCTGATAGCTGGTGCTGCCCGGTGTATTGAACGCCGGAACGCCGGTCGTCTCTATACCCAAGTCGCTCATATTGCCCAGATCCAGATCCGAAGCATTCAACGGTTCCTCGATGATCAGCGACGGGTCCGCCCGCAAACGGCCATCGAGCAACGCCTGCGTATAAATGCCGTTGAGCTTCTCGATTGCCTGATCCAGCATCTTGGGCACGCTCGCCTCATTGGGGGCGCGCAGCGAGAAATTGCCGAGCAGCGAATTGTCCGGGCCATATCGCGCGGCGAAATGCCCGATTACGGGTCCGCCCGGCCATTGCCGCTCCAGCCGCGCGATAGGGAACACAACATCGGCCGCGCCATATTGATCGAGAATATTGCGCCACCAGTTGCGCCCGCGCCGCCCCGCCTGCCCCGCAGTCAGCAGCAGCGCATCCGCGCCCGTACCGGTGGTGCGGACATAATCAATGGCGCTGTCGCCGGTGCGATAGCGCGCCCATGCCTTCTGCCATTCATTGACGGTTTCAAAGACGGTAGAGCTGCCGCCCTGACGCAGGATAGGCACCGCCAGCAAAGGCGGAGAGCGCATCGCCGTTGAGCGCACGCCAAGGATCTGGCCTGCACGTGCACGGTCGAACAATACGCGCAGCGTCGCGATATAGCGCTTCGGCCCGATCTGTTCCGATTCCACCTCGATACCGGAAACGACCTGATCGAGCTGGCTGTCGGACAGGCCCACGCCTGCACCGCCATTGGTATTCGCCCACAGCTTCTTCCAGGCGAGGCGCTGCGCCTGCTTCCACCCGGCAAGGCGCGCCGCGTCCGCCGTGTCGGCATAGATATCCACCTGAATATTGCCGACCTCGAAATCGCCGCTGCTGGCAATGGGAGGAACGCCCCGCTCACCCTCCATCTGTGCGACAAGGTTAGCGGCCAGCAAACCCAGCGCCGCTGCCAGCGGAATCGCCAGCAGGCGCAGTATTTGGGGCATTCGCACTATGCGAGGCATGGCGGCAATCATCGTCACGGCGCTCTTTTGGCGGCAAATGGCGCGAATTCCAAGCATACAATTGGCATGAGCACATTTATTTATGGCCACCCGCACCTTGATAAAATCAGCAAATGCGATAGGCGCTTGGACCATGACACAACCCACCGACTCTGAGACAGAAACGCCGCAATCCTACAGCTATGCGCAGGCAGGGGTGAGCATCGAAGCCGGCAATGCGCTGGTAAAGGCGATAGCGCCGCTCGCCAAGGCGACGAACCGCCCCGGTGCAAACGTCTCGCTCGGCGGGTTCGGCGGCTTTTTCGACCCCAAGGCGGCAGGCTATAAAGACCCGCTGCTGGTCGCCGCCAATGACGGCGTGGGCACCAAGCTGAAGCTCGCTATCGACAGCGGCAAGCATGACACGGTCGGTATCGACCTGGTCGCCATGTGCGTCAATGACCTGATCGTTCAGGGCGCCGAGCCGCTTTTCTTCCTCGACTATTTCGCGACCGGCAAGCTGGAGAATGGCGTGGCCGAGCGCGTAGTGGCCGGTATCGCCGAAGGCTGCAAACAGGCTGGTTGTGCGTTGATCGGCGGCGAAACGGCGGAAATGCCAGGGATGTACTCAGACGGCGATTATGACCTCGCCGGTTTCTGCGTTGGCGCGGTGGAGCGCGACGAGGCTTTGCTGGGCGATAAAGTGAAGGCAGGCGACGTGCTGCTCGGTTTGGCTTCAACCGGCGTGCACAGCAACGGCTATTCGCTGGTGCGGCGGCTGGCTGCGGACAAAGGCTGGAAACTGGACCGCCCCGCCCTGTTCGATCAGGACGTGCTTCTCATCGACGCCTTGCTCGCGCCGACGCGCATCTATGTAAAATCGCTGCTGCCCAGTATCCGCAAGGGCGATATCCACGCACTCGCCCATATCACAGGTGGCGGGCTGCTGGAGAATATCCCGCGCATGCTGCCCGACGGCTGCCGCGCCATAGTCGATGCAGATGCGTGGGAGCAGCCACGCCTGATGGCGTTCCTGCAGGCGCAAGGCCATATCGAGCCCGGTGAAATGGCCCGCACCTTCAACTGCGGTGTCGGTATGGTGCTGGTGGTCGATGAATCCAATGTCGCGCGGGTCACGCAGGAACTGGAAGTTGCTGGCGAAGCCGTGCACCGCGTCGGACATATCGAAGCGGGGACCAAGGGCTGCACCGTGCGCAGCGCATCGGGCGCATGGAGCGCCCGCGAGGCATGGGAAGCGGGACATGATGCCTGAAGTAAACGCCGTTCGCCTCGAGCGTAGTCGAGAGGCCGAACGACGCTCGTGTCTCGACTACGCTCGACACGAACGGAAAAAGCTGTGAGCAATATAAAGGCCGCATTATTACCAGCTGCCTGCCTATACATGCTGGCTGCCTCTCCCCTGCATGCCGAAACCCTGCCTCCACGCAATGAATGTGCCGCCGACCCGGCCTATTTCGCCTTTGAGCAGCAATTACGACAAGCCGTCGCAGAGAGGAATCCGGCCCAGTTGCTCGCGCTCGTCGATACCAGCATAAAGTCCAGCTTCGGCGGGGATGACGGCATCGAGGAATTCAGGACCAGTTGGCAGCTCGACAAGGCAGAGACCTCGCCCATATGGCTGGAGCTGGAGCGCATTCTCGCGCTGGGGTGCGCCAAAAAGGATGGCTATGCCGCTCTTCCCTATATGTTTGCGCACATGCCGGACCGATATGACGCCTTTTCCAGCTTCGTCGCTACAGGCACCAATATCGTGATGCGCGAGGGGCCGAGCCGCGATGCACGCGCTGTCGCCCGGCTCGACTGGGATATCATGACACAGGTCGATGACGGTGAGGCCACGAGCGAGGATTGGGTGAAGGTTTCCAGCACGGTCAATCACAATGTCGGCTATGTCCACAAAAGCCTGCTGCGCAGCCCGATTGACTATCGCCTGATCGTGCAGCCTGTCGATGGCGTGCTCAAGATCGTTACGTTCGTGGCGGGGGACTGAGGCGATGAGCAAAGCAAAAGTCGCTATCCTCATCTCCGGGCGCGGGTCGAACATGGCGGCACTGGTCTATGCCGCCAAGGCGGCGGATTGCCCCTATGAGGTTGTGCTGGTCGCGTCCAACGACCCGGAAGCCGCTGGCCTCGACTTTGCCCGCGCCGAGGGCATTGCGACTTTCGCGCACAGTCACAAGGGCATGAAGCGCGCGGAGTTTGACGCAATCATCGACGCAGAAATCCGCAAGGCGGGCGCGAACTATATCGCACTTGCCGGTTATATGCGGCTGCTCTCACCCGAGTTCGTTTCGGGCTGGGAAAACCGGATGCTCAACATCCACCCGTCGCTGTTGCCCAAATATAAGGGCCTGCACACCCATGAGCGCGCAATTGAGGCGGGCGATACGCATGGCGGCTGCTCTGTGCATATCGTGACGGCAGAGCTGGACGACGGCCCGGTGCTGGGCCAGACCGAAGTGGCGATCATCCCCGGCGATACGCCAGATGATCTCGCCGCGCGGGTATTGATCGCCGAGCACCAGCTCTATTCGCGGGTGTTGGCGGACTGGGTGAATAATGAGAAGCAATAAATAGCGCCCTCAAGTCCCTTAGTGGCCCCAAATGTCAGTGCACAATTCCTGCACCTGATCCATCAAACGTTCATAGGGAATTGGCTTAGCAAGCTTAGCTACTGAGGCCAAAGATATGCGCTTCGTGCCCGGTAGATCACTGGTCCGGACACAGTAAAAGCACCATTGATTGGGGTTTCTATGGTCGGCAGTTTCATCCAAAAGGCCATGGTAGGCGAAGACATAAAGATGGGCGTTGCGCCCCGCTTCATTGATGAACCTTGCGCCTTCCCAGCGTCCAGTTCGAGGCTTAATATCGAAACTCGGATTTATTCGACCGTGCTTGGGAGGTGCCCAAGTTTGCTTTGCGGCCGACTGTTTGACTTCAAGTCGTATTCCATCAGCGCGTTCGAAATCCCAACTCGCATAGTCTTCCGAGCACCAACGCCAGTCTGGTTCCAATGCCAGTGCAATGATCGCTTCAACAAGATGACCACGAAGAACATTCGTAATCAACGGTTTGCCAAAAGCTGACCTGCTTACTTTTGCAACGACATCCTCAATCCCAGGCCTTTGCTTCATCTCACCGCGTTAGCTTCTTGTATGCCAGCCGTGTCGGCCTGTCCGCCGCATCGCCCAGCCTGCGGCGCTTATCCTCTTCATAGGCCTCGAAATTGCCTTCAAACCATTCGACATGGCTGTTGCCCTCAAAAGCGAGGATATGCGTCGCCAGACGGTCGAGGAAGAAGCGGTCGTGGCTGATGACCACGGCGCAGCCCGCGAAATTCTCTATCGCGTCTTCCAGTGCGCCCAGCGTTTCGACGTCCAGGTCGTTGGTCGGTTCGTCGAGCAGCAGCACATTGCCACCGGTTTTCAGCATCTTGGCCATGTGCACGCGGTTGCGCTCACCGCCGGAGAGCTTGCCGACATTCTTCTGCTGGTCCGCGCCCTTGAAGTTGAACGCACCGACATAGGCACGGGTCGAGGTATCGTGGCCGTTGACCTTCATATAATCGAGGCCGTCGGAAATCTCTTCCCAGACATTCTTGCTGCCATCCAGATGATCGCGGCTCTGGTCGACATAGCCCAGATGCACGGTCGAGCCGATGTCGATAGTGCCGCTATCGGGCGTTTCCTGACCGGTGATAATCCTGAACAGCGTGGATTTACCCGCGCCGTTGGGCCCGATCACGCCGACCAGGATGCCGGGCTCGATCGCGACGTTGACGTCCAGCAGCGCGGGGCGCGGCCCGTAGCTGACGGTGAGGTGCTGGACCTCGATGGCCGGCGTCACGCCGTTGCGCGCGCCGCTGCCGTTA
>JAGRES010000007.1 GCA_020446425.1 Sphingobium sp. | reverse complement strand
CGCGCTGGCGCGGGGTGCCGGAAACCAGCCACATCGCGGCCTTTCTGGCGCGCGGTAACCGGTTCTTCTAGTTGGTCCAGCGACGGCGCGTTGCCTGACCAGCCGCGTTGAGGCCTTGCCGGGCGCTGCTATTATGTCAATATTACTGACCTAATAGGAGGCGTGCATGTCCGCCGACATATTTCTTGCGCTTTTCACATTCGCATTCGTTTCATCGGTGACGCCGGGGCCGAACAACTTCATGCTGCTGGCGTCGGGGGTGAATTTCGGCTTTCGCCGCACGATCCCGCATATGCTGGGCATCGGCGCGGGGTTCGTTGCGCTTCTGTTTGCCGTCGGCCTCGGTCTCGGCGCGTTGCTGACGGCCTATCCGGGACTGAATCTCGCGCTCAAGATCGCCGGTGGCGCATATCTGCTCTATCTCGCCTGGCGCATTGCCATGGCGCGTTCGTTGGGGGCCGAGAAGGATGCCTCAACCCGTCCGATGACGTTTCTGGAAGCGACCGCTTTTCAATGGGTTAACCCGAAGGCGTGGGTGATGGCGGTGACCGCCATGGCGCTCTACACCAGCGCGGAGCAGCCCTTCAGCTCAATCGTGCTCGTTGCGCTGATTTTCGGCATCGTCAATCTGCCCAGCGTGTCGGTTTGGACGGCATTCGGAACGGCGTTGCGCGGGTTTCTGTCCGATCCGGTTCGGCTGAAATGGTTCAACATCGCGATGGGGCTGCTGTTGGCTGCCTCGATCTGGCCGATGTTGCGCTAGAAAACGGCCGTTCGGCTGGACCATGCGTCTCCTTCTTGTCTGGCCGCGACGCCGGTCCTAGGATTCGCGAATGGGCCATGATCACGACCATGACAATGACCTAGATCCGATGGCTGCCCGCGTCAGAGCGCTGGAGACCATCCTGGTCGAGAAAGGGTTGGTCGAAGCGGCGGCGATAGACGCGATCATCGATACCTACGAACACAAGGTCGGCCCGCGCAACGGTGCGCGCGTGGTGGCAAGAGCATGGTCCGACCCGGACTTTGCGGCCTGGCTCAAAGAGGACGCGACGGCGGCGATCGCCTCGCTGGGCTATGGCGGCCGGCAGGGCGAGCATATGCGCGCCGTGTTCAACACACCTGAGCAGCATCATCTTGTCGTGTGCACCCTTTGCTCCTGCTATCCGTGGTCGGTGCTTGGCCTGCCGCCGGTCTGGTACAAATCACCGCCCTATCGCAGCCGTGCTGTGATCAATCCGCGGGGTGTACTCGCCGAATTCGGGCTGGAGTTGCCCGCCGCCACGCAAATCCGGGTTTGGGATTCGACCGCCGAACTCAGATATCTGGTGGTGCCGATGCGCCCGGCTGGCGCAGAGGACTTGAGCGAAGAGACGCTGGCGGACCTCGTGACGCGCGATTCCATGATCGGTACAGGGCTCGCCTCAGCCGTGGGAGGGTCGGCATGAACGGCCCGCAGGACCTTGGCGGCCAGATGGGGTTTGGCCCGATTGCGCCCGAAGTCGACGAGCCCCTGTTTCATGCCGAATGGGAAAAGCGCGCAATGGGCATGACCGTTGCCGCCGGCACGATGGGGCACTGGACGATCGATGAAAGCCGGTTTCAGCGCG